>NZ_JAQITC010000002.1 GCF_028618525.1 Bartonella sp. AU55XJBT | reverse complement strand
AGGTTTTAAAGACCCTTTTAAAGGTCTTTGAAGACCCTTTGAGAACCCCTTAAAAATCCTTTGAAAAAAAATAATTTGGTACAAAACCTAGTGTCAAAATATACAAAACCCGCCGACAAGCTACAGCCGACAAGCTACAGTGTCAAAATATACAAAACCCGCCGACAAGCTACAACGATAAAAGTGCTGTGGCGGAGGGGGTGGGATTCGAACCCACGGTACAGTCTCCTGCACGCCGGTTTTCAAGACCGGTGCCTTAAACCGCTCGGCCACCCCTCCAAATTAGATATGCTTTTTGACAAACTTCTTACAAAAGGTCAATCATTTTAATACGCATTCTAGAGCGTTTTTGTAAAATTATTTTAAGTTTCAAGCAAAATAATTCCTCATAAGTCAATTCTTTGAGTGTGTTACCTTAATAGTTTTACTTTTAAACATAATAATTCTTAAAAAAATGAAAGGCAAATATGACATTTAGCATTTCATTTTCCTGTCTAAAAGTTTTTCATAAAGCAATATTTTCAAAATTTCTGACAATCATTTTCATAATGACAAGATATGTTCAGTTGGAGATGTTTTATAAATTACATTAAATTCTTTTCGGATGTATATTTTTGAATTATTTTACCTTTCCAGATATTTATTCTATTTAGATCGTTCATATTGTGCGAAAAGAAAATATCATTGTTCTAACAGTTTATGAGAGATAAATTTGTAAGAATGACGTATTAATCAAGGGAAGTTTGTATTGATTTTAAATAAGTATGATTTAATAAGAAAACTCTTTAAAAGATTTTAATTTTTTAATAAAAATATTTTAGATATCTTGTACAGTTAAAGAGTCACTTGAAGAAAATAGCTGATTTGCTCTCATAGAGAAAAAACTAAAAAATTCAGTAATAATCACGGCAAAGTTTTTATTGATTAACAGTGAGTTTTTTAAAATTCTTACACTATTTGAATAAAATTTTACGCAAGATTTGCATTGACGGTGTAAAACTTCTTCCAAGTGTAACTGAAAATTAGCTATATTTATAACACTTTTTTCTATAAGCTCAGTAAGGGATCTATTTGAATAGAAGAACAAGCTTTCTGAGCGATACACTTAGATCAATAGAGAGAAATCCTTTTATGAAAGAATCAAAGACCTCGTAATAACATCTTTCAATTCTTTGAATGATATAAGGAGATGGAAAGCGATCCTGAAAATGCTAGAATTTTGTTAACTGTGTATTTTCAAGAATAGAACTTAACAGTGCTAATTGCGCATAATCCAAGAACATAAAGCTTAACAGACAAGTTTCAAAATCCTATTCCCTTACATTTATTCGGGTATCCCTCACGTTTAAAAATACAAATAAAATCAGTAAGTTGTATAAGAAGTAAAAGCCTATGGTGGGCGATGAGAGACTCGAACTCCCGACATCCTCGGTGTAAACGAGGCGCTCTACCAGCTGAGCTAATCGCCCAAAGCAATGATCAGCAACTGAATGGGTCCTCTTTAAGGAAAAAATTTTCTAAACGCAAGAATAAAGATGGTATTTGATAAATTTTTTAAAAAATGCATAATCCTTCTTGACATAAACGAACGAACCCCTTACACGACCGCTTGTACCAAGAATAAATTGGTGCGAAAAAATGCGCGGGTGTAGCTCAGTTGGTTAGAGTGCTGGCCTGTCACGCCGGAGGTCGCGGGTTCGAGCCCCGTCACTCGCGCCATTTTGTATTTCTTTATGGAATTTCTTTTTACGATATTCGTGTGCTGTGAATTAGGTAGAGTGTCTAATTTAGGGGGGGGATACATTTTTTCTTCCTTTTTACATGGTTTATAAGAATAGGGCTTGCGTCTTTTGTTGCTCTGCGTTACCTATGCCGATAAGAAAAGTATCGCTCTGTATACCTTTCAAGCAGTATGAGTAGAATGAATAGAGCGATTATTAAATTTGTCTGTTTGATCTCGCAATATCGAGTCATTATGTTAAATTCAGGCATTTTGTTAAGATGGAAGAGGGTTATGGCTTATTTATTGAACTCTTATTTGCCAGTCCTGATTTTTATTATTGTCTCAGCGGTTATTGCTGGGGTTTTATTGATTACACCTTACATTGTAGCGTATCGTTCTCCCGATCCTGAAAAGTTATCGGCGTATGAATGTGGGTTTAATTCATTTAGTGATGCACGCATGAAGTTTGATATTCGTTTCTATTTGGTTTCAATTTTGTTTATCATTTTTGATCTTGAAGTTGCTTTTCTTTTTCCTTGGGCTGTTTCATTCGAATCGATAGGTATGTTTGGCTTTTGGTCGATGATTGTATTTTTAGCGATTTTGACTATTGGATTTATATATGAATGGAAAAAAGGAGCTCTTGAATGGAATTAAGATCTAATAATTCAACGATCACAGCTCCAAAACCAAAGGGAATCATTGACCCAAATACGGGTGAACTGATAGGATCAAATGATGAGTTTTTTCGTGATATTAATGCTGAATTATCAGATAAAGGTTTTTTAGTTACTTCAGCAGATGCCTTGATTACTTGGGCACGTACCGGTTCTTTAATGTGGATGAGTTTTGGTTTGGCGTGTTGTGCTATTGAAATGATGCAATGTTCAATGCCTCATTATGATAATGAGCGTTTTGGATATGCACCACGAGCTTCGCCTCGTCAGTCCGATGTGATGGTGGTAGCAGGTACTCTAACAAATAAGATGGCGCCTGCTTTAAGAAAAGTGTACGATCAGATGCCAGAGCCACGTTATGTGATTTCTATGGGATCATGTGCAAATGGTGGGGGATATTATCATTATTCCTATTCAGTGGTGCGTGGATGTGATCGTATCGTGCCTGTTGACATATATGTTCCAGGATGTCCTCCTACAGCAGAGGCATTGTTATACGGCATATTGTTGTTACAGAAAAAAATCCGTCGTACCGGATCCATAGAGCGATAGAGAGTTTTCGTGTCATGATGGATGAAGCATTGGTTGAACTTGCGGTTTATTTGGAAAACAAGTTAGGCAATAAACTTGAAGAGGCCGTTCTTGCCTTTGGTGAATTAACCATTGTGGCACGTCTTGATGCAATTACCGATGTTTTAATGTTTGTTCGTGATGATTCTCGCTGTCAATTTATTAATCTTACAGACATTAGTGGTGTGGATTACCCTTCTCGCGAGAAGCGCTTTGATGTCTCTTACCACCTCTTATCTCCTCGTGAGAATTTACGCTTACGTGTTAAAGTTCGTACGGATGAAAATACGCCTGTTGCTTCAGCTTGTGCGGTTTATCCTGGTGCAGAGTGGTATGAACGAGAAGCCTATGATATGTATGGGATTTTATTTTCGGATCATCCAGATTTAAGACGAATTTTAACAGATTATGGGTTTGAAGGCTATCCTTTGCGCAAAGACTTTCCTGTGACAGGATTTGTTGAGTGCCGTTATGATAATGAAGTAAAAAGGGTCATTTATGAGCCTGTTGTTTTGCGCCAAGAAATGCGTAATTTTGATTTTCTTTCTCCTTGGGAAGGAGCAGAATATATTTTACCCTGTGATGGAAAAGAAGATGGAAAAAAATAAGATTGGTTTTGATAAGGCGTTAAATTAGAATAATGTGTTTCTTAAATAATTAAATGTTTTTAGTATGATAGATTTGTTTAATATTTGATATGAAGTTTTTTAAAAAGCAAGGGGTTGATTGTGGCTGAAGTCAATGTTCGAAACTTTAATATCAATTTTGGTCCGCAGCATCCTGCAGCGCATGGCGTTTTGCGCATGGTTTTGGAGTTGGACGGTGAAGTTGTTGAGCGTGTAGATCCACATATTGGGTTATTGCATCGCGGTACCGAAAAATTAATGGAAACAAAGACTTATCTTCAAGCAGGGCCTTATTTAGACCGTTTAGATTATGTTGCTCCTATGAATCAGGAACATGCTTTTGTTCTTGCAATTGAAAAGTTATTGGATATTAAAGTTCCTAAAAGAGGGCAATTAATACGTGTTTTGTTTTCTGAAATTGGGCGTATTCTTAATCATTTGCTTAATGTAACGACACAGGCGATGGATGTTGGTGCTTTGACCCCACCGCTTTGGGGGTTTGAGCAACGTGAAAGATTGATGATTTTTTATGAGCGTGCTTGTGGTGCTCGTCTTCATGCCAATTATTTTCGCCCCGGTGGTGTGCACCAAGACTTACCAGAATCTTTAGTTGAGGATATTGGTAATTTTATTGATCCGTTTCTTGTTTCTCTTGGGAAACTTGATGCGCTTGTGACACCGAATCGAATTTTTAAGCAGCGTAATGTGGATATTGGTGTTGTCAGTGTTGACGAAGCTTGGGCACGTGGTTTTTCTGGAGTTATGATCCGTGGAGCTGGCGTGCCATGGGATTTGCGTAAAAGTCAACCTTATGAATGTTACGATGAAATGGAATTTGATATTCCTATAGGTAAAAATAGTGATTGTTATGATCGTTATCTTATTCGTATGGAAGAAATGCGCCAATCAGCAAAAATTATGCGTCAATGCGTAGAACGATTATTGGGGACTGAAAAGAATGGTCCGGTTTCGAGTTTGGATCGCAAAATTGTACCACCAAAGCGGAGCGAAATGAAAAGCTCGATGGAAGCGCTGATTCATCATTTTAAACTCTATACGGAAGGTTTTCATACGCCTCCTGGAGAAGTATATGTTGCGGTGGAAGCACCAAAGGGTGAGTTTGGTGTTTATCTTGTTTCTGATGGAACCAATAAACCTTATCGTGTTAAGTTGCGTGCTCCTGGGTTTGCTCATCTCCAAGCTATGGATTTTTTAACCCGAGGCCATATGTTGGCAGATGCTACAGCTATTTTAGGGTCGATTGATATTGTTTTTGGGGAGGTTGATCGTTAATGTCCGTACGCCGTCTTGCAGATGATGTCTATCAGCCAGCAGAGTTTTCTTTTACAAAGGAAAATCAGATATGGGTGAAAAATACTATAGAAAAATATCCTGTAGGGCGTGAACAATCGGCTGTTATCCCGTTGTTAATGCGTGCGCAAGAGCAAGATGGTTGGGTGACGCGTGCTGCAATTGAGCATATCGCTCAAATTCTTTCTATGGCGTATATCCGTGTCCTAGAGGTTGCCACTTTTTATACTCAGTTTCAGCTTAAGCCTGTAGGGACAAAAGCACATATTCAAGTGTGTGGTACAACTCCTTGTATGTTACGTGGTTCTGATGAATTGATTAAAGTTTGTCAGAAAAAAATTCATCATGAACCTTTTACGACCAATCAGGATGGAACATTATCATGGGAGGAGGTGGAGTGTCTTGGTGCTTGTGTGAATGCTCCTATGGTCATGATTTTTAAAGATACTTATGAAGATCTTACAGCAGAGCGTCTTGAAGAGATTATTGATGCATTTGAAGCAGGAAAAGGTTCTGAAATAACGGTGGGGCCACAAAACAGTCGTAAATCATCGGAACCGATTAGTGGTTTAACCTCTCTTCTTGAGGATGAAGAAAAAAGGAAATCTCTCAAATCTTCAAAGAAAAAGGATCATAAAGGAAAGGGGTCTGAGTGAGATATTTTTTTTGAAAAGATATTTCATTGTTTTGTCCAGGTTATAACGACGTTTAATTGAAAGTAGAAAGTTTTAAGAAGTTTTTTAAAAATTGCATTTGAGGAAAAGCTAAAAATGCTACGGGTAATAGAAAAAAAGGTGGGGTATGCTTGCTGATAAAGATCGTATCTTCACCAATATTTATGGTTTAAAAGACAAATCGTTAAAGGCTGCGCTGTTGCGTGGTCATTGGAGTGGCCTGAAAGAGATTATTGATAAAGGTCGTGATTGGATTATTGATGAGGTGAAGGCGTCAGGTTTACGCGGTCGCGGTGGGGCGGGGTTTCCTACCGGAATGAAGTGGTCTTTTATGCCAAAGCAGAATGATGGTCGTCCTCATTATTTGGTTGTGAATGCTGATGAATCAGAGCCTGGGACATGTAAAGACCGCGATATTTTACGTCATGATCCCCATACCCTGATCGAAGGATGTGCAATTGCTACTTTTGCAATGGGAGCAAATGTCGCTTTTATTTACATTCGTGGTGAATATATTCGTGAGCGTGAAGCGCTTCAAGCAGCTGTGGATGAATGTTATGAAGCAGGCTTGCTTGGCAAAAAAACAAAATATGGTCATTCTTGTGATATTATTATTCATCATGGGGCCGGTGCTTATATTTGTGGTGAAGAGACAGCGCTTCTCGAAAGTCTTGAGGGAAAAAAAGGACAACCTCGTCTCAAACCGCCATTTCCTGCAAATATGGGAATTTATGGCTGTCCAACGACAGTTAACAATGTCGAATCTATAGCGGTTGTTCCAACGATTTTACGTCGTGGAGCTTCGTGGTTTTCGTCAATTGGGCGTGCGAATAATGTCGGAACGAAGTTGTTTATGGTTTCTGGGCATGTGAATGCTCCTTGTACCTTTGAAGAAGCTCTCGGTATTTCTTTTCGTGAATTGATTGAAAAACATACGGGAGGTATTCGTGGCGGATGGGATAATCTTTTAGCTGTTATTCCAGGAGGCGCTTCTTGTCCGGTTGTTCGTGGTGAGGATATGGTTGATGCAATCATGGATTTTGATGGCATGCGCGATGTCGGATCTTCTTTTGGCACAGGGGGGATGATTGTGATGGATAAATCGACTGATATCATCAAGGCAATTTGGCGGATATCGGCTTTTTTCAAACATGAGAGTTGTGGTCAGTGTACACCATGCCGTGAAGGCACAGGTTGGATGATGCGCCTTTTAGGACGTATGGTTGAGGGAAGAGCGCAAAAGCGTGAAATTGATCTGTTATTTGAGGTTTCTAAACAGATTGAAGGGCACACAATTTGCGCGCTTGGTGATGCGGCGGCATGGCCTGTACAAGGTTTGATCCGCAATTTTCGTCCGGAAATCGAGCGTAGAATTGATGAATATACGCGAAATGTTGTTCAAAGAAAGAATATTGCTTTGGAAGCAGTGGGATAGAAGATTTTTTTAAGAGCAACCGAATGCAAATTTTAAGTGGATTGTCCGCAGGTTGGATGGGTGATGATAAATATCAAAGTTGATGGTAAAGAGATTGAAGTCCCTGATTACTACACGTTGCTTCAGGCAGCGGAGGCGGCTGGTGCTGAAGTCCCGCGTTTTTGTTTTCATGAAACTTTATCAATTGCTGGAAATTGTCGTATGTGCTTGGTTGAGGTCAAGGGTGGACCTCCAAAACCTCAGGCTTCTTGTGCTATGGGGGTTCGCGATTTACGATTGGGTCCTAATGGTGAAGCGCCGGAAATTTTTACCAATACCGAGATGGTAAAAAAAGCGCGTGAAGGTGTGATGGAGTTTCTTCTCATCAATCATCCTTTGGATTGTCCTGTTTGTGATCAGGGAGGGGAATGTGACCTTCAAGATCAAGCAATGTTTTATGGGCGTGATTGTTCTCGTTATACAGAAAATAAACGTGCTGTAGAAGATAAATATATTGGGCCTCTTGTCAAAACGGTTATGACACGGTGCATTCATTGCACACGGTGTGTTCGTTTCACAACGGAAGTAGC
Organism: Bartonella sp. AU55XJBT; assembly: GCF_028618525.1. The sequence goes on along the minus strand of NZ_JAQITC010000002.1, from coordinate 209,498 downwards.
AGGTATTTCTGAGCTTGGTTTAATCGGTCGTGGTGAAGATGCTGAAATTACGACATATCTTGAAAAAGCGATGACATCTGAATTACAAGGAAATGTTATTGATCTTTGTCCAGTAGGGGCTTTAACTTCAAAACCTTATGCCTTTCATGCGCGTCCTTGGGAATTGATTAAAACAGAATCGATAGACGTTATGGATGCGCTTGGTAGTGCGATCCGTATTGATAGCCGTGGCCGTGAAGTTATGCGAATTATGCCGCGTACGAATGAAGATGTAAATGAGGAATGGATCTCTGATAAAACCCGTTTTATTTGGGATGGATTACGGACTCAGCGGCTTGATAGACCCTATGTACGTAAAGACGGAAAACTTCAACCTGTCAGTTGGACAGAAGCTTTTGCAAACATTAAAATGATGCTCTCAAAGATCTTGCCAGAAAAAATTGGAGCTATTGCTGGGGATCTTGCTTCTGTTGAAGAAATGTATGCCCTTAAAGCATTACTGATCTCTTTGGGTTCAAAACTCTTTGATTGTCGTCAAAAAGGAGTTGCTTTATCGCCAGAGTTTGGGCGTTCGAGTTATATTTTTAATCCTACAATTGCGGGGATTGAACAGGCTGATGCTCTGCTCATTGTGGGGTCTAATCCACGCCATGAAGCTGCTGTTTTAAATGCACGTATTTTAAAGCGCCAACGGATGGGAAATTTTCCTATCGCGCTTATTGGAGAGGAAGTCGATTTACGGTATCCTTATTCTTACCTTGGATCTGGGAGTGACGCATTAAAGACACTTATTCGTGGAGAGGATGCTTTTTTTAATGTCTTAAAAGAAGCAAAGAGGCCTCTTATTCTTATCGGAGAGGGGGCTGTTTGCGGGAATGAAGGGTTATCTGTTTTAAAAAGCCTTGCTAAATTAGCGAATAATATTGGAGCTCTTAGTGAGGAATGGAATGGATTTGGGGTTCTTCATAATGCAGCGTCGACCGTTGGAGGGTTGGATATAGGCTTTATATCTCAACTTGGGGTTGCAAATATTCTTAAAACCTGTGAAGTTTTATTTTTGCTTGGTGCAGATGAAGTGGAGTTGGCCAATATAAAAGCTTTTAAAATTTATATTGGTAGCCATGGTGATAATGGTGCACATGCTGCTGATGTTATTTTACCTGCATCGGCCTACACTGAAAAATCAGGACTTTATGTGAATACAGAAGGGCGTGTTCAAATGACAAATCGAGCTGGTTTTGCTCCAGGTGAAGCAAAAGAAGATTGGGCTATTTTGCGTGCCTTATCGGATGTTTTAGGACAAAGGCTCCCCTTTGATTCTCTTTCTCAATTAAGACAGTGCTTGTTTAATGATTATCCACATCTTGATGCTGTTGATGATATAATGCCTTCTGATATAAGTGATCTTAAGGCACTTGGTTCAAAAACGGTTTCCCTAGAAAGTCAAGCATTTACTTCTATGGTTAAGGACTTTTATTTGACAAATCCGATAGCACGTGCTTCTGCCGTTATGGCTGAATGTTCATCTCTTGCAAACAGCCGCGCTGTGCAAGCTGTAAAGTAAGGGCAAAGGAAAAGGAATAATGATGTATGATTTCTTTATGACTTGGCTGTTGCCATTACTTATTATTGTTGGAAAAACACTTCTTCTTTTGGTCGTTCTGTTGGTTTTAGTTGCTTATCTTCTCTATGCAGATAGAAAGATTTGGGCCGCAGTACAATTGCGGCGTGGTCCTAATGTTGTTGGTCCGTGGGGATTACTACAGTCTTTTGCAGATTTAATTAAATTTGTTGTGAAAGAACCTATTATCCCAGCAGGTGCAAATAAGGGGGTTTTTCTTTTAGCTCCTTTTGTTTCAGCGACACTTGCTTTATCAACTTGGGCTGTTATCCCTGTCAATGAGGGCTGGGAGGTCGCAAAGATTAATGTTGGATTGCTTTATATCTTAGCCATTTCATCTCTTGAAGTTTATGGTGTTATTATGGGGGGATGGGCATCAAATTCAAAATATCCTTTTTTAGGAGCTCTTCGTTCGGCCGCACAAATGGTTTCTTATGAAGTTTCTATTGGTTTTGTGCTTGTGACCGTCATTTTAGTCAGTGGTTCGTTGGATCTTACAACAATTGTGCAGAAACAAAGTCACGGGCTTGGAACAAATCTTGGTCTTCCTTTTAACAGTTTTCTTGATTGGAATTGGATTATTCTTTTTCCAATGTTTATTATATTTTTTATTTCTGCGCTCGCAGAGACAAACCGTCCTCCATTCGATTTGGTGGAAGCGGAGTCTGAGCTTGTTGCTGGTCATATGGTAGAATATTCTTCAACGCCTTACATGCTCTTCTTTCTTGGTGAATATGTTGCTATTGTTTTAATGTGTGCTTTGACAACCATTTTATTTTTAGGGGGATGGCTGCCTCCTTTGGATGTTTGGTGGCTTAATTGGGTTCCTAGTGTTATTTGGTTTGTTTTAAAAGTTTGTTTTGTATTTTTTTGGTTTGCTATGGTTAAAGCGTTTGTTCCACGTTATCGCTATGATCAACTCATGCGGCTTGGTTGGAAGGTTTTTCTTCCTCTCTCACTAGCAATGGTTGTGATAACTGCGGCTTTTTTAAAGTTTACGAATTTCGTTTAAGAGGAGATTTTACGATGTCAGGTTTTATTCAGGCGGCAAAGTCACTCCTTTTATTGGAGTTTGTGAGTGCTTTTTTCTTAGCAATGCGTCAATTTTTTTCACCAAAACCTACGATTAATTATCCTTATGAAAAGGGTTTTGTTTCTCAACGTTTTCGTGGTGAACATGCATTGCGTCGCTATCCAAATGGTGAAGAACGGTGTATTGCCTGTAAATTATGTGAAGCAATTTGCCCTGCACAAGCGATAACAATTGAGGCAGGACCGCGACGTAATGATGGTACGCGTAGAACTGTTCGTTATGACATTGATATGGTTAAGTGTATTTACTGCGGTTTTTGTCAAGAAGCTTGTCCAGTAGAGGCTATTGTTGAAGGTCCAAATTTTGAATTTGCAACAGAAACGCGTGAAGAACTCTATTATGATAAAGAAAAGCTTTTAATGAATGGTGATCGTTGGGAGCGAGAAATTGCTCGCAATATATTGATGGATGCACCTTATCGTTAAGTGTATCGCTCAATGAGGTGTCGGATAATTTTTCCGATAAATTGTAATCTGGTATAAAGTTTGTACCAATTGTTTGGATAATTAAGGAGAAGCCTATGCTAACAGATCTAGCGGCGGCATTTTTCTATTTGTTTGCTTTTATGATGTTAACAAGTGCAGTGATTGTTATTACAGCACGCAATCCTGTGCATTCTGTTTTATTTTTAATCCTTGCATTTTTTAATGCAGCGGCTTTATTTTTACTTGCAGGAGCGGAGTTTTTAGGGCTTATTCTGCTTGTTGTTTATGTTGGAGCTGTCGCTGTTTTATTTTTATTTGTCGTTATGATGCTGGATGTTGATTTTGCTGAGTTAAAGAGTGGAGCTCTTCGATATGCGCCTATTGGAGCTCTTATTGGCGTTATTATCGCTGTGGAATTGATTGTTGTTTTTGTGGGTAGCCATTTTTCTCCAGTCTTGAGAGCACATGTTACGCAACCAATGCCGGACTTAGGGCAGCGAACAAATACACAAGCATTAGGAGATATTCTCTATACGGATTATGTTTTCTATTTTCAAATTGCTGGAATAATTTTATTAGTTGCAATGATTGGTGCTATTGTTTTAACACTTCGCCATAAGTCGGGAGTCAAACGACAATCTATTGCGGAGCAAGTTTCTAGAACGGTAGAAAGTGCCATTGAGATCAAGCAAGTTGAATCAGGTAAAGGCATTTAAGGGGGCTATGGATATGTATATTGATATTGCGCATTATCTCACTGTTTCTGCTTTGATGTTTACGATTGGCATTGCTGGAATTTTTCTCAACAGAAAAAATGTAATTATTATCTTGATGTCCATTGAGCTTATATTACTCTCCGTTAATATCAATTTTGTTGCATTTTCAGCATTTCTTCATGATCTCGTTGGTCAGATATTCGCTTTATTTGTCTTAACCGTTGCAGCTGCTGAAGCAGCCATTGGTTTAGCAATTCTTGTCGTTTTTTTCCGTAATCGTGGTTCCATTGCGGTTGAAGATGTTAATGTAATGAAAGGCTAACCCGTGATGTATTATACGATTGTCTTTCTTCCGCTTTTGGGTTTTTTATTTGCTGCATTAGGTGGAAAAACGATAGGAGATCGTGCAAGCGAATTGATAACATGTAGCTTTATGGTGATTGTTGCCATATTGTCGTGGATAGCATTTTTCAGTCTTGCACTTGGTTCTAATTCAGCGATTGATGTATTAGTATTACATTGGCTTGACATTGGTGATTTAAGCTTTAACTGGGCTTTTCATATTGATACATTAACAGCTGTAATGCTTGTTGTGGTGAACAGTGTTTCGGCATTAGTGCATATTTATTCAATTGGTTATATGCATAATGACCCTTCAAGGTCCCGTTTTTTTTCTTATCTTTCTTTGTTTACATTTATGATGCTTATGTTGGTGACATCCAATAATTTGATCCAGATGTTTTTTGGCTGGGAAGGTGTGGGGCTTGCTTCTTATCTTTTGATTGGTTTTTGGTTTCAGCGCGATTCTGCTAATAAAGCTGCAATGAAAGCTTTTGTGGTTAATCGTGTTGGAGACTTTGGGTTTCTCTTAGGAATTTTTAGTATTTTCATTTTATTCCAATCGGTTGATTTTGCCACTATTTTTGCAAAATCTGCAGACAATAGCTTTGTACAAAATATGACATTTTTAGGTTGGCAGCTTGATGGACAGGCTGCACTTACCATTACATGCCTTTTATTGTTTATTGGTGCGATGGGAAAATCAGCACAATTTCTTTTACATACTTGGCTTCCTGATGCAATGGAGGGACCTACGCCTGTATCAGCACTTATTCATGCCGCTACAATGGTAACGGCGGGTGTTTTTATGGTTGCGCGTATGTCGCCAATTTTTGAACTTTCTTCGATTGCTTTAACCGTGATTATTATTGTTGGCGCAACAACAGCGTTTTTTGCAGCAACTGTGGGGTTGGTGCAGAATGATATTAAACGTGTTATTGCTTATTCTACATGTTCTCAACTCGGGTATATGTTTGTGGCATTAGGTGTTGGAGCTTATAGTGCTGCTGTCTTTCATCTTTTTACGCATGCTTTTTTTAAAGCCTTATTATTTCTTGGGGCGGGTTCTGTCATTCACGCTGTATCTGATGAACAAGATATGCGAAAAATGGGTGGCTTACGCAAGTATATAAAGGTTACTTATTGGATGATGATGGTCGGAACCATTGCATTAACCGGTGTTGGGATTCCAGGAACACTTTTTGGAACGGCTGGCTTTTTCTCAAAGGATGCGATTATAGAATCTGCTTTTGTATCTCATAATATTGCTTCAGGATATGCTTTTTATCTCCTTGTTTTTGCGGCATTTTTAACAAGCTTTTATTCATGGCGGCTTATCTTTATGACATTTCATGGGAAGCCACGGGCAACAGCTGATGTTATGCATCATGTTCATGAATCACCTCCAGTTATGTTAATGCCACTCTTTATTTTATCTCTTGGGGCAATATTTGCTGGTGTTGTGTTTCAACCTTATTTTTTTGGTGACTTTTATGATGCTTTTTGGAAGGGAGCATTGTTTACAAGCAGCCACAATCATATTCTTCATGATGCCCACCACGTTTTTAATTGGGTAAAATGGTCGCCATTTATAGCAATGATTCTTGGGTTTATGTTTGCCTATTTGTTCTATATTTCTTTTCCATCTCTTCCCAAGAAAATGGCTCGTATTATGCCAAGAGCATATCAATTTCTTTACCAAAAATGGTATTTCGATCAATTATATAACTTTTTGTTTGTTCGTCCTATCTTTAAGATTGGTTCTTTTCTTTGGAAAGTGGGAGATGGTAAAATTATTGATGGTCTAGGTCCTAATGGTGTCGCAGCGCGTGTTGTTGATATCACAAATAGAGTTGTTCGGATGCAAACAGGCTATCTTTACCACTATGCATTTGCGATGCTTATAGGTGTTGCATTGCTGATTACATGGATGATGATCGGGGGCGTAAACTAATGACCGATTGGCCTATTCTTTCTACGGTTACATTTTTGCCACTTGTGGGTGTGCTGCTTATTTTGTTTATCAAAGATGATAGTGAAGTTGCGCGCCATAATATACGCAATGTCGCATTTTTTACGACGATATTTGTTTTTATTATTTCTTTAATTATTTGGATAGGATTTGATTCTAGCAACCCGAATTTTCAAATGGTTGAAAAATTCAGTTGGCTAGGGAATGGTATTAGCTATCATATGGGGGTTGATGGTATTTCAATTCTTTTTGTTGTTCTCTCGGCTTTTCTTTTGCCTTTTTGTATTTTAGCAAGTTGGGAGAATGTTAAAGAGAGATTAAAAGCTTATATGATTGCTTTTCTTCTTCTTGAAGTTGCCATTATTGGAGTCTTTTGTGCTCTTGACGCAATATTATTTTATGTTTTTTTCGAAGGCAGCCTCATTCCAATGTTTATCATTATAGGGGTGTGGGGTGGTGCACGTCGTGTTTATGCAAGTATCAAGTTTTTCTTATACACTTTACTTGGTTCAGTGCTTATGCTGGTTGCACTTATGGCTATGTATTGGCAGGCAGGAACACTTGATATACCAACTTTACTCAATTATCAGTTTCCTGCCCATATGCAAATATGGTTATGGCTTGCATTTTTTGCTTCTTTTGCGGTTAAAATGCCGATGTGGCCAGTTCATACTTGGCTCCCTGATGCTCACGTGGAAGCACCGACAGCAGGTTCTGTTATTTTAGCTGGTGTCTTACTCAAATTAGGGGGGTATGGTTTTCTTCGTTTTTCTTTACCTATGTTTCCTATTGCTTCAGCAGATTTTGCACCTTTTGTTTTCACATTATCGCTTATTGCAATTATTTATACCTCGTTGGTTGCACTTGTTCAAAGTGACATCAAAAAACTTATTGCATATTCCTCAATAGCGCATATGGGATATGTAACGATGGGTATTTTTGCTGCGAATGAACAGGCAATACAAGGGGCTATTTATCAGATGCTGTCGCACGGAATTGTTTCAGCAGCTTTGTTTCTTTGTGTTGGAGTAATCTATGATCGTTTGCATACACGTGAAATTTCAGCGTTTGGTGGTTTAGTGAATAATATGCCAAAATATGCTGTTGTTTTCTTAATCTTTACGATGGCAAATGTAGGACTCCCTGGAACTTCAGGATTTTTGGGTGAGTTTTTAACCTTAATAGGTGTTTTTCAAGTGAATAAATTGGTTGTTATTTTAGCGACAACAGGTGTTATCTTATCAGCAGCCTATGCCCTTTATCTTTATCGGCGCGTGGTTTTTGGTTCCTTGGATAAAGAAAGTTTAAAAGTACTTATAGATCTTTCTTTAAGAGAAAAGTTTATTCTTTATCCGATGGTTATTCTTACAATATTCTTTGGTATCTATCCAACGCCACTTCTTAAAGCAACGGCGTTTTCCGTAGAAGCCCTCATCAATAAACTGCACTAGATAAGGGAAGAATGTACATGCAAACTGAAATAATAGAGCAATTAGTTTTAATTCTTCCAGAAATTTTGATTGCATTAGGGGCTGTCGTGTTGCTTATGATTGGTGTTTATTCCAATGCACGTGCTTCTTTAACAGTAACAGGTTTAGCCATGGCACTTCTTGTGGCGACCATTATTATTCTCATCGTTTTTCCAAAAACTGGCTTATTTCAAACCAATGCGCTCATTATTGATTCTTTCGGTCGTTATATGAAAGTTTTAATGCTTATTGGTGCACTCTTTGCTCTTATCATGTCTGTTGGTTTTGCCAATGCACAAAAGTTCAATATATTTGAATTTCCAGTGCTTGTTCTTTTAGCAACCCTTGGTATGATGTTTATGATTTCAGCGGGGAATATGTTATCGCTTTATATGGGATTAGAACTACAATCTTTAGCTTTATATGTTTTAGCGGCGATTAATCGTAATAATGTAAAATCTTCTGAAGCAGGTATAAAATATTTTGTTTTAGGAGCATTATCTTCCGGATTGCTTCTTTATGGTATTTCTTTGCTTTATGGTTTTACCGGTCAAATTGGTTTTCACGAAATTGCTCTTGCTTTAAAAGGTGAAAATTTACAATTGGGAGTGATTTTTGGAATTGTCTTTATTTTAGCTGGTTTGGCATTCAAAATTTCTGCTGTTCCATTTCATATGTGGACACCTGATGTTTACGAAGGTGCCCCGACACCGATTACAGCATTTTTTGCTGGAGCGCCTAAAGTTGCTGCAATGGCTTTAATTATCCGTATTATTGTGATGACCTTTATTCCCCTAGGGCGTGTTGATAGTGTGATGCCTGCATGGCAACAAATTTTGGTCTTCATGGCACTTGCATCAATGATACTTGGTGCGTTTGCCGCAATTGGTCAAAATAATATTAAGCGCTTAATGGCTTATTCGTCGATTAGCCATATGGGCTATGCACTTGTTGGTTTATCGGCTGGAGATATGCTAGGAATAAAAAGTGTTATTCTTTATATGACCATTTATCTTGGTGTTACTCTTGGCTCATTTGCTTTTATTCTTGGAATGCGCTCTCAGAATGGTAACGTAGAAAATATTTATGATCTTTCAGGATTAGCAAAGACCAATCCGTTTATGGCGATTGTCATGACAATACAGCTTTTCTCGCTAGCCAGTATACCACCTATGGCTGGTTTTTTTGGGAAGTGGTATACATTTTCTGCTGCTGTTCATGCTGGTCTGACACCACTTGCTATTGTTGGTATGATAGCGTCTGTCGTTGGCGCTTTTTACTATTTACGAGTCATTAAAATTATGTGGTTTGATGACGCAAAAGCGCATTTTGTTGCTTTATCAAATGAGCTTCAATTTTGTCTTGGCCTTTCTGCATTATTTATTTTATTTTACACTTTTTTTGGAATTTGGTTTGCCGAATTGGCAGAAAAAGCAGCCGCTGCGTTATTTTAATGAATATGGTTTATATTTTATCAGATTTTGCCCAGAAACAAGGATACACTGTTGAATCGTACGAAAGTGTTGATTCAACCAATCTCATTGCGCAACGAAAAGCGCAAATTGGTCATCAAGGTTATCTTTGGATTGTTGCACAAGAACAATCGCAGGGAAGAGCGAGAAGGGGGAGGACTTGGTCTAGTCCAAAAGGGAACCTTTATTCTAGTCTATTGTTAATGGATGATATTGTTCATCAAACTGCTGCTCAACTTGGTTTTGTTGCTGGAGTTAGTGTGGCAGAGGCAATAAAACAATTTACAAAAGATGAAAAACAAACAAACAATATTGTGAGCTTAAAATGGCCCAACGATATTTTACTCAGAGGAGCGAAAAGCTCTGGAGTTTTGCTCGAGATTTTTAAATTGCCATCACAACAATATGCATTGGTTATTGGTATTGGAATAAATGTGAAATATAATTATGAAGATGCACCCTATCCCACTTCAAGCTTACAGAATATCGGTTTGCATGTTGAGGCAGAACAATTATTTACGGTTTTGACGGAGTCTTTTTCTAGAAATTATCTTCTTTGGAAACAACCAAAAGGATGTGAAATAATCCGAAAGAAATGGCTTTTATATTCTGCTCACCTTGGAAAATATGTCAAAGTAGTGAATGATGACAAAATCGTTGAGGGTATTTTTAATGGTCTTGATCATGATTTTAACTGCATCATAAAACAAAAAAATGGTCAGACAGCCATTATAACAGCTGGAGATGTTCATTTTGGTTCGGCTGCTTCTGTTAATGCAGGTCGTTATTAAAAAAATTATTTTACCATCCGATTATCTTAATGATTTGGGAGATGTTTATGGTTGCAACCAATAGATGTGAATTTGTTTTTTTACCTCTGGGAGGTGTGGGTGAAATAGGAATGAATTTGGCTGCTTATGGATTTGGCTCCCAAAATCTTCGTGAATGGTTGCTTGTTGATATGGGCGTTAGTTTTGCTGGTTCTGAATTACCAGGAGTTGATCTTATTCTCCCTGATATTCGTTTTTTAGAAAGTGAACAACATAATATACGTGGTCTTGTGTTAACCCATGCACATGAAGATCATTATGGGGCTGTTCTTGATTTATGGCCAAAGTTAAAAGTTCCACTTTACTGTACAGCTTTCACGGCAGGATTATTGGAAAGTAAAAGGCAATCAGATTTTGAATCTCAAAAAATTTCACTCAATATTTTTCAAGCAGGGGATTGTTTTCAGGTTGGTCCCTTTGCCATAGAGGCTATTGCTGTTAATCATTCGATACCAGAATCTGTATCTTTAGCCATTACAACGTCTTTGGGGACTGTAATCCATACGGGTGATTGGAAAATTGATCATACTCCTTCGCTTGGAGCTGTAACGGATGAAAAAAGATTCCGAGCGTTAGGCGATAAAGGTATTTTAGCATTGCTTTGTGATTCCACAAACGCATGTCGGGATGGTATATCTCCATCAGAGCAGCAGGTCCAAGCCAGTCTTTCTGAGATTATTTCGAAAGCTGAAGGACGTGTTGCAATAGCAACTTTTGCTTCTAATATTGGTCGGATATGTTCTATTGCTCTTGCGGCTCAAGCTGCTGGGCGTAAGGTTCTTGTCATTGGACGTTCCCTTAAGCGAAGTATTATGGTTGCGCAAGAGCTTGGTTATATGGATGGGTTAGCGCCATTTGTAACGGAAGATGATTATGGTTATATCCCACGAAAAGAACTTGTTTTAATTGTCACAGGGAGCCAAGGTGAGCCATGTGCAGCTTTGGCTAAACTGTCACGTGAGGGGATGAGGAATATTGCGCTTTCTATTGGAGATACTGTTATTTATTCATCGCGAAGTATTCCAGGAAATGAAAAAGCGATTCTTGAGATACAAAATCGTTTCATCGATTTGGGTATTAAAGTTATTACGAATGAAGATGCACTTGTTCATGTTTCAGGTCATCCCCGTCGTTCAGAACTTTTACAGATGTATGATTGGATAAAACCACAGATACTTGTGCCTGTGCATGGTGAGGCAATACATCTTACTGCTCAAGCCGCTTTAGCGCGTCAAGCAGGGATTAAAATTGTTAGGGATATTAGAAATGGTAATATGCTACGTCTTGCACCAGCGCCTGTAGAAGTTATTGATCAAGTGCCTGTTGGTCGTATTTATAAAGATGGCTGTCTTCTTGGAGATGAGTATGAGCTAGGGATTCGTGAGCGTAGAAAATTAAGTTACGCTGGTCATGTTGCTGTTTCTCTCCATATGAATAGCAAGCATGAGTTATTGGATGATATCGGTCTAAGTATATTTGGACTCCCTGAGAGTAATGGAGAGGGGAAAAAATTGAAAGATATTCTTTTAGAGGTTGTGGAAAATACAGTTTATAATATTCCACGCATGAAGCGGAAAAATAATGAAGTTATTCGAGAGGCAACACGACGTGCAGTGAGAGCGGCTGTTTATGAAATTTGGCAAAAAAAACCTCTCTGTACAGTTTTTTTACATCAGTCAAAATAAAGCATTTCCATATTACGTTATTAAAAAAAGAAGAGCATTCTTATTTTATTGCTCAATAAGAAAAATAGAGAATAAAGCACAACAAATTTTTAAACAATAAGATCGTTATATTTGCAAGTATTCAGAATGCGGCTATAGATGAAGAGAGGGTATGTTAAATTGTTCCAATATGATAGATCTGAGTAGGAGTTAATTATTTCAATGCGTCTTTCTCAATATTTCCTTCCACTTTTAAAAGAGAATCCTAAAGAAGCAGAAATTGTTTCTCATCGCTTCATGTTACGTGCTGGGATGATTCGACAACAAACATCCGGGATTTATTCTTGGCTTCCTTTGGGAAAAAAAGTGCTTGATAAAGTTTGTAAAATTATTCGTGAAGAGCAAGAACGTGCTGGCGCAATAGAAATATTGATGCCTACACTTCAATCTGCTGATCTTTGGCGTGAAAGTGGTCGTTATGATGATTACGGTTTGGAAATGCTCCGCATTAAAGATCGTCAAAAGCGTGATTTACTTTACGGCCCGACCAATGAAGAGATGGTGACAGATATTTTTCGCTCCTATGTTCGTTCTTATAAAGACCTTCCGCTTAATTTGTATCATATTCAATGGAAATTTCGTGATGAAATTCGCCCACGTTTTGGTGTGATGCGGGCACGAGAGTTTTTAATGAAAGATGCTTATTCTTTTGATCTTGATTATGAAGGCTCTAAAACATCTTATAAACGTATGTTTGTGGCTTATTTACGCACTTTTTCTCGCCTCGGCTTAAAAGCCATTCCCATGCGTGCAGATACAGGTCCAATAGGGGGAGAACTTAGTCATGAGTTTATCATTTTGGCTGAAACGGGAGAGAGCGCTATCTTCTGTGATAGACAATTTCTTGAACTTAGCGTTCCCAACAGTTCAATTGATTTTAGTGATAAAGCTGTTTTAGATGATACTGTTAAACAATGGACATCTTTTTATGCCGCGACAGAAGAAATGCATGATGAAGAAGAGTGGGCTAAAATTTCTGAAGAATATCGTCTTTCAGCGCGTGGTATTGAAGTTGGGCATATTTTCCACTTTGGTACTAAATATTCTGCCCCAATGGGGGCAAAAGTTATGGGACAAGATGGAAAAGAGCATGTGGTCTCTATGGGATCTTATGGGATTGGACCTTCACGTCTTGTTGCGGCCGCTATTGAGGCTTCTCATGATGAAAAGGGGATTATTTGGCCAAAGTCGATGGCACCGTTCGATTTTGGGATTATCAATATGAAACCCGATGATGAAAACTGTACAAAGGCATGTGAGTTTCTCTATCAGGGATTAAAGGATGCTGGTTTTGATCCATTATTAGATGATAGAAATGAACGTCCTGGATCAAAATTTGCAACAATGGATTTGATTGGCTTGCCCACGCAAATCATTATTGGTCCTAACAGCATTGCACAAAATGAAGTTGAAATTAAAGATCGAAAAACAGGTGAAAAAAAATCTCTAACGGTTGAAGATGCGCTCAGCCAACTTTCTATAATTTAATAGGAAATGTTATGAAGAGGCTGAAAAATAAATGGTTTTCATCTTATGAGTGGATGATCGCTTTTCGTTATATGATTCCCAACAAAAAGCATGTTGTTGCATCTGTTATTTCCATTATTTCTCTTATTGGGATTATGTTGGGAGTCTTTGCTCTGGTTGTTGTTATGGCAGTGATGAATGGCTTTCGTACAGAACTTCTCAATCGTATTCTTGGTATGAATGGGCATCTTATCGTTCAAACAGTTGATTCTGGTTTTTCTGATTATAAGACTCTTATTTCTTCTTTAGAATCTAAAAATGCTGTAAAGTTTGCTTTGCCTGTTATTGAAGGTCAAGCGCTTGTTCAAGGTGAAGCTCAAGGTGGCTCTGGCGCATTAGTTCGTGGTATGCGAAAACAAGATCTAGAAAAGCTTAAAACAGTTTCTCAAAACATTAAATTAGGATCAATTGCTCACTTTGATCAAGAAGAAGGGGTTGCAATTGGAAGTGGCTTAGCAGAAAAATTGGGGCTTACAGTCGGGAGAGATCTTCGTATTATTACCCCCGATGGTGATGAGACTCCTTTTGGCGTTACCCCACGTGTGAAAGCTTATAAAGTCGTTGCTATTTTTGAAGTTGGGATGTCTGAATATGATTCCATATTTATTTTTATGCCTCTCCATGAAGCGCAAATGTTTTTTAATTTAGGCGATAAGGTTCAGTCTTTAGAACTCTTTCTAAACGATCCTGATGCTGTTGATCAAATAAAACCTGTTGTAGAAAAAGCTGTTGACCAACAGGTCTATTTAATTGATTGGCGTACACGCAATCAGGCTTTTTTTTCAGCCTTACAGATTGAACGAAATGTTATGTTTTTCATTCTTTCTCTGATTGTTCTTGTTGCTGCTTTAAATATTATTTCAGGCCTTATTATGCTTGTAAAAGATAAAAGTCATGATATCGCAATTTTACGCACGATGGGTGCTCAACAGAGTGCTATTTTGCGTATATTTATCATCACAGGAATGATGATTGGTTTTATTGGAACGATATTGGGCTTAATTTTAGGTGTTATCGCAACCGCGAATATTAATCATATCCAAGACTTTATCTCTTGGTTATTTAATGTCGATGTTTTTAATCCTCAACTTTATTTTTTAACAAAACTGCCTGCACAAATTGATTGGAAACAAACTGTTTTGGTTGCTCTTATGGCTTTATTCTTGTCATTTCTTGCTGCTCTCATTCCGGCATGGCGTGCTGCTAAGCTAGATCCCGTACAAGCTTTGAGGTATGAATAATGACAGCTATTTTAGAGCTTGTAGAAATTGAAAGACGCTTTTTTGAGAGTCATAAGCCTCTCATTGTTTTAGATAAAGCGAATTTTATTCTTAATCGTGGAGAGCTTGTTGCACTTGTCGCACCATCTGGTGCTGGAAAATCAACACTTCTTCATATTGCGGGATTATTAGAAAAACCAACAGCCGGTGATGTGATATTACGGGGTGTTTCTTGTGCAAAGCGCTCTGATAGCGAGCGAACAGCTATCAGACGAAATGATATTGGTTTTGTCTATCAATTTCATCATTTACTTCCAGAGTTTACGGCGTTAGAAAATGTCATGATACCGCAAATGATAGCAGGATTAAACAAGTCCATCGCAGAAGATCGTGCGCGTAAATTATTGACGTATCTGCGCATTTCTCATCGGGCGAACCATCGTCCTTCAGAGTTATCGGGAGGAGAGCAACAACGTGTTGCTATTGCACGTGCCGTAGCAAATGGTCCTTCGGTTCTTTTAGCGGATGAACCTACTGGAAATCTTGATCCCGTAACTTCAGCTTATGTCTTTCAAGCTTTATCTGTCCTTGTTCGTCAGTCTGGTCTTTCTGCTCTTATTGCAACACATAATTACGCTTTGGCGAAGCAAATGCATCGTCGAATTACACTTAAAGAACAGAAGATTATTGAACTTCCTTAAAGGCAAGGTATAAATTTTGTAAGGCTAATTGAATGGTTTATATTACTTTATTCAAGGAGACTGTTTATGACAATTTTTGTCGTTGACAAAAATCAATTGGATACGCGTCGTCGTCGGTTGATTTTTCGTGCATGGCATCGCGGTATTCGTGAAATGGATCTCATTTTTGGACATTATGTTGATGCTCATATCACAGGGATGAATGATAAAACGCTTTCTGAACTTGAGTATATTATGTCTTTTGATGATCGCGACTTACTCACATGGATGACCGGAGAAATTTCACCACCCTTTGAAATTGATAGTCCACTTTTTCGTGATATTGCCAATTACCGTACTTACTTAACTTATTGATTTAAATGCCTATATTTAAAAAAAATATCATTCCCCAAAATAGTTCTGTTCATATGATTTTTGATGGCGTTACTGATGGATTTGAAGCCTTTGCCCTTGCTAAATTAAGTTCAGAAATTGCACAAGGTAAACCACTTATCTATGTTGTTCGAGACGGAACAAAAATTGCACATTTACAACAAGTTTTAAATTTTATTGAGCCCAATTTGCCCGTCCTTCAATTTCCTGCCTGGGATTGTTTGCCTTATGATCGCGTGTCACCAGGAATTGCTATTATGGCACGTCGATTATCAGCATTGGCACGCCTAGCCAATTTACGTCAAAATCCACATCCTGCAATTATATTAACAACAGCAAATGCAATTATGCAAAAGTTGCCTCCTCGTGAAATGATAGAAGCTCAGCTTATTCATGCACATGTTGGCCAGCGCCATAACATGAGGCATTTCATTCAATTCCTAGAAACTAATGGTTTTGAACGCGTTACGGTTGTCCGTGATGTTGGTGAGTTTGCTGTAAGAGGAGGGATACTTGATATCTTTTCTCCTATGGATATTGAACCTTTACGTCTTGATTTTTTTGGAGATACCCTAGAAACCATCCGCGTATTTGATCCAGAAAGTCAAAGAACAACACGCCAAAAAACTGAACTTTTATTACAGGCAATGAGCGAGGTTGTTTTGACAGCTGAAGGCATCAACCGTTTTAAAAGCAATTATACCCGTACATTTGGTATATCACAAAAAAATAACATGCTTTATGAAGCAATTGCTCAAGGTCGGCGTTTTGCTGGTATGGAACATTGGCTCCCATTTTTTTATGAAAGCCTTGATACTTTTTTTGACCACTGTGGCAACTTACCGCTTGTTTTTGAACATCTCATAGAAGAAATCTTCATTGAGCGCTATCGCCTTATTGAAGACTATTATAATGCGCGTAAAGAGCGCGAAAATGATAAAGAAAATACGACGTCTTATCATCCGATAGATCCTAGTCTTCTCTATTTAACGCCAGAGCGTGTTTTGAAATGTGTGCAACAATCTTCACAGCGTATTGATTTTTCGCCTTTTAATATTCCACAAAGTTTGGAACAAACAGTTATTCACGCACAAGTTAAACAGGGATATGATTTTGTAAAAGAGCGTAATGCGCAAGAAAAGAATGTTTTTTCAAGTGTTATTGATCACATCACATCTTTACGCGCTGCTGGCAAAAAAGTACTTTTAGCATGTTGGAGTGAAGGATCTCTTAATCGTTTGGTACAAGTTCTTGATGAGCATGGATTGAAAAAAATAGAAGTTGTAAAATCCTTGCAAACAGTCAAAGCAACACCACGGGATCGCATATTAGCAGCTGTTATCATGATAGAACATGGTTTTGAGGCTGAAGATTTAGCTATTATAGCAGAGCAAGATATCTTAGGTGATCGCTTCATCAGATCGCCAAAGCGGCGTAAGAATAATACAAATTTTATTTCTGAGATTTCTGCTTTAAATTCTGGTGATCTTGTTGTGCATATTGATCATGGTATTGGCCAATTTGTTGGTCTAAAAACCATTACCACGACTGGAATTTTACGAGATTGCCTTGAAATTAAATATGCCGGAGGTGATTTACTCTTTTTACCTGTTGAAAATATTGAGCTTCTCTCGCGTTATGGCTCAGAAGGAACAGAGGTAATTTTAGATAAATTAGGGGGAGTTGCTTGGCAAGCACGTAAAGCTCGGCTTAAAAAACATTTATTGGAAATGGCAGGGCAATTAATTCGTATAGCTGCGGAGCGTAGGATCCGTGCTGCCCCTTCTTTACTTCCACCAGTTGGACCATTTGATGAGTTTGTTGCTGGTTTTCCTTATGAAGAAACAGAAGATCAAATGAATGCCATTGATGCCGTTTTAGATGATTTAGCCTCAGGAAAGCCGATGGATCGCTTGATATGCGGTGATGTTGGCTTTGGAAAGACAGAAGTAGCTATTCGAAGTGCTTTTGTTGCAGCTTTAAATGGATATCAGGTGGCAGTCGTTGTACCGACAACTTTGCTTTCACGTCAACATTACAAGACATTTATTTCGCGTTTTCAAGGATTACCTATTAAAATTGGTCATGTATCAAGGCTTGTGAAAGGGAAAGAACTCACACAAGTCAAAAAGGGGATTTCAGATGGTACGATTGATATTGCCATTGGAACCCATGCATTATTAAGTGGTGCAGTTAATTTTTTACGGTTAGGTCTTCTTATCATTGATGAGGAGCAACATTTTGGTGTCAAACACAAAGAGCGTTTAAAAGAGCTTAAAAGTGATATTCATGTTCTCACACTTTCAGCAACTCCCATACCACGTACTTTAGGATTGGCATTATCGGGGGTACGTGAACTTTCATTAATAACAACCCCACCAATTGACAGAATGGCGGTTCGTACTTTTATTTCACCATTTGATGCACTTGTTATACGCGAAACATTACTTCGAGAATACTACCGTGGTGGACAAAGTTTTTATGTCT
Source organism: Bartonella sp. AU55XJBT (assembly GCF_028618525.1). The sequence continues at coordinate 191,530 of NZ_JAQITC010000002.1, read as the reverse complement.
GTCCTCGTATTTCTGATCTGGCTTTTGTAGAAGAATACCTTAAAATACATGTTCCAGAGCTCAAGTTCGTTATAGCACATGGACAAATGCCGGCTGGACAACTTGATGATATTATGAATGCATTTTACGATGGACAATATGATGTTTTACTATCGACAACCATTATTGAATCCGGTCTTGATATTCCAACAGCCAATACATTAATTGTGCATCGCGCTGAGATGTTTGGTCTTTCTGCACTCTATCAGTTACGAGGGAGGGTAGGGCGCTCAAAACAACGCGCTTATGCACTTTTTACCTTTCCGTCTGGTAAAGTTTTAACACCGGCTGCTGATCGTCGTCTTAAAGTGTTACAATCTCTTGATACATTGGGGGCTGGATTTCAATTGGCAAGTCACGATATGGATATTCGTGGTTCAGGGAACTTTTTAGGTGAAGAACAATCAGGACATATCAAAGAAGTTGGATTTGAACTCTATCAAAAAATGCTTGAAGAAGCTGTTGCTGAATTAAAAGATGGAGAGCTAAGTGAGGATAAGCAATGGTCACCTCAAATCTCACTCGCTACAACCGTGATGATACCAGAAAGTTTTGTGCCTGACTTATCATTACGTATGGGGCTTTATCGACGCTTGACAGAACTCGAGAATTTAGAACAGATTGATGAATTTGCAGCTGAGTTAATCGATCGTTTTGGTCCTTTACCCCTTGAAGTTCAACATATCCTTAAAGTTTTTCATATCAAAACATTGTGTCGAAAAGCCCATGTAGAAAAATTGGATGCTGGACCAAAGGGTATTGTCATACAGTTTCGCAATAACTATTTCGCCAATAGTATTGCTCTTGTTCAGTGGGTGGGAAAACAAGGTTCAATGGCAAAAATTCGTCCAGATCAAAGTATTGCTCTTATTCGGGATTGGTCTACCGTTGATGAAAGACTTATTGGAGCAGCAACGATTATGACTGAGCTTGTAGAAATGGCAGAACAACATTCTGTTTAAAGCAGTTTCTCTACTTTTCAGAACTATTTCTTATTTTTATAGAATATTCTATAAAAATAATCGCTTATTGATTTTTTATAAGAAAAAAATTTAAGTTTAGAATAAAAGAACTGTTTAACATATTAATTTGGCCTTCTTTATTATAATACATATTGATACAATAAAGAAAATATCTTAGATCGTGTAACCACAATAATAGCATTTGCATATAAGTATTTTTTGTAAACTCTCTAAAAAGAAAAATTTAAATCAAAATAGCATGCTTTCTTCATTACGCAGTTTTCACTACGAAAGCGGTTTTATGACAAAAGCATACCACTATTGTTTCATAAATAGGGATAGAAAAGTGCCTACAGAAAAAATTTCTTACAATTTTTCAAAAACTGCAGGTTAGGAATGGATTTAGTTTATCAAATGTCCTTATAGGTTAATTTTATCTTTTTCATTTATACTTTTATATTAGGGACATCTCGAAATATACATTTTATCGAATATTTTTGAGCTTCATGCATTGCAATACTTATTTCTAAAGCCTTATAGGCTAACATGAAGAGTAAAAAGTTTAAATTCGTAAGATTTTTAGAAGTGCATAGGAGTTTGTTTTAATTGATATTGCAATATTGATTCGTTTGTGTAATCTTAGCACAATTGCACAGAGGTGTATTATGGATAAATTGCATAAAATACCCATGTGATTGTGATAAAGAGGGGAAAGCTATATGGGTATATAAAAGTTTACATAGATCATCGTAGTTTTTTCTCTAAATTTGATTTTTTTTATATTGAAGTAAAAATAATAAAATTAAGTTTTATTTCATTATAATTTAATAAAATTTAAATTGGAACTATACTTAATATTTTTTAAAATTACTTAAAAGCGCGTTGAAAGGATTAACTTAATCATGTCGCATAAAAATTTTTATTCTGCTGTTTCGGTATTAGTTGGAGCAGCTGCCCTTTTTCTTGTAGCTGGTATTTCTGCAAATGCGCAGACTTTGTCGCAAGGTTGGTACAAAGTTTGCAGTAAGCAGCATGATGTTGATATTTGTAATACAATGAATACTGTATTATCGAATACGGGACAACCTTTAACGGCTTTTAATCTTGTTGAAATAAAAGGGAAGCAAAATGAAAAGCGTATAGGTATTCAAGTGCCTACAGGTCGTTTTTTGCCAGAAGGTGTTCACATTCAAATAGGTGATGGCTTCTCTAAAAAAATTCCTTATATCATTTGTAATGGACCAAGTTGTATTGCCAATGATGTTTTAGATGATAAGCTTATTGCAGCTATGAAAAGTGGTACAAAAATGGTTGTAACTACTGTTAATTTCCGTGGTTCAGCTAATCCTATTGAATTTTCTCTTAATGGATTTACAACGGCGTATACCGGTCCTGGTATGGAAGAAAAAGATTTCCAACAAGAGCAAATAAAGCTGCAGCAAGCTATTCAATCAAATCAAAAAGAAATTGAAGAGCGTATGCGGGCTGAGCAAGAAAAAGCAAAACAAAAATAATACACATAGGTCATAGAATTGGTTCAAACTTTTTCTATGATTGTTTATTTAGACCGCCACAATTTTTTGTGGCGGTCTCTTTTTATTGTTAATTTTTTGAAAGAGTTCTGCGTTTCCACCAACCAATACGCGCAGTTTTAGGAGAATCATGAGGTGTTGATGAAAGAACAACAGGTTGGTTAATTGTTTCTTCAATTTTGGAAGGAGAAGGTTCGACAGCTTTCTCCATCTTCATATCAGTTTCTTTTTCTAATGTTTTTTGTATTTCTGTTGTTTCTTTAGAGGATGAATTTTTACGTGTTCTACGTGTTGATTTCTTAGTGTCTTCTGGGGTTTTATCCTCACCCTCATGAACAGATTTCTCTGCTTTTTTTGTTCTAATTTTACGTACTGAACGGCTTTTGGGCTTTTCTTCAAGAGATTTTTGTTCTGCGACATTTTGATCACTCTCTAGAGAGAGATTATTTTCTACCGCCTTTGAAGAACGTGTTTTACGTTTTTTAGGTTTAACACTTGTATCAGCTTTTGTTGCTTCATCTTGCTGTTCTACATCGAGAGCTTGTGTATCATTTTTTATTTCTTCAAGTTTAGAAGATTTAGCGGATGGACCACGACGTTTGCGGTGCGCAGCTTTAATTTCTGCTAAAGCCTGCTTAGCAAAATCTCCTACTGGTTCTGCGTAAGGAATGCGAATCTGATAAAGACTATTATCTTGATTGCGTCGACCACCACGACGACCTCGACGGCGTCCTCGACGATAAGAATCATCACTCAATGTATCTTCTTTTTTATGAACGGTGGAAAGAGACGGATCAGTAATTTCATCGTGGCGATTTTTGTGTTGAGACTTTTGTTTTGTTTCAATGGAAGGAGAATTTTCAATAGATTCACTTTTTATGAAAATAGAATCTTCAATTTCTTGCTTATTGTCATCTTCCAATGAAGATTGAGAAATGCTTTCTGCTATTGTGCCTTTAGAAATAACAAGATGTTGCGTTCCAATACTATCATCTGCTTCAATACTAATATTAAGTTTAAAGCGTGCTTCTAAATTAACAAGAATATTGCGTTTATGATTTAACACATAAAGCGCTGTTGCTACGGGTGTGCGCACAATAATATTATATTGCGAATTATGAAGAAGATATTCTTCAATTGAGCGCATGACATGTAAAGCAATTGATGATTCAGAACGTATACTTCCCGTTCCTGCGCAATGGGGGCAGGGTTGTGTTGTACTTTCTAAAACTGATATGCGAATACGTTGACGGCTCATTTCTAAAAGGCCAAAGTGTGAAATATGGCCAACTTGAATACGAGCACGATCATTTTTTAAACAGTCTTTTAATTTTTTTTCAACCAGTCGCACATTACGTTCTTCAAGCATGTCAATAAAATCAATCACGATTAAACCAGCAAGGTCACGTAAGCGTAATTGACGCGCTACTTCTTCTGCAGCTTCAAGGTTCGTTTGTAGAGCTGTCTTTTCAACAGAGAATTCTCTCGTAGAGCGTCCAGAATTGACGTCAATAGCAACAAGGGCTTCTGTTTGATTAATAACAAGATACCCCCCAGATTTTAAAGAAACCTGTGGTTGCAACATTTTATCAAGCTGAATTTCAATATTATTTCTTGCAAAAATAGGCGTAGGATCGCGATAAGGTTGCACAACTTTTGCATGGCTTGGCATAAGCATACGCATAAAGTCTTTTGCTTCACGATATCCTTGGTCTCCAGAGACAAGAATTTCACTAATGTTCTTATTATAAAGATCTCGTATAGAACGCTTTATGAGATTACTTTCTTCATGAACAAGGCATGGTGCCGTTGACTCGAGTGTCAAAGTGCGAATCGTATCCCATAACCGCATAAGATATTCATAATCGCGCTTAATTTCAGCTTTTGTTCTATTGGCGCCGGCAGTTCGTAAGATAACGCCCATCCCCTTTGGAACGGCTAATTCTTTTACGATTTCTTTAAGACGCTTACGGTCTTGCACATTCGTAATTTTTCGTGAAATGCCACCACCGCGTGCTGTGTTGGGCATGAGAACAGAATAACGACCTGCTAGAGAGAGATATGTTGTAAGGGCGGCACCTTTATTCCCACGTTCTTCCTTGATAACTTGCACCAACAAAATTTGACGTCGTTTAATCACTTCTTGAATTTTATACTGGCGCCCTTGTTTTCTTTGATACGTTGGGAGTTCTTCACGGATGTCTTCAGCACCAACCATTTCGATCTCATCGTAAGAAACATCGGCATTTAATATTTCCTCTGTATGATCAATAGTTACGGTTTCGGAGGTGTTATCATTTTCAACATCAGCTGCTATAACATTGTTTTTCGCATTTTTTTTTGTTCTTCTGGAGCGTTTTTTATTTTTAGTTGTTTCTTCCGTAAAAACATCTGCTGGATTTTCTCCTATAGCTGCCTTTTCTTCTTCTTCAAGAAGAGCAAGGCGATCAGCAATAGGAATTTGATAATAGTCAGGATGAATTTCAGAAAATGTTAAAAAACCGTGTCGGTTCCCACCATATTCAACAAACGCTGCTTGGAGAGATGGTTCTACACGCGTAATACGTGCAAGATAAATATTCCCCTTGAGCTGTTTTTTGTGTTCTGATTCAAAATCAAGTTCTTCAATTTTGTTGCCGTGAATAACAACAACACGTGTTTCCTCCGGATGAGAGGCATCTATAAGCATTTTGTTTGACATAAGTTAATATCCTGAAGGCGACATGCACAATTTTATTCAAACGAACGGTGTAATTATTCGTAGAGGTAAAGGGCTGTCTGCCATAAAAGGGAGGTACCAGAAAAACAGGACGGAACACCACGTGTAGATGCATGACTGCATTTACACTATTTCTCATCATTATCTCCATCTGTTTTTTATGACTCATATTTCTTAAAAGTCTCTGGTAAAATAATCTTTAAAACAGTTCGGATATCCGAACCAACGAATCTTAAATAACGCAATCCTAATTTTATAACATAGAAATTTTTCATCCATAACAAAGTATCCACGCATAACATGCAATAACCCCTTTAAAGACAACTTACTATGAGTTACAGATAATTAGATCTATTATCAGCTAGGAAGCACCAATATTCTTTTATGTTGATATCATGCATTTGGCAAGTAACAATGTAAATCATGTATCATGATAATATTTTTATGACCTTAATTTCATTTTTGAGTGTTTATAATGAAGAGGTTTTACATTTATTGAAAATAGAAAATAAATCTGGTGTATTGTTTTTATATAACCGAAATAAATTATTACAAATGTCGTGTAGAGTACTTTGCTTATGATAAGAGGGCTTATGATAAGAGTTTTTTTTACCCAAAAGCTGAAAACAGCCTATTGGGATGTTATTGTGCAATTCATATGCTTTTTATTATTTTTTTTGTTATGCCAAACCACTGTTCAAGCTGCGGATCCTTTGAGACTTATTAATTTTCGAACCATTGGTGATAGCGCTCATACACGTATAATTGCGCTTTTCAATTCAAAACCAAATATTCGTTTGCAGATTTTAGATAGGCCTGCACGTTTGGTTATCAATTTACCTACAATTGACTTTTCGATGCAAAATACGCCTTTAAAGAAACAGAATGCGTTGTCCGTTATGCTCTTAGATGTCCGTTATGCTTTCTCTGACATACAAACTTCACGCATTATTTTGACAAGCAAAACAGCTTTTGTTGTTGAAAAAAGTATCGTAAAAAAATTAGACAATGGTTTATGGCAGTTGCTGGTCGATATTCGTAAAAGTACACAAGAAAAATTTGATAAGATATTAAAGAGCCAGCAAAGAAGCAATTTTGATACAAAACTGCCGTTGATTCCGGTACAAAATTTTCGTGTTGTTCTTGATCCTGGTCATGGTGGTATTGATGGTGGTGCACGAGGGGTTACTGGAATTTTAGAAAAAGATGTAACTTTAGATTTTGCGCGTGCATTGCGAGAGGAATTACAAAAAGACCCGCATATTAGCGTTGCTTTAACGCGTGATTCTAATATTTTTTTAAGATTAAGCGAAAGAGTTAAAAAAGCGCAAGAGTTTGATGCTGATCTTTTTATATCCATTCACGCGGATACGATTGATGTTCATTCTCTTCGCGGTGCTACAGTGTATACCATATCAGATAAAGCCTCTGATGCCATTGCAAAATCTTTAGCTGAAAGTGAAAATAAAGTTGATTTGCTTGATGGTTTGCCTGCAGATGAAACACTTGAAGTTACAGATATCTTGATGGATCTTACACGACGTGAAACGCATACATTTTCGGTTAATTTTGCAAATAGTGTTATTTCAAGTTTATCAAGGAGTCATATCAACTTAATCAATAATCCTCATCGCTATGCTAATTTTCAAGTTTTAAGAGCTTCAGATATTCCCTCTGTCTTAATAGAGATCGGGTATCTATCCAATAAAGAGGATGAAAAGTTATTAAACGATCCTCATTGGAGAAAACAAATGGCTCTCTCAATTGCTCATTCTATTCGTCAATTCGCTGAATATAGACAGAAAATGGTACAGCCTCTTTAAATTTGTAAGAAAATAGAGTAATTAATATGGGATTTTAGTTTAGCCTAGTATAAATATAAAGATAGAAAACAAATTTTCTTTTTCTCAATCTTGTGGTGATATCCACGTGGTGTGATTGAAATAACATATTTTTTCTTTGATCAATTCTTAAGAAAGCGATAGCCGTTTTTATGATAATTTTTTTTAAATATCTTCTTCGTTTTTTTGTTGCGACTGGACTTTGTGGCGCAATAACATGGGGTGTTATGACCAGTGGTCAAGCAAATGCACTTCCTGATTATGAAGTTCTTTCACTTTATGAACCACCGGTAATGACCCGTGTCCATGCTTCTGATGGCCGTCTTATGGCAGAGTTTGCAACAAAACATCGCCTCTATTTACCGATTCAATCAATCCCAAAGCTTGTTAAAGATGCTTTTATTTCGGCTGAAGATAAAAATTTTTACCATCATTTTGGTTTAGATCCCGAAGGACTTTCTCGCGCTTTGATCAATAATATTCGTAATATTGGTTCTGGAAGACGTCCAGAAGGCGCATCAACCATAACGCAACAAGTCGCTAAAAACTTTCTTTTAAGTTCAGAAACAACGTTAGAGCGTAAATTTAAGGAAGCTATTTTAGCAATGCGTATTGAGAAAACTTACTCAAAAGATCATATTCTCGAACTTTATCTCAATGAAATTTATTTGGGGCGTGGTACTTATGGTATAGCTGCTGCCTCTTTGAACTATTTCAATAAATCCGTCAATGATTTGACGTTAGAACAATGTGCTTATTTGGCAGCTCTTCCAAAAGGGCCAGCAAATTATGATCCATTTAAGAATACACAGCGTGCTATTGATCGGCGCAATTGGGTTATAGACCGGATGGTTGCAAATGGGTATGTAACCCGTGAACAAGGCGAAAAAGCAAAAGCTAAACCTTTGGGAGCGACAATACGCGGAAGTGATAACTATGTTTTTGCGGCTGATTATTTTACTGAAGAAGTGCGTCGCCGTTTAATGCATCGCTATGGGGCTAAAACACTTTATGAAGGTGGTTTGTCTATCCGTACAACGCTTGATCCGCATTTACAAATGATTGCTCGGCGGGCTTTGCAAAATGGATTAATTAAATTTGATCATGCACATGGATGGCGTGGAGCTTATGCGCATCTTGATAAGAAAGATGATGATTGGGGGGCTGAGCTTGCAAATATCACAGAGTTAAGTGATGTTCCTGAATGGCGTTTAGCGGTTGTTCTTTCTGCAAATCCTAATAAAATAGAGATTGGTTTACAGCCGCAGCGTGAAGCTTCTGGTATGCTTTCAAAAAAACGAGAAATTGCTGTTTTATCTGAAGCTGATTCAAAATGGGCACTTCATGTTGTGAAAGAAAATGGTTATCGAAGAGCTGTTCAGAGCTTGTCTCATGTTCTGCAAGTTGGGGATGTCATTTTTGTTGAAAAACTACCCAATACAAATAACACTTATCGTTTACAACAAATCCCTAAGGTTGAAGGTGCGATTGTTGCTATGGAACCGCACACAGGGCGCGTTCTTGCAATGGTGGGAGGTTTTTCTTTTGCTGCATCTGAATTTAATCGTGCAACACAAGCTTATCGTCAGGCTGGTTCTGCATTTAAGCCCATTGTGTATTCAGCGGCACTTGATAACGGGTATACACCAGCATCGGTTATTTTAGATGGTCCCATTGAAGTTCGCCAATATAATGGTGAGGTTTGGCAACCTAAAAATTATGGCGGTACTTTTGCAGGACCTTCAACGTTGCGTTATGGTATTGAGCATTCTCGTAATCTTATGACAGTAAGGCTTGCCAATGATATGGGAATGCCTCTTGTCGCTGAATATGCAGAGCGTTTTGGCGTGGTCGATAAATTGCAACCTTATCTTCCCATGGCCCTAGGAGCCGCTGAAACAACAGTTTTACGAATGGTTACAGCTTATTCTGTCATAGCTAACGGGGGACGCTCTATTAAACCTTCTCTGATAGACCGAATTCAAGATCGTTATGGGAAGACAATTTATCGTCATGATGATCGTATTTGCGAAAATTGTAATGCGAATTCATGGAATAATCAAAGTGAACCCACTTTAATTGATGAGAGAGATCAAGTTCTTGATCCTATGACAGCTTATCAGATTACATCGATGATGGAAGGGGTTGTTCAGCGTGGTACTGCAGCGCGTTTACGGTATCTCAATAGACATATTGCCGCTAAAACAGGAACAACCAATGACTCTAAAGATGTCTGGTTTATGGGATTTACCCCTGACCTCGTTGTTGGTGTTTTTGTTGGTTACGATCAACCAGCATCGTTGGGATACAACGGGACGGGAAGTTCATTGGCAGCACCTATTTTTGGTGAATTTATGGAAGATGCTCTTAAAGGAAAGCCAGATGTTCCCTTTAAGATGCCAAAAGGTATGATTTTAATGCCAATTAATCGAAAAACAGGAATGCTTGCGGAAAGAGGAGATCAGGATGTCATTATAGAAGCATTTAAACCAGGGACTGGTCCTGCTGATATATATCAAGTCATTGGGGGGACGAATTCTTTTCAAGAAGGTGTTCCAGCAATAACCACTTCTCCACAAGTCAATAAAGCCCTTGAAAGTGGCACAGGGGGACTGTATTAACCAACAAAATCTTCTTTGCTATGAGTCTTGGTTTTTATCTGTTTTTTACAGTATTGGTCCTGTAAATAGAATGATGGATCCATTCCATTTTTTGATAAAGGCTATTAAATTTGTATAGAATGCTGAGGACATAATCAGAAAGAGTGTAAAAAAATACGGTGTTAAATTATGCGAGCAGAAATAGAAACGTTAGTTGATGAAATCCGACAAGCAATTCAGTTGCTAAGGGGGCATCTTTGACTGGGATCAATCACTAAAGCGTCTCGAATATCTTAATCAAAAAGCAGAAGATCCATCATTATGGAATGATGCGCAACAAGCACAGGATATGATGCGTGAGCGTCAACGTCTTGATGATTCAATCAATGGTCTTTTATCATTTACAAAAACACTTGAAGAATGCATTGAGCTCATTGCAATGGGGGAAGAAGAAAGTGATGTTGAAATTATTGCTGATGCGGAAAATTCAATACGTAATCTTAAAAGTGAAATCGATAAAAGGCAAATTGATGTGCTTCTTTCAGGAGAGGCAGACCCTAATGATACCTATTTAGAAGTTCATGCAGGGGCAGGGGGAACTGAAAGCCAAGATTGGGCTTCTATGTTGTTGCGTATGTATATGCGCTGGGCTGAACAACATGAAATGAAGGTTGAAGTTTTAGAAATTCATGATGGAGAAGAAGCAGGAATAAAGTCAGCGACGATTCTTGTAAAAGGGCATAATGCTTATGGATTGTTAAAAACAGAATCAGGCGTTCATCGCTTGGTACGAATTTCCCCATTTGATTCGAATGCAAAGCGCCATACTTCTTTTGCAAGCATTTGGGTTTATCCGGTTATTGATGATGATATTGAGGTTGATGTTTCAGAAGCAGATGTGCGTATCGATACCTATCGTGCTTCGGGAGCAGGAGGACAACATGTTAATACGACAGACTCTGCCGTTCGCATCACACATATAAAAACGGGTATTGTTGTGCAATGTCAAACTGAGCGTTCACAGCATAAAAATCGCGCCACGGCTTGGTCGATGCTCCGTGCACGTCTTTATGAAGAAGAACTCAAAAAAAGAGAAGAAGAAACCAATGCTGTTGAAGCTTCTAAAACAGAAATTGGATGGGGACATCAAATTAGATCTTATGTTCTTCAACCTTATCAACTTGTAAAAGACTTACGTACAGGGATTGAAAATACTGATCCACAATCCGTCCTTAATGGGAACTTAGATGCATTTATAGAGGCCGCACTTTCTCAACGTATTTATGGAAAAGACAAAGAAGTTGAGGATATTCGTTAATGATATATTCCACCTTCAAACTATGCAGATTTATTTCTTAAATTGCTCGTTTTGTGGATGTTGTGATATATTGATAGCCCTTGATACGTGAAAGATTCACATTTTATTGTTCTTTTTTCAAAGTTTTTTCTCACAAGCCAATCATGCTTATGACAGGAACGAGTGAATTTGGAGAAAAATTCACGATATCCAGAAGGTTGGTTTAAATATAAATAATCAGTTATTTTTATAAATCAATGTATTGCAAAAACTGAATCCGTTGGAAAAATAAAATCTATTGGGGAGGGAGTCTGTTGCTTTTAAAAGTATATATTATACCCCGTAGTTCATATCCCATCCTTACGATGTAAAAGCGTTGCAGCAGCTAAAACATCTTCAGCGTGTCCAGCTACACTGACTTTGCGCCATTCTTCTGCTATTTTTCCATTTGCATCAATTAAAAAAGTACTCCGTTCGACACCCATATATTTGCGTCCATACATGCTTTTCTCTACCCAAACACCATAAGCTTCAAGGGTTGTTTTTTCTTCATCAGAAACCAAAATAACATCAAGTCCATGTTTTACTTTGAATTTATCGTGTTTTTTTACATTATCTGGAGAAATGCCAATAACAGCAACACCGATTTCATCAAATTTTGTCTTTAATTTTGTAAAATCAAGAGCTTCGCTTGTGCATCCACTTGTATCATCTTTGGGATAAAAATATAAGACAACAGGTTTGCCTCTAAAGTCAGAAAGACAGGCTATCTCTCCTCCATCACGTGGCAAGTTAAAATCAGGAGCAAGAGTCCCTTTCATTGATTTTGTCATGTTTTATCTTTCTTTTTGAGTGAAAAGATCAATGAGTAGCATACAGAGAAGGAATAAAGTTTCAACTCTTTAGAATAAAATTTTCAAAGATTTTTCGCTATCCTAGAAAAATTATTCTGTCATAAAAACTAAATGAAAAAATGAACAAAAAAAGCGTAAAAAAATATCACTACCATGGGATAAAAATCTATAAAATGAATGATATATCAATAGATTATAGAGGTTTGATCAATACATGTTTTTTCTTACCAAAAGAAAGTTTAATGATTCCTTTTGTCGTGACATCTTTTTCAATAATAAGGTGTGTTTCATCCTTTATGATTTGATCATTAACACGTATCCCTCCACCTTGAATGTGACGGCGCGCCTCACTATTGGATTTGGCGAGTCCTGCTTTTACTAAAAGAGAGAGTAATCCAGCACCCGTTTTTAATTCTATTGCGTTCATTTCAACTGTTGGAAGATTTTCTCCAAGTGTTTTTTCTTCAAACGTTTTACGAGCAGTCTCTGCTGCTGCATCAGCAAGATCGCGTCCATGCAACATTGTGGTAATTTCTGTTGCCAGAATTTTTTTTGCTTCGTTAATTTCGCTCCCTTGTAAGAGAGAAAGTTTGAGAATCTCATCCATGGGTAATGTGGTATAGAGCTTTAAAAATCGTGTTACATCAGCGTCTTCTGTATTGCGCCAATATTGCCAAAATTGATAAGGTGAAAGCATATCGGCATTAAGCCATACAGCACCATGCAATGATTTACCCATTTTGGCACCGGAAGAGGTTGTCAGCAATGGTGATGTTAACGCGTATAATTGTGGTGTTCCTAAGCGATGCCCTAATTCAATTCCGTTAATAATGTTTCCCCATTGATCAGACCCCCCCATTTGCATACGCAATCCATAGCGTTTATGAAGTTCAACAAAGTCATAAGCTTGCAGAATCATATAATTAAACTCTAAGAAGGACAAAGAGTGTTCACGCTCAAGTCTGAGTTTAACAGAATCAAATGACAACATACGGTTGACAGAAAAATGCTTTCCTACATCACGCAAAAATTCTAAGTAATTTAAATTGCACAACCATTCAGCATTATTCACAATACAAGCATCGGTTTCTCGATCACCGAATGTCAAATAGTTAGCAAATACCCTTTTAATACCATCAATATTGGTAGCAATATCATCTTGTGTTAGAAGCCGTCGTGCTTCATCTTTAAAGGAAGGATCACCGATCAATCCTGTCCCTCCGCCCATCAAAGCAATGGGGCGATGCCCCGTTTTTTGTAGCCAATAAAGCATCATAATTTGGAGAAGACTTCCAGCATGTAAACTCGATGCTGTTGGATCAAATCCGATATAAGCGCTTACAGTTTCTTTTGAAAAAAGATCATCTAAGCCCTTTTCATCTGAAACTTGGTGGATAAAACCACGTTCGTTCATAATGTGTAAAAAATCAGATTTAAAGGCAAACACAGAGTCAATTTCCTAATTTAAGAGGGTTTTCATTTTATATAACAGGTGATTATATAATAGATCATTAATGCCTTATCTACCATGAATGACACATAAACCACAAGAGAACCAGACATATTGGCAATGAAGATAATAATACGAGTATTATTCCCTTTTTACGCTTAAAAAGATAATTTAACGGAAACCAGTAAATAAAAAAAGACACTTTTTATCCTAAAATAAAATTCAGAAAAGTTACGAATACAATCTGAAAAAAAATCACTTTAGTTATGATCAGAGGCGATTTTTACTGATTTTTTATAAATCTGTTGTGTTTTCCTAAGTGAGTGAAAGTATTTCAGGAGGGGGAGCGAGAAATTCATTGGTAATATGATTATCCAAATAGTGGGCACATCGTTCAATAAGCTCTTCATGGCATCCACTAAAAAAGTGATTAGCTCCTTCTAGTATTTCTTGCGTGATGATAATACCTTTTTGTGTTTTCAATTTATCAACAAGCATTTGAACGTCTTTTGGGGGGGCGACTTTATCAATACCACCATGAATAATAAGCCCAGAGGAGGGACAAGGTGCAAGAAATGAAAAGTCATAAACATTAGGCTGAGGGGCAACAGAGATAAATCCCTCAATTTCTGGTCGGCGCATTAAAAGCTGCATACCAATCCATGCTCCAAATGAATATCCTGCTACCCAGCAATTTTTAGAGTCTGGATGTTGTGTTTGCACCCAATCGAGAGCCGCCGCCGCATCTGAAAGTTCTCCTATTCCATAATCAAATTCCCCCTGACTGCGACCAATACCACGAAAGTTAAAACGGAGAGTTGTAAAGCCACGTTGTTGGAACATATAAAAGAGATCATAGACAATTTTATGATTCATCGTTCCACCAAATTGAGGATGAGGATGCAAAATGATTGCAATGGGCGCATTTTTTTGTTGTGAAGGTTGATAACGCCCTTCGAGCCGACCCGCGGGACCGTTAAAAATAATTTCTGGCATAAAATGCTCCTTAAATGCTATAAAACGCTCTCATTGACCTTGGTCGACTTTTACCATAGAATCTCTTAAATAATCATTAGATATTCTTTTTTAAGTGCACTTTTCAAGAAAATTGCGCTATTTTTTTCATCAATTCATAAGATTAATGATTGCGACGTAAAATGGTTATAAAACGCCGATATTTTGATCATAACGCAACAACACCGCTCAAAAAAGTGGCGCGGATGGCGTTACTGGAATCTTTAGAGATATTTGGTAATCCATCATCTGTTCATACGGAAGGGCGTGCTGCTAAAACTTTATTGCAAAAGGCGCGCCGACAAATCGCTGAAAATATTAAAACAGATCCGGATAACGTTGTCTTTACCTCTGGTGCGAGTGAAGCAGCAATGACTTTGTTAACCCCCTTTTACACGATGGGGAATGCAAAGGTTCAATTTTCCCATCTTTACCTTGGAGCGACTGAACATCCCTCTGTTGCAGAAGGAGGGCGTTTCTCTAAAGAATTGATAAGTGTCATTGCTGTTGATCAAGATGGGCTTATTCAACAAGATAAATTAATATCACTCTTAAGGGCTCACGATAAAACAAAAGGTTTACCTCTTGTTGCTATTCAAGCTGCAAATAGTGAAACGGGTGTTATCCAACCATTAAAAGAAATAGCGGCTATTGTTCGTGATTTAGGCGGTACTCTTATTGTTGATTTATCACAATATATCGATAAAAATTTTGTTGATATTAATCAGCTAGGAGGAGACTTTTTTATACTATCTGCCCATAAAGTTGGTGGTCCTAAAGGAGTTGGTGCTTTTGTTTCATGTGGCAATCTTCTGATGCCACATCCTCTTATTATCGGAGGAGGGCAAGAAAAAGGCCTACGTGGAGGAACAGAAGCATTGCCTCTTATTGCTGCTTTTGGAGCAGCAATGGCTGATTGTCTCACACAAGAAGAAATAAAACAGTTACTATATTTACGTAATAAATTAGAAGATGGACTCCAAAAAATAAGTCAAAATATTGAAATTTTTGGCAAAAGAGTTCAACGTTTGCCAAATACAACTTACTTTACCATGAAAAATATAAAAGCTGAAACTATGCAAATTGCTTTTGATTTAGAAGGTTTTTCTGTATCAGCAGGCTCTGCTTGTTCTTCGGGAAAAGTAAAACAAAGCAAAGTGTTGGAAGCAATGGGGTATCATGTTCCAAATGGTGCCATTCGCATTTCGCTGGGACGTGATACAACCTCTGAAGATATTGATGATTTTCTATTGTTTTTTTCTCAAATGATAAGCAAAAAAAAGGATAAAATTTTATTGTGAGAAAATTATAAAAATTAGAATTATTTTAAAAATAAAATAACTTTGATTGAAATTTTAGCACTTTACCTATAGCCTAGGAGATAACTTGCTTAATTTTAATCTTGTAAAAACAAGACTTTTAGTTACCGGTTTTTGATGCCAAAAAATGGAGAAGATTTATGCCGGCAGTACAAGAAACGATACGCCAAGTCCGTGAAATAGATGTTGACCAATATAAATATGGTTTTGAAACAAAAATTAAAACGGATAAAGCGCCGAAAGGTTTGAATGAAGATATTATCAAATTTATTTCTGCTAAAAAAAACGAGCCTGAATGGATGCTAACATGGCGCTTACAAGCTTACCGCCGTTGGCTGACAATGAAAGAGCCTCATTGGGCGCGTCTTGAATATCCTAAAATTGATTTTCAGGAGCTTTATTATTATGCTGCTCCTAAAAATCATACAGGACCAAAATCTCTGGACGAAGTGGATCCGGAGTTATTAGCAACGTACGAAAAACTTGGTATTCCTCTTAAAGAACAAGAGATTTTGGCAGGGGTAAGAAAACAGTCTGATCCTTCTACTTTTGATGATAATGTATCTGTATCGGGGCAAGTGGCTGTTGATGCGGTCTTTGATTCTGTTTCTGTTGTAACAACATTCAAAAAAGAGCTGGCACGTGCTGGTGTGATTTTTTGTTCTATTTCAGAGGCGATTATTGAACATTCTGAGCTTATTAAAGAATATTTGGGAACGGTTGTACCAGTAGGGGACAATTATTATGCGGCCTTAAATGCAGCTGTCTTTACAGATGGTTCATTTGTTTATATCCCCAAAGGGGTTCGTTGTCCTATGGAGCTTTCAACTTATTTTAGGATTAATGAACGTAACACTGGACAATTTGAGCGTACATTGATTATTGCCGCCGAAGATTCCTATGTTTCTTATCTTGAAGGATGTACAGCTCCCCAACGTGATGAAAATCAACTTCATGCTGCTGTTGTTGAGCTTATTGCCCTTGAAAATGCAGAGATTAAATATTCTACGGTACAAAACTGGTATCCTGGCGATAAAGAGGGAAAGGGCGGTATTTATAATTTTGTGACAAAGCGTGGAGATTGTCGAGGGCACAACTCTAAAATTTCATGGACACAAGTTGAGACTGGTTCTGCGATTACTTGGAAATATCCATCCTGTCTACTCCGCGGTGATAATGCGCGTGGAGAATTTTATTCTATTGCTGTTGCAAATGGTTACCAACAAATTGATTCCGGTACAAAAATGATTCACTTAGGAAAAAATACCTCCAGTCGTATTATTTCCAAAGGCATTTCTGCTGGTTTTTCAAATAATACTTATCGAGGACAAGTCACAGCCTATCGAAAAGCAAAAAACGCGCGTAACTTTACACAATGTGATAGTTTGTTAATCGGGAATGATTGTGGTGCGCATACAGTTCCTTATATTGAAGCAAAAAATGCAACAGCTCAGTTTGAACATGAAGCCACAACATCAAAAATTTCTGATGACCAACTTTTTTATGTTATGCAGAGAGGAATTCCCGAAGAAGAAGCTATCGCATTAATTGTCAATGGTTTTGTAAAAGAGGTCATTCAAAAACTTCCCATGGAATTTGCTGTCGAAGCGCAAAAGCTTATTGGTATTAGTCTTGAAGGTAGTGTTGGATAATTTTATTTAATGAGATAAATAGAATACTTGTTGCAAAAAGGCTGTAACAGTAGAAAATAATGTAAAAATGACCTCTATGGTGATTACAAAAAGAGATGGATGCTAAGGCGAAATAATACGCATCGGTATCTGAAAAAACAGCCAGAACAGGATTTAATAATGTTAGAGATAAAAGATTTACGCGCCCGTATTGTTGGGACGGATACAGAAGTTATTCGTGGTTTAAACTTGACGGTTCAAGATGGAGAAGTTGCCGCTATCATGGGACAAAATGGAGCTGGAAAATCAACTTTGTCTTATTTGCTTGCTGGTCGTGATGATTATGAAATAACAGAAGGAGATATTCTCTATAATGGCCAATCAATTTTAGAAATGGATCCAGCAGAGCGTGCTGCATATGGTATTTTTCTTGCATTTCAATATCCAATGGAAATACCAGGAGTAGCAACGATGGAATTTTTAAAAGTTGCGATGAATTCTCAACGCAAGGCGCGAGGTGATGAAGAGCTTAAAATTCCTGAATTTATAAAATATGTTAAAGAGGTTTCAGCTAAACTTGAAATAGATATGGATATGCTAAAACGTCCATTAAATGTAGGTTTTTCAGGGGGAGAAAAAAAACGCGCTGAAATTTTGCAAATGGCACTTCTTGAACCTAAACTTTGCATTTTAGATGAAACGGATTCTGGTTTAGATATTGATGCACTAAAAATTGTTGCAGACGGTGTTAATAAACTTCGAGATTCAAAACGTTCATTTTTGGTGATTACCCATTATCAACGGCTACTTAATTATATTATCCCTGATACGGTACATGTTCTTTATAAAGGACGAATTATCAAAAGCGGAGATAAATCCTTAGCACTCTATTTAGAGCAAAATGGATATGCTGATCTTATCAAGGAAGCGGTTTGAGGATATTGAGTATGAAGACACAGCAAAATTTGTTAGCAGTTGAAGAAGATATACTCAGGAGTTTCAATCAGTATGTCAACGACTTACCTGGTGATAAAGCTGTGCGAGCAATCCGCAAGAAAGCTATTGAGCAGTTTCAAAGGTCACGGCTTCCTTCCCGTAAAATTGAAAGTTGGCATTATACCAATTTGCGTACATTATTGAAGTCTGTGAGCAATTTTTTAAAAATTCAAGACAATCAATCTGTTGACGCATTATTCTCAGATAGTGCTGTTTTTTCCATGAACAATGGAAAAACATCGATACAGCCAAAGGTAGACAAAATTACAGTAAAACGCCTTTCAGATGCATTAGAAGAGAATTCTATAAAAATAGATCAAAACATTTCTGATGAAGATTTTATTGGACAGTTAAATACAGCTTTTGTTACGGATGGCTGGCTTTTCCATATTCCTGAAAATACAAAGTTAAATAGACCTATTGAATTACAAAATATACAAATGGGAGGACAATCCCATACTTTTTCAGACATAAAAGTTGATAAAAATAGTCAAGTTATGTTTGTTGAACATCAGGTTGGCAATGATCAAGAGACCTTTGTCAGTTCAATATTTTCATTAAATATTACCGCTCATAGTGATGTTACATGGATTCTTATTCGCAATCGTGGTTTTAATTCTACGCAGTTTGGTCGATTGCGTGCTGTTCTCGCTCAAGGAGCAAAATTATCACTTTATGTCATTAATATAGGGAGTCAACTCAATCGTCAGGAAGTCGATATTGAGTTACAGGGAGAAAAATCTGATTTTCAATTACGCGTTATAAATTTACTATCAGGACAAACTCATAGTGATCTTACAATGACTGTTCGTCACGTGGAAGAAAAATCAACATCAACCGAAATTATACGCAATGTGGTTACCGATAAAGCAGTGGGGGTTTTTCAAGGGATCATACGTGTTGCTCAAAAAGCGCAAAAAACAGATGCACGCATGGCTTGTAATAGCCTTATCCTTTCAGATGATGCAGAATTTAACGCAAAACCTGAGCTGGAAATTTTTGCCGATGATGTTGCCTGTGGTCATGGCGCAACAGTTGCTAATATTAATCATGATTATCTTTTCTATCTCATGGCGCGTGGTATTCCATTTAAAACGGCTCGAGCTCTTTTGATTAAAGGATTTATTGCTGAGCTTATTGATGACATCAAGCAAGAGAATATCCAGACTGTTTTGGAGAATATCATTGGTCAATGGCTTGAAAAAAATGTTTAAGAGAGAGAAAATGGAAAATAACGTACAAACACTTAATTATAATGTTGATGAAATTCGACGTGATTTTCCTCTTTTGCATCATCAAATTCATGGAAAACGGTTAGCCTACCTTGATAGTGGTGCTTCTGCTCAAAAACCACAATCAGTACTCAATGCAATGAATAATCATTATCACTATCGTTATGCGAATGTACATAGGGGAATACATTTTTTAGCCAATACAGCAACGCAATCCTATGAAAATGCTCGTGAAACCGTTCGTATTTTTCTAAATGCTCAAAAAGCTGAGGAAATTGTTTTTACGAAAAATGCAACGGAAGCGATTAATACGGTTGCTTATGGTTGGGCTATGCCCAAACTCAAGGAAGGTGATGAGATTGTTCTAACGATCATGGAACATCATGCCAATATTATCCCTTGGCATTTTCTGCGTGAGCAAAAAGGGGTTAAACTTATTTTTGTTCCTGTTGATGAAAATGGTGTTCTGCATATTGAAGATTTTCAAAAGGCTTTAAGCGAAAAAACACGGCTTGTCGCTATAACTCATATGTCTAATATATTAGGAACTGTGCCTCCTGTTAAAGAGATGATTAAGCGAGCACATCAAAATTCCATTCCTGTTCTTGTTGATGGTTCTCAAGGAGCAATACATTTAACTGTTGATGTACAAGATCTCGATTGTGACTGGTACGTCTTTACAGGACATAAGCTTTATGGTCCCACTGGTATTGGTGTTCTTTATGGTAAGGAACACCGGTTAGAGGAAATGCGTCCTTTTCAAGGGGGAGGGGAAATGATTGAGGAGGTAACAACCGATAGAGTTCTTTATAATGCTCCTCCTTATCGTTTTGAAGCAGGCACGCCTCCTATCGTTGAGGCTATTGGATTAGCTGCAGCTATTGATTATATACAAGAGAAAGGTCTCAGTGCAATTCATGCCCATGAAATGTCCCTTTCAGCTTACGCGCATGAAAAACTTAAAACGGTTGAGACATTGCGTATTTATGGGCATTCTCCCAATAAAGGCGCTATTATATCATTTATCATTGAAGGTATTCACGCTCATGATATCGCGATGTTTATTGATAGAAAAGGAGTTGCAATACGTGCGGGAACTCATTGTGCACAGCCTTTATTACAGCGCTTTGGTCTAACATCTATTTGTCGTGCATCGTTAGCTATGTATAACACTCAAGAAGATATAGATCAATTAGTCGAAGCATTGAAAGAAACAAGGACATTTTTTAATGGCTAGGTTAATAGAAGAGCGTCATTCTACAGAATCTGTTGAAACTGTAAGTGAAGATAAGAAATCTTATATATCAACAATTCCTGCAGATGAAATTGATCGTATGACGAATGATATTATTGCTGCTCTTAAAACAGTTTATGATCCAGAGATTCCTGCTGATATTTATGAGCTAGGACTGATTTATCGTATTGATATTGAAGATGATCGTTCAGTAAAAATTGAAATGACTCTGACAGCGCCAGGCTGTCCTGTTGCTGGTGAAATGCCAAGATGGGTAGAAAATGCTGTCAGTGCCGTTGAAGGGGTTTCGCATGTTGAAGTTACAATGACGTTTGATCCACCATGGACACCTGAGTGTATGTCAGAAGAAGCGCAAATTGCCGTAGGATGGTACTAACAATACTGTTCGTGAGTACATCGTTTTTCGTAAACAGTTGGATTTAAAAACGATTACATACATTATAATAAACAAAAATTAGAACTTAACTGGGTTGGAAAAGAAAAACGCTCTAAACTAGAATCTCGTATCTTATTAGAAGATCTTGAAAAGTCTTATCATGCTTCGCATCAAATATCATCCCAAGATATTTTTGATAATAAACTTATTTTTGGTGATAATTTACTCGCACTCAAAGCACTTGAGCAAGAATATACGGGGAAGGTGAAGTGTATCTATATTGATCCACCTTATAATACAGGCAATGCTTTTGAACACTATGAAGACGGTTTGGAGCACTCCATATGGCTCAGTCTTATGAGAGACAGGCTAGAATTGTTACATCATTTGCTTGCGGATAATGGAAGTATCTGGATATCGATTGATGATGATGAACAAACCTATCTTAAAGTGATGATGGATGAAATTTTTGGTCGCCAAAATTTCATCAATAATATTATTTGGCAAAAGAAATACGCTCCACAAAATGATACAAAATGGCTTTCCGATAACCATGATTTTATAATGGTTTATGCCAAAGATAAAACGATTTGGCGCCCTTACTTGATTCCTCGTTCAACAGATATGGATGCGCGCTATAAAAATCCTGATAATGATCCGCGTGGTCCTTGGAAATCTGGTGACTTATCCGTAAAAAGGGAGACTCTTAAAGATATTTATGAAATCACCACACCTTCTGGACGCAAAGTGATTCCTCCTCATGGTAGAAGTTGGGCTATAAGTGAAAAAAAATTCTCTGAATTATTGAAAGATAATCGCATTTGGTTTGGTCCAACAGGAAGCAATGTTCCTTCTCTGAAGCGTTTTTTATCAGAAGTAAAAAACGGTATGGTTTCAATGACCATTTGTCCTTATACGGAAATAGGGCACAATCAAGATGCCAAAAGAGAAGTCAAAGCTTTTAATTCTGATGATGTCTTTACAACTCCCAAACCTGAACGGTTAATAGAACGCATCATTCAACTTGCAACTAAACCCGGTGATCTTGTCCTAGATTCCTTCGCAGGTTCTGGCACGACTGGTGCTGTTGCTCATAAAATGGGACGCACGGTGGATTATGATTGAACTTGGTGAACATTGTCATACCCACATTATTCCTCGTTTAAAACAAGTGATTGATGGAACGGATCAAGGGGGAATTTCCAAAAGTGTCAATTGGCAAGGTGGTGGTGGATTCCGTTATTATCGTCTTGCACCTTCTCTGTTAGAAAAAGATCCATGGGGACAATGGATTATTAGTCGCGAATATAATGCTGCGATGCTTTCAGAAACGATGTGTAAACATATGGGATTTACCTATGCACCGGATGAAAATCATTATTGGATGCAAGGGTATTCAACCGAAACAGATTATATTTATGTAACAACAAGTACTATGACCTACGAACAACTCCGTCTTATGAGCGAAGAGGTAGGTTCCCATCGCACATTACTGATTTGTTGTACTACCTTTGATACAAAAGAAACATCCTTTGAGAATTTGACACTGACCAAAATTCCCCGTGCAGTATTGGAAAAATGTGAATGGGGGAGGGATGATTACAGTTTAAATATAGCCAATCTTGAACCAATGATTGTGGTAAAAGAAAGCAACAAAGATAAAGATAATGCGCAAGCAAAATTAGATTTATTTGAATAATATATAAAAAGCAGAGTTTCTCATGAACACTGTTGAAAAAAGGATTTCTGCTCGCCTATCCTTGCGTGACCCTTCAACGTGAATCTTTAAATATTTTGGTGAACATCTTAGAAAAGTTAGAGCTTTCTAAAAATGCTGATTTGGTTGCAGAATGAGAAGTGATAAGATAAAAAGTCTTTATCCTTTTTGTACAAGACTTTGAACGAAACTTTCCTTCTTTTTGTTTTGCCTTAGCAACGGGTGTGGGGGAAACGCGGCTTATGGGCGCGTTTATCAGCTATTGAGTAAAAAAACTGCGTTTTGCAATATTTTGATAAAAAGACGAAGCTTTGGTCTTTTGAAGTCAAAATTCTCATCAATCATTATGAGCTAATTTTAGTTATTTAGTTGCAAGTGAAGTTGAAGGTGTTGATACATTAAAAAAGAGCTTCGGATGCTTTCAAGTTTGCATGGGATTGGATTTATAAGGCTCGACAAGGGCAATTGCTTCTGAGAGTGAAATCATAATTCCAGCGAAAGAGCGGAGGGATATTGATTGGGATACTGCTAATAGATTAGTGTATGAAAACAAAGACTTTCTTCATTATATTAAGCTCATTCGTCAATTTTATCAAACCGGTGAGATGCGTCCATCCGATTGGGATCATATGTATCCATGAGAGGTATTCAAAAAAGCTCTATTGTTTAAAAGATTTTTCATTCAGAGTGACAAAAAATGACTCTAACTATTTTATTTTACTGATTATATTGATTTATAATAATAATTAAT
Organism: Bartonella sp. AU55XJBT; assembly: GCF_028618525.1. The sequence continues at coordinate 167,945 of NZ_JAQITC010000002.1, read as the reverse complement.
CTTTTTTAAATTAAATTACAGATCAGTATATTGTAGCATTCAATCGTTTGAATCTTATATTGATATTGAATCAATCAAAATTTTTGCGTACACATCAAGCGGTGGTGAGTAAATTTTGTTTTCGACCTGTTTTATTTTATCCCTGAGGCATAATTTCATTAGATATTAGATTTATTGAAAATATTGCTTTTTCATATTGGAGTCTTCTTACCGAGAATTTATACTGCTATGTATTTATTTCCGAGTGTTGTTGGTTTTGATTATTTTTTAGTGCTTCATCATTGGCATTAAACAGTTAAAAAGAAATATGAATTTTAATAAAATATTCCCGTAATTTATTTAATCTCTTAAAGTGAATTTAAAACAACAAGCTTCTATCACATCCTTATGATAAAGGGAGTGTTTACTGTCATAGTTTTACCACAATACTCTCTTTATTTATTCAATAATGCCGCACGCTAGACGTGCACCACCGCCCCCAAGCGGTAATGGCTTATCTGATTGATTATCACCCCCTAGATGAACCATTAATGAGTGCTCTGTAATTTCAGAGATTTTTTTCAACCGTGGAGCAAGAACGCTCATCATGGCATTCCCTTGCTTATCAACATAAAGTGGGGGTAAATCACCAAGATGACCATTGACGTTATAAGGTCCTAAATGTTTCTTGGTATGCTCAGGATCATAATGTCCACCTGCGTTTCCACCAATTATGCCATCTTTTGTATCACATGAAGGATTTACATGTACATGAAAACCATGCATCCCTTCTGGTAAAGTAGATAAGTTTGGCACGAAAATTAAACCGTATGTGTTTTCTTCAATTTTAATGCTACCAATAAACTTTTTGGAATTATTATCTTCTAGTTTATAAATATTTACTTTTGTTGATAGTGCTAATGCAAAGTTTTTGTGCATTAAAAATGCTATAAAAATGAATAATGATAATAATATCGTTTTCATAAAATACCTTTATAATTACTTTAAATAATTTATCTATAAAAATAATTTATATATAAATATTATTACTTATAAAGAATAAATAAATTAAAGTATATTATTATATATTTCTTAACATAACTCTCGTTTTTTGATCTATAAAATTTTTTGATCTATAAAAAATGTAGTCTTTATAGACAGATAATTATAGCTCGCTTATCTTTCTTCAAGAGATGCTTAAAAAAATATATTTTTTTGAGGTGTGATAATGAATTAATCAAGTAATATTAATAAGTTAGCTAGTAATATGATGATCATTTTAGCAAAAAACAGAGCATATAATTTGTTGATAATTTTAATGTTTTGTTCATAGAAAAAATGACAATAGTTTTCTATTCATTGTGAAATTTATAAGAGAAAGAACTATTATGATTCATATAAATTTCCCATACAATACAGCATATACCGACACTCCCTCCCATTCCTAATCCTATTAGCGCTCCTATTATCATTCCGGCAGAAAGCGCTACTCCTATACCCATTGCGATAAATGGACCAAATCCTGGAAGAGCAATATAGCCATAAGTAGCAAGAGTGACTGCGATTGCTCCTGAGATGCTACCATTTAAACCACCAATGAAAGCAAATTCTTTAATGGAATGGCAGCACTTTTTGAAAAAATTTTTCTTAAAACGATGAATAGAAACGTTGCTGTAAGTTTTAAAATCAATCATACTTTTTTCTTTCATTTTGAATGCTAATTGTTCCTGAATAGTCAACGGACACGAAAAAATGGGACTTTTTAAATTTTACTAAAGCACGCCAAATGCCTTTGTCATCTAAACGCAATCGTTTAATGTTCTCAAAACCATTTTGCATAAGACAATTTTTAACTTGTGAAGCAGTAAATGAGTTCTGCCCTATTTTAGTGACACCTTGGGTAGAGCTATAGTTAAAGGTTTGACAATAAGGAAGATGAAAAACTTTACTGATTGAAGCCGTGACAATCAATGAAACACATACAATTATCATAAAAAAAACACTTAGTTTCAAAATGTTATTTAGTTTCATCTTGCACTCTCTGTTGAAACAACACTTCATTAACAGTTCTATTGCTAACAGGTTCCCAAGATGATTTTATTTTTAAAATTATACTTAATAAAAAAAATGAAATTTTATTGATTAAATAAAAGTGTTTTTTATTATTTTTTATCTATAAATTTGATATTTTTATACAGGATTATAAGAAATATATATTATAGTTTTTAACTATTTCATATCAATACACTATAAATATATAGAGTAATTTTTTAGATGATATGAGATGTAGAAATATTAATTGTACAATATATTATGATATAAACTCAAAGAAGCTGCTGTATGTGTAAAAAGCTATAAAGGAATAAAATGTCGCTTAGCAATGATCTCAAATATAAGGGAGCTCTGAACATTAAAGGATGACAAACAGCTCTGAAGTGTACAGATTTGCAACCGCCATAAACGTAAAAATAATAGTGTTTAATAGTTTTCTGTTTATACTATTAATGCAGGCGCTATTGCGAAACGAGTTTAAGTGCGAGATGTTATTTTAAAACAAGCACGTAAATCAATAGAATGAATATTCTAATATGAATTTTTACAAAATTGGTAAAAAGGCTTTAAATTATATTATCTCTTACTTCTCAATAGAGTTGTTTAGGTGATTTTGTTGAAAATATTGACATCATTTCCTTGAATCCATGACCGGGATACATTCCTTCACGCATAAATAAATTACGTAATGGCGAGCAATGATGTAATAGACCAAGCCCAATACTGCGCATGATATGAACAGGCAACATATGAGAAAGTAAAGCAGAGTTGAGGGTATGAACAGCTCCACTGCGAATTAATATATCTGGTTTGCGGTATTGGTTATATTGTGTAACAATCATTTCAGAGTTAGAATCGGATATTTGATTGGGTAAAATATCAATCAAAGTTTGAATATCACGGAATCCTAAATTTAATCCCTGTGCCCCAATAGGGGGAAAAACATGAGCAGCTTCACCCACTAAAATCGTTCGATTTGCAGCAAAATGATGAGCGAGAAGTCCTGAAAGCGGCCATGCTTGAATTGATGTTTCTAAGGTTAGCGTTCCAAGCATCGATTGCATTTGATTTTCAATTATTTTTGCAATTTCTTTTGATGCTATATTCAATAATTCCTCAGCACGAGAAGGGTGCACAACCCATACAAGACTAGATCTTCGCCCAGGGAGCGGAACCTGTGTAAACGGACCATGTTCTGTATGAAATTCAGTTGATGTATTTTGATGAGAAAATTCATGAGAAAAGTTGAGAATAAGTGCTTTTTGTGGATAGTTCCACTGTTTGACAGTTATCCCTGCTGCCGCACGCGCAAGAGAGAGCCGTCCATCAGCAGCAATAACAAGGGGTGATTGAATGATTCTACCATCAGCAAGAGTAATAGATACATGGCTTTTTGTGTGATGAAAAGATTTAGCTTCAGAAACAAATCTTTTAATATTAGGCATCTGTGTAACAGCATCGACTAAAGCAGAGTTCAATTCTACATTGGGTATATTATAGCCAAAAGCTTTTTCACCAATTTCAGCAGAAGAAAAATGCACCGTAGGCGCACGCACAATCCTAGAAGTTATATCAATAATTCTCATGTACGATAAAGCTGCAGCTTTTTTTTGAAGATTATTCCAAATATTAAGTTTTTGGAGCGTGCGTATTGCAGGCATCATAAGAGCTGTTGTCCTTAACTCGTCTGTACGAGCAGGGGGGCCAACGAGAAAAACAGAAAACCCCTTATGCGCAAGCCTCAATGCGGCTAACATCCCGACAGGGCCTGCACCAATAACAGTAATAGCTTTATACGTTTTCTTTTCAAGTATCACAACGAGTTAAGCCTTTCCTCAATGAGCAAATATTTTAATATTTCCAAATGATTGCTCTCTTTTTATTGTATGAAGCTCTTCTATTATATTATGTAATAAATAATGCGATATAAAAAAGTAACCTTTTTATGATCTTTTTTTATGCTGAGTCATATCATGGGTAAAAATGGCGTATTGGTAGATGGATGAAGACTTTAAAAACGAGGATAAGAAAACCTTGAAACGTAAACTAACAAAAAAAATCAAAACAAATGCTAAATTATTACGCCATAAAAAAGTAACAATGCCACAAGCAAAAGCTTTTTCTGTTCATTTACTAACAGCTTCGGGATCATTTTTAGCATTTCTTTCTCTTATATCGGCTTCTCAAAAAGAATGGACAGCTATGTTCTGTTGGCTTGGGCTTGCACTTCTCGTTGATGGTATAGATGGACCCATTGCACGCAAACTTGATGTTAAATATGTACTTCCAACATGGTCTGGAGAGTTGTTAGATAATATCATTGATTACGTAACTTATGTTTTAATTCCTGCTTTTGCCCTCTATCAAAGTGGTTTTATGGGGGTAGGATTATCGTTTTCATTGAGTGCAGTCATTGTTATTTCATCGGCTATTTATTATGCCGATACGGGTATGAAAACCAAAGAAAACTTCTTTAAAGGATTTCCTGTCGTTTGGAACATGATGGTTTTTACACTTTTTGTCGTAAGACCAGAGGAGTGGATTACCTTTATCATCATTATTTTATCGGCCATTATATCTTTCTTACCAATTTATTTCATCCATCCTGTAAGAGTCCGTCGTTTACGGAGAATTAATTTTCCAATTTTCCTTTTATGGTGTTTCTTTGGTGTTGCGGCTTTCTTTTATCAATTAGAGGCTCCCTATTGGGTTAAAATAGGAATTTCAATAACAGGGATTTATATATATTGTATTGGCGCGATCATGCAAATATTTCCCCAACTCGGGGCTAAAAATATAAAAAAAACAATAGAGTAATTGTTTTAAGAAGGGTGTGAGATGCAAATTGATTTTGGAGCAGATAATGATATCTCCTTTACGAAAGAAGGGTGTGCTGGTATTATAAAGCTCACACGCCCTTTAGCATTAAATGCTCTTAATGGGCGAATGGTTTCCGCTTTAAAAAAAGCTCTCAAGACATGGGAAACGGATAATGATATTTCATGTGTCTTAATTGAAGGGGAGGGACGTGCTTTTTGTGCAGGTGGAGATGTTGTAGAAATCTATCATATGAGGAAAAGTGCCTCTGCTTATCAATATTTTAGAGAGGAATATAGTTTAAATGCTTATATTAAACGTTTTTCAAAGCCTTATATTTCTTTCTTAAATGGTATTTGGATGGGAGGAGGGGTAGGTATCTCTCTGTATGGTTCTCATCGAATTGTTACAGAAAATACAGTTTTTGCTATGCCAGAAGCTGCGATTGGGTTTTTTCCAGATGTTGGTGCAGGTTTTTTCTTACCATCTCTTCCCAGTTATTTTGGTATTTATCTTGCATTGACTGGTGCACATATAAAATGGGGGGATTGTTTTAATTTAGGATTAGCAACACATGCCGTTCCTGAAGTTAAGTTCGATATGATTAGGAAAGCAGTTATTGAACAGGGAGATCCTACTTTAGCTTTAAATGAGCACGCAGTTACAAAAGACTATGAAACGAGTCATGAAATACGTTGTATTATTAACACTTGTTTTAGTGCCCAGACATTAGAAGAATGTCTTGAATTGCTTCATAAAAAAAGTAATGAAAGTATTTTATTTGCTAAAGAATGTTATGATATTTTGCAGTCACGTTCTCCGATAAGTTTAAAAGTTATCTGGAAACAAATGAGACAAAATACAGCTCAAACTTTGGAAGATTGTATGAAAATTGAAAACCGCATTGCACATCATATGATTAATTCACACGATTTTTATGAAGGAATACGGGCTATGTTAATCGATAAGGACAAAACACCTCAATGGCAGCCTGACAAACTTTCAAATGTAACAGATGAAATGGTAGATTCTTATTTTCAACCTGTTGAACAAGAGTTATTATTGTGAAAAATAGTTCTCGCAAACGGATTTCAAAAATCAACTTAATTTATAATTGTTATTTACGGTTTTTGGCGCTTATTTGCTTGAGTTTGAGTATTTTTTATTGGATACGCCTTGTTGGTGTTTTTCCAGGTATTCTATGGCGTTTTGACCTTATGCCTTGGCAGTGGCAATTTGCATCAGCGATATTGGCTATTCTCTATCCTATTGCCTTAATTGGACTTTGGATGTACTCTTTATGGGGCATCATTTTATGGTGTCTTGCAGCATTGATTGAAACAATAACACTTTATTATTCCAATTTTGTTGATCAGCCATTTGTACCATTATTTCATGGGATATTATTTTTAGTCTTTGTCATCCTACAAATTATGATGATTTTTTTTAAAAGAATAAAAAATAAAAAACAATTATAATTAAAAATCGGGCCAGAATGACTAGCCCGTCTTTAAGTTTTTTTTAATCTTTTTTATAAGTTTTTTTTAAATAAAAGGTACCCACCATAATTGCCAAGGACTCTCTGCCTTTGTACAGAATATCCATAGTAATGATGCTATTGTTCCCCAAAGTGCCATTGCCATAAAATAACTCCCTCTCTATAAAAGTTCCATAATATATATTATGCGATAATATGATGCAAAAACAAAAATCTGATCCCAATAGAAACAAGCGACTCCATTTTTGATAGATGCATCATATTTACGTCGCATGTTTCCCTTTTAAAGTAAAATTATGGCGATAATTAGGCAAAAATAATACAATAAAGTATTTTATCCTTTTAATTTAAATAAACTATTAAAAAAATAGGTATTTAAATTATCTTTCTTAAATATTAAAATAAATAAGAAAAATTATTGTGCTATTTTACAACGTTTTATACGTGCAAGATCACTCAAAACAGCATTACGATTATTTAAAGCTGCAATTTCATTACTTTCGTTTGATTTTACATCCATAAAAAACAAAGCAGGTACAAAGATAACACTTGCTGCTGCTAAAGCTACATTTTTATTTCTTGCTTTAGAACGCTCCGCAATTGTATCATTAATCTGACGCTTATTAGCAAAAAATTCCCGTTGAATATCGGCACAACTCATTGTTCCATCATGTAATGTTGTCGTTGAAATATTTTTTTCTAAACGTCCCCCACATGCTGTCAAGGAAACCGCTAAAACCACAATACATATTCCCCGCTTAAAACTCTTATGCATAAAAACCTCACTTTCGATATGAAAAAGCACTAACTACGACAAAAATAAAACAAAATAAAGGATAATCTGTTAGAAAGCATTTTTATTTACGTAGAATAATATTGCGTTAAATAGACTTATGCCTTTGTTTCAAAAGTAAGACCTTGATGTGCCGGTTTTACATAGGCTGGAACGTAATTGGCAACCTCATTGTAATCTAGCGATCTGTCCATATGCGTAAGTATGGCTCGTTTTGGCTTTAAATATTCTATCCATTGTAATGCTTGATCAACAGAAAAATGGCTCGGATGAGGTTTAAATTGAAGGGCTTCAATAATAAGAACATCCAAATCCATTAATCTGGGTAATGTTTTTTCAGGAAATTCACTAACATCTGTACAATAGGCGACATTCCCAATACGAAAACCTAAGGAATGAATATTTCCGTGGTATTGTAAATGCGTAGTGACGCTTATTGCTCCCCCCTGCCCCTGAATAATAAACTGGCTATCTTCATCGATAAGATGCTCTTTTAAGATAGGTGAATAAGAGGAATCTTTTGGTGTTTGAAAACAATATCCGAAAGCATTTTTGAGATGCTCTAGTGTAAACCTGTCTGCATAGATATCGATTAAACATTTTTGTGCAAGTGCATAGCTGCGTAAATCATCAATACCGTGGATATGATCTGCATGAGAATGCGTGTAAAGAGCAGCATCAAGATGACTCACACGCGCATCAATCATTTGTGAGCGAAAATCTGGACCTGTATCAATAACGACTGTTGTTTTTTTTCCTGATGGTTTAATGCGTTCAACTAATAAAGAACTTCTGTAGCGTTTATTTTTAGGGTTATTGGGATCACATATACCCCAATCGCCATTAGGTCGTGGAACGCCTGGAGAGGGACCACAGCCTAATATTGTAAATCGGTACTGATCGTACATAGCTTTTTGCCTTATTTCATTTTGCTAAATAAACGAAAAGCATTCTGGGTTGTTATTTGAGCTGTTTCTTCAATGCTTAAGCCAATTGTTTCAGCCAAAACGGCTGCTGTATAGCATACAAAAGATGGTTCATTGGTTTTTCCCCGATGAGGAGTGGGGGCTAAAAATGGTGCATCTGTTTCCACCAGCAACTGTTCATGGGGCACAATTTTTGCTATTTCACGGATTTCAAATGCGTTTTTAAAAGTAAGAATACCTGAAAAAGAAAGATAACCACCAAGTTCAATGCCAGCACGAGCAAGTTTCATTCCAGACGAATAACAATGAAGAATAAAGGGGAAAGCTCCTTCCTTTATCTGTTTGCGTAAGATGTCTTCCATATCGATATCTGCGTTGCGTGAATGTATAACGAGAGGAATCTGTGTTTCTCGAGAAGCAATGATATGTTCTTGGAAAACTTTCTGTTGCTCTTCTGGAGTAGAATAATCATAATGGTAATCAAGCCCCCCTTCCCCAAACGCAACAACTTTAGGGTGTTTTGAGAGCTGTATAAGCTCTTTGGCTGTAATATCTTGTTCTTCATGCGCATGATTAGGGTGGGTTCCAACGGAACAAAAGACTTGATCATAGCTTTGCGCAATAGCTAACAGCTTATCTAACTTACGAACATGGGTTGAAATTGTGATCATACGTTTAACGTCAGCATCCAAAGCCCGTTGGATAACATTATCCAAATCTTGTGAAAAATCTTCAAAATCAAGATGACAATGTGTATCAATGAGCATGATGAGAATCTTCTTTCTTCGAGACATAACGAGGGAAAATCGGTTCTGGTGCTGGAAGATCAAACCCTTCTTGAATTTTTGTATGGCTTATATGATACAACAACCGATCATCTTCAGCAACCGCAAGGCTATCAAGAAGTTTTGCTGCGGATTGGGGGATGAAAGGCAAAAGCATAATTCCTATTCGTCGCAAGATTTCGACAGTTATATAAAGAACTGTAAAAAACCTTTCTCGATCATTTTTTCGTAAACTCCAAGGTTGTTCGTTGGCAAAATAGCGATTGGCATCTGCCACAAGTGAAAAAATAGCTGAAAGGGCTAAATGCATACTATGAGAAGACATTGCTTGGTGTACAGTTTCAAGCACTTGAAGAGATTGTTCTAAAAGCTGTTTATCTTGAACTAAAAATGCAGCGGGTCTAGGAACTTTTGCATCACAATGCTTGGCAATCATAGATAAAGAACGCTGTGCTAAATTACCAAGATCATTAGCAAGATCGGCATTAATACGGTTCACAAGGCTTTCATGGTTATAACTCCCATCTTGTCCAAAGGGCACCTCACGGAGAAGAAAATAACGGACCTGATCAAGACCATAATGATCAACCATTTCAAAAGGATCAACGACATTTCCAACAGATTTTGACATTTTTGCACCACGGTTAAGTAAAAAACCATGTGCAAAAATATTTTGGGGCAATTCAACTCCAGCAGACATTAAAAATGCTGGCCAATAGATTGCATGAAAACGAATAATATCCTTACCAATAATATGCGTATTTGCAGGCCAAAAATCACGCTTTTTTGAATTTTCATTAAAAAAATCAATTGCTGATAGGTAATTTGTCAGAGCATCAACCCAAACATACATCACGTGTTTGGGATTATCAGGAACAGCAACTCCCCAATTAAAACTTGTGCGTGAAATAGAAATATCTTTTAACCCCGATTTGATAAAACTTATAATCTCATTACGCCGCTCAATGGGAGCAATAAAATCAGGATATTTGTCATAATATTCAAGAAGAGCTTTTTCATAACGAGAAAGTCTAAAAAAATAACTTTCTTCTTCATTCCATTCAACAGGAGAGCCTAATTCCTTCTCGCGACGAATATTATCGGGTCCAATTTCCGTGTCTTTCTCTTCATAGTAGGCTTCTTGGCGAACCGAATACCATCCCTTATAACGACCAAGATAAATATCGCCATTCTCTTCCATTTTTTTCCAAATTTTTTGACAAGCTTGATAATGGCGCTCTTCTGTTGTGCGGATGAAATCATCGTTAGAACAATTTAATACCGCAAGCATTTTTTGAAACACAGCACTATTACGATCTGCAAGTTGCTGAGGTGTCATGCCTAATGTTGCTGCGGTTTGTTGCATCTTTAAACCATGCTCATCTGTACCAGAAAGAAAAAATACATTTTTTCCGTTTAATCGTTGAAAGCGGGCTAAGACATCGCTTGCAATGGCACTATAGGCATGCCCAATATGTGGATTACCATTAGGATAAAAAATGGGGGTTGTTATGTAATATGTGTCACGCATGTCATACTCGTTGTAAAACGCTATAAATAAAATATATTGAATAAAAGATATAATGACATAACGTCTGTTTATCACATTGTCACGGAAAAACTAATCCTCATGAATGAGCTTATGAACTCTAAAGAGTAAGTTAATAACAAACTGCTTCTTATCGAGATTAAACAGTTGTATCTCCTCTATTTCTTTATGAATCTCCTGCCATTTTTGCGCATATTTTTTTGAGAGAAATAAATTTCCTTTTTCAACGAGCGTGATAGCTTTTTGTTGAACTTTATCAAGAATTTCATCACAAAATTGTTGAAATTGGAATGGGGAAGAAACAGATGAAAATGTTTGTGCAAGCGTGTGTACAATCGTTGCGTTACAAACAGGTTTCTCTAGGAGGGCATCAATTGTTTTAATAATTTCAAGACCGCCGTGGCGAATAAGTAAAGCTGCTTTTCGAGGACTTCCTTTAGATTTTTTAATAATCATTTCAATCGTTTTTTCATCAGGTAAATCCTGATTAGTAAAAATATGTGTAATGACTTTTTTCATTTCATCATGACTCAACGGGCGAAAAGAAATTTTTTGACACCGTGAATGAATGGTTGGAAGTAATTTTCCTAAAGAATGTGCGATAATAATAAAGAGCGTCTTTGCAGGAGGTTCTTCAAGTATTTTAAGAAGTGCATTTGCAGCATTTCTATTCATATCATCTGCAGAATCAATAATAACAATACGCCATCCATTATCTTGCGATGTCCGGCTTAAAAAATGCATAATATCACGGATATCATCAATGAGTATTCCTGTTTTAAACTTTTGTGTTTTGACATCAAATCGACGTGAAATATACAAAAAACCAAGATGACTCCCCTGTGTAATTTGGCGCCATGGAATAGAATGAGGATCGGGTTCTAAGAAATTTCCTTTTTGAGAACTTAAAATATTCCAAGCAAGATGAAAGGCGAACGTCGCCTTTCCAATTCCATATTCTCCTTCAAATAATAACGCATGGTGCAAACGCTCTTCTTTAAGCATTTGTGTCAAAAAGTGACGAACATCCTCATGACCAAAGATAACATTATTCTGGGATGGAGATAAAATTGTATCAATATCATCATATTGGCGTAAGATATTTATGACATCATTCATGAAAATTGATCCAACAACACCTGATGACAAATATTTTTTATCTGATGCGCAATGACTTCTACTGAGCCAGTCGCATCAATGACTCGAAATCTATAGGGTTCCTGTTTGGCCAATCGAAGAAAAGCTTCACGCCTTTGTTCTTGAATTTCCAACAGATCTTTTTCAAAATAATCGATTTCTTCTGTTTGTTTTCTTCGCAAATTGGCACGCTTTATACTAAACTCTGCTGGCATATCTAATAAAAATGTTAAATGAGGCATGATACCATTGAGCGCAATACACTCTAAAACAGAAAGAAGAGAAGAATTAACGGTTTCATTGAGTCCTTGATAAACGCGTGTAGAATCAATAAAGCGGTCACATAAAACGATTTTACCTTTTTGCAAAGAAGGCGCAATAATCTCAGCAACATGGTCGGTGCGTGCGGCTGTAAACAAAACAGCTTCAATCAACGGTCCATATTGTTGTGTCTGCCCTGACAACAAAATATGCCGGATTGCTTCTGCTCCTGGTGTTCCGCCTGGTTCTCGTGTTGTAACAACATCATAACCTTGGCAAGAGAGATATTCAGCAAGTAAAGCAATCTGCACTGTCTTTCCTACCCCGTCCCCTCCTTCGAATGTGATAAAATAACCTGACACGTATAAACCTTAATCTTATTAGCGCGTAACTATAAATATTTCCGTAACCATCCAATTGTTATTTCATAGAATGCATCTTTTACTTTTGTAAAGAAACTTCCTTCCTGAACATTCACGCCAGCAAAAACTGGTTTTTCCAAAAGAATCTTTTTATCTTCCAAAATTTGAATAACGCCAACTAATTGCCCTGAAAGGATGGGCGCTTTCAATGGACCATGATATTTAATTTTTGCCTTAACATTAACTTCTTTTTCATTTGAAAGCATAAAACTTATCGGTTTTTTAACAATAAGTGGAACAAAATTTTCTTTCCCGCCATAAACAGAAGCACGACCAACCGTTTCTCCTTTTGTAAAAATCCTTTTGAGATCAAAAGCTGTTATTCCCCATTGAAGAATGCGTTCTATTTCCTTTGTGTGTTTTTTACTATCTTGCAAACCATTGATTGCTAAAAAAAGACGCCGATGATTTTTATAAATGGTGGCAACCATTGAAAATCCTTCTTTTTGGCTATAGCCAAAACCAAAACCTTCTACACCAATTTCCTTAGAAATAAGAGGGTTTTTATTTCGTTGAAAAATATTATTCCACGTAAAATGAGGCTCACGATAAAGTGCATAATAATCTGGATATTCCTGAGCAATATGACGTGCTAATATAATCATATCGTGCACTGTTACAAATTGTCCCTCTTCGGGAAGCCCTGTTGCATTAACAAAATGGCTCTGAGATAATCCTACTATTTTAGCGCGCTGATTCATCAGTTGCGCAAAATGGTCCTCATTTCCTGATATTCCTTCAGCAAGAATAATAGCAGCATCATTTCCATTCATAATAATTAAACCACGCAAAAGATCAGAAACACTGATTTCTGTCTTTATTTTTGCAAACATCGTGGTTGTACCGGAAGGGGCCCCACCCTTGCGCCAAGCATTTTCACTGACCTTGAATTTTTGGGTATTTTTTAACAATCCTTCTTTTAATTGATGAAAGACAACTTCCGCTGTCATCAATTTTGCTAATGAAGCAGGAAAAAAAGGAATATCACTTTGTTTTTCATAAAGTATTGTCTCCGTATCATCATCGAGTAACAACACTTGTGAAGCGGAAATTTGAAAATCTTGCGCTTTCCCCCACGTGTTAAATGCCAATATTCCGCATAAGGTCAATAAGATCCTTAATACTGTATACATGAGCCATTCCTCCCATCCAAAGATCAGCATCAAGAATTATTATATAGGAAAAAACTTTTTTATTAGTAGTATATTGCTTTATTTATAATAAATGATCACTTTTTACCTTTCATAAGTAAGATTAGGACAGGGTAAAGATTAAGATTATTAAAGAGAGGGTAAAAATACTTTTTATAAATCTCTTAAATACTAAGGATTTTTGCAAAACATAAGAGCTTTGCAAAATGTGTGATGTATCTTTATATTTTCATACGTGTAAAGAGAGTCATACCTAATAGCTTTACAGTTCTCCTCTTCATGGACGCTGTCATAAAATAGCTTTGAGAGCCATATATGTTTCTTTGAAATGAGCACGTGTGAATTGGCAATAAAAAGTGTATTTTGTATGAGGTTTCCAGTTTACGTGAAGGGAGTTACTCCATTAAGAAATCGAGAAAAAAGCATGAGGCAACACGTAATCTCTTCATAATTACCTTATATGCTTTTGAGGGTCGCAAAGACGAATCAAAAGGGAATATTGTTTTTCTTTTTAGATTTTATATTCTTTCTTGATTAGATTGTGTAATCATTTCAGAGATTACATAAACAGGTTCACGCAGTTTACTTTCCCTCAATTTGGCAAAAGCTATTACAACAGAAAAAACACGCGCTTTATCAGCACACACTGTCATAAAAGCAAGAATAGACTGGCAATCAATTGGAGAGACGCATTAAATCATTATTAACAATAACACTCCCCCCCTTTTTATCTCTTTCTATTTGAAAATGATATTGATTAAAAATTAACGCATTTTTTCTTAAAACAGTTGTAGCCAGTTGACCTTGGTTCTTTTGTTGAGCTTATTTACAGAAGCAACTTGATCGAATGGCACCGGCTTATCAACCATGATAGGACCAATTTCTGGCAATTTCACTGCAACATTTGTATTACGTTGTTCCTGTGAAACAGGATTTTCTTTAGCTAATTCTTCTTTTTTCTCTGTATTGCGCTCCTTGAACAAAACAGTTTCTCTTTTTTTCGAAATGTTTCCTGACGCTAATGAGTATGAGGCATTATTTCCAGGATTTCCAGGAGTATAAGAGGCCATTAAATATGCACCATCATAATAACCAATGGGTGCTTCAGCAATATATTCTACTTTAACATCTGTGACGCCCCTATCTACATAACCAAGTATTGTCGCAGCTTGCTTTGATAAATCAATGATACGTTCTTTCATAAAAGGTCCGCGATCATTCACTCTAACAATGAGTGAAGATCCATTTTTTAAATTAGTAACACGAGCATAGCTAGGTAAAGGCATTGTAGGATGAGCAGCAGTCAAAAGATTCATGTCATAAATTTCACCGTTTGCCGTTAAACGCCCATGAAAATCTGAACCATACCATGATGCCTCACCAACACGTTTATACGTTGGATCATTTTCAGGATAATACCACTTTCCTTTTATCTGGTAAGGTTTACCAACAATCGCCCGCCCACGTTTTTTTGCTTCTGATTGATTTTTATTATTGGATATTTGTTTTGGTAGAACAGAAGTATTTACGTCTATTGGTTTATTATGATAGGAATCTTTTATTGAAAAATGTGCGGTTTCGCTTGCGCAACAAGACACCAATGATTGAGAAATAACGATCATAGAAAATAACTGAAATGTCTGTTTGATAATAGAAGTAAATTTATTTTCACTATTTGAAGGCATCTATTCAGTCCACTTATTTTTGTTAAGCACTACTGTAAAAACCACGTCACGCTTTTTGTACGCGAGAGGAGTATTCACGTTTCTAAATGACATCCCTCGCGCATATACCACCTTGAATTCGCTTCTTTTATCAAAAAATTAACACATTGTTAACCATTTTGTGATTGTTATAAGAAATAAATGCACTATATAAAAACGTTAGAAGATAAAAGATAGATAAATCAATATGTTATAGAAAATCATCTTATAAGATAAGCTGTGAATAAACACAAACTGTAAATAAGTATGATGATTTTACCAATTTGTTTCATAATGCGGTGGGCATTAAAACACAGCCCATGAATTACGAAAACGAGCAGCTATACGCGCTATCACCGCGGGTGTGATTGTGTCATAAACAAAAAGCACTTTGGGGGTGGAGAAAAGAGCACTCTACGTAAAAATAATGGCAGAAAACGATTGAGTGTAGAATCAATCAAAAAACCAAAAAGAATCAAAATAACAAAGATTCTCAAACTTCTGTATAGCTCATCCATATCATATAAATTTGGTGAGCGCGCAGGGATTCGAACCCTGGACCTACTGATTAAAAGTCAGTTGCTCTACCAGCTGAGCTACGCGCTCTCACACAAGCTATCTAGTTTGCAGACTATCTAATTTGTAGAAAGTGAAGGGAACATACGGTTGACTTTTCATTTGGTCAACACCTTTTGGAAAAAAATATTATTATTTTTGCCAGTTATCAATAATTTTCCGTTTTCTCCCCTTTCTTCGTCATTGTAGATAGAGTTTTTTGAGCTTCTTTTTGAAATCTCGATAAAGAAGTAATCTAATGATAAAAACATTTCATAGATTCGAAGTGCTAAAATATAAGAAGCACCCCTCTTCCTCCACACATGGCTTGTTAAGCATCATGGGGAGAACAGAGAAAATACTTCCTACTCTATATTATTATGTTATTTTTTATACTTTATGTTTTAGTTTTTAATTTTAAATATGAATAGAGATTTATAATAATTATTTTTTCTCACTCGAATGAGAGATCTGAATAGCGTAAGGTTTTCTTATTTCTGATTTTTTTTGTTCCTTTTATATTGAACTCATAAAAATCATTTGTTTGCTCAATATAAAGAGAAGAATAAAACGATTAAAAAAAATGAAAATACCTCTTGTATTTTTTTAATAACCAAAAATTATTGCAACATAAGGGATGGGCAAAATAAGTACGGCGGGGGGCTGTAGACTATTGAGATGTGAAGAGAAGAGCCATTGCCTAATAGATTTTACGTGATTTGCAAGACCATCTTGAGGGAAGCAAGCACACTGAGAGATCTCTTTTTAAAATAAATATGACAATGAGCAACAATAGCATTTTGAGGACGTAAATTTTTATTAACGTGCAATGATTCTATAACAACAGTCAATTATTCTATAGAATAAAGCAAACGTAAAACAAAAAAATTAGTCTTATTGAAAATATCAGGCATGACTATAACTGATGCTCATTATTGTCGTTGTAGATAATTTAACTAAACAATAAAAAAACAGAAACAATGTGCAAAATGATTCTGAATACACATAAAGTGATCCGTTAGGCTATTGAAAGAATATATTTTATTTAACTTTTTATATGAAAAAATGATAAAACACATAGATATATTAAAAAAATAGAAGGATAACACTGGCCATAAAATTGAGTGTCGTATAATTCAGTTAGAGCTATAAAATATTTTTATATATCATTTAATATTAGTGTAGTTTTATAATATATAAACAATATTATGATAAATTTATAAAAGTAAAATTTCATACTTATCATATATTAAATATGTCTATAAATAAACATATTGCCTAATTAACTTTACTTATAAGATCAAAAATAAAGCAAATGATTTTTATTTAGCGAAAAAAATTGTAGAATTATTATATATATACGTATTTTTTAGTGTAATTTTTTTATTCTTTTGATTGGAACATTGAATGCTGACATGTAAACAATATGAGCTCCTCTTGTTTATTCACAATCATATAAAAGAAACAGGTGTTCCTCCTTCTTTTGAAGAAATGAAAAATGCTTTAGAACTTTCTTCAAAGTCTGGTATTCATAAGCTCATTATCGCCTTGGAACAACGGGGTTTTATACGTCGTTTGCCCAATCGTGCTCGTGCAGTGGAGGTGATTCGACTCCCTGAAAAAATAACATTTAACCTTTCTTTAGCCCGTAAGATTTCTCCCAGTATGATAGAAAAAAATAAAAGAGAAATATCAAAAAACTTAGCTGATCTTGGAAGTTTTGAGGAGGAAGAAAAAAAAAATATCACGATCCCCATTATGGGACGTATTTCTGCGAGTGTGCCTGCCTCTGCTATACTGCAACAAACAAGCACACTTTCTCTCCCACACGATATGGTTAATACAGGTGAGCACTATGCATTAGAAGTTAAAGATAATTCTATGGTGGAGGCTGGTATCCTTGATAAAGATACGATTATTGTAAAACGCCAAAATACAGCAATATCAGGTGAAATTATTGTCGCATTTATTGATAAAAAAGAAGCAACATTAAAACGTTATCGACGCAAAGGAACCTCTGTTGCATTAGAGGCCGCTAATCCTCACTACGAAGTACGTACATACAAATCCGAGCGTGTAGAAATACAAGGAAAACTTACCGGACTTATTCGCAAATATTAAAAAACAATCCTATTATAATCCGCTATACATACGCTAATAAAGTGCAGTAAAAAACTATTGAGTATTTTTTATTGTATTAAAAAGAGCTTGAATGCTTTGCAGGAGTCTATCTTATATCATCGCTCTCAATAATAGTATGTATAATAAGATAAAATTGTAAGCATACACAAAATATTGTAGAAAAAAATCAAATCAGTTTATAACAGATTGTTATCTGTAAAAATAAAGAACATTTTTTTATTTTTTAAGTCAATAAAAGCGGAACGCAATTTTCATAGTAATTATAGGATTATCATGGTAGCACCTCGTATTAGTTTTGTCTCCCTTGGATGCCCAAAAGCACTGGTAGATTCTGAACGAATTATTACAAGTCTCCGCTCTGAAGGGTATGAAATTTCACGTCAACATCAAGGAGCTGATGTTGTTATTGTGAATACCTGTGGTTTTCTCGACTCTGCCAGAAAAGAATCACTAGCCAATATTGATGAAGCTCTCAAAAAAAATGGAAAAGTTATTGTAACAGGGTGTCTTGGTGCAGATCCTGATGTTATTCGCCAAGCATACCCTAATGTATTGGCCATTACAGGACCACAAGCTTATGAAAGTGTTATACAAGCTGTTCATACAGCGATTCCCCCTGTTCATAATCCTTTTCTTGATTTAGTTCCTCCTCAAGGTATTCGTTTAACACCTCGCCATTACGCCTATTTAAAGATTTCTGAAGGATGTTCTAACCGATGCAGTTTTTGTATCATTCCTACACTGCGTGGTGATCTCACTTCACGTCCTATCAGTAATGTTCTTCGCGAAGCTGAAAAATTAGTAAAAGCGGGTGTAAAAGAACTTTTAGTTATTTCACAAGATACGAGTGCTTATGGTATTGATCTTAAATATCTCGAAAATTCTTGGAAAGATCGCACAATCAAAACGAAATTCTTTGATCTGTGTCGCGAACTGGGTGATATGGGCATTTGGGTACGTATGCATTACGTTTATCCTTATCCCCATGTTGATGAAGTTATCGAACTTATGGCTGCAAAAAAAATTCTCCCTTATCTGGATATACCTTTTCAGCATGCATCACCGACAGTTTTGCGTCATATGAAGCGTCCTGCTCTTATGGAAAAAACAAACCGTAGAATTGAAAAATGGCGAAAAATATGTCCAGATCTTACTTTGCGATCAACATTTATTGTTGGTTTTCCAGGCGAAACAAATGAGGACTTTAATATGCTGCTAGAATGGTTAGAAGAAGCAAAAATTGAACGCGCTGGATGCTTTAAATATGAAGAAGTAAAAGGAGCGGTTGCAAATGATTTGGGCTTAGAAAATATTCCTGAAGACATAAAAGAAAACCGCTGGCATCGTTTTATGGCAAAACAACAACAAATTTCTACACATCTTTTAAAGAAAAAAATTGGAAAAAGACTCCAAGTGCTTATAGATGAAAGTCAAGGAAAAGCCGCCAAAGGACGTAGTCAATACGATGCTCCAGAAATAGATGGTGTTGTCCATATATCATCACGACGCCCCTTGCGTGTCGGTGAATTTGTCACCGTTAAAATCGAACAATCAGATGCCTATGACCTTTATGGTATAGCCGTTTAAAAATTGAATTTCTTCCCCCTTCTCAATGATGAAGATTCCTATAAGATTTCAGTTTATAAAATTGGTTGTTCACAATCGAGCCTGTTCACTTATGTAACTCATTTCATGAAAATTTACGGGTAATTCTTGCCTAAATGTTCACTATAGACTGTTAAAATAATAATATATATTCTCTTAGTTTGCTGCCCTAAATAATGGTATTTTACGGCACAACAGGATAATATAAAATCTACAAAGCTCTCTCATTTTTACTTAATAGAAGAGAAAAACGATCATTATACCATTTCGCATTTTTCCATATTGCGACAGTCATTGCTTATTTAAAGGAAGCTTTTTAAATTGTGTTTATACATACAAGAGCTCCACTTGTGATATGCGGGAGGATGTTTTTTATGGATACAACAAGAAAATTTGAAATAAAACTCCTACGATTGTTAAATTGCAAAGTAATAAATTATCATTATAAATAAGGAGCTTATCTTAAAGTCATTGAACTTATTTTTTAATATATCATTTTTATCAACACATTTTAAAATCAAAGAATTTCTTATCAAGTAAATGACTTGGGCGCACATTCGTTAAAGCGCGAATCATTGTATCTTTACGTCCTGGCATTTGTCTTTCGATATTTTTCAGCATTTCTTTCATTGCATTACGTTGTAAACCATCTTGACTACCGCAAAGATTACAAGGAATAATCGGAAATTGCATTGCTTGAGAAAATTTTTCCATATCTTCCTCAGCAGCATAGACAAGAGGACGTAACACAAAAAGATCACCTTCATCATTTTTAAGTTTTCCGGGCATAGCGGCTAATCGGCCACCATGAAACAAATTCATAAAAAATGTTTCCAAAACATCATCACGATGATGCCCTAAAATTAATGCCGAACAACCCTCCTCACGTGCAATGCGATAGAGATTACCACGTCGCAATCGAGAACAAAGTGAACAATATGTCTGTGTTTCTGCCAATTTATCTGTAACAATGGAATAAGTATCTTGATATTCAATACGATAGGGAATTTTATAAGAACTCAAAAAGTCTGGAAGAATATGTTTAGGGAAACCTGGTTGTCCTTGATCAAGATTACAAGCAAGAATTTCAATGGGTAAAAGACCACGCCACTTTAAATCTAAAAGAAGTGCTAATAAACCATAAGAGTCTTTTCCGCCTGATAAAGCAACAAGCCATTTTTTTCCAGTAGAGAGCATAGAAAAATCTTCCAAAGCCTGCCGCATATGACGCAAAAGTCGTTTGCGCAATTTATTAAATTCTACACTTGAAGGAGCACGCCGAAATATTGGATGATAATCATCTGCTTTGCTTGCCAAAAGATCATCTTTCTCTTCGTTTTCTTCTATTGTCTGATATTCAACGGAAACATCATTCATAAGACCATATCCTGCACAAGTAATAGCTCATTTTGCAAAGACAGAAACAAATATAAAGTAAGCTTACATTTAAATTTTTTGAATTTATAAAAACAGATATAAGAAAAAGAAATGGAACTATATAAGCTTATAACACTAAAATAATGCAATAAGCTTAATATAGAACCATTTGAAAATATTTGTTAATTCAAAAAATTATAATAATAGAAGAGAAATAACTTTTCTCATAAAGAATTATCGAGAATAAAATTCAACGACCAAATTAGGTTCCATTTGCACAGCATAAGGAACATCTGCAAAAGCAGGAATACGTGTAAAGGTCGCTTTCATCTGTTTATGATCTGCTTCAATATAATCGGGGACATCACGTTCTGCTAATTGCACCGATTCTAAAACCAACACAAGTTGTTTTGATTTTTCCCGAACCTCAATAACATCACCTGGCTTACAACGATACGATTGAATATTTGTACGTCGCCCATTTACATTCACATGACCATGATTAATAAATTGGCGAGAAGCAAAAATCGTAGGCACAAATTTTGCACGATAGACAACAGCATCCAAACGTGATTCTAAAAGACCGATAAGATTTTCACCTGTATCACCTCGACGACGAGCAGCTTCCACATAAGTTTTATGAAATTGCTTTTCTGAAATATCGCCATAAAATCCTTTCAACTTCTGTTTAGCGCGCAATTGCACGCCATAGTCAGAAAGTTTTCCTTTACGGCGCTGTCCATGTTGACCTGGACCATAATCACGACGATTGACAGGAGATTTTGGACGACCCCAAATATTTTCTCCCATACGTCGATCAATTTTATATTTTGTTGTTTCGCGTTTACTCATCGCATTTCCTTTAAAATAAAACACGAGACCTGAAGATCCCAAGGAAACGCGCCCTCCTCTGCCTTTAAACACAAAAGACTGACAGAATAACTTAACATACCAATGATGCGAAGTTATCCACGGGACACGTCAATGACAGCCATTTTCTTGAAAGAAAAAGCTGGAGTATCTTTATTGATCCTGTATCTCAAAGTCAACACCTTTCATAAGTTTTAAGCCAAATCCTTTTAACATATGCTCCGTTGAAGAGGTGATATTTTTCGATGTCAGCAACGCAAAATCTTGATATTTTTTTATAGGGTGCTGATGTATTTTTTCCGACAAAGGTAATAATGATCTGATGTGTTTGGCGATCGCTTTTGTTGGATCAATCCATTTAACGGACCATAAAGCTTGTTCACGAAAGAATTTAATCAAAAAAGGATAATGAGTGCAGGCTAAAACAATAACATCAGTATATTTGCCATTTTTTTCTACAAAACATGGCATGATTTCTTTTCTTAACTCTTCTAAATCGATAGATTTTCCTCGTAAATAATCTTCAGCAAATCCAGCAAGCTTTTCACTTCCTACAAGCTGAACATGACACTGTCCAGCAAAAGAGTTAATTAATTCATTTGTATAGGCACGTTTAACTGTTCCAGGAGTCGCTAATACGGAAATAAAACCAGATTTCGTTTGTTCAGCAGCTGATTTAATTGCAGGAACCGTTCCCACAAAAAGGACATGAGGAAAATTCTGTCGTAGATCTGCCATCATTAATGTAGAAACAGTGTTGCAAGCAATCACACATAAGGCGGGATTATAGTGTGTTAAAAGATTTGTAAAAATCTTTAAAATACGTTCTTTTAAAACATTTTCTTCCCAAATACCATAAGGAAATCCAGCATCATCAGCCACATAAATAAATTGTATTTCAGGGATAAAAATGCGCGCTTCCCTCAACACTGTTAAACCACCAACACCACTATCAAAAAAAAGAACAGGCCTCTCATCCATCAGTTTTCACACTTGTTTTTAATTTTTTGACGATCGCGCTCTTGAGGCGCTCTACTTCCCCGTGGATATTGTGGAGAAAAATGATCCAATGAAGATATAACACCTCGCAATAAGCGAATCTCAGATTCACTAAAGTTAGCGTGTGTAAAAACAGAGCGTAAATTTGTAAGCATAACCTCTTTTCGTTCTCGGGGTCTAAAATACCCACGGATATCCAAAGCCTCTTCCAATTGAGATAAAAAACCATGAAGCACTGCTTTATTTGCAGGCTCCATCTCCACTGCACGAAATGCCGTATCGCTCACATGTTCTAGACCTGCTTTCATCCATTCATAAGACATCAAAAGAACCGCTTGTGCAATATTAAGTGATGCAAAAGCAGGATTAACCGGAAAAGTGATGATTTCATCAACAAGGCTGATTTCATCATTTTCTAGTCCCCATCTTTCTCTTCCAAAGACAATACCTGTTTTATGTCCGATATTCTCACGCTGACGGAGTACATTTGCTGCTTCGATAGCACTTTTTACAGTTTTAAAGCCACATCTTTCACGGGCTGTTGTAGCAAAAACATAATGCAAATCTGCAATTGAATCACGCAATGTGTCAAAAATCACGGTATTGTTAATGACATGATCAGCTTTACTAGCAGCGGCTCTAGCTTTTTCATTTGGAAATGTCTCTCGCGGTTTGACAAGCCGAAGCTTAGAAAGCCCAAAATTTGCCATTGCCCTTGCGACCATACCAATATTTTCCGGAAGCTGCGGTTCAACTAAAATAATAATGGGTCCATTTGTTAAATTTTCACGATTCTTATTCGTTCCAGCCATCAACCTTACCTAGTTTCACTTAAATAATCTCCCTCTCCCCTATTTTTTAATGCAATCTTCTTCACAGTACGCTAATACTGTTTAATAATAAATTATAGACAATGCTATTTTTTACTCAAAATATTTTCACTCAATGAGTGTAGATTCTCTCATAAAAATTTAAAAAGCCATTAAAGTGAACGATGAAGTTTATAACAATTTATATAAGATATCGTAGCGTTTTTTTACATCCATTTTATCTTTTTTAATAGGGAATAGTACCTACAAATCATAATCTCAGTTGAATTATGAAATCATAAATCCTAAAAAAGAAATATGTACTTTATTCCCAAACTTTTTCCTGCAAAGCTTATCCGTCGTTATAAACGTTTCCTTGCAGATGTTAAACAGGATGACCAACATATCTTCACTGTGTCGGTACCAAACACAGGATCAATGCTTGGATTGACGGCTTCCAACGCCAATGTTTGGCTTTCATATCATAAAAACACCAAGAGAAAATATGCCTATCAATTAGAAATTGTTGAATCCGATAATATTTTAGTTGGTATTAATACCGCTTTACCTAATAAACTTGCATTGGAAGCAATTCAAAACGGATTACTACCAGAATTAAAGGGATATAAAACAATTTTAAAAGAACAACGCTATGGGACACAATCACGCATTGACTTTCTTTTACGGGATGACATTCTTCCTGATTGTTACCTAGAAATCAAAAATGTTCATTTTATTCGTCAAAAAGGATTAGCAGAATTTCCTGATAGCGAAACAAAACGGGGCGCCCGTCACCTTGAAGAACTCATACAAGTCGTACAACAAGGAAAACGAGCTGCTATGCTTTATGTTATTCAACGGGAGGATTGTGCAGCTTTTACAATCTGTCACGATCTTGATCCACTCTATGGACGTAAGTTTGATTTAGCATTAAAATCAGGGGTAGAATGTTATGCTGTAAAGTGTCACGTAAGTGTAGAAGGTATTTTTCCGATTCAGAGAGTAAAAATAGAAAATAGAAAAGACAATGATTGAGTATATTGAATATAATAAAATCCCTTTAAAATTTAACGGGAAAATTCGCATTTTCGATGACTATGCTTTCGCTAAAATGCGTGAAGTTGGTCTTATTGCGGCAGAATGCCTTGATGCTCTTATGGATATTATTAAACCTGGCGTCACTACGCAAGAAATTGATGATTTTGTATTTACTTTTGGTGCCCAAAAAGGAGCTCTTCCTGCTGACCTAAATTATCATGGATATAGCCATTCATGCTGTACATCTATCAATCACGTTGTCTGTCATGGTATTCCCAATAAAAGACCCTTGCAAGAAGGCGATATTGTGAATGTTGATGTAACCTTTATTCTTGATGGTTGGCATGGTGATTCAAGCCGCATGTACCCTGTTGGAAAAATCAGACGTGCTGCAGAACGCCTTTTACAAATAACCTATGAAAGTCTTATGAGAGGAATCGCTGTGGTTAAACCTGGAGCAACGACAGGTGATATTGGTGCAGCCATTCAACAATATGCAGAATCTGAACGGTGCTCAATTGTGAGAGATTTTTGCGGACATGGTATCGGTCAGCTGTTTCATGATGCCCCCAATATTCTCCATTATGGAAATCCTGGAGAAGGAATCGAATTAAAAAAAGGGATGATATTTACAATTGAGCCTATGATTAACCTTGGTAAGCCACAAGTTAAGATTTTATCGGACGGTTGGACTGCTGTTACTCGTGACCGCTCTCTGACAGCACAATATGAGCATACAATTGGTGTTACAAATGAAGGGTATGAAATATTTACACAATCGCCTAAAAATATCTTTTATATTCAAAATTCTCAGACCTAATCCACTGTAGAGATGTTATGGCTAAAAAAATAAATCAAAAGGAAGATATTCAAAGTAATCACTTTGCATTAACATCAAGTTCTCCACTCACCCCAGTATCAGAAAGAAAAAGTAAAGATCCTAAGAAAAACACACAGCTTGATAAACATTATCAAGGACATCGTGAGCGTCTTCGAAAACGCTATTTAAAATCAAAAGGAAATGCACTTGAAGATTATGAATATCTTGAATTATTGCTTTTTCGCACAATACCCCGCACAAACACAAAACCTATAGCTAAAAATTTGATAGCACATTTTGGTTCATTAGCTGATGTGTTAGGCGCTGATATTCATCGACTTCAAGAGGTTCAAGGATGTGGTCCCGCAACGGCAATTGATTTAAAAATTATTTCAGATGTTGCTGGACGTCTTGCTCGTGCGCAATTGTTTAAACGTGATATTTTTTCATCATGGGATAAAGTGTTAGCGTATTGTAAAGCGGTTATGGCTCACGAAACACGTGAACAATTTCGTATTTTATTTCTCGATAAGAAAAACGGCTTACTTGCCGATGAAGTACAACAAACTGGAACCATTGATCATACCCCTGTTTATCCTCGTGAAGTTATTTCTCGAGCTTTAGAATTATCCGCATCAGGACTTATCTTAGTCCACAATCATCCTTCTGGTGATTCCACCCCCTCCGATGCAGATATAACAATGACATACAGATTAAAAGACGCAGCAAATGCATTAGGGATCACAATCCATGATCACCTTATTATCGCACGCCATAATCACACAAGTTTTAAAGCATTAAAACTCATATAAACCTTATGGGAAAAAAGACTTCATTCAAGGACGAATAGCCAATCAATTCTCTAAATCAATATCCAATATAGCCATTGAGAAATTATAGGATAGCTCATCTTCATCTTCATCTCGATAGATAACGCCTAAAAACTCATCCCCCATATAAACCTCACAAGAATCATCCTTTTTAGGCCGTGCTCTGACTTGCAATGCTGAGTTTTGGAATGTATTTTTTAAATAATTATCAAGTTTTTTTATTTCATCAGCATTCACTATGCTCTCCTGTTTTTTGAGACGATTAAAATAATTGCGCATCGCGCGAATAAGATATTTCTCTGATTCTGTAAAGGCAGTAAAAAAGCTTAATCTGAATATTGGCTTAATATTACATATATTTACAGCTCTTTCTTTATATATTCATAAAGAACTTTTATAAGAGGAGTCTATCATTATTAAATATACCCGTATAGATAAAAAAATGGCAGAAAACTGTATATTTTAAATAATTTTTACTTTATCTCCAATTTTAGCATCTGCATTTATGAGGCATGTTTAGAAGAAAAGTTAATCAACGATTTATAATTTTGTCCTTTCTATAAAAAATTAAAATAATGATAATTTTTTATTTAAAACTACATTTTTAACAAAAAAATATTATTACATTACCCAAAAATAATTCTTTTCAACGAATTTTAAATATATTTATCTAACCTTAAAATAATTACATAGTTTAAGAAGTATACAAAATAAATGAATAAGAGTTTATTTTTCTGCCTATTTTTTATAAAAACTTACGTCAAAATAGAAAAGTTTTTAAATAAGCTTTTCAGTTTATACGCGAAAACATTAGGTATTTTTATAAATGCTAAGATCTATCAAAAATTTTTATTTTATAGGATAACGAGAAAGAAAATTGATAACACCTTTTTTATAAACTTTATCACCTACAGCAAGCATATGATCTCGACTAGGGATTGATAAAGCTTCGCCACAAGGCAATAAAGCTGCTAATGGCTCTGCAGCACCGCCAATCTCATCTAATGAACCAACGGCAACAAGTGCAGGTTGTTTGATTTTATAAATTTCGGACGCCGTTAATTCCTGTTTTGATGTGATAATACAAGCAGCCAGAGCACGTCTATCACTTTTTGTTTGATCAGCAAATTTACGGAACATTAAACCACGTGTATTAGTGATGGTAGAGGGATCTTCGGCTAGAAGGGCCTCAGCAACAGGTTCCCAATTTCCTGCTCCCGTTACCATACCAATACCTAAACCACCAAAAATAACACTGTTCACATATGTTGGATGTAAAAGAGCCATAAAAGCACTAATACGAGCTCCCATAGAATATCCCATAACATGAGCTTTAGATAATTCTAAATGCTGTAAGAGTTTGACCGCATCGCCAGCCATAGCTTGAGGTGTATAAAAGCTAGGATCATAACTTTTAACTGAATCCCCATGGCCCCGATTATCAAGAGCAATAACACGATACCCTGCTTCAGTGAGAATACGAAACCAACCCGTCGCATACCAATTCACCCGAGCAGAAGATCCAAAACCATGAATCAACAAAATAGGTGCGCCCTGCCCTTCTTCTCGATAAGCAAATCGCAAACCATCATATTCAAAAAAACAAACGTCCTCAGCTGTCATTTTTTATCACATTTTCCACAAATAACAGGATGAATAATACGTTGCCCTTTTTGTATCTGTTTTTCAGAAACTTCACCAGCGCTAATCTCAAGTGCAAAAGCTGCAGGAACACCTGATGAAATGGTCTTTTTTGAAAATGGAGAAGTGTTTTCAATAATCGATACAATAATCCCTTCAGAGTTTAAAAAAATCATATCTAAGGGCAAAGGTGTATTGGCCATCCACATAAAAAACTTCTGTTCCTCTTCCGATTGATAACTCTTTTGCTGCTTAAAAAGCATTGCACGATCGCGTGGAAAATCAGTCCGATACATTAAACCAGCTGCTGCTTGAGAGGGAGTAAAAGCAATCTCTACCTTATAAGAAATCGTACCTTGGTTTGTGTGTATTTCTAAAGGAATCGGATGAACAGGAATCTTCATAGGCTCCTTCGCGACAATAACAGGCATTTCTAACATAAAAAGTATCGCCAATAAAACAATATACCCTTTTTTAAAAGGCTTTAACATTCTTGTCTCCACCACAGAAAAATTTTAATTTTGTTCTAAAATAAAAAATATCAGAGTTTAAAAGCAAAAAAACAAGAGAGCTCTTCCCTTATTTTCTTTATTTTATTCAATAGAATACGCACATTTTTTTTATTTAGTTCATAGATTCACGAGAGGCATAACAAAGACTCCCTCTAGTTATTTATGCAATAACCACCCTTAAAAAATGCAAAAAATACAGATATCACTCGTAAAGTTCAATGCGCAGAGATTTAGTGTGTTGCAAAAGGAAACCCTATATCTGGATAAATTTCTGCTGTCATTAAGCCTTTTTCTCCTTTACCAAACCGGACAAGAACAACTTGTCCTGAACGAAGCTCTGCTAAACCAAAACGGCGCAACGTTTCCATATGAATAAAAATATCTTCTGTTCCCTGCCCACGGCTAAGAAAACCAAAACCTTTGTCACGATTGAACCATTTAACAATTGCACGTTCTAGTCCACTTTCTGGAGTAACAACAACATGAGTACGAGCTGGAACTTCTGATGGATGAACCGCTGAAGAACAATCGATAGATTTCACCTGAACGCACTTTAATCCTCGTTCCGTCTTTTCCACTGCACAAATAATTTTAGCACCCTCCAAAGCTGTTTGAAAGCCATCCCTTCGCATGACTGTAACATGCAATAATATATCGGGGAAATGAGGTAAATCAGGTACAATAAACCCATATCCCTTACTTCCATCAAACCACTTAATGACACCACTGATTTCGATAATCTCCCCATAAGCACCTATACTATCCTCAGATAGGGAACAATCCTTTAATGCATCCTTACTCGTCATAATAAAGTGATCCTGTAGCTTATAAATTGCACGATATTGATTCTCTAGGTTTAAGTAAACATTGCTCTTGTATCAACACGCAAGTCCCAAGATAAGATTTCCCCATATTGTCGTCTCTCTTACATGTTAATATCAACATGAAATTTATAAAAAATATTTATAAAACTATTTGATTGTACGCTTTACATATCTTACAAAGAGTGCGCTAGAAAAAAGGTCATATAAAAGTTTTTTTACATAATGATGTTTTCATTAATGTGTAACTTGCATGATGAAGAAGTTCAATATAAGGTGCAAAAACGACAATTCAATTAAGGAAAGTGCGCAATGCAATTGAAGAAAATCCTTACGACAATCACCGCTTTCATGGCACTTACAGCAAATGTTTATGCGAGTGAACCTATCAAAATTGGTGTTTATCTTCCGTTAAGTGGTCAAAATGCTTTTGGAGGTCAGCTTGAAATTCGAGGTATCGAATTAGCCCATAAACAAGTTCCAGAAATTTTGGGACGTAAAGTAGAACTCGTTATTATTGATAACAAGTCTGATAAAGTGGAAGCGGCTAATGCTGTTATGCGTTTAACAGCAAGTGAAAAGGTAAGTGGAATCATTGGTAGCTATGGTTCTTCACTCTCACTAGCAGGTGGTGAAATATCTGAAAAGGCAAAGACTCCGACCATTGCAACTTCTTCAACGAGTCCCCTTGTTACACAAGGTAAAAAATATTATTTCCGCGCTTGTTTTATTGATTCCTATCAAGGCATAGGAATCGCGACTTATGTAAGCCAGATTTTACATGCAAAAAAGGCAGCTATTCTCAAAGATATTTCAAGCGATTATGCCATTGGTCTTGCAAGTTATTTTGCACGTGCTTTCAAAAAATTAGGGGGTGAAGTTATCTCAAATTTAAATTATAATTCAGGAGATCAGGATTTTTCAGCTGTTCTCACACAAATTATCGCGCAAAAACCTGATATCTTATTCATTCCATCTTACTTTTCTGAAGGTGCAATCATCATGAAACAAGCGCGTGAATTAGGGGCGAAGTTTCAGATTATGGGTGGAGATGCAATGGATAATCCAGAAACCATTACGATTGCAGGAAGTGCTGCAGAAGGTTTCTTACATACAACACTTCCCTATAGTGAGGATATGCCAAATATGTCAGTTGCTGCCCAAAAATTTACAGAAGAATGGAAAAAATCTTATCCTGACAAAGAGCCAAATATCAATTCAGTTTTGGGATATACAAGTTATATGATGTTCATGAAGGCTATTGAAAATGCTGGTAGCGCTGATCGTGAAAAAATCACGATTGCACTGAGCAAATTAAAAGACTTTCAAACGCCTTTTGGTGATATGTCAATGGATGAAAATCACAACCCTACGATTCCGATTGGTATCATTAAAATACAGGATGGAAAACGTGTTTATTTAGAAGAAGTTAAACCTGCTTTTTAATTTAAAGTTGTACTTATTGAAATTGGAACGCAAGAATTGGTTGAGAAGGTTTTTCTCAACCAAGAGCTGAGGGATTTCTTATTATCCTATGTAAATTAACAAATGTGGAAGGATGAGAGATGAGCACTGAAATGTTCATCCAGTATTTTTTTAATGCACTGGCATTGGGGTCTCTTTATGGACTTATCGCAATTGGTTACACCATGGTTTACGGTATATTGAGACTGATTAACTTTGCTCACGGTGATATTTTTATGCTGGGGGCTTATTTTGTTTTCTTTTCCACAATTAGCTTTATGCCGGCTTGGGCAGCATTTCTTCTTTTATTTCTTGCTGCTCTTATTTACTATTCAGTCTTTATAGGATTTAAAAGGCGTCCTCCAACTTACTGGATTGCTGTCTTTTTAATTCTTGCGTTAGGATGTGTTTATTATTTTAAAATTTCCCCACAAAATTTTACACCAATCTGGGTTTTAGCTCTTTGTTTTTCCATTTTTATTACAAGTGCAGTGGGAATTATTGTTGATCAATTTGCCTATAGACCTTTACGCCATGCACCGCGTATTTCGGCACTTATCGGTGCAATCGGTGTTTCTTTTTTTATTGAAAATCTTGCTACTGTACTCTTTAGTGGTGTTCCCAAAGGTGTAAAACAACCAGATTTTCTGGTAACACCATTTTTATGGCACCTAGGATCAGAAGCAGAAGCTATCATTAGAATTGCTCCCATGTCATTGATTGTTCCCATTGTATCATTGATTCTTATTGTTTTACTGTTATGGATTATCCATAAAACAAAACCTGGTCTTGCTATGCGTGCAATCTCTCATGATATTGAAACAACGCGTTTGATGGGGGTTTCTGTCAATAAAGTCATTGCATTTACATTTGGGATAGGCTCGGCGCTTGCCGCTATAGCTGGCATTATGTGGTCTTTACGTTATCCTCAAATTCAGCCTTATATGGGCGTTCTCCCGGGTCTTAAAGCCTTTATTGCTGCTGTTATTGGAGGTATTGGTTCAATACCAGGAGCAATGTTGGGAGGATTGTTATTAGGGTTTATTGAAATTATGATTATCGCATTTTTTCCCGCGCTATCTGGATATCGTGATGCCTTCGCTTTCATTTTATTGATTCTGATTTTATTGGTATTGCCCACGGGATTAATGGGTAAAAAAAATCAGGAGAAAATCTAATGGCAAAGTCAGCGACAACTTTTTTATCGTGTGTCAGTATTTTAGTTCTTATAGGTTTTTTATTTTATGCGGACAGCCATTTTAATGACTATACGCTTCGTATCATCAATCTGATTGCTATTAATGCTATATTGGCAATTTCGCTTAATTTGATTTATGGTTTCACAGGTATGTTTTCTCTTGGACATGCCGGCTTTATGGCTATTGGTGCTTACGTCTGCGCAATTTTACTTCTTTCTCCTGAACAAAAAGAGATGATGTGGATTTTGGAGCCTATCGCTGAACCATTGTATTATCTGCAGTTACCTTTTTTTGTCGCTGTTGTTGTAAGCGGTTTGTGTGCTGCTGTTATTGGTTTATTGATTGCTTTGCCAATATTGCGTCTTGGTGGCGATTATCTTGGAATTGCAACATTGGGATTTGCGGAAATTATTCGCATCATCATTACGAACGCAACATCACTCACAAACGGCTCTTTGGGAATCAAAGGAATACCTCAAAATGCAACATTATGGTGGAACTATGGTTGGTTAGCATTTACAGTTCTCTTTATTGTCCTCTTACTGCGAAGCAATACTGGTAACGTATTACGTGCTATTCGTGATGATGAAATCGCTGCGAAGACTATGGGAATTAACGCTTTTTTCTATCGTAGCTTTTCTTTTACTGTTGGAGCATTTTTTGCAGGTATAGGTGGCGCCTTAATGGCTGCTCTTATTTCAACCATTGATCCGAAAATGTTTAATTTTTTGCTCACTTTTAATATTTTGATGATCGTTGTTGCTGGTGGTCTTGGTTCAATTACAGGAAGCATTATTGGGAGCATTATTATTACAGTCATGCTTGAATGGCTTCGTATTATTGAAAGTCCTTTTGACTTAGGTTTTATACATATTCCAGAAACACCAGGACTTCGCATGGTTGTTTTTTCTCTTTTATTGCTGGTAATTATTTTATTTTGGAGAAAAGGGTTGATGGGACAACGTGAATTCTCATGGAATGGAATTTATAGCTTTTTGACACGCAAAAAGCTTTCTAATACTGAGGGAAAGCTATGAACGACGCCATCCTTTCACTCAATGATATTGTAATGCGTTTTGGCGGATTAGTGGCTGTCAATAAAGTTAATATGGCCATTAAACGAGGGAGTATTACTGGGTTAATTGGTCCCAATGGTGCTGGAAAAACAACAGTTTTCAATATGATTTCTGGGTTTTATGCCCCTACAAGCGGCACCATTCTTTTTGATGAACAAAAAATTTCTGGAGAACCTCCTTATATTATCTGTAGGCGTCATATTGCCAGGACATTTCAAAATATTCGCCTTTTCTCAGGATTAACGGTTTTGCAGAATGTTATGGTGGGGGCGCATGTTCGACAAAAATATCCTTGGTTTTCTTCAGCTCTCTTTTTTTCAAAAGCAATGAAAGAAAAAAAGGAAGTTTATAAAAATTCCATGGAACTTCTTGAACGGTTACAACTTGATCATCTTGCCAATCAATTGGCAACAGCTTTACCTTATGGTGTGCAACGACGTTTAGAAATTGCACGCGCGTTAGCCACAAAGCCTAAATTGCTTCTTCTTGATGAACCTGTCGCTGGCATGAATCCACAAGAAAGTGAAGATCTTAGAAAATTCATAGCAAAAGTGCAAAAAGACTTCGATCTTACAATTCTTCTTATTGAGCACGATATGAAAGTGGTTATGGGGCTTTGTCAACATATTTTGGTTATGGAACATGGCTGTTGCATTGCCAATGGCACACCAGATGAAATTCGTAATAACCCTAAAGTTATTGAAGCTTATCTTGGCGGAGATGTTTATGGATATTCTTAAAATAAAAAATCTTCACGTTCATTATGGCGCCATTAAAGCTGTACAAAATCTTTCTATGTCCATAAAAAAAGGAAGTATTGTTACTTTAATTGGAGCCAATGGTGCAGGAAAAAGCAGTATTGTACGTTCTATTACAGGACTTAATCGCTCTGTTTATGGAGAAATTACCTATAATGGCGAATCAATTGTTAAAAAATCACCAGAAGAGATTTTGCGATTAGGGATTGCTCTTAGTCCTGAAGGGCGGCGTATTATGCCCCATCTCACTGTTTTAGAAAATCTCCATTTAGGCGCTTATATCCGTCATGATAAACAGGGAATTTCTCGTGATATTGAATGGATATTTGATCTTTTCCCGCGCCTGCGTGAAAGATCAAAACAATTGGGAGGAACAATGTCAGGTGGGGAACAACAAATGGTTGCTGTAGGGCGCGCCCTCATGAGCAATCCTGATATGGTCATCTTAGATGAGCCCTCGTTGGGGTTAGCCCCCCTTCTTGTTCGGGAGATTTTCTCGATTATTCGCAAAATTAATGATATGGGAAAAACTGTTCTTCTTATTGAACAAAATGCATTTGCTGCACTTTCTATCGCTGATTATGCTTATATTTTAGAAGTAGGACATATTTTATTTCACGGTGAAGGCAAAGCTATGCTTTCTGATCCGCGTGTTAAAGAAGCCTATCTTGGTGGATAAGGGCGAGAAATTAAGAAAATATAAAGCTATTTCTCCTCCTTTTAAGAAGGCATTTTTCAGCATTGATGAGAAATGCCTTCTTGTGAAATTTGATGATTATATCCACCATTTTTCTGCACAGAATATTCCTGCGGCTTGTTCAATAATGTATGCTATTTGAAAAATAATTTCTTCAGCAAAAGGTTTACCAATCAGTTGCAATCCTAGAGGTAAACCATTTGATGACAAACCGGCAGGAACAGAAATTCCTGGTAAACCAGCCATATTAATTGGTACCGTAAAAATATCATTCAGATACATTGCGACAGCATCATTTTTTATTTTTTCATCAGCAATACCAAAAGCAGATGTTGGTGTTGCTGGTGTAAGAATAGCATCAATGCCTGAATCAAAACATTGATCAAAGTCACGTTTTACGAGTGTTCTTACTTTTTGAGCTCTTAGATAACAGGCATCATAATAACCTGATGAAAGAACATAAGTCCCAACCAAAATACGACGCTTGACTTCATCACCAAAACCAACAGAACGCGTATTTTCATACATCTCAATGATATCTTTTCCAGGCACACGCAAACCGAAACGGACACCATCATAACGCGCTAAATTAGAAGAAGCTTCTGCAGGCGCTATAATATAATAAGAAGGTAGAGCATATTTTGTATGAGGCAAAGAAATATCGTGTATTTCAGCGCCTGCATCTTTTAACCAATTTATACCCTTTTGCCAAAGTTCAATAATTTCAGAAGACATTCCATCCAGATAATATTCTTTTGGAATACCAATTTTAATTCCTTTAATTGATTGACCAAGATAACTTTCATAATCAGGAACTGGTAAATTCATGGAAGTAGAATCTTTTTCATCAAAAGAGGCCATTGATCTGAGTAAGATAGCACAGTCACGAACATCCCTAGCAATAGGTCCAGCTTGATCAAGAGATGAAGCAAACGCGACAACGCCCCATCGTGAACAACGTCCATAAGTTGGCTTTATTCCTACAGTCCCCGTAAAAGCTGCTGGTTGACGTATTGAGCCACCTGTATCTGTTGCTGTTGCACCCGCACAAATTTGTGCGGCAACAGCGGCAGACGATCCACCCGAAGAACCACCAGGAACAAGTTTTTCATTCGAGCCTTTTTTTCTCCATGGACTAATAACGGGACCATAATACGATGTCTCGTTAGAGGAACCCATAGCAAACTCATCCATATTAAGTTTTCCTAGCATTACGGCACCATCTTGCCATAAATTAGCAGTAACAGTTGATTCATAATGGGGTTTAAAACCGTCGAGGATATTTGAACAAGCTTGAGTATGAACACCACGGGTTGCAAAAAGATCTTTAACTCCTAAGGGAATTCCTTCTAAAAGCCCCCCCTCTCCTCTCGCCAAGCGGTCCTCCGATTCAACAGCCATTTTTCTTGCTTGTTCTGCTGTTATTGTTACATAAGCATTCAAAGTTGGATTAGCCAATTCTATGGCTTTTAAATAGGCTTCCGTTAGTTCCGTTGCTTTGAGCTTTTTCTTTACGAGAGCATCACGAGCTTGTGCAATTGTGAGGGTTGTTAAATCAGTCATATTGGTTCTCAAATTTCAAAAATATAAAAAGTTACTCAACAATTTTTGAGACAAGAAAAAAATTTTCTTCTGTAACAGGGGCATTGGCGACAATATCTGCTGCTTTATTGCCATCTGTAACACGATCTTCACGCATTCGTAGAGTCATCGGTATCAGAGATGTTAATGGTTCAACTTCACTGACATCAACTTCATTCAATTGCTCTACAAAACCTAAAACAGCATTAAATTTTTTTGTCATAGGTTCCACCTCATCATCGTGGATGGCAATCCGCGCTAAACGTGCAACCCGCTTAACGGTTTCTTGATCAACAGACATACTCTTTACGCCTTTCTGTTTTCTTTTATTTATTAATCTTTATTCTGGCTATACAAGGCTGCGCTTACAAGCGCAAGGATATTAGATAACATGAATAAAGAATATAATTATAGATCTGAAACATTAAAAAACGTATTATAATTCTTATGACTGTTATTAATATCAATGAAGTTATGACACATCTTTTGCCTGGACAAACAATAGCAGGCTTAGATTTAGGGACAAAAACGATTGGAATTGCGATTTCTGATATGGGGCTAATTATTTCAAATCCGCGTCCTGTTCTCCAGCGGAAAAAATTTACAGAAGATGCTCACACACTGATTAAAATTTTTGATCATGAAAATGTGGGCGTTGTTATCATTGGCTTACCCCTTAACATGAATGGAAGCAGTGGCTCTCGTGTTCAAGCAACTAAAGCTTTTGTAAGTAATATGAAAGCGTATACAGAAATTCCATTTATTTTTTGGGATGAACGCTTATCAACCATTGCCGCAGAACGTTCTCTTTTAGAAATGAATGTATCGCGCACTAAAAGAGCAAGCAGAATTGATTCGGCAGCAGCTGCTTTTATATTGCAAGGTGCTCTCGATAGAATTCAAAACTTTCATCATATGGAAGGATAGAGAACATTAAGCAAATGCCCTGCATTATAGCGCGCAATGAGCATCCCGTAAGAAGATCTCCATTGTCCTCCAAGTCGGCTTTCCATATAGGCATTTGCAACATGTTCTATATCCGTAGAACGTAATGACGCAGCAGCTGCTGCATAGGCTACTTGTTCAACAAAAAACCTTCCTGCACCTTCATTTGCAGCGGCCATATCACCGGCAGACTTAATAATTTCAATGGCGCGTGGTCCTGCTGGTCCAATATCAAGAGCAATTTTTTCCAACAATTTCTGAAACAATCCCGGTGCCTTTTCAGCAATAAGAATGGCATCCTTTACCAATTGATTAGCAGAACTATTTCTCACAATTCGCGCAGGCCCATTATGCAACATTTGTGATAATGGATTATTTTCTATAAAGCTTTCAATACCAAGTTGTGCAATAATTTCACCAATAATAGGCATAACCAACTGACTGACGTGATAAGCAATAATAGGTGTCATAATGCGCGCGAAAGCGGCTTCAGAACGGTCATTTGCTGCATTGTCAAAGGCTCGCGCTAAACGCAAAACCAATGCTTGTGAAGCAGCAATATCTAATGCAATATCTGCAAAAATACGTTCTGTCAGTGGTGGTAAAGGCTGATTTGGCATTTTTTTCCGGAAAAAATCTATACCAAATTGAAGGGCAGCGCGCAAAACA
Source organism: Bartonella sp. AU55XJBT (assembly GCF_028618525.1). The sequence goes on along the minus strand of NZ_JAQITC010000002.1, from coordinate 130,464 downwards.
CCTGCCGATATGACAGATTGATCAAAACGCATCATCGTCTCGATATCTTTAATAACTTTAAGACCTTCTCCAGCATTTCCCAAAAGCCAGCCATAACTGCCTTGAAAATCAACAACCCCCTCTGGTGTTAAAAGTTCTCCAGAACGCTGAATTAAATGACGAATCGATATCAGTCCATTTAATGCACCATTTTCCTGTATACGTGGAACAAAAAAGCAACTTAAATGACCATTTAAATCTGCACTAACAAGGTATCCATCAGCTGTAGGATTAATAACATTGGTTTTTACGACATTTAAGCGATACAGATCGCGTTCCATATTTTCATCGAAAGAAATTTTCTTAACACTTGGAAAATTGAAAGCGTATTGTTCAATATCATCAAAGGCACACGTCAGAGAAGCAGATTTTTTATGATGAATAGGCTTTGATGAAGAATCATATTGGCGTGACAAAAGGACATTTTGCCATTTTTTGAAGAGCTCACTATCACTAATTAAGACAGCAATCGCTGCACTCGTTATAATAACCTCATTCAAATGCCCTGTTTCTAAACCAGCAGATAAAGCCAAACGAATCGCACGTGCTTGATAACGTACTCCATTTTCTGAAGAAGTATTTTCCCAAAGCGAGGTCACCAACCCCGCTTGTCTAGAATATTGTTGAAGGTCTTGATAGGAAGAATGTATTTCTAATTTTTCTACCTGCTGTCCCCATTCATCGTTATAACACAATAAAGGCTTATAACGATTCGCTGAGCAAGAAAGCTTCCATGCTTCTCGACTCGCGGCAAAATCCCCTATTTCTTCAAAGCTTGCTAGTAAAAACTTAGGCAAAGTAGAAGCCATACGAAACATAAGCGTATCGCTAAGAAATGTATTTTTTCGACGAGCATTTTGCGCAGAGACAGCACTCATAGGTCTATTCCTATATTCAAATCATTCATATCATAGACTATTTGTCTTTTTAGAGTTAAGAAACATTTATCATATTCAAACAAATGCTTGTTTAATCCGTTTTAAAGAGAGATAAAGAAGAATGCTATGATTCAAGATAATTTTTTTTCACTTTTCCCTCATCAACATCTTTTAGCGATTAAAGATCTGAGCGTCCAAGACCTTAATACATTGCTTGATCGTGCAGAAGCAAACGTTATCCTTTCTAACAAAATTGATAAAACAAAGTCTATTTTGTACGGACGGACTCAAATTAATCTCTTTTTTGAAGCCTCTACGCGAACACAATCTTCTTTTGAATTAGCAGGCAAAAGGTTGGGAGCAGATGTGATGAGTGTCGCGATCGGCAACTCATCTGTAAAAAAAGGAGAAACGTTACTTGATACAGCTGCAACGCTTAATGCGATGAAGCCAGATATACTGGTTTTTCGCCATAGCAGTGCAGGAGCAGCAGCTTTATTAGCACAAAAAGTGGATTGTTGTGTCATTAATGCCGGTGATGGTGCCCATGAACATCCAACTCAAGCTTTATTAGATGCTCTCACCATTAAAAGAGCAAAAGGTCGTATTGAAGGATTAACGGTTGCCATTTGCGGAGATATCTTGCACTCACGTGTTGCACGTTCTAATATCCTTAGTCTTAATGCTTTGGGTGCTCGTGTTCGTGCTGTTGCCCCTTCAACACTCTTACCCACCGAAATTAATCATATGAGTGTTGAGGTTTTTCACACCATGAAAGAAGGCCTGAAAGATGCTGATGTTATCATGATGTTACGCTTACAGCATGAACGGATGACTGGTTCTTTTATTCCTTCTACGCGTGAATATTTTCATTATTTTGGCTTACATAAAGAAAATTTAGCCTATGCCAAGAACAATTGCATTATTTTGCATCCTGGGCCCATAAACCGTGGTGTGGAAATTGCATCCGATATAGCCGATGGATCACAAAGTATGATTCATACACAAGTAGCAATGGGAATTGCAGTGCGTATGGCTGTCATGGAAGCTTTGTTAGATTCACGCTTGAAGATCAATGGAGAAAAAAAATGATAAAACCAATTGTTTTTCAACAGGCTCGTATTATTGATCCTTCACGCGCAATTGATGAAATTGGTACAGTTATTGTTGAAAATGGACGGATTATAGCCGCTGGAAAAGAAGCACTGAATCAGGGAAATCCTGAAGGAGCAGAAGTTATTAACGCACAAAACAAAGCAATTCTCCCTGGACTTGTTGATGCGCGTGTTTTTGTTGGAGAACCAGGAAATGAAAATCGTGAAACAATTGCATCTGCAAGTCAAGCAGCCGCAGCCGGTGGTATTACTTCCTTTCTTATGATGCCAGACACGCGTCCAGTTATTGATAACGTCGCTCTCGTTCAATTTATTAAGCGCACAGCAGGAGAAATGTCATCGGTCAATATTTATCCCGTTGCGGCAATCACACAAGGTTTCAACGGACAAGAAATAACCGAATTTGGTTTGCTCAAGGATGCAGGAGTCGTTGCTTTTAGTGAAGGGAAAAAAACACTTCAAAATTCATCTGTTATGCGACGTGCAATGACTTATGCACGCGATTTTGATGTCCCATTGATCCACGAAACGCAAGATAAAGATCTTACAGGACAAGGCGTAATGAATGAAGGACTGCTTGCCAGTTGGCTTGGTCTTTCTGGCATCCCCCGCGAAGCAGAAGTTATCCCACTTGAAAGAGATCTGCGCTTAGCGGCATTAACGCAAACACGCTATCATGCCGCTCAGATTTCGACAGCGCTCTCTGTTGATGCCCTTCGCTTGAGCAAACAACGCGGTGAGAAAATTTCAGCCGGTGTATCGATTAATCATTTATCTCTCAATGAAAATGACATTGGCCAATATCAAACTTCTTTCCGCCTCATGCCCCCATTGCGTACAGAAGAAGACCGGATAGCACTGATTGAAGCAATAAGAGATGGGACGATAGATATCATTGTTTCTTCCCATGACCCTCAGAGTATCGACACAAAACATTTACCATTCAATGATGCAGCAGCTGGTGCTATTGGTATGGAGACCTTATTGAGTGCAACTTTGCGTCTTTATCATGATGAGAGCCTATCTCTTCTCCGGATAACTGAACTTTTGTCAACAACGCCTGCAAAGCTCTTTGGACTCAATGCAGGAACACTCAAAAAGGGTGCTTATGCAGACCTTATTATGGTTGATCTTGAAGAACCATGGGTTGTTTCGACAGAGAAGTTCCATTCACGTTCAAAAAACACCCCTTTTGAAAATGCACGTTTTCAAGGACGTGTACTCCAAACCTTTGTAAAAGGGAAATCCGTTTTTAAACTTGACCAACAAACGTAATGAGATTTTTGAATGAATGAAGCAGAAATATTTTTTCAGTCCACTCCATGGTTTATTTTCCTCGTATCTTATCTCATTGGCTCGATTCCATTTGGTCTTCTGTTTACGAGATTAGCTAAACTTGGCGATATAAGAACAATTGGTTCCGGCAATATTGGAGCAACAAATGTTTTACGAACAGGAAATAAAAAAGTTGCTGCTCTAACACTTCTTTGTGATATGTTAAAAGGAGCTATCGTTGTTTTCGTTATAAAGTTTTTTAGTGATCCGCTCGACAATAGTATCCTTGTTTCTCTAGCGGGTTTTTTCGCTTTCTTAGGACATCTTTTTCCCGTATGGCTTAAATTTAAAGGTGGCAAAGGTGTTGCGACCTATCTAGGAGTTTGCTTAGGAATCTATTGGCCTGCAGCAATTATTTTTATTATTGTATGGAGTGCGATTTTTCTCCTCACGCGTTATTCTTCATTATCTGCGCTTATTGCCGTTACAGTCACGCCGATATTTGTTTTTTATTTTTCCGATTCTTATTTCTGTTGTATGCTGATCGCGATGAGCCTATTTGTGTTCATAAAACATTCTGCGAATATCAGTAGATTATTAAGTGGGGAAGAAAGTAAGATTGGTACGCACAACAGAGATAAATAAAGGAATCCTGCTTACTGATCGTCAACGTCTAAGCTGGTTACGGTTATTGCGCAGTGAAAATATTGGAGCTGTTAGTTTTCGAAGTCTCATTGATCATTATAAAACAGCAGAAAATGCTTTAGCAGCGCTGCCAGAGCTTATTAGAAAAGGGGGTGGTTCTGCATCTATTAAAATAGCAAGCTTAGAAGATACAGAAAAAGAAATACAAGAAGCTGAAAGATTAGGTGTTCGGTTTATCGGTATGGGAGAACCAGATTATCCAGCTTTTCTGAAAGTTACAGAAGCCCCTCCGCCACTTATTGCTATCAAAGGGAATGTTTCAATTTTTCAAAAAACTTCGATTGGAATTATAGGCTCTCGAAATGCTTCAGCTGCTGGAAAAAAGCTTACAGTTCAATTTGCGCATTTTCTCGGAGAAGCAGACTTTGTAACAATTTCTGGGCTTGCTCGTGGAATTGATAGCATTGCGCATCAAGCAAGCTTAAAAACAGGAACTGTTGCAGTCATGGCTGGGGGAATTGATCATATTTATCCTCCTGAAAATAAAAAGTTGCATGAAGATATCATCGCCAATGGTGGAGCCATCATCAGCGAAATGCCCATCTCTTGGAAGCCGCGTGCTATCGATTTTCCAAGAAGAAACCGTATTATTGCAGCTCTATCACTTGGTCTGTTGGTTGTGGAGGCAGCCCTGCGTTCAGGGTCCTTAATTACCGCACGCCAAGCAGCTGAAATGGGACGGTTGATTTTTGCCATCCCCGGTTCTCCACTTGATCCAAGGTCTGTTGGTACAAACAATCTCATCAAGGACGGCGCTCTCCTCACCACACATCCTTCTGACATCATCGAAACACTTACACCATTAATTTCACCGCTTCCAAATTCCCAACTCAATTTTTTTGAGGAACCATCCTCTTTACAACTTGAAAAGGAGAATTTTAATTCAGCAGACGAAAAAAAAACTTATCCCTCTTTAACAGATGATGATGCAGCACGCGCAGCAGTTCTCTGTGCTCTTTCAACAACGCCAATCGACATAGATACACTCAGTACCCACGCAGGTGTTCCACTTCCAGCTCTCTACCTCTTATTGGTAGAACTTGAGCTTGCTGGAAAGCTTATTCGACACTCTGGTGGTTGTGTGTCATTGTCGAATCTTGATCTTCCCCAAGAGCCTCAGCACTATTAATAATACTTTGCCCTTCTTTGGCAACCATATCCAAAAGCAATGCTAAAAGCGGACTATGCGCCTGACGCGCCATCTGATTCATTTGCTTTGACATGTCTGTAATATATTGGATAACTTTCAAATGATTTATAAACATAATCCTCTATCCTTGAGCATTTCCCCTCCTACCTCTCAATAGACGTTATCTTAGTATTTCGCCGTACGTTTTTGTAATAACAGTGGAAAATAAATCGTGTAATTCTATATAGGGTGCACTTTAATAATAACAATCACAAGTTGTACAATATTCATGTTTTTTATATGGCTAATATTTTTTTTATGTGTTCTTAAGCAATTGCTATTAGCTATTCGCGTGAAAGGCGTTTATAAAAAAAATCTTTATTTCAATATTCGGGTAAAATTATGAATATCGTTATCGTTGAATCTCCAGCAAAAGCAAAAACAATTAATAAATATCTTGGGTCTCAATACAAAGTTGTCGCATCATTTGGACATGTTCGTGATTTGCCTGCAAAAGATGGCTCAGTTTTACCGGATCAAGATTTTTCGATGAAATGGGATATAGATTCTGCTGCTGCTAAACGTTTAAATGAAATAGCAAAAGCCGTTAAAGAAGCTGATAGCCTTATCTTAGCAACAGACCCTGATCGTGAAGGGGAAGCTATTTCATGGCATATTCTGGATGTTCTTCATCAAAAAAAAGTTTTAAAAGATAAACCTATTAAAAGAGTTGTCTTTAATGCCATTACCAAAAAATCTGTGCTTGATGCTATGAACAATCCACGTGATATCGATACATCACTTGTCGAAGCTTATCTTGCACGTCGTGCTCTCGATTATCTCGTTGGTTTTACACTTTCACCTGTTTTATGGCGTAAACTCCCTGGTGCACGTTCAGCTGGGCGCGTTCAATCGGTTGCTTTACGGATTATTTGTGATCGTGAATCAGAAATAGAACATTTTGTCAAAGAAGATTATTGGTCCATTACAACACAGTTAAAAACCATTCGAAATGATCATTTCCAAGCAAGATTGACAATGTTTAATCAAAGGAAAATTGGCAAACTTGATATTCAATCTCAAGAACAAGCAGATCAAATTCGCCTTATATTGGAGAAGGCCCAATATCACACACTCAGTGTTGAAGCAAAACCTACAAAAAGAAATCCTTTTCCTCCTTTTACAACCTCTACACTACAACAAGCGGCTTCTTCAAAATTAGGCTTTTCAGCTTCTCGCACGATGCAAATTGCCCAAAAGCTTTATGAAGGAATTGAAATTAACGGTGAAATGGCGGGACTTATTACTTATATGCGTACCGATGGTGTGCAAATAGCGCCAGAAGCCATTGATGCAGCAAGAAAGGTAATTCATGAATCTTTTGGAAAGGACTATGTTCCTGAAAAACCGCGTTTTTATTCAACAAAGGCAAAAAATGCGCAAGAAGCACACGAAGCAATCCGTCCAACAGATTTTCAAAGATCCCCCGACCAAGTCCGCAATTTTCTCGACAGTGATCAGGCAAAGCTCTATGAGCTGATATGGAAGCGCGCTATTGCCAGCCAAATGCGTTCTGCTGAAATTGAACGTACAACTGTTGAAATTGAGGCTCAACAAGGAGACAACCGTGCAAATCTTCGTGCAACAGGATCTGTGGTTCGTTTTGACGGGTTTATTTCCGTCTATACGGATCAACGAGACGAAGAAAATAATGAAGAAAATGAATCAACACGTTTACCACAAATAAACACGGGTGAAGCACTTACAAAAGAAAAGGTTGAATCTGTACAACATACCACAGAGCCCCCTTCCCGTTATTCTGAAGCCTCCTTAATTAAAAAGCTTGAAGAATTAGGAATTGGTCGTCCTTCAACTTATGCCTCCACATTGGCAACATTGTGTGATCGTGGGTATATTTTCATTGATAAGCGCAAACTTATTCCTGATGCTAGGGGACGTATTGTTACAGCCTTTCTTGAAAATTTCTTTAATCGCTATGTAGAATATGGTTTTACAGCAGATCTTGAAGAAAAGCTGGATCTTATCTCTGATGGCAAACTTTCTTGGAAAGACGTATTACGCGATTTTTGGGATGGATTTAATGCATCTATTAGCAATATCCAAGAACTCCGTATCGCCAATGTTCTTGATGTTTTAAATGTGACATTAGCACCTCTCGCCTTTCCTGAACGCGAAGACGGAAGTGATGTGCGTTCCTGCCCTCTGTGTAAAAATGGTCAGTTATCATTAAAACTCGGTCGTTATGGTGCGTTTGTTGGCTGTTCCAATTATCCTGAATGTAAATACACACGCCAACTTGGTACAGATACAGAAGAAGAGAATGAAGCTGTGCGCAATGACGAACCTGTTATGCTTGGTCTTGATCCTGAAACCGGAAAAGATATCTCTCTTCGCAATGGCCGTTTTGGTCCCTATATTCAATTGGGTGAAAGCAAAGAAGTTAAGCGTGCAGGACTACCAAAAGAATGGCAGGCAGAAAATATAACCCTTGAAAAAGCCTTGGCTTTACTATCTCTTCCCCGTGAAATTGGTGTCCATCCTGAAACTGGAAAAATAATCACGGCGACAATTGGACGATATGGTCCCTACCTTAGCCATAATGGAAAATCTGCGCGCCTTCTTCATGCAGATGAAGTTTTTGATATTGGTATCAATCGCGCTGTTACAGTATTGGCAGAACAACAAGAAAATAAAACAAAGCAAAGCAGAACAACATCTGCAGCATTGGCAACATTAGGAGAGCATCCAGAAGGAGGAACTGTCACCGTGCGCAATGGACGTTATGGTCCTTATGCCAATTGGGGTAAAGTTAATGCAACATTGCCAAAAGATAAAGATCCCATTAGTGTAACACTTTCAGAGGCATTAGAACTTATATCGGCTAAAGCATCGCGTAAAAAGACAACGTCAAAAAGAGCTTCTTCCAAAACAAAAGCAAAAACAAAAGAGACATAAAATTTGGCTAAAGGTGAAAAAAACGTAAAATTCCTCTCCTCAGTCAGGGGAGAAAGATTGCCCAATAGGGAAGAAATTCTTTCCTTTATCAATGAAAACCCTGATCGATTAAGTAAACGAGAAATAGCTAAAGCTTTTAATTTAAAAGGCGATTCTCATATCTGGCTTAAAGATATATTACGTGCATTAAAGGATCAAAATCTTATATCTAAACAGCGCAAAAGAGGAATAAACAAAGGAAAATTACCCCCTGTTGCTTTAGTAAAAATTAGCGGTCGTGATAAAGATGGTGATTTTATTGCACAACCTCTTGAATGGGAAGATACTTCAAAGCCCAATATTGAAATACACTCTTTTCATCACATAAAGGGAGGAAGCATTGGCGTTGGAGATCATGTTCTTGTAAAAGTTTTTCGAAATAAAAATTCTCAAAATCCCTCTTATAGAGGGCGAATTATTCGTAAAATTGATGTATCCCCAAAGAGCACATTTGGTATTGTACGCAAGTTGGAAAATAATCAATGGCGTCTTGAGCCTATAGACCGAAAAACCAATGAGCTCATCGTTGAAATGTCTCCAGAAATGAAGATTAAAACGGGTGATCTCGTCGAAGTTGAAATAAAAAAAAATACTGGTTATGGACTGAAAAGTGCGCAAATAAAAAATGTTTTAGGGCATATTAAGAGTGAGAAAACGCTCTCAATGATTGCTCTTCTCTCAAAAGGAATTCCTTATATTTTTCCTGAAAGCGTTCTTGAGCAAGTTAAACATATCAAAGCTGCCAATATGGATAATCGCGAAGATTGGCGACAATTGCCATTTATTACGATTGATCCACCAGATGCAAAAGACCATGATGATGCAGTCTATGCAAGCAAGGATGAAGACCCTACAAATAATGGTGGTTGGATTATTATTGTGGCCATTGCGGATGTTTCTTATTATATCAAAACAGGAAGTGCTTTAGATAAAGAAGCATTAAAACGCGGAAATTCTATTTATTTTCCCGATACCGTTGTACCAATGCTGCCTGAACCCCTTTCTCATGATTTGTGTTCTCTGCATGAAGGAAAAGAAAGACCAGCTTTAGCCGTTCGTATGATTTTTGATGCAAACGGTAATAAACAAAAACATAGTTTTCATCGTATTATGATGCGTGTAAGAGCTAAACTCTCCTATCAAGAAGTACAATTGGCAAAAAAAGGACATATCCATAAAAAAATCGCTCCCCTGCTTGAGAATATCTTGCACCCTTTATGGGAAGCTTATACATGCCTTGAAGCAGCGCGAGATCGTCGACAACCACTAGAATTAGAAATAGCAGAAAAAAAAATTATTCTTGATCAAAATGGATGCATCCAAGATGTTGTGAGTGAAGAACATTTAGAAGCTCATCGTTTGATTGAAGAGTTTATGATACAAGCCAATATTGCTGCTTCTGAAACATTAAAAAAACATCATCAGCCCCTCATCTATCGTATTCATGACAAACCCTCTCTTGCCAAACAAGAAATATTGCGGAATTTCCTTCGAAGTTTAGGGATATCCCTCTCCAAAAGTGCAGAATTAACTTCAGCACGCCTTAATAGAATTTTAGAAAAGGTTGCTCATACCGAACAAAAAGAACTAGTCAATCAAGTTATTTTGCGTTCACAATCACAAGCAGAATACAATCCTAAAAATAGTGGCCATTTTGGTTTGAATTTGCAGAACTATACACATTTTACATCACCAATTCGTCGTTATGCTGATCTCATTATTCATCGAGCACTCATTAAAGCTCTTAAACTAGGAAATGATCAATTAACGGATACACAAGAACAGAATCTTGCAGAAATTGCTACGCAAATTTCTTTATATGAGCGTCGTGCAATGATGGCTGAAAGAGAAACGATTGATCGGCTTGTTGCTCACTATTTAACGAATAAAATCGGCCGTGTTTTTACAGGCCGCATTTCTGGAGTCACAAAAGCAGGCCTTTTTATCTCACTTGATAAACTCAATACAGATGGTTTTGTCCATATTTCTACACTTAAAAATGATTACTATCATTTTGATGAAGCGCAACATATTCTTGTAGGACAACATAGCCATAAAGGCTATCAGCTCAGTGATATTGTAGAAGTAAAACTTATAACTGTACAACCTTTTGCTGGTTCTTTAGGCTTTGAACTCTTAACAGAGCCTCGTCCAATCAAATTTTCATCGACATCCTACCATAAAAACAAATTAAAACAACAAAAGCGCCGTTTTTATGGAAAAAGAAAATATTAGTTAAAAATAAAAAAATATTCTTTAAATTTTTATTATCGTCTTTTTTTATTTTAAATGATAAAAAGTTTTATTGAAAATAATTTAAGCTTTTTATCTCCTCTTCAATGGTTAATAATAAATAAACTCATAATGCTTTAAACTAAGAAACTGTCTATAATATTGAGTATCTATATTATTTTATGTATACAATATGCTTTCTTTAACATATAAGAGCATATATTTTAATTTGTATTGAAAGTATTGCAGATTTTTTATACTCAATGAAGTGAGTAAATCTGCAAAAGTTGATTTGATCTTTCTTTCATTTCAGCTCACCTTTTCGTTGTTTGGATAAACAAAAGTACCTTAAGCCATTTTCATGAAAAAAAATTTTGACTTTCAAAATAATTCTTTACATGCAATTATTGCCGCTATTGCAACCATTGGTATTGTTGGAACAGCATTAGTAATGGGAACACAACTTGTCTCTCTTCTCATGGCAGAAAAAGGACTTTCCAACAGTACGATCGGCTATAGTGGAACAGTTGGTGGAATCGCCACAATTATTGCCGCTATTTTTACGTCTCGAATTGCTTTATGTTTAGGCATCGCTCAAACAATATTGCTTATGATGGCGATAGGATCTTTAAGTTTTTTAGGATTCTATTTTTTTGAATTCATATGGGTTTGGTTCATTTTAAAGTTTATATTACATTTTACTATGACAGTTATGTTTATCCTATCAGAGTTTTGGATCAACAGTTATGCTCCCCCCAAAAAACGCGGTTTGATCCTGTCTATTTATGCTATTGTCTTAGGATTAGGGTTTGTGATAGGTCTAACACTGCTAGCAAAAGTAGGAACACAAGGATTTATTCCTTTTGCTGTTGGCTGTAGCCTTATTATACTTGCTACTATACCAATTCTTGCAGCTTGGAAATTAAGTCCAGAATTTCAAAAAAATCAATATACGCCATTTTTTCGTTATCTTTTTCACGTTCCAAGCGCGATGATGGCGGCCCTTGTTTATGGAGCCATTCAAATGGGCACATTAACGCTTATAATTCCCTTTAGTTTATCCATTGGTTATAATGAGAATGAAGCAGCACACTTTATGGCAACCCTTGCACTCGGGAATATTTTCCTCTTAATTCCTATCAGCATGTTAAGCGACTATGCCAAAGATCGACGCTATCCGCTGATAGGTTGTGCTATATTAGGTTTTGTGGGAACTTTTATAGTACCATGGATTATTCAATATCCATGGATTCTGATGTTTGATCTATTTATTCTAGGTGGTGTATCAGCGAGCCTTTATACAATTGGTCTTGCACATCTAGGAGCACGTCTTAGGGGGCAAGAACTTGCTGCTGCTAATTCTGCTTTTATTTTTTGCTATGGAATTGGTATGCTCATAGGACCGACCTTTATCGGAAAATCCATGGATATCTTTGATCTCTTTGGTTTTTCAATAGCCATGGCTGTTTTTTTTGGTTTATATGTCATTTTGGTCTTTGTCCAACTTATGAAAAAATTAATCAGCTCTTGACTTTTTTGAGAACATCCGTACTGTTGCCGGAAAATTTGATGATGTCGGAAATAAGTTCTGACAGCGATAATATTTTTTTCAGTATAAATAGGGTTTTTACATTATGGCTAAAGCAGCAACCATTAAGATCAAGCTTTTATCAACTGCAGATACTGGTTTTTTCTATGTAACAAAGAAAAACAGCCGTACGATGACAGATAAAATGAGCAAACGTAAATATGATCCAGTTGTAAAAAAGCACGTTGAATTTAAGGAAACAAAAATTAAATAAATCAGCCAATTATTATCGATAGATTTTATACTCCAAAAGAAACGTGAGATTATTGCTCTTCAAAGTTATTTTCTGAGGAGTGTTTTTTTTAATTTTATTTTAAAATCTGTATAACTTTAAATTTATATGATTTATGCAGATTTTGCTAAGTTGATTTATTGTTTAAGTTACTTACATATTATACTGCGTGCATATTTTATTTTTGTGATATCTAACAAAAATTTTATCATTAAAACGGAATGTTTTTTCGTCATGTGAATAAAATTTTTGAAACGATTATAAGCAATGCTCAATAGAATGCGTTATAATGATAGTGGCAGTTTCTTTATTTCATGAAAAATTTTTTTTCCCATTTTAATTTAAGAAGCTTAAAAAAAATCATCGGTTTTAGCATTTTTGTCACTGCTAGCATTCTTATCATTATGGCAACTTATTTTAAGCAGACTCAACCGTTTCCTCAACAAGAAAAATTTTCTTCTAAAAATTCTATTGAAGGAAAGCCACTTATTATGGATGGCGATTCTATCATGATTTCTTCCATCAAGATTCGACTGGTTGGCATTGATGCTCCTGAACTTCGCCAATTTTGTGGAAAAAAAGATGTACGATACCCTTGTGGGCTTGAGGCAAAAAAATATCTAGAACGATTGGTAGAAAACCAATCTGTTACATGTCACTGGCATAAAATAGATAAATATCACCGTATCCTTGCAACATGTCAAACGAAACAAGTGGGCAATATCAACGCCACACTTGTACAGAATGGTTGGGCTGTAAGCTATTATGATTACCCCAAAGAAGAGCAAGAAGCCAAAAGAAAAAAAAGAGGAATATGGGCATCAAGTTTTCAACGCCCCAAAGAGTGGCGCAAAGCACATCCTCGCACAGAATAAAAAAGTATTTTTAAATTTTATTGACCAATGAAACAAAGTAGCCCAATTATCAAACTTGAAAAAAAAATCTATTCCTGTCGGGTTTGTATCCAAGAGCCACATTATTTTCCTCCTCTTCCTCATGAACCAAATCCTGTTGTTTATTTATCCCATACGGCTTCGATTGCAATTGCAGGACAAGCACCAGGATTGCGTGTTCATGAGACATCTATTCCTTTTAATGATCGCTCTGGCGAAAGATTACGTGATTGGCTTAATGTAACGAAAGAAGAATTTTATAATAGATCTCTCTTTGCACTTGTTCCTATGGGATTTTGTTTTCCAGGTTATGACAAAAATAAAGCTGATTTGCCGCCAAGACGTGAATGTAGAGAAATATGGCATGAAAAGATATTTCAAGCTATGCCTCAAATAAAGCTTGTTCTTGCTATTGGCAGTTATGCGCAAAAGTGGCATATTACAGAATTAAAACATAAAACCGTTTCAGCAACCGTTCGTGATTGGAGAAATATCCTTTCTATTTCTCAGCCTCGAGGTTATAATGTTATGCCTTTACCTCATCCATCCTGGCGAAATACTTCTTGGTTACAGAAAAATCCATGGTTTAACGATGAGCTTATTGTCTATTTGCGTCATTTAGTGCGTAAATTTTTATAAACTAAAATATTGAGAAAAAATATGGACCGTCTTGACCGAAAAATTCTACATCTTTTGCAAGAAAATGCAACACTTTCTGTCGCTGATATTGCTAAAAAAGTAGGGCTTTCGACCACTCCTTGTTGGCGTAGAATTCAAAAACTTGAAGAAGATGGTGTTATTCAGCGTCGCGTTGCCGTTCTTTCTCCAGAAAAAGTAAATGCGCACGTTACTGTTTTTGTTTCTATTCGTACAAACACCCATAGCCATGAATGGTTTAAGCGTTTTTCAAAGATTGTGCAAGAATTCCGTGAAGTCATTGAATTTTATCGAATGAGTGGAGATATTGACTATTTATTGCGTGTTGTCGTTCCCGATATTGAAGCGTATGATCTTTTTTATAAAAAATTAATTTCTAAAATTGATATCCGTGATGTTTCATCTTCTTTTGCAATGGAACAGATTAAATATACAACAGAACTTCCACTTAATTATATTAAATTACATGAAAAAGCGAATGAACAAACTTAAAAGTTTTTTATATCCTTTTCATCATTCTTTTTTAAGTATTTAAACTTTCTTGTTCCAAAATGGCCGTTTGCGCATGTGTTAAAACAGCAGCTTTGACGATACCAGCAGCCATAGCGGCTCCTGCCCCTTCACCAAGGCGCATCCCCAAATCCAGAAGTGGTTCTTTGCCGATTTTTTTTAAAAGTTTATGGTGAGCTTTCTCAGAAGAAACATGTCCAACAAGGGTATGTTCAAGAGCTCTTGGATGCATTTTATAAAGGATAGCAGCAGCAGCTGTTGCCACAAAACCATCTAAAATAACAGGTATTTTTTCCATTCTTGCTGCTAAAATAGCGCCAACCATAGCAGCAATTTCACGTCCTCCCAAGCGACGCATTATCTCAAAAGGATCGTTAAAATGCTCCTTATGCAAAGCAATAGCTGTCTTAACCGCTGTTATTTTACGCTGATACAAATCCCCTTCCGATTCCATACCATTTCCTGTCCATTCTTCAACTTCTCCTCCAAATAATGCAAAACATAAAGCTGAAGCTATTATTGTGTTTCCAATCCCCATTTCACCGATACATAAAAGATCTGTCCCACCAGCAATGGATTCCATGCCAAATGCCATTGTAGCAGCCGCACTCCGCTCATCCATTGCGGCATCTTTCGTAATATTCATTGTTGGATATTCCAGTGCTAAATCAAAAATTTTTAATCCAAGATCATAAGCTATACAAATTTGGTTGATAGCAGCTCCTCCAGATGCAAAATTTTGAACCATCTTTTGTGTCATAGATTGTGGTAATGGTGTAACATTCTCTTCTACGATACCATGATTTCCAGAAAAAATAGCAACCAAAGGTCGCGTTACGAGAGGTTTTTCTGTACCTCTCCATCCCGCATACCAAATAGCAATATCTGCTAGTTTTCCTAATGATCCTCGCGCTTTTGTTAAATTTTCTTGCCGTTTTTTAGCCAAAATTATAGAAAACTCATCAGCAACAGGTAAATTTGTAAGCAAAGCACGAAAATCATCAAATGGACGAGCGGTCATGAGAATACCTTTTAAAATCTACAATGTTTCATGAAAATCACGTCATATAGATAGGGTATGAATAATTTATTGCTTTTTTAAACAGTGTTTTAAAAATATTAAATATTGTAAACGCGATGATTTTTATATTCTATTTTTCTGTCTAATAGATGTCATCAGCATGCCGTTTAATATATATATTCTTTCCATAATAAAAATTATAAGTTTCCCAAAACTATAAAATTCAAATGATCAAAATTATCGCGAAAAAATCAAAATACAAAGGATCTAAGCTTTACACATGTCAATGTCCCGCTTTTATCCCATGAGAGCGGAAAAAGCTTCTTTCAAAATATAGATATCTGCATTTGGTTTTGTCGCCTCATTTGATAATATTTGCCGCCATCGACGTGCCCCTCCCCGCCCATGAAATAAACCAATCATGTGACGTGTCACGTGAGAAAGACGCCCTCCCGATGCAATATGTCGAGCCGCATAATCACACATGATTTCAATAAGATCACTCTCACTCAAATTATTCTGCGACTCACCATAGAGTTCAAAATCAATATGCTTTAACAAAGTTGGATCATGATAAACTTGGCGACCAACCATGGTAGCATCACAGAAAATCAAGTGCTCTTTTATCTCATTAATTGATTTAATTCCACCATTTATCCCAATGAATTGATGAGGATATTTACGTTTTAAATTATAAACTCTTTCATAATTGAGGGGCGGAATATTGCGATTTTCTTTTGGACTCAATCCTTTTAACCACGCTTTACGCGCGTGAACCCAAAGAGCATCACATCCTGCATTCCAAACTTTCTCCGCTAAAAGATCTAAAGCTAATTCTTCATCCTGATCATCGACCCCAAGACGACATTTGACCGTTACAGGTATCGTAACCACTTTTTTCATGGCTTCCACAGCATTTGCCACAGTATCAGGATCTAACATCAAACAAGCTCCAAATACACCTGCTTGAACACGATTTGATGGACAACCAACATTGAGGTTTATCTCATTATAACCAAAATCTTCAGCAATCCGTGCAGCCTCTGCTAACTTTTTTGGATCTTCTCCCCCTAATTGTAATGCCACGGGACATTCTTTATGGCTAAAAGCCAACAATTGTTCGCGAACACCATGAATGACGGCATCTGCTACCACCATTTCTGTATAAAGGAGTGCTTTTTTTGTTAAAAGACGATAAAAAAACCTACAATGCCGGTCTGTCCAGTCCAACATTGGCGCTACTGCAAATTTTATAGGCGATGGAAGATTATAAAATATCATGAGGTCATTGCTCTTATATCCTCATAGCTCTCTCTTCATACGCAAAAAATACTTACCTTCTCGTTTATAGAAAGTTTCATTCTTTGAGACCATTATGAGCATACTAAACCACACTTTTCATAGAGGAATGCTAAAGTATATAAACACCAAAAAAGAAGATTTTCATCTGTAATGTAAAAAACTCATTTGCAAGCTCTTTTTATGTCGATTAATCTCCTATCCTTACACGTTTTAGCACAGAGTTTTAAATAATAAACGAAAACATTCCACAACTTCCCATGAAAGGCTCAGTTTTCTTCAGCCTTTTTCAATTCATCGTGAATCAAATGCAACAGAAAGTGCTTCTATTTCTTCTCCAATAAAAAGCAAAGATTTCTTATTCCATACAATTTTGCCATTTTATGGCTGTTGAAAAAAAACTAAACTAAAAATATAGACAAACAATATTCTTTCGATGTGTATGGCTCGTATCAAGACTCCTGAAGAAAAATATTTTACAATATTGCAGATAAAACCTGTAAAACTAAACGACTATAAACGTTTTTCAATTTCTTTTTGGCTTTGCATATAGAAACAAAG
The DNA here is from genome assembly GCF_028618525.1 of Bartonella sp. AU55XJBT. The sequence continues at coordinate 113,315 of NZ_JAQITC010000002.1, read as the reverse complement.
AGTCTCAACCTCTTGCTCATTAAAGAAAAGGCCAAGTTTTGAACGACGCCATAATACATCTTCACCTGTTTTCGCCCATTCCTTTTCCATCAACCATTTTACTTCTATTTCATAAAGTCCATGTCCAAAATTTTTTCCTCTATTCGCCTTACCATCTGCAAATATCACCAATGCTTCCGTACCATAGGAGCGAGCAAGTCTGCGATGTGTAAAAGCATCTAAATCTGGCGTCAAAAGAGCAATCCTATTTTCAATTTTATTTAATTGGTTATAAGGAAAATCACCGCCAGGAAGAATTGCATTAGCCGTCCATGATGCCCCCTTTTTACCAAGCGCTTTTTCAACGAATTTCATTGCATCTTCAGCCAATTTACGATAAGTTGTAATTTTTCCACCATAAAGATTAAGAATCTTTGGTGTACTTCCTGTTCCCATTTCTTTTAAAACATAATCGCGCGTAATTTCTTGTGCCTTTGAAGATCCATCATCATAGAGTGGGCGAACTCCAGAGTAAGACCAAACAATCGTTTTAGGCGATACTGGTTGTATGAAATATTCACTAGCTGCTGCGCAGATATAATCAATCTCTGTGTTAGTAATATGAACATTGGCCGGATCTCCCTGATAATCACAATCTGTGGTTCCAAGCAAGGTAAAATCTTCTTGATAGGGAATAGTAAATACAATACGCCCATCACCATTTTGAAAAATATAAGCACGATCATGCGTATAAAGCTTGGGAACCAAAATATGAGAACCTTTTACAAGCCGTACTGGTGGATGTTCTTTACAGTTTAATACACTTGTCAAAACATGATTAATCCACGGACCTGTCATATTCGCGACATAAGAGGCTGTGATACTGTATTTCTTGCCACTTAACTTATCTTGTAGAACAATACGCCATTTTTTGTCTTCTTTTTTTAAAGAGAGAACTTCTGTCCGTACTTTTATATCCGCTCCCCATTTTTCTGCATCACGCGCATTGGCAATGACTAAACGGGCATCATCGACTCTGGCATCAGAATATTCAAAACCTCTCTGATATTCTTTCTTCAGTGTAGAGCAAAACTTTTTTGAAAAATTAATTGTTTTACTGCGCCACAACTTTTGATTCCATTTCCCTAAATAATCATAAATAAAAAGTCCAAAACGCAATATCCAAGCAGGGCGCAATCCTTTATGATAAGGAAGAAGAAAACGCAAAGGACGCACAATATGTGGAGCTATACGTAATATGATCTCACGTTCTTTTAACGCTTCACGAACAAGTTTGAACTCATAATGTTCAAGATAACGAAGCCCTCCATGAATAAGCTTTGTTGATGCACTTGATGTCCCCGATGCAAGATCATTCATTTCAGCTAATCCTACTTTAAAACCGCGTCCAGCTGCATCTCTTGCCAATCCACACCCGTTTATACCTCCCCCAATGATAAACAGCTCATAATGCGTTGTGGTTTTCATAATTTCACTTTTCATGATTTAATTTTGTTTCACACTACTCAATAAAGTAACAGTAAAAAATCAATACAGCTGCACTTCATTGTATGCTCACCCCGCTTTTTTCCACAATAAATACCCATAAAAAGCTTTTTTACACCCTTTTATCAAAACAACATTTGACAAATTAAAGAGAGTTTTTTTATCCTCCAAAGAACATAATCTTTGCAAATGTGCATCATATAAAGCTTGTTAGAGAAAAATTGATGTTTTTGCTTATTCGTGAATATACACTATAGCGAATGCTTTATTGCACATAGATAACGCTTTTCATATAGTTCACCCAATAACAAATAGAAAATATGAAGGGATACAAATGACTCATCAACCTCAAAACTCAAAAATAACACTTGTCTTAAAAATTTTAGCCCCTGTTATGTTGAGTATTTTAATTTTTCCCCCTTCTTTATCAAACGCAACATCAGCCCCCAAAACAGCAGATCATTTAAACTTAGAAAATCTTAAAATACAACTTCTGGAGGATTCTAACTTTTTATCTAAGCTTAAAGAAAAAGTTACCCCCCATATTGATTCTCATTATATTCAACAAATTGTGAGAGAGTATCTTCTTACTCATCCAGAAATTATGATTGAAATGCAGCTTATCCTTCAAGACAAGCTAGAAAAACAGAATGAATACGAAAGTCAAATACAAACCTCTGTCATCCATTTATTAGAAAAGGAGATTTTTCATTCTCCTCATGACACTGTTTTGGGCAATCCAAATGGTAAAAAAGTACTTGTTGATTTTTTTGATTACAACTGTCAACATTGTAAAAGCTCCTATTCAGATATAGAAAACTTGATAAAAGATTACCCAGATCTACGGGTTATTATCAAGGATTTGCCGATTTTAGGACCTGATTCTATAGCGGTCCATAGCGTTGCCTATGCATTTCGAAAACAGTTTTCAGAAAAATATCCACAGTTTCACAAAGCACTTTTAATGCATAAGGGGCGCGTGAATGAAGCCAAAGCTATAAAAATAGCTATTTCATTAGGAGCAGATGAAAAAAAACTCCGTAATGCAATAAAAGATCCTGATCTGCAAAACACCTTGAAAGAAAATATTCAAATTGCCTCTAAACTTCATATTACGGGAACACCTTCTTACATTATCGGTAATAAAGTACTCATTGGCGCAGCCGGACAAGATACTCTAAAACAAGCAATAGACAATATACAGTGAATAGCTGTTCTATAGCTGATCCGTTTTAGGAAGAATACTGTAAATGAAGTGATTTTATGCTTTCTCTTTTTTGACAACAGGCTTATAAGTGCAATTTTGTGTAAAGCAGATACGAGTTTAAAATTGCAAAGTGTAACGACTTAAAGGAAATAAATATCTTTAAAGCCTCAAAAGGTATCATCCCTAATCTAGAGATATTCAGTCATAAATTAAGATAATATGACGATCTTCATTGATCAAGGAGTTAGAAATAAAATGGCAACAAAAAAAATAGATTCGGCAAAATATACCGCAATTGATACGAAAATTATTCGCGATCTTGCTGAAATTTTGAATGATACAAATTTAACGAATATTGAAGTTGAACAAGGGGAGCTTCGTATTTGTGTTTCACGCCAAAATACCTCAACTTCTTCCGAACAAGCAATTTATTCACCTGTTGCTACTCCTAGCTTTTCTGTAACATCTTCTCCAGTTCCAACAACCGAATCTCCCACACAACCTCCCCAAGAAGATAAATCAAAAAATACAATAACCTCTCCAATGGTTGGAACAGCTTATCTTGCCCCTTCACCAGGTGCGCAACCATTTGTAGAAGTAGGGCAAAATGTTTCTGAAGGAGAAACATTACTTATCATTGAAGCCATGAAAACAATGAATCAAATTTCATCACCACACTCAGGCAAAGTAACCGCTGTTCTTGTCAAAGATGGCCAACCGGTTGAGTTTGGTGAACCACTTATTATTGTTGAATAAAGCGAGGGGCAACCATGATTCGAAAAATCCTCATTGCTAATCGGGGAGAAATTGCTCTTCGTGTTTTACGTGCCTGTAAAGAACTTGGTATAAAAATCGTAGCTGTTCACTCTACTGCTGATGCAGACGCAATGCATGTTCGTCTTGCTGACGAAAGTGTTTGTATTGGCCCTCCTCCTGCTCGCGATTCTTATTTGAGTATTCAGCAAATTATTGCTGCTTGTGAAATTACAGGAGCTGATGCAGTTCATCCAGGTTATGGCTTTCTTTCTGAAAATGCAAAGTTTGCAGATGTTCTAGAAGCCCATGATATTACATTCATCGGTCCAACGGCTGCTCATATTCGAATCATGGGCGATAAAATTGAGGCAAAAAAAACAGCTAAAAAGCTTGGTATTCCTGTCGTTCCTGGTTCAGATGGAGCTGTTAGTGAAGAATCAGATGCTTTACGCACTGCTCGTGAAATTGGTTATCCCGTTATTATCAAAGCTTCTGCCGGTGGTGGTGGGCGTGGTATGAAAGTTGTTCATTCTGAACAAGAATTTTCTATAGCTCTTAAAACAACGCGTTCAGAAGCGAAAGCAGCTTTCGGTGATGATGCTGTTTATATAGAAAAATATTTAGAAAAACCCCGTCATATTGAAATTCAAGTCATAGGTGATGGTGCAGGAAATGCTATTCATTTAGGGGAACGCGATTGTTCAATTCAACGACGGCATCAAAAAGTATGGGAAGAAGCGACATCACCTGCACTTAATGAAACTGAACGGAAAAAAATTGGCAGTATTGTTGCAAATGCTTGTGCTGAACTTGGATACCGTGGAGCTGGTACTGTTGAATTTCTTTATGAAAATGGTGAATTTTATTTCATTGAAATGAATACGCGTTTACAAGTCGAACATCCTGTAACTGAAGAAATTACAGGTATAGATTTAGTCCATGAACAAATTCATATTGCATCAGGCTGCAAGCTTTCAGTGACACAAGATGATGTTTGTTTTTCCGGTCACGCCATTGAATGTCGTATTAATGCAGAAGATCCTCTTACCTTTACACCATCACCAGGAACCATTACACATTTTCATACACCTGGAGGTTTAGGGATTCGCGTTGATTCAGGTGCTTATTCAGGTTATCGGATTCCTCCTTATTATGATAGCATGATTGGAAAGCTGATTGTTCATGGGCGTACACGTTTGGAATGCATGATGCGTTTACGGCGTGCTTTAGATGAATTTGTCGTTGATGGGATCAAAACCACATTGCCTCTCTTTCGAGATCTCATTAATAATCAAGATGTTGCGGACGGTAACTATAATATTCACTGGCTAGAGAAGTATCTTTCTCAGAAACCAACTTCTTCAGATTCTTAATTCAAAAACGAAAGTATTAGCTTATCATCAGATGCTATAAGATTAGCATAAGGATAATTCCAACGTTGCTGTAAACATTGTTAAAAAAGAAATAAGCTAATTATTTTTTATTTGTTATATAATTTTCTTTTAATATGTACAAAAATTGATAATTTTCTGTTTTCCTTTTTGTGAGTTTGTGCTAACTCCTACGTGGTCATGCCCTTATAGCTCAGTTGGTAGAGCACCTGATTTGTAATCAGGGGGTCGGGAGTTCGAGTCTCTCTGGGGGCACCATTTTATTTCTTAAACATATTGAAATATATAGATTTTTTCTTTAAATAGCCATTTTCAGACCACCTTTTAGACCACCTTCTACAGTTTATATAATTTTACCTAATTTGTTCTTATTTGCTCCTTATTTTTCTTTGGAGTAAAGGTTAGAATCTCTTTTTTCTCCACCTTACGGCTCTCCCCAGCTTATATGACTCTGGAAATACTCCTTGAAGCACCCAATTGCGAATCTTTATTGTGGATACACTAAAAAGCTGTGCAAATTCACAGGTTGTTACATATCTATCGCCATCATCAATTATCATCTCATTACCTTTATTTTTTATGTTACATAAATGAGTGGGCGTGCTGGGAGGAGAGAGCACCCCCATAATGTCAAGCGGCTTTTGTTAAGATCTGCTTTAGGTCTCGTTCTATTTCCTCCAAGAATATCTCAACCGCTTGATTGATTTGTTCGATTTGTTTTTCATCGCGGTGGATGCGCTTGATTTTCATTCTCGAACCAGTAGATTTGCCTACAAAACGTGAGTCATAACTGAAAAATCACACCATTTATGTCCCGTACAAGCCATTTGGAATTGCATTTGCGCAAGATATTCAGGCTTGATATTACTATCGACAAAGAAGCGTAGATGATTTGGTGATTGTGGACATTTAATCTAAACTAAACCGTCCTCACCAACAAACCCATCAGGGCTCGCCCCCGCCATTTCCATTTTGGGGTGTTGGATAAACCCGCATCTTGTGGTATTGGTGTCATAAATGAATACATATTCTCTCAAGGCATCCTCTTCATGTTCAATGCCCCATTGCATAGCAGGTGTTATATAAGATTGGCTTATTTCCTCTGTTAATCGCTCCGTCATAAGCTTTATTTTGTAGTCTTCATATTTGCTTGTAGGCAAACCTTTTGCTGTCTTACTGAGTACGTTGTAAACGTTTGAAGCAGTGACTTTACCTAGCCGCGTTTGAAACCATTCTGTGTTCTTTGTTTCATCTCACACTGCCGCTTGTTATTTGGTTAATATTGGATATGAACATATTTGGCATCTTGTATAGGTGCGTCTATTTGCTCTTGTCCATAAAGATGAAAATCAAAAAGCAGCAGGTAAACAAAACGCTATAGTTAAGAGAGATATAACTATCATTGATATCATATACACGGCATCTAATATTTCTGAACCTGTCATTTCTCTTCCCTCCTATAATAAGTTCTTAATCAATTTATAACATCTAAAATATTTTAAAATATCCTATATATTCTGTTTTAAAATAAAAGAACACACAAAATATAGTTTTTAAGCAACACACGACAAAACCTTAAGTGTTACAGGGCACGCTACCTCCCTGAATGCATCTTATAGAACACCCAAAAGCCAATCCTATCACCAGAAATCTCTTGATAAGATTCTTCAAGAGATAGCACAGCGTGATGGCTATACAGCAAAAATTAACTCTACTCTTGCAAAAATTATTGTGCATTCCATTGATTAAACAACAGAAATCGATATGCCTTTTGCCACACGCCTTATAGAAGAATATGATGCTGCAACAAAGTCTATTGATGTTATTCATGAAAAATACTGTACCTATAAGGATTTTAAATACAGTGTATGAGATGAATCAGGTATAGCTAATGATTAGAAATAGATGCGGGAGATGATCAAAAAAACGCCGCTGATGCAAGGGAACCAGAGAAATTGATGGAGATAAAGATGTTATTTATATGGATAAAAATGATGTCTCTAATTTACCTAAAACTTTAGGCTATCTTAAATTTTTGATTTGAGATTTTTTATTTAATTCTTTTATTGAAGCATACAAAATATAGACATCAATAAGCTCTTACACATCTTTATATACTTTGAATCTTGTTGTTGCTAAAGCCCTACTTTTTCTCTGGAGCACCATTATATCTTTAAAACTTAATTGTAAAATAAGTTAGATATTTTGATAGTTTTTAATCCTTCGACTTTTTTATTATATGATTAAATCTTTTTTTAATACGAAGGCATACTAGTTTTCTATTTATCAATGTTATTTAATTGCTGCAGTTTTCTTTATTCCTTCTTTCATAGCGTATTTATCTTTTTAAAAAATATCTTTTGTTATTTTATCTCAGTCAACCAAAGACAGAGTTTTTTAATAAACATGATTTCAGCAATTTTGTCGCTATTTCACATTTTTACAGACTTGACGTTCTTATTTTTATAAAGTTAGCATTTTAATAGACTTGGCCTGTGTTTCGGTTAAAAGGACTAATTTTTTACACCTATTCAGGAAAGATAGACGGTTTAGGCATTATATTTCAAAAGCAAAGTCGCTATAAAAGACTATTCTCCCGTATGTTCCTTAATTCTTTTGTAGAGAAATTCATAAAAATTACTTGCGTAATACTGGAAATCTTCAGAGGAAAACCTGAGATAGAGTGGGCATTCGTCATCTTGAAATTGAGCATAATCAAAATAAAACATTTCACCAAAATCAGTTGTGCAGACAATAAGCTGATTTGGGTTTATAAAACCATCTCTTCTATCGCGTAAGTTTCGGTAAACAATATCACCAGAAGGAATACCCGCACAGATCTCATAAATACTGAATATTTCTTCACCACCAATTTCTCCTCCTCCATAATTTTTTAAAAAACTCTTATAGGATGAAGTGAATTTTAGACCAAGAATTTCCTCAGCTTTTTTAATCCTTATATCATCAACCGCATTATCCGCAGTCCCAAAATTGATAACATGACTATGCACCTCAACGAATTGTGTAACGTCAGATAATGTGAAATTATCCATAAATTATGCTCCATAAATTGTAGAAAGTCTTTGCTTATTAATGCTTCTATTGATATCCAGTGGGCTTAGATTTGGATTAATAGAAATAATAAAGAGCTCTTTTCTTGAAATAACTGGATACTCTCTATTATAATCTTCGCACTTGCAGCATGTAATACAAAACAATAAGCTGTAGCATCAGCTCCAATAGAAGCTTTTCCTGATGCCATACTTTCAATATTAGCATTAATCACTTTTTCTCTTCTTTCTTCCTAGAAGGAATTTTTTGAGAAATCCAACAGAACACTTTTCTTGATAGAAAGAGTAGAGAACCTCCACTATAGGTCCATTTTGTTCTTGTGTCATAGGATACAACATTATAGGCCTGCAATCGACACCAATAGGGGCTCTTCCTGACAGCATTCTCTCAACATTTGTACCAGATACTATTTGCCCTTTTTCTTTCCAAGAAGAAATCGTTTCAAGCTCAAAAAGCGTATCTTCCTGATAAACCTTTTTTCCTTTAAATTCAAAAGGCTCAGTCGCCCCATGCTTTTTTTTCTTCATCCATTTCATAATCTATAATCCCTCAGTTCACCCCCAATAATTATGGATTAGACTTAAGTTTTTTGAGAGAACACCATAACTTTCCACTAAAATAATTCTAATTGATCGTCCCCCTTTCCCCTTCTCAATCAAAGCAGAGCGGATTTATTTAGATTTTGCCACTTCTTTAGCTAAAGTCAGTGCACTTTTAAGACGAAAACGAAAGGAAGAGAAAATAACTGTAATTTAAATGCACTGTTTACGATTAAAGGGAAAATGTTTTTATCAATTTTCTTGTTTTAGATTTTTTTTCACTTTAACATTCTTTTTCAAACAGATGTGGGCTTTCAACAATAAGCTTTTCTCGCGCTTTTTGTAACTGTTTAATGACTTCATCAATTTTTGATGGAGAACAAAAAGACTCTTCACTATTCAACAAATGCAGCTTCTCCTTCCCATCATATAAACATTGCATCTGAGATTGAAGTATTCTAACTTCTTGAAAGAAAAGACGTCCAGTTTCCTTAAAACCATTATTAAGTGAAAAAAGTTGATCGGAAATGGATAGCAAAATTTGTTTCAAAAAGCGCTCATTTTCTTGGCGTTTACGATATTCTAAAATAAGAGCATGGCTTATCTCATCTAATTGTTTTTTTGTAGAATCAATTTGACGCAATAAATTTGGTTTCTCCCCCATATCACCTTTTCTCACCTTCACAAGCATAGCATGAATTTCTAACAACTTAATTGCGGAATGAGATAAATAATCAACAATTGTAGGCGTATTGACATAGCTTTTGCGTGCAATCATCACAAACTCACCTAATAACTGTTTTTTACATTCATCCCACTATTTCTTTTTTATTTTACAAAGCCATTCTAAAGAAAGTGCTAAAAAATATTCCTCCAATGCATTATTCGATAGTCCCCTTTCCTCTCTTTTCGCTATCGACGAGGAATCCGTGGAGAAAGAAAACGTAAAGGCGTATAAAGGATAAGATGTGTTGTTTTTTCTAACACACTACTACTATCTGCAAGAAGAGCTTGACTAGGTGACAATTCCGTACCTTGCATAATTGTTGAAGCCAAAGAACCTTCGCGAGAAAGAGCCATTAACGTTGGCGAAGACGCAAAGACATTGTGTGCTCCCCCATCCACATGAGAGAAATCAAGAACAGCTATTCCATTTTTACGCAACATTTCAATATCTGAGCCATCACCCACACGATGATGTCCACCCGTAAGACGTCCTGAAACAGCGAGAGCTTTATCCGCTCTGGATACTAAAATCGCTGTTGGCTGTGGGAGTTTTTTTATATCATTAAGTTGGCGCTCAAATACATCAATATCAATGTCTGGTGCAGCCATTAATAAACTTGTAATACGACGAATAGGCTTATATTTTCCCTGTAGAGCTAAGGTTCTAAATGCTTCCATTATAACAAAATTGCCCATAGAATGTGCAATAACCGAAATCTGATCAGCATTGGTTTCACTAATAAGTGTTAAGAGTTCTATCAATCCATCACGGGCAAAATTAGCGCTGTCACGATCATAAATGTAAAGAGGAACTGATCCAGCAGAAGGCCAAGAATAATGCACAGCGACAACATTTAAAGAATAATCGTGTGTAAACTGCGCCGTACGAAATGTACCATCTGCAAAATTATTATTATATCCATGGATAAAAAGAAAAATTTCTCTTTTTCCTTTTGGTTTTTTTGCTAAAGCAGCATTTAATTGCTGTTTAAACTGTTCTTTATTATCGTATTTTTGCAAAGAGACTGCTGCAAAATACTTATCATGCGTAGGTTTATACGCATTTATTTCAACAAACCCGTTTACATGTTGCTGAGGAATTCCTACGTCAACGCGATTATAATGTACTTTATTTGATCGCTCTGAGCCATAAGGTTGAGCGTAATTATTTTGCATCATACGACTTGTCGCAACATACACTGGAATGATGGCTTTTGGAGAAATCGGTTTTCCCTCAACTTCTCTTTCTACTGCAGTCATAGAAGGAGTTGCATGCACCCCATGCCAAAGAACAGCACGCGAATCGCTACACGCTGATAATAAAGAAATACAAATAAGAAGTGTTAAATACCTTAGAAACACGATACTTCTCACTGCAACTCTACCCCACCTATAAAAAATATAACGTTTCAAATGCACAGATAAAGTAATAAAAAATGAAACATTATGAAGAAAACACCAGAAAATAACACAAAAAGAAAAATTTTTCTATAATGGGAAAAACTTTTCTATAATTTGCATAGATCACCTCATCTCTGCACAGCGCCTTCTCGTTACAGAGAAATTAAGCCAATGGTGCGGTCGAGAAGACTCGAACTTCCACGGGTTGCCCCACAGCGACCTCAACGCTGCGCGTCTACCAATTCCGCCACGACCGCACGTGATTAAGAAAAAGATTTCGATTTTCAGCCTTTAACAAATCACAAAGAAAGGTACAAGCCTATTTTTTCTTTCCCATAATTTATTTTATCCGGATGATTTATAACTTAATAAAGATTATGAGAAATATCAACGTTACGATGATCTCTGAACCATCATCATAAAATGGGCTTGTGCAGCTTGATCTTTTTCATAATAACCATGAAATTTTTTTGTAATTGTTGTAGACCCCTGCTTTTGAATTCCTCTCATAACCATACACATGTGCTCAGCCTCGATCAATACAGCTACACCACGAGGCTTCAGATGCATTTCTAAAGCATGAGCCACTTGCGCTGTCATCGCTTCTTGTGTTTGTAAACGACGAGAAAAAATATCTACAATACGCGCAATTTTTGAAAGACCAACAATTTTTGCATCAGGAAGATAGCCTATGTGTGCTTTTCCAATAATCGGGATCATATGATGTTCACAGTGCGAATAAAAAGGAATATTTTTTACGATTACCGATTCATTGTATCCTGAAACCTCTTCAAAAACCGTTCCTAAAGTTTCTTCAACTGATTGATGATAACCATTAAAAAGCTCGCGATATGCCTTAGCTATACGTTTTGGAGTTTCTAAAAGCCCTTCCCTCCTTGGATTTTCCCCTACCCATAGGAGTAATGTGCGAATCGCTTCTTCCACTTCTTCAATACTCGGACGTTTTTTTTCAGATAACAAAGAAGCCTTTGTGCCTCTTTTAACACCATTACGCATTCAAAAACTCCAACCTTATTCTATACAAAAACATTTGCTACAGACCTATTTCATTTTGTATAATCTCTATATAAGCGAATTAAAAGTTTAAACAATCACGACTTTTAAAATTTCAGGCAATAGGGTATGAGTGACAATATCTATAGTGATAAAATACTTGAATATGCTGCGCATATAGAGAAAATTGGACGTCTTAATAATCCTGATGCAACCTCAAAAAAACATGCACATCCTTGCGGCTCAACAATCACTGTAGATTTAAAGGTGGAAAATGATATCATTACGGATTTTGCTCATGAAATACACGCATGTGTATTAGGGCAAGCCTCGGCATCACTTTTAGCATCTCATATCATCGGACAAACAACACAAGATCTGAAAATATTACATAAAGTTATCTATCAAATGCTGACCCAAGATGGTCCTTCTCCTCAAGCTCCCTTTGAGGATTTTTCTTGCTTACAGCCCATTAAAGACTATAAAGTGCGCCATGCTGCAACACTATTACCCTTTGATGCAACAATAGACTGCATTCAACAAATTGAAGAAAATAAATGCTCAAATCACAATTTCAACAAAAAAAAATGACTCGAAATTACACAGGTGCTTGGCAAAAAACACCTGGGCGCTTACTGGGTATTTTCTTAATACGTTTCTATCAAATAACACTTTCGAGTCTTATAGGCAATCAGTGTCGCCATGCCCCAACGTGTTCGGAATATATATATGAGGCGATCGCACGCCATGGGCTTTGGGCTGGTGCATGGATGGGTCTCTTTCGTATCATACGCTGTGGTCCCTTTGGAACAGATGGCTTTGATCCAGTACCTCCTTCGCTTGGAAATTCTTGTTGCTTTTATAAACCTTGGCGTTACTGGAAAATTTATGACAAACACAACAAATAATCCTTTTCTTTTTTCATATGTATTGATAAAAATTTAATCTATAAGCTTTTTACTCAGTTTTTACAAAACCATCCGCAATCGTTGGCGGAATTGGATTAAAAGGGTGTTTTTATGTCTTGCTCTATTTCTCTTTCTTTTCCCGATGGTTCAAAACGTAATTACCCCGCCGAAATGACAGGCTTGGAATTAGCAGAATCCATTTCTAAATCACTCGCAAAAAAAGCCGTCGCCTATAACCTTGATGGCATCACACGAGATCTATCGGATCCATTAGGAGAATCTGGTCAAGTAGAAATTATTACCCGAGAAGATTCACGGGCTCTTGAGCTCATAAGACATGATTGCGCCCATGTCCTTGCTGAAGCAGTGCAAGAACTTTTTCCTGAAACACAAGTGACAATAGGTCCTGTGATTGAGAATGGATTCTATTATGATTTTGCACGTCAACAACCTTTCACGCTAGATGATCTCACCATCATTGAAAAAAAAATGCGTGAAATTATCCAACGCAATAAACCTTTTAGAAAAGAAATTTGGTCTCGTGAAAAAGCAAGACGAGTTTTTTCTGAGAAAAAAGAATTTTATAAAGTTGAACTTATTGAAAGCATTCCAGAAAATCAAGATTTAAAAATCTATTATCAAGGGGAGTGGTTTGATCTTTGTCGCGGGCCGCACATGCAATCTACAGGGCAAATTGGAAATGCTTTCAAATTAATGAAAGTGGCAGGAGCTTACTGGCGTGGCAATGCCAATAATCCAATGCTTACCAGAATTTATGGAACGGCATTTGCAAACGACAATGACTTAAAAGCCTATCTCCATATGCTAGAAGAAGCTGAAAAACGTGATCATCGCCGCTTGGGACGTGAAATGGACTTATTTCATTTTCAAGAAGAAGGGCCAGGAATGATTTTTTGGCACCAAAAAGGCTGGAAAATGTTCCAAAATTTGATCAACTATATGCGCAGACGCCTTGATGATCATCAATATGCCGAAGTTAATGCACCACAGGTTCTCGATAGATCACTTTGGGAAATATCGGGGCATTGGGGCTGGTATAAGGAGAACATGTTCAAAGCAATTCCAGCAGCAGAAGATCCAGACCATGGAAATATTTATGCTCTTAAACCAATGAATTGTCCTGGTCATGTGCAAATTTTTAAACATGGTTTAAAATCTTATCGTGATTTACCTATTAGACTTGCTGAGTTTGGTCTTGTTCATCGTTATGAGCCTTCAGGCTCTTTGCATGGTCTTATGCGTGTGCGTGGTTTTACACAAGACGATGCGCATATTTTTTGTACGGATGAACAATTAGCCGATGAATGTCTTAGTATTAATGACCTTATTTTATCAACTTATGCGGATTTTGGTTTTAAAGAAATCAGCCTTAAGCTTTCAACACGTCCAGAAAAACGAGTTGGATCTGATGCATTATGGGATCATGCAGAAAATATCATGGAGTCTGTCCTTAAAACAATTGAAACGAAATTTGCAGGACAAATCAAAACAAGTATTCTTCCAGGTGAGGGAGCCTTTTATGGTCCCAAATTTGAATATACATTAAAAGATGCTATCGGTCGTGAATGGCAATGTGGAACAACACAAATAGATTTTAATCTTCCTGAGCGCTTTGGTGCATTCTATATTGATAAAGATTCAGAAAAACGCCAGCCTGTTATGATTCATCGTGCCATTTTTGGATCAATGGAGCGTTTTCTCGGTATATTAATCGAAAATTTTGCTGGACATATGCCTCTTTGGCTTGCTCCTGAACAAATTGTTGTCGCAACAATTACATCCGAAGCAAATGAATATGCTCAAAAAATAACGGCAAAACTTAAAGCTGCTGGGCTTTCCGCAACGACAGATCTCCGCAATGAAAAAATTAACTACAAAATACGAGAGCATTCTTTACAAAAAGTTCCCGTCATTTTGGTCTGTGGCAAACGTGAAGCTGAAACAAACAGCGTAAATATGCGTCGCTTAGGAAGTCCGAATCAAACCTTTTTATCTGTAGAAGATGCAATTAAGCAACTCTCAAATGAAGCCATGCCTCCAGATTTACAGCGTGTAATAAATGCATAACTTTGCAGAAAATGATGAGACATTAATTTTTTACTATAAATCGTCCATCTTTGTACAAGATCAAACGATTTGGTGGTGTTGTTTTTTTCGGTTTCATACATGATTACCAATCAGCCGTAAAAATCACGTGGTGATACTTTGCGAGGTTGGTTGATAAAAGAGTTCAATGTAAGTGCTATAAGCTATTTAAATACAAAAATTATAAACAATTGAATATTAGTGAATAACTGAAAGCATTAATCTTTTTTATAATAGAAAGGTGACGTTTATTCATAAAATGTAACTTCATCAAAAAAAGATAATAGTTTGATTTATAATCATCATCTACTGTTATTCATATTAAACAAGAATCTTAAAGATCATAGGATTTCTTTCACTTTAAATTTGTTTACGCTGCAGCAATCAAAATCATTCGTTTGCACGTGACAAATGAGAAGGCGCGTGTGAATAAAAAATTTAGAAAAGACTAAAAAATGCTTAAACCATTTCAAGTACCCAAGGGTTTGCTGCAATATTGAGTGCTGATAAAATGTGTGTTGCTCCTTCACAAACGTAAAAAATAGTTAAATTTAACATTATAGCATTCATTCATGTGGGCTGTCGCGAAATGGACTTGAAAACCTTAAAAAAAGATCTCTTTAAAACAAGAACGTGAATGATAACTCCATAGCGCTCTATAAAAGCACCTTACAATCTACACTAATGAAGATATGCTTTACTTCTCTTGAGAATTATAAAGCTAAATTAAAGGAGAATGACAACATTCGGTGTTCATTCTTTTCTCTCTTCATATTGAATCAAATTAAAAACTCTTCCTAAAAAAACAATCAACTATGCACACAGGATATATGAGTTGCTCATTTAATATAACAAAGCTGGGGACATACTTATAAAGCTTCTAAATATCTATAAAATACCTTGCGGCATTAAACGCTAAATACTGATTTATAAAAAACTTTTAAAACGCATGTTTTTCTAAAAAAGAAGCACAATATAAAATGCAAAATATTATTGTTATCGTACTCTATCAAGAACACGCTTACATTCAATGAGTTCAAACAGAATTTCTTGCAACAATGCTTTATCGGTTTTATCTTTGTAAAGATTCACAGAACCAACAGAGGTCTCTCCCTCATTTCTCATGAAACTCAAAAGTCCAAAAGAAGACTTTTTAGGTTTATTGCTTGTATTTTCAAAAGTTTGCCCAGCATATTTCTTCTCTATGACAACATTCATAGCATCAAGATCGCCATTACCAAATGCAGTCACAAAAGTAACACCATTTTCTTTCAGAAGGCGCTGCACACCTTTTATCGTATAACCCTGATCGTACAATAACTGCTTAATACCATTGAGCAAATCAACATCGACTGGACGATAGTAACGCCTTCCTCCCCCACGTTTCATTGGTTTAATCTGCCTAAAACGCGTTTCCCAGAATCTTAAAACATGCTGCGGGAGCTCCAATAATTCGGCTACTTCGCTAATTGTGCGAAAAGCATCAGAGCTTTTATCCATTTTGCAACACCTTATCTAAAACACAACAAATAATTTGATAATGATTCATTACATCTCAATTTCTCAACAAGATTAGTCAAAAATAGGACCTCGACTACTTATTAAACAGCCTTTTTTTAAAAAACATAAGTCTTTATTTTATACATTTTCTAACAAGTACCAAACATTACCATAGCATTTATTTATGAGAGATCATTTTTTTTGTCTTGCACGATGTGAATCTAAAATTCTCTGTTTAAGGATATTTGCAGCCTTAAACGTCACAACACGTCGTGGCGGAATAGGTGCTTCAACACCTGTTTTTGGATTGCGTCCAATACGTTCATTCTTACTTCGAACCTGAAAAGTTGCAAAAGAAGATAATTTAACCGCTTCACCTCTTACAAGTGAGTTGCAAATCTCATCCAAAACCAATTCGACCAAAGCTGCTGATTCAGTATGTGACAAGCCCACTTTTTTACAAACTACGCTCGCTAGATCTGCACGCGTTACTGTCTTACTTGTCATTATAACCACCTATTAAAATATTAAAAATTACAAAATGACTTATACGTTTTATTCAAATATGATCAAGTAAACATAATTTACCAACGAATAAGAATTGCTCCCCATGTAAATCCACCTCCCATGGCTTCTAACATGATAAGATCTCCTTTTTTTATTTTTCCATCGCAAACAGCTGTTGTTAAAGCCAACGGGACCGATGCTGCAGACGTATTACCATGCTGATCAACGGTAATCACAACTTTATCTGGTGAAATTCCCAGTTTTTTAGCAGATGCTTCAATAATGCGCTTATTAGCCTGATGAGGTACAAACCAATCTAGTTGTGAAGAATCAATACCTGCAGCTACAAAACAATCATCAACCACATCCGTTATCATACCAACAGCATATTTAAAAACTTCTCGTCCTTCCATACGCAAATAGCCTGTTGTTTGTGTTGTTGAAGGTCCACCATCAACATACAGCTTATCGATATAAGCACCATTAGAGCGTAATTTTGTAGACAATATACCTCGTTCAAAAGCAACATCTCCCTTGATTTCTTGTGCTTCCAAAATAGCAGCACCGGCACCATCACCAAACAAAACACATGTCGTACGGTCTTCCCAATCTAAAATTCGAGAAAATGTATCGGATCCAATCACTAAAATTCTTTTAGCGGCTCCACAGCGTAAATAAGAATCTCCTGTG
Source organism: Bartonella sp. AU55XJBT (assembly GCF_028618525.1). The sequence goes on along the minus strand of NZ_JAQITC010000002.1, from coordinate 96,013 downwards.
GTTAAAGCAAAAATAAAACCAGAACAAACCGCTTGGATATCAAAAGCAAATCCATGGCTCATTCCCAAAGCATACTGAATCTCAACAGCAGAAGCAGGAAACGTACGATTTGGCGTTGAGGTTGCTAAAATAATACAATCAATATCCTTTATTGTAAGACCAGCATTTATAAGAGCTGCTTGCGCAGCTTCAACGCCTAAAGAAACCGTTGTTTCATTTTCACTGGCAATATAACGCTGATGTATTCCTGTACGTTGAACAATCCATGAATCTGACGTTTCAACAAACTTTGCAATCTCATCATTTGATAAACTTCTTTTCGGCAAAGCACTTCCTACACCACGTATAATTGATCGAATCATTCAGCTCTCACCTTTTCTTCAGACTTTTTATTTCCATTATAAGAGCTCATCATAAGGATTCTCCACTCATCACCACTTCATCTTCCTGATCAAAAAGTGTATCTTTATTCTCATGAAACCGCCGTAAATCAGCCTTTATTTTTTGTAAAAGTCCATTATTAACCATTTCATAACCAACACGAATAGCAGAAGCAAAGCCATTAGCATTAGCACTTCCATGACTTTTTATGACAACACCATTCAAACCTAAAAGCACACCTCCATTCACCCTATCGGGATCCATTTTATTTTTCAGTGTACGAAAAGCCCCTCGCGATAAAAAATAACCAAGAGATGTTAAAAAAGAACTGCGCAGGGCAGAATTTAAAATCTCTGCTATCTGTCGCGCGGTCCCTTCTGCAGTTTTTAAAGCAATATTACCAGAAAACCCTTCTGTTACAACAACATCGACTGTCCCTTTTCCAATGTCATTGCCCTCAACAAATCCTTTATATTCCAATCCTTCTAATTGCACTTCACGCAATATCATGCCTGCTTTTTTTATTTCATAAAGTCCTTTAACCTCTTCCACCCCCACATTTAAAAGTCCAACACTTGGTTTTTCAGTATGATATAAAGCGCGAAACATCCCCGCACCCATAACCGCCAAATCGACCAATTGACGAGCAGATGCACCAATCGTTGCTCCAATATCTAAAACGATACTCTCACTGCGAAGTGTTGGCCAGATACCCGCAATACCAGGACGTTCAGCCTCTGCCAACATTTTTAAACAAAAATAAGACATGGCCATAAGCGCCCCCGTATTACCAGCAGAAACGCAAGCATCAGCTTCACCATTTTTTACCGCTTCAATGGCATACCACATTGATGATTTACCACGTCCATTGCGAAGGGCTTGGCTTGGTTTTTCATCCATGCGTGTGTAACTTTCTGTGGGATAAAAGCACGATACAGAATCCAAACGGGGATATTTTTTTAAAACCGGCCGAACGACCTCCTCTATCCCATAAAACAGAAAATAAACATCTGATAAATATTTTTGGACACTTGCTGCTCCTGCAATAGCTGCTTCTGGACCGTAATCACCACCCATGACATCTACAGAAATTCTAATCACGCTTTCATATCCCACATTTTTTCATTTACATTTTTAAATGCATATTATGATTTTGGGTGACTAAACACTCATAAAACATATCTTGCGAAAACAGCTCCGCAGAAAATACCGTTTTTATCATAGCATACAATAGATAATTTTTTTATGTTTTTACAATCACTTCCAATTTTTCAAAACAGAAAATGGCGAAAACTTTTGTTCTGCTTCTTCTAAATTTTTAACCACATGCATTTTTATCCCCTCTTTACGTGGATAATGATTAATAGACAACTCAAAAAACTCTTCCATGATTGCACCAATATCAATTCGATCATTATAAAATACTTCCGGTGTATCAAGCCCTTCCACATCCAAAAACAATTCTCGTGTATCTTCTGATATTTTGGGCTTCGTTAAATTTGAATCTTCGGGAACAAAAACAACTTCAATATTTTCACGGAGAATATTTTCTAATGGTTCTAATGTAATAACACATAACTGTATTATATGCGCTTGCAACAAACCTTTTATACGCACACCGCGTTTTTTCCACGGAAGAATATGAAATTTTCCCTTACAAAATTTTACTTCAACTAAATCATGGTTTTGAGCTAAATGTGTACATTCCTTTTTGTTTGCACAAAGATGAACTCTTATCCCTTTAGCAGGAAGGGAACGAACGGATATTGGATAGGCCAAAGCAAATGCCATTTGAGAAATATTTTGAACATTCATTGACAACTCCCAAACATAAAAACCTATAAAACACTGTGCTTTTATTTAGCTCAAGTATATTTCATTCATTTTTTTCTTTTCTAAAGAAATTCTATATGGCATAATTTGCCTTATAACAGGGAAACTCAATGTAAGCTACGGTAGATTAAGCTAAAATTAGAAAAAACTTGAGGTTGCCTTCTTGTCATACATCTCAGTATAAAGGAGATACCATTGTTTCAAATGCCTCACATAATGGCCTTAATCAAACGCAAATTGTTGGTTGGTTTATCAGTAGCAAGTATGGTGACACTTGCAGGTTGCAGTCTTCTTGATTCTTCAGGATCAAGCCAAATTTATAGAGAGGGCTATATTCTTGATAAAAATGCTCTAAGTTCTATTTCTGCTGGCTCAAGTCAAGAGCAAGTTCTTTTAACTTTAGGGACTCCTTCATTAAAAACAAAATATGATAATGAAGTTTTCTATTACATCTCACAAACACGTTATCGTGGGATGCAGTTTATGAAAACAAAGATTATTGACCGCAAAGTTTTAGCGATTTACTTCAATAGAAACAATCAGGTTGCAAAGGTTGCTCACTATGGTCTACAGGACGGTCAAGTATTTGATTTCATTACGCAAACAACACCAACATTAACAAAAGAACATCCCTTTTTAATTCAAATTATAAAAGGCCCTGCGAATCTACCACCCCCTAGGTAGAAGATATTTGTCCACTTATCGTTTTCCTATGATGAGGTCTGATAATATCAGGCCTCATCGTAGGGTGAAATATCACGATTAAGAGCGGATTTTTTTTGCCATACTATCAAGAACTGCATTAACAAGTTTTGGCTCATCCCCTTCAAAAAACGCTTTAGCTATATCAACATATTCATTCATGACGACCGCAACAGGAACATCTTTACGGTTGATCAGCTCCCATAAAGCGGCTCGTAAAATTGCGCGCAATATAGAATCAAGACGTGAAAGAGACCATTCTGCAGAAAGCTGTTGATGAAGCAGAGGATCAAGCTGCTTTTGGTCTTTTACAACACCCGTTATAATCGCCAAAAACCATTGAAAATCAGCTTCAAGATACTGGTCTCCATCAATATCTTTTCCCAAACGATAAGCCTCATACTCCGCAGCCGTTTCCATCACTCCCGAACCCACGATATCCATTTGATAGAGAGCCTGAACCGCAGCCAGCCTTGCTGCTCCACGTTTATTGGCTGAACGCGGAAAATGTCTGCTGTTTATATCAGCCATATTTAACGATTATCTCCAAATTTCTTTTTTAGAGCGATCATACATAAAGCAGCTTCAGCTGCAAAACCACCTTTATTTTTTCCATCTTGTTTTGCGCGTACCCATGCTTGCTCTTCATTTTCAACAGTTAAAATACCATTTCCAATAGCCAAACACTTATGAACGGTTAAATCCATTAAGGCCCGACAAGAATCGTTGGCAACAATTTCAAAGTGATATGTCTCACCCCGAATAACACAACCCAGTGCAACATAACCATCATAAGATATCTTATTTTGTTCAGCAAAAGCTATTGCAGCTGGTATTTCTAAGGCTCCTGGAACTGTTATAATATCATAACTCGCTTCAGCTTTTTGCAAGGCACTCACAGCCCCTTTCAAAAGGGCATCAGAAATCTCTTCATAAAAACGTGCTTCAACAATCAATACGTGAGGCTTTTTACGTATCTCTTTCATCATATGAAAATCCATAAAAACGAATCAAAAAATTCAAAGGTATAGAGCATAAAATTCTAAAAACGATCAATAGAATTGTAGCTTATTCATCTTCTCTTTTAAAAGCAAAAAGCTTAGCAGCATAACGAGCAAGTTGGTCAATTTCCAAATTGACCCAATCTCCAATTTTAGCTTCTCCCCATGTTGTCACATCGAGTGTATGGCGAATAATAAGAACATCAAAAACACAATCCTCAACACCATTAACAGTCAAAGATGTTCCATTAAGTGCAAGTGATCCCTTAGGTACAATGAAAGGCATAAATTGTCTTGAAACTTTTAAATAAAAACGAATTGCATCTCCTTCATTTTTTTGTTCAATAATTTCAGCCAAACCATCAATATGACCAGAAACCAAATGCCCTCCCATTTCATCACCCAATCGAAGCGAACGCTCTAAATTAATAAAAGTTCCTTTTTTCCATTGTGCAAGATTTGTTAAACGTAATGTTTCTTCCCACGCCTCAACAACAAACCAATTGGAATTTCCTTGTTTAAAACCTCGTTCCACAACTGTCAGACAAATTCCTGAACACGCAATTGACGCACCAATTACTAAGCTTTCTATAGCATAGCGTGTAGAAATCTTTACACGCATCCCCTGCTTTAAAGATTGAACATCTTCAACACAACCGATATCCGTTATAATTCCTGTGAACATAATGTCTTACGTCTCCATTTATAAAAACGGTCATTTCCAAACATTTTTGTCTCAACCTCATGAAATTGCGAGAGATAATTTCCAAAATGAGGAGCTTCAATACGTTTTTTTCCTAAAACAACGGGACTATAAAAACATATCAAATGATCAACACAACCAGCATTCAAAAACTTTTCCCCTGTCTTTACCCCCCCTTCCAGTAAAACACTATTAATCCCATGTTTATAAAGCATCTGTAAAAGAGAAACAGGTTCTACAAAACCATTATTCATCTCTACCGAATAAACGGACACACCATATTGCTCCAATGCATTTTTTTTGCTTTTCTTTGAAAGAGTCTCATTACAAATAACCCACGTAGGAATTTTTATGGCTGTTTGGACAACTTTCGCATCAAGAGGGATAGATAAATCTGCATCCAAAATAATACGAATTGGCGAGCGTATTTCCATTCCTGGCAAGCGGCAATTGAGCTGAGGATCATCGGCTAATATAGTCCCAATACCAACGAGAATAGCGTTGTTTTGAGCCCGTAGAATATGGGTATGGGTATGGGAAAGCGTTCCACTAATTTTTATTCCCCCCTCCTTTCTTTTTCCCACACTATTATCGGCAGAAATTGCCATTTTAAAAGTAACTGCACAACGTTGCAACTTTCTTATACACCAATGCGTCCATAAAGCTTCAAAAGCCTCTTCAGCTAAAATACCCTCAACGACTTCAATACCCGCTGCACGCAAAAGAGCAAGACCACGACCATCCACACGCTTGTCACAATCGATCAGAGCAACAACAACTCGAGAAACACCTGAATCAATAAGCGCATTAACACACGGAGAAGTTTTTCCATAATGTGCGCAAGGTTCTAAAGTAACATAAGCAGTTGCTCCTTGAGCCAAGGAGCCGGCCATGTGTAAAGCTTGCACTTCCGCATGAGGACTTCCATGAAGAGCTGTTACGCCATAACCAACAATAAATGGTCCCCTACCGCCATCATTTTGCACAATTAGCGTACCCACGGAAGGATTCTCACCTGTAAGTCCCACATGACGCTCTGCTAAACGGATAGCGGCAGCCATAAACCGTTCATCTTGCACTTTTTTATTCATCAAAACGAGATTCTGTATCCGTTATACCTTTTGACAACTCATCGATAATATCGTGAAAATCGCTTGCATTACGAAAATCTCGATACACAGAAGCAAAACGGATATAAGCAATATCATCAATTCTTTTTAATGCTTCCATCACAAGCTGTCCAATTTTTTCTGAAGCAACCTCTGGTTCGCCCAAACTCTCAAGCTGGCGTACAATACCAGAGATTGCTCGTTCAATACGATCAGGATCAATATTGCGCTTTCGTACAGCCACATCAACGGATCGCATTAATTTATCACGATCAAATGGCTCACATCGTCCACTTTTTTTAGTAACCAAAAGCTCACGTAATTGAATACGTTCAAAAGTTGTAAAACGACCACCGCAAACGGAACACACACGGCGGCGGCGAATCACCGCCCCCTCTTCTGCTGGACGTGAATCTTTAACCTGTGTATCCTCATATTGACAGTAAGGACAGCGCATCTCTTTTTTATCCTTAACGCGTGCTAAGATAAGAATAAAGAGGAAATTGATTCGTTATATCTTCCACTTTTTTCTTAACCGCCATTTCAATAACATGATTATCTTCATCACTTTTTGCATTCCGAAGGCCATCAAGAACTTCTGAAATCAGATGAGCAATTTGTGTAAACTCTTTTTCTAAAAAACCACGTGTTGTGGCAGCAGGTGATCCCAAACGAATTCCCGATGTTATAGATGGTGTTTCAGGATCAAAAGGAATACCATTTTTATTGCAAGTCATATGAGCGCGTCCCAAAGCCAATTCGGCACGTTTTCCTGTTAGATTTTTCGAACGTAAATCAACCAACAATAAATGATTGTCTGTACCGCCAGAAACAATATTAAAACCATTACTCCGTAATGTTTTTGCTAAAATTTTTGCATTAGCGACAACATTGGCACTGTAACTTTTGAAAGAAGGCTGCAAAGCCTCTTCAAATGCCACAGCCTTTGCCGCAATCACATGCATCAAAGGACCTCCTTGAAGACCAGGAAAAATAGCAGAATTGATTTTTCTGGATAAAGCCTCATCATTTGTCAATATCAAACCACCCCGAGGACCTCGAAGCGATTTATGCGTTGTTGTCGTTACAATATGTGCATGGGGAACAGGGGAAGGATGCACGCCACCAGCAACAAGACCAGCAATATGAGACATATCAACAAGGAGATGAGCACCGATCTCATCTGCAATTTCACGGAATCGTTCCCAATCCCAGAATCGAGGATAAGATGAGCCCCCTGCTATAATAAGTTTTGGCTTACGTTCTTTCGCAAGCCGCTCAACCTCATCCATATCAATAATCTGATCTTCTTGACGCACACCATAGGAAACAACATCAAACCATTTTCCCGACATATTGACAGATGAACCATGCGTAAGGTGACCACCAGCATTTAAATCCAATCCCATAAATGTGTCACCAGGCTGGAGTAATGCCAGAAAGACGGCTTGATTCATTTGGCTACCAGAATTGGGTTGTACATTGGCAAAAGCAGCACCAAAAAGCTGTTTTGCTCTTTCAATGGCTAAATCTTCAATGACATCGACAAATTGACACCCACCATAGTAGCGCTTTCTTGGATAACCTTCTGCATATTTATTGGTTAAAACAGACCCCTGTGCTTCAAGAACTGCTCTTGAAACAATATTCTCTGAGGCAATCAGCTCAATCTCATGTTGTTGCCGCTCAAATTCCCCTCTAATGGCATTAAAAACCGCACCATCAACTGTCTGTAAATTATCATTAAAAAAGCGCTTTTGTGCGTCATTTTCTTGCTGAGTCATAAAACACATTCCTAACATTGAAAAATAAAGTCACTAAACGATAACACAGCAAACCATGCAAACCAAACATTTTAAACCACTTACACTCAAAAATACTGATACAAATATCTATCTTATTCCTCGTCATAGAAACAGCAAAAAACTTCGCTCATAAGAAGAGTGAAAAATGAAGTTAAGTTTCTTTTTTTACGCCCTTATTGATACCTTTTACAAAAAATATCTATAATCCAAAGAAATTCAATAAGTTAATGATTATTATTTAAGTTGGTAATGATTTAAAATAATTTATAATGAGAAAAGCTGGATATCGTAGGGAAAATTAATACAAGGCAAGTTAAGAATGGTAACCAAAGTTTTTATTGATGGTGAACACGGCACAACCGGACTACAAATACAAAAACGCTTAGAGAAACGCACAGATTTAAAACTACTCTCTCTTGCTCATAAGGATCGCCATAATGTTCATCTGAGGCAAGACTATCTTACTCAAACGGATATTGCTATTTTATGTCTTCCAGATGATGCAGCACGTAAAACTGTTCATTGGCTTAAAAAAAATAAAAACATTAGGGTTATTGATAGCTCAACAGCTCACCGTATTGCACCAAACTGGGTTTACGGTTTTCCTGAAATGACAGCAGGGCAAAAAAAACGCATTCAAGCAGCCCATTACGTCTCTAATCCTGGATGTTATCCAACCGGTGCCATTAGCTTGATTCGCCCCCTTCGCGAAGCAGGATTGTTAGATGCCGATTATCCCATCTCGATTCATGCAACCTCCGGCTATACCGGTGGTGGAAGACAACTGATTACACAAATGGAAAATCAATCCCAAGAAAATCTTCAGGAAAATTATTTTATCTATGGCCTCAATCTTGAACACAAACATGTGCCAGAAATTAAACTTCATGGACAAATTAATCAAACGCCACTTTTTATACCCAGTGTAGGTCGTTTTCCTCAAGGAATGGTTGTGAATCTTCCACTACACCGCCATTTATTCACAAAATCAGCAAACTGTTCTGATCTGCGCGAAATTCTTGCAAACCATTACGAAGGACAAAACATCATTTCAGTGGCATCACAAGATGAAATCGCTTCTCTTCAAAGATTAAATCCAGAATGCTTCGCCAATAAAGATGGTATGAAATTGTTCGTATTTGGAAATGATCGCGAAGGAATTTTTAATCTCTGTGCCCTCTTCGATAATTTAGGAAAAGGCGCATCAGCTGCCGCTATCCAAAACCTCGATTTAATGCTCTCAAGCAATTAAATGCCATCTGGATACATACTTTTATTCAACAACGTGATATGCCCCTTTTGTTGCTCGCCAGTGTGCAACCGCAAAACATAACACGGCTAATGCCATACCTTGATGAATGAGCCCTAAACTTATTGGAACCTCATGTAAAAGTGTCAAGATACCTAAAAGTGCTTGGATAATGATCATAACACAGATAAGAAATGCCCGACGAGAGTGAGTTGAATGCGGAACATTTTTTTGTACATAGAAAGCATGAAAAACCGAGACAATAAATAAAAAATAAGCAAAAAACCGATGAATAAATTGAACCGTTAAGGGATTTTCGAATAAATTGAGCCAAACAGGACGATGCAGTAACAATCCATCAGGAATAATCTGACCATCCATAAGGGGCCATGTATTATAGACTTTTCCAGCATGAAGCCCTGCAACCAAAGCCCCCAAATAAATCTCTATCAAGACGAAAATAACGAGCCAAGCCGCAAAATATTGCACCTTCTGATCGGCTGGTTTTTCTGAATATTCTGCAAGTCCTCGAGATAAATAAGTAACAAAAATAATAACCAAACATGCCGTTATAAGATGAAATGCCAAACGATATTGGCTCACACTTGTTAGATTACTTTGGCCAATCCCTGAAGCGACCATCCACCAACCAATAAAGCCTTGAAAGGCGATAAGAATCGGCACAACTGCAAGCGGGAGCAAAATATTTTTTTCAATACGCTTCGTCACCCAAAACCAAATTAACCCCAATAAAGCGACAAGACCAACAAGACGTCCGAGAACACGGTGCGCCCATTCCCACCAAAAAATGACCTTAAAAGCACTTAAAGTCATATCAGAATTAAGCAACTTATACTGCGCTATTTGTTGATATTTTAAAAATTCCTCTTGCCATTGATCCACACCGATCGGTGGAATAACACCATGAATTGGCTTCCATTCCGTTATTGATAATCCTGATCCGGTCAAACGGGTTGCTCCTCCTACCAAAACAATCGCTAAGCAAAGCAATAAAATAGAATAAAGCCACACCTGAATTTGCTTTCGATTTCTCTTTTGCACAGGTGTTAAAAGGTTATCGTTTAATCTTTTTACTGCCATCTCTGATTGCCCCACGCTTCTCTCCAACTACAACGCATTTTTAAATTTAAACACAAAATCTTCTCATGTTAGTATGTACTATAACTGTAGCAAAAAACAAGCGTACCACTATAACATGCGATACCTATTTCTTTTTTTACGAAATTCATAATGCAACAGCACGATACACAGTTTTTGGAAAGCGACTAACCATCCGCATCATCCAATTCTGTTCACTAAGAGCAGTATTACAAATATAATAGTCCGTTAGCTCTGAAAATTGCTCACCCCCATATTTAGGTTCGCTTTCCATCTCTAAAATAATAAAATCATACTCTTTTTTAAATTCTTGTAATACATGAGAAATATTGTCTGAAAAATCTTGTGCAGAAACAGCGCTTGTTAACCCTTGAGGGAGAATATCAACCCCCGTATCGTAATCACGGTAAATAACATCATGCAACTGAGCATGACCCGTTAAAATATCACTCAGTCCCCGATGTGGACCAATGACTTTCTCGATTTGTTGACCAGAGATATCAACCAACAAAATTGTTTTGTGCTCTTTTGTAAGATAAAGTGAAAGTTTTGCCGCTGTCCGTGCAGCTTCTGGTCCAATGATTGAAATAACAGTTGAAGCACACCATTTTAAAACATCAGATAATCCCTCTATCGTAATAAAAGCTTCAAGATTTTTCATTTCTTGAGAGACTAAAATACTATCATTCTTCTTGAGAGTATTTTCTTTTGATCTCAAATCCTCTTCTGAGAGTTGATTTTTTTTGCTTCTAGAGCATGGAGAAAATAACATTATTCCGAACAAAAGGGGAAAGAAGCTCGTCAATGCACTCACAAGAATATTTTTTCCATAGAGAGCCATAAAAGAAATTGGTGCTAACTTTGTTGGTATAACCACGTGGATCTTTGCATTTTGCAAGAGAAGAGAATCATCACTCAATCCCTGATATGAACCCATAATTTTTTCGCTCCCTTGAGCAAGCTTACTCATCGCTTTATTTTGCGCATCGATCTCTGCTGTTATTTTATTTTCAAACACGTTAAAGATTTGATTCAAAGATTGTGATTGATCTTTTACAAAAAAGCTCATCTTCTTTTTAAGCTGTTTTTCCAACTCCGTTGCAATAATCTCATCGGAATGAACTTGGTCAACGATCTGTAAAATTTTATTTTTTAATTGATGAGAAACCGCCTCTAATTCCGCAGTCATGGCCTTAATTTGAGGATGTGACCATCCCAATTGCGCAGCCATATGTGCCCTTTGTGTTTCCAAAAGATCGCGTTTAGATTCCAGAGCTACAATTGCTGAATTGCTTGCAATAAATGATAAAGATAGTAAAGACTGCCCATTTTCACGCATCATGTTAATCGTTGAATTCAAACTTGTTAAATGAATACGCTTTAAAGTTGCTTGCATTAATTGCATCGAAAGATCATGAAGCTCTGTTTGTTTGACACCATGCTGAATAAAAGAATCAACAGAAGCACGAAATCCCTGCATGATATTAACGATCGCAGTATTATCATATCGTTTGTCTTCTAATTTCTCATTTAACAAAGACTGTTTCTGTTTTATGATTACTTGTGAAAAAGTAGAAAACCAAGTTTCCACCCCCCGTTGAGCTGCTTCAAGTGTTTCAGCTTCGAAAGTAAGATTAATAAGATCACCATGACGCGATAAACGGATATTTTCCTGTTTTTTTTCCTTATAAGAAGCACTTAAAGAAAAATGCGAATCATCTAAAAATATAGGCTGTGAAAACAAAAAGGTGATAATATTGTCTTGTTTTTCAATCGGGAGTGGCGTTCCTGCAGAATCAGATAATGAAAAGACTATAGTTGCTTGATAACCACGGGGCTGAATAAAATAATAAAACCAAATCAAAGAGATACACAGTACTTGCAACAGCAAAACAATCAAAATGTTTCGCCATACTGTACGTACGAACAGTCTTTTATTACATGTAAGACTCATCTTTATTTTAACCAGCAAAATACTTCTTCATATTTTTTTATTAAGAGAAAGTAGTAACTATCCTCTTAACTTGCTGTCATATTATTTTTGAATAAGAAAAACATAAAATTTGAGCAAAAAAGTTCAACAATAGCTTTAAAAAACTTAATTCATATTTTTTTTGATATTCTCTAGTTGTTTTTTTGCTTCAAAAGTAAGAACGGCTCTAATAGTAACAGAGCCATCATCATGTCCTTCCTGCTTTATTTCTGCAGAGTTTTCATAAAACCAATCAATAAGTGACATTTCATGAGGTTTTAAAAGATATTCAATGCTTTGCACTTCTCCAAAAATTCGCTTTTCAATAGTTCTTAATAATTGATCAAGTCCATCCCCTTTAAGGGCTGATACCATGAGAGCCGGATTTAATCGTGCCTTTGCACTGGTTTGTAAAACATTCAATGCTTGCTCGTCTAACATATCAATCTTATTCCAAACTTCTATGATATGTTCTGTATCATCAATATCGATATCAAGACTTGAAAGTACTTCTAAGACATCTTGGGCATGCGCACGATGATCAAAATCTGACATATCTCTTACATGAAGAATGAGATCCGCTTCAACCACTTCTTCAAGGGTTGCTCTAAACGCTGCAATCAAGTTTGTTGGTAAATTAGAGATAAAACCTACAGTATCAGACAAAAGAATTGTTTTTCCATGGGGAAGAACAACTTTGCGCAAAGTCGGATCAAGCGTCGCAAATAACATATTCTTTGCTAAAACATCAGCACCGCTTAAACGGTTAAAAAGAGTTGACTTTCCTGTATTCGTGTATCCTACCAAAGCAACAACAGGATAAGATGTTTTTTTTCTTTTTGCTCTATGAAGTGTACGTGTTTTAATAACCGTTTCCAATTCGCGACGAATACGAATAATTTTCTCTTGTAAAAGACGCCTATCCGCTTCAATTTGTGTTTCACCAGGTCCACCTAGGAAACCACGCCCTCCCCGTTGCCTTTCCAAGTGCGTCCAACTCCGCACAAGCCGCCCTTTTTGATAGGACAAATGCGCCAACTCTACTTGCAAAACCCCTTCTTTTGTTCGTGCACGATCACCAAAAATCTCAAGAATCAAAGCCGTTCTATCGATCACTTTACAATTCCATAATTTTTCTAAATTACGCTGCTGTATTGGCGTTAAAAAGTGATCTATAATCGCAAGCTCGATAGAATATTCATTGATATAATCGGCGAGCACATCTGCTTTACCTTTTCCAAAGAGAGTCGCAGGACGAGGTGTGGTAATATTAATTGTTTCATAATGAACAACTTCTAACCTTATAGCACGTGCTAACCCCAATGCCTCTTGAACACGGGAAGATATAGAACACTCTCTCAAAGAGTTTTCACTTCTATTTTCTTGAAAAATCGGTATCAAAACAAGTGCGCGCACCTGTTTTACAATTTTCGAACACACCCCTTTTAATCTCTCATTTTCATTTATCATAGCAATTTAAGCACTTTTGAAATGGGATAAGAGGTTCATTTTAAAAAGATGTGTTTACTCAGGACTTTCTCCTTCAAACATCTGTACAGGCTGTCCAGGCATAATCGTAGAAATAGCATGCTTATAAACCAATTGCGCATGTCCATCTCGGCGTAAAAGGACACAAAAATTATCAAATGAAGTTACAATACCTGTGAGTTTAACGCCATTAACAAGAAAAATGGTAAGGGAAATTTTTTGCTTACGCACCGTATTTAAAAATACATCTTGCAGGTGTTGTGATCGCTCTGCCATTATTCTTACACCTTCATCTCGATTGCATAAAATATTTGTGCATGCATATCGACTGAAAAATATTCAATTGTCAACGTAGAAGCTTCAAATTTTAGCAACAAACAACTGAAATCAGAGAAAAAACTGCTTTTTAAGGGAACAATTAAAGTACTTCTTATCAGAAGCTATCATTAAATTCAAAATTTTTCCACATTTACTTTTTTGTGAACTTACAGTTAAGAAACAGATTTTTATACATCCTAAGCTATTACAGATGATGTACGAAATGATGAATCCTTATTTGTTGAGAATCAATAAAAGGAAATAGACGATAACACGTATTATCGATATTCAAAAAAAGCATTTGTACTGCACTGTTTTTTTAATATCAATATATAACTGCCATTAAATTGTCCTTATCTCAAAGAAAATAAGCTAATACAGCTTTTTATAAGCACAAGTTGTAAACAGTATTTTTGTTTTTTTGAGAATTAATAACAAATTGTTTTTATTATATTTATAACCTTTTTAAACAGAGTGTAAGATACTGCGTTAACTTTATTTTGATAAGTTTTCAAATTTTTTTTCTCAGCATATTCCTTTCTAAATAATTAACAGCTAGTATGCGGAAATTATGTTGAAGAGGACGTATCCCTTTTTCCGTCTGTAAGAGTACGAGGCGAGTATGGCACGCAGAACCAAATTGCAAACATTTGAAGTTGAAGTTGAAGAAGCCCTCACAAAAGCGATGAGCTTTGATTTCGATGACACAGCATTTGAGACAATATCATCCAATAATTCTGAAAATATTGTGAATGTCGATGATTTGATTCAAAAAATTGCAATGGCAGAAGAAGAGTTTTTTGCTGAAAATGGTCCTTCAACTTTTGTCTCTAATATTCATGATGATGCTGTTATTGACAAATCCGTTGTTGGACAGCTTTTTGCTCCAAAACCTTCACCTGATACTTCAGGGGGAACGGTTCACAATACATTGTTGTCGACAAAACTTCTTCCTGCAAATGATGATATAACATCGCCTGTAAATTTTGGACTCTTAAAGCACCGTTCTTCCTCTCGAATCTACTGGTATACAACAGCGCTTAGTGCTTTATGGGCAACTGGGGGAGCTTTTGTTGCCCATAAACTGGCCCCTGTCGGACTAAGCTCCTTGTCTAATATCAGCACTTTTGTGACATCCCCAACAGGACTCGCTGTAGCGGCTGGAACAGCGATTCCTATCCTTATATCTTGGGGCGTTGCTCAATTAACAAAACGTTCGAACGAATTGCATAATATTGCTCTTCTTATGACAAATGCTGCGCAACGCCTTAGTGAACCACAACAGTTATCTGAAAAACAAGCTATTGCTATAGGACAAACCATTCGTGAAGAAGTCGCGGCAATGAACGAAGGTATTGAACGGACCCTTGGACGTGCTGTTGAACTTGAAGCAATCATACAAGGTGAAGTTCACAACCTAGAACAGGCCTACGCTGAGAATGAATCACGCATTCATACGCTCATCAAAGAATTGAGTAATGAACGCATAGCCATTTTGAATCACGCCGATCGCGTACAATCAACAATTAAAGGAACCCAAGAACAACTGAGCGATGAATTTGGCTTGGTTACCTCTAAAATTGTAACCAATGTTGAAAAGCTTGCACAAACCCTTTCCCAAACTTTACAAAAACAAGGGGAGGACCTTGTTGAAAAACTTTCCTATGCCGGTGATGGTGTAACAAATCAGCTTGTTGAAAAATTTAACGAAACAACAACCCAAATTCAGCAGAAGAACACAAAATTTTTTGATGAATTAGGAAAAAACTTTGATGGTTTTGCAAAACGATTTGATTATAATGAGAAACAAATAGAAAAAACCTTTAATGAAACAGCAGCAAAAGCAGAAGTGCATGCTGCTAAAATTGCAACGCATATACAAGCAGTAACAGATCAAACTTTGCACGTTGTCGATGAAAAGTTTAAAGCCTTAGATAAAGCTCTTCTTGATCGCAATAATCAATCTCTACAGAATTTTGATGAGAAGATCTTAAAGCTTGATGATCAAACACATAAACTCTCTTCTAAATTTGATAACGTCACATCAAAAGCAATTGGAGCCTTTGAACAACGTTTAGCAACTGTTGATCTTTCTCTTAAAGAACACAGTAACTCCATTATTGATTCCTTTATAGAACGCAGTCAAGCTTTAGAGGATAATGCTGAAAAACTTGGTAACTTTTTGGAAGCTCATGTTTTGAAAATAAATGAAAACCTCCAAGAAAAAACAGCAGACATTACCCATGCATTTACAAGTGGACGTGAAGCTATTCTGTCTGCAATTGATAAAAGTAAAGAAAATCTGAGAGAAGAAATTCAACATGTCGACAATGCCATTGTTGATATTATACAAGAACGTTCACAAGATTTTAAACTGCAACTTTCTGATCAACGAGCTCTCATGGCAGACATGCTTGATAGCGAGAAGAATAAAATCGCTGATGCATTAAGAAATCAGATTGATGTCTTGGTCCAAAATACGTCTCATATTGAAAAAGTTTTGACGGACAACGCTCAACTCGTTGATAAACAAGCTGAAAATCATATTGAAAATATCATTCAATGCACTGACAAACTACAAGAAGTCATTGTACAAAGTTGCAATACAACGCAAGACGCTTTAGAAGCACAAGCGAGAAATATTGATATCCGTGCTGATGCTCTACGTGACTCTTTGGCAATTAATAGCTTTTCTCTCAATGAAGTTCTTGCTGATCAAGCACGTACACTTGAGCAACGCATGGAAACAATCCATAACCTTATCGCAAAAAGTGATATACGTGTCGATGTTGCATTAAAACAACAAATAGATTTAGTTGAGAGTGCAATCGCCGCCAATAATAAAAACATTACTGAAATGGTTCAAGATCATATAAAAAACCTTGAAAGCCACGCTGAAGTTTTAAAGAATACTCTCTCTCAATCGAGTGGTGTTTTCTTTGAAACCCTTGAAACACGTATGGAATCATTCGATACAAATTTAGAAGATCATGCACACAAAATTTTTGAACGGACAACAACGCTAGAGGAAACATTATCTGAAAAATTTAGCCAAGTCTGTGAAGCCATTGATATGCAAACATCTGCTATTGAGGAACGTTCTGACACGTTAAAAACGTCTCTCATGCTGAGTAATGAGCAAAGTCAGATAATTCAACAAGCGCTGGAGAGCAGTGTTGACAATATGCGTGTTAGCTTAGAAGATTCTGTGAATACAGTCACAGATAGTCTGCATAATAAGATTATAAAAGCTTCTGATATGCTTTCTTCTACGGGTGAACAAATTCTTTCATCTGTTACAAATGCTACTGCACAAGCTGAAAATATCCTCTCAGAATCAGGCAATCGAATTGTATCAAACGTTAAGAAAACAGTTTATGATACCAGTGAAAAAGTTCTGTCTGTGCTATCTGAACAAACAGCGCATACTGTCGAAGCTTTCACAACAGCCAGTCATAATGCACAAGCATTATTGAATGAAACAATTCACACATCAACAACAGCAATAGAGCAAGTCCTTAATGAACGTTGTGATGTTCTTTATCATTCTATGCAAAATCTTAAAAGTAATTTAGGATATCAGCTTTCTGATGTAACAAGCCGTCTGGAAGATGCGAAGAATCAGACAGCAATACAAATTTCAGAACATGTTGGAAAAATAACAGAACTGACAAACCACTTAAATCAAGCAGCACAAAGTACAACAGAATCAATTGATTCTTTAACGCAGCATATCGGTGAGCAACTCTCTCTCTCCACACAAGATGCTGAACAAAGGATTTATGCACATAATGAATCTTTAGTGAATAGCTTGAACAAAGCGAACTCTGAAACACTTCAAACAGTAACAGCTATGAAGGAAGAGCTTGTAAATAATGTCTCATCCATCTTACAGCAGTTGAATCAGTCAATTTACAACTTCCAAGAAAATAGTAATGTTTTATTATCAGCTGTTCAAAATATTGATGGTCAGTTTAATGAAACGACGAACAATTTTTTCCGCAACACGAACCAAGTAGCAGAGCGTTTATCAGCCTCAAATCAAGCGCTTAATAATAATGTTGAAATTCTGCAAGGACTCTCAAACAACACCTTTGAACAAATTAATCATATAACGAACAGTTTTGGTGAACATGCGAAAACACTTTCCCAAACTATTCACGTTCTTGAACAGTCTGAAAGTTCACTAAATACAACGCTTGAAGAAAAACATAATACACTTTCTGCATTAAGCGATGCTCTTGTTTTAAAGTCTCATGAAATTAATCAAATGATTGAGCATTATGAAAAAATCTTCAACTTAGCTCTTGAACGCTCTGATAAGAATGCGCGTAACGCCACAGATTCATTCCAACAATCCCTTAATAAGCTTATTAGTGAAGCATCAACGCGTTTTTCAGGAGCAGCAGAAGATATACGTCGCTCCGCGGATGAAGTTCGTTTAGAGCTTTCAAAGATTAATAATGATATTCATGAAAATGCTAAAAAGCTTCCTGAAAAAACAAAAGAAACAACGCAAACAATTCGTACGGCTTTGAATGAGCAAATTACAGCATTAAAAGATCTCATCAGTGTTATGCAAAATGATCAAAAGGACGCAAAAGAGCAGTTAATGTCAGCATTTCCTACATCATCAGTGCTTAATAAGAGAAGTGAGAATTCTCCTGAGTTCATTAAAAAGATCATTCCTCCTAAACCTGTTTTACAACAAGATCAAAGCATAAAAAGACCAAATAAATGGGTGTCAAATCTCTTAGAAAGAGCTTCACGTGAAGAAACATTTTATGATGAAACCCCAAACGATGTTGTTTTAACATCAATGCAAACAAAACCACGTCCTACAAACAGTTCTCTTAACGCATTAGCATCAGGTATAGTGCAAGCAATTAATCATAATGCCATTGTTGAGCTATGGGATCATTATCAACGCGGCCAAAAAAACATCGTAACAGAACACCTTTATACCTTGAATGGAAAAACGATATTTGAAATGATTAAGAAAAAATATATGAGCGATTTTGAGTTTAAACGTTCAGTGAATCAATATGTTGCGGATTTCGAAAAGCTCTTACGTGATATATCGCGCAGTTCTGGTTCTTCCAACTCAGTTCGCAAATACCTGATATCAGATACAGGAAAAGTTTATACCATGCTTGCTCATGCAAGTGGACGAATCCAATAGACAATAAAAAAGTGGAGAAAATATTTTTCCACTTTTTTATTTCCAGTTGTCTTAATTGCTTATCATAGAGTGCTTTGCGATCAGCTCGAGCTTTGTACTTCAAAGACTGATAATTGGCATGCGTTTTCTTTGATAACCTAAGTGATAACCCTAAAAAAAGCATAATAACTTATCAAACAATCTATCATTCTTAAAAATGATAAGACATATTTTCTACTTCTTTATCCTCTCCTTAATCCTTTTATTATATGATAAATTTGAAATGGATGAATCTTATTATATCTAAGTTTCCCATTCAACTTACGAGCTATTTCATTTTAAATTATAAAGTAACGTATCAGACAGAATATATAAATTCATATATGAAATGTGCAATGTCAGCTTTTTCAGTGACATTTTCGTTTAAAAACACATAACTTACCAGTATATAAAAATACAGCTTTAAACGATTAACAATTCAAATGCTCCCATCTTCTTATAAAGAGCTGAACAAACAGTTTATAACGTTCAAATTTATGTTTTAAAATTTCTTCTACTTCCGTATAGAAATTTAAATAAAATATATATTTTATAAAAAGCGGATGAAATGAATAAATAAGCTCTTCTGTTCTTTCCTTATTTTGTAAGCATTGCAAAAACAATAATGGCTTGGTAATGTGATCATTATTAAATATTTTATTTGTTTGTAGACTAATCAATTTTTACGCATTTTATTAAGGAAAGAAAAACAAACGTGCCGCTGTCAATAAAATTATTCCTGCGCACAAATGAAAAAAAACATCAAACTGGTTTTATGATCCAGAAGAAATTTCTCATGCTCATGCATTTTGATATTCAGAGAAATGAGGATCTATTAGTGGACAAAACCTTATCGTAGATGGAACACTCATATAAACATACACTAACTTGGATATCATAAAAATGTCTAGAGAACGAAATAATGATTTCAGTTCACCAATAGCTGAACTTGACAGTGCTGCACTTTTTTATCACCAACACCCCAAACCTGGAAAATTGGAAATACAAGCAACAAAACCTCTTGATAATCAACGTGATTTAGCTCTTGCTTATTCCCCAGGTGTTGCAGCACCATGTCTTGCAATTCATAAAGATCCCAATCTTGCTGCTCAATATACGTCTCGTTCTAATTTAGTCGCTGTTATATCAAATGGAACGGCTGTTCTTGGTTTAGGAAACATTGGCCCACTTGCTTCAAAGCCAGTTATGGAAGGCAAAGCCGTTTTATTCAAAAAGTTTGCCAATATTGATGTTTTTGATATTGAAATTGATGCATCCGATATAGAACAAATGGTACAAACGGTATCGACTTTAGAACCTACATTTGGTGGTATTAATCTTGAAGATATTAAGGCTCCTGAATGTTTTGAAATCGAAGAAAAACTGCGTGCTAAGATGAATATTCCAGTTTTTCATGATGACCAACATGGAACGGCCATTATTGTTTCTGCAGCTGTATTAAATGCCTTAAATCTTTCTGGAAAAAAAATTGAAAATGCAAAAATAGTTACCTCAGGTGCCGGTGCTGCCGCCCTAGCCTGTCTTAATCTTTTGGTCCGTCTTGGGGCAAAAGCTGAAAATATTTGGTTGAGTGACTTAGAGGGGGTTGTTTATGAAGGTCGCAAGACCCTTATGGATCGTTGGAAAGTCAATTATGCACAAAAAACTAACGCACGAACTTTATCTGATATTATTAATGATGCAGATATTTTTCTAGGCCTATCGGCGGGGGGAGTTTTAAAGCCTGAATATCTTAAAAGAATGGCGCAAAATCCACTCATTTTAGCGCTGGCTAATCCAACACCAGAAATTATGCCCGAAGAAGCACATTCTATACGACCCGATGCAATGATCTGCACAGGACGCTCTGATTATCCCAATCAAGTTAATAATGTCCTTTGTTTTCCCTATATCTTTCGTGGTGCATTAGACGTAGGTGCGACTGCAATTAATGAAGAAATGAAAATGGCTGCTGTTCACGCGATTGCTGCCCTTGCTCGTGAAGAAACTTCAGATGTTGTAGCTCGTGCATATGCAAAAGCACCGCCTAATTTTGGACCCAACTATCTGATCCCCTCTCCTTTTGATCCGCGTTTAATCCTACGTATTGCTCCTGCTGTTGCTAAAGCAGCAATGGCAACGGGTATTGCCCTTCGTCCCATTGAAGATATGGAAGCCTACCATGATATCCTCAATCGATTTGTTTTTCTTTCTGGTTTAACAATGAAGCCTGTATTTGCTGCCGCAAAAACAGCAAAACATAAACGCGTCATCTATGCCAATGGTGAAGATGAACGCGTCCTTCGTGCAGCACAAGTTGTCATTGAAGAACAAACAGCAACACCTCTCCTGATTGGCCGTCCACATGTCGTAGAAGCAAGATTAAAACGCTTTGGTTTGAAAATTCGCCCTAATATAGATTTTGAATTAACAAATCCTGAAGATGATCCACGTTTTCGTGATTATGTTAATTTATTTTTTCGTTATACAGGAAGACGTGGCGTTACGCCTGAAATGGCAAAAACAATCGTGAGAACATCAACAACGGCGATTGCTGCCCTTGCCGTCATGCGTGAAGAAGCAGATGCGATGATTTGCGGCTTAGAGGGGCGTTTTGAACGTCAACTTGAATTGATTGAACAAATTATCGGGCTTGATCCTCATGTCCATCGTTTTTCTGCTATGAGTTTGCTTATCTCTCAACAGCGTACTCTTTTTCTCACCGATACTTACGTTAATGAAAATCCTTCTGCAGAAGAAATCGCTGAAATGACTGTATTGGCAGCTCAAGAAGTTGAAGCATTTGGAATAACACCCAAAGCAGCTTTACTATCACACTCAAACTTTGGTTCTAAAAACACAGAAAGTGCGCGTAAAATGCGCCGTGCAACGGAAATTCTTGCCAAATTACACCCTCATTTAGAAGCAGATGGTGAAATGCATGGTGATGCTGCCCTTTCCAAAGTTTTTCGTGATCGTGTTTTTCCTGATTCTCGTCTCAAAAGTGAAGCAAATTTGCTTGTCTTTCCAACTCTTGATTCAGCCAATATCACGCTCAACACTGTTAAAAGCCTCACAAATGCACTCCATGTTGGTCCTATCTTAATTGGGGCCGCACGTCCCGCCCATATACTAACGCCTTCAGTAACTTCACGAGGCGTTGTTAATATCACAGCCCTTGCCGTCCTTGCAGCAAATAGAAAAAATAAACTTATAAAATAAATGTACAATAAAACTTCAAAGTTTTTTAAATATTGAGGTATAATATTTCACATACTGTAAAGCTCTTTTCTCTCTAGAAAAGACAGTTATATTCTGGATTAAGGCTTTTTTTTAAAGAGAAAAAAGGCTAGAAGGGTGATATTAAATGTATTTTGAATTTACTAACTCTATAATAAGGAATCCATACATTGCCTTCCACGTTTGATAAAGTTGCTGATATTATTGCAGAAATCAGTGAAATTGATCGCAATACAATCACACCTGAAAGTCATACAATTGATGATTTGGGAATCGACAGTCTTGATTTTCTTGATATTGTTTTCGCTATTGATAAAGCTTTCGGGATAAAAGTTCCCCTAGAACAATGGACTCAAGAAGTCAATGAAGGTACAGTTGCTACAGAAGAATACTTTGTTCTTAAAAACCTTTGTGCAAAAATTGATGATCTCGTTGCCTTAAAACAGGCGGAGTAATTTTTTCACTATGCATGATCAATCTGTATTCATCACTGGTATAGGTCTCATAAGCTCTCTGGGGGAAGGAACTGATCAACATTGGAAGTTCTTAAATGATCCAATCTGTACACCAAATCTAGATTGTACAACTTTTTCGCCCTACACAGTTCATAAATTGCCTGAAATTGATTGGAGTTTACAAATTCCCAAAAAAAGTGACCAAAGGCAAATGGGGATATGGCAACGTCTTGGTACCTATGCGGCTGGTCTTGCTCTTGATGATGCCGGCATGAAAAATAATGAACAATTCACGTCAACAATGGACATGATTGTAGCAGCAAGTGGAGGAGAACGTGATATTACTGTTGATACACAGATTCTTTCTAAAGCGCGCGCAGTCACCGATCAAACCTCTATATTAAATGTCGCACTTTCGTCTGAGCTTCGTCCAACATTATTTTTAGCACAACTTTCAAATCTTCTGGCAGGAAACATTTCAATCGTTCATAAAGTCACTGGATCATCTCGCACATTTATGGGAGAAGAAGGCAGTGGACTTTCTGCACTTCAAATTGCTGTAGCTCGTATTAAATCAGGACAAAGTACCCATGCTCTTGTAGGAAGCTCCTATAATGCACAAAGTTATGACATGTTGTTGGCCCACGAGCTTGGTGGTCTTTTAACCCATAATGGGTGGAGCCCAGTGTGGGATCGTGAAATTTATTCTGGTGGTGGTATTATCACCGGTTCTGGTGGTGTCTTTCTGGTTCTTGAAAGTGGAGAACATGCAAAAAAACGGAATGCACGTGCTTATGCTGAAATTAACCAAATCCTCACAGACCAAACAGATAGAACCAAAATGCCGCTTAAGGAATCAATTGCAACAATGTTGAAAACGATAGGTGCTAAAGATTCCTTAGCCATTTCAGCAGCCTCAGGTGCTCATGAAGCAACAAAAGCAGAAAAAAATGCTCTTGATGATGCTAATCTATCTTATCGGGGTATTACAACATTATTCGGTTATATGCGAGAAACACAATTTCCTTTAGCACTTGCCCTTGCAGCACTTTCAATTGAAAAAAAACGCTGTTTTCCAGCGTTGTGTCCTCATGAAAAACCTTTTTCTAAAGAAGTCCATGAAATATTTGTTACCACTATTGGTATAAAAAGAGCTGAAGGTGTTGTGCGTCTCACAGCTGTTTGAAGGGGAATTTCTATCGTGAAATATCATGATCATTTTGGACGTCCACTCGTAGCTATCACTGGAGCAGGCGTTGTTACATCACTAGGACAGGGAAAACATGAGAATTGGCAAAAATTAACAAGCGGTGTAAGCGGTATCCACAAAATAACGCGTTTTCCTATTGAGGGATTAAATACATATATTGCTGGAACAATTGATTTTCTCAAAGAAAGTAGGCTTGGTGCTTCGGCTCTTTCTGAAAAGCTTGCCCATCTTTCTGCTGAAGAAGCTTTAGAACAAGCTGCTCTTGATAAAACAAACTTTAATGGACCACTCTTTTTAGCTGCGCCTCCTGTTGAACTCGAATGGCAAGCACGTTTTAGTCTTGATCAAGAGGAGGAATTCAATAATGAGTCCTCTTATGCACATCTTCTTAAAGTCTGTAAGTATAAACGCCATGAGGCACTTTTTGAAACCACACAATTTGGTGCAATTGCAGAAAAACTGCAAAAAACATTTGGTACAAAAGGACTTCCTATTACACTTTCCACAGCTTGTGCATCTGGTGCGACAGCAATTCAATTAGGTGTTGAAGCTATTCGACGAGGAGAAACAGATCGGGCTCTTACCATTGCAACAGATGGATCCGTTTCAGCAGAATCTCTCATTCGCTTTTCATTACTCTCTGCTCTTTCCACTCAGAATGAACCTGCAGAAAAAGCAGCAAAGCCCTTCAGCCGAGATCGAGATGGATTTGTTATGGCAGAAGGCTCCGGCGCTCTTGTGCTTGAATCTCTTCAAAGCGCATTAAACCGTAATGCTACAATTTTAGGAATTTTAGCGGGCTGTGGAGAAACAGCCGATGATTTTCACCGTACACGTTCAAAACCAGATGCATCACCAGCCATCGGATCCGTTCGCAAAGCCTTAAATGATGCACAAATAGCCATCCATGAAATTGACTATATTAATGCCCATGGAACTTCAACGCCTGAAAATGAGAAAATGGAATATCTTGCGTTATCAACAGTCTTCGGTGACATTCTAGAGCATATTCCAGTTTCTTCTAATAAATCAATGATTGGGCATACCTTAACGGCTGCTGGTGCCATAGAAGCTGTTTTTTCGCTTTTGACTATTCAATCGGGAATACTTCCACCTACAATAAATTACGATAATCCTGACCCTGCTATCCCTTTAGACGTTGTTCCTCATCATAGCCGTAGAGCCAATGTCAATGCGGTTTTGTCAAACTCATTTGGATTTGGTGGTCAAAATACGAGTCTTGTTCTCACAGCCTATAAAGGATAATCTTTTCCATACTGACCAAAATTAATCATACTGAAGCAATAGCAATTATCAATTGAAGGGGAAGAATAATGCGTGCGCTACAATTGCTAAATGAACGACAGCTTGAAATTACCAATATTGCACCGCCACCATCTCCACTCCCCGATGAAGTAACAGTACGGATCAAAGCTGTTGCTCTTAATCATATTGATGTATGGGGCTGGCGTGGGATGGCTTTCGCAAAAAGAAAAATGCCCCTTATCATTGGTGCAGAAGCTTCCGGTGAGGTTATACAAGTAGGAGATGACGTTAAACATCTTCAACTTGGACAGATTGTCTCAATTTATGGAGCACAAACCTGTGGGGTATGCCAAGCTTGTCATGAAGGACGAGATAATCTTTGCACGGATGTAAAAGGAGTCTATGGTTTTCATCTTGATGGTTTTGCTTGTGAATTTGTCAATTTACCCGCACGTTTATTGGTTCCAGCTCCTCCCCAATGTGATGAACTCCAAGCCGCTGTTGCTCCAATTACTTTTGGGACCGTAGAACATATGCTTTTCGATAACGCAAAACTACAAGCAGGAGAAACAATCCTGATACAAGCTGGTGGTTCCGGTATTGGCTCTGCTGCCATTCAACTTGCAAAAAATATGGGATGTACCGTTATCACGACGGTAGGTTCAGATGAAAAAATTGCAAAAGCACAGTCTCTTGGAGCAGATCATGTGATTAATTATCGTAAAGATCGTTTTGAAGGTGTGGTGCGTAAATTAACCCAAAAAAAAGGTGTTGATGTTGTTTTCGAGCATGTTGGGGTCGATACATGGAACGGTTCTTTGTTGTGTATGAAAAAAGGAGCACGCTTAGTAACTTGCGGTTCTACCTCTGGTGTTTCAGCATCAATAAATCTCATGCAATTATTTCAGCAACAACTTAAGATATTCGGTTCATTTGGCTGCCGTATGAAAAATATGAAAAATGCCATGCAAAAAATGGCACAAAAAGCCGTACACCCTGTCATTGATACAATTGTTGGACTTGATGAAATAGATACAGCTTTAAAACGAATGGAGAGCCGTGATATTTTTGGTAAAATTATTCTTAAAATCAATTAAATTATGATGAAGCTTTCTCTTAACAATCTCATCTATCGTATTAAAGTTATAGCTAAAAAAATATCCTACTTGTTATGGGCATATCTGCTCTTTGGTTCTTTATTTATTCTAAAATGCTTTCCAGCCAAAATGGGAATTTCTTTTTTTTCTTGGTTGGCAAAAAAAATCGGCCCCCTCGTACATCGTCATCAAATAACCCTTTCGAACCTTAGGAATGCATATCCAGAAAAAACAGAGCAAGAACGCTACGCGATTGCAATCGAAATGTGGGAAAACATAGGACGCTTCCTAGCCGAATATATTTTTCTTGATAAAATTTTTGATTTTGATCCTCATGCGGAAGAGCCAGGTTTTATTGAGGTTAAGGGAGTTGAAATCTTTAAACGATTAAAAAAAGAAAAAAAGCCCCATATTTTTTTCACAGCGCATACTGGAAATTTTGAACTTCTGCCTATTTGCGCACAAAGTTTTGATCTGAATGTTACGGTCTTATTTAGACCACCCAATAACCCTTATGTTGCCAAACGAGTCCTTAAAGCACGACAAACTTCTATGGGACATCTTGTTCCCTCAAAAGCCGGTGCAGCGTGGGCATTAGCAGGTAAATTAGCAGAAGGTGAAAATGTTGGTATGCTCGTTGATCAAAAATTTCGCCGCGGTATCATGGGAACATTTTTTAACAGACCCCTTAAAACAAATCCCTTAATTATAAAGCTTGCACGACAATATAACTGTGATATTTATCCAGCACGTTGTATTCGTCTGCCTGGAGGACGTCATCGTTTAGAATTATATGAACGTGTAGAACTTCCACGAGATGAAAAAAATGATATCGATATCGCTGCTTCTACGCAAAAATTAAATGATATTGTTGAAACTTGGGTGCGTGAATATCCCGGACAATGGATGTGGTTACATAGACGTTGGGACATCTAACATAAGCTCTATTGCTTACAGAGGAAGTACAAATGTTAGCCTCAAAAAATATCAAAGATCTCACCGCAATTATCACTGCATTACGAAATCCTGATAATGGTTGTCTCTGGCATAAAAAACAAACTTTTGAATCCCTCATACCCTATCTGCTCGAAGAAGTTTACGAAGTCATCGACGCCATTGAACGAAAAAACCAAAAAGATCTCTGTGAAGAACTTGGTGATCTTCTTTTACAGGTTGTTTATCATGCTACCATTGCACAAGAAGAAAGTAGCTTTACTTTTGAAGATGTCGTTTATGCAATTACGGAAAAAATGATTCGCCGTCATCCTCATGTTTTTAGAAATGCCGAGCAAAAAAAACGAGGTTTTATAAAAGAAGAGTGGGAATATATAAAAAAAGAAGAACAGGCTAAACAAGAGAAATTGCACAAAGAAAACAACAATTCAAGCATTCTTGCAAAAATAAAACCAATCCAGCCAGCAAACCAAGAGGCCCTTGCTTTACAAGAAGCTGCGGCTAAAGTGGGTTTTGATTGGCAAGAAAGTGGTAAAGTTTTTGCAAAAATAGAAGAAGAGCTCGAAGAACTCAAAGAAGCTATCAAAAATAAAAAAAAATCAGAGATAGAAGCAGAGTTTGGAGATCTCTACTTTATTCTTCTCAATCTCGCACGCCACTTAGCAATTGATTCACAAAAAGCATTAAAAAAGACAAATACAAAATTCCGAAGCCGTTTTGCCTATATTGAAAAAAAGCTATCCACTCAATCTAAAACACTCACTGACGCATCCTTGAACGAAATGGAAGCACTTTGGAAGAAAGCTAAAAAAGAACAATAAAAAATATCAGATTTTTCCTACCCAAAAGAATAAACCTCCCAGAATTTATTTAATGATAATTTCACGACGCTCGATTTGTTTTATATTGATTTTGGGAAACAGGACGAAGTTCTACCGACTCGCCACACCCACATGCTGAAACTTGATTAGGATTTTTAAAAACAAAACCAGAACGAAGCGTTGTCACTTCATAATCCATCTGTGTTCCTAATAAAAATAACACCGCATCATGCGCGATAAAAACACGAGCACCATTCACTTCAACAACATCCGCATCTATCCCCTCTTCTTTGACGAGAGTAATTGTATATTCCATCCCTGCACAGCCGCCTTTTTTAATCCCAACAAGAATACCTCGTGCATCTTTAGTATCCATAATCGCTTTAACACGATTCACAGCGGTTTGTGTTAAACTTATTACTGAAAAACGACTCATCGTTTACTCTTTTCTTAGCTCAATAGACACTTTAAACATTTTTTCTCTACCATATTCTATCTGGTATTTTAGAAGAAAAACAACAAGACATAAATGAAAACATTCTAACCTTTTTATTGGGATAAAAATGCATCCTCATAAAATAAGATTTTTGATTATATAATCTAGAATTTAAAATTTTTTGTCCCCGTAAAATGCAAAATATTTCTGCTATAAAAACTCTAAAGCAAAGAAAACATTTCAATGCCATACATTCAATTCCAAAGTTTTTAAAATATTCATTTTTTATGACCTATGCGATAAAAAACATATCTCCCGTACTTATGGGTTCTCCTCTCCTTCCCCAATTCTCCGAAGCGCAAATCTTCTCCCTTCGCAATCTGCAAAAGAATTCAATGCATAAATCTATCGACTATAGAGCTCAAAATTTAATGATAACAAAGAACTTTACAGATTTATGACTTATTTTGAACGAATAACGATCTATTAATGGGAAAGATTTTTCACTTTCAAAAATCGTAGGTGTAAGGGCATTTTAGATTTTGTTCTGTTTATTTTTTCTCTTGCCTTTAAAGAAACAGTCATTTAATCGTTTCACACGGACTCGGAGCGTAGCGCAGCTTGGTAGCGCACTTGACTGGGGGTCAAGGGGTCGTGGGTTCAAATCCCGCCGCTCCGACCATTTTAAAAACGCTATAAAATAAGCTTATTTAGAATTTTTTATTTCAATTGCACATCCATGATTTTTTTCAGCATAGAATAGTGCGATAAACTTTTATCATCAATTTGAGAGAGAGCCTTTTTATGAGAATCACCTTCGTTCTCATGAGAATACACAGGAAACGCGAGATCTGTGCCTCGCGTTACGTTATTCTTTAAAAAATTTATGATTATTTGCTTCTCATATTTTCTAAATTTTCTTTATGCGACAATGCCGTTGTTATCATTTTTTGTAATGGATGGTGACATCTGCACGGTTATCTTTTTGGGTTTTAATTCAGCTGGCATTTCCCTTTTAAGCTGAATATGAAGAAGCCCATCTCCAAGCTCTGCCCCGATAACTTTCACGTGATCAGCTAAATGGAAACGCCGTTCAAAAGCACGCGAAGCAATACCTCGATAAAGAAATTCTCGTTCTTCATCATCCTTTTCAGGCTTTCTGTCTCCCTTAACGATCAGCTGATTACAATGCGTTTCAATATCAATTTCATCTTGAGAAAAACCAGCAACAGCCATAGAAATTCTATAAGAATCTTCGGTTAAACGTTCAATATTATAAGGGGGATAAGAAGAAACTTCTTCTGGTTGTGTTCTTGAATCAAACCAGTTAAAAAGATGATCAAAACCTACTGTGGAACGATAAAATGGTGAAAAGTCTACTTGACGCATAATACTGCCCTCCTCTAGAGCGACTACAATTTATAATTGATTCACAAAGTTCCCAAATGGCAAACTTACTTGTGAAGCCGTGGTCCCATCATGGCAACCACATTGTATTATCTGGTAATTGTTTTCTCTTATTTCAACTCTTTTATACCTAAATTGACAAAAACTATCTAAAAAACAACCTACCCCTTTCTTAATCCTTCTGCGTCATTACATACATATCCAAGTCCTCTCATTATCTCACGTTGAACTCAGCGAAAATACACTTAAAGGATTTCAATTGAAAACACCTCTTTATCCCATAGATTTGGGTTTCACTCCTCCTCATATCCATCATGGTACCCTTAAAATAGCAATAGATCGTGAAATTCGTTTTGCAATAACATATCCTGAAGCGGAAAAATCTAAGGGAACAATTGTTATTCTTGAAAACGACGTAAATTCTTTAAAAACATATTTTTTACCCATCAATGAAATTTCTAAACGCGGTTTTCATACAGCAATATTTGACTGGTTTGATCAAAAAAAAACATCCCTCACAACAAGAAAAAAAAGCCGACACTATAACTTTGATATAAATAATGATATTAATGACTTATATGAATTTCTTAAAAATGTTATTTATCCTAATTGTCCTCCACCTTACTCCATGCTTGCCTATGGCATAGGTGGATTGATAGCCCTTAGCAGCTTAGATCTTATTAACCATCAATTTAATAGATTGCTCTGCGTTTCTCCTCTTTTTGCTCCATTCGGCAATAAAACAAATGGTTTTCAACATAAATTAACACAATTTCTTTCTGATATAGGTCTTGGCTTTATACCCGTGAAAGGTGGAAAAAAATTAAAAAAAACAAACCTCAAAAATATCCAATTGGAGTACGCATTCCCTTCCATTAAACCCACAACATCCCGATGGATGGCATCGGTATTTAACGCGATTGATTCTGTGAAGAAAAATATACTCCACGGGCATTTACAAATTCCAACACTCTTTATTCTCGCCAACCAAGACAATTTCGCCAACAACATTGAAGTACGGGAAT
The DNA here is from genome assembly GCF_028618525.1 of Bartonella sp. AU55XJBT. Next base: position 65,222 of record NZ_JAQITC010000002.1, on the reverse strand, counting down.
TATGCCAACACACACGTCTGACAGAAAGTATTACCATTACAGGCGCTGAACTTGATACAATTATGTATAACGAGGATTATAAAAAACAATTTTGGGCGGCATTTGATGCATTTATTCTCGATAATGCCTCTATAAAATAATACAAAATCTTAACTTCCATTTTGCTCTGCCAAAACGAAGATTTCTATCAGCGACATCGCTCGATAAATATCTCCTATATAATGGATTCCATCTTCTAACCACTCATATGATTCTTTTTATAGACTCTATAAGCAAACCATGAAACCAATATTCATCACAATAAATAATAAAAATAATGAATGTATAAAATATTATCATATCAAAATATAATATTATTATAATAATAAATAATAAAATAACTATAATAAATTTATATTAATATATCTTTATAAAGATTTATAATTAAAAAATCAAAATAATGTTTTTGATATATTATTAAGTGATTATTTTATAGTATAAATAAAAAATAATATTTTTACATATTAAAATAACTTTGAAAATAAATTTTATTTATAATATTTATTTGTAAGTCTCTATAAAAATTCTATTTTTCTAGGATAGCCTTTTAAAAACAATAAATTAACATAATATTCTTCTCATTTCTCGACAGAAGCAATCCGTACAGTAACGGTTTTCATAATTTTTTTTAATGGAGTTCTGATAAGAAACAGAAAATTTAAAAGAAAAAATAGTAATGAATCATTTTAAAAGTTTTGGATCGTCCCTGCTTTTTTCCAAATCACATATATTGCGAATTTAACCAACTCACAACGAATATGCTGTATTTTGAATAAAAATATAAGAATTAACCATTTTGCCATTCATTTCGATTATGAGTATTTTTCGATCTTTTTTATAAATACTCTATATTGTATAATTGATATGGCAAAAACTCTGACAAATGGAGCCATTGGAACACAATCATGAAACGAATCCTGCTCGCAGAAGATGATAACGATATGCGTCGCTTTCTCGTAAAGGCCCTAGAACGTGCAGGCTACGAAGTCGCCGATTTCGATAATGGTATTAGCGCATATGAACGTTTACAAGAAGAACCATTTTCTCTTCTCCTGACTGATATTGTAATGCCAGAGATGGACGGAATTGAACTGGCACGACGTGCTACTGAGATTGACCCTGATTTACGAGTCATGTTCATTACAGGTTTTGCAGCGGTTGCACTCAATTCAAATAGTGATGCTCCTCCTGATGCAAAGGTCCTCTCTAAGCCATTTCACTTACGAGAGCTCGTCAATGAGGTTGAAAAGATCCTTATTGCTGCTTAAAAGGATATTTTTCTAAGTTATTTGCATCTGTTGTAAGAGAAAATGAAATTAAGCATTGACGTTTGCCATTCTATATGGTGTATGCAACATCGGTGAATGGGCGTGTAGCTCAGCGGGAGAGCACTACGTTGACATCGTAGGGGTCACAGGTTCAATCCCTGTCACGCCCACCATTTAATTTTATACCATAAGCTTTATGCCATAAGTGACTTACCGATTTGTCATATTCCTTTCAGAATACGGGATTCATAAATAATGATTAGAGAATAAGATCCTGCAACATGTCTCTATAAAGAGCATGCTCTATGGGATATTTCTGGTATTTTCTGAGTTCTGCTAACGCCTCTTTTGATGCGTTATTTGAAAGAATCATAAAAGCCAAAACAGTTTCAGTTGCAACGGCTTAGAGGGTTTTATTGTAAAATTCTTCCGACAAACTCCAACTATTTTTCTAAAAAAAATTGTTTATTTTTTGATCGATCTTCTATTTTTTTGATTCTTTCTTCTCTATTGATGGAACACCTATTGTTAAAATACTTAGAGATATAATAACAGTCTTTTCAGTACGTAAAAAACTTGGTTTTTAGAGCGATATTTTAAGTTCACCAATGGCAGGTTACTATAAAATATCTAAAAGAGTAAAAAATACGATAAAAAAAACTTTTTTATTTGCTAAAAACATTGATTTATAATCATATATTACTATTAGACATGTTGAATAAGAAATCCGAATATTATAAAGTTCTTTCATTTCAAGCCTCTCCCCTGTTGAATCATCAAAACTATCTCCCTTGTACATCACAAGAAGGATGGGCATGTAGATAATAGTTGCACAAGAAAGCACTAAAATACCTATAATGATCTGTAAAGCTAAGGTCTATAGCAACATTGGCGGCTAGCAAATAGGCAAAGTGTATGATATCCTCGCTTATTCTTTATAAGCGTAAAAATGATAGAGCTCTATAGATTTAGCGTTATACCATTCATGAGAGTCGGTGTGAAATGGGCTTTTAGGAGCTTTAAGGGCTGTCTCTTTAAAACAAATGCATAAATATACCATATACAATGGCGCTCTGTTCTTCACACGATATTCCTAAAACAATGAGCACCTTAAATCCTATGTGTTTGAGAACATCAGATCTTATCACATAACATTTTAGTGTAATCATTATTCAAGGCTAAAATAGCTCTTGCATGAGGTACAAACGAGAAAAAACGTTTGAAAATATAAATGCGAAATCTAATAACTTAACTCTAAGATACCATTCATCTTCATTCATAATTCAAACAGAATATGTACAAGATAACCCATAAATACGCAGCATACATTCTTAAACAAATAAAACCTAAGTAAACCATAAACATTGCTGAATATAGCCTTACCCTGAGAAACAGTGACAACCACACTCAATCAGATTGGCAATAAATGTATCTATAGAAAAAATATCTTATCTGCGTAGCACACACAGCTTCTTATTATACCAAAGGACTCTAAAATCGTAATGCGCTATAAGGCACAGCTTTCAATACAAGAAGACACACTTCATTCCTAGGAATATGTCTCTAAACTCTCATTATAAACAGATAGATTTTTATTCTTCAATATCCCATAAAACATTTCTAAATAGAATCTTCCATGCCTTGAAAACCAATCTTACCAAAGATCATACTGAAAAACATAATAATATTATTCATAAAAAAATTTAAAGTAGACATTTTTGTGCAATTTTACCGGCATTAGTCGCAATGCTTAAATCTCATCTAAGAAATATCACACTCATTTTTAGAAAAATGGAAAAAAGCGCCTAAAAAAAGCTTTGGCAATTTGTTTTCTAAAGCATAGAATGTAGCTGCATTAAAAAAAACAGTAGCAATGAGTGAAAAAATGATCAGCAATACGTGGTAAGCAAATATAGGAGCTACGATATCACAACTTAAAATACTTCTGGCTGGCCAGAAAACAGCATGCCGTCACTTTACACCAAAACAGCCAACAAAAAAGGGAAATTCCCGAATTTTTTATCTATTAATTTTCTTAAAATGGTGATCCCGACAGGATTCGAACCTGTGACCCACGGCTTAGAAGGCCGTTGCTCTATCCAACTGAGCTACGGGACCCAACTGTTATTTCCTCAATTCAAAATAGCATCTTTAACTCAATGTGTCCAAGATTGCTGCCGATCACTGCGAAAATTATCAGAATAAGAAATAACACGCCGAATCGACATATGTGTCTTTTCTACACGATAAGGGATAGCATTCTTGCGTGCAAAAGCAATCGCTTCTTCCTTTCTATTAAATCGGATTCTTACCTGACTATTCATATCAGATGTTGCCGTGTAACCCATAAGAGGCTCCAGCATTTTTGCTTTCATCGGCTCATACTGTAGAATCCAAAAGCCTGTATTCCCCTTCGCTGACTGCATAGCTGTTTTAGCAGGACTATAAATACGTGCGATCATGCCTTTTCCCTTCAGATTACACAATGCTTGAATGATCGTTTTCACCACACGTACCCAACTGGGTTCATTCTCATACATCTTATCAAACATGGTCGGAGCGATAGGATTCGAACCTACGACCCCCTGATCCCAAATCAGGTGCGCTACCAAGCTGCGCTACGCTCCGCCATTTAACATTTATTTGATGCACATTTCCTAAAATTTTCACAACAGAAGTGCAAGAGAAAAACACACTTTTTTTCAATTTTGTTGCATTTCTTTACAAAAAAGAACGTTTTCAAATTTTTTCCTCCCCCCATAACATATTTATTGACGAAAATAGAAAATAGCATCGGTACCAAAATTCCATCAATATAAAAAAATAATAAGCCTCTTTTTAGAAATATTTACAAACACAAAAATATATAGCGTCTAAAAGTGGTAAAAAGAATATTCATCCAAAAAAATCTGAAAGCCATTTAAAAGAAACGTATAAAAAAGTAAAAAAATTAAATACTTGTCTCTCCTCATATTCTAACAAAAACATGTAAAATCATGATAAGGAGCATTTATATTTTTTTCTATTCAAAACTTCAGCAATCACAGCACGCGTTATTTTTCTTTTTCTTTGTAACGCCAACTGATCAACAGAATCAATAACATGCTTTAATGAAAATAAAGAACGTTCACAACGGCTGATAAGATAATAAACTGTATCTGGATGTACAATAAGCTGCCTATCGGAAAAAAGCTTAAAGGCAACGGCTGTTAACAATGCATCATCAGGCTGATTAATTTCAACAAACATCACCGAATTAAGACGACTTTTAAGATCATTTAACTTTAACTTCCAAGCGGAAGGGAGTGTCCGTGCCGTCATCAATAAAGTAGCTTGTCGTGTATCGACATTTGCTTGCTTAACACTGTTAATTAAATGAAAAAGTTCTGTCTCATTAATTTCCTCTGCATCAATATCCTCTATTAAAAATGATCTGCCTAAAGAAGCCATAGCAACAGCCTGATCAATTTTATTGCACTGAATCCTGAATGCATTTGCTTTTTGCTGCCATATACTCGAAAAGTGCGTTTTTCCAGATCCTTCTTTTCCAACCAAAACTGCAATAGGCACGCTCCAATTGGGCCAGTGATCAATAAGCTGAAAAGCCATACGATTGCTATCCGTTACGACTAAATCATCAAATTGAAAAATCGGCTCATAAGGGAAGTTTAAAGATAATTGCGTTTCTCGCCCATTCATTTTAGTGGCTCCGACTTTCCACTTCGCAAATACATCTGAGAACTAAGATAAGTATGAAGGGCAAAACGAACTAAAACGCCCACAGCCGCTGCTGCCGGAACAGCAACAAGCATACCAGTAAAACCAAAGAGTGAAGAAAAAGCAAAAAGCGAAAACATTAACCACACGGGATGTAATCCCACTGATGAACCAACAAGTTTTGGTTGAAGAATATAACCTTCAATAAATTGACCAATTAAAAAAAGTACCATCACAATGATGATTCCCCCCCAATTATTAGGATAAAATTGAACCCATGCAATCCCAACAGAAAGAACCAAACCACTCATGGTTCCAATATAAGGAATAAAGCTAATAAGGCCAATAAACATACCAACCAAAAGACCAAAATTGAGTCCTGCAATCGTTAAACCAATAGCATAATAGCCCCCCAATATGAGGCAAACAGTCCCTTGTCCACGAACAAAACCTGCAATAGCTCTATCCATTTCATGAAAAATACTTCGAACGGTTTCAAGATGATCACGTGGTATTAACAAATCAATTGCTGTCACCATACGTGGCCAATCTAATAACATATAAAATGTCACCACAGGCGCCACAATAAATAAGCTAACAATATTAACAATAGACTTCCCTGATTTCAAAAGTGAATTCAAAAGAGATGTAATAAAATCAGAACCTTCTCCTAAAAGCCCTTTAATATTACTCCGTAATTCATTTGGATCACTTCCAAAATAGTGCCTTATCCAATCAAAATCATGCTCAACGAAAAAAGTTTGAATACGATTAATATAAACAGGTAAGCCATCACTCACAAATTGCTGTATTTGCGAACTAATAATAGGAATCAGAATAACTAAAGAAGCAACAAAGATAATAACAATAAATAAGGTAATAAGGACAGTACCAAAAACACGGCGAATACCAAACTTTTCAAGGAGTTGAACAATGGGATTAAGAAAATAAGCCAACACAATTCCTGCCACAAAAGGAAGCAAAATTGATCCAAAAACAACCATAAAAAAAATGAAAAAAAACAGCGTCCCCAGCCAAAAAAAGATTTGTCTTTTCATATTATTTGGCAACGGTAATTGTGTATATGCGGGCTTATAAGTTTTATAACGATCACGGGATGTACTCTCACTCACTTTCTTTTTCATAAGTTGCCAAGAAGACTGTCCCTGATTATCTGATACCTTGCTCATAAAATATCCTAAAAAAAATTCTTCACAAAAATTATAAACATCTTCAAAATAAGGTACAAGTAAAGTTGCTTATTTTCTTATCAATATCTCTTGCAGAGAAAACTCTATCATGGCATTGCATAACGTCAAAACCTGATTTTCCACTAAAGGAAGGCTCCAATGAGCAATCAAGATCTTACAAATACTAAATCCAGAGCTGGTCTTACCTACGCAAAAGCCGGTGTAAACATCGATATGGGTAATGCTATGGTAGAAAAAATTAAACCCTTTATACGCGCGACAAAACGAGCTGGAGCAGATGCAGAAATTGGCGGTTTTGGTGGCCTTTTTGATTTAAAAGCAGCAGGCTTTACAGATCCTATCTTAGTCGCAGCCAATGATGGTGTTGGAACAAAACTAAAAATTGCCATTGAAGTAGGCTATCATCACACTGTAGGAATTGATCTGGTGGCTATGTGTGTCAATGATTTACTTGTACAAGGAGCGGAACCTCTCTTTTTTCTGGATTATTTTGCAACTGGAAAGCTTGACCCTGAACAAGGTGCTGCAATTGTTTCTGGCATTGCAGAAGGATGTAAACAAGCCGGCGCTGCTCTTATTGGGGGAGAAACTGCAGAAATGCCAGGAATGTATGCAGAAGGAGATTATGATCTAGCGGGTTTTGCGGTAGGCGCATGTGAACGCAGTGCGCTTCTCCCTTCAAAAGACTTGACAGAGGGCGATATTATCTTAGGTCTAAGCGCCTCTGGAATTCATTCCAACGGCTTTTCGCTTGTTCGACGAATCAGTCAACAAAATCATCTAAAATGGAATGACCCTGCCCCCTTTTCCCCAAAAGACAGCCTTGGTAGAGCACTCCTGACACCAACACGCATTTACGTGAAATCGCTTCTTCCTGTCATGCAAAAATGCGAAGGAATTAAAGCTCTAGCGCATATTACAGGTGGAGGCTTTCTTGAAAATATTCCACGTGTCATTCCTTCTTCTCTTTGCGCTGAAATTAATCTTTCTACCATCAAGGTTCCCTCCGTCTTTTCATGGATTGCCAAACAAGGTCAAATAGAAGAAACAGAAATGTTACGAACGTTCAATTGTGGTATTGGTATGATCGTTATCGTAGCACAGCATGCAGTTGAAACAGTTACACAAGCTCTTGAAAAAAATGGAGAAATTGTGACTCCCCTTGGCATTTTAACAAAACGCCAAGATCAAAATAAAGGTATACTTTATAAAGGGGGACTGCATTTATGAAAAAACAAATCGTCGTTTTTATTTCTGGTAATGGGTCCAATATGGTCGCCCTTGCTCAAGCAAGTCAACAAAAGGAATATCCCGCTGAAATCGTCGCAGTTATTTGCGATAATCCGCGTGCAAAGGGTATTGAAAAGGCACAAAATCATAATTTACCTATTCATATTGTTGATCGCAAAATCTATAAAACAAAAGAAGAGCATGAAGAAGATATTTTTACGATCTTAGATCAATATAAGCCGGATTTTCTCTGTTTTGCGGGGTATATGCGCCTTATCTCATTGCGGTTCGTAAAACGTTATGAAGGACGAATTTTAAACATTCACCCTTCTCTTTTACCTTCATTTAAAGGCTTAAACACGCATGAAAGAGTTTTACAAGCAGGCGTAAAAATCACGGGTTGCACTGTTCATCTTGTTACAGAAGATATGGATGCAGGAAAAATCCTTGCCCAAGCAGCCGTTCCGGTCTATCCCGATGATACCACTGAGTGCTTAGCACAAAGAGTTCTTAAAGCAGAGCATAAACTCTACCCCAAAGCCTTAAAAGCATTTATTGAAGGAAAAAGTAAAATAGTCGATACGCAACAACAGCTCTTATCCTTTTGAGGATATCAGCATCCTATAGCATTTTTCAACATTTTACATACAATTTATCTTCAGCACCTATAATTAAAAACCTCTAATGTTGACAAGGTGAAGTTTTATTTCTTCATAAATTTTTGCGTAGAATGTGCAATTTTTTTTGAGTTTTATTTAAATTTCCAAATCGTTCTTCTTCATTTCGTTTTCTGAACATTACCACGCGCTCTATTAATCAAAATATTTTCGTATTTCTCCTAAAAAAATCTTAAAATATACAATTTTTTTATTGCATTAATTTTTGTGTCATGACGAAAGTGTTTCTTTAACTGTTAGAGCTAACTGTTTGAGTGTAAAAGGTTTAGATAAAAAACCAAAAACAGCATCTTGTGGAAGATTCTTAGCAAAAGCATCTTTTGCATATCCAGAAACGAAAAGAAATTTGATATCAGGATAGTTTTTACGGACTTCCTTCAATAAAGTAGGCCCATCCATTTCTGGCATCACCACATCAGAAACAATAATATCAACAACGCCTTTTTTTTCCTCAAGAATAGAAAGAGCTTCCACCCCGCTTGCCGCCTCTAAAACCGTATATCCCCTCATTTGAAGAGCTCTGACCCCCCCCATTCTGACCGCATCCTCATCTTCAACCAATAAAACAGTTGCAAATCCTGTTAAGTCTATATTTTTATCTTTCTCTTCATCTTTTTCAATCTTTTGAGAAATTTCTCCTTTTATATCGCGGATATAACGGGGCAGAAAAATATGAAATGTTGCTCCTTCTCCCTCTTTACTTTCACAATAAATATACCCACCACTTTGCTTGATAATTCCATACACCATTGACAAACCAAGGCCTGTTCCTTTTCCAACTTCTTTGGTTGTAAAAAATGGCTCAAACATTTTTTCTTGTATAGCAGCAGATATCCCAGACCCTGTATCTGAAATAGTCAATTGCACATATTCACCAATTGACAAACCCAGATGATTAAATTCAGCACTTTGTTGTTTTGTAATATTGTTTGTCGCAATCTTAACAATACCTCCATCGACCATGGCATCACGCGCATTAATAACCAAATTCATAATCACACGCTGAAAAGAGGCTTGATCAACTTCAACACTCCACAAATCTCTTCCATGGATAATTTTTAACTGAATATTATTCCCCAAAAGTGGTAAAACAAGATTACGAATATCTGATAAAAATTCTGTGAAATCAACCTCTTCAAGTCGAAGTGTTTGCTTTCTAGAAAAAGCAAGTAATTGCTGGACAAGAGCAGCTGCACGATTAGCATTATTTTTAATATTGATCAGATCAGCATGAGCAGGATCAGAGCTCCGATGCGTATTTAAAAGAAGATCACATGACATTAAAATTGCTGTTAAAACATTATTAAAATCATGCGCAATGCCACCTGCCAATTGTCCAACAGCTTGCATTTTCTGACTTTGCATCATTTTATCTTCAAGTGTTTTTTGTTCTGTTGTTTCAATGACAGAGATAATGACCAAATCTTGTAGCACATCACCATGATAGGGTGGTACAGACATCACATGGAGACGTAAATGGCGTTCTTCATTCTTTTCTAAAACCGTTTCAAGAGAAACAAAATAATTTTTATTGGTCGCAATTTTCTGAAAGGCACGCTCTAACTGCACACAATCACGACGAGAAATAATATCATAAAAATTGATAGTCTTATCCATACATTCGGTGAGTGATGAAAAAGCATTATTCATGTGAATCAATTGCCCTTCCTGATTTACCACGGCTATTGCAAAAGGACTCGCATCAAAATATTCTTCTAATATACTGGGTAATTTTGATTGATCAGCCTCTTCTTTTTGTATTTGTTGTGGAATGATCACAATACGATAAACGGCTTCCTCCTCTAAGAAAGAAGAAGCAGAGATAAAACAATGAAATATTTTTTCACCTATCGTCTGTGAATTTAAACACAATGAAAATCTATAAGGTAAAGAGTAACCTGAGTTTTGATATCTATTAGTTTGTAAACAAATATCACTCCATGAGCTTTTAGCGCCAACGCTCTCAAATAATGGATCAAAATGATATTGACCAACCGAGAAATTTGCTAAATCAATAGAGAACCATTCGGCAAAAACCGCATTGGCATAAAGAAGTGTACCTTGTGTATTAACGGATATAAAACCAACAGGCGCTTGATCTAAGTGATTAATTGCCTCTTGAAGATTAGAGAAAAAAACTTCTCGGTTTTGTTGTAAATGCGAAATATCACTAATACGCCAAAATAAAAGCTTTTTTTTCCGTTTTGTAATAGGTTGAACAGAGATATTATACCAAACAGATTTTTTTTGAGTAGAACCGGTAAAGATTGGTTGCTCTACTCTTAACTCTTCTTGCGCTGAAAGATTATTATAGGCAGCAACCTTTAAGCGATAGGAAAGTGCACCAGCTCCTGGAAGATCAGCAATAACCCTATAACAAGATCCTTCAGGCTTATAGGTCAGAATTTTTTGATAGTTTTGATTAGAATAATAAACAAAACCAGAAAGATCAGAGATTACAATCGCATCATCGCTTCCATTAAAGATGCTAAAATCAAAATCTTCATGCAACCACAATGCATGGTATCTTAAAATTCCCATTCCACTTAAAATGAGTGCTGCAACACCGATAGTAGCTAGAATCAAAAAAGATGCCACCACAGCCTTTTGCAAATAACTTTGTGGATAAAAAAAATCTAAAATGCCCACAGTGAAAAGGAAAACAAAGATAAAAACAACACCTAAAATCACAACTCTCCGACGAACAGAAGACGAAGACGCTGATCCTTCATTATTCTCAAAACCTTTATCCATCTCTCTTTGCCTTAGATTTAGCTGTCTCTTATACCAAGAAACTTCCTTTATATTCATTGTTATAAAATATATACTATGATATTACCTTTCTAAGAAAGCTCACTTAATGTTAAAAAGTTTATTTCTTCGTCTTTAAGTGAAACTTTTAAGGGGATGTTTATAAATTTATCTCAATAAAAAACGATAGTTTCCATACCAAAATGGGAGAAAATCTATGGTTATCTGGTTATCAGACCAAATAGGTACATCTGCTGCAAACATAACGATAAGTTTTTTGTTTTGTATAATAACAATCATAGCTCTTATGATAATTATCTTTTTTTTACGCCGTTTAAATATGGGAAAATTCAACACTAATAGAAAAAAAAATCTATCACGATTAGCATTATGTGAAGCAATTTCTATAGATCGAACACGTCGCCTCGTTTTAGTCCGTTGTGATCATAAAGAACATTTACTCCTTATTGGCGGATTAACAGATGTTGTTATAGAATCCGATATTACCAGCACATCTAGAACACAAAAGAGAGAAATACACCCCCACCCCACCTCCTCCCTTACAGAAAAAAACGAGACGGCAGATAAAACCTCCTCTTCTTTTACGAATCAAACGGTAAAAGATTCAGCCATCACGGCCGAAATTGAAGGGAGACAAGAACCATCTTTGTTTATTCCTACCCCTCCAAAATAAAATATACAATTTTATCTCTACGAACTTCGTTTATTTATCACTTTCATAACTTTAATCATCACGATAAACTCTTTCACGACGTTCGTGACGTTCTTGTGCTTCCAACGACAAAACGGCAATTGGCCGAGCCTCAAGACGCTTGATACTAATAGGCTCGCCGGTTTCTTCACAAAAACCATATGTCCCATTATCAATTCGCTCCAAGGCAGCATCTATTTTTGCAATAAGTTTCCTTTGACGATCACGAGCACGCAATTCAATTGTACGATCAGTTTCACAGGACGCCCGATCGGTCAAATCTGGTTGACCAACATTCTCTTCCTGCAAATTTTCCAAAGTCTCACGCGCTTCTTTTAAGATATCATTTTTCCAAGAAATCAATTTAGCACGAAAATACGCCTTCTGCCGTTCATTCATAAAAGGCTCATCTTCACTAGGGCGATATTGACCATCAATCTCTTCGCTCATGCAATAAAAAACCTCCACATCTGCTCTGTGGGGTCTATATATTGTGCAATACCCATCAACACAAGAATAAAATGTTCTTTCATAACAATCTATAAATATGTCTAAATACGCTGTTTAATCTTGATCGCTTTTTTTATCTCAAGTTGAACTTTTGATCAAAGATCATCCCAAAATCATCTTTCTCATTTATTAAGGAACCTCAAAAAGAAGAAAATTCAAAGTTCAAAGCCGTCTCCCTCCTCCTTCCTCAGTGCATTAAAATTTAAATGGAACATCCATAAATCATTTCACCCATGCAAAAAATAAAAATCTTTATAAAGATAAAGTGTGATATCCACGATTCAAATACATCAAAGCATCTTTTTCTTGGCTACGGTTGATTGCAACAACTTCACCAATCAAGACACAATGGGTTGCATGCTCATGCCAACAAATCAAACGACAATCAAAAGAGGCTAAAGCATCTGAAAGACTAGGAGCTCCTGTCTGCAAAGTTCCCCATTGTGTCCTATCAAAACGCTCATTTTGTGTAACATTGCAACGCCTTGAAAAAGCGTCCGCTAATGGACGATGTTTTCCTGCCAAGCTATTAACACAAAAAATTCCATTCTCCATAAACACATGATTCTTCAGATTATGGCGCATGAGACAAACAAGAAGCGTTGGAGGATCATCTGACAAAGAACAACACGCCGAAACTGTCACCCCGCGCTTTCCTTTAATGCCATCTGTTGTCACAATATGCACAGCGCCTGCAAAATGGCTCATAGCATCTCGATATTCTTGCGAAGAAACGGTAATATTATCTTGAAGTTCAGACTTCAAACATGTTTTATGATTCGACATATCTCTCACTTATCAAACTTTAAAATTTCAAGCGATCCTTGTATAAAAAAATATAATACGTATTTTTCTTTTTCGTCATAACACAAAAGATATTTGTGTATACACAGCGACATGATAAAAACAGCCAATCAAGGAGTTTTTTTATGCCCCATTCTCATCTCATTTCACCTTCACTCTTGGCATCTGATTTTTCTAAACTTGGGCAAGAAATATTAGATGTTGTTGATGCTGGTGCAGATTGGCTCCATCTTGATATTATGGATGGGCACTTTGTTCCGAACATCACCTTTGGCCCTGAAATCGTCAAGGCTCTGCGTCCATTAACCAAAGCAATATTTGATGTCCACCTGATGATCAAACCAGTTGATCCTTATTTGGAAGCTTTTGCAAAAGCGGGTGCAGATATTATAACCATTCATGCTGAAGCAAGTCCCCATCTTCATCGTTCACTCCAAACAATCAGAGCAATGGGTAAAAAAGCAGGAATTGCACTCAATCCAAGCACCCCTGAACATATCCTTGAATATTTGCTTGATCAATTAGATCTCATCCTCATCATGACGGTCAATCCCGGTTTTGGTGGACAACATTTTATTCCAGAAATAAAAGATAAAATTAAGCGCGTTAAAAGCATGATTGCAAACCGCCCTATTGATCTTGAAGTTGATGGTGGTATCACCGTTGATACAATTGGAATAACTGCAAAAGCTGGTGCAAATGTATTTGTGGCAGGCTCTGCAATTTATAAAAACGGAAACAAAGAGCTTTACAAAGCACGCATGAGTGCATTGCGCCAAGCCGCACTCCTCTCACAACAAGGAAAAAAATGATGATCGCACGTTATTCCCGCCCTGAAATGGTAGCAATTTGGTCTCCCGAAACGAAATATCGTATTTGGTTTGAAATTGAAGCCCATGCCTGTGATGCTCTTGCTCAACTGGGCGTTATTCCCAAAGAAGCCGCCAAAGTCATTTGGGAAAAAGGGGCAGCCGCTAAATTTGATGTCAATCGTATTGATGAAATTGAAGCCATTACCAAACATGATGTTATTGCTTTTTTAACCCACCTCGCTGAATTCATTGGACCAGAAGCACGTTTTATCCACCAAGGCATGACATCATCTGATGTTCTTGATACAACACTGAGCATTCAATTGATGCGTGCGAGTGATATTCTGCTCAAGGATATAGACCAACTCCTTGAAGCCTTAAAAAGACGTGCTTTTGAACATAAAGAAACCATTACTATTGGGCGGAGTCATGGCATTCATGCTGAACCAACGACATTTGGAGTCAAATTTGCCCTTGCATATGCTGAATTTTCCCGTTGTCGCAAACGTCTTCTAGCTGCACGCGAAGAAATTTCTACTTGCGCGATTTCAGGCGCTGTAGGAACTTTTGCCAATATCGATCCACGCGTTGAAGAACACGTCGCAAAAGCCTTGAGGATGCGTGCTGAACCCGTTTCCACCCAAGTTATACCTCGGGATCGTCATGCGATGTTTTTTGCAACACTTGGTGTTATTGCGTCCTCTATTGAAAGGCTCGCGATAGAAATACGCCATTTACAGCGAACCGAAGTTCTCGAAGCAGAAGAGCATTTCTCACCAGGGCAAAAAGGCTCCTCAGCAATGCCCCATAAACGTAATCCAGTTTTAACAGAAAATTTAACGGGGTTAGCCCGTATGGTTCGTGCATTTGCACTCCCTGCCATGGAAAATGTAGCACTTTGGCATGAACGCGATATTTCTCACTCATCTGTCGAGCGTTATATTGGTCCTGATGCAACGATTACACTTGATTTTGCTCTTTCTCGTCTCACATCCGTCATTGAAAATCTCATTGTCTATCCAGAAAATATGCAAAAAAATCTCCATAAATTCCGAGGTCTTGTTCACTCACAACGGGTACTTTTAGCACTCACACAAGCAGGAATCAGTCGCGAAGATGCGTATCGGATTGTACAACGAAATGCGATGAAAGTTTGGGAACAAGGAAAAGATTTTTTAGAAGAACTACTCAATGACAAAGATGTTAGTAAAGCTTTAAATGAAGCAGAACTTCGAGAAAAATTCGATCTTTCTTATCACACCAAACATATCAATACGATTTTTAAACGTGTTTTTGAACAACAATAGAACAACATAGAAAACCCAAATCTATTCACTTTATGCTCAAAAACTATTGTAACAAAGAAAACAATTCATGAAAGCAAATCAACTCGATATTCTGATCGTTCCTGGCTACAAAGGATCTGGTCCTGATCATTGGCAAACACGTTGGGAGAAAAAACTATCGACAGCACGCCGCATAGAACAAGCCCATTGGTCAAAACCTGTTTGCGAAGAGTGGGTTAATAAAGTTAAAACCGCCATCGCACAAGCTCAAAGGCCTGTTATGATTATCGCTCATTCATTAGGCGTTCCTACCGCACTTCATGCAACTGTCCAAAATACAGAAAAAATTTGTGGCGCTTTCTTTGTTGCGCCTCCCGATGTCGCGAATGAAAAAATACGTCCTAAACATTTAATGACATTTGGCCCCTATCATCGTCAAAAGTTGCCTTTTCCTTCTATTGTCATAGCCAGCCGCAACGATGAATTTTGTCAATTTTCAGTAGCAGAAAAAATTGCCCATGACTGGGGTTCACTCCTTGTTGATGCTGGGTATTCTGGCCATATTAACGCGGAATCTGGACACGGACCTTGGCCTGAAGGGCTTATGGTCCTCTCCCACTTTCTTGCAAAAATCTAATCCAAAAGAGCATGCCCTTTTTCTCATTACCTCTGTATCTTTTCCTTTAGGCAGATGTACCATGACAAAAATTGTAAAAGTATCATAGCAATATCATTGAGAATTTTGATTAATTAGGATAGTATCGTTTACTAATGTTATTAAAAACCTCTCAAGATAAATAGAGAATTATAATGAATCGTCGCCACCGTATTTATGAAGGCAAGGCCAAAATTTTATATGAAGGACCTGAACCAGGAACGTATATTCAATTTTTTAAAGATGATGCCACGGCCTTTAATGCAAAAAAACATGAAATTATCGACGGGAAAGGGGTTTTAAACAACCGAATTTCGGAATATATCTTTAGCCATCTTGGGCGTTTGGGTATCCCAACACATTTCATCAAACGCATAAATATGCGCGAACAGCTTATTAAAGCCGTAGAAATTATTCCATTGGAAGTTGTTGTTCGCAATGTCGCGGCTGGCTCTCTTGCAAAGCGTTTAGGACTAGAAGAAGGGACCCCACTCCCACAATCTATCATTGAGTTCTACTATAAAAATGACTCTCTCGATGATCCGATGGTAACAGAAGAACATATCACTGCTTTTGGGTGGGCTGTCCCGCAAGAGCTAGAAGATATCATGCAACTTTCAATTCGTATTAATGATTTTCTTTCTGGGCTTTTTGCCGGTGTCAATATCCAGTTAATTGATTTTAAAATGGAGTTTGGTCGCCTGTGGGAAGATGAAACAATGCGCATTATTCTTGCTGATGAAATTTCACCTGATTCTGCACGACTCTGGGATATGCAAACACGAGAAAAAATGGATAAAGATCGTTTTCGTCGTGATATGGGGGGGCTTATTAATGCCTATCAAGAGGTTGCCAAACGCCTTGGTATTATGAATGAAAATGAGCCAACTCGGCCAAGTGGTCCCGTCTTGGTAAAGTAAAAAGCCTCGTCAAGGTAAAACAATAGCACCTTCTATCAATACACCTTCTCTTCAAAGGAGAGGTTCTTTTAAAAACAGGAAGCAAAAAATGAAAGCGCGCATTACAGTTACTTTAAGAGAAAGCGTCCTTGATCCACAAGGAGAAGCAATTGTCGGTGCTTTA
Source organism: Bartonella sp. AU55XJBT (assembly GCF_028618525.1). Next base: position 48,467 of record NZ_JAQITC010000002.1, on the reverse strand, counting down.
AAAAGTTTAGCTTTCCAAGGTATTCACTCCATTCGTCAAGGAAAAGTTTTTGATATTGTTCTTGATGATCAACCCTCTGAAATAGCAAAGAAAAAACTTGATCAGATGTGTGAAGAATTACTCGCAAATACTGTCATTGAAAATTATACTATCGAACTTCTTTAAATGGAACGCTCATGAAAACTGCCATCATTCAACTTCCTGGATTAAATCGCGACCGAGATATGGTTGCGGCATTGCATCATATAACAGGAGTTGAGCCACTCAAAATTTGGCAAACAGAAACAATAATTCCCGATGTAGATGTTATTATTATTCCGGGTGGTTTTTCTTATGGTGATTATTTGCGATGTGGGGCTATTGGAGCACGAACCCCCGTCTTAAAAGCTATTCGTGAAAAAGCACAAAAAGGGATTACGATAATAGGTATTTGTAATGGATTTCAAATTTTGTTGGAAGCTGGATTGCTCCCTGGGACTTTAATGCGTAACGCTTCCTTAAAATTTGTTTGTCGTGAAATCAAACTTGAAGTCGTTAATGCTAAGACGAAATTTTCTCGATATTATTCTAAAGGACAAATTATTCGTTGCCCTGTTGCCCACCACGATGGGAATTACTTTGCTGATAGTGAAACATTAAAGCAAATGGAAGACAATGAACAAATTGTTTTTCGCTATGCAGAGAATACAAACCCTAACGGCTCAATGAAAGATATTGCTGGTATTGTTAATAAAGCTGGTAATATTCTTGGTATGATGCCTCATCCTGAAAACTTTATTGAACCTGCCCATGGAGGGATTGACGGTCGTTTACTTTTTCAAAGTGCTTTAGAATTAGTCAATGGATGATACCGCAAAATTCTTTGTCCTCTATCATTTTAAAAACAAAAGTTTATATCATTTGTCACGTTGTAAATTTATGAATGGAAACTCTATACAAATAACGATGGATATTATTAAACACATAATTATTTAAGATTATTTTTGGTCTTGAAATTCACCCAACCCAACAAACAAAATCTTCAGCTTATAAATGAATATTTTTATTATTAAATCACGTAGTTTTCCATAATCTAAGCTGCTAGATTAAAAAAAATTAAAATGCTAAATTTCGATTAATTTGACGGATAAATACTCATGAATCCTTGCAATAACATCACGATTACACCAGAGCTCATTGCACAACACGGCCTAAAAGAGGATGAATATCAACATATCCTAACGTTAATCGGGAGAGAACCAACATTTACTGAATTGGGGATTTTTTCTGCAATGTGGAACGAACATTGTTCCTATAAATCCTCTAAAAAATGGCTCAAAACGCTTCCAACAGAAGGAAAGTGTGTCATTCAAGGGCCTGGTGAAAATGCTGGTGTTGTTGATATTGGTGAAGGGCAATGTGTTGTTTTCAAAATGGAAAGTCATAACCATCCTTCTTATATTGAACCTTATCAAGGGGCCGCGACAGGTGTTGGTGGTATTTTACGTGATGTCTTTACAATGGGTGCCCGTCCTGTTGCCGCGATGAATGCATTGCGTTTTGGTGCTCCTGATCACCCCCGAACGCGCCATCTTGTCTCTGGTGTCGTCTCTGGAATAGGTGGTTACAGCAATTCTTTTGGTGTTCCAACAGTTGGTGGGGAAGTCAATTTTGATAAACGTTATAACGGCAATATCCTCGTTAACGCTTTTGTCGCCGGCATTGCAAAGACAGACGCCCTTTTTTATTCTAAAGCACAAGGCATCGGACTTCCTGTTGTTTATCTTGGTGCCAAAACAGGGCGTGATGGTGTTGGTGGAGCAACAATGGCTTCTGCTGAATTTGATAATTCAATCAATGAAAAACGCCCAACTGTTCAAGTTGGTGATCCTTTTACAGAAAAATGTCTTCTTGAAGCGTGTTTAGAGCTCATGAAAATTGGAGCCGTGGTTGCTATTCAAGATATGGGAGCTGCAGGGCTCACCTCTTCTGCTGTTGAAATGGGTGCAAAAGGAAATCTAGGAATACAGCTTAATCTCGATAAAGTTCCCGTTCGTGAAGAAAACATGACAGCCTATGAAATGATGCTTTCTGAAAGTCAAGAGCGTATGCTCATGGTTCTTAAACCAGAGCTAGAAAAGCAAGCAGCAGCAATTTTTCATAAGTGGGGACTCCATTTTTCCATTATTGGAAAAACAACCAATGATTTACGTTTCCGTGTCGTTCATCAAGGAGAAGAAGTTGTCAATCTTCCCATCAAAGAACTTGGTGATGAAGCGCCTGTTTATGATCGTCCTTGGAGTGAACCTGCAAAAAAAACGCTACTGAAAGCAGAAGATGTCAAAAAAGTTGAAAATCTTGGTGATGTGCTTTTGACCTTATTGAATTCTGCTAATCAAAGTTCACGCCGATGGGTTTATGAACAATATGATACGCTTATCCAAGGAAATAGCCTCATTTGTCCAGGAAGTGACGCAGGCGTTATCCGCGTCAGCAATAAGAGTAAACGTGCTCTTGCTTTTTCTTCTGATGTAACCCCTCGCTATTGTGAAGCAGACCCTTATGAGGGAGGGAAACAAGCTGTCGCAGAATGCTGGCGAAATATTAGCGCGACAGGTGCAACACCACTGGCTGCGACAGATAATCTCAATTTTGGGAATCCTGAAAAACCTGAAATTATGGGACAACTAGTTTTTGCGATTAAAGGCATCGGAGAAGCTTGCAGAGTTCTTGATTTCCCTATCGTTTCAGGTAATGTTTCTCTTTACAACGAAACAAATGGGGTAGCTATTCTTCCGACCCCCACAATTGCTGGTGTAGGCCTTCTGAGTGATTGGTCTAAAATGGTGACAATCAACGGTATACAAAATGGAGATAGTATCATTTTAGTGGGAGATTGCGGCTCTCATTTAGGACAATCAATCTATGCACGTGATATTTTAAATATTGATGCAGGTGCCCCTCCCCCTGTAGATTTACAACTTGAAAAAAAGCATGGTCAATTTGTCCGAGATGTCATTCATAACGGTTTTGTTCATGCCGCTCATGACATTTCTGATGGGGGACTAGCGATTGCACTTGCCGAAATGGTCATTAAAGCAGGGAAAGGAATCAAGATAAAATTAAGCAATAAATCTCCCCATCATGCAGAACTTTTTGGAGAAGACCAAGGCCGTTATCTTTTAGCCGTCAAACCTGGTGCTCTCAACAGTCTTAAAGAGTATGCGCAAACCCACGCCGTTTCTTTAATAGAGCTAGGACAAGTTGAGGGAGATTCCCTTCATATAGATGGGATATTCACACTTTCAGTAGAAAGTCTCACACAAGCCTATGAGAACTGGTTTCCACAATTTATGGGTGAAGAATAAAAATTTATTCTTTCTCTTAAAACAGCTCTTACAAAAAATAAACAACATAGGAGAATAGTAATGGCAATGAGTGCCCATGCAATTGAAGCCCTTATTCGTGAAGGTATTCCCGATGCTATTGTAACAATTCGTGATCTTGCTGGAGATGGAGAACATTATGCTGCAGAAGTTATTTCTGAAAGTTTTCGTGGTAAAACCCGTGTTCAGCAACATAAAATGGTCTATGACGCCCTTAAAGGCAATATGGGAAATGATCTTCACGCCTTAATGTTACAAACAAATATCCCAAAATAGTCTTAAATTTCTTCTTGCATTCATTCATTCAATACGATTAAAAATAGTACGAACATTACACACTTATAAAAATCTGAGATATCGAGGGATAAAAATGACCACTGTTCATGATTTTATTGACAACGAGATTAAAACAAACGACGTCATTTTATTCATGAAAGGAACACCTGACGCCCCACAATGTGGGTTTTCAGGGCAAGTTGTTCAAATCCTTGATTATTTGGGATTGGACTATAAAGGGATTAATATTCTGACTTCTGACGAATTGCGTCAAGGGATCAAAGATTACTCAAATTGGCCAACAATTCCACAGCTTTATGTCAAAGGTGAATTTATTGGAGGGTGTGATATTGTTAAAGAAATGTTTCAAAACAATGAGTTACAGGAACTTTTAAAAGAAAAGAGTATTCCGTGTAATCAATCATAGGTATCTTTTATTTTATTCAGCCTCTTAAAAAGAGCTGTTTTCAGACGAAATTTTTATTTCAAGGATGCCATATGTCATATTCAGTTGATGAACAAACGCACAGCGATGCGCTAAGAAAGAAAATTGGCTATAAAGAATTTGTTATTCTTATTGCTTCGCTCATGGCTATTAATGCTATAGCTGTAGATATTATGTTACCAGCTATGCCCAATATTTTGGAAGGATTAAATGTTCTCAACGAGAATGATCAACATTATATCATTTCGAGTTATCTTATTAGCTACGGTATTGCTCAAATATTTTTTGGTCCAATAAGCGATCGTTATGGACGACGCAAACTTATGCTTATTGGGCTTGCTTTTTATTCATTTACGGCGATTAGCTGTGCCTTTGTAACTGATTTTTCTCTCTTACTTATTTTGCGTGTCTTGCAAGGGATTGGAGGAGCGTCTATGCGCGTTCTTACGGTTTCCGTTGTACGTGATCTCTATAGTGGCCGAAAAATGGCAGAAGTTATGTCTATTGTTATGATGGTCTTTCTTGTTGCCCCCATGGTTGGTCCCGCAACAGGACAGATCATTTTGCTGCTCGGACATTGGCAATTTATTTTTATTTTCATGGCAATAATTGGTTTTGGGCTAATGATTTGGATTCTATTTCGCTTGCCTGAAACACTTCATGAACAACGCCCTCTTTCCTTTTCTTCCATTAAACACAACTTATGGATTGTTGTGACAAATCGTACGACACTTTGCTATACACTCGCAACATCCATCATTTTAGGCTGTATTTTTATTGCTGTTAATACATCACAACAAACCTATGAAGGAATTTATAACTTAGGCTTTTGGTTTCCGATAGCATTTGCCATCGGTGCTGCATTTCAGGCTTTCTCATCATTCATGAATTCTCAACTTGTCGGACGTCTTGGAATGCGGCGTATTGCCCATACGATGCTTTTGCTTTTTTGTGCCACTTCATGCATTTGGTTTATTGGATCCGTCTTAGCAGGTGGCGTTATCTCTTTCCCCTTTTATATGACGTTATATTGTATATTAATGTTTACCTGCGGTGGTATAATGGCCAATTTCAATACACTCGCTCTCGAATCTGTGGGCGAAATTGCTGGTACAGCCTCTTCTGTCTCCGGATTTCTCCAAACATCCATCGGTGCAGGGCTGAGCTTTTTTGTAGCGCAACAATTTGATGAAACAACCATCCCAAACTCAGCAGGATTTTTCTTTCTCAGTCTCGTTGCCATCCTTCTTGTCTTATGGGCTGAACGCGGTCATCTCTTTAGGCAATATCATCATAATCCTAACGAATAAACATGCTTACGCGCAAGATTAACAACATCTCTCTTGAACAAGAAAGATAGACCTTTCACACAAAACAGAATACCTCCCAATAGGACACTTTTGTGTTAAGCATTCACATATTTGTTTTAAAGATATACCTCTCAAAGCATCAAATCAATTTATGACAGCCCCCATGAAATAATATGATAATAAAACAAAAAAGTGTATAAAAACCGTTCGATCATCCTCACACTTATGAACCGTGTAAGCCTATTGATATTTATTCAGTTCCCAAAGTTACAACAGCTCTTGGCACTTGAAACCGCTCATAAAAGACATTTTTAATTTTTTTCTTTATAAGTTTCTATCTACAACACCACTCCGCTTATGATGTGCGAGCAGACCATTTTAATTGTTTCAACATGAACAAAGTTGAAATAAGAAAACCTATAGATATTAGAGCCTCTCATTGACCATGAATTTATATTGAATGATTATTATAAATCAATATCTTATCATATAATAAAAATACATAGCATTTCTCTTTAAACTTTTATAGACTTTGAATAAGAATTTTCTATTATTTAATTGATAAATTTTCCTGATTTTGGAAATCCTTTTGGAACCAGACGCCCGACACCCGCACGTGTTCCCATCCATTCAATAAGATCGTCCGCTTGACGATGAAAGATTCGTTCAGCGGTATCTTGCCAACTTAAGCCTTCTGATAAATTAAAAGTCTTGGCATCAACAATGCCCCCTCCTTTGTAACGTTGTAAACGAACCCCTTTACCACGATTCATTTCCGGTATTTGTTCAATAGAAAAAATAAGCATTTTGCGGTTTTCACCAACCACAGCCACATGATCACCATTGACCGGAACACAAAGCTTTACCTTATCAGGAAACTTCACATTCATCACCTGCTTTCCTTTTCGTGTATTGGCAAACACTTCTGTAGCAGGAACGATAAAGCCATTTCCATAAGATGAAACCAAAAGCAATTTTTCTTCTGCGTGATGCACAAAAGCTGTAAGAACATCATGTTCATCATCCATATCAACTAAAAGACGAATGGGCTCCCCCTGTCCTCGTCCTCCAGGCAAACTATTTGCACCAAATGCGAAAAACTTTCCCCCTGTAGTTATCAGCACAATCTTATCGGTCGTAAATGCTGGAAATGCCAACTTTAAACCATCTCCTTCTTTAAAAGAAAGTGCTTTATAATCGTTCAAATGCCCCTTCAAAGCACGCATCCACCCCTTTTCAGAAATAACAACAGTCACAGGTTCTTTTTCGATCATTGCTTGTTGAATATCGTCAAGATCATGTCTTGGCGCTTCTTCAAATGTTGTATGCCTTCTCCCTAAGAGCGTTTCAGGACCAAAAGTATTGCGAACTTTTTTAATTTCTTCTGAAATTATTTTCCATTGTTTTATAGGAGAGGCTAACAAATTCTGTAGTTTTTCTTTTTCAGCTTTAAGCGTTTCAAATTCCTTACGAATTTCAAATTCTTCAAGCTTGCGTAAAGAACGCAAGCGCATATTAAGAATAGCTTCAGCTTGATTCTCTGTTAATTCAAAACGCTTAATCAATTTCTTTTTCGGTTCATCTTCTTCACGAATAATCTGTATGACCTCATCGAGATTCAAATAGGCAATAAGATACCCATGAAGAATTTCCAATCTGCTATCAATCTGATCAAGCCGATAGTGAGAGCGTCGAATAAGCACTTCTTGACGATGTTCAAGCCATTGTTGCAAACTTTCTCGCAGCGAGAGAACATTGGGTCTTTTTCCCAAAGATAAAACATTAAGATTAAGAGGAAATCTGATTTCAAAATCAGTCAATTTAAAAAGGGATTCCATAAGAAGTTCAGGATCAACCGACCGGTTTTTAGGAACAAGCACAATGCGGATATCTTCTGCTGATTCATCTTGAATATCATCAAGCATTGGTAAGCGCCGCGCAAGCAACAATTCCGCAGTTTTTTCAATAAGGCGTGACTTTTGAACTTGATAGGGAATTTCAGTCACAACAATCACATAAGAACCACGGCTACCAGTTTCCTGATGCCAACGTGAACGTAATCGAAAAAAACCCCGCCCTATACGATAAGATTCCTCAATACTCTTTTTAGGTTCAACCAAAATACCACCGGTTGGGAAATCAGGTCCCAGCACAAATTGGTTTAAATCCTCATCACGCGTATCAGGGTGTGCAATCAAATGCAGCGCCGCATCACAGAGCTCAGCAACATTATGGGGAGGAATAGAGGTTGCCATACCAACAGCAATACCTGAAGAACCATTGGCTAAAAGATTAGGGAAAGCACCTGGTAGAACAACAGGCTCTTCATCTTCTTCATTATAGGTCAAACGAAAATCAATAGCATTTTCATTAATGCCCTCAAGCAACAACGCAGCTACTTCAGTCATGCGTGCTTCGGTATAACGCATAGCCGCAGCATTATCACCATCAATATTACCAAAATTGCCTTGTCCATCAACCAACGGATAACGAACCGAAAAACTTTGAGCCAAACGCACCAAAGCATCATAAATAGAGGCATCTCCATGAGGATGAAATTTTCCCATGACATCACCAACAATCCGCGCACATTTCGCATAAGATTGTCCAGGGTTCAGTTTGAGAAGACGCATTGCATGAACAATCCGACGATGGACAGGCTTCAATCCATCACGCACATCAGGCAATGCACGATGAGTAATCGTAGAAAGTGCATAAGCCAAATAGCGTTCCTGTAAAGCAGAACGTAATTCTATTGGCTCAATATGTTCTTCATCAAAAGGTAAATTCATTTTATCAGACATAATATTAGAACAAAAATTCCCACAATAATAAGAAATTATTGTGTAGGATTTATTTAATACAAACTCTTATGAGTAAACTTTTTTATTAAAAGTCAACGACATAAAAATAAACGTTGTAATTAGAACATGAACAGAAAATTATATCAATTTGAAAAATTTATACATGTTCTTCGCTCTTGTTCTAAACAATATATGAAAATATTTAACACATTATCGAAAATTTCTTTCACTATCCTCTTTAAAAGGTAAAAAAACAAAATAAACCAAAAGAAGTAGAAAATATTTTCATTGTTAAGGAAAGCGACAAGCATTTTTAAATAAATAAAAATCTCAAAAACAACGCTATTATTACTAAGCAAACTGGAGTTACGATGATATAATTTTTCGAAACGATGTAAAATAAATTTTTATCGTTTTTTCAACAACAACAATTTCCCCCAAAACATATTTTGAATACAGATTATTCTCAACAAAAATCTTATTGAAAGCTTTAGCAAATCCAACGATATAATTTAACGGCTACAAAGAGATATTTCATCCTTTTGGGAATGACAAAAGCACCTTTCAAACATTATCTTTTAGTATAAAAGTGGATTGTATAACAACTTCATCTCGTTTTTCCATGAAAAATTTAAAAAATATTCAAAGCTTATAGAGTTCCCCAAGATGAAGTCCATAGGAAGCAAAAATGCATTATTTTCATAAATACGAAGAGAGATAATTATCTTTTACAATGTTGTAAGAACTTTAACAAAATATAAATAACATATTGTTATATATACAACTTAAATGAAAATCCCAAGTATTCTAAAGTTTTTCCATTTCCAATTTATTTATGATAAATCAATCACAATCATTTTCCTGCTTATCACAAAGGGAAGAGTGACTATCTAAGAAAGGAACAAAAACACTGAAACCCTTTGCATACAAAAACTGTCAGCAATATTAAAACCTAGAAAGGAAAATAACAGCCTACCCTTTATTCAATAAAGATGGCAACGGTTTTATACCACTCATGAGGTTTTAAGTTATATCCTTCATAAGCGAGCATCATAAAACGAGATAGACTACATTGAGAGATATTTCTTTATAAACAAGCCTCTTGAAGGATTAACACAATAGCATTTTTACCTCTCTAAGTCCATAAACAACAGATATGCTCTTGAGAGACATCAAGACTTCACACTACGGAGAAAGAGAGACGACAACAATCCATAAATCAACTTTATGAATTATTTTTGTGAGGAGGAGCCATGCGGATTCCTAAATCACGTAATTGTGTAGAAGAAACATCAGATGGCGCACTCATTAAAAGATCAAGTGCCTGTTGATTCATAGGAAATAAAGCAACTTCACGTAAATTTTTAACACCTTGCAACAGCATAATAATGCGGTCAATTCCCGCTGCCATACCACCATGGGGTGGAGCCCCATAATGAAATGCGCGATAAAGACCACCAAAACGATCTTTCACAACTTCCTTAGAAAGTCCCACAAGTTCAAAAACTTTAAGCATCATTTCCGGTAAATGATTACGAATTCCACCGGATGCAATCTCATAACCATTACAAACAAGATCATATTGAAAAGCTTTAAGCGTAAGAGGATCTTGAGACTCCAGAGCATTTTCTCCCCCTTGAGGCATAGAAAAAGGATTATGGGCAAAATCAATCTTTTTTTCATCTTCATTCCATTCAAAAAATGGAAAATCAACAATCCACGCTAAAGAGAAACTCTCTCTATCGACAAGATCTAATTCTTCTCCTATCCGTATGCGTGCTGCACCAGCAAAAGATGCAAATTTTTTTGGATCTCCAGCTACAAAAAAACAAGCATCACCACTTTCAAGTCCAAGTTGCATACGAAGCGCTTCAGTTCGCTGCTCACCAATATTTTTGGCAATAGGCCCTGCTCCTTCAAATTTTCCTTCTTCTTCACGCCAGAAAATATAACCGAGCCCTGGTTGCCCCTCACCTTGTGCCCATACATTCATACGATCACAAAAAGCACGACTTCCACCTGTTTTAGCCGGAATAGCCCACACTTGTGCATTCTCATCATTCGCTAAAATCTGAGCAAAAACTTTGAAACCAGAATTGTAAAAATGCTGAGAAACATCTTCTATAATAATCGGATTACGCAAATCAGGCTTATCAGAACCGTATTTCCGCATTGCTTCATCATAAGAAATGCGAGGAAAGTTTTGGGTCACCATTTTCCCATCTGCAAATTCTTCAAAAATAGAACGCATAATGGGTTCCATAGTTGCTAAAACATCTTCCTGCTCAACAAAACTCATTTCAATATCTAATTGATAAAATTCACCAGGAAGACGGTCAGCCCGCGGATCTTCATCTCTAAAACATGGCGCAATTTGAAAATAACGATCAAAACCTGACATCATCAACAACTGCTTATATTGCTGTGGTGCTTGTGGTAATGCATAAAATTTTCCCTGATGAACACGACTTGGAACCAAAAAATCACGTGCACCTTCCGGCGATGAGGCGGTCAAAAGCGGCGTTGTAAATTCCGTAAAACCATTATTTTGCATAGCCCGTCTCATAGCCGCGATAATTTCAGTCCGACGCATGATATTTTTATGCATAGTCTCCCGACGCAAATCAAGAAAACGATATTTTAATCGAATATCTTCTGGATAATCAGGCTCACCAAAAACCGGTAAAGGAAGCTCATCAGATTTTGAAAGAATTTCTACCTCTTGTGCAAAAATTTCAATCTCACCTGTTGGAAGCGTTGCATTGATAACCTCATCAGACCGTGCACAGACCTCTCCATCCACACGAATAACCCATTCAGAACGCACTTTTTCAATAACTTTAAAAGCCGGCGAAGCAGGATCCGCAACAATTTGTGTGATTCCAAAATGATCGCGTAAATCCACAAAAAGAATTCCTCCATGATCACGGACACGATGAACCCAACCTGAAAGACGAACTTGTGTTCCTACATCACATCTACGAAGAGCCGCACAATGATGACTGCGATAACGGTGCATGTTTTTTGCCTTTGATTATAATATTCACATGCGCTAAAAACGCTTTTTCATAACCATTTGTCAAGATATGAGAATAAAAACGCGAAAATAAAGTCCAATAAAAGACAAATTTAATTTATCTAGCTATAGTAGAATGATGAATCTTATTACACAAACAACAGATCTTAAAATTGCACTAAACGCTCTACGAACCTCTGATTTTGTAACAGTCGATACTGAGTTTATCCGCGAAACAACTTTTTGGCCTCAACTGTGTTTAATCCAGCTTGCATCACCAGATGCTACAGTTCTAATTGATCCCATAGCACCAGATATTGATTTACAACCCTTTTTTGAGCTTATGATCGATAAAAAAATCGTCAAAGTTTTTCACTCTGCCCGCCAAGATATTGAAACGATTTATTATCTTGGTGGCGTTATTCCTTCTCCTCTCTTCGACACACAAATAGCCGGATCAATTTGCGGATTTGGTGATTCGATCTCTTATGATCAAATTGTACAACGCTGCACGGGGCATCATCTTGATAAGTCCTCCCGCTTTACAGATTGGAGTTGTCGCCCCCTGTCTGAAAAACAACTGCTCTATGCCCTTGCCGATGTAACCTATCTAAGAGATGTTTATCTTCTCTTGAAAAAAAGATTAGAAAAAAATCAACGAATTCACTGGATGGATGATGAAATCACAATCCTCTTAAATCCTAAAACCTATGATATGCCAGAAGATGAAGCATGGAAAAAAGTGAAAGGAAAAGTTAAAAAACCGCGTGAACTTGCTGTATTACAAAAGATAGCCGCTTGGCGTGAACGTGAAGCACGAAAATACAATATGCCCCGTCGTCATATCATGAAAGATGAATGTCTTATAGAAATAGCAACCCAACAACCAAAAGATGAATCTGCGTTAAAACGGTTGCGCAGCCTTAATAAGAATTGGGATAAACGCTCAATTGCATCATCATTAATCAAGGCTGTCCAGGAAGGCTTAGAGGTTGATCTTTCTACTTTACCCCCTATTCCTAAACATAATCCACTCAATGATACGACAGCCGCTGCTATCGAACTTCTCAAAGTATTATTAAAACTTGTTGCAAACGAAAACAGCATTGCCCCTAAAATTATTGCAACATCTAGTGATTTAGAAAAAATCGCCAATGGAGGAATTAAAAAAAATATCCCTGCTATGAATGGCTGGCGCTATGAAATATTTGGTCAAAAAGCCGAACAACTTCTAAGGGGTCAGATAGGATTTTACTTTAACGATGGGAAAATAAGCACAAAACAGCTCTAATGAACATTTCTCCACATTTCGAGATTTCCATAAGATCCCCTAAAGAGAATCTTACTTTATGTCAAAATGAGTAGAAAATCAAAAGAAAAAAATTTTTGTAATCGTACCTTATTAAATCAATTTTATTTGAAATAATATAAAAGAAATTCTGAATAAATTTAAAATATTCTCATTAAAAAAAATCCTTTACGCTACTTATCTATATCAATTTGCTATAGGCTAGAAGACAACGCAAATAGGGTAAATAAAACCTGCTGCTGACAAATTTAAAAACTTAAATAGTAAGGCTCTTATTAAAGAAAAGCGTTAAATATTTTTTAGATCAATCAAATAACAATCTTGTTAAAAAAAAATCTAAAATACCTAATCTTTTAAGATCTAAAATGCGAATAAATTAGCAGGAAAAATCAAGAAATTTCAAAAGCAAGAGGTTGTTTAATTATTTTTGATAACTTCTTTAATCGTCCAAGAGGACGTTCTCCCAATAATCCAGCGTAATTTTGGGGGATCTGCAAAACAATATGATCTGCTTTTTTATGCCAAAATAAATGAGGTAAAATTCCTGCAACAGAAGCGCTAAACAGATGAGCAATACGCATTGTTTCACCAAGAATACGTGCTTTTTCAATGATATTTTGTGTTGCTAATTGAAAGATGGGAAAAGATTCTTTATCAACCAGTAAACTGGTATTGCGAAAAAAAACAGCAAGCGCTGCATAAAGGCGCCCCTCATGAGAAATCCCTGGATAAGATCCTAATGCTATCTGATTGGCTGCTTCATTGCCTCGATAATCTGGATGTATACGCCAACCAATATCGGCAAGAAGGCAAGCCGCTTGACGATAACGGCATTCATTTTCAGTTTCTGAAATTCCAAAAACGTCAAAGGCATTTGTCGTAAAATCAATAAGCTCTTCTGCTTGTTTTGGTGAACGTGCCCGTAGAATAGCCATTTCTGTGCATGCAGCAATGAGAGGGTCTGAAAGTTGAATCGCCTGCGGCAAGCGTGAATAAAGAAAACCTTCACGAACGCCAGCACCAGAAAAGATTATCTTTTCAAACTCCATACACTGAATGAGTTCAATAAGCACAATTGCCCCATAGGACAAAAGTTTCCGACGATTCTGTGAAACCGCCGCAATCCCTCTCATATTATCAATATTTCCGCTTGCTACAAGACGTAAAAATTTCTCCATTTCCATGGCATCAACTTCATAGCCATGCATAACAGGAAGCCGATAATGTTTCATTGCCATATGGAGTTTTGCCAAATTACGCCATGTCCCCCCTACGGCATAAAAATAACGTGCCATACCTTTACGCGTACGCGCAACAGAAGATTGATAAAATTGCTCATGTACAATTTTTGCAGCAACAGCACTATCATTATTGGACATATACTGTAGCCGTAAACCACCTAATGGAAGCGTTATCCCTTCACCGACATCAGAATGATCAATATCAATCAATTCGAGACTTCCACCACCCAGATCTCCAGAAATACCTTTTGGTTGATAAAAAGTAGAAATAACCCCATAGGCTGAGTACTTAGCTTCTTCACTTCCGGAAAGAAGATATATTTTATTTTGTAAAATATCTTCAGCACTTTGAATAAACGCTACGCCATTTTTTGCATCTCGTGCTGCCGCCGTTGCTAAAGTATAGACCTCATCGGCCCCAATCTGTCGACACAGTGTTCGAAATCGTTTGAGCGTTTGCAACGCCATTTTCATCGCTTTTTCTTCTAAAAAGCCCGTTTTTGCCACACCATGACCGAGACCACAAAGAATCTTTTCATTAAACAAAACCGTTGGTGAGCGAACAAGCCCTTCATAAATCACCAACCGAACAGAATTTGATCCAATGTCAATAACAGCAACAGGCTTACGTCCTTTTAGCCTACCTTGAGCATCTCTATACGTCATCGGATTTCAGTCTTTATGCATTTCAGCTTGTTGCCGATGCAACGCAACCAAGCGTGAAATGGAAGATTCAAAAGACTCATTTTCCCCCGCAAAACTTGTATTGGCCATAAAATACTCCTGCGCATTAAACGGACTTTCACCTATCTGCGGTGTGATACGTTTCGATATCCCATCTTTGAGTATATCAAAGCTTTGTTGATTATCAATGAGATTAGCTAGCATAATTTGTAAAAGAATCTTCCGTCGCACCATTTTATTAAAAACTGGAACCAATATTTCAATACGATAATCTAGATTACGAGGCATCATATCAGCAGAACCTAAGTAAACAAGTGCATTTTCATTAGGCAAATCTTGCCCATTCCCAAAACAAAAAATACGGCTATGTTCAAGAAAACGCCCGACAATTGATTTTACACGAATATTATCCGAAATTCCTGGAATACAAGGACGTAAACAACATATCCCTCGCACAACCAGATCAATCTGTACCCCTGCTTGACTAGCACGATATAAAGCATCAATAATTTCAGGATCAACCAATGCATTCACTTTTATCCAAATAGCAGCAAACTTTCCTCGTTGTGCATGAGCAATTTCTCCTTCAATATGCTCTAAAATACGACCACGCAATGTCAAAGGCGAAAAAGCGATCTTCATTGTTTCACGTGGACGCTCATATTGCGCAATATAATTGAACAATAACGCAACATCATGAGCGATATCATCATCCGTGGAAAAAAAAGAAAGATCCGTATAAGTTTTAGCGTTCACGGGGTGATAATTTCCTGTTCCAAGATGAACATAAGAACAAAGACGTTTTCCTTCACGTCTCACAACCAGAGACATCTTGGCATGTGTTTTTAAGGTAATAAAACCAAAAATAACTTGAACTCCAGCACATTCAAGATCCCGCGCCCAACGAATATTTGCTTCTTCATCAAAACGTGCTTTAAGTTCTACCAAAGCAGTCACAGACTTTCCCCCTTTAGCGGCTTCAATCAAAGCGCTAACAATTGGGCTATCATTTGATGTCCGATAAAGTGTTTGTTTGATTTCCACAACATCAGGATCGCCAGCAGCTTGACGTAAAAATTGGACAACAACATCAAATGTCTCATAGGGGTGATGAATCACGAGATCATTTTCACGAATAGCTGTAAAACAATCCCCATTATGTTTACGAATAGATTCCGGAACACGAGGAATATAAGGAATAAATTTGAGATCATCACGGGGAATAGAAACAATCTCTGAGACCATATTAAGTGCCAAAAATCCATCAAGAATATTAATACAGTTATCAGGAACAGCAAGACAATTCACTATAAATTGGCGCAAATTCTCTGGCATTTTTGCATCAAATTCAACGCGAATAACCTGCCCACGCCGCCGCCTTTTAAGAGCCTTTTCAAAAAAATGAACAAGATCCTCAGCTTCTTCTTCTACTTCAATATCGCTATCCCGAATCACTCTAAATGTACCAATTCCATTAACCTCATCGTGAGGAAATAGATATTTGATAAAAAGATAAATAACATCTTCAGATGCAATAAAACGAAAATGATTGCCCTCTTGAGGAAGAAGAATAAAACGCCTCAGAAGCATTGAAATGGGCAATAACACTGTACGTGCGTGTTGACCAGTTCCTTCAGACAATTGAAACGCAAGAGAAAGCCCTAAATTAGGGATAAAGGGAAAGGGATGCGTAGAATCAACCGGCAAAGGTTTTAGAACAGGAAAAATTTTATCAAGAAAATATTTTTCAAGCCACGATTTTTCGGCTTCTGAAAGATCATCAGAACAAATAATTTCAATATCATTCTTTTTTAATTCATCACGTAAAACATTCAATTCCTGGAGTTGATGAGCCTGCAATTTGGAAATCTCAGCGAGCACAATATCGAGTTGTTCCTGTGGGGTATACCCATCTGCACTGCATGTTGTAACATGAGCACGAATTTGAGCTGCAAGACCAGCAACACGAACCATAAAAAACTCATCAAGATTTGTTGCTGAAATCGAAAGAAATTGTAGCCGCTCTAATAAAGGATGTTTCGAATTAGCCGATTCCATCAAAACACGATTATTAAATTGTAGCCATGAAAACTCTCGATTAATAAACCGTGCCGGATTTTCCATCGTTATATCCGATATAGAAATTTTATCTGCCACCCTCTGTTCCATATATTCTCATTAATATTCTTTTATACTTTCTAAAGTCCTTGAAGAAACACCTCACATAATATTCTATAATATGTTATCATACTTATAATACATCAATGTCTCATTTTTATTATCATGTTTCCATTGAATATTTAAAAATACTTAGAAACAAGCTCCATCTGAAAAGTACTAAAAACATGACGATTATTCCATATAGCATAAAAGAAGAGCACTTTGTCTTAAAAAGCATCTTGCATTATGATAAGCATTGTTACAAACTCACGCTTATAAAATAGAAAAGCCTCATCACAGCTGATGATGATAATTTATTCTGGAGTTTGTACACCATGGCTGATCATAATATTCCCCATTTTCAAAATGATCTTGGATATAAAACAATCGAAATTGGTGTGAAAGAATTTATGTGCGTAGGCGCTACGCAACCATTTGATCATCCTCATATCTTTATCGATATGGGAGCAGCTGATGAGAAAATCTGCCCTTATTGCTCAACCCTTTATCGTTATGTTCCCTCACTATTGTGCGATCAAACAAACCCAACAGGGTGTTTATACCATTCAAAAAAGCGAGTATAATGCGTTATCCGGCTTTCTACCACTCTTTTAGTTCTGCTTATTTAAGATGAAATCATTTGTGGAGCAATCACCCATCATCGTTGGAGGAGGAATTGCTGGTTTAAGTACCGCTTTAGCGCTCGCTCATAAAGGAATTTCAAGCACCATTATCGAAAAGTGTAAGCAACTTGAAACGATAGGTGCTGGTATTCAACTCACTCCAAATGCAACATCTATTCTTGCTCACTGGAAACTTCTTAACAAACTCACTGAAGTCGCAACAATCCCACATTTTCTTGAGTTAAAAGATGGAATATCTTTAAAAACACGTCTACGTGCTCATATTATCAATCTAACAGAAAAATATTGGAAAGCCCCTTATATGACAATTCATCGTGCGGCTTTACAAAAAATTTTATATAATGCAGTGATCGAAAATCCTCTGATTCAATACAAAGCAGGCGAAACAATTGTATCTTCTACCCACTCTGCAACCAACATTAAAATAACAACAATAAAAACAGATGCAACAACAGAACAGCTTTATTCAACGCCCCTCCTGATCGGATGTGATGGCGTTTGGTCAACATTACGGCAACAATCTCCTTTTCATGAAAAAGCAAATTTTAGTGGCTTTATTGCTTGGCGTGCAACAACAGCATTGGATAATCTTCCTCAAAACTTTCGTTCTTCATTGCACAATATGAAGACAATCACAGCTTGGATGGGACCAAACAATCATCTTGTTGTCTATCCCATTCAATCGTTAGAAAAAATTTTTAATTTTGTCGCCATTACTCATGGAGAAAATCCCGAAGAAGGATGGGACCATAAAGGAGATAAAGAAAAACTCAAATCTCTTTTTAAGGGGTGGAATTCAAAAATCTTACAAATCTTTGACCATATTGATGAATGGCGATATTGGCCACTCTTTCACATGAAACAAGATCGTTTTTTAGGCCTAGAGAGACAAGTGTTTGTTGGCGATTGTGCACATGCAGCTTTACCTTTTGCAGCACAAGGTGCCGCTATGGCAATCGAAGACGCTGCCACATTAGCGGAAGCACTTTCATTGAAAGATCTTTCATTAACGAAAGCACTTTCGCTTTACGAAAAAACACGCATTCCCCGTATTGCAGCCGTAAAAAAACGTGGGAGTTTCAACAGATTAGCTTATCATGCAACCGGGCCTATAGCAATAGCCCGTAATCTCATGATGAAAATTCGTACACCAGAGAGCATTATGTCAAGCCTCCATTGGCTTTATATGTATGATGCGATAAGTTCCATAAAAAATTGTGATAAAAACTTATAAAACTCTTCCAATACTTTGAATATTACCAAGGAAAAAGATTTTTTGACTTTATGACACTAAAAATCGACCAGTACTTACCCAAATAAAAGGAAGATCTTTTGAAATCACCTATCTGATTTTCAAAGCCCAACTTTCAACTTTTCCCAAAGTAAAAATCTCCCCAAATAGCCCCTATTTTTACTCTTGTTTTAACTCAATTCTACATCAACAACACCCTGAATTAATTTCATAGCATTTGCGACATGTGAATTGACCTTATATCGCTTTGGAAGTGCAATTTCGACTTCTCGCAATCCATCTTCTTGAATTAAAATAAGCCCAACCTCTCCATGTCCCCCCAGATTTAAATTTTGTTCAATTTGTGGAAGCATATCAACTGTTTTGATAAAAAGACGCATCATTTTATGCTGCTGTAATGCTTCCTTTTCCAAAGACTGAATTGTCTCAATTCGCAAACTAACCCCTTCAGAGCGATTTTCTGCGCTCACCGTAATAATAAAAGATTTTCCAGGTTCTAGCATCTCCTCATAATCCGAAAGTGCTTCAGAAAAGAGGATAGCCTCATACTGTCCACTTGTATCAGAAAAATGAATAATTCCCATTTTTTTACCAGATTTTGTTTTGCGCACATTTTTTGCCACAACGGTTCCAGCAAGCCGCGCAGCCGTTGCTCCCCCTTTAACAGCATTGGCAAAATTACTCCAAGTCTGAACACGTTTTTTAGCAAGAATAGCTTGATACTCATCCAATGGATGAGCAGAAAAGTAAAAGCCTATTGCTTGAAATTCTCGATAAAGTTTTTCAGCCAACAACCAAGGAGTCGTTTGAGATAAAATCAATGGCTCTTTTAATCCGCCTGCCATTCCAAAGATATCAACCTGCCCACTAGAATTGTCATCGAGAATACGAAGCGCCCGTGCATGAAGCGTTCCAAGATTGGCTAATAAAACTTCACGTGCAATATTAAAACAATCAAAAGCGCCAGCACAAACTAAACTTTCCATCGCACGCTTATTGACAATACGAGGATCAACACGCGCACAAAAATCTTCCAGATCCTTAAAAATCTTATTCCCACGACAAGCAACAATATGATCGACAACCGTTTCTCCCACCCCTTTAATGGCAGCAAGGGAATAATAAATACAGTTATCACCAACCTCAAAAACGCGATGAGATGTTTGTATAGAAGGCGCAATAACTTCAATACCCAGCCTTAATGCCTCACGCCGAAAATCATTGAGTTTATCCGTATTCGTCATATCATACGTCATTGAAGCAGCTAAAAACTCAACGGGATAATTAGCCTTCATATAAGCGGTTTGATAAGAAACAATTGCATAAGCAGCAGCGTGTGATTTATTAAATCCGTAATCGGCAAATTTTGCTAAAAGATCGAAGATAATATCAGCTTGCTCTTTATCAACACCACCAGCAACGGCTCCATCGACAAAACGCGTGCGCTGTTTTTGCATTTCTGCATGAATTTTTTTCCCCATAGCACGACGTAATAAATCAGCTTCCCCAAGTGAATAACCAGCCAGTACCTGAGCAATCTGCATCACCTGTTCTTGATAGACGATAACACCTTGTGTTTCTTTAATCAGATGATCTATTTTAGGATGAATAGAAGCAATTTCCTCTTCCCCGTGTTTGCGTGCATTATAGGTTGGAATATTCTCCATTGGACCAGGACGGTAAAGCGCAACCAGCGCAATAATATCTTCAATACGGTCTGGCTTCATTCCAATCAGCGCCTTGCGCATACCAGAACTTTCCACCTGAAACACGCCAACCGTTTCACCACGTGCCATCATAGCGTAGGTTGCTTCATCATTCAGAGGAATATTTGACAAATCTATTTTGTCCCCTTGTCTAGCAACAAAATCAACAGCCATTTTCAAAACAGTAAGCGTTTTTAATCCAAGAAAATCAAATTTTACCAATCCTGCCTGTTCAACATATTTCATGTTAAATTGTGTAACAGGCATATCAGAACGAGGATCACGATACATCGGGACAAGCTCCCACAGCGGCCGATCTCCGATAACAATCCCAGCAGCATGCGTTGAAGCATGACGATAAAGTCCCTCCAACTGAAGTGCTATATCTAATGCGCGTCCAACGACGGGATCTTTTTTCTTTTCCTCTTCAAATTTAGGTTCATCCTTAATAGCATCTGCCAACTCCACCTGACTTCCTGGCGTAGCAGGAACTAATTTCGTAAGATAATCCACCTGTCGATAAGGAACTTCTAAAACACGCCCCACATCACGCAAAACTGCACGTGCCTGTAACTTACCAAAGGTAATAATTTGAGCAACTTGATCACGTCCATATTTTTTTTGAACATATTGAATAACTTCTTCACGCCGCTCTTGACAAAAATCGATATCAAAATCTGGCATCGAAACACGATCTGGATTGAGAAAACGTTCAAAGAGAAGAGAAAAACGCAATGGATCAACATCGGTGATCGTCAATGCATAAGCAACAAGTGAACCAGCACCAGAACCCCTCCCTGGACCAACAGGGATATCATGAACCTTTGCCCATTTTATGAAATCTGAAACGATAAGAAAATATCCAGAAAATTGCATACGCGTAATAACTGAAACCTCATAATCAAGCCGCTGCTCATAATCTGCAATCGTATACCCTTCAGCCAATCCAATTGTTTCAAGCCGCATCTTTAAACCAGCTTTAGCTTGATTTAACAACTCGCTATCTTCTGCTTCTAAAGTATTTTCTGAATGAGCAGATTGTTCTATAAAACGAGGCAATATCGGTTTTCGAAGAGGTGTGGCAATATGACAACGCAATGCAATTTCAACACTATTTTCTAAAGCTTCTGGAAGATCAGAAAACAGTACAACCATTTCATCTTGTGACTTCAAGTAATGATCTGGCGTCACCCTTTTTCGATCTGGATTAGAGACGATTTGTCCTTCTGAAACAGCCATTAACGCATCATGCGCTTCGTACCCTTCTTTTTTTAGAAAAAAGGCTTCATTCGTTGCAACAAGAGGAACTTCATGCGCATAAGCTAATTCAATAAGATCTGCTTCTACCCCTTTGTCATAAAAACCATGCCGTTGTAATTCCACATAAAGACGATCAGCAAAAGTTTTTTTCAAATAAATTAAGCGCTCAACAGCGCGTTCTTTTTTTTCTTCTACCAAGGAAAGATTAATAGGTCCTCCCTTACCGCCCGTTAAAGCGATTATACCTTCATTGTGTGCCGACAACCAATCAGCTTTAATATGAGGAGGATCAGTATCACATTTATCAAGATAAGCACGGCTTACAAGACGAACCAAATGAGCATAACCGGCTTTACTAGCAGCCAACAGAACGATAGAATAAAAATCAGAAGCATTCCGTCCTTTAATCAAACGTGAATGATCATTTTCATCACAAAAATCAACGGTAAGCTGACAACCAATAATAGGTTGAACCCCATGAGAAAGACAATACTGCGAAAATTCCAAAGCCCCAAATAAATTATTGGTATCGGTAATAGCAACCGCGGGTGCCTGATCTGAAATCGCCTGTTGAATAATTTGAGGAATTTTTAAAGCCCCTTCGAGCAAAGAATAAGCTGAATGCACTCTCAAATGAATAAAGCGAGGAAGAGAATTTTTATACTCTTGCAGTTTATTTTTATCTTTGGCCACTCTCACAATTTCCTATTAAAAACTAGATGCCAAACAGCACCCCTTAAAGAAAAAA
This sequence comes from Bartonella sp. AU55XJBT, assembly GCF_028618525.1. Next base: position 26,247 of record NZ_JAQITC010000002.1, on the reverse strand, counting down.
AATTCCACGCTAGCATAACTTTAAAGCTATAAATTTGTCATATCCCACATGAGAAAAATATCTCAATTTTATTGATCTTTATAAGAGAGTTCTATCAAGAAAATGCTTCTATTCACAGCAAATAAACGCCTAAAATAAAAAGAAGCAAAATATACCATAAGCACTTTACATTTTTGCATTCTCTAGATTGTATTTCTCTTTAAGTATTCATTTTTCTTCCTAAAACGCAATGTGTTAATAAAACAATTCCCCCTTTATGGCTTTATCCCCAAAAAGCTCTTCTAAAGGTCTAGAAAAAACAAAAAGAGCAGGTTAAATTTCCTCATGCCTCCAAGTCTACTTACCCCTCTTTTTAATTCTATTCGAACCCTTTCTGGTATTACCCCTAAAGTCTATGGCTTACTGACAAAACTTTTAAATGTTAATCCTGCACAACATGAAGCAACCCTTATTGATCTTCTTCAATTAATGCCCCATTCTGTTATAGACCGCAGAATGCGTCCCAGCATTGCTTATGCAAAAGAAGGAGAGACGGTTACGCTCGAAATTATCATCGATCAACATCACCCCCCACCCCGTGGTCATAACAAAATCCCCTATCGTGTTATCGCCCATGATCAAACAGGAAAAATACATTTAGTTTTTTTTCATGCTCAACCTCTTTGGCTCAAAAAACAACTCCCTGAAGGAAAAAAGGTCATTGTATCAGGAAAAGTTGAATGGTTTAATGGGCAACTTTCAATGGCGCATCCCGACCATATTGCCCCAAGCGAACAATCAAATCAGATTCCTCTCATCGAACCTGTTTATCCCTCTACTGCCGGACTAGCAGCAAAGACATTAAGACGCGCCATACAAAACGCTCTTGATTTTATTCCTCTCCTCCCAGAATGGATAGATGAAAATGTTAAAAAGCAGCAAAATTTTTCTTCTTTTTCTGTTGCTTTACGCCGTATCCATGCTCCCATTAATCCTGATGATCTATCCTTAGAAAGTACAGCACGCAAACGTCTTGCCTATGATGAACTGCTCGCTTGTCAATTAGCGTTAGGCCTTGTGCGTTTGAAAACCAAATCTCTTGTTGGGACTTCTCGACCATCAACAGGAATTTATACGAAAAAACTGCTCAATGTTCTCCCCTTTCAACTCACAACGGGACAAATAAAAGCGGTAGAAGATATCGCCAATGATCTTGCTTCACCAGAACCGATGCTAAGACTGCTCCAAGGTGATGTAGGCGCAGGAAAAACCGTCGTTGCACTGATGGCAATGGCACAAATTGCTGAAAATTCAAGTCAATCAGCTTTAATGGCCCCCACAGAAGTGCTCGCTCGGCAACATTTTGCCACTATTGCCCCTCTTGCCGAAAAGATAGGCTTAAAAACAACGCTTTTAACAGGACGAGAAAAAGGCAAGTTGCGGACAAATATCTTGAATGATATTTTATCAGGTCAAGTTTCTATTGTCATCGGGACCCATGCTCTTATACAAGACAGCGTTACTTATAACAATCTTGCCTTAACCATTATCGATGAACAACACCGTTTTGGTGTGCACCAACGTATCGCTCTTACAGAAAAAGGCAATAAGCCTGATATGCTAGTCATGACCGCCACACCCATTCCTCGCACTCTTGTTTTAACAGCTTTTGGGGATATGGATGTCTCTAAAATTACAGAAAAACCAATGGGACGACACCCCATTACAACAGCAACGCTTTCTTTGAAACGTATGCATGAGCTTATAGAACGAATCGCCATTGCACTCGAAAAAGGAGAAAAACTCTATTGGATTTGTCCTTTAGTAGAGGAATCAAAAGCTCTTGATCTCACTTCAATTGAAAACCGCTTTGCGTTTCTCTATGAGCGCTTTGGAGCTCACGTTGGAATGATCCATGGCAAAATGTCTACAGCAGAAAAAGAAGCCGCTATGGCATCTTTTAAATGCGGAAATACACGTATTTTAGTTGCAACCACCGTCATTGAAGTAGGCGTGGATATTCCAGACGCTTCGATTATTATCATCGAACACGCAGAACATTTTGGTCTTTCACAATTGCACCAATTGCGTGGACGTGTAGGACGAGGCGATAAAAAATCTTCCTGCATTTTGCTCTATAAAGAGCCACTAACCAAAACAGCAGCAACACGTCTGAATATTATCCGTCATACAGAAGACGGTTTTGAAATTGCTGAAGAAGATTGGCGCTTGCGAGGTGAAGGAGAACTTTTAGGCACAAAGCAATCTGGAGTTCCTGAATTTCATATAGCAAACCTTGCTGTTCACAGTGATCTTTTATCCATAGCAAGAAAAGATGCACGCCTATTTTTACAACGCGATCCTCATCTTTCCTCTGAACAAGGACAAGCCTTACGGTTGCTTCTTTATCTTTTCGGACACGATGACGCCGCACGCCTCTTACGAGCAGGATAATAATAGAAAAGAACCTCTGATAAAAAATAAAAATACTCCCCCTATGCAAATAGGCTCTTCTTTCTTGATATCACTCATAAATGATCTAACATAATCCCTACACCATTATGCTTCATGAAAGAATAGCAAACCAACAGCCCCATCTTCTCTCCCAATCTGGATTACGCTTACATTAAAGGAGGAGAAGCATATTATTGCGTCTTTTTACTTTTATATTCATACATCTGATCCATTTTTTGATCGCTAAGGAAACATTTTTTATTCTGTCATCAAGAATTTGAAACGAAAAGTCCTGTCTTCGATATTCTCATGCAACTGAGAAAAATAGAAAACTAAACCATCACTATAAATCAATTTGTTACATTTGATTATTTTCGACAAATTCAGAATTACACAATCTATTTTTATTCAACTGTGACTGATTTTGCTAAATTACGCGGTTGATCAACATCTGTTCCTAATAAAACAGCCGTATGATAAGCAATTAACTGAATGGGGAGAGCATAAATAATAGGAGCAATAAATTCTGGAACAACGGGCAAAGTAATCGTTGATAAAGTCTTAAGAGAAGCTACTTCTTCTCCTTTTTTATCGGTTATCAAAATAATACGACCATTGCGCGCTACCACTTCTTGCATATTAGAAAAAGTTTTTTCAAACCACCGATCATAAGGAGCCACAACAATCACGGGGATTGTCTCATCGACCAGCGCAATTGGTCCATGCTTCAACTCCCCCGCTGCATAACCTTCAGCATGAATATAAGAAAGCTCTTTCAGTTTAAGGGCTCCCTCCAAAGCAATCGGATAAGAAGTTCCACGTCCCAGATAAAGAACACTTTTTGCATTCACCAAATCACGACAAATAGATTCAATTTTACCTTCTAATTTTAAAACCTCATTTAAAATACGGGGAACTTCTGCCAACTGTTGAACCAATTGCTGTTCCATTTGAACTGAGAGGTAGTCACGTTGTTTCGCAGCACTAAGGGCAAGTGAAGCAAGCGTTGCCAATTGACAGGTAAAAGCTTTTGTTGAAGCAACACCAATTTCCGGTCCGGCAAGTGTTGGAAGAATAAAATCAGCCTCCCTTGCCATTGTTGATTGCTCAACATTCACAATTGTTGCTGTTTTTACACCCCGCTCACGACAATAACGCAAAGAAGCCAATGTATCAGCTGTTTCACCAGATTGAGAAACAAACAGCGATAACACATCAGATGTTATAGGAGGTTCACGATAACGAAATTCCGAAGCAACATCATTATCAACACTTAAAGCGGCAAATTTCTCAAACCAATAGCGCGCAACTAAGGTTGAATAATAAGCCGTTCCACAACTCGCAAAAAGGAGACGATGAATATTTTTCCAATCAATCAAATTCTCAAAAGCGCGAACGGTATAATTTCCAAGATCAAGATAATGCGCCAAATTATGAGAAATCACTTCAGGTTGTTCAAACATTTCCTTGTGCATAAAATGACGATGATTCCCCTTAGAAATCAATAATGCTTCTTCAAGTAATGTTGTCACAGAACGTTTTACCGGTTGATTGTTTCCATCGTAAATTGTGACGCCTTCCCGTGTAAGAACAGCCCAATCCCCATCTTCCAAATAGCTAATATGATCAACGAATGGTGCCAAAGCAATAGCATCTGATCCCACAAAAAATTCATCTTTTCCATAACCAATTGCCAACGGTGGACCAGAACGCGCCGCAATCATAAGATTATCTTCACCTTCGAAAATAAGAGCAAGTGCAAAAGCCCCCTGTAACCTTTTCCAGCTGGTCCGCATGGCTTCTTGCGGAGAAAGACCACTTTTTAATGCACGCGTTATTAAATGCGCAATAACTTCCGTATCCGTCTCTGTTTCAAAGATATAACCATCCTCGATGAGTTCCTTTTGCAATTCTACAAAATTTTCAATAATACCATTATGAACAACCGCAAGCTTTTCAGTCACATGGGGATGTGCATTGCGTTCAACTGCAACGCCATGTGTCGCCCAACGGGTATGACCAATCCCTAAACTTCCCTCTAGAGGTGTTTTTTTTAATTTTTCTTCTAAATGAACAAGCTTCCCCTCAGCACGTACACGATAAAGATGCCCATTATAGACTGTTGCCACCCCAGATGAATCATACCCTCTATATTCAAGACGTTTTAACCCCTCAAGCAAAGAAGACGTAACACACTTCTTTCCAAGAATTCCAATAATTCCACACATTAAAAAGCTCCAACCCACATCTTAAGATTTAAATCTTATAAAACAATCCAACAGCTTTTATTTAAAACGATAAATAATAAATAATTCAAACATGGAATATGGCAATCTTTAAGAATAAACCTCCTATCCATCGTTAAATCGACACAAAACAAAAGAATAGACTGAAAATGATCATTTTTTCTGTTTATTTTCTGTCGAGTTATTCTCTAACAAGCGCGCCCGAAATTTTGTTGCATAGCCCTCTTTTATAACCTGTCGTGCACGCCCAAAAGCCATACTGTTCATAGGAATATTTTCAGTAATAACACTTCCTGAAGCAACATAAGAGCCATCCCCTATCACCAATGGGGAAACAAGTGCCGTATTAGACCCAACAAAAGCATGATCACCAATCATGGTTTTATATTTGTTAAATCCATCATAATTGCACGTAATCGTACCGGCTCCAATATTGGTATGAGCACCAATTTCGGCATCACCAATATAACTTAAATGATTGATTTTAGAAGATTCTCCTACCTTAGCTTGTTTGACTTCACAAAAATTTCCAACCTTTACGGATTTTGCCAACTCTGTACCAGGACGCAAACGTGCATAGGGACCAATCTGCGCATCTTGACCCACCACAGCTCCTTCGAGATAACTAAAAGCACGAATAACAGCACCAGATTGTACTTTCACGCCTAATCCAAAATAAACATTTGGTTCTATCACCACACCTGGTTCAATTTCTGTGTCATAAGAAAAATAGACTGTTTCTGGTTTTAAGAGTGTAACACCCGATAACATTAAATCGCATGCTTTACGTTTTTGCCACAAAGAATCAGCCCTCGATAGCTCAAGACAGTTGTTAATTCCTACAATATTTTCAAAAGGGACTTCAACAACACGCACATCTAATCCTTCACGCGAAGCAAGAGAAGCAATATCTGTTAAGTAATATTCTTTTTTCATATTGTTATTATCAACCTTCTCTAAAAGAGAAAGTGCATGTTTTCCACGCATAGCGAGTATTCCCCCATTACAAAAGGAAATCTTTTTTTCTTCCTCGCTCGCGTCTTTTTCTTCAACAATTGCAATCAATTGACCATTTTTCTCAAGAAGGCGCCCATAACCTGTTGGATCTTGGGTATGAAAGCCTGCAAAAACAACATCAGCCCCATCAGCAAGCTGTGCACGCATTTGGTGCAGTGAATCCTGCTGAATGAGAGGCGTATCCCCAAAAACAATGAGAACATCATCCTCTCCCTTTTGCAAAGCTAAACGAGCCGATAAAACAGCATGTGCGGTTCCTAAACGCTCTTTTTGTTCAAAAATCATCACATCTTTGACAAATGACTGAACAACATGCGCAACCTCTTGAGCACCAAATCCCACGACGACGGCTAATTGTGAAGAGCCTGCCAATTCTATTTGTTTTAGAACGTGGCATATAAGAGGCAATCCAGCAATTTTATGAAGCACCTTAGGCAGAGACGATTTCATACGCGTCCCCTCACCGGCAGCAAGAACAATAGAAAGACAGCTTCTAACCATAAAAACACACAAGACTAACGAGAAAATCCAAAAAAGTTCATAATATCGTGCCAACGAATATCTTCAACATAACTCAATGAAGGATAATGTTCTAAAAGCCAAAAGGAAAGATCCTGCATAGAGCCTGTTAAAAATAAAATCCCTGTAAGAATAAGAAAAACACCAATAATTTTTTCAACTTTTCCTAAATGAATACGAAAAGCTGCTAAAAACCGCATAAAACAACTGGAAAATAAAGCTGCCAACACAAAAGGAATAGCAAGACCTAACGCATAAACTGCTAATAGAATAGCCCCCTCGCCCACAGTTTCCTTTGTTCCAGCAAGCGTTATAATAGGCCCTAAAATGGGACCAATACATGGTGTCCAACCAAAGGCAAAAGCTAAACCAATAACATAGGCCCCTAAAGGACCAGCAGGTGTTTTATCCGTCTGAAAACGCGCCTCACGAAATAAAAAAGAGATCTTGAAAAAACCTAAAAAATTTAAACCAAAAATAATAATGATAATTCCAGCAGCAAGTGCAAACCAATCACGATAATAACCGATGAACTTACCAATTGTACTTGCACTCGCACCTAAAGCAACAAAAACAGTGGTAAACCCTAGAACAAAAGCAATAACAGAAGACAATAAAGCCCACCGTATAAAGACTTTCTCATCACGTTTTTCTGAACGAAAGTCATCAATACCAATCCCTGCCATATAGCATAAATAAGGAGGAACTAATGGCAAAACACATGGCGACAAAAAAGAGAGCGCCCCAGCAAAAAACACACCAACTGTTGAAATTTCAATCAAAACGCACACCCCGTCTCTCATCATGGTTTAGATCCACGAACAACGATCAATCCATATCTTCATCAATTCGTTGCAGATTTTGTTCATTCGCCACCACACTTATATCTTCATCATGACCAGAAACGACAGAAAAAACCTTTTGATAAATTCTATCTTTATTTTTAGCAATTGCAATATACTCTCCCTCTGCTAACACGAGTGAAACATAAGCACCAACAGTTTCATAAACGATATCACCAGAATCATTGGCAAGAGACCAACTTGTATCTGCAAGCGCTTCCCCTCCTTCTTGTCGTACCAGCTTTAAAACAATCTGAGCTGCCTGATGTTCAAGGGTAACTTCCGTTATTTTACCAGCCTCCACTTGAATATCCGAACGTGCCGTCGCATTAATGGAACCATAATGGGAAGCAACATGGTAGCGGCCCGCCTTTAAACGCACAACTGATTGAGGTTTAACATTTGATAAAATCACCCCCGTATCATCATTTTCTTTTTCATCCTCATAGATCGTGAAACGGAGTTCCTTTTCATTGATGATACCATTGAGCAGCGTCGCATTTAAAATAAGACCACCAGCCTCAAGGTAAAAGTTTTTCACAAGACTTTGCCCATTTTCCAGACGAATATGACGCACAACACTCATATGACCAAATGAGACATGAACAAGATAACTTCCTGGCTCTAAATCAAAATGTGCACTTCCCCCCTTATAGGTTGCCACTAATGGTAATTTATTATCAATCCCTAGAATAGGGGCATAAACCCGCCAGACAAGCCCCTTATCAATATCTTGACGGCTATTTGTTAATCGAGCATTCAAAATAAGTTGTGCCTGAGATGCTAAGTTCTCTTTTTCCTGCTCTTTTGACTTTATAATAAAACTCCGTGATTGTCCCTGCTGCTGATCTACTCCTTCTTCACAAAAAGCACAGTGGCTCCAGATCAATAAAGTGAGCACCACGCCTAACCGCACACATCGGTGCATTATTTTTATAAGACTATCCATTTTTACATTGTTGACCAACATGATATTTTTTTCAAGAAACAATATCACAATGCCCCCACTCTCAAATTGAAAAACTTACACCACAACCACACGATGAAACAGCATTGGGATTATGGATTTGAAAAGACTGCTCCATAAGATCATCAACAAAATCAATCTCAGCTCCTTCCATGAAAGGAAGTGAGAGTGAATCAATAAGTACAGTTGCCCCATCTTTTTTGAGAACAAGGTCATCTTTACACATTTCAGAAACCAAATCATATTTATAAGAAAAACCAGAACATCCACCGCCTTCGACAGAAATACGTAATGCGATTTTATCGGGTTCACGCAAAAGTATCTGTACAATTTGCTTAGCAGCAGCATCTGAAATTTTCACTTTCATTTTATATATCCTTGCATTAAGCCATCAAGAAAGAGTATCCCATTATTATAAAGAGAAGTTTATTCATCATAAACCACCCTCAATTTTAAGATGATAATGGACAGCTTGCAATGGATATAGGCACGATCAACTTCAATTACCAATCTCGAGCCGTCTACAGTGCTCATCCGCAAACAAGCCGTGGTCGATTATTCCATGAAACGATGGGCTCTACACGCTCACCCTTTCAACGAGATAGAGATCGTATTATCCACTCTAATGCATTTCGACGTCTTAAACATAAAACGCAAGTGTTTATTGCTGATGAAAGCGACCATTATCGTACCCGCCTCACCCATTCCATAGAGGTTTCTCAAATTGCACGAACATTAGCCCGTGCCCTATGTGTTGATGAAGATCTTGCCGAAGCCATTGCCCTTGTTCACGACTTTGGACACACGCCTTTTGGTCATGCAGGAGAAGAGGCTCTCAATGAAGTCATGGCTCATTATGGTGGCTTCGACCATAATGCACAAGCTTTACGCATTGTTACAAAACTAGAACAGCGCTATGCAAATTTTGATGGACTGAACCTTACATGGGAAACTCTCGAAGGACTTGTCAAGCATAATGGTCCCCTTTTAGGTTCTTATGCTAAAAATAAAGAGGTTCCTAGCGATATTTTACAATACAATGCAAAGCATGATCTTGCACTCGATTGTTTTGCAGGACTAGAAGCGCAATGTGCCGCAATTGCAGATGATATCGCATACAATGCCCATGATATTGATGATGGTTTACGGTCACAATTTTTAACACTCGATCAATTTGAAAACGTTTCACTAACAGCAGCAATATTAAAAGATATAACAGATGAGCATCCCCACCTCGACCAAGCACGATGCGGTTACACACTTGTACGAAGACAAATAACAACCATGGTTGAAGATGTTATCAAACAATCACAAGAAAACTTAGCACATATCAAACCAACCAGCATAAGCGATATTTACCAAGCAAAACAAACTATTGTTACCTTTTCACCGTTAATGAGCGTTTACGAAAAAGAATTAAAAAACTTTCTTTTTAAAAATCTTTATTACCACGAACAAGTTCTTAGTCGTCGCAATGCAGCAAAATGCATTGTACAAAAATTATTCAATTGTTATTATGAAAATCCAGATACAATGCCTGAAAGTTGGTGCAAAAAAGCAGTGCACTTAAAAAATCAAGAGTTAGCACGTCTGATTGCTGACTTTCTTTCAGGGATGACTGATCACTATGCTTTACGTGAATATCACCGTTTATTTGACCATACAGATCATTTCGTTTAATGGCTTTTAGCATCATCATGGAAGCTCAATATGAATATCTTTAAAAACTTCGAAAAAAAAATTAAAAAATCAATTGAATTATCTGATATAAAAGGAAAAAATAGAGAAGATCTCGATTTAACAAAAATCACTGTTGATCCCCCACGTGATTCCTCCCATGGTCATTTATCAACCAATGCTGCTATGGTGCTTGCAAAATCTATTGGGATGGGGCCCCGTGCTCTTGCCGATAAAATCATAGAACTGCTTAAAAATGATTCCTCTATTGAGAATATTGATGTTGCCGGTCCTGGTTTTATCAACATCAAACTTACAAAATTATTTTGGCAAGATGCTATAAAGTCCATGCTTGAATTAGGACTTTCTTATGGTCGCATGCCTATGGGACAGGGAAAACGCGTCAATGTTGAATATGTCTCAGCAAATCCGACGGGTCCTATGCATGTAGGGCACTGTCGCGGAGCTGTGGTGGGAGATGTTCTCTCCAATTTGCTGCAATTTACGGGCTATAACATCACGAAAGAATATTATATCAATGATGCTGGTCAACAAATCGAAGTTCTCGCTCACTCCGTACTGTTGCGCTATCGTGAAGCTCTTGGACAAAAAATTAATGAAATTCCAGAGGGGCTCTATCCTGGAGAGTACTTGATACCATTAGGTCGATCGTTGGCTCAAGAGTTTGGTGACCAACTCCTCACCATGGATAAAGATGAAGCCTTATCTATCGTGAAAGAACGGGCGATTCAGGCAATGATGTCCATGATTCGCGAAGATTTGGCAACTCTTAATATTTATCATGATATCTTTTTCTCTGAGCGAATGCTTTACGCAGATAATGCCCGTGCTATTCGTAACACCATTAACGACCTCACTTTAAATGGTTATATCTACAAAGGAAAGCTTCCCCCTCCCAAAGGACAAAATATAGAAGATTGGGAACCAAGCGAACAAACTTTGTTTCGTTCAACAAATGTTGGTGATGACCAAGACCGTGTTTTGATTAAATCTGATGGTTCTTACACTTATTTTGCTGCTGATGTTGCTTATTTTCGGGATAAATTTAATCGTCATTTTGATGAAATGATTTATATCCTAGGCGCAGACCATGCTGGCTATATAAAGCGGCTAGAAGCCATGGCAAAAGCAATTTCTGGAGATAAAGCCAAATTAAGTGTTTTCTTATGTCAATTGGTAAAACTCTTTCGTAATGGTCAACCTGTACGCATGTCAAAAAGAGCAGGATCATTTGTCACTCTAAGAGATGTTGTCGAGGAAGTTGGTCGTGATCCAGTGCGTTTTATGATGCTATACCGCAAATGTGAAGCGCCTCTTGATTTTGATTTTGCAAAAGTAACAGAACAATCAAAAGATAACCCCATCTTTTACGTACAATATGCAAATGCACGTTGTCACTCAGTCTTTCGTCAAGCACAAGAAGTGCTTCATATTGAAAGCTTTTCAAAGGACACATTGATTCTCCATCTTCATCGACTAACAGATGACAATGAAATATTATTAATACGCAAACTTTCTGAATATCCGCGTATCATTGAACAAGCGGTCATTCATAAAGAACCCCATCGATTAGCATTTTATCTTTATGATCTTGCCTCCTGCTTTCACACCCATTGGAATAAAGGGAGCGAAAATCTCAATTTACGCTTTATTCAGCCTAATGATAAAGAGTTATCCTTTGCAAGATTGGGCTTGATACAAGCTGTTATCAATATTTTATCATCAGGACTTAGCATCATAGGAGTCGAAGCCCCCATAGAAATGCGTTGAAAAAGTTCTATAAATACATACAATAGGTACTTTATTGGTAAACTTTTTCATGTATCCTTGCATGAGAGGGGGAAAATTTGTAATTTTAAAATATAACAAACCAAAACTAACCATTGATTGCACGTCAGTGCAAATCATTATGTGAGAAAAGCTATGAGCGATAACGATCGCAAAAATCCGCACGAAATAAAACAAGATCATGAACACCATGATCCTTTAGAAAGACTTACGCGCATTTTTAATCCAACCAAACAAAGCGGAAACCAAAATGAGCACTCTTCTTTAGAGACAGATCGCTCGACATCTCATTCCAAAACATCATCTTCTGATGATTTTGATTTGTCCTTCCTAGAAGAAGAACTTGAAAACAATTTAACATACGACTTACCGTTTGATGATCAAAAAAAACAATGGAACTTGCATGCAACCAGCAACGCAACAGCCTCAGATATTGCACAAACTGGTTCTTTCAACCATTCAAAACAAAATAATTTATCTGAAGAAAAATATTCTTCACCGACCAGTCATGATGAAGAACAAATTTTAGACGCGCTTTCTCCATTACCAATCCAAAAGAATCAGTTGTCTCAACAGAAAAAAACAGCAACACGCACTCATCCTTTTTTTGAAAAAAAGAATTTTATCTCACAATCAGAATCAGAAAATTTCTTTTCTCATGAATCTGAAAAACGCGAAAATGAAAGAGATGAGACAGAGACTGTTGAAAGAACCAATTGTTTTTCACAAACAACTTCACAACAGCCTGAGACTTCGAATATACAAAAAACTTATGATGACAATCAAAACTTCTATGATCCTTCCATAAACCATCCCTATAAAATTTCAGCAAACCAAGAAAATTGGACTCAAGAAGATTATACGGATGTCTCCTCTTCTTCAAAAACAAATGAGTTTTTCTCATCTTCCGACCTTGTGTCGGAAAAACAAAACACGCCAAAAAATCAAACAACAAATGACTTCTCTTCTCCTTTGGATTCTACACACGTTGACAGACAATCTTATTTAAAGGAATCTTTACAAGAACATCATACAATCAATTATCCCTATTTTTTTGAAGAAAATCCCTCACAACAAGAAACGTATAGCGAAAAAGTTCCAACATATAATGAGGCTCAAACCCCATACATCAATAAGGCTGAAAATGTCTCTAACCCAAACAGAGAAATTTCATATAACCAAAATAATTTAGATGCGTTTCTTTCCTCATCAGAACCTCTTAATACAAAACAAACAGAGAGCTTTTTTGCCCATAACTATACACACAGAGATACTCCCCCTCCCAATGTTGATACTTATAAGTTTTCCGAAGAAATCGTAGAAAAAACTGGTCCTATTATGGTTCCAGAAGTCCCATATGAAGCCCCAGAATACGATGTACCAACAGGTGTCCTGGAAGAAGAATTTGCGGATGTGCTCAATGTAGGCAATGTTCCAAAAGATGATTTTTCTCAAAAACAACCGAAAAGTGAATCTTTCAATGAAATTTTTCATCAAGCTATGCAGAGTTCAAAAGAAGGGGGGTATATAAACTCTAAAGAACAGAATGCTGACTATTTTTCTGCTGCCAATATGGAATATAATTCTCCCTCTTTTAGTGAGAATTCACCCTACACAAACTCAGATGAAATCCTCGCGCATCCCTCAGCGCCTCCTCCCTTAAAAAGTCCTATTTTGGGTAAAATTTTCATCAAAGGTATTTTTCTTCTTATTTTAATAGCCGTGGGGTTTGCTGGTTATTCTCATTTTTTTATGCCATCACAGAAAGATAAAGAAGCGGTCATTATCCACGCTGATAATACACCTTTTAAATTCAAACCAGAAACAACTGAAACAAAAAACGATGTTGCTCATAATTTAGATGTCTATAAACAAACAACTGGACAAAATGAGAAACAAGAAAATACACAACAATTTCTTATTGATAACTCTGAACAACCTGAAAATTTAGAGGAATTAAACTCAGAAGAATCTCCAAACTTTTCATCATCTTCTTCAACTGAATCTGATGTTGAAGATGCCGTCACACAAGCCATCAATCATACTATTCCAACGCGAGAAGTACAAACCGTTATTGTCAATCAAGATGGTACAGTGACACTCGCTCCCGCGCATCAAACAGAGAGCAAACCTGCTGCTCAATCTGCAGAAACCATTGATCAAATTCCTGACGAGTTTCAAGGAGCATCCGTTGTTTCTTCGCATGATTCCGAGAGAAACGACCAAGAAAGTGATCATGATCTCAAAAATAATATTGATAAAATAATCGCTGAAAATACTTCTAATGCCAGTATTGAAGAAAAATTTATCCCAATTCCATCTCATGCAGAGAGAAATGCAGAAGTCGAAACGCACACCGCCACTCGTCCCACATCACCAAACAGAGTTGCACCACAAAATTCAGAGGGTTATTATGTACAACTTTCCTCTCAACCAACGCATGAGTTAGCTAGAGATTCTTTGAAAAAGATGAAATCTAAATTTGGATTCATTATCGGGTCCCGTCCTTTAAATATTCAGCCGGCTTTTATATCAGGAAAAGGAACCTATTACCGTGTTCGTATTCAAACGCAGAACCGTAATGAAGCCATAATCCTTTGTGAAACTATTAAAAATTCTGGTGGAAGTTGCTTCATCACGCGTTAAACCAATCATGTAACGGTTGTTAAAACCGTTACATGATTTAGTTCAATAGCATCGAATGAGATTTATCGAAAACTTCAGAAATTGGAATCATTCTCAATCTTTTTCGCTGATGTATTTACGCTGACTTTATTTTTTAATCTTCGTCAGTTTTCGCTTTATTTAAAAGATTATGTTTACAAAAAAATCACTGCGTACTCTTATAGGTATAAGGTACAGGAGGGGATGAATTTAAATCTTTTTGGGGCGTTGTTATGCTCTGGTTTGTTTCTGGTGTATTATAATGTGAACTATGTTCAGGAGATTTTGCAAAAAAAGATCCTAAAAAACCAAAAATAAACCAGATAATAAACAGCGCGAGAAGAATAGCAAAAATACCTTTAGCAATTGAAACACGCTGTTCACGATCTTTTCTTTCTTCAGCCATACGTTCTTCATATGTGTGATAATTTTTATCAATCATAGTGGATTTCCTTTTCTCGATTCCCTTACCTTTAAATTTCTAGAAAATATGCATATATGAAATGATGCAGATACTTATTTTGAGAAAACGATAAAGAGAGATAAAGGTTCCAGATACCTTCATAAAGATGGAAAAAAGAGCCGAGAATAGAATTAAAATATCGACCACAGCCTTTGAGTTCTATAATAAAACTCTTTGAGTTCTACAATAAAACATTGACACAAAGGATTTGCTAATAATAGAGTTATAATCAAAATATCTCATTATTTTTATTAATAAAAAATAAAACATTCTCAAAAGGTTTTTCTTATGAAATCTCCCCTATCGTCATTTCCCTTTAAAATAGAAAAGCACCCGTCACCTTTGTCAGAAGAAAAACGTGAAGAAATTCTAAGAAATCCTGGTTTTGGTCAATTTTTTACAGATCATATGTGTACTATTCAATGGACAGAAGACAAAGGCTGGCATAACGCCGCTATTTCTCAATACAAAACTTTAGAAATTAACCCCGCAAGTACTGTCTTGCATTATGGACAGGAAATTTTTGAAGGTTTAAAAGCATATCGTGCAAAAGATGGACGCATCTTGCTCTTCCGTCCTGATGCCAATGCACAAAGATTTATAGAGTCAGGAAAACGGTTAGCCATGCCAGAATTACCAAAAGATATTTTTCTGGATGCCGTTCATCAACTCGTCAAAATTGATCAAAAGTGGGTTTCTGATCATCCCAACGCGAGTCTCTATATTCGTCCATTTATGTTTGGCAATGAAACCTTTTTGGGTGTTCGCCCTTCTCAAGAATATCTTTTTTGTATCATAGCCTCTCCAGTTGAATCCTATTTTAAAGGAGAAGAAAAACCTGTCAGCGTCTGGATTGAAACAGAGTATAGTCGAGCCGGTCCAGGAGGAACAGGTGCTGCCAAATGTGGTGGAAACTATGCAGCAAGCTTACTCGCACAAAAAACTGCAACTGAAAACAATTGTAGCCAAGTGCTCTTCCTTGATATGGTTGAACAGAAATGGATTGAAGAACTTGGGGGTATGAATGTCTGTTTCATTATGGACAATAATACACTCCTAACCCCTCCCCTTAATGGAACGATCCTTCCGGGAATAACACGTCATTCAATTTTACAGTTGGCTCAACAAATGGGATTAAAGATAGAAGAGCGTCCTTATTCTTTTGCATCGCTTCAAGAAGATGCAAAGAGTGGACACCTTAAAGAAGTTTTTGCTTGTGGTACAGCTGCCGTTGTCACATCAATCGGCCGTTTTAGATATAAAGGGGGAGAATTTATTATCGGAAATGAAACAGTTGGAGAAGTCACAAAGCAACTTCGCACACAATTAGTTAATCTTCAAAAAGGGAATATAGAAGATAAAAATGGCTGGGTTTATTCTGTCCAGCTTTCATAATAAGTCGATATTCCCATATCTATAAAGGCTTCCATGAAGATATATCGACCTTCATGGAAGTGTACACACTAAAAATAATCTCTCTATTTTTCTAAGGATGACAAGAAAGAAAATACTTAATCAAATTTCGAATCGTCTCTATGCTGTGTTTTAATATTACGAACTGTGCCCGTATGGGAACGCATTACAAGAGTTTCCGTTTGAATATAGCGAGGCGTGAATTTAACACCAGAAAGCATATTACCATCTGTCACCCCTGTCGCTGAGAACAAAACATCACCTTTTGCCATTTCTTCCATTGTATAAACTTTATTAGGATCACTAATCCCCATTTTGGCTGCACGAGCAATTTTCTCTTCTGTATCAAACAACAGACGACCTTGCATCTGTCCTCCAATGCAGCGTAAAGCAGCAGACGCTAAAACACCCTCTGGAGCTCCACCAATCCCCATATAGAGATCAATACCTGTTTCTTCTGGATCAGTTGTATCAATAACAGCAGCAACATCTCCATCACCAATCAAGCGAATCGACGCTCCTGTCGCTCGCACTTGATCAATCAATTTTTCATGACGAGGTCTATCCATAATACAAACAGTAATCTGATCAACAGCCACTCCTTTAGCCTTTGCAAGAGCGTGAATATTATCGGTAGGACAAGCATCTATATCCACCACTCCCTTTGGATAACCAGGACCAATAGCAATTTTGTTCATATAAACATCAGGAGCATAAAGGAGGTTCCCCTTTTCAGCAATGGCAACCACTGCCAAAGAATTGGCAAGATTTTTAGCACAAAGTGTCGTTCCTTCCAGTGGATCAAGCGCAATATCGATCGCCAGTCCATTTTGAAGACCTACTTTTTCTCCAATATAAAGCATAGGTGCTTCATCCCGCTCACCTTCACCAATCACCACTGTACCCTCAATAGGCAATCGATTAAGTTCCCGCCGCATTGCATCTACAGCAGCTTGATCCGCAGCCTTTTCATCGCCACGTCCGCGCCAGCGCGCAGCAGCAACAGCAGCACGTTCAGTGACACGTACCAATTCAAGAGTCAAAATACGATCAAGTCCATTTGAAATCTTCTGAGTTGTGAGCATATGAAAAAATCCTACCGAATAAATACCAGGAAAAATATGAGTCCTTAATTAAGCTCTAAGAATAAGCTTTTGGCAAAGATGAAAACTTTTCACAAGAGATAAAAGTATTCCAGCTTGTCTTATCAAAATAGGTTATCAATTCTCTGCCATACGTTCAATACGAATGAATTGAGATTTTGCAACAAGATGTCCATCTTTTTCAATTTCTGCAAGTGCCTGTCGTACATTTACTTCTGTTGTTTCATGCGTGATTAAAATAATCGTTTTTTCAATCTGATTTTCTACAAAAGGTCTTTGAACAATCGACTCTAATGAAATGTGATTATCAGCCATATGTCTTGCAACCGCGGCAAAAACACCAGCACGATCATGAACATTTAAACGTATAAAATAGCCCCCTGCATGATTTGAAATGCGTGCTTTTTTATGAGGAGTAAGCTCTAAAGCTGGACGTCTTAAAACAGGTGCATAGTGAAAACCAGAACTTGCTTTTGCTATATCAGCTAAATCACCAATAACAGCTGATGCTGTTGCCATTCCTCCAGCGCCAGGACCAGAAAACAGTAATTCACCTAATAAATCACTTTGAATAGAAAGAGCATTGGTTACACCATTGATCTGTGCAATCATTGAAGATGTTGGGACCATTGTCGGGTGAACGCGTTGCTCTATTCCGGAATCCGTTTTTAAAGCAACCCCTAAAAGCTTAATTCGATACCCCAATTCATCAGCCGCCCGAATATCAATTTGCGAAATATTATGAATTCCTTCAACATAAACATCATCTAACGAAACAGCCGTTCCAAATGCCAAACTTGTCAACAAAGCTAATTTATGAGCCGTATCATTTCCCTGAATATCAAAAGTTGGATCTGCTTCAGCATAACCCAGTCTCTGTGCATCTGCTAAACACTCTCTGAATGAAAGACCTTCTGTAAACATGCGTGTTAATATATAATTACAGGTTCCATTGAGAATACCATAAATCCGCGATATGTGATTACCGACAAGTGATTCTCTCATCGCTTTAATAACAGGGATTCCCCCTGCGACAGCTGCTTCAAAATGAAGAAAAACACCTTTTTGTTCTGCAATTATAGCCAGTTCTACTCCATGTCGAGCAAGAAGAGCTTTATTGGCTGTCACAACATGATGTCCTGCCTCAAGTGCCCTCTTAACAGCAGTATACACAATATCCAATTCACCACCAATTAACTCGACAAAAACATCGATCTCATCAGAGGAAGCCATCTCCATAGGTGAATCAAACCATCTTATATTACTGAGATCAATTCCACGATTACGGCCTTTATCGCGCGCACTAACAGCAACAACTTGGATGAATCGTCCACATTGACAAGCTAAACTATTTACTTTTTCGCTTAGAGCTCGAACAACTGAAGTACCAACCGTACCAAGTCCTGCAACGCCAACTTTTAAAGTTTCTGCCATTATCTAACCACTGATCCCTATCTTTATTGAAAAATCGTTTAAACGATGTGCCTTCGACACAAAGAATGCTTATATCCCTCAGGACAAAAGAAATCCCCCTGCTCTTTTCACTCTATTTTTTCTAATAGAATTATCCCCGCTTGTTCAATCAAAATCCCTAAAAATACAAATATTTATTTTCTTTTATTTATTTTTTCAAAGATTTCATAACCTTTATAAAAAATTTAATTCAAAATGAAAATCTGCAAAACGGATAAATGCAAGTTTCCTTTTAAAATTTCCTTATTTTAAAAAAAGAATACTGAAAACTTAGTAAAAAACAAAAACACAACTCTTCTAAATTAACAAGTATTAAACAAAAAACATTCTTTCATATGATACGTAAAGAGAATGGACAAAATAAAGTAGATTAATACATAATACCACATTCTTTCCTCCATTATATAGCTTAAAGTCATTCTTTAATACAAAAATCTTAACGCTCTCATATATCAAAACAAAACCTTACAAAAGTAAAAAGCAAAAACTCATGTGTGTACAGCATAACTCTGAAATATTATAAATATTGAGAATAAATTTGCAAAATTCGAATATTTTATCTCAACTTATTGGCACTATTTTGAAAAACGAACGAATTGAAATGACAAGAACCTCAATAAATCTCCTTTATCTGTATCTGTGCTGACTCACTTTCAAATAAAAAACTTTCTAAAGATGTGAGAGAACAAATAAAAAGCCTTTATTTTTTTTACAGCCATGTAAAAATAAAGTTAAGAAAAACAATTTGTAAAATATAAAGAAAACTTTTTATGTGATTCGTATATTTTATTTATTAACTAGCTCATAAATATTGGCTTTCTCCTTCATAAATTATATGGCTTTGCTTTATGATAAGCTCAAATAAGTAGCCTTCCTATATAAGGTCTCACGCAAGCAAGTTAAAGAATATTTACATGTATAAGCATGAAACAAAGATGAATAAAATATGCAAAAATAAATATCTTTAAAATGCTGTTATGATCATTTTTATCTATGCCTCAAACTGAAAATAAACAACAAATATCATTCACTCAATATGATATTCGCAGTAAAATTTTCTATTCATCATGATAACTCTGTATTTTTTCTACAAAAAACTTAGAAAATAAAACGATCCAAACAAAAGTCACATAAAAAATTATTCAATAAAACACACTTTTTTCAAAAAAAATGCCCCTAAGGGCTTGCGAAGTAAAAAGATCCTCTCTATAAGCCTCATCATTGGTTTGCGCCCATCGTCTAGCGGTTAGGACATCGCCCTTTCACGGCGGAAACAGGGGTTCGATTCCCCTTGGGCGTACCATTCTTCTTTTCCTTCTATATAAGATATTCATTTTACTTATGTTTTAAGAGGTAAGGGATACCCGAATAAAGTTAAGGGAATAGGGTTTGCAACATGTCTCTATAGGACGCCTGCTTTTTTTATCGAATTTCTCTAACAATTTTTTAAATTTTGTTAAGTCTTGTTGTGAAAAATTTTCTAAGTTTCTAACAAACATGCCAACAATTTCACATCTGCATGAATCAGAAGGCTTTATTGTAAAACTCTTTCGACATGCATAGGCTTCTTTTCTTAAAAGTAATGCTTCCTTTTGATCTAAACCATAAAGCTCTATGATCTTTTCTTCCATACCAACAGGTACAGATTTTTTGCCAATTTCTACAGAAGATAAAAATGATACAGATACGTCTAATTTCTTAGACATATCTAAGAGACGTTCTGAGTGATCAGCGCGAAGTTTACGTAAAATTTTACCAAAAGATGTAACCATATAAAAGGTCCTGTTAGAGAAGAAATATTCCTTCTGATTCTAACAAATCTTTTTCAAGCTTTCCTCAATTATTGTTATTGCGAATCAGAACTCCTTTTTAAGGAGAGGTTTGGATAATTTTAGAATGAAAAACCTTACGGTATTTCTTGTTTCCTAAATGAAGTGGAAAACTAAAACCGTTTACTTTTGCCACGAAATAAAAATCGTTAAAACTACCGGAACTATAGCGTTTTGCAATATAGCAATCATCAAAATCCTCCTTGAAGAAATCAGACAAATAATAATTAATCAACGCAATACGTTGTTCAATTGCGTCATCATCAGAAAAATCAATCACATCCTTCTGAAAACTAATATCTGGATTTTTTACTTTATTTTTTTTCTGATGATGATAGCTAACTATGAGAAGATTATTAAAAATTTTTTGCCATTGACGATTCATTGTTGATGTTAAGAGGCAGTCTTGTTCTAAGCTTGAATCTCCATTATGAGTTTTTAAAAATCTAATTCTATGTGGTATATCAAACATAGGTTTTCTCTAACTTTTAGCTATCCATTTTTTTAAATGTGAGAAGCTATTCCCTAATGCGTCCATGAAACGGGATAAATCAATTACAAACATAAAGACAATAAAGGCTAACCACTTCACAATACGTGACATCATCTTTAAGCCTTGATAGGTTTCTATCATCTCGTGAAGAAGCTGTCGTTCTGTTTGTGTAAGTTCTTGCTCCTCATTACTTTTCTTTCTACTCATATGGACAAGGCTTTTCATTTTCACACGAAGCTTATGAAGTGCAAAATCAAAAATCACATTTTTTAATGCAAGTAACAGGATTACTGAGTGTATTCCCTATGTCATATTGTTTCACATACAGTGTTAGATGGTTTGTTGAAGGAACAATCCCGCACAAGCATGGGGATACATGAATGTGGGGATTGTGTTTTTCATCAACAGCAAGACTTAAGGTACGCATTCATCCGCGTTTTTATACCTTTTACAATAAGGGCTGTTTAAGCGCTTCTTGACACTTCGCTTCGGAATAACAGCACTAGGCTGGCAAATGGAGAGGTCTTTATAATTGTAGCACCAATATGGACCACCGTATCTATCACGGAATCCTGATCAATAAGACTCGGCATACCACATTCTAACAGGGCTTTTCCTATCTCAGTAAAGTCTGCTCTTGGCTTCAACCACACGTATACTTCTTCTAGAGAAGGTTTATCGATATTTGATATGTCACATCCAGTTATACTTAACAGAATCAGCCCACTCAATAATTTAAACAATGTATTCATTTTTTCCTCCATAAATAACCTAAACCTAAATTATCTAAAATCGCATGAGATGCATAAATTGTTGCATTATGAGGTGTTCCATAGGTATCTTAGCATTTTTTCCCTGCATACCATAACAATTATGGGTGCTAGGTTTAAAGTCGCGTAGCGCTCCCACTTGCTCTCTTATTGCAATTGCTGGTGGAGATAATATATAGGGGAACTTCAAGGGTACCTTATAAGCTGTCGGTAGATTATGACCAATTCCTGTACCATTGGGATCAAATATATGGTTTTGTAAATAAATATGATCTTTCTTGCCATCACTCACATAATAGTGTGCATTCGCTATCGATCGAGCATGATCCGCTGGTCCATAAAGATAGATATCTGTTTTTTGGGATATACCGTGGATGCCATGCTCTTCAAAGTCACGCATTCCATTGCCTACTGTTAAGCTACGACGGCTGTGTGCATCAATATGTAATCCGTCATTGCCATAGAGAGACATTGTATTCTGAAACTTCTTGGTCGAATTGGTCAATCCAAAAAAAGTTTACCTTCCAGAAGCTTCTGAAAAACCGCTATCCCTATCTCCACTTCCCAGTCTTTAGCTTGGGGGAAATAGTAAAATACAGATGATCATGATCATTGTCAGCAAACTGGACGGCATAACGCGCGGCATCATCGGGTGAGGTAAAAATACCATTATAAAACATATGAACCTCGCCATCAGAGCCTTTTTGTAAATGCTGTTCTTCTTCTGGTTTTAAATAGTTTCCATTTTTATAGAGGACATTGCCATTTTCATCATGCACAACTTCTCCCTCAGGATGGGCATTCCGCGGTGGTTTTTAATCCACATTTGGCAAAAATCGCTCTTCAATACTTAAACAAAGGTTCAAAAGTTTATGTAGAAGGCAAATTACAAACCCGTAAATGGCAAGATAAAAATGGTATTGACCGCTTCACAACAGAGATTGTCTTGTCACAATACAAAGGTGAATTGCAGTTGCTTGATGCAAAGAAAGAGCAATCTCTTCCCTCACCCGTAACTTCTCAAAATTATGCTATCGCCTCTGGTGCCTCCAATTATAGTGCATCTCTTAATGACAGCATACCATTCTGATTGAAAAAATATGACAAAAAGAAAAAAACGAGCAAAACGTGGTCGCCCACGCATTGAAGGATGTATCAGAGAACCCAATGGGCGTATCTCACGGACAAAAATGCCTCGTGCCCCCATTGATAAATTGGCAATAGAAATGCGTGCCAAACGCTTCTGTTTGACCACAGAAGAGGCAAAAAATCCGCTTTCCGGTACCTATATCGGGCGGCTTTACTTAAAAGGAAATCTCAATCAAGATCAATATGACGCTGCACAAAAATATCTTGAAGTGAGAAATAATTACCTCTGTGAAAAAGGGTTGCCTAATGCAATTTATGATGATTTTACTCCTTCATCAAATGAAGAGGCACAACAACGGTGGATTGAAAGAGTAACTCATTGTTATGAAGAAATGAAAGGGGTTATCAAAGAAGCGCAATGTTTTTACCATCAATATAATCTTCATGCCGCATTACAATATCTTGTTATCGAAGATCAATCACTATCATATCTTGTTAGTTCGCTGTATGTTGCTCTTAATGCGCTCCATAAACATTTTACGCAAAACCAATAAGTTTCAAGCGGCATCTTGGATACTAATGGTAACTTCTTTGCCAAGAGTAATAAGAGTGGATTCTAAAGAGTCTAATTTTGTTGCGTGGTTAAAATCCAATAATCGGTCAATTTGTATTGGATTGAGTTTTAAAAGACGCGTAAGATCAGCTTTGCGTAAATTCTTTTCAACCATAGCGTTATGTATTGCAATTTTTAAAGTGACCAATGAAGATACTTCAACAAAAGGATAGGCAGTATCACGAGCCCCAAAAGGAACAACTTCTCGATCTTGGAAACGCCCCATAATAACTGTTAAAAGGGCATTTTTTGCGTGTTCCAAAGCCTCTTTTTCGTCGTTACCATAGGTAATAAATTCTTGAAAGTCTTTGGAAACGACAAGAAGAGTATCATTGTCATCTTTGATAAATTTAAGTGCATATTTCATTTACATCTCCATATTCAGACTTACCTTAGGTCAAGATCTTTAAGAATCTTTTGAACTAATCCCGTTCCTAATTCTTTCCGCGTACCATGCATAGGTAAAACGGATTTTTTAGAACCACGTTTTACAAGCAAATGGCCGCCTTTCCCTGAAGTAAAACTGCAACCATGTTTTGTAAGATATCTTTTTAATTCTTGACTGTTCATAAATATAATATAACATCTAAAATGTTTAAATACAACATAAATGTTGTTATTTGTATAAAATTAAAGATTGACTTTTAAAATACTAAGTTTTGATCAAAAAAATGAAAAAATATACAATATTTAGATTTTTCTGTTGACAATACGTGAAAAATCGTATTTAGTGGCAGTACGGCACTAGTCGTATTGTATCTAAAATTCAAAAATATCCTCTAAAATTTGATAAAATATTAAGCTTTAAAAGCAGTTTAAATTACTGTTTTTATTGATAAAATTGGCTTATCTATTTTGCATACATCAAAAGCCATTAATTGACCAATGATGTCATTAATTAATTACCTCAAAAGGAGTCAAGATGAAAGCAATCATCACCAAACCAATGTGTGTTGTTGGCGATAATAAAAGCACTATTCGTTTTGAACCATCAACTTCAAGTAATCCATTTGTGGAGGTTTCCAATCAAGTCTACCACGCCTCAAACGCGCCAATGCCGTAAAACCCTTTGTTGAAAGTAAAACAACAGCAAAATCTGAAAAGGTAATTGAACAGACTAAGCCAATCGAAAAAGAAGTTGTACAAACATCTTCTAAACTAAGAGCAGAAGAAACTTCACTTCAACAGACCGAAACACCTAAAAAAGTTTCCAAGCCATCAACACCTCCTGCTAAAAAGCATAAAAGTTGAAATTAATTATCCATCAAGGATGGTATCTTCAACAAGTAAAAGATACCTTTACCAATCTTCAAGCACCTCGCCTTAATTGGGCTTTGCGTAATGCTGTCAACACCGCAGCAAAACAAGTAGAACGATTTACTGAAAAGCAAGTTGCTGACATCTCATCAGCCCAACCAAAGCGCGTTAAAAAAGGCGTTTATATTAAAGAAAAAGCTACAGCAAAATTTCTCGAGACAGATATCACTGGTTCTGGAACACCGATCCCTCTTAAATTTTTTAAGGCAAAAGAAACAAAACGCGGTGTAACTTACAAATTGTTTGGGAAAAAACAAATCTTGCCCCATGGTTTTATTAAGGGAGGAAGTTTTCCTAAGCGAGTTGATTTAAAAATGGGAGGGAATGTGTTTCAAAGAGATGATGGAGACCAATTCCCTATTGCAAAACAAGAAGAACCATCAATTGCTAAAGTTATGTCTAAGCCAGAAATTGCAAATGCTATCGCACAATATGCCAGTGAAAGACTAACCAAAAACATACAGAGACAACTTGCTCGTCAAGAATACGCTGCCAATAAAAGAGGCTAGATCATGTTTCCAAGCTCTATCTCTATATTACATATCCTTATTGGTTTATACATTACATGTTCTTATGACAATTTTAAAAACAAATTATCACTTGCACTTTGTTATTTCCATAAAAAAACCAATAAAATCAATGCAAAAGGTACTTCCCAGCGGGTTGGCTTCGTTGCGGGGCAGGCTAGCGCGAACTATCGCTAGCAACAGAATTTGCAAATCGACTGTACATTGTACACATAAGCCATTGATAAATAACGAATTTAATGTGTACTTATATACACACTATACAATCTATAATTATTTTAAAAAATATGAAGTCACCTCTTGACAATATGTCTATTGTCGAATCAGGTGCCTAACAAACACCCAACGATAAGCGGATAGATTACCGAAATAATCTCTTCCCGCCGAAATTTAAAAACTTTGACTCATCACATGCTTTGTAGCATATAGTGATTTTGTCGGGTGTGGTTACATTATACAATACCCTTGCGGGGAAAGTGTAACGACGGACTTATCGCCGTATTTGTTAGCGCCCGGCACTCTTTTTTAGAGTGTCATTAACAAACATCTAACGATAAGGAGTTCATTATGAACACTCTTATAGAAATTAAAGAACAAGTTATTGATCAAGAGACTGTTCAAACAGTTAATGCGCGTGATTTACACGCGTTTTTAGAAATTACATCAAAGTTTGCAGACTGGATTAAAAATCGTATTAAAGAATGTAACTTTCGAGAAAATATAGACTTTATAACCGCGGTAAATTTTTACCGGGGTGGAAAAATGAAAGAATACTATCTCACGCTCGACATGGCTAAACACCTTTCGATGATAGAGCGTAATGATGAGGGGCATGAAGCACGTCAATACTTTATCAAATGTGAACGGCTTTTGAAAAAAGTAGCAACACCACAAGTTGATTACTCAAAACCCGAAGCATTACTTGGTGTTTTGAATCACTTACAAAGTCAAATTGAACAAAAAGATCATGTGATTGCAGAATT
>NZ_JAQITC010000019.1 GCF_028618525.1 Bartonella sp. AU55XJBT | reverse complement strand
GGCTGGTGCTGCTGTAGGAGCAGCTGTTGTAGCTGCAACTGCTGGAGCAGGAGCGCCAGCTGCTGCTGGTGGAGCAGGCGGCGGAGCTGCTGCTGGTGGAGCTGCTGGAATGGGTGGCGGTGGAGCTGCTGGAATGGTGGGTGGCGGTGGAGCTGCTGGAATGGGTGGCGGTGGAGCTGCTGGAATGGGTGGCGGTGGAGCTACGGCAGGGGCAGGTGACAATGTAAATGCTTCTAAAATGACAGGAAACTCTTTTAAAGATAGTGGTAATAAACCTTCATCGGGAGGAAATCCGCGTACAGCTGGAGGGGAAAACCGTTCCACTAACACTAGTCAATCTCAATCTAAATCGTCTGCTTCAGACCAATCTAAATCGTCTGCTTCAGATCAATCTACTTTAGATTTTTCAAAAGTGAGAGATACTGTCGGTATGACTTTAAAAGCTGGTGGACATATGGCTGCTTTTTGTGTTCCAGGAATGGAAAATGCAGCAAACTTTAGTCTTAATGCTCCACCTACACCACCAGAATATAACGATATCCAATTTTCTAGTGATAATAAACCTCAATCTGATATTGAAAATACAATTTCTGGAGCAGGATCTGCAACAGATAAGAACTAAAGAAGCTATGGTTTTATTTTTGATAAATAGATAGTAGCTTCTTTAGTTAGAGATTGATAACTCACATTTTATTGTCGTGGGGTATTTATTTAATATGCATGTCCACGATCTGTATCTGGCGATTTTGTTTCAAAAAACTTTTTAGCTTGTTCTTCTTGTTGGGCTCTACGTTTTTCCTCTTCACTTTTACCACAACCTGTAATATTCAATCCTATGGTCAGTAGAGCCAAGCATATTAAAATAAATTTTTTCATTTTTTCCCTCTTTAAAAATTATATGTATTAATCTCATCAATTATATCGGAATACAGATTTAATTATCGTGATCTTTTGTTTTTTATTAGTATTGTTAATGGGAAAATACGTGAACAGTTTATTGTAAATATCTTATAAGTCTATCATAATAAAAAATTAGAAGGAAAGAGCCAAAACCTAATATAAACGAACAAATTGTAATGTTGATTAGTGCTTTTGACCAACCTATTGATAATATCATAATAGGAATTGTAAACAATCCAAAAAAGCCCATAATCACTATAAGGCTTAGTATCAATCTTAAAGGACCACGAAGCCATAAAAGCAAAAGGACGAGCGCCTCTTTGCTTATTTGTGATTTTGACATTATCTTCCCCTCACGCGCTTAAATCAAGATGCTCCATAATATACACAGTACGATAAATGATACAAGTTATTTTGTTATAAAGTCTTCAAGATCTGTTTGATGTTCAACGGATGAAATATCCGGTTTGGTAGAAGATGATTCTATTTGATATTCTTTCATAAAAGCAACTTTTTCTTCTTTGAATAACAGAATAGGATTCACCCAGTATTGATTAGGCAATTTTGGTTTCAAAATTCCTTTTTGTATAAGTTCTCTTAAACCGTTGTGAAAAGTTCTGTCGACCATATCGCGCTTTTTTCCATTTATACCCCCATCAAACCAAATTAAGGTAACGCTGCTGGGATCTTCGTTTGTTGATTTATTAGATTGATATTCTTCTAAAACTATTATCAAAGCACGATGTCCTGTACGAGATAAATTAAAAATTGCTTGAATGCCATCAGCAAATATTTCTATAAAATTTTCTTTATTTGTTTTTTCTGTGACGTGAATTATAGGTACAACCTCTATTTTATCAGTATCAGAATTGATAAACTTTTGTTGTATAATACACGTTTTAACAATTTTTTTATCAGCAAATATTTCAGAATTTTTAAGAAAAGGATTTTCATACGGGGAATATTTTTGCTTTCGCAAGTTTATTTTATCCATTTTGATCGTCCGTTGATTTTTATCACCTGTTACGACTTAAGAAAGTTTTTCTTCGCAAAAATAAAAGTCATATTGACACTTGAGCGAATATAAATTATCCTTATTGGAGATTCGATTTATTATTTTAATATGGCAATTGTATTACCATAAATGACAGTTAGTATATCAGATAAACAAAGAAAGCAAACCGTTAGGCACGATCAGAGTCCTTTCATTAATGATATTGTGGTTTCTATTAAGGATCCAGAAGAGCAGATTCTTGTCAATATGGCGCTAATTTTTGATTTAAAAGCCGCAGGAATAAAAGTTTTTTTAGTTTTGGCTTGGATACTTCAAAACAGATTAATTCGCACTAATACTGTGATTTTAGATAAGGCTATTTTAAAAACATTTCTTGAAGCTCAAGAAAGTAAGTTAGCATTGTCACCAACAACCTTTTTTCGTGGTGTAGCTGAATTAGAAAAAGCTGGTATTATTGCTAAACAAAATCATAGAGCTTGGTATTTTATTAATCCAAGTCTTGTTTTTAAAGATAGGAAAGTTGTTTTTACAAAAAATGTTGAATTAGAGAATGGGAAAATGGGGACTTAATTTTCCTTTACTATATTGAAAAGATTTTTCTTTTGAATATAGTTTCATCTTGACTCATTATGTAAATCTATGAGTCGTTTCAAATAGAGGGAAATATAATGGCAAAAAAATAAAAACCCAACTGCGTTAACAGAAGGGTTTCTAAAATACCCGTACCACATATACGGTAAATTAAATTCAAAAGAATTAAATCCAATAAAGTAATTCCTAATTTAATTTATCGTGAAGCATTCTGCAAGAGAAATTTTGTAGAAAAGGGATATTTCTAGCATTTTTTTGCCTCCAATAGAGAGGTTTTAAAAATTATGGTTAATAAAACATCTGGTAGAAAATTAACTTCAAAGCACTGGGAATATATAAAAATTGCTGATAATACCGATATTGGCCACATTACTAGAAGCCAACTTCTTTTTCTTGTACAAGACTTACCAGTAACTGATCTTATCAAAGGAACAGAAGCCCATTTATTAGCTAAACTTTTGAATACTGTACCAGTTACGCATTTTGAAAAAGGTAAAATTCCAATAGTTTTTAAAACCAACCATCAAATTGGTCTGGAAATTGGTTGTACATCTGTTCACGTAAGTAGGTTGCTTTCACGCCTTTTTGATAAAGGTCTTATTGTGATGCGGGATTCTGCTAATTATAAACGCTATGGTTTTAGTTCTGCTCATCATGTACCAATTGCTTGTGGTATTGATCTTAGCATTTTAATCGCGCGTTACCATGAACTTCAGCACTCTATTTTAAAGAGTAAAGAAGAAAAGAAACATCATGATATGGCTGTTAGAACCTTTTGTGGCATTTGTCGTCGATTACGGCTTCGTATTGAAGAAATAAAATTTACACCTATCGCTTCAATGTTTTTAAATCGTATGAATAAAGTTAAATCTGTTCTTGGTTCTCCTTTTAAAGCGTCTACCTTTAAATTGGAAAAAGCTATTAAGCTTTTTAATTGGCTCTTAGAGCGTTTATTTTTTACAAAAATGTTATGCACAAACAACAAAAATGTTATGCAATTACATAATACAACCCCTAACTATAATTGTAATTGTAACAAAAATGAGTGCTCAGATAACTCTGAACACACTCAAACCATTAATGTGACCCCCGGTCACGATGAAATGGCTTATGAAAATATAGAGAAAGGCAAAACCGAAACACCACTTCCTTCAAAAGGTAGTACTTTGCTTCAAATTAAGCCGGAGATGCTAGAAAAGGCATTGCCAAATGCCGCCTTGTTTTCTGAATGTAGTCTCCAAACAGAAAGCGATTTGATACGTTCTATGTATCCTATGTACAGAATGATTAAAGTTTCAGAACATGCTGCTGAGCAAGCTAAAAAAATCATGGGACTGAAAAAAACGGCTCTGGCTATTGCCATCATTTTTGAAAAATATGCTAGAGGACTTGTAAAATCACCAGGAGGATATCTCCGCGGCATGATTGATAAAGAAAAAAAGGGAGAGTTGTATCTAGAGCGTTCTTTATTCGCTTTATTGAAACAAACTGATCAAGAAGAAATAAATAGTTTAAACTTAGAAAAAAAACTGAAAATAAAGCTAAACGAAGAAAAAAGCTCTTTGTTTGAGTTTGAACTCAATAAAACGTTAAATAATCTAACAATGTCAAAATTTGCATAAAAAATTTTATTAAAACGTTGAATATAAACCTGTAAGCCGCAATAAATTAAGCAAGCTGGCTTATCGATTATCTCATATTGATTTAATTAGTGGAGCAGAATCTTCTGTTCTTTCTACCTTATTAGAAATAACGCCTGATAAAGCCTTTAAAAAAGGAGAAAGAGATAAAATAATCAACTTATCCTAGCGGGGATAATTTTGTAGAACCTCTTCCTCCCCAAAAAAAGATATATACAAGATATTTTTATTTAGCAATTATTTTATTAGTTTTTTATACTTTTTAAAGAAACATGAAAAATATTAAATGTTTTCAGTTAATTATTATTTTTAATGAGAGGCTATCCGCCTCTCAAATTCTCCGTACGCTCACCAAAATCATGACATCAGATCCGCTTTTAATAAGAGGACTAACAAGTCTTGGTTCTTAGTGTCAAGGAGATCATTACATGGCGTCTAACGGCTTGTTTCGTCCCTCTCACGCGGCTCCGAAATCATGATTAGAAGGGGAGCTTATAGGGGCGCCTGCTTTCAGAGAGCAATGTAAAAACAAAGGTATTAAAATTTCCATTAAACTCAATAAAACATGGAACATAATTAAAATTATAGGTGTTGGTAATGCTCAATCATGATGATATCGAAAGTGTTGAATTTTATTTTACTGTAAATGGTAAAAAAATAAAATTTGATAAAGAGACTAATGATAAATTAAAGGAAAATATAGATTGGGAGAAATTTTTATCGCAATTATTCGTTGATAAAAAATAATAAGCCCTCTGGGATAAATGCATATATTTTATAGGGGATATAAAAATGCCAAAAATTTTTATTGTATATAATGATCATACTACTTTAGAACAAACTGAACGTGTTCTTTTTAAGCTTGGATTGGAACCATACGTTCTGAAATTTGGTAGTGATAATTTAACTACTATTGAGGATTTTAAACAAGAAATTAGTATGCAAACTAATTCTCCAAAATTTGGTATTGTGCTACTTACTCCCGATGAGATTGGATATGAAAAATCTGCTGATAAAAAAGACGCAAAACCGCGCGCTAATCAAAATGTTATTTTTAAAATGGGTATGTTAATTCCTAAAATTTCTTGCAGAAATATTGCTATTTTAAAAAAACGAGATGTTGAAGTGCCTTTAGATTATGAAGGGATTAATTACATTCCTTTTAATGAACACGTAAAAGAGACGATCCCAAAACTTGTTGAACTATTAAATACAGCCGGATTCAATTTAGATACAGTTAACTACTGAAGTTTTTGATGCAATCTTAATGTTATTCACCAGCGTTCTCAATATTTTAAAATTTAATTTTATTGCTTATCTTTCTGTTTTAAATGATGATATTTTTAATATACTGAGTAATATTCTATCAGAAAAAACGATCATTTTTTCTAAAGCCGCTAGTGAACGTGGTTTAATTTTTCACGTGACGAAACAAAATCTTATCATGGACGGTAGTTTACAAAGCGATATCATCGCAACTGTATTAGGTATGGTAGCACAGATTGAGAAACATTTAATTCAAACACGTACAAAAGAAGCGTTAAGTGTTGCACGTCAACGAGGAATAAAACTAGGACGCCCAAAAGGAAGTACTGCTACGCAATTAAAGCTGGACAATCACATTGATGAAATTCAAGCATTTATAATGTTGGTTTATCACAAAACCGTATTGCTAAGACATTAGGAGTTAGTGTGAACACCTTACGTTTATTTATGGAACGAAAAAATATCAACCCTACAAAAACTAAGCCAATTATCACTATGCCAAAAGCATAAAAATATATTTTAATAATTTATTATACTATAAGGTATAATATTATACCTTAAGGTATCTAACTTAAACAATAAGGGGGGGTGATGAATAGTGAGAGGATTTTTACAAATTTAGTATCAAGTTCTTTTAAAAAAAAGAAAAATTCTAATAAAAAAACTATTGTAAAATCACCTCTTCGTTATCCTGGAGGGAAGAGTCGTGCCGTTCCTATGATTATTAATAACTACATAAGGAAACAAAAAACTCTATGTTCTCCTTTTGTAGGAGGAGGTTCAATTGAATTAGCCTTAGCAAAAAGAGGAACAAAGGTTTATGCTTATGATGCTTTTAAGCCGCTTGTTATTTTTTGGCAAATGCTTTTGAGAGATGCTCCAGCTCTTGCAGAAAAAGTGAGAGAATATGAAGATATGACTCCTGCAATGTTTTATAATCTCCAAAAAACTTTTGGGAATATTAAAAATCAATTAGAGACTGCTGCTGTTTTTTTTGCTCTTAATCGCTCTTCTTTTTCGGGAACAACACTTTCTGGCGGTATGTCTCCAGGGCATCCTCGATTCAATTATCGTTCTATTGAACGGCTTAAAGATTTTAAGATTGAAAATTTCACAGTGGAACACAGAGATTTTACAGAAAGTATTCCTAAACACTTTAACGATTTTCTTTATTGCGATCCTCCATATCTTATTAATCAAAAACTTTACGGTCACAAAGGCGATAAACATAATTCTTTTGATCATCAAGCTCTTGCTGAACTTTTGAGAAAGCGTCAAGGATGGGTTTTATCTTATAATGATTGTATGGAAGTTAGAGAACTTTATAAAGGTCATACAATACTTAATCCTGAATGGACTTACGGTATGGGAAACAATAAAAAATCAAATGAACTTTTGATTTTAAGTGAGGATTTTTATAAGTTAGATTAACTTATTATTTAGTACTTTATGGTATCTTAAGATATAATAAGGTATAATATTATACCTTATTATAAGATATCTTTTTTAGGGAGAAATGGAATGCCTGTTATATCATTCGCTAATTCCAAAGGAGGTAGTGGAAAAACAACTTCTGCTTTGCTGCTTGCTTGTGAACTTGCACATGCTAAGCCTGTTACAATTATAGACGCTGATCCACGTCATCCTATTACCACTTGGTCTGAATTGCCTGGTAAACCAGATAAACTTACTGTTGTCACTAATGAATCTGAAAAAACTATTTTAGATGAGATAGAAATTGCATCTGCTAGGGACCCATTTGTAATTGTTGATCTAGAAGGTACAGCATCACGCTTAACGAGTTATGCTATTAGTCAATCTGATTTTGTAATTGTTCCTATGAAGGAACAACAGCAAGACGCCATAGCAGCTATTGAAATTATAAAAGAAATTCATCGAGATATGAGAGCTGTACGGCGTCTTATCGCTTATGCTGTTTTGTTTACGCAATCGAAAGTTGTTGCAAAGTCTAGAACTGCTCGTTTTGTATCATCTCAGTTTAGAAAAAATCCAGAGCTTGATGTTTTTGAAACAGAAATCAATGAACGTGATGCTTTCTCCGCAATTTTTGCAACTGGAGGTTCGCATCGTAGCCTCAATCCAAAAGAAGTCAATAATTTAGAAACTGCGATTGGCAATGTCGAAGCATTTGTTGCAGAGGTCATTGCAAAGCTAAAACAGGTTAAATAAGAAGGAACTAAAGAATGAGTACGGAAAGAAAACCATTAAATTTTTCAGATCTTGAGGATTTTAAACCACGACAAGCTAAATCCACTTTTAGCACTGTAGAACGTAAAGAAATAGATAGAGCAGTAACCTTTCCAAGTCGTGAACAATCTGATGAGTCACAGATAAATATTAAAACGAGCATTACTATAATTAATCGTTTTAAATCTATGGCCAAACGAGAGCGCTATCGACATGGTGATTTTTTAGAAATATTAATGAATGCTTATGAGCAGAGTGATTAGCAATAGTTTGAAAAGTTTTTTCTATTCGGCAATTAACCACAAAATTGCTTTCTGTTTTTTAGAATTAAGTTGTCTAAAACCTTTTAAAAGGAAGTATTCTTCTTTACTGGAAATTCCTTCATCATAAGGGTATGAAAAATTTCCTTTTTTGGAAATATCGGTATAAAAAAAGGAGATATCAACACCGAATATGTCAGCAATTTGCTGCAAACGTCCAGCTCCTATGCGGTTTGTAGCTTTTTCATATTTTTGGATTTGTTGGAAGGTCACTCCTAAGAGGTCTCCTAATTGTTTTTGAGACATTTTCAACGTTTCTCTTTTGAGGCGAATTTTTTTGCCTATAAATAAGTCATTTATATGTTGGGATTTATTTTGCACTTTGTACCCCCTCCGGTTGCGAGCGCCCTCGCATGGTATTCCGGGAGTAATAAAGTACTGAGTTCGAGTCAGCTTTTTGCTTTTAGTGCTTATAGCACCTGGACATAACAAAAACTCCCGGAATTCCGGGTGACCACACAGTGGCTAATTTTTACTCTCGAACTTAGGGCTTTATTTCCCTATTGATCGCTGCGTACACGACCAAAAATACTTTTAAAGTAGTAAAGTAATTTCAGAAGATTGGCAATAAAAATATTTTTTTAAAACTTTGTTTTTTAATGAGAGGCTACCGCCTCTCAAACTCTCCGTACGCTCACCAAAATCATGAGATCAGATCCGCGTTTAATGAGAGGACTAACAAGCCTTGGTTCTTAAGGTCAAGGAAACCCCTACGGGGCGCCTAACGGCGTCCTGGACCTAGAACCATAGAGGCTTGTTTTGTCCTTCTCACGCGGCTCCGAAATCATGATTATAAGGGTAGAGCTAATAAGGGCGCCATAGTCAAAAAAGCAAATAAAAATTATAAGGCATTTTATGCTTTATATATTTGAAAATATTATAAAAAATATCAAAAAAATAATAAAATAGTTGACAATAAATGGGTATTTTGTTATATAAATACTTAAGTGATCAAAACACTAAACCTAAAGCGAATGGATTACGAAACAATCTTTCTCTGCTTTTCAAAAACTGACTGTCTTTTGTGTTTAAAAAACGTATAATGATTTTGTCGGGTGTAGTTATGTCATATAATACCCTTACGGGAAAAGCATAACAACAGACTTTAGGCTGTGTTTTGAGCACCCGGCGTCTTTATAAGACGTCAATTCAAAACATTATCCTAAAGGAGTTCATTATGAACGTTATCTCAAAAAAATATGAATTTACAAGTGAAACCAAACAAGTTGATAACACTATTCTTTATCGCATTCGTTCATTAAGAGATTTTGGTGATGTTAAAGCTGGTGACCTTGGTGGTTTTATTGAAAAGGAAGCCAACTTATCACATGATGGCAATTGCTGGGTTGGTGATAATGCGTGGGTTTATAGTGATGGCTGTGTTTATGAAAATGCCATTATTTGTGATAATGCTGTCGTTTGTGGTCATGTTTATGGAAATGCTCATGTATGTGGATATGCTCGCGTTTATATGAATGCGCATGTTTATGATAATGCTCATATTTCCTATAATGCTTGGGTTTATCATCGTGCAAGAGTTTATGGGAATGCAAAATTATCCGGTAGCGCACGTATTCATAGCAATGCTGAGGTTTATGATCATGCTGTTGTTAGTGGTACTTCTAAAATTTATGGCAAGGTTTATGGGAATGCTAGCGTGGGGTGTCATACTAATGTTTATGGCTCTGTTTATGGAAATGCGAAGATTTCTGGTTATTTCATAATTAAAGGTAATGTATATGGCAATGCAAATATAAAAAGACGGAGCCGTATAACTTTGGTTCCTATAAATTGTGAAGTTTATGAAAGCGATAACATTGTTAAAACGGTTGCAGCAGCATAAATAATAGGTGTGGGGGGCGCCTAATTTGTAAAGAGAAAAAAAAGTCGCATCATAAAGATGCGGCTTCATTGCGAGAAGTAAATACTGAAGAAGAATTTTTAAAATATTAATTTATATAATAATGAATTATAAGAGCAAAAAGACAGAGAATATTTGCTAATAAACTAGCACTTATTAATATGCCATAATTTTTGATTTTTTTTAAAAATCTTTCTATGTTTTCGTCTATATTCGATTTTACAGTAGACATTTTAGATAATGAGATTTGATATAATCTCATTTGTTCGGAAATAGAATTCAAGTTTTTATTGATTTCTTCGCTGATTTCTTTATTTATATATGTGGCCGCTTCAGTTATTAATTTTCCAGCTGTTTTTTTTTCCTCCTCTACCATAGCATTACGCGCAGTTAAAATGTAATTGATCATTTGATTTTGATTTTCGTGAAGTGTTTTTAAAGCTGAATCTAACATTATATCAGATAAAAAAACGGTCATGAGAATTGGATCATTTGGTGGAATAAGTTGATTAAATTCTTTAGTTATTTTTTGCCTAATGGCATCAATATCAATGGACATTTTATATTCCTGGAATAATAGCTATTTGATTAAATAACATATTTTTTACACGTGCTAATCGGCTTTTAGCCATAATACTGAATTCATTTGAATTTGTAATTTCATTAAAGGTTAGTTTTTTATCAAGCATTGTTTTGATATCTTCACCAAAAGTGCTCGATGTCTGCTGTGGAATTGTAATAATAGCTGAAATTCTTTCTTTAGTTTCTTCAAATATTTTCATTTCTTCAAAGTTTTTTCCATTGGCTGTTATGGGTCCAAAAAATTCATTTTTCCACACCACAATATTTGCTGTTTGTGGAATTTGGGTACATATAGAAAATAATCCAGATAATGTATCGGCTAATGCTTGTCCACCAGTGATAATTGTATGAATAATTACATTTTTTTTAGCAGTGGCTAATATATCAAAAGCTTCGTTTTCTTTTAAATAATAGGCTAGGGGTAAAAATGTTGTAGCTCCATTATCAATAACATATTGGCAATTAGAATTAAGCAATTCTTCCATAAGAGCATCAAAATTACGTGGAATAATTACACTTTGCTCGAGAAGTTTTAAATGTTTTACATTAAAATTTTTGTAGTTAGCAAAAGTTTGATTAACAGGATCAGTGTCTATACCTCTTACGTTTATTTTGTTTTCTAGTAAATATTGCATCACAAGACTAGCTACAAAGGATTTTCCTACGCCTCCTTTACCTTGTAAGGTCATGTGAATATTTGTCATATCATATCCTCTAACTTTTTGTTTGTATCGTGTATAAATGTACATGATTTTTGTTTTGTTGTAATAGGATTAGCAGAAGTAGCTTCTTTAGAAGCTTCTGTGGATTCAGTTTTTACTGATAAATCTGATGAAGTCCTCTCAAGATTTTTTCTAAAATACTTTCGCACATATGATGCTAGGGCATCATATGAAATATTTAAATTTGGATTTTTTCTTAAAATTTCTTTTAGGGAATACCCTTCTTCAATAGATTTTAAAATTAAAGCTTTGTTGGCTATAAAGACTATTCGCATTTTCCCCCATTTAGTTTTTTGTTTCATTAACTCGCCATATTTTTATAAAAAAATCAAAAACTTTGCAAAACTTATCAAATCTCTACAAAAAAATGATATTATTGTCAATTAAAGAGATATTTTAGTAAGTTTTATAAAAATTTTTATTTCAGAAAATGGCAAGATGTGTAATGTAGCGCTACGCAACTAACATTACTCAACTTATTTCGCATAAATGCTCAACGTATCTTGCTCTACGAGGTTTGATTGCTACCGCAATTTAAGAGGATAAAAATGACACGACCACGAAAATATAGATTAAGTGTTTGGTGCACATTTGAAGAAAAGGAAAGCATAGAAGAAAATGCCAAGCAGACGGGTTTATCGATTTCCACTTATCTACGTACCACTGGACAGCTTGAACCTGTAAAAGCTAATATAGATTATGAGGTAGTAAAAGATTTAACTAAGTTCCAGGGTGATTTAGGAAGAGTAGCAGGCTTATTAAAATTATGGTTAGTTACAAATAATGGAAAAGGTGGAGCGCCAAAAGATATAAATCAAATGATGGTGGATTTTCGTGCACTCCAAAAACAAATTTTTGAAAAAATATCCACTTTATGATTGCTAAACGTATTGAAAGAAAAAAATCAACATCAAATATAGCGCGATTGGCTCGTTATATTATGGATTTGGATGGTGGGGTTTTGCCAAGAGATTGGAAACTTACATCTGATTACATACTTGATAGCAATATACAAAACAGTAAAAAGGTAGCATCAGTAAGAGTTACAAATTGCCATACGGACGATCCAGTTATGGCAACAGAGTTTATTTTAAAAACTCAAGATCAAAATAAAAAATCAAAGACTGATAAAACATATCATTTAGTGTTATCTTTTCCAGCTGGAGAAATTCCAGATAGAGAAACACTTTATGCAATTGAAAATAAGTTCTGTGCAGCATTAGGTTATGAAAATCATCAACGAATTTCAGCTATCCATAAAGATACAGATAATCTCCATGTTCACATTGCCATTAATAAAATAAATCCCGAAAATTTTCGTAATCATGAACCTTTTTTCGATAAGCGTACACTTATGAAAACCTGTCTAAAAATTGAACGGGAATATAATTTGATCAATACGCCACATGGAAACGAAAAACAGTCTCTTGAAGATGAAGTCGATGATATTGGAAATACGAAACAGGAAAAAAGAAAAGATTTTGAGTATAGAACAGGTATAGAATCTCTCACAACATATGTAAGAGGCATAATTAAAGAATTTACTTTTACAGATTGGTCAGAACTTCATGAAAGTTTTGCCGCTCATGGTCTCATTATAAAAAAAAGAGGAAATGGATTAGTCATAGGATCTCCCGATCTTGATTTATGGGTGAAAGCTAGTAGTTGTGATAGAGGATTTTCTTTATCTTCTCTTGAAAAAAGACTTGGTCCTTATAAAGTAGTAAAGACAGCAGGGCATAAACGATATACACCATTTCCCTATGGAAAAAGAAGTAAAGCTAAGACACTTTTATACTCTCGGTATGAAGAGCAGAAAAAAATAAGTAAAATAGAACGCCAGAGAAAATATCAAATATTACGGATGCAAAAACATGCTTTTTATAATGAGATTTTTGTTTGGTATAAACAACAGTGTTCTTTGTTGAGGTTAATGCCTAAAAGTTCACGCGCGACACTTCGAAATACATTGAAATTACAAAAAGCACTTAAACAGCAAGAGTTTAAAAAAAAACAAGAAAAAGTTAAAAGGAAATTGGCAGAAACTAGGTTTCCAAATTGGTTCGATTGGTTACATCAGCAAGCAAATATCGGTGACAGAGATGCTATGGATGTTTTGCATTCCATAAATGAGCGTCAAACTATTTTGTCTGATAATTTATTAACTGCGAAAACGGCTTTGAAAACGGGTATTTTTCTACGTAAAAATCTAAATCCTTATTTTTTAAGAAATGGAAATATTCTATATAGGACTATTGATGGTGGGAGCATTATTGATGCTGGAGAGAAAATTCATGCGCAAAAATTCACTACAGGGTCTGCTTATATTGCGTTAAGTCTCGCTGCTGAAAAATTTAAAGATCAGCCTCTCATATTAAATGGTACAGAGGAATTTAAAAAAGAAGTTGCACGATTGGCTGGTATTCATGATATGAACGTTTTATTTTCTGATCCTATTCTTAATGACCTTAAAAATGAAGTAAGTAGACATAAAAAAAATAATATTAATGATCCAATTCAAGAATGGATAAAAGAGCGCAATCAATATGCTAAAAATTTTTCTCATGTTATGTGGAATGGTGAGGAGTCTGTATTTAATTATACAGGGCGTAGGAGAGTTGGGGGCAAAAACATTCTTCTTTTTGAATTAGACAATAAAATTTTTGTCAAGAAGACTACAAAGAGAGGTTTTATTCAAGCTGGGTATTGGAAAAAAGGCACAAAAGTCAAGATTACAAAAAATGGTGTTAAAGACATTTCAGCTAAAGAAAGAGAGACTTAAGGTGTGTTTTTTTAGTCTAAAATTATATTTTTTTTGATTTTAGATAATTATTTTATGGATAAGTCAAAATTGTTTTCTTCACATTGAAAAAAAATGTTTCATAAGAAAGTTAATTTATCTTTAAAGAGAGCTGTTTAGTTTTATAATCTAAGGGGGGACTGTGAAGAAAAGCAAAGATTCTATAAAGGACAAACCCTCTAATCCATATATTATAGCGCGTAAAGAATGGATGGAAAGGTATGGGGATTATATTAAGTCTGCTAATAATTGGCGCTTAGCAACTTTTGGAATGATTATTATTACTGCAATGTCAGTAGGAGCATTCATTTGGAAATCAAATGAAGAAACTATTATTCCTTATATAGTGCAAACCAATTCAGTCGGTGAGGTAACGCATTTATCAAAGGCAAATGTTGCTACTAAACCAAATGCGACCCATATTCGGGCGGCGTTACGTAATTGGATTATTGGGGCACGTACTGTTTATGTTGATATGAGAGCAGAAGAAGATCTCATAAACCAGACATATTCAATGACCTTACCTCAATCACCAGCATATGCCATGCTTGTTGAATATCATAAACAAAATGATCCTTATTCACGTGCTGCAATGGAGACAGTGGAAGTTCAAGTCAATGCAATTGTTCCTGTTTCTGATGATACTTGGCAAATTGAATGGACTGAAAAGAAAAGAGCACGATCAGGTGCTATTATTGATACTAAACTTTGGCAAGCTACCGCTACAGTTATTTTAGCAATACCAAAAACTGAAAAACAAATAATGGTAAATCCTATTGGGTTATATGTGAAACAATTTGCATGGACGCCAAGACTTTAAAATCAATCATAGTAAATGCGTAAAGCGGGAATTTTATGTTAAAAAAAATTATTTTTATAAGTACAGTTATTTTGGCAACATCAAAAGCTCTGGCGACAGATGTATCACACAACATTAATTTTGTTTCTCCTCAAAAAGTAATGCTTACTGATAAGGAAGCATGGGGAATTAAATTGGCAAATCAATGGAAGAATAATCCCAAAAGGCCTATATACTCTGGTGACGGCAGTATTAAATATCTTTATGGAGCTACTTTGCCTACATTGGTGTGTACACCATTAGAGGTTTGCACAATTCAGTTGCAAGTAGGTGAGACTATAAATTCTCTTCATGCTGGTGATACTGTAAGATGGAAGATTAGTCCTACCGTGAGTGGGAGTGGTACAACATCAACAACTTATGTTGTGGTAAAGCCTATAGATGCTGGCTTAACAACAAATCTCTTTATTACGACGGATCGCCGTACTTATATGATCAAACTTGCTAGTACGCAAAGTTCTTCAATTCCCCTTCTTTCTTTTGTTTATCCAGATGATACAGATCAAGATTGGGCTGCATATAAAGCGGCTACAGATAAAAGCCGGACTACATTACCAACAGGTCAAAATTTAGCTGCTCTTGATTTTAACTTTCGTATTACGATTAGTGATCGAAGAATTAAATGGTATCCAAGACGGGTTTATACAGACGGGTTTAAAACTTACATTGAATTACCTAGTGATGGAGTTAGGGGAACAGCACCAGCTTTAATTGCTATTGGTGATGATGGGGGGTTCTTAAAAAAAACTAGCGAAAGATTAATAAACTATCGCATGATAGGAAATCGATATGTTGTTGATGCAGTTATTAACAAAGTGGCTCTGATTTCTGGCGTAGGAAGTTCTCAGCAGAGAGTAACAATTATTAGGGGGCGTTAAAATGTTAAAATATCTATTGTTGTTGCTTCTTGTTTTGACGGCTGGTTGCACGTCTATAGGTCACCGTTCATCTTTGTTGGTCAATTATGTTGATCAAAATGTTACAGAGAATGATGCAAGTTTAATTACTAGTGATTTTGTTCGCTATCTTAGAGATCCTTTTTCTCCTGCAACTACAACATTTATTGTAAAAACAAATGATACAGAAGACAAGTTTACATCTTTATTGGTCAATCTTCTACAAAAGAATGGTTATGGTGTAATTTATACAGATCAACCAGAAAAACATAAAAACAAGGGTATAAATTTAACCTACAAAGTGATGCCCTTGGATCAAGGTATAGTATTGGTGGCACAATGTGATTTAACTGAAATAACGCGTTATTATGTTCGTTTAAAAACTGGAAATATTGTACCGGCTGCTCCTTTTATTGCTCGTGTAGATGATGGGGGAAAAGGGTGAAAAACAATCAAAAAATTAGTCCTTCCGAATCTCCGGATTTTTTTTCTACAAAAACCAAAGGACGTGGTGTGCGGCGGTTAAACAATATACCTTTGATAGGTGCTATAGGTATCATTGTGTTTGCTCTGGTTGGTATTACATATACTTTTATGTTGCGGCAGCAATCTAATAATGTTGCCGTAGAAGACAAAAAAAAACTATTTGTAGATGAAACACCTTTGCCAATTCGTCCAGAGGGTGATGATTATGTTCAAGCAACAGGACCAGAGTTACCATTAGAGCCAATTAAATCAACTGAGACTAAACAGTTAGCAAAAGCAGATACAAATCCAGAACAAAAACAACTCGATAAAACAGTAGATGAAGAAGATGAAGCACAAAAGAGATTATTAACACGTGTTTTGGAGAGGCGTTTAGCTAAAATGGAGGCTGCTCTAGATTCTGATCCTACGGTTTCCTTTACAATCAATTCAAAGGTAAAAAATCAATCTCCAATTCAAGATACATATCCGCAAAAAGCAACCCTTGAAAATTTATTTGGTCGATCTGGATTATCCGCTAACTCATCTTTATACAATGGTGATGGGGGGCATGATCCTAATATGCAAGCACAAAAAATTGCTTTTTTATCTCAATCTCCAGAAGCAGAAGTTTACTTAAAAAACACGCGTCAAGAAGCTATCAAGGCAAGCCTTGAGATTAAGGCTGGAACCATTATTCCTAGTATTATGATAAGTGGTATTAACAGTGATTTGCCTGGACAAATCATAGCTCAAGTAAGAGAAAGTGTTTACGATTCCGCTACTGGCCAAAATGTTTTAATTCCTTTGGGGTCGAGGCTAATTGGAACATATGATAGTCGTGTATCTACTGGTCAAAAAAGAGCACTTATTGCTTGGTCAAGAGTTATTTATCCAGATGGATCTTCTTTATCTCTTGGAAATATGCCGGGGACAGATCAGTCTGGTTATGCTGGATTTAAGGATAAGGTCAATAATCATTATTTAAAAATTTTTGGGAATGCTTTTCTGCTTTCTGTCATTTCAGGAGCTTCACAATTATCTCAAAAAACACATAATAAAGGTAATGATGATAGTAAAATGGAAACAGCAAAAGAAACGTTAGCGGCAGAGCTTGGTAGGCAATGGGGCGAAGTTGGGATTGAAATGACACGTAAAAATCTAGGTATTCAACCAACAATTATTATTCGTCCTGGTTATAATTTCAATGTCATGGTAACAAAAGATATTATTTTACCCGCTTGGCAAGGTCACCCAATGGCTGCACTTCCTTAATTTTGTTATTAATTTTTATGGTTGATATATCAGCTATCTGTATAAAAAAAGAGTGTTTTAGCTTTTGATAGACAATATTTTTTGTCGTAGAAATTTGTCCTAAAGGACAAATAGTAAGCTTGTATGTCTCAAAACTTATAATATTTGATATATTCCAAAATAGCAAAAAATATGTATCATAAATCATATATTTATATTATGATATAAAAAATGTATCTAAAAAGATTTATGAGACAAAAATGGCACTTCTAGGTTATGCGAGAGTATCAACTAATCAACAAAAATTAGCTCTTCAAATTACTGAACTTCAAAATGCTGGAGTACGCGAAGACCGTGTATTTACTGATATAAGTACAGGTTCTACAGATAAACGTGAAGGGTTGCAACGGTTGCTTTATCGAGCAGAAAGAGATGATACTATTCTCTGTACAAAAATGGACAGACTTGGGCGTAATACTGCTGATATGATCTCTATCGTTGATAGTTGTTACAAGAAGGGTGTGTTTATTCGTTTTCTGGAAAATGGTCTTAGTACCGAAGGAACGATGGGAAAAATGGTCATTCAAATTTTAGCTGCTGTAGCAGAAGCTGAACGGGCACGTATTTTGGAGCGTACCAATGATGGACGGACTGCTGCGATGGCAGCAGGTGTAAAATTTGGTCGAAAGTTTCATCCAAAGACAGAAATGGCTGTTTCACTCATTAAGCAGGGGATATCGTCCAAAGTTGTTCAGGAAAAAACAGGGATTTCTCATGCTACTTATTTTAGACTTAAAAAGCAGATTTTGGGAAAAAAATTATAGGTAATTGATCAGATTCAATCATTAAATTAATATTTAAATACGTACTATAAAAAGGAGTTTTCTATGAAAAAGAAATTACCCAGAAGTTATATGACTGATGCTGAACGTGAAGAATTGCGAGCAGGCGGATTTGATCAGGATGGTATTTATACTGCTGAATCACAGGCAGCAACTAAAGCACGTGACACTAAAACAGCATGGGAATGGTTAGCAATGGCAGAGCTTCCAGCTCATACACTTTTATTTCTTAAATCTCAAAATGGTGCACAGTTTATTCGTGATATGGGATTTTCTACAAAGA
The DNA here is from genome assembly GCF_028618525.1 of Bartonella sp. AU55XJBT. The sequence goes on along the minus strand of NZ_JAQITC010000019.1, from coordinate 19,129 downwards.
ATGCGGATGAGGAATATGGTCCAGATTGGTTAGATAAAGGTGTTATGATAGGAGGTCGTCATTTTTAAGGAAGTTGATTTATTAAAACAATTTTTATCACAAGAAGATAACTATGTAAAAAACCTTAGCAAGGTAGCTATAAGTAAGAAATTACATAGTGTACGAAATGATTTATGTGATCATATTCGTAATGTTGGGAAAAGTGGGGATTTATCGTTACTCCTTGCTACGGAGCGTGATCTCGTGGAAAATGATTTATTTAGGTATTCCAATAGTAAAGCTATGTCAGGTAGTCTTAAAACAGCATTAACTGAAATTGATGTTGTTAAAAAACACGTGATGCTTGTTGGTGATCCTATGCAATATAAGACAGTAAATGAGGCTTATAGTTTATCGAAAAATCGAAAAGGCGGTTTGCCTTATGATGAGGCACGCCAAGCAATGGCATCCCATTATACACGGTTGGGGAATCTCGATAAAGCGCGTTTAACAGACATTGAAAAATCTATCATTGATGTGCGTCGTGATAATATGAAGGTGATGCGAAAACTCTACGAAAAAATGCAAGCCAAAGCTATTGGTATAGATCTTTCACGCGATAAGGGTTATTCTCTTTGAGAAAATAAGAACAAGAATTCTTATATATTTGTTTTCATATTGTATGTAGGTTACAGAGAATACTGAAATTTAGAGGGGGGAAAATTGGGAAATCAATCTACGCATATACCTAAAAGAAAATCTCGATTGATATTTATCTTTTTTTTCATTTTATATTTTATTGTCCTTAATCAATTTTGTACACAATATTTAGCGCGTATTTTTCATTATAGTGTTGCTCTTGGTTCCAATTTTAAAGGCGTGTATTCACCTTTTTCTTGGCTCTTTTGGATTTTTAAATTTTATGAGAATGCCCCTACTCAGTGTAATATAATATTTGTTATTTTTTGTGTTGGTTTTTTGATTGGTTTGATTGGTTTTACTCTTTGGGCTGGTCTTTCTTCGAGAAGCAATAAAAGTACAGATGATCTTCATGGAACTGCTCATTTTGCAACTTTTAATGAAATTCAAGAAATGGGGCTTATTCCACATAAGCAAAAGGGTAAGGGCGTATATTGTGGAGCTTTTGCTGATCCAAAAACAGGAATATTGCATTATTTACGCCATGATGGACCAGAACATATAGCGGCTTTAGCTCCCACGCGTTCTGGTAAAGGTGTTGGTTTAGTTGTTCCTACTCTTTTAAGTTGGCCACATAGTCTTTTTGTCCTTGATACAAAAGGTGAAAATTATGCTATGACAGCAGGATGGCGAAAACAATGTGCAGGGAATAAGATTTTAAGGTTTGATCCAGCCGAGCCCAGTGTCGGGTGTTCATGGAATCCGTTAGGGGAAATTCGTTTCAGGACACGTTATCAAGTAGCGGATGCACAAAACATAGCTTTAATGGTTATAGACGACGATGGAAAGGGAATTGCAGGTGATCATTTTAGATCCGCTGCTTTTGAACTTTTGAATGGTCTCATTCTTCATGCTCTTTACAAGGCAGAAAAAACTGGACGTATACCTTGTTTGCAAGATTGTGCACACATGCTAACGGGAGTAGGAGATTTTGCTGCTGTTACTGAAGATAATGATGATTTTGATGATGATGGAGATCCAAAAGCGCTTTCTAGTTTATTTCATGAAATGGAAAACCTTGATATAAAAAGTAATAATCCTTCTTTTAAAGATGCAGATAGAGAAGCAAAACTTGTTATAAATGGTGTTGGCCGCCGTATGGCTGGAACACCAGCACGTGAATTAGGTTCTATCATTTCAACGGCAAATAATGCTTTATCTCTTTATAGAGATCCCATTGTTGGTGAGAATACAAAATATTGTGATTTTTATATCAGCGATTTGATGGATACAGAAACACCGGTTTCACTGTATTTTATTACAACGCCACGCAATTTGGATAGGATGAGACCTTTAGCGCGTTTATTGTTAACACAAATGGTACTTTCTCTTTCAGATCGCATGGAATTTGATGATGGGAGATCAAAAACAAATCATAAACACCGTTTGCTTTTAATGCTTGATGAATTTCCAACTTTAGGAAAATTAGATATTTTTGAAAAGGCGCTTGCCTATATTGCTGGATATGGGCTTAAAGCTTACATTATTACTCAAGATGTACAGCAATTGTACAAGGCTTATACAACGAATGAAAGCATTATTTCGAATTGTCATATTCGTATTGCTTATGCTCCTAATAAAGTCGAAACAGCTGAATGGATGAGTAAAATGGCGGGGGAAACAACGGTTGTACGCGAAAAGATTTCTACTTCTGGAAAACGCTTTGGTATGGCACTTGAACAGGTTTCAACCTCTTATGAAGAAACAAAGCGGCCATTAATGACACCCGATGAGATTATGCGTTTGCCTGGGGCAAAAAAAGATAGTTCAGGGAATATTGTTGAACCTGGTGAAATGCTTATTTTTGTAGCTGGAAACAGTGTCATTAAAGGTACACAGATCCTTTATTTTTTAGATCCTATTTTTTCAGAAAGGTCAAAAATATCTCCTCCTGTTACTGATCGCTTGCATCAGAGAAATGAAATCAAAAAAGATCAAGAAGGCTTTATTCTCTCATGAAACGAGTTATGTCCATAATTACTTTATGTTCTCTTACTATTGGTTGTTTGATTTTATTTGCACTCTCTCAAGGATTTAGAATTAATTATTCGCATTCCGCTCCTATAGGAATTTGGAAAGTAAATTACTTTAAAAAAGAAATGCTAAGAGGAAAATTTATGGAGGTTTGTCCTCCAGATGTACCTATTGTCAAAGTGTTTGTTGAGAAAGGGTATCTTCAATCAGGAGCTTGTTCTAGTGGAGCTATACCTTTTTTGAAACCATTGGTAGCTGTTTCTGGTGATGTGGTTCAAGTAACTGAAAGAGGTATTAGTATTAATGGTCATTTATTAAAAAATAGCCAAAGAAATGGAGGTGTAGCTGGTGTGCCTAATGGAGAATATCACGTTGCAGAAGGATATGCTTGGTTTATTTCAAGTTTTGATCCTGTAAGTTTTGATAGCCGCTATTTTGGGGCTGTTCCTATTACGAATATAATGGGTTCTGCAAAACCCATTTTAACTTTTCAGAATTGAGATTTTAATAATGAAAAAAACAAGAGTAAAAGTAATTCCTATACTTTCTTCAACTGTAAATGATGCTTTTATACCTGGGGTACAGATTCCATTGAGTTTAGAAGAAGCAGAAAGTTATGGGGTTTTTTCAGAAACAGCACTTTCAGAAGAAGACGCTTGGGATTCGTGTGCTACAGATTTTTCTTAAATTGAAGATTCTAATAACGTATAATAGGGGGGAAAATGAGCTTTGAATATGCTAAAACCGTAACAGATTATTTTATCACACAACTTCAACAAGGAATAGCACCATGGCAACAAGCGTTGCCTCCTGGATGTGCGAGGTCTCCTTATAATCCAAACACAGGTAAAAAATATAGCGGTATTAATAGCCTTTGGCTTGCAAGCCAAAAATATACTGATCCACGTTGGCTTACATATCATCAAGCGAATGAAATGGGTTGTATGATTAAAAAAGGTATGAAAAGTACAAATATTATTTATTGGAAACAGGATGAGAAGACTTCTTTTTATGATGAAGATGGGAACAAATACGAAACGTTAAAAAAGCTTTCTGAACCTCGTATTTTCCTAGCAAAAGTGTTTAATGCTGAACAAATTGATGGATTACCTCCATTGGAACCACGTCCTATTTTATCAGAAGAAATAAGATATGCACGAGCAGAAGCACTTTTAGCAGCATCAGGTGCAAAAATTGATAGTGGTGATAGAAAACACGCTTTTTATCGTGGTGGTGATATTGATACTCTTTTTTTACCAGAAACAAAACAATTTGATTCAAAAGACTCTTTTTATGCCACAGCATTACATGAACTTGGACATTGGACTGGACATATTTCAAGACTTAATCGTGATACGACTTATCCTATAGGTTCTTTAGGATATGCTAAAGAAAAGCTTAGAACAACTATTGCTTCTTTTCTGATTGGGGAAGAATTAAGTATAGGTTATGATCCGATAAATAATGTTTCATATGTTTCTTCATGGATTAAAGTTATGCAAAATAATCCAAAAGAAATTTTTAGAGCTGCTTTTGAAGCAGAGAAAATCAAAAATTTTATCATGGGATTAGAAACTATTAAAGTTATTGATGTTGAGAAAGAGTCATCTGTATCTGTTGATTATGATCATAAAGTAGATAACACAGAAAAGATTTTTTTAGATGTTCCTTATTCTCAAAAAGAAGAAGCAAAAAAATTAGGGGCTAAGTGGGATAAAGATGCAAAATCTTGGTATGTTCCTGCTGGTACAAATTTAGTTGAAAAAGGTTTGGATTGTTTTTCTCATGATAATTCAAAATCAAACACAGTTTTATCCGTGGAACAACAATTTAAGGAGGCGCTTCATTCTGCTGGTTTAATTGTTGAAAATCCACTTATGGATGGAAAATTGCATCGTGTTTCTGTTGAAAATGACAAAAAGCATCAAAAAAGTGGAGCTTATATTGGTTATCCTTCGCCAGGAGGAGGCTATATTCAAAATTTTCGTCGTGGTGAAAAAATTTACTGGAAACCAGAAAAAGTTATTTCTTCTTTATCTTTAGAAGAAAAAAAAAGATTGGCTGCAGAAGTTAAAGAGCGGCAAGAAATTTTACAAAAAGAGATTGTTGAAAAACAAAATAACACAGCAATGTTAGCTTCTCAAATATGGAAAGCCAGTAAAATAGCAACTCAAGATAATGCATATTGTAAGCTTAAAGGTATAAATCAGACAAGTGATTTAAGAGAGGTTCCAGACGATTTTCCAGAGGACATTAAAAAGCAAGGTGTTAGAGTTGCAAAATCTGTTGAGGAAGCAAAAATAATAAAAAAAAGTAATCCTAATATACGCACATTTTTGGCAGGAGATTTAATTATTCCACTATGGGATAAAGATAATAATTTAAGTACGCTTCAGATGGTTAATCCTACCTTCAAGTCTTTTATGAAAGATGGGAAAAAACATGAGTGTTTTACGATTGTCGGTTCTAATAATGTAGGAATATCCGCTCTTAATAATGATTTAGAAAATCCTATCCTTATTGCAGAAGGATATGCAACAGCTTCTGCTGTAGCACAAATTACTCATATGCCAGTTGTAGCGGCTTTTGATTCTGGAAATTTAAAAAATGTAGGTAGAGTAATACGTGATAAATATCCAGATCGAATAATTTTGTTTGTTGCAGATAATGATCATGCAACACAGGAAAAATTACTTTCTAATGGAAAAAAAGGTACCAATGTTGGAATTACGGCAGCTTATAATGCGGCAGTAGACGTTGGAGGAGGGGTAGTTTATCCGGAATTTAAGAAAGAAGAGAAAGACTTTTCTGATTGGGACGATTACAAAAGAATACATGGTAATGATAAAGCCAGAAACGATTTTACATCTAAAATGAAAATTGCTGAAATAGAAGCAAGAGTGATGTCTGAGAGACTCCAAACGCTTGCTAATATGCAAGACCAATTTGCTATTGATGACCCAACAACAGCACTTGATGATCAATATGTTTATGAAGAGCGCGACGCCGCTAATCAACTTCGTCAAAGAGCAGCTACCCTCAATGGTCGTAATATTAATTTAAGCGATAAAGCTATGATTTCTCGTGTAAGGTCTCATATCTTACAGGATAGGGAACAAAAACTTTCTCAAAATCCCAATACAGCTTCATATAGAGAAAGAAAAAACCAAGAAAACGAGATATAATAGAATACATTTTTATTGCTCAAATTCAACCTTTAAATTAGTATGTCAACATACACTAAGATAAGGAGTTTTCTATGGAAAAGAAATTACCCAAAAGTTATATGACGGATGCTGAACGTGAAGAATTGCGGGCAGGTGGTCTTTCTCAAGACAGTATTTATATGGTTGAAGCAGAAGCAGCTTCCAAGGCGAATGATAACAAAGCAACCTGGGAATGGTTAGCAATGGCCGAATATCCAGCACATGCACTTTTACTTCTTAGACATCAACGCGGAGCACAATTTATACGAGATATGGGATTTTCTACCAAGAATGCAGATGAAGAATATGGTCCAGATTGGTTAGATAAAGGTGTTGTAATAGGGGGTCATCATTTCTAATAAATTAGAAGAGCTTTTTTTACAACAAAGTATACTAGTACAAAATCTTGAAAAAACATTAGTATCTCAAAAACTACACAATGTGCGAAGTAATCTATGTGATCATATTCGTGATGTTGGAAAAAGTGGGGATTTATCATCGCTTCTTGATACGGAGAGTGACCTTATAAAGGATGATTTGCTTCGGTATGCTAATAGTAAAGCTATGGCTAGTAGCCTTAAAACAGCATTAGTTGAGATAGATGTTGTTAAAGATCACATAAAATTGGTTTCTAATCCTGAGAAATATGATGCGATAAATAGGGGACATAGTCTATCAAAGCACCGAAAAAGAGGATTGCCTTATGATGAAGCGCGGAAAGCAATGTCATCTCATTATACACGACTAGGCAATCTCGACAAAGCTCGTTTAACATCAGTTGAAAAATCAATCATTGATGTGCGAAGAGATAATATGAAAGTGATGCGTAAACTTTATGAAAAAATGCAAGCTAAAGCTATTGGTATAGATCTTTCGCGTGATAAAGGTCATTCTCTTTAATAAAAAACTTTAGAATTTAAGTGATAGGAATGTGGATATTTTATACTACGGTAGATATTTTTGTTGTTTAAATTCAATCTTTAAATTAGTATGCGGACATTATTGAAAAGAAGCTTTAAGTTTTACATTCTTCTCATTATTTAAAGTGAATGGGGGTATATTCTTAAGAGCGGGGATGGGAGAATGGCTGTCACAGCACTTAAAAGCGGGCGAAGTTCAGAGCAAAATAGACGTCTTCTTGAGAAGATGCATTTTGAATTTGGACAGCAGGTATGGGATTACCTAGATGATCCTACAATCATAGAAATTATGTTAAATCCCGATGGCACCTTATGAGTTGAACATTTGGGAGAACCTAAAAAAGCTGTTGGCGTGATGGATGCACATAGGGCAGAAGCTGCTATGGGAACAGTAGCTACGGCTCTTGGAACTCAAATTACCAAAGAAAATCCTATTCTCGAATGTGAATTACCAATGAATGGAAGCCGTTTTGAAGCGGTTATTCCACCTATTGTTTCTGCACCGACATTTACAATTCGGAAAAAAGCAACCCAAATTTTTACTTTGGATGATTATGTTGCAAAAAATATCATCACTCCACATCAAAAGTCACTTTTAAGTGAAGCTGTGAAAAATCACAAAAATATTCTCGTTGTTGGCGGAACGGGGACAGGAAAAACCACCTTAACGAATGCAATCTTAAAAGAAATGACAGATACATGTCCAGAGGAGCGCTTTGTAATTATTGAAGATACAGCTGAACTTCAATGTGCTGCTCCTAATACTGTGACATTTAGAGCTGTAGAATATATTGATATGACGCGGTTGTTAAAGGTGACTATGCGTATGGCACCAGATCGCATTATTGTTGGCGAAGTAAGAGATGGCGCAGCTTTAGCTTTGTTAAAAAGCTGGAATACTGGACACCCAGGTGGAATAGCAACCGTTCACGCCAATGATGCAACAGCAGGATTAACAAGAATCCAACAATTAATATCAGAAGCAACTATTGCTCCTATGCAATCACTGATAGCGGAAACAATTGATGTCGTTCTGAGTATTGAAAAGACCTCCTTAGGTCGCAAAGTCAAAGAAATTATTGAAGTTTGTGGATACGACCACGCAATCAACAAGTATATAACAAATCTCATTCATTAAAGGAGCAAAATATGCAATTATCTTCAACGCAAACAAGAGGTAATTTATATAATCATATTGTATTGTTTTTTCTTATTATAGGGGCGGTATTTTTTCTCTATATTATTTTGGGAGATATTGCATATGCTTCTGATGCAACAGCGGGTGGCGGTGCATCTCTTCCATGGGAAGCTCCTATGGAAAAGTTGAGAAAATCAATTGCTGGTCCTGTTGCTTTTGGGGTTTCTTTATTGGGGCTTGTTGCTGGTGGAGCTGCACTGATTTTTGGTGGTGAAATTAGCGAATTCACAAAGCGTATTATTTATCTTGTTTTGGTTATTAGTGTTATTGTTTTTGCAAACAGTCTTCTCACAGGCGCCCTCTTTTCTGGGGCTGTTGTACCTTCTAATGTTTTGGTTGGAGGAGTTTAATGGGAGGAAAACGGTATACACAATTGTTTCGCTCTCTTCATAGACCTCAACAAATTATGGGTGGAGAGCGAGAGCTTATGCTGCTATCAATGCTTTTAACTGGTATTCTTATTGTTTCGGCGATGAACATTATAGCAGCAACAATTGGACTTTGTATCTGGTTTGTTTCTCTTTATGTTCTACGAAGAATGGCAAAATTTGATCCCATTTTATCTCGAATTTACATTCGTCAATTAAAATATCGTAATTATTACGCCCCCTTTTCACGTCCCTTTCGTGTTGCGAAATCAACAAGGACGTATTGATGCTGAAATTAAAACCTTTTCGCTCTACTATTGCGGGGCTTCCTGATCTTTTAAATTTTGCGGCTTTAATTGATGACGGCATTATCTTGGGAAAAGACGGTTCTTTGTTGGCTGGTTTTTTCATTCGTGGTGATGATCCCATGTCGGCAACGGATACAGAACGAAATTATATAACTGGCTTGGTTAACACATATCTTTCTCGTTTTCATTCGGGATGGGCAATATGGGTAGATGCCATACGCATAGAGTCACCAAGCTATTCAGATCCAGAATTATCTCATTTTCCTGACCCTATTACAGCATTGATTGATGCAGAAAGACGGTTTTATTTTAAGCAAAGTGAAGTGCATTATGAGACGGAATATGCTTTGTTAATGCAATATCTACCACCTACTCGAAAATCATCAAAGTTAGGGGAAATTGTATATGAAGACGATACAGTTGAGTCAACCACACCCGCTGAACGTTTACTTGATGAATTTAAAAAGAAAATAGATGATTTTTATATTGGGATTGGTGATCTGCTTAAAATGCAGAGGATGAAAACAATCACTATTAAGAATGGTGATGAGGTCTACGACAGTGACCAACTTGTTAATTATTTACATTATGCGATTAATGGTGAAGCGATTGCTCTTCGAATACCAGATTGTCCAATGTATTTAGATTCATGGCTTGGTTATACTGATTTGTGGCCTGGAGATATTCCACGACTTGGGGATAAATTTATTTCCTGTATTTCAATTGACGGTTTTCCAACAGCTAGTTATCCTGGAATATTAGACATTCTTGATGGTTTTCCTTTACATTATAGATGGTCAAGTCGTTTTATATTTATGGACCAGCATGAAGCTGTTGCTGCATTAAATAAATATAGATTAAAATGGCAACAAAAAGTGAGGGGATTCTTTTCGCAGGTTTTTAAAACCAATAAAGGGACTATTAATACTGATGCTTTGTTGATGGCACAACAAGCTGAAACAGCAATGAACGAAGCTCGTTCGGGGATTGTTGCTTACGGTTATTATTCACCAACAATTGTTTTAATGCATGAAGACCGTGAGATTTTAGCAGAAAATGCTAGGTTAATTAAACGCGAAATTGAACATAAAGGTTTTGCTGCTCGTATTGAAACAGTCAATACAATGGAAGCGTGGTTAGGGACAATTGCTGGCCAAACTTATCCAAATATTAGACGTCCATTGATTAATACTCAAAACCTTGCTGATATGTTACCTCTTTCAAGTGTATGGCCAGGTTTACAAATTAATCCTTGTCCTCTCTATCCTGATAATTCTCCTGCTTTATCTCAAGTAGTAACAACAGGTGCAACGCCCTTTCGGGTTAACTTACATGTTGATGATGTTGGCCACACACTTGTATTTGGCCCAACCGGAGCTGGAAAATCAACACTTTTAGCGTTTCTATTAGCGCAAGCGCGTAGATATTGGTCAAGGGCAACAGATAAAGATGGTAAGCATTTACCTGCTAATATTACTGCTTTTGATAAAGGTCGTTCATTATATGCATTGTGTTATGCTGTAGATGGACGTCATTATGATATTGGTGATAGTGATAGTGCTGTCGGTGCTCTTATGCCTCTTGCGGACATTGATACAGAAGCCGATAATCTTTGGGCGCAAGAATGGATTGCTGTTTGCTATGAATTGCAGACGGGGCAAGCACCGTCTCCTCAGCAAAAAATGGAAATTCATCGTGCAATGAAGCAGATGAGTAAAACCCCTAAGAATATGCGTTCACTCAGTAATTTTGTTACGACGATTCAGAACCAAGAAATTCGTGATGCACTCGCACATTATACGATTTCTGGTGCTATGGGACATTTGTTAGATGGTCAAGAACAGTTTGAAGATCATAATGACTTTATTGTCTATGAAATTGATGAACTCATGAAGCTAGGTGATAAAAATGGTTTACCTGTTTTGTTATATCTGTTTAGACGTTTTGAAAGAAGCTTGAAAGGACAACCATCTATTCTTTCACTTGACGAAGCATGGATTATGCTTGGACATCCTGTTTTTCGTGAGAAAATTCGTGAATGGTTAAAAGAATTAAGGAAAAAGAATTGCCTTGTAATCATGGCAACACAAAGTCTGTCTGATGCAGTTCGTTCAGGTATTCTTGATGTTTTGTTGGAACAATGTCCTACTAAGATATTACTTCCTAATGAAGAAGCAGAAACAAAGGGTGCTGAGGGAGCTCCTGGAGCAGTTGATCTATATAGAATGATTGGTTTGAATGATAAAGAAATTCAAATTATCAAAACAGCAAAAAAGAAAAGGCAATATTATTATAAATCTATTCTTGGCCGCCGTCTTTTTGAGTTAGGATTAGGTGATGTAGCTCTTTCTTTTGTAGCAATTTCTAGTAAAGAAGATCTCGCTGAAGTTAAAAAACTTATTAATGAAAATTCAAAAAACTGGCCTTTTAAATGGCTTGACATGAGGGGAGTTAATTATGAAAAATACCTTGAAAAAATTTAAATTTCTTTTTTGGTTCAGTGCATTTTGTTCAGTAAATTGCTGCTCTATGCTTTATCCAACGAATGCTTTTGCATTTTTTTGTGCAAATTGTGCAACTGTTTGGAACCAAATGAGCCAATATGTTGAAGCTGTTAACACACAAATTAACACAGCTAAACAACTTCAAACGCAGCTTCAACAATATAAAGATATGGTAAAACAAGGGCTTTCATTTTCTAGTCCACAATTTGATGGTTTGCAGAGTACTTTGCAAAAATTGAAACAAGTTTACCAAGATAGTCAGAGCATTTCTTATAATATGGGGAATCTAAATAGCAGGTTTGAAAAAATGTTTCCTGGTTATGAAGATTATTTAAAAAATTCGGGAAAGGTAAATCCAAAAAAAGATTATAAAAAGTGGGCAGAGACTGGTCTTTCTAATTCCCGTATTGCTATTGAAGCCGCAGGGATTAACACTAGCAGTTTTGATGATGAAGACAAACTTATGCAAAAACTTGTTGATCGTTCAGCAAGCGCAGAAGGGCGTATGCAAGCCATTCAAGCTGGAAATGAAATTGCTGCACAACAAGTGAAACAGTTGCAGCTACTTCGTGATCTTGTTGCTAATAATACCACTTTACAAGCAAACTACACGGCCAATGAAGTGGAGCGTAAAGCCAAATATGATGCCGATGTTGAAAAGTTTTTTGAAACAAAATCGCCAGATACAGATCGTGGACATGCATATTAAAAATGAAAAATTACCAAGTGTTAAAAAACAAAAAAAGCGCTCTTTTAATATTTTTTTTGATTGTGCTAGGGTATTTGTTTTTTACAGATATTTCTTTTGCAGATGGATTAGACAAAACTAAAACATTTACTGGTTTATTGGATTTGATAGAACATCAATCTCATCAATGGCATTCAAAACTACATTATTATGGTTTTCGTCTTTTTTGGTCATTGGCTATTCTTCAATTTCTTTTTAGCTTTATTCCTTTTTTGTTTAAGCAATCTGATATTGCTGATTTAGTTGGGGAGTTAGTGAAGTTCATTCTTGTTATAGGCTTTTTTGCAGCTCTTTTAGAATATTCTCAAGAATGGGGGACAGCTATTGTTGAGAGTTTTCGTACAGCAGCAGCTCATGCAAGCGGAAGATCCAGGAGTCTTTTTCCTGCAGATGTTTTGGGTGAAGCTTCTAATATTATGGAAGCTATGGCAAATGTGAGCACTTGGAATCCGATCACTGCTGTGTTGATTGCTGTTCAGTCTGTTATTGTTTTTTTATGCTTCTGCTATATCGCTGTTTTACTAGCTGTTACACTTGTTGAATCATATATCGTAATCAATGCATCTGTTATATTTATGGGGTTTGGGGCGACCCAATGGACACGAGAGATAAGTATAACAACATTTCGCTACGCTGTCTCTGTTGGTGCAAAATTATTCGTACTTACACTCTTAGTGACTTTGATTGTTGATGCTATGGGGGCATGGAAAGAAGCATATGTTTATTCTGCGGCGTCAAATTGGACATTGCTAGGACTTAGTTTATTGTGTGCGTATTTAACAAAGACTATTCCGGAAATTATTGCTGGTTTAATTTCTGGTTCAAGTGGTGGGACTGGTGCAACTATTGGAGCTATGGCTGGTGCTGCTGTAGGAGCAGCTGTTGTAGCTGCAACTGCTGGAGCAGGAGCGCCAGCTGCTGCTGGTGGAGCAGGCGGCGGAGCTGCTGCTGGTGGAGCTGCTGGAATGGGTGGCGGTGGAGCTGCTGGAATGGTGGGTGGCGGTGGAGCTGCTGGAATGGGTGGCGGTGGAGCTGCTGGAATGGGTGGCGGTGGAGCTACGGCAGGGGCAGGTGACAATGTAAATGCTTCTAAAATGACAGGAAACTCTTTTAAAGATAGTGGTAATAAACCTTCATCGGGAGGAAATCCGCGTACAGCTGGAGGGGAAAACCGTTCCACTAACACTAGTCAATCTCAATCTAAATCGTCTGCTTCAGACCAATCTAAATCGTCTGCTTCAGATCAATCTACTTTAGATTTTTCAAAAGTGAGAGATACTGTCGGTATGACTTTAAAAGCTGGTGGACATATGGCTGCTTTTTGTGTTCCAGGAATGGAAAATGCAGCAAACTTTAGTCTTAATGCTCCACCTACACCACCAGAATATAACGATATCCAATTTTCTAGTGATAATAAACCTCAATCTGATATTGAAAATACAATTTCTGGAGCAGGATCTGCAACAGATAAGAACTAAAGAAGCTATGGTTTTATTTTTGATAAATAGATAGTAGCTTCTTTAGTTAGAGATTGATAACTCACATTTTATTGTCGTGGGGTATTTATTTAATATGCATGTCCACGATCTGTATCTGGCGATTTTGTTTCAAAAAACTTTTTAGCTTGTTCTTCTTGTTGGGCTCTACGTTTTTCCTCTTCACTTTTACCACAACCTGTAATATTCAATCCTATGGTCAGTAGAGCCAAGCATATTAAAATAAATTTTTTCATTTTTTCCCTCTTTAAAAATTATATGTATTAATCTCATCAATTATATCGGAATACAGATTTAATTATCGTGATCTTTTGTTTTTTATTAGTATTGTTAATGGGAAAATACGTGAACAGTTTATTGTAAATATCTTATAAGTCTATCATAATAAAAAATTAGAAGGAAAGAGCCAAAACCTAATATAAACGAACAAATTGTAATGTTGATTAGTGCTTTTGACCAACCTATTGATAATATCATAATAGGAATTGTAAACAATCCAAAAAAGCCCATAATCACTATAAGGCTTAGTATCAATCTTAAAGGACCACGAAGCCATAAAAGCAAAAGGACGAGCGCCTCTTTGCTTATTTGTGATTTTGACATTATCTTCCCCTCACGCGCTTAAATCAAGATGCTCCATAATATACACAGTACGATAAATGATACAAGTTATTTTGTTATAAAGTCTTCAAGATCTGTTTGATGTTCAACGGATGAAATATCCGGTTTGGTAGAAGATGATTCTATTTGATATTCTTTCATAAAAGCAACTTTTTCTTCTTTGAATAACAGAATAGGATTCACCCAGTATTGATTAGGCAATTTTGGTTTCAAAATTCCTTTTTGTATAAGTTCTCTTAAACCGTTGTGAAAAGTTCTGTCGACCATATCGCGCTTTTTTCCATTTATACCCCCATCAAACCAAATTAAGGTAACGCTGCTGGGATCTTCGTTTGTTGATTTATTAGATTGATATTCTTCTAAAACTATTATCAAAGCACGATGTCCTGTACGAGATAAATTAAAAATTGCTTGAATGCCATCAGCAAATATTTCTATAAAATTTTCTTTATTTGTTTTTTCTGTGACGTGAATTATAGGTACAACCTCTATTTTATCAGTATCAGAATTGATAAACTTTTGTTGTATAATACACGTTTTAACAATTTTTTTATCAGCAAATATTTCAGAATTTTTAAGAAAAGGATTTTCATACGGGGAATATTTTTGCTTTCGCAAGTTTATTTTATCCATTTTGATCGTCCGTTGATTTTTATCACCTGTTACGACTTAAGAAAGTTTTTCTTCGCAAAAATAAAAGTCATATTGACACTTGAGCGAATATAAATTATCCTTATTGGAGATTCGATTTATTATTTTAATATGGCAATTGTATTACCATAAATGACAGTTAGTATATCAGATAAACAAAGAAAGCAAACCGTTAGGCACGATCAGAGTCCTTTCATTAATGATATTGTGGTTTCTATTAAGGATCCAGAAGAGCAGATTCTTGTCAATATGGCGCTAATTTTTGATTTAAAAGCCGCAGGAATAAAAGTTTTTTTAGTTTTGGCTTGGATACTTCAAAACAGATTAATTCGCACTAATACTGTGATTTTAGATAAGGCTATTTTAAAAACATTTCTTGAAGCTCAAGAAAGTAAGTTAGCATTGTCACCAACAACCTTTTTTCGTGGTGTAGCTGAATTAGAAAAAGCTGGTATTATTGCTAAACAAAATCATAGAGCTTGGTATTTTATTAATCCAAGTCTTGTTTTTAAAGATAGGAAAGTTGTTTTTACAAAAAATGTTGAATTAGAGAATGGGAAAATGGGGACTTAATTTTCCTTTACTATATTGAAAAGATTTTTCTTTTGAATATAGTTTCATCTTGACTCATTATGTAAATCTATGAGTCGTTTCAAATAGAGGGAAATATAATGGCAAAAAAATAAAAACCCAACTGCGTTAACAGAAGGGTTTCTAAAATACCCGTACCACATATACGGTAAATTAAATTCAAAAGAATTAAATCCAATAAAGTAATTCCTAATTTAATTTATCGTGAAGCATTCTGCAAGAGAAATTTTGTAGAAAAGGGATATTTCTAGCATTTTTTTGCCTCCAATAGAGAGGTTTTAAAAATTATGGTTAATAAAACATCTGGTAGAAAATTAACTTCAAAGCACTGGGAATATATAAAAATTGCTGATAATACCGATATTGGCCACATTACTAGAAGCCAACTTCTTTTTCTTGTACAAGACTTACCAGTAACTGATCTTATCAAAGGAACAGAAGCCCATTTATTAGCTAAACTTTTGAATACTGTACCAGTTACGCATTTTGAAAAAGGTAAAATTCCAATAGTTTTTAAAACCAACCATCAAATTGGTCTGGAAATTGGTTGTACATCTGTTCACGTAAGTAGGTTGCTTTCACGCCTTTTTGATAAAGGTCTTATTGTGATGCGGGATTCTGCTAATTATAAACGCTATGGTTTTAGTTCTGCTCATCATGTACCAATTGCTTGTGGTATTGATCTTAGCATTTTAATCGCGCGTTACCATGAACTTCAGCACTCTATTTTAAAGAGTAAAGAAGAAAAGAAACATCATGATATGGCTGTTAGAACCTTTTGTGGCATTTGTCGTCGATTACGGCTTCGTATTGAAGAAATAAAATTTACACCTATCGCTTCAATGTTTTTAAATCGTATGAATAAAGTTAAATCTGTTCTTGGTTCTCCTTTTAAAGCGTCTACCTTTAAATTGGAAAAAGCTATTAAGCTTTTTAATTGGCTCTTAGAGCGTTTATTTTTTACAAAAATGTTATGCACAAACAACAAAAATGTTATGCAATTACATAATACAACCCCTAACTATAATTGTAATTGTAACAAAAATGAGTGCTCAGATAACTCTGAACACACTCAAACCATTAATGTGACCCCCGGTCACGATGAAATGGCTTATGAAAATATAGAGAAAGGCAAAACCGAAACACCACTTCCTTCAAAAGGTAGTACTTTGCTTCAAATTAAGCCGGAGATGCTAGAAAAGGCATTGCCAAATGCCGCCTTGTTTTCTGAATGTAGTCTCCAAACAGAAAGCGATTTGATACGTTCTATGTATCCTATGTACAGAATGATTAAAGTTTCAGAACATGCTGCTGAGCAAGCTAAAAAAATCATGGGACTGAAAAAAACGGCTCTGGCTATTGCCATCATTTTTGAAAAATATGCTAGAGGACTTGTAAAATCACCAGGAGGATATCTCCGCGGCATGATTGATAAAGAAAAAAAGGGAGAGTTGTATCTAGAGCGTTCTTTATTCGCTTTATTGAAACAAACTGATCAAGAAGAAATAAATAGTTTAAACTTAGAAAAAAAACTGAAAATAAAGCTAAACGAAGAAAAAAGCTCTTTGTTTGAGTTTGAACTCAATAAAACGTTAAATAATCTAACAATGTCAAAATTTGCATAAAAAATTTTATTAAAACGTTGAATATAAACCTGTAAGCCGCAATAAATTAAGCAAGCTGGCTTATCGATTATCTCATATTGATTTAATTAGTGGAGCAGAATCTTCTGTTCTTTCTACCTTATTAGAAATAACGCCTGATAAAGCCTTTAAAAAAGGAGAAAGAGATAAAATAATCAACTTATCCTAGCGGGGATAATTTTGTAGAACCTCTTCCTCCCCAAAAAAAGATATATACAAGATATTTTTATTTAGCAATTATTTTATTAGTTTTTTATACTTTTTAAAGAAACATGAAAAATATTAAATGTTTTCAGTTAATTATTATTTTTAATGAGAGGCTATCCGCCTCTCAAATTCTCCGTACGCTCACCAAAATCATGACATCAGATCCGCTTTTAATAAGAGGACTAACAAGTCTTGGTTCTTAGTGTCAAGGAGATCATTACATGGCGTCTAACGGCTTGTTTCGTCCCTCTCACGCGGCTCCGAAATCATGATTAGAAGGGGAGCTTATAGGGGCGCCTGCTTTCAGAGAGCAATGTAAAAACAAAGGTATTAAAATTTCCATTAAACTCAATAAAACATGGAACATAATTAAAATTATAGGTGTTGGTAATGCTCAATCATGATGATATCGAAAGTGTTGAATTTTATTTTACTGTAAATGGTAAAAAAATAAAATTTGATAAAGAGACTAATGATAAATTAAAGGAAAATATAGATTGGGAGAAATTTTTATCGCAATTATTCGTTGATAAAAAATAATAAGCCCTCTGGGATAAATGCATATATTTTATAGGGGATATAAAAATGCCAAAAATTTTTATTGTATATAATGATCATACTACTTTAGAACAAACTGAACGTGTTCTTTTTAAGCTTGGATTGGAACCATACGTTCTGAAATTTGGTAGTGATAATTTAACTACTATTGAGGATTTTAAACAAGAAATTAGTATGCAAACTAATTCTCCAAAATTTGGTATTGTGCTACTTACTCCCGATGAGATTGGATATGAAAAATCTGCTGATAAAAAAGACGCAAAACCGCGCGCTAATCAAAATGTTATTTTTAAAATGGGTATGTTAATTCCTAAAATTTCTTGCAGAAATATTGCTATTTTAAAAAAACGAGATGTTGAAGTGCCTTTAGATTATGAAGGGATTAATTACATTCCTTTTAATGAACACGTAAAAGAGACGATCCCAAAACTTGTTGAACTATTAAATACAGCCGGATTCAATTTAGATACAGTTAACTACTGAAGTTTTTGATGCAATCTTAATGTTATTCACCAGCGTTCTCAATATTTTAAAATTTAATTTTATTGCTTATCTTTCTGTTTTAAATGATGATATTTTTAATATACTGAGTAATATTCTATCAGAAAAAACGATCATTTTTTCTAAAGCCGCTAGTGAACGTGGTTTAATTTTTCACGTGACGAAACAAAATCTTATCATGGACGGTAGTTTACAAAGCGATATCATCGCAACTGTATTAGGTATGGTAGCACAGATTGAGAAACATTTAATTCAAACACGTACAAAAGAAGCGTTAAGTGTTGCACGTCAACGAGGAATAAAACTAGGACGCCCAAAAGGAAGTACTGCTACGCAATTAAAGCTGGACAATCACATTGATGAAATTCAAGCATTTATAATGTTGGTTTATCACAAAACCGTATTGCTAAGACATTAGGAGTTAGTGTGAACACCTTACGTTTATTTATGGAA
The DNA here is from genome assembly GCF_028618525.1 of Bartonella sp. AU55XJBT. Next base: position 504 of record NZ_JAQITC010000019.1, on the reverse strand, counting down.
CGAAAAAATATCAACCCTACAAAAACTAAGCCAATTATCACTATGCCAAAAGCATAAAAATATATTTTAATAATTTATTATACTATAAGGTATAATATTATACCTTAAGGTATCTAACTTAAACAATAAGGGGGGGTGATGAATAGTGAGAGGATTTTTACAAATTTAGTATCAAGTTCTTTTAAAAAAAAGAAAAATTCTAATAAAAAAACTATTGTAAAATCACCTCTTCGTTATCCTGGAGGGAAGAGTCGTGCCGTTCCTATGATTATTAATAACTACATAAGGAAACAAAAAACTCTATGTTCTCCTTTTGTAGGAGGAGGTTCAATTGAATTAGCCTTAGCAAAAAGAGGAACAAAGGTTTATGCTTATGATGCTTTTAAGCCGCTTGTTATTTTTTGGCAAATGCTTTTGAGAGATGCTCCAGCTCTTGCAGAAAAAGTGAGAGAATATGAAGATATGACTCCTGCAATGTTTTATAATCTCCAAAAAACTTTTGGG
>NZ_JAQITC010000018.1 GCF_028618525.1 Bartonella sp. AU55XJBT | reverse complement strand
TGATGGTTGCTATCATGCTGTTTAGCACAGCTCTTAGCACTCTTTCAGGCTACTTAGGAGCTTATTTAGCCAATCGGCTTACGCTAGAATTTGGACGGCGCATTTACACCCATCTTTTAAGTCTCTCTTTGCCCACTTTACGCCGTTGGCAAGTGGGAGAATTGTTTTCACGTATTGGAGAAGTTGATACAATTCGCGGTTTTTTAACAGGAACCATCGCCACAACTGTGCTAAATGTTCTCTTTGCCATTATTTATATTGCTGCACTCTTTTCCATTAGTCCAAAACTGACCTTTATTGTCCTTATTGTTTTACCTTTACAAATGGGTTCTTTAGCGCTAGTCGGTCCCTTCTTGCGCCGCCAATTACGCCGTGCTTTCACTCTTCAAGCTGCCCATCAATCACGCCTTATTGAAAGTTTTACCAATCTTGAAGCCATCAAAGCGCATGTAAAGGAGCCAGCCCATACAATACGGATGCAAGAAACTTTAGCCCGTAGTTTAGATCAAAGCCTTACAACCAGTAAATTGCATCTTCTCAATGGAGCCATGAGTCATATTTTTGGTGATCTTTTCACTATTTTTATTATCTTTTTTGGTGCTCAGGCAGTTCTTCAAAACCAAATTACGCTAGGACAACTTATTGCCTTTCATCTCCTCGCTGGAAATGTTTCTGGTCCTATCTTAAGCCTTGCATCCCTATGGGAAGAATGGCAGCATTTGAAAATCTCTCGTCTTCGTTTGGGCGATATTCTTAACTCCCCTTCAGAATGGGAAGAAGAAAAGCCGCCTCTTCAACTCAGCGCTCCTCCTCATCTTGAAGCCAACAATCTCTGTTTTTCTTATGGAGATAAGTCCATTATCAATCATCTTGATGTCTGTTTACAACCTGGGCAACCAATTATGTTACTTGGTCCTTCAGGGTGCGGAAAAACAACCTTGGCGAAGCTCCTTTGTGGACTTTACCCCCCAACAAGCGGAAAGATATTGATTAATGCCCAACCTTTACAGAATTTTGATGTCCGTAGCGTGCGTGAAACAATCGCGTATTTTCCTCAAAATCCTTGCCTTTTTTCCGGAACCATTCTTGAGAATATGCTTCTTGCTAAACCAGATGCCACTAAAGATGAAATCGACGCTGCACTATATGTTAGTGCTTGCCATGATTTGATTGCTCAGTTGCCTTTAGGACTTAATACTCAAGTAGGAGAGCAAGGTGGTTTTTTATCAGGTGGTCAGCGCCAACGCTTGGCTTTAGCTTGTTTCTTTCTGATAAACCCAAGCCTGCTTATTTTGGATGAACCTACTTCCGCATTGGATGACACTGTCAGTGCACAAATTGTTGAGCATTTATATAAACTTTCGCAAGAACGTATTGTTCTTGTTATTACCCACAAAAGTGACCTCTTTCCTCAGCATGCAACCGTCTTAAACTTTACTGATTTGGAGGCAAAAAATGGCAGATAAAGCTCCCTATTTGCGCCCTTTGTCACCAACGCTTCATATGGTGGTTGCTGTTTTGGTCTCCTTATTTCTCTTTATTGTAATCGGCAGCTTTATCGCAAAAACAGAGATTGTTGCACGGGGGCAAGGAAGTGTTATTCCCACCGCTTACGTTCAGCTGGTCCAAGCGCAAAATACAGGACGCATTGAGAAAATCCTTGTAAAAGAAGGGCAATTTGTTCATCAAGGTGATCTCCTTATTCAATTAGATCCTCGTGAAGCCCTCAATGAGTGTGCACGTGTTCAAGCAGATATCGCGCAACAAACCCTTCAAGCACAAATTGCAACAGCTATTTTAACAGCTTTGCATGAAAGTGATCCTTTGGGTGAAGATTTTGTGACCAAAGGGCTTGCCTATCTGCCAGTTCCTCCTTCTGGCAACACGACTGCAAGAATAGAAGGGGAAAAACTCATTCGCGCTACCCTTCAATCTCTCCAAGATAAATTAAGAGCGCTAAAAGCACAAGCGGACCGCGTCGAGCGCAGCGGTGCAACACAACATGCGCAATTAGATAGGTTGGAAGATGATCGTCAATTAAGCCAAGGAAAATTAAAAGCTGCAAAAAGCCTGATGGAAACAAAAGTCATTAGCCAAGCGGTTTATTTAGAGCGTTTACATGATTTTAAAAATGTCGAGCATGAAATTTTAACCAATCAAAGACGTTTGGAAGAAAATGCCGCCGAAATAAACACCCTCCGCCAACAACGGAAAAGTCTCATTTCCGATGAAATCGCCCGCTATCGCCAACTTTCGCGTGAAACAGAACTGAATCTTCAAGGATTAAAAGCAAAGCTTGATAGCACTCAATACCATCTTGACCACTTATCACTTTATGCACCTGTTGATGGACGTATCGATGATTTAAGTATCCATACTTTGGGTGGCTTTGTAGAGGCTGGTAAAACGCTCATGCGCATTGTCCCTGGTGCGGGCGGTCTCATTGTTGAAGCGTTTTTTGATAATCGAGATATTGGTTTTTTAGAAAAGGGCCAACGTGCTTACATCAAGTTTTCTGCCTTTCCACCTGAACGTTTCGGTGTTATCCACGGTACAGTCGTTAATGTAGGCGCTACAGCGCGCTATGATAAAGAAATTAATGGTGCCTACGCTGTTTTAATCAAAATTGACCAAGATCACATCACTTTGAATAACAAACAACTTAAATTTATCCCTGGCATGACTGTGACAACGGATGTCATTACCTCAAAACGGCGGCTCATTTCTTATTTCTTTGAACCTATCACCAAAGTTTTAGAACAATCTCTAAAGGAAAGATAATGTCTGTAAATGAAAATTCATCACCTTCACTCATAGATCCTCTTACAGCGTTAGGAGCTATGGTTGTTTTAATGCTTACATCTCCCTTATACCGCCGCTGGCGAATCTGGGATATAGATCGAAATTTAGGACCAGCTTTACAGACTGGGCAATATAAACTCTATAAAAATGAACGTGGAGAATTTTGCGCCTTTATCACTTGGGCTTTTTTAGATGAGAAAAATCATCAATCTATGCTTGAAAAGGGAGAGCTTTTACCCAATGCTGACTGGCAGACTGGAAAATACGTATGGTTTATTGATTATGTAGCACCTTATGGCCATACTGCACATATTGTCCGCGATATGCAACGAAATATATTTCCTGATCAGCGTTATTTTTATGCTGTACGACGTAATGAAGATGGCGGAATACGAAAAATTGCTCGCTGGTGTTCCTATAACCCATCCAACTAGCTTTTATCTACTTAAGTGAGCCTCAATCATTTAAACCCACTCTCTTAATAAAAAAGAATCTTTTAAAAGACTGTGTTGGCAATAATCATCAAAAAGAACCTTAGCGTATTAGAGAGTTAACGCGCTAAAAATGGATATTTCTCAGCTTACCAGACTTGATATCAATAACAACAAACCACTAAGAGGTTTAATCCGCTTTCAAAATTTCCTAAAAATTGCTTGACTGATTTCATTAAAGTATGGCTGGGGTACCTGAATTCGAATCATAAAATTATATGCTATAATACATTGATTTTATCAATATTTTTTAATAGTTAGGGTATATATAATTAGGTTAGGGAATAGGATTTTCACACTTTCCTTTACAAAGAGCATTCTTTTTGCCAGCTTTCTCTAATAACTTTTATCAGTCTAACAAATCTTTTTATGATTTTCCTCAATTATTGCGAATCAAGAGTTCTTTTCGGGGAGTTTTTTTTGCCGTACCGGATGTCCAAAGGGTCTCTAATTCTAAAAAGTCAAAATCTTTAAAGATATCTCTAACAGCATCACAATCATTCAGACTCAAGACAAATTTTCCTTGAATACCTTTAAGAACTTTTGCCATGCGCGCAAAATCATCTTTAACAAAATTTCCAGAGCTATAACACTTTTTCTTTATAAGATAAGGTGGGTCTAAATAAAACAAACTGTCGGGCGCATCAAATAGCTCCACAACACGTTCCCACGATAAATTTAAGATAACTGTATCCAGAAGCTTCTGTCTAACACGTTTCATTCTTGCTAAAAGTTTGTCCGGATTAAAGCTTACCGTTTTTTTTCCTACAAAGCTAAAAGAGTAGTAATCTTCTTTCCCATACATCACACAACGTTGAAGAAACAAAAAGCGTGCTGCTCTTTCAATTTTCGATAAGCTCTCTGGTTCAATAGCAGCAAGTTCAAAAAACAACTGTCTTGAACAAACAAACCACTCCAATCGTTTAGCTAAATCATCAAAGTCATTTTGAACACATTGAAACAGATTCGTGATCTCTCCATTCAAATCATTAATGACGGAATATTTCGCTGGTCGTTTGTTTAGAAAAATAACCCCTGAACCTAAAAACGGTTCAATATAGGTTTCATGATCAATACTATTTAAAATCGGTATAATTTTCTTACGTAGATAATGTTTTCCACCCATCCACGCAAACAGTGTCTGTGTAAAATCTTGTTTTGTCATATTTTTAAAGGAAAAGTTTTGTAGGCTCTAATTTTTGGTGAACCACTGTTTTAAATGTGCAATGATATTATCTATCGCATCCATGAGGCGTGCAAAATCAAGGATAAGTAAAAAAAGAAAAAATGCTATCCACTTCATGAGACGCGACATTACTTTCACACTTTGGTAGGTAATGATCATTTCTTGAAGCATTTCTTTTTCCGCTTCTGTAAGCTCTGTGTGTTTTTCACCCTTTTTTCTTACCATGTTCCCACCCACACAAGCGTTCGCCCTGCTTATTATGTTTTAAAATCTCTCTTGCTAAGTTTGAACTGATGACCTTAACATCTCTCTTGTCTAAATAAATGGGCAACCAACCAATACAAGAAGAAGCATATTTATGGGTCACGCAACCAGTCAGAGAGAGCAGCACGCACATCAGCATCACTTTTTTTATTAATTTCATTTTCCACCTCAAGCCGTGCTGTTGCTGCCTTTAAAGAATTTTCTGTTTGTTTTTGCTGTTCAGCCTTTTTGCCAAGGGTAAAAACTCTCGCTAAAACTATAAAAAAAGCGGCGAAAGCCGCACCTGTGAGCATGAGATTTTTTTTCATCCATAACATCATAGGCGGTGCTCCTGAAAGCGTTTAGCAACAAAGAAAATGCCCGTACATGCCGCTAAAATCATAACAGCGGCTAATGCCCATTGAATGGGTCCATTGCCCGCTAAAAATCCACCAAGACCTGAGAACGAACCAATAATGGGTGCCAATGCTTCTGCTTTAAGAAACCCTGTTGGTTGGTTCATTTCTACTGTTTGATAATTAGAAGAAACATAAGCCCCTTTCGCCCACAGCCCTGCTTCTGCTACACGCCGGTGTACAAGACCTTGTAAACGTTTGCCTCCCGCTTTAGTCCATTTTTGTAATTCGAAGGGAACGGCTTCATAATCCCCCCGATTAAGCCTTTTAAGCAATGTAGAGTTTTGGAAAGCTGCAATACCCACATTATAACAAAAGGAAACAAGAGCGCCAAACTGTTCATCGCTTAAATTCACACAAACTGCTTTTTCTACCGCTCTCTCATATTGCTGCAAATCTGCTAAAAGCATGGTTTCGGCTTTTTTTTCCGTAATCACCATACCCTCAACAACTGTTGGTTGACCGGCTTTTTTCGTATGACCATAACCAATCGTCCATATGCCAGAAGTATCTTGATAAGCCTGCAAGCGCAAACCTTCCCACTTTTTTAAACAGTATAAACAGTCTTTACTTATTTTCCGTGCCATTGTTCAATTCACCTTATAAATATACCTTTATGAGTACTGCTCCGTCACCGCCGTCGCCGCCAATTTTGTCGCCTCCGTGTTTCCCATCAAAATATCCGCCGCCGCCACCACCACATTCTTTACCACCTCTACCACCGTTACCACCTTTGTAACTCTCACCACCCTGCCCCATGATAGAACCCTTGCATTGACCACCACCTCCACCGCCGCCGCCAAGAAAAGAACTTCCACCGGTACCAGCTCTCTTGCCGTCACTTCCACTTCCTCCACCATTCCCACCAGAAAAAATAAAACTCTCCCCACTGCTGCCCCCTCTGTTTCCTCCTCCATCACCGCCTTTCCCTCCAAAGTTAACGAGAGCCATGGAGACGGAATATCCTCCTTCTGCTGTAACAAGACCTTTGATCATTGTTCTGCCACCATTGCACAAAATGTTACTGTCGTTGCCTTTACCACCACGACCAATGTAAGCTGTTTTTAATTTATCTAAATCAGAACCTTTCATTTTAACATGCACGCATTGACCACCGCCGCCACCGCCATCCTTAACGCCACCACCTCCACCACCCCAAGCCCATACTTCGATATCGGTGTCAGAAGTAATACCAGCAGGCAGTGGAATATCTCCACTTTCCGTCATCAGAATTTCAACAGGTTTGCTTACCCCGCCACCATTGTTGCCACCGCCGCTGCTATGGCTACTATTTGCTTTGATTGAAGCCATCAGTTTGGCTGGTGAGATAAGGGCATCCACTGTTTTTGTGCCATCAATCCAGTCTTGTTTTGCAAGAGGTTGAATGAGATCAACTTTTTTCTGTACACTATCCGCTGTTTCTTGTGCGACACTTGCTACAGCTTGTGCCCTATCTCCTGTTTTTTGCGCAGCTTCAGCGGTATTTTTCGCATCTACAGCGTGAACTTTTGCATCCTTTGCTGTACTTAATGCAACATTGGCAATATCCTTTGCCTCACTGGCTGCATAAAGCCCTTGTTGTGCACTTTCCTGTGCGTGCTGTGCCACATCTTCAATTTTATCAATTTTTGCAACCTGTGCACGTTCTTGAGGGGTTAAAATAAGATGCGTGTTCCCCTCTTTCATATTCTCCATATCAAAGGCATTTTTTGCTATTTTATCTGGATCATAGATCAATCTTGACATACCAACAGACTTTGAGTCTACAAAATAACGAATGGTATTTTTGAGATCTACTGGAGATATGGGATAATAAGCACCTTCATCTCCCCTCCGCCATTTTTCCATCGTTGGCTGCGTAGGACTCAACCATCGTAGCTTTGATCTTTCCTCTGTGGTTAAGATCTTTTTGTTAGGACCCTCGTGCATATTTTCCATAGAAAATGCATTTGACCCCACATTGTCCGGGTCATATGTAGCAGCCTTCATATCGCCAATCCCTAAAGGCGATATTTTTACCCAGCCAGCGCCTGATAAAATAGCATTCTCATGCGCTTCACCACTTGCTTCAATATCGTTGATTGTGACCTTATCTTTGTAAGCAAGAGCTCCAATATCTCTCTTAGCAACAGCATCATCAGCCTTTTTCCCTTGAGCAGCAGTTGCAAAATATTCTACCTCATAAGCTGCTGCACTCCCCACTGAAACAGGTGCAAGAGCCTTTCTATCTAAAACACCTTCTTTGACTTCTTCTTTTGTTGCTGGTTCAAGCTTAAATATATGCGTATGATAGGGTAATGGCATCGCGGTTCATTCCTTAGTAAGTCTGTTTTTGAGATTTTTGGTGATGAGAGACTGTAATTCATCAATAAGTTTTTGCATGGTCTCTATGCGTTGATCTGTCGCTTTTTGATACTCTGCCAAAGCGCTTAAAAGATCATGATGTATGTCGCTTTTGACGAGATCAAGCACCTTATTCAATGGTGCATGAACCATTCGATTGCTTGCATAAAAAAGGACGCGGATTTGCTCCGCGTCCGCAATATCATCAATAGCAGACGGATTATTGATCATCTGAAAACCTTATGATTTTATGGCATAAACAACCGTAGCGTTAACAGGGCGTGTTTCTGCCTCGCCCGTTGAAGAAAGTGTTACCTTGTGCGTGTGCACTCCAGCAGGTTGTGTATCTTTTGTATAATATGAATTACCAAAAGCAGGATTTCTGCCACCTATTTGACCAAATCTTGTAATCATAGAATAATCATGCTTATGCGTATGTTGACCTGCCTCTTCAATGGTACAAGCATGTGTGTGCGATTTAAGGCAATCTTGCTGTATATCAGCAAATTTTCTACTTCTGTCTAAACCGCGACCATCATCAAAGCCGCGCAAAAACACTCCTCTAAAATCTGGAACTTTAAAGGTTGTATCGCTGTCTTTTCCCCATTTATCCCCTATCGCCTTGAATAATTGCGGATAATCCTTGCGTTCATAAGTAGCGCCATCACATAAAAGCCAACCGTTTGGCACTTCTTGCATAGCAAAGGTCGCAATAAACCCACAAGGGAAGGTTTCAATCTTTGGTGGTGGAATGGGGGTAGGATTTAAAAGATACCAGCCCTCAAGACTTTTTGTTGATGCGCCATCATTATAGATTATTTCATAAATGCCACCCATTTGTAACTCACCACCTGTCAATGGTACTATCCCCGTGCTGGTAGCTTTATAGAGTGGCTTTGCTCCCATACTATTCATATTTATTGTTGTCGTGCCAATATTCATACCACGCGCCTTAAAACGGATAATGATATCGTTTTTATATTTTGCTATTGGCGACACCGTCGTCAACGTAATTGATGTAGTTTGTTCCTTTGCATTCACAATAAACTTTGAGTCAAGAGAACCACCATTATCGGCAAGATATTCACGTATACGCTGCATCATGACCCGCGCACTATCATTGACAGAACTAGGCGGCTGCCCTTCTGCCCAATTAATCATACTATCTGAATTGGCATTTTGATCAGCTGTGAGTGACCAGTCATAAATATCAGACATGATAAGCCCCCGTTCTTCTTAATAACTCTTCGCGCAATTGCTCTTCTTTTTGCCGCCCATAGGAACCAACAGATTGCCGCCTAGAGGGATCAATGAGAGCTGTTAAATCTGTCGGGCGCCCAGTCGATTGTGAGAATCCCGCCATGACGGGTTGCTGTAACATTTGTTGCTGTACCATCTGTGCCTGCTGTTTTTGTCTTTCTCCATTCTCTCTCATTAAATGAAGCAAGCCAGAAAAGCCCTTTTTAAGAGCACCTGCATCAATACCTTGTGCTTGCAATGGTGTGGTTTCCATAACCTGTCCTGTTAAATTATCTCCGCTTTCAGGTGCCATCATTCTGTTTGGGAATGGCGTATCATATGCCATTAATTGGTTGCCCCCTTGATCACCTTGCCCCTCTTGATTACCTTGAAGTGTCTTTTGAAGCCTCTCAAATCCACGCAAAGGACCCACCTCGTTTGGTGCTGCTTGTCCATTGCTTTGGTTTTGCTGTATCGTTCTCTTCAAAGCATCTCCCGTTTTATTGTAAAGCCCATAAATATGATTCATAAAATCCCCTGCTGTAGCTTCCATGTTGCCACCGTTGAGTGTGACTGCTTGGCTCCCTAAAAGCTGGCTTGCTGGAATATGTGGATTTTTGATAAGCTTTACAGCCCCTGCTGGTCCTTGTTGGTGTGCGAGGTAAAGCTCTGCCTCTGATGGCTCTCTGCCTAATGCTGTGGATAAATAACGCGTATTATCCTTCGTTAACCGTGCCATAGCATCGGTTGCTTGAAAGGGATCAAACTTGTTATTGAGTTGATAGTGTTTTGCTGTTGAATCTAAAAATTGATACAGCCCTCCCGCACTACTGTTCTTATTTTTTGCATTTGGATTACCATTACTTTCTATCATAGCAACACGTTCAAGAAAGCTTTCTGGTAAACCATATTTTTGTGCTGCCTGTGAGATAGCACGCTTCACATTGGGATGAAAATTGATCATTAGTTTATAACCGTTCTATCAACGCTGCTATTCAAAATAATGCCAACAAAATTAATGAATTTCGTATAATTTTCTCGTGTTATTAAGCGTTTCTTTTCTGCTTCATGAAACTTCTTAATTAATTCAATAGCTTTTTCCCTTGCTAACCCAAAATCTCCTTTTTCCCGCGCTGTTATAAGCGCTGCAATATCTCTCTCAGTATCTTTATGGACGCTTGAGAATTTGCGTCCAAATTCTCTTGCGAAATTTTTTACAACTGCCTTGATGAAAGCAATCTTTCCTATACCCATAGTCTGTTGTGCCCCCCTCTCTTCCACTTCACCCATATGGTTTGGCAATCGTGCAAAAAGCTTTGTTCTTTCCACTTCTGGTCGCAACACTTTCATAAGTTGCTTGGCTTTATCCTCACCAAAAATACGCTGTAATTTTTCTTGACCATTTTGCGTGTCAAACAAACTCAAAAGATTGTGGTCAAAATTCTGTGCATTGCCTGCCGCATCCTCTAGTTGCGACCGTACACCTTTTTGAAACGCATCTTTTTCCATTAACCCAAAATCTGAAAGTTGACTGTTGATTGTATCGAGATTAACGCTCTTCTTCAGCGCTTGCTCTCCCTGCTCGAGGGCATCACCAATAGTACGCTCGTCATAATAAATTTTCCGTGCTTTAGCATAATCTGGAGATGACGTATCTAAAACGTCCAGAATGCGTTGTTTGAACAGAGTCAAATCTCGCGCATATCCTTGTTTTCCTTTGATACGAGCAGAATTAATTTGATCATCCAAAACCTCTTTCATCTTATGTAAAATTCGCATATTCAGCTTTGGATATCCATTGCTCCCTCTAACTGTTGCATCCGCTTCATTTGGCATTCGCGCAATTGCTTTTTTATAGGCTTTTTGGAACGCGGGGTTTTCTTGCAACCGCGATAAATCTTCACGAGCAGCATTAGAAATAGGAGAAGCTTTCGCCCTCTCATAAAATGATTCAGCCTTTTTCTGTGCTTGTTTGATAATCTCTTGCTTTAAATTAAGCGTATCTACTTTTGGACCCATCACATCTGTCAACGCATCCTTTACCCGCAGTGCACTCGCATCTTGTCTTTCATTCAAACGATTACTTATGAGCGAATATGTATCATGGTCTTTTTTTGCTGCCTCAAAAGCTCTTGTCGCAAGCCCATCGTGAAGATCAATAATCATTGAATCAGGACCACGCTGTTTTAATGCCCTTTCAAGTTTATCAACACCTTCATCCCCTAAAGCTTGGCTTACATCCCTAAGCGCTCTATCGCTTACCTGAAATGCTTCTTTTTCTGGCATTAGCGCTGCTTTTGCTGCCATTTCAGCTGGGCTTATAGGTCCTCTCAATGCTGCTTTAAGTGATTTTGTCACAAAAGGCGTCACTTTTGATACACCACTGGCCACAAATGGTGTTGCAACGCCTAACCCTGCACCAAACCCAGCAGACACTAGAGTATCTGCAAGCCCTTCCCCCTCACCACTACCTGCTATTCCGCCATAAATGGCTCCAGTTTTTGCTGCACGCCCCAAGCTAAATTTTGCCGCCTCTTTGCTTGCTACTGCTTTCATTGCTGCTTCACCTGCAGCTTTTGCCGCTGCCCGTTCCGCACCCTCTGCTAAAGCAGATTGCACCGCCCTTTCTCCTGCTGCTAAAGCTTTACTGGTTATTTGTGCTCCTGCAACACCAGCTCTACCTCCCAGCACAACATCAGCCCCAATTGCCGCACGAGCGGCAGCAGTCGCCCCTGCCGCGGGTGGAAAGAGGGCAGAAGCAATTACGGGTGCCGCAGCACCCGCTAAATTCCCAGCAAGAGATAGATAAAACTGATCTCGGTTCGCCGCTCTTTGATAGTCACGCCATCGCTTTGTTACTTCATTATATTTTTTGACTGCTTCTTCATCTCCCATCCAATAATTAATAGGTCCCAGAGGTCCCGAAGCGAATACTCCAGCTATTTCATCATCATACCCCATGGTTAAGCCGTGAAGAGCACCCCATCCAAAAGCACCCGCTGCACTTGGATGTGGACCATCTTCTTCTGTTGCACCACTATTTCCTGTAACAGAACCTCTTAGCTTTTCCTTATTCTTCGCGAAAAGTTCTTGAAGTTGTTCTGGTGTATAGTCACTTATATGCCCAATGACTCTTGTGTTTTTACGATTAATAAGAGGAGGAATTACTTCAGCCATTGGTTTGTTTCTCCTTAATGCGCCCGTCACTATCAACGAACAGCATGCCTTCCGGCAATGCTTCTATCTGTTTTTCTAGTGGATCATTTGACTGTGCATGATTTCCCTTATAAGCATCTTGCCCATAGGCGGCTCGAACGAGCTCGCTTGTTGCTTCTGCACCACCAAAAAGAATTGCGCGCGTTGCTGCATTGGATTTGTTGAAAGTGTCAATAACTGTTTTTAAAGATTTCTTCATTTGCTCTGCGGAAAGATCTTGATACAGCGCCGCTACAGAGTTTTGCAATGCTTGCAATTCCATATTAGACAAGTTCCCAAAGCCAGATGCGCCATTTGGTGAAAATGCTTTTGCTTTTCTCAAGGCATCAAGCCCGATACTCGCCTTCAACGAATCGAGCATGTGCCCGAAATCTTTTGCCTGAGAATTAGGAAGGAACGACATTATAGGACCAGTGAAACCAACAACATGCGGGTATTCCTCAACAATTTTTAGCAATTCTTTAGATGCCGAAAGTATACGATTTGACCTGTCTGCTGTTTCCAGAATTCGCATTTGCATTTGTTGGTTTTTATGCTCCTCATCTTTCTGTTCTTGAATTAATTTATGTTCTGCACCACTGCCTGCAATTGGCATCGCACGTACGCCACCAAGTGCATTTTCATCCTTAACATACATATAACCTGATTCAGGCTTTGACAGCATGCCATCGGTATTCCCCCCTAATCCAGAAGCAGTGGAACGCTGTCCTCCTTGGACAGGTATAATTTTCCCTGTGCTTGTTGAGACTTGGAAAACCATATCCTCAGGCAATCCCTGCTCTGCCTTTTCTTCCGCTGTCAATGTTCTATAGCCTTCTTGAGGGCTTAACGTGTTGCCTATAACTTTCATGGCAAGATCTGGATATTGCACAAGGGCTTGTGCGTCTTTATCACTATATCCTTTAGAGCGTAAAAACTCAAAAATTGGTCTATTTTGAGCACGTACATTATTGCCCTGCCGCATAACAAGTGCCGCATTTGAAAAACTTTCCTGTGGCGTCTTTCCTGATGCTAACCCTGCAAAAAAATCCATTAAATGCTCGGAAAATTCTGATTTTCTAAAACGCTCCCATAAGCTACTTGGGTCTGCATCTTTATGGATAAAATTTCCAACTGCGTTTACATAATCCGTTGCCTGTTCGGGCTTAGCACTTGCTTTTAAATGCTCCTCTTCTGGTAAGTGTGCATTCAAATGTTTTTCTTCTCCTATAGGTGCATCAAAAAGCTTTTCCTCATCATTTCCAGAATCGTTTTTCAAAGAGTTTTCCGCTATAGATTTCTCATTAAGTTGAGCAATATAATCCATCACATCTTTTTGCTGTCGCCCAGCTTCATCCCCACTAGACTGATCGATATTCCCAACAAGTGGAGATTGAGGGATCATTGATGCAACACCTCCCTGCTCTGAGAAGTCATGCTTTTGTTGCTCTGGCGCCTCTTGTATCTTAACAGTATCCTTTGAAACATCTGGCAATGGGGGCATTTGGCGCTTTAAATCATCCGTAGACATAATCAATTCTGCTGGCGTCTTTTTCCCAACTTCTCCTCCTCCTGTTTGAGAACCGCGAATAAGCTCTGCAGGACTCAATTTTTGTGGAGTATTATCCCCATTACTCGCATCAAAAGGGTTTGCGCTAAAAGCAGCACGTTCTAAAAAACTTGGCTTGTATCGCCCTTCCAACGGCGTGCTTGGAGGCGTAGAAAGCTGTTCGAACAAATGCTTTGGCAATTGAGGCATGACCTGATACATCAAGGGACGCAAAAATTTTGGATCAAACAACTTTAAAAGAGAATTTGTGTTTTCTTGTTCCATCACTGCACCCTTTCCATCTCAAAGCCAAGCTTGCTATAATCCACATGCAAAAAACCTGTCGCCTTATGCAAGAAAACAGCTTCAGGTTTTGACTTCAAAACATCTTGCGCCATCACCCCGCGATAGCGCTCTGGATAGCCCTTGTAATTATACTCATAGAGTTTGTGTCCATCTCGCTGCCCCACTTGTACGATATTTTCTTTCGCTCTGATGTCGCTAAGCCCAGCAAAAGTACCAAGGATAGTTCCAACATTTCCAACAATCTCCCACGGATTAGGTTTTGGCTGTGGAGTCAATGTTGTCCTTTGTCCTGTTTGCGTTCCATAATTTCCAGCAACAGCCCCACCAGCTGCGAGCAACTTACTTAACTGGTCCCAATCAAGATTGTTCTGCTGTTCCCATTTTTGCCGCTCTTCATCCAATTGCCGTTGATGATTGGCATCAAGCACACTCCCTCCCGTCAACGCATTAAGATTTGCCTGACCTTGACCTTGAAAGAAGTTATTGGCACCCGCCAACTGATTTTGGTTTGCTTGGTCAATGAGACCATTGGCATTCATCATGTTGTTGACATCTTGGTTATATTGCTGTGATAAAGCTTGTGTTGCTATGCCCCCCAATTCATCAGCCAAAACGCCGGTATGTGCACCCGAACCATAACGCCCAGCACCTGCCAATGAACTATTAATAGAGCTTGTTGCTTTATTTAATGCGTTTTGAAGTGCTTCATTAAAGTAAGGGTTATTGCCTATTTGTTGCCCTGAAGCCATGTTCTTTAAGTTTTGGCTTGTTGAATTTTGCCCTGTGGCTATTCCATTTAAAGTGTTGTTATCATAGTTATGCGTATTATTGCTAAGCCCATTAATCGCATTCTTTGTTTGATCACTTAAACCCGCAACTCGCTGCCCGTCATAAACGGCTTTTCCGCTGCCTTGGTTATAAAAAGTCATGGCATCTTGAGCTGCGTGTTCAAAAATACCTTTTGCCCATTCAGGAGGGGCATTTGTTTGCGTCGTGTTTTGGGTATTCTGAATTGGTTTAGAACTTTTTCCCATGTTAAAGCTGCTTTCTATATTCTAAAAGATTGACGAGATATCCATGCGATTTAAGAGATTTTTCCCACCCTCGCCTGCCTATGATGACAAGCTCTTTTGCCCCTTTTTCCTTGTAATAGGATTCAATCTGAGTGATAAGCTTCGTTAAGGGTGCTCCTCCCTTTCCACCAAGGGTGACAATAACCGCCCTTAATGCTCCAGTGACGAGTTCTTGTAACTGTGTTGTGACATGCGCCATAAAATTTTCATGCGCATCAACGATAATCCAAAGAACTTTTTCTCCCTTCAAAATATCGTTTAAAATGGTCTCTGTATTATAATCATCAGGGAATTTTTGATTAAAATAAGCTATCGATTTTATGACATTGTCAAAATAGGGCGCCATTTGTTCAGCGCTCCATTTTTCTGTATTATAGATCTTAAAATTCATCTTATGCCCGCGGGTTTGAGCGTTACATCAAAGCCTGTTATATGTGTCCATGGCGTGCCTTCTGGTATTCTCAGACGCAAAGCGTGATAACGCGCCCGTGAGCGGATATTATACATCCCAATATTATAGCCGGCATAACGCTCTTTAGCCCAATTTAATTGGTTCTTGTTATCAATGATAAAAGCCGCCCCAACACTTAAAAAACCTTTTGTTGTATCCGCTTGAACAAAAGCCTCACTCATCAGGTTGATTTGCCTGCCCGTATCCCCCACAATTTGTGAAGCAATAACTGCTTCCATCGGAGGACCTGCAAAAAAACCAAATGTGTTGTCTGGCGTAAAGGCTCCTAAAACAGGCGCACCATTTTGCCACATTTTACTATCAAGAGAAGCGGGTAAATCTTTCAAGCTCTCTTGTACTTCGTCTAAGCCTTCTAATGTATAACCAGCTGCAAAGAGGGGAAATAAGAAAAGATTTTGCCCCTTAATAACGCTCCATATTTGCAAGAGCCAATCATAAACATAAATATGCATCCCTTCGGTGTTATCATTGATAGAAAAATAAACACGAGAATAGACCGGATCAATACAGGCTTTCATCTCATCAATGGCAAAGTTATTGTAAAGTGTGAAGATAGTTTTATCGACTTTTCCAAAGCCAATAGGAAGCATTTCACCAGCACTGTTGATTTGATAAAAACCATCATCAGAGACAAAGAAAGTACAGTCTCCACGGCTTGCAATTGCTGTACTGCTTTTCGCCCCTATTTTGTCTTTTATTTTTGCAAAACTGAATATAATTTTAGAGCCTGGTACAAAGGTTGCGTGATAAATGGCGGAACGCATAAAAATAAGTGGATTTGTTGATTCCGTAGACCCTTGAACATATTCTCCATCAGGAAAATCTTGATAATCGCAACTTTTCTCCCCAACCGTCCAATGTGTTGCATCATTGAGACCTGACCACTGAACACGGTTTGGCTTATCTGTTAGTTGCATCAAGCAAACAAAATCACCCCACACCCGTACAAGTCCAGCACGCGGCGGATTACCACTCAAATCACAAAACTTTTCATCTGTTTTCAACGAAAGCATTTGTGGTGGGTCATTGCTATTAACAGCAATAATATGATCCCCAAAGGAGGCAAAAGACCAAAGCGCGGTCTCATTGGCGTGATATTGTGTGTGAGGCTTGCTAATGTCTTTCCAGCCGCGCGTGCTGTTGTCATATTCATAAAGCTTTGTTGGTGCGCCCACAATGATGCGCACACCACCCAATGAGCGCACCGCATAGACCCCCAAAATCACATCCGGAAAAGGATCTGAGACCGGCGCCACAATGGGAAACGGAATATACGAATTTGGTGCAGGCAAAACGTTCACGATCTCACTGGAATAACCACTATTAATAAATGCAACATCTGGTCTATACTCAGCAATAGGGATAAAGGTCATCAGAAATCCGTGTGTTGAATTTTTAATAAATTCTTGCGCCGTGATGTTTCAATTTGCAGCGCATCGAGTTGCTCTTGAAACATGGCAAAAGCAGCCGCGGCCATCTGCGGTTCTTTAATAATATTGGTATAAATTTCATATTTTGCACGCGTTTTGATCAGTTCATAGGCTTCACGAAACCATATGGACGCTTCTTGTGCGCTCTCAATATCTTTTATCCTCACAGGATCAAGAATAAGCCTGATAGAATAGATACGCTCTGGTGTTGGATACAAAATAAGCTTTTGTTCAAAATAGGCATAGCGTGTAGGCATGCCATGGCTACAATCACTCTCAAGATTCTCAATAACCAGCGGATCTACCTGCAAAAGCTTTGCTTTGCTGTGATTATCTTCATAAATATAAGCATCAACAATGCGAACAGCAGCCGGAATAACTGGATTTTCCTCTGCGCCATAACGGCTTTTGCCCTTTAGAGTGGTAAAAACAACTTCGCGGCTTTCATTGAAATAAAAAGGCAATCGTTCACAAAAGCGAATAGCCGAAAATATCGCCCTTTGTACTTGATCAACATACTCATCTGTTTGATCATCTATTTCATCCTGAATATCACTTAACATCTGGATAAAATTTTTATCCCAAGGAGCAATGGTCTGTTTGTCTCCAATCGGACCACCTGTCTGTACTATTATTGTCATATTACTTTCTTCCAAACATGAGGGGACGTGCAAAAAACAAACGTCCCCTTATGCGTTTAAATCTGTGCCTTTAACGATTGGTGTAAAACTCAACAATCACCTCAGCATCACCTTTGGTGCTTTTCTTGTCTCGTGTCATATAAATCGTATTTTCAGCTTCTAATGGAACATCTCGTACTTCCATGGGCACATACACATTGCCATCGGTATTTTGAGTAAGTGCTTTTGTTCCATAATCATCACCATGAGGCTCTTTTCCAAATGTAGCCGTTACATCTTCAAAATCCTCCATGGTATAAGCTGTAATACTTTTGATAAAAGCCCCTCGGGGTAGAACGCCAATTTTCGTTATCAACCCTTGGTCTGTACATTTAACACGCGCTCGTAAATAACTAACCTGCTGCGTAGAGTTGTTACGTCCCTGCAAAACAGGTGGCAATCCCTCATCTGTCATCTCAACAGTCTCAACAGTCTCAACAGTTTCAACGGTTTCATCAGGTTCCTGTGTAATTAGCGATTTTTCTGCCATAATTGTCATCCTTTAATAATTTAGCTTGCTTCGGCAAAAGAAGGGATAACAATCGTGCCAAAATCCTGTCCCCCTTGATCAGAATGAGGCAAGGTATAGCGTGACTTTTTCATGCCGATAATGGTCTTTGCCGCCAAACCAAATTCCCGTTGATAATCAAATAATTCTTCAACAAGTTTATAACGTGTACCACCCTTTTTATCATCACCTCCTGTTGCACCATTACCAATGCGCCCATAAGCCATGATGATACTTTGTGCACCAAGCAAAACAGCACGACGAACAGAGGGAACAGGCTCCCCTGTCTTTGAATTAACACCATTTGGCACATGTTCAGCTTCACGCAAAATGACACCGTTATACATCCCCAAAGAACCATTAAAAATTGGGTTCTTAGCTCCAGAGCCATCATAAGCTGCCTTGGTAATGTCTAACCATTGACCACTCTTTGTATTGGTGCGCAATTGAGTTACCTGTATTGGGTGGAGATACATCACATATGCCGATTTTCCATCAACACGAACCGGGCGCAAGCGTGGATTTGCAAGTTTTGCGCGTTCAACAGCTTGATCTATAAGATCTAATGTAAAAACATCATCTTTTGTGAGCTCTTCATCAGTCTTTTTCTTATTGGCACGAATAACACGCAATTTGCTTGGCTCTGATGGCGCATTAAAACCATAATGCACCGGTTTAAGCGTTATGCTGCGCCCTTCAAAATGCATCCATGGTGCTGTATAGCCTGCTGCCTGAATGAAAAACATCATACTTAAACGGTCTGCATACCAATCAACCAACCCATCTTTTGCTTCTTTACGCAAATTAAAGGGAACACGTTGTTGATCAATAGAACCTTCATATTTGATGCGCACAGCATGAGTAAGCTCGTTGATGTGCACCTTTTCATTCATAAATTGGAGGGCTTCTTCATTGCCTTCTAGCGTTTGTCCCTCGCTAACGCCATCCCCCATAAGTTGGACGCGTAATCCACTCGTAACGGAGTCACCAGCGGATTTTCCTAGCACATCCAACACTTGGATAATGCTGTTTTTGCTCTCCCCCATCAGCGGTGCAATGGGCAACGCTTTTGAGGTCTCTGTGTTTAGCATCTTAGCCCAAACGCCAACGGCTAATGGGTCATTGAGCTTTACTTCTGTTACTGCCATTTCAATCAATGCCTTTCTTGGTTTTAAAACTCGCCTTGCGGCTCCCCCAAACAATAACAATCACTTGGGTTCTCTCTGTCGCGCCATTGCGCACATCTTCATGCTCTGCTCATAATTTGTTCAAATTTTTTGGGATTTTTCTCAACCCATGCTGCAAATTCTGCTTCCGGCATGGAAAAAAGCGTTCTCACATCCATACCACCTGTTGGAACTTGCCCGCCGCGCGCTGTAAGCGTCCGCGCTGCTTGAGAGCGCTCTTGAAGGACTCCCACTTCGTCCTTCATGGGCGCTCCACTATAGCCAAAAGCTTTCGCTTTTTGCACCAGCACCTCAATTGGATTTATACCGGCTTTCTGACACTGCTGGCATATTTGGCGCAATTCAGCACCAATTTGCTGTTGCCGTGCTACAGGGTCTTTCCATTGCGGATAAAGGCTTGCTTGCGCTTGTAGAACATTGTCTGCTCTTTCATAGAGATAGTCCGTGATACTGTCTAAATCTGGATATTTATCTTGTACCTGCGCTTTGGCTTCCTCGAAATAATCCCCTAACTTTTGGCGTTCATATTCCTCTTGACTCATGCGCTCTTGGCTCTCTCTCATATGAGAAAACTCATCAAGCAATTTCTGTTGTTCTTGTACCTTATGACTAAGCCATGCAAAATGTGCTTTTGGGTCGTCTTCTAGGGAGGGAACATTTTCCTCACGGCGGCGCGTGATTTCTTCTTGCATTGCGGCATATTTTTGCGCAAGTTCAATAGCCAATTCACGCGCTTCAATGGCGCTTTGTTCTGCCTTTTGGCGTGCTTGCCGCTCTTGCTCTAATTTATCAGATTCTATTGCATCAGAATTTGGCTGCTCCTGAAGCGGTTCTACAGCTGGTTGTTCAGAACTTTCCTCTTCATCAAGAACTTCCTCAACTTGTTCAGGCTCGACCAACTCAACAGCATTATCACTGGCAAAATGTTCATCATAGATTGCTTGTTCTTCAGGTGTAAACTCTTCTTCCATATTCTCTTTTGCTCCTTTAGTAGATTCGCGCTCTTTCGGTTGTTGCTCGATACTGTTCCAACTGCGCTCGATACGCCTTTCGCTCTAGGTCACGCTGCTCTATCTCATTTTTTGCTCGTTGAAGTTCGAGCTGCATGCGCGCTTGTTCTTGTTTCAAGAAAAGCTCAATATTTTTCTGCTGCAACGCTACCTGCTTTTGTTGTGCATCAAGTTGATAGAGTGTTCCCTTTGCTTGTGCTTCCTGTTGTAAAGCGGCAATCTTTGCTTGTTGCTCTGGCGTTAATTGTGCTCCTTGGCTTTGTTGCATCATCTGCTGTTGCTGTTGTTCTTGTTGTGCTTGCTGTGCTTTTGCCGTTAAACTTGCCACCAATGTTGCCGGTAATGGCGAAAGCTTTAAAAGATCTGGAATCATCTCTGGTGTTAAGAAACCACCAAGCAACGGCAACATCTGCGTAATTGCTGCAAAAGTTCTCTCTTTTTCATTGGGGCTTGTTGGTGAATCATCAACAATAATGTCGTATTCAAGCGTTGTGACAGCTTCACGTGTTAAGGGTACATACTGCGCATTTTCTGGTCCAGAAATCCGTACCAAACGCCCATCAGAGAGATAATTCTGGATAAGATAAAGGATAATCTTTCCTTGTCGACACCGATAAAGCTTGAGATTATCAAACAGCCCCGCAAGCAAATTAAGCGTTGATTGCCGGCGCGTATTTTCCAGAACATTTGCTTGATTAACCTCTCTTGTGCCGATAAACTCTGCCGATAACCCTGTGACATGCGTTATCGCTTCACGCGATTCATTAAACAGCTGGAAAAATCCATTGGGAAATTGTGCACTTGGCTTTGGTTGAATTTTCCCTCCTGTAAGCGCGCCATTTTTAACCCAAGTAATCGTATCCGTTCGCGCCCAGCTTTCTAATGCTTGGCGATCATCATCGAAAGCGTCTCGTTCTGCCATCAAGCCGCCCTTAGACTGGCTATTAAGGATATACATCACTTGGCTAAAATATTTATTCGACCATTTTTGCGGGTCTTTTGCGGGGCGAACAATCCCGTAAAACTGGTTTTTAAGCTTATCCAGCGTGCCCGTGATACACTCCCACCCAAGTTGCCCATCAGGTGCTAATGGCTTATCGGGCTTTGCTAAAAGACGTCGTCCCAGAAAAGCGCGTCTCACCACTTTTTTATTAAAGCGTGCGCCTTGTAACTGTGGCATGATCCTTTGAAGCTGTTCAAACTCCTGTTTGCTATAGTTGCGCATCTGACCGGTTTGAAGATCAGTCGCCTTGTAAGTAGTCTCATATTCAAACCAACGGCATTCCACAAGTGTCACATACCGTTTTCCAGAAAGTGACTCTGATGATGAAGCAGTATTGGAATCCTCATGATAGGCATCAAGTGATACATGATACTCCTCACAAGCGGTTGTACTATCAATTGCCCAATCGGCATGAAGATCTTCAACTGCCACATCAGGAAAAAGATTTTTTGCATCTTCAATGGGTTTACGATCAACATACCACAGACGCTGTGCGTCAATGAGATTTGGTCTTACAGCATTGGCATCCCAAACCATTTTTAAGGGATCTAAACGTTGAACAGCAGGTATCCCTTCGGGATCTGTATCATAATCAAGCCGCGTATCTGTCCAGCCCATACCGCAAATAACCATATCCTGAAAAGCATCGGAATCGGCATATTCCGCCTCTGCCTCATCACGAAACCATTCTGCTGCTCCAGTAAGTAATTCATTGGGTATTGCTGCTCCCATTTGCCGTGGTTGAAACTGTACTTCGCGCTTATTATTACGCTCCGCCCCAACAATAGCATTCACAAGGGGTGCAATGCGGTTAAAAGTCATGACGGGGCGCCGCTGCGCCTTTAAAACCGCAAGATCTTCCTCTGCCCATTGACGACCATTATAAAAATCAAAATCTTCACGCGCCTGTTCACGCCATTCATTAACGTGTTCAATATCTTCAACATACCAAGATTTTAAGCGCCTATAGAGTTCATATTCATCAAAATCTGTCGTTTGTTTAGAGTTATGACTTAGAATGCCATCCATGATGCCGCTTCTCTTTCCATAGTGCGATAACGTTCTTGTTGCGGTTTAATACGTGGTGCTTCATAAACAATGCACATCAGCCCAAAAGCATCTGCCCCATGACTGGACCAATCATGCTCTGCACCCAAACCAATGCCGCGCTTCTCATCCCATTTCTCGTGATACCAGCTCAGTGCCTTGCGACCCGCTACCGTCGTCTCCTCATTGAACCAAACTGAAGGCAAGATACGGCGCACTGCCTCTATCCGCATTTTGACTGCACCAGCCCCTTGATTAGGAATAACCTGCGTTTCAAATCCCGCATCATTAAGAGCACTTTCAAAACTTACATTGTGCACACGGTCTCTGGTCGCACCATCATGTGGCAAAATCATCAGTGCCTTCTCATAACCATTTTGACGCAACCAACCGATATGTTCTGATAATGGCTGCCCTTGTGCCTCGTAATAATCCAGCACTCTGATCTCTCTACCTACAAATTGTGCTATCCATATCGCTGTTGCATCTGCCTTGGCTCCTGTGCCCCCAATATCCCAAAAGGCGCGTATCTGCATTAAAGGGTCACGAGCAACGCGCCCTATCCGCCCCTCTTGCTCAGCTGCCAACATTTCCTTTTGATAATAAGCACCTTGAACCGCTGTAAGATAAGCCCCTTCCCAAATATGCTTATAGGTCTCGGGGCGGGATCTCAAATCATCAAGCCGCGCTTCATTCAAGATCTTGGGAAACTTAGGATTGTCTGACCAGTTGATCTCAACACGCTTAATTGCCTCATTGTCTGAAAAGCGAAACCGCTTCTCAACGGGGGCATTCTCTCGCAATGGGTTCCATGTCACCCATAACTCTGCTCTCCACCCCTCTCCCTCTTCACGTAAAGTCGGTATAAGCGTTTGCCAAGCCGTCTCTGTAACTGGCTCTGCCTCATCAACCCAACAAAGCAAAATACGCCCCATAGACTTGATACTTGCAATATTGCGGTCAAGACCAGAAAACTGAAAGGCTATACGACCATCTATCGACTTAATCGACGACTCCCCAACCTTGTAATAGTCCTTTAAAAAGTCATGCGCTTCAATGGCGCGCTTAATCTCCTCCAATGAACTTTCTGCCAAAGAATTCTGAAACTGACGCGCACAAAGTATAGTGCCTGATATCCCTTGCATACCAAATTGATAGCCTTTTAAAGCAGCCATCAAGGCAAAGGAACGCGTTTTTCCAGATCCTCTCCCTCCCCAAGCAGCACGCACCAAAGCATCCCCTGTAAAAATCGGTATAAGCTTTGGAACAATATTAATCTGTCGTGTTGTCATTGACCAAAGGCGCGATTTCCACACGCGTTATCATCTTAATCGCCCCGCCATCTTCCCCTGTCACTTGAAGAGGCAAAATCTTCCCCAACAATGCCAAATAAGCAGCGGGGCATTTGATTGCCTGTTTTTCGAGATAAGAGACCAAACCATCATCACCATATTTCTTACCAGCGCGCTCTGCTGCCTTAAGCACTGCTTCTTTCAAAATACGTGTCGTTTTATTTGGCACGCCTTTTACCCGCCCTTGACCTGCCTTTGGGGGCGTTCTTTTTGCAAGTTTTTCAGTGGTTTTCATGTGTGTTTCTTTTTGTAAACAAGACAATAAAAAAACCCCGCAAAAGCAGGGCTCTGAACAATCAGATAAACTTATAAGAAAGGTTATACCTTTACCGTAATTCTAGACGCAATTCGACTAGTACAGCAACGCCATAAGACACTATTTTTCATATCCTGTCAACAAAAAAATCACGATATTGTGTATTTTTTATTTTTTTCACCTAAATCTAGTGTCTTTAACAACCAACCACTCACAATTGTATCTTCTAAACGAATCAATTATATGGAAGCACAAAGTTATTGATTAGCAAAAAGCGGGGGAGAACAATGCGTGATATTGTCATAGTAATAGTGGGTATACTCATCCTATGGGCTATAGTCTCTGACATGCGGGAAGAAGCAGAGAATGGTCGGAATACAGAATTTCAAGGTACTCTTTTATTAGTCATAGTACTCGGGGTGCTTTGGTATCTTGAATTTTCAAGAAACTCTTTATTAGTGGTAGCAATTTTGTTGTTTGCTTGGAGAAATTACCTAGGAATAATAGCAAATTTGGAACATGATCGCTTAGTCGAATACTCTCAGATGGCGTTTGATTATGAGAATGAAAAAATTAATAAAGCGATTATACAACGAAACGAAGCAGTTAAGGAAAACAGTAGGATGGTCGATAGACACTACAAAGCGATTAAGGAACAAGAGAAAATAATTGAGGAATTATACGAAAAGCTTTGGCAACAACAGAAACAGATAATGATAATGGAAAAACAGAATGAATCTGGTTGAGAAAAAAATCAATTAAAAATTCAATACTATGATTAATAATTAATAAAAAGGGGGAGAAAATGTGGTTTATTATAGGAATTGTAATCCTTATCTTAATAATCCCAATATTAATTGATATTATTATATTAGTAATTTACGGCATTGGATTATTTCTAGGAGGCATACTTGAAACTCTAAAAGAGTTCTTAAATTTAGTAGGAAAAATACTATTAACAATAATACTGCCAACGTTAGAAACTATCGATTATGCTTTTACAAAGGATAAAAGCAAATGGAACGAAATAATTGAGAAACGAGAAAGATTTAGAGAACATAAAGCGATTAAGAAAAAAAACGGAGAAAAAACGATAAATTATTACTTTCGTTTTGCTAAACGCAGCTTATTTTTATTCTTACGCCTTATGGCACTCTCCTATTTCACAGCAGTGGTTACCTTTATAATTATGTTTTCTACAGGGTACATCATTGCTACGTTTTTCCCCCGCTCTTTTGCCCCTTATTTGTTAGGGACAATTATTTTAATGCTTACTCTTCCCCTTACAGTCTGTATGGCACCAATCCAATATAGAATACAAGCGCTACCTGTTTCATTTTTACTACAAACAATGCTTCTCTGGATTCAGTTTCGCGAAAACCTCTCTATGGGTATTGTATTCTATATCGCATTCTTTGAGCTATTCGTATATATATTATTTAGCTTTTCTCACGCAGTATTTATAGCCGAAATATCAGAAGAGCAATCAACTGCCTTTGAAACATTATAACAAACATTTACCATTTAGTTTTTCTGTCAAAATATTTATGAAGCACGTTAAGAGCGACCCGCAATGAATTCACAAGATGTGGTAATGTTTGGTCTTCAACAACAATATATTGTATTGCTGCATAAAGATTATACTGTCTATAGAGATGTTGTGTTTCTTTTATCGCCTCTTGCATATTAGAAAACTGTTCTGTTGCAAATTCAACCCATTTTTCTCTTGCTTTGTCATCAGAAGAGGTTGGCATTTCATCATAAACAGCGCTTGGTAAACCTTTTGCACACAAATAGTCATTTTTTACTTCAAGATATTTTTGCGCTGCATCATACTGGTCTTGAGTAAGCACACCTTGCAAACAAAGCCGCCCAACATAAGTACCAGCAAGCGGATTTTTAGCCTCTTCAATCGTCAAACCAAAGCGTTTAGCACGCATTTCAATTGCCAATTGATTAACAGGATCTTGACGTACTTTCACTTGTGAAATGTAAGCATCTTTCTTCTTCATACATCCCCTAATCTGTGAACATTCACGTTTTTTGTTTTTGTCGTATTTTTTCAATCAAAATGGCATGCTGTCATTAAGAGATGCACTATGATCAGCAGCCCCTGAAGCGATAGCATAACTTTGAGAAGTAATGGGTAAAGGGGCGGATTGCTCTTTTTTTGTATCAAGCAAATACAACTCGCCTTTGAATTGTGGTAAAATAATCTCTGTTGTATAATGGTCATGCCCATTTTTATCTTGCCATTTGCGTGTTTGTAATTTTCCTTCTATGTAAACCTTTGAACCTTTGTTGAGATACTGAAGTGCAATTTTTGCCAAATGTGGATTAAAAATCACAACTGAATGCCATTCTGTTTTCTCTACTTTTTGTAGGGTATTTTTATCTGTATAGCTCTCAGAAGTTGCCATACGAAAATTGACTACTTCTGCTCCAGAATTCATTGTTTTGCTTTCGGGATCAGCTCCAAGATAACCAATTAAAATCACTTTATTCAACATGTTTGTGAGTTCCATTTGATTTGCATTTTATATACGTAAAATCCTATCATAATTTGTTTATTTTTTCAAATATTTCAAAAGGATATTATTTTTTATTAACATATAACATTATGTTTCACATAACAAATTAATAAATAATCGATTGACATAAGTGTATGGTGTATCGTATCAAGTAGCAAAGGGTAATATTATGGCAATCGTTAGTTTTAAGCATAAAGGGTTGAGGTTATTTTTCGAAAAAGGAATTTGTAAAGGAATACAACCTGCACATGCTAAAAAACTAGCTAACATTTTGGTAATTTTAGATACGATATCTGCTCCTGAACAAATGACGATTAGATCCTATCGTCTCCATGAGCTTACAGGCGATTTAAAAGGCTATTGGTCAATGCGTGTTAATGCAAATTGGCGTGTTACTTTTCGCTTTATCGGAACAGATGTTGAACTTGTTGATTATCAAGACTACCATTAATTTTTGAGGTATTATCATGATGTACAATCCCCCACACCCTGGTGGCATTTTGAAAGAAGAATTGCTTGATGAATTAGGCTTAACAGTAACAGAAGCTGCAAATCATCTCGGCGTTGCACGTTTAACTTTATCACGTGTTTTAAACTGTCATGCTGCAATCAGTATTAACCTTGCTTTACGCTTAGAAAAGGCTGGTTTAAATGATGCGGAATTTTGGCTTAAATTACAACAAAAACATGATCTGTGGCAAGCACGGCATAATAATCCCATACCGGATATTTCGTCTTTAGAGCAAGTAAGCCTCCTTAGCAATTAAGACTTGGCTTGACCGATTTTTCGCTTAAAATACATCAAATGGCTTTTGATAATTTTTTGATTTCCTTGTTGATTTCATCAATGAGAGGTTCATAATCGAGAACGCTTCTTGGCAAATTACCACCGTAAATCCACGCTTTCACTTGCGCTTTAGTACTAAAATCCGCATTTTCTGGTATGGTGTAATATTGAGCACCATCAAACTTTTCATACTCTCTCCTGCCGTCTTCATATTCGTAAAGGTTGTAAAAATACTCAGCCGCTCCATCTCCCCATGGTACATAACCAACAGCTGTTGCCACAAACTTTTTTTGCATGAGCTGTTTACGTTGTGTTAAGAACAGGCGTTGTAAAATTTGCATGTCTTAATCCTTAAATTTGCCAATAGGGTTATTTGACTCAAATTTGACTGTACAGAGCGTTTTATATTACAGATGTTACTTTCATCATAAAATCTTTAAATCGCTTTGTAAGGTACCTTTTTGTCGATTTAAAAGCATATCTATTCCCAAAATGATCAGCACTTTTCACTATTTTGCTGTTTTAAGCCGCTTTTGAATTGTTATCATGCTCTTCATCGGGCTTGCCTATTCTCATGAATGAAATGCGCTTGCCTCCTAAAGCCAAATTACGCGTATTTTCAACTGCGATAAAAACTTTCTCAGCAGCACCATAAAGCCTGCTTTCTAAATCGCGACAATACTGCGCAAGATCAGCACAAGAGGGAACAAAGGTTGTGGACATGCCTTTTGCCTCACCACGTATAAGATTTTTAACGGCTTGCAATAAAGACCAGAGTGAAATGCCGTTAAGAGCAGCGATATAAGCCTTTGCACGCGCTTCTGCATTCGAAACTTTTTGCATTGTCAAACCACCTTCAAGCACATCAAGAGCCTCTGCTATGTCTTCAACAGATGCTTTCAAGGTAAGTAAGTTTTGAACAGTCTGATAAGCTTCTAAAGCTTGTTTCTCTAGGTTTTTTGTCAATTGACTGCCATTGATCAAGGTCCATGGTAACTCCAGAGTTACACATTTCTCTATCTGTTGCACGGTATCTTGTAGAGGCGTCACTAAGCTGTGTTGCACCGATAAGATTACGGATTGTCTCTCCGGTACCAGCGCGAGTTCTTTGATCTTTTGAAAAGTTTCCATTGTTTCCACCATTATTGTTTGTGTTTTTTGTTTTTTCTAAATCATCAATCGCCTTGCGCACCCAGTTACGCCATGTTGCTTGCCAATCGATTTTGGTTGCATTTGCTCCAGCTTTTGAACGCCAATAATCTCGAAACTTTGCGATTTCGACTTTGACACGCTCTGGAGGCAAACCCTCTGCAATGGGAAAATCGTAATCGGGTTCAAAATCCGCAGGTAATCGACAACCGCGATTAGCTTTCGCTCGGTTTTGCTTTTTGGAAATGTTCTCTTGCTCGTGAATAGGAGGTTGGTTTGTTTCTAACGTTTCGATTTGCTCTGATGTGGTCTCAACAGCATCATCCTCGATTGGCTCTTGAACCAAATCGTCTGTTTCTAAATTTTCAGAACCAATTTCTTTTTTTGCTAATACGATAGTATTAGTTTTTTTATTATATATGTTATTGTTAATGTTATATGGTATCGTTTCCGTATCGCTTTCGTATTCATTCCGTATAGAATCCGTATCATTTCCGTATTTATGTTGTATAGATTCCGTATTACATTTTACGTTTTTTTCTTTAGACTTTTTCCATCTAGCACTAACAGCTTTTGATGCCGCTTCTGATTTTCCCACGCTATCATTTAATTCTGCTTCAACATCTAGATTCCATAAACGACCATCTGCTAAACGAATAATATGACCAGTGCTCTGTAAAACGTCTAATGCTTTGACAAATGTTTTTACTGAGTAACCAGTATAATTAGCCCAAACCTTAATGTTATTTAAAAGAGGCTTACCAGTGTGAAGCATTTGCAACCGTAATCTCATGTATATATTGCCTTCAATAGAAGACAAATAAGTGAGATCAAGAATCCATTTATCAGCAAAAAGCCTTGTCCATGGTATTTTACTGGACATGCATACCTCCTTCTTTCTTTAAATATAAAATTGCCAAAGCATCTGCTTCGTTGTCATCTTTAGGCGCATGCCCTTTTGCACGCACCGCTTTAATCATTTCTTCTTTTGAAGCATTCCCCTTCCCCGTTGTTGCTTTCTTAATCGTACCAACTGGAATGCCTTCATACGGTATCTGATGATGTTCACACCAAGCCGTTAAAGTTGCTAGAAAGCCACCGTAAACATGCGCTGCATCAGTCCCCACATGCCGGCGTACTTCTTCAAAATACACGGCATCAATTTCATCAACAGACCTCTTTAGTTCAGAAAGCCACTTTTTAAAGCGCAGATAACGCATACCACCGCCTTCAAAACGGCGTGATTGAAAATGTTCTGTATCGCTTGTTATGTGACCATCAGCACCGCATATAGCCCAGCCAGTCTTGATACCTAGATCAAGACAGAGAATGGTTTGTGCATGCGTGATCATAATCCCCCCTTAAGGCTGTTGCGTATTTATCTGCACGCCATGATGACATGCATAGTGATTAAGCTTTTAAAAATTGTGCTGCTGGTGCTCGTTATTATCTGTAGAAGCAGGTGTGAAAGCAGATATTTGAGATGATATAGTCTCACATGATTGCGTCCTATAAAAAAACGAGAAAAAGTCTTCTGCCTTAATCGGTGCTCCAATTCTGTTGGCTTCATTCAAAAGAATTGGGATATGTTTTGTTGGAATTCTCCCACCAGTTCCACCTTTTGATACAGGACGGAGCCAGACGTACACGCGTGTTCTATGAACCCCAAGCAACTGAGATACCCTACGAACCCCACCTAATAGATTTATTATTTCATAAAATTGTTTCATAATTCGCATTGTAGCTTATTTAGGTACAAAATCAATAGATAATGTAACGAAAACCACAAAAGATTTTTTTTCTAATAAAGATATAATGGAAACCATGAATAACATTATGAAAATTTGGCTAAGTGAAGCCTTACAAGAATCTGGATTGTCTCAATCATCGCTTGCTAGACAACTAAGTGAGAAGATGCAGCGCTCTATCTATCGCTCTGCCGTCAATAAAATGCTAACGGGTGAACGAGGAATAAGTGTGCAAGAGGGTATGGCAATTGAAGAAATCACAAAATATCCTCTTCCACGAAAAAAAACTATACCTTTAATGGGTTATGTAGGAGCAGGTTCAGAAATTATCCCCTACGAAGACGGTTGGCTTGAAGAAGTAGAAATCCCCCCATACA
This sequence comes from Bartonella sp. AU55XJBT, assembly GCF_028618525.1. The sequence continues at coordinate 9,428 of NZ_JAQITC010000018.1, read as the reverse complement.
TTACAAAAGATACATACGCGGTAAAAGTTGAGGGCGACTCAATGGAACCTTTCATTGAGGATAAATCTATTTTATTTTATTCAGAAAACATTTCTCCAAGTTTACTTCTTAATAAAAAAGCAATTGTCTATACGCAAGATGGACGCTGTTTTGTCAAAATAATAAAACAAGGTAGTAAACCTGGTTTATTTAATTTAGAGAGTTTAAATAGATTATATCCAGAAATAAAAGATATTGCATTAGTTTGGGCGGCACCTATAGACTGGATAAAACCACCAAGATTTTAGAATATTTAAACCCAATAAAATTGTATTATTAAAGCTCTAGCTATTCTAAGCATATCCCCCTCTTTTTTAGTGATTACAGCTTTAATTTTTTAAGTGATTTTTTTATATTTATATAAAAAGTTTCTAAAATCGTTACATTTATGTTGACATAAGTTCCTAAATACGCTACATTGGTATCCATAAATTAACACAAACAATTGCCAAGAGGCGTTAGGGAGGAGAAATTATGGAAAATCCAATTCTTATAAATTCTGATGAAATCTTATTAGTTGTCTATAATGATGATCAAAACATTGGTCGGTCTGGACCACTTGATGAAAGCCAAGTTCTAAAAATTATTGACGAGGCAGATGATGCAATCCAAATTTTTCGCATCAATCCTTCTGAGAATAATTGTGAAGATATCTCTGAAGAAATTGCAGAAGCATATGTAAAAGAAAATATCGAACATCTCCATGAGGAGAGTAAAGTTCATGACTTTGTACGCGAGAGTGTTGCTTACCATGACCTTTTATCTGATTTAGCAGACGAAAAATATAATGATGAGATGTATGGTACTTACGAACAACAACACCGTTTGCGTCCTTGTGATGTGCTTTAAAATTCTTAAGGGCGTTTGAAAAAGCGCCCCTTTTTCAAAAAAAATATAACACAAGCCAATGCCGTTCTTTTCAAGAGCGACAAAGGAATACTTTAACTTAAAGGAAATAAATCATGAAAAAAAAATACGAACTGACTGATGAGACAACAGAGGTTGGAAGAAGTAAAACCCTTCACCGTATCCGCGCTTTAAAAGACTTTGGAAACGTCAAGAAAGGTGATCTAGGTGGATTTATAGAACATGAAGACAACCTAAGCCATGAGGGAAATTGCTGGGTAGCGGGTTCGCATAGATCCTTTGACAGTGGATATGTTTTTGGAAATGCTCAGGTTTTTGGAAATGCCGTGATTTCTGATGATGCCGCGGTTTATGGTGATGCCATGGTTTATGACAATGCAGAAGTTTTTGGCGGCGCTAAGGTTTATGGTGATGCACGTATTTATGGAAATGCCAAGATTTATGAGACCGCCTTCGTTTTGGGTCGTGCACGGGTTTATGATCATGCCAAGGTTTATGGTTTTGCCGTGGTTCGTGGTCGTGCCAAGATTTATGACCATGCCAAAGTTTATGGTTTTGCTAACATTTATGGGAAAGCCCACATTTGCGACAGAACAAGAATTCTTCAAGATATAAAAATTTAACAATCAAACCAAACAACTTTTAACACATGCGTGATTCACGCCACGGGTGAGTTACGCTTTAAATGGAGGAAATCAAGATGAATGAACAAAACACTAACCTAACAGAAATTGAAGAAACACACCATTTAGCGGTTAAACAAACTGCTATGGAACGTATTTTAAACAGAGCCTTAGAAAATGATGTCGATATGGACCGTCTCGAGCGTCTCATTGCCTTACGAGAAAAAGAAATAGAACGACAAAACTACGAAAGATTTGCCAGTGATCTTTCGAATATGCAAATAGAATATCAAAAAATACAAAAAAACTCTACAAACACCCATACAAACAGCCAATATGCAACCCTTGACCAGTACATTGATGCTGTAAAGAAAACTCTTGCAAAACACCGATTTGCTTTGTTTTCTCGTATCAAAGAACAGAGTTCAGACAATATAATTATAGAAATGACTTTGACGCATCCGTCTGGAAATAAAATCTCAACAGAAGGAAAGTTTCCTTATGACACTAAAGGATGTAAATCAAATATACAATCGGTTGGTTCTGCAATCACATACGCACGCAGATATCTGTTAGGCATGCTTCTTAATGTCGTGAGTGAAGATGATGATACGGATGGGAACACACCTATTAAAAAGGCTTTTCCACAACAGATCAATGAAATCAGAAGACTCATAATACAAACCCAAACAGAAGAAGAAAAAATACTTACTTATGTCAATGTCAAAAAGCTTGACGATATGTCTGAAGGACAAGCACAAACGGTATTACATCTTTTGAAAGATAAACAAAACAGGCAAAAGGTAGAAACAGATTCTACTATACAAGATGCCGATATAGCAACCTCACACGAACAGGGAACGGCGGTGTAAAATGGAACAAAGAACAGCAGAATGGTTTCAAGCCCGTTTAGGTAAAGTCACCGCTTCAAACGTTTATAACATACTTAGCAAAACAGCCAAGGGAACGCCTACAAGCAAATATGAGGAGTACAAAATAAAGCTTATGACAGAGCGATTAACAGAGGAAATAAGCCAATCTTATATAACGCCAGCTATGCAATGGGGCATTGAACATGAAGAAGATGCCTTGAGAGAATATGCATTCATTTATGATACAGAGGTCACAAGATGTGGATTTGTCCAACATCCTACAATCCAAATGGCTGGTGCTAGTCCCGATGGGCTTATTGGTGAGGACGGTTTAATTGAGATTAAATGCCCACAATCACCAAATCATCTACGCTTTTTTATAGATGACACTATCAAGCCTGAATACATCGCACAAATGCAATTCCAAATGGCTTGCACGGGACGTAAATGGTGTCATTTCATGAGCTATAATCCAAACTTTGTAGGCAAATCTACTAGTTTGAGAATGAAGATCAAACGCATCAATCGTAATGAAGAACAAATCGAACAAATCAATCAAGCGGTCGAAATCTTTTTAGGGGAAATAGAACAAGAGATGCAAAAGATCTTAACAAAAGCCGCTTGACATTATGGGGGTGCTTTCTCCTCCCAGCACCCCCACCCTCTTACCACAATTTTCAAAAAAAATCATGATTCACAACACGGGTGAATTGCAGCTAAATTTAAGGGGAACTGACATGGCACACCGCCCACCTACCATAACACAACCAGCCATTGCGCGCGCTTTAAGAGAAGCCAAAAAACAAGGCGCAGAGGTTGTAGAAATCAAACCTACTGGAGAGTTATTAATTCATATCAATAAAATTATAACACCACCAACAATAAGGAGTAATGCTTATAGTATTGAAGATTTTCCACCTCTTGAAAACGAGCAAGAAGAATGTAGTACAAATCCATCCTGCCCCCCTGTTGATGACATAAAGTTTTAGCCATGCCAAAGCGTCGTCCACCCTATCTTGTTCGTGAACGTACACGCCATGGTAAAATCATATGGTATGTACGTATTGGTCATGGACCACGGTTTCGCATTGAAGGAACTTACGGAACGCAAGAATTTGTTGACAATTATACACTTGCCCTTAAGCAAGTGCAAAATGACTCTTCTAAGATAATGAAACGCACTAAGCTTACAGAAGGGTCTTTTGACTGGTTATTGCATCAGTATTTACAAAGCATGCAATGGCATAATCAATCAGAGTCAACAAAAAAAGTTAAATATCGAATTCTGAATAATGTTTCTAAACATATTGGTAATCGCGCCTATAAAAGCATAGAAAAACAACATATTCTTGATGCTGTAGAAAGAAGGCGCAATACTCCCGCAGCAGCAAGACACTTTTTAACGGCTTTAAACGGTCTTTTTAATTGGGCGGTTGATAATGCTCTTTTAAACAGAAACCCCGCTTTTAACATAAAACCACCAAAATCCTTTAACGCAGAAGGTTTCACCCCATGGTTAGAAGAAGATATAGATAAATATTATCATCATTGGTCTGTCGGTACTCATGAACGTGTATGGATTGACGTCCTTTTGTATACAGGTTTACGCCGTGGTGATGCCGTTCGTATCGGCTGGAAAGATGTTAAAGATAATATTATTCATCTCAAAACAGAAAAGAGCCAATTTAAAACAGATGTTTTTCTACCTATTTTACCAGAACTTGCAGAAACCCTTAAAATTGGTCCCGTAGGTGATGAAACATTTATTTGTGGAAAAGAAGGTAAAAAACTGACTAAAGAAAGTTTTGGTAATCTGTTTCGTAAAGCTTGTAATGCAGCAGGTATTAAAAAATCAGCTCATGGATTGCGAAAATTAGCGGCCACCCGCGCAGCTAATGCCGGTGCTACGGTTTCACAAATGAAAGCGCTTTTTGGCTGGACAGAAGATAACATGGCATCTCTTTACACAAAAAGCGCAGATCGCAAACGTCTCGCAATAGAAGCTATCAAAAAACTTCAAAAAAGTTAGGGGCATGGTTGACAGTAAGAAAACAAACCAAAGCCCCGTAAAAATTATGAACGCAATCAAAGCGGCGTTTGAGGTGCATCAGAAATTAGAGGAGAAATAGTTGGTTGTGCCTGTTGCATTGTTTGCCATAAATTATAGTTTGTTTGCATATCCAACCAAAATTTTGCTTTACTAAAACCAGCCAACTCTAATTTAATCGCAAGCTCGGTACTCATAGCAGCATGACCGTTAATCACTCTTGATAGAGAAGCTCTTGTCATATGGAGATGATCAGCTAATTTTTGTATTGTTATCCCCATTTCTTCCAAAAAAGCTACTTTTAGAACTTCACCCGGATGTGCGGGGTTATGCATCATTTGTTTTCGTTCCTTTCATCAATGGTAATCTTGATAATCAACAAGCTCCACATCTGTTCCTATAAAGCGAAAAGTAACACGCCAATTTCCATTCACCCATATAGAATAGTATCCTGTAAGTTCACCTTTAAGAGGATGCATTTTAAAAGCAGGTGCTCTCAACATTTCAGGCGTCGTAGCACTTGTTAAAGCCGTCAAGATAACGCGTAATTTTTTTACGTGATCTGGTTGAATAGCTTTTGTAGAACCTGTTGTATAAAATAATTTTAAGCCCTTATGTTTGAAACTCACAATTGCCATTACCGCCCCTTGTCGTATATCGTCACTATACGATTAATAAAAATAAGAGTCAAGCGCCCTGCTAGCAAATCCAGTTATCTAGATAAAATGATTGGGTATAAGCTATAAAAAAGTTAGGGATAGGTGGGAAATAAGTTAAAGGAATCAACGGAAATAAAATTCCCGTACTTTCCGATAACTCATTGATTTCATTAAAGTATGGCTGGGGTACCTGGATTCGAACCAGGGAATGCCGGTACCAAAAACCGGTGCCTTACCGCTTGGCTATACCCCAAAAGAAAATACGCCTTATAATTACTTTTTCACCTTATAGCGATTCCTGTCACTGGACGCAATATCTGAAAATCAAAGACCTTACTTTTTTATTACAAAGTCTCTACACCTTGTACGATACTGCATCGATACAAATTGCTAATAGAAACAGATAGATAGTTATTCTTTTAACACAAGTCACAATGATTTATCCATCAATTATTTTGCTCTTTTATTAATTTCCTAAAAACAGAAGATGAAAATCTTATCGTTTATATCTCTAATAAATGAGCATATGCTTTGCTTTTTTTGATATATTCAAAACTCATCTTACTCAATTAAAACAAAAGCTGTCACCACATTGAGAACTGGCGAAGTGTATGATAGCCTGCTGTGCTCTTTTATTAAGTGTAAAGATGGTAATGTCCACTCATTTTATATGTTATTATGTCATATTGTTCAGGGATAGCGCTACAAAATGAAATCAAGCGTATTAAGCAATGTCTCTTAAAAACATGACTTGATATTCTGTTGTAAACACCCTTGTACACCAGTAAGTTGAAAAATTTTGCAAAAAATTAAAAGTATTTTATGTGCTATTTGAAAAAATATTTTTAGGTATAAAAACAAAGAATGATAGCTTTTTCACTTTACTTTTTATTCAAAAAATCATGCTATTTTTATCCATTCGTAGATGTAAAAAATCTTCAGAAGGCACTATTTATATAGACCCGTGTCCCTTTTGATTGGTTAGCATACATTTCCTAAAAGCTCCTTTTATAAAAAGAGAGACATTAAAATTAATTAACATATATAAAAGCATTCAACATTTGCTTTTGGGAGCTGCAAATGGCAAATTAGATTTTTGGAGTGAGCTTAACAATTAGAATCGAGGAGATTTTTAAATGGCTTTTGAATTGGCTGCATTGCCTTATGATTACGATGCTCTTGCACCCTATATGTCACGCGAAACACTTGAATATCATCATGATAAGCATCACCTCGCTTATCTTACCAATACCAACAACCTTATAAAAGAGGCAGGCTTGGAAAATGAAAGTCTTGAAGAAATTGTGAAAAAAAGTTTTGGAAAAAATATTGGTTTGTTTAATAATGCAGCGCAATATTACAATCATAACCATTTTTGGCATTGGATGAAAAAAGATGGTGGTGGTCAAAAGATGCCTGAAAAACTAGCAAAAGCTATTGAATCTGATCTAGGTGGCTATGACAAATTCCGTGCTGATTTTATTGCTACTGCTGGTGCTCAATTTGGCTCCGGATGGGCATGGGTTGCTGTTAAAAATGGTAAGCTTGAAATTATGAAAACGCCGAATGGTGAAAATCCTTTGGTTTATGATGCTCAGCCTATTCTAGGTGTGGATGTGTGGGAACATTCCTATTACATTGACTACCGTAATGCTCGTCCGAAATATCTTGAAGCTTTCGTAGATCATTTGATTAATTGGGATTATGTTTTAAAACTTTATGAAGATTGCGGATTGTAAGCTGCCTCGATAATTTCTTAATGTCTCTAAGTCCCTATAATCCAGTGAACTGTAGGGACTTTAAAATAAAAATATTATAGATTAGCAACAGTTTTTCCTGCTATCTTTATAATATATGCATAGATATAGGCTACTTCTTCTAGCTTTGAAAAACGCCCAGCCGCACCAGCGTGCCCTGAATCCATGTTAATACGTAATAAAATTGCATTATCATCTGTTTTTAACTCACGCAATTTTGCTACCCATTTTGCAGGTTCCCAGTAAGTTACACGAGGATCGGTTAATCCTGCGATCACAAGCATAGGAGGGTATTTTTGCGCTTTGACGTTATCATAGGGTGAATAGGAAGCAATCAGTTTATAATCCTCTTCTGATTCAAGAGGATTTCCCCATTCAGGCCATTCAGGGGGCGTTAGTGGTAATGAAGCATCTAACATGGTAGTTAAAACATCAACAAAAGGTACATTGGCTATAATCCCAGCAAAATCCTGTGGTGCTATATTAGCAATCGCCCCCATCAACATGCCTCCTGCCGAACCACCATGCGCAATTAGCCGATCATGGGCTGTGAATTTATTGTTTACAAGATAACGCCCACAAGCAATAAAATCGGTAAATGTATTATATTTAAAAAGATGTTTTCCTTTCTCATACCATTCAACCCCTTTTTCTTTGCCTCCGCGAATATGGGCAATAGCATAAATAAAACCTCTGTTTACAAGAGAGAGGATATTACTATTGAAACTGGCAGGAATAGAGATCCCATAAGCACCATAACCGTAAAGCAGACAAGGTGCACAACCATTAAGAGGTGTCTTTTTATGATAAAAAAGTGAGATGGGAATTTTTTCACCATCCTCTGCGATGGCCATAATACGCCGCGTTATATATTCATCTTTATTATGCCCTGAGGGAATTATTTGCGTCTTTAACAATATCCGTTTGCGACTTTTCATCTCATAATCAAATACTTGATCAGGCGTTGTCATAGATGAATAAGAAAAGCGAATGAACTGACTATCATATTCCGCTGCACCTTGCAGACCTAAAGAATAAGCCTCTTCATCAAAAGCAATGGTATGGATTTGTTTCGTCGTACGCTCCATAATTTTTATACGAGGAAGCCCTTCAAAGCGTTCGAACCAAATAAGAAAGTCTTGATACGCATCATGGGATAGGATTAAACATCCAAGCTGATGGGACACAAGCTCTGACCAATTTTCTGATTGCGGAGCTGTATACGGCGCAACCATAATTTTAAAGTCCTTTGCATTATCTAAATTCGTAAGAATATAAAAGACATCACCACCTTCTGTAAGTGAATATTCAACACCTTTTTGCCGTTTTCGTACACATTGAGGAACGCTAAGAGGCGTTTTAGCAGGAATTAACCAGATCTCTGAGGTTTCATGATCATGAATATTAATATAAATAACATCATGGAGCTTAGAACCGCTTACATTTAAGAAAAAACCTGGATTATCTTCATGAAAAATAAGCTTATCTTGTGATTGATCCGTGTTTAAGCGATGATAATAGAGCTCTGAAGGACGGTGATTTTCATCCACCTTTGTATAGAAAAAACCTTCAGATTGAGCATCCCACACAATTTGTCCGGATGTATCAATTATGGTGTCCGTAAAATCAGATAATGTTTCTAAATTACGAATTTTAGCTGTATAAAACTCTGATCCTTTATCGTCATAGGTCCATACAACATACCTATGATCAGGAGATTCTTGGACTGAGCCAAAATTGAAATATTCTTTATCTTCAGCCAAAAGATCACCATTAAGATAAACATGTTTTTCTCCACCATTCCTTGGTATCCGAAAATAATGTGGTTGTTGTCCTCCGGTAACATAAGAAAATCCGTAAGCAAAAGGTCCATTTTTTATAGGAACAGAACTATCATTCTCTTGGATTCTGCTTTTCATTTCAGCAAAAAGCAAATCTCTTAATGGCTTTGTGTCAGCCATTTGAGCTGCTTGATAAGCATTTTCTTTTTCGAGATGATGTCGAATATTGGGATCAAGACAGTTAGGATTTTTAAAAACATCTTGCCAGTTAGATGCGCGTAGCCAATGATAGGGATCATCACGAAAAATACCGTGATATATTTCCTTATGAGTGATTCTAGATGCTTTGGGAGGAATTGTAAAAGTGCGGGTCATACACAATCCTATATTAAAATATGTTAATAGCTTCATTTATATGTTAAAATCAAAGTTATTGATGCAAGTATAAAAATATAATTTCTATGCACTTGCAAAAATAGCCTCGTGATCATTGTTACAATTAATATCCTTCCCTTTATTAGCTATCATAGCTATTGTTTTCTGGGGATAGAATACCACTTTTATAATGAAAGTGACTGATAAGACAATTAAGTTGTGAGAGAAAGAATTGATTTTTTTTGATACAGTATAAATGTATACTTTTATAGAAATAATAAATAATATATAAATAATTGTTATTATTTTATAAAAAATAAAAAAGAATTCTATATCGTTTTAATGTATATTTTTATGTTATAAATGGTAATATTTTGTTATATTTATAATATAGTTTTTGGGTTATTA
>NZ_JAQITC010000017.1 GCF_028618525.1 Bartonella sp. AU55XJBT | reverse complement strand
AATATTTATTAAATAATAATTTTCATTTTATATAAAAATATATTTAAAATAGTTTTATAAAAATGATAATTATGATTTTTTTAAAAATAAAAAATTTTGTTGTTGTAGATAACTGTTAGTATCTATTTCATTGAGAGATGTATTTTTAATCTTGAAAAAAAGTTGCATAAAAATTGGGGGAGGAGGCAAAGTCTAAATATTGTATGAGTAAACAATGTAAGTGAACTTTATAGAAAATTCTTTACAGAATAATTCGTGTATTATCCTATTATACTGTACAACACCGTTGTTTAGAGCAGTAATAGGGGAAAATATATTATACATTAGGTATTTTTAGAATGAGTGCTAGGTGAAGTATTCAGGGCAGGGGGCCCATAGAGCCTTATGTAGGTGAACCATATAAGTGGTTAGCAGCATCTCCCTTAACACGTCAGATTTTTCTACAAACCGGTGCTGGGAGGAATCCTCTTCTTTTGAAGTGTGGGGAGAAGATTAAGAAGAAAAAGGGTAACACTTTAGTTACCCTTTTTTGAGCTGTTTTGTATAGATTTTATTTGTTCTTTGGAGCAATTTTTTTTCTTATAAACATAAAATACATTATGCCTAAGAAGATAAACCAAAAGATACTGTATTTTAAAGCTATTAGGGTATCGTGTTCTAATGTTAACAAATAGAGCATGAAAGCAAAAAACACTAACACAATCCCGCACATAATGACACCTCCCGGCATTTTGTAGACGGATTCAGCATGTAGATGAGGGTGATTGCGACGATACACAATATAGCTAATCAAAATGACGGACCATACGAATAAAAATGCAATAGCTGAAATACTTGTCACAATTGTAAAAGCACTTATGATGCTTGGAGATGATGATGCAATTGTATATCCTACTAAAATACATAGGCAGGAAAAGAACAGAGCATTGGCTGGAACATGGTATTTGGAAAGCTTCCCTAAAATTGGAGGAGCGCCTTTTTGTGTTGCAAGACCGTATATCATACGGCTGGTGGAAAAAATACCACTATTTGCTGAAGAGGCCGCTGAAGTGAGAACAACAAAATTGACCAAACCAGCAGCTATTGGAATGCCAGCAAGCCAAAACATGGAGACAAAGGGGCTTTTATCTGGAACTATTTGATCCCAAGGTGTAACTGACATAATCACAGCAAGAGAAAAGATGTAAAAGAGTACAATACGCACCGGTATTGCATTAATTGCTTTAGGGAGAACTTTTTTAGGTTCTTTGACTTCAGCTGCTGTTGTTCCAGCAATTTCAATCCCAACAAAAGAAAAAATGGCAATTTGAAATCCGGCAAAAAAACCTGTAATTCCTCGGGGAAATATATCTCCACCATTCCATACGTGACTGAGAGAAGCGACAGTACCATTTGGAGAGGTAAAGCCTGTAGTGATCATATAAAATCCAACAATAACTAATGCTAAAATTGCTACGACTTTGATAAGACCAAACCAGAATTCAAGTTCACCAAAAAATTTTACGGCAAGGAGATTAAGGATTAAAAAGAAACCAATGCAAGCAAAAACAACAATCCATGGATTAAGTGTTGGCCACCAGAAATGCATATAGTTAATGATTGCAATAATATCTGCAGCTCCAGTCACAACCCAGCTTAACCAATAGTTCCAGCCAACAAAAAAAGCGATTCCTGGCCCTAGCATATCGGTTGAAAAATCAATAAGAGATCGATATTGTGAATTAGAAAGCAATAATTCTCCCATTGCACGCATGACAAAGTATAGGGCACATCCAATAACGGCATAAACGAGTATGATGGAAGGGCCGGCTACACTAATCGTTTTTCCTGATCCCATGAAGAGCCCTGTTCCAATAGCCCCACCGAGGGCTATAAGTTGTACGTGACGGTTATCTAGACCACGTTGTAGTTTTTTCTGAGGATCATCTTTTAAATTTTGTTTACAGTTCATTTTTTGGGGGTTCCCTTTAATTATTTTGAGATTAAATTACACTCAAAGAGATATTATTCGTATCGAAGCATGATATAAATGAGGTGTAAAGGAAAAAAACATTTTTTATGGTTTTGTGTGGATAAAGATAAAGGGGGATAAACAAAAGAACATGGTTTTGAAAAAAGAGAATGTATTTCTCTTAAATAGCATAACAGATATTTGCATAGGGAGTTTATTTGTTATGAATAACAAATAAATAGCTCATGAAGAGGTTTTGATAGAGCGCCCTTTAAAATTATTTCAGAAAGTTGTTAGGTGTTTTTATAACTTTATGAAATTTATCGTTTATAATCAATATGTTGTTATTCATAATAGAGAGAGTTTAAATTTTTTGCTCAAGTAGCATTAGAGAGTTGGCATCTTAAGTGTAGGGAAAATTCTTTAATGATAAAAAATTTAAATGATTTCTAAAATCATTTTATTTGTTTTTATGATGCTATCATAAGTAAAAAAGAGGGCCTTTTTCACAAAGGAAAAGAGGGACACTTTAGCTTTTTTCTTCTAAAGTGGTGAATAAGAACTTCATTTAGATATTGATAAAACGTTGCGATAAATTCTATTGTTTACACAAAAGTTCTTGAGACTACGATAAAAAAGCAACGTTATTCAGTTTTACAGAGAAAATAAGAAAGAATTGGGGATTGTCTCAGCTTTGTGAGAGGTTAGACTCTTCAGAAGTGAGAGGCAGCGTCATGAAAAGATTACTCTGTTAGCTTTACGACCTCTTATCAAAAGAGGAAATGTTATCCAAAGAAAATGAAAAAAGAAAATAGCGATAAAACTGTTCCTGTTGCACTATTAATACATCCTTTTATTTTTTCCTTTTTTAGAGTGGCACTTGCAAATGATATAAAAATGGTCATTAAAGTAAACCATGCAAAGATATTGAAGGAATGTATTGTTACAAGTTCAAAGCCTTTTTTTATGCTACTGCCAGAAGCTAAGAATTTTGGAAAAGCTGCTATGTAAAATATTGATACTTTGGGATTTAGTATTTGTGTTAAAAAACCATCCATATAGCTGGTGAAGAGCTTTGTTTTACCGACAATGCTTTTTTCATTCGTTGATATTTTTTCTTTTGAATTTAAGCTGTGTATTCCAGATTTAATCGATTTAAAGCCCATATATAATAAATAGCAGCCTCCCATGAGTTTTACTAAAAGGAAGAGCGTTTTGTTGTTGAGAATGAGTGCTGATACACCTAGATATGGAAAATGCTCCATGCGCATATGTTGCTGTACACAACCCTAAAACGTTTGTAAATGCGTTCTTTTTTCCCAATCTCGTTGCATTATCGATGATAAGGGCCATGTTTGGTCCCAGTGAGATGACTAAAAAAAATGAAACAATGAAAAAGGTCAGTATTTGATGCCTCATTTTACTTTTAGCTCTGAGATTAATTTATCTTCAAGATAGAGTTCTATGGCATCAAATGGGGAAAGTTTTCCTACGCCCTGTGGAGTGCCTGTATATATGATATCACCACTTCTTAGCTGAATGTAGTGACTTAAGAATGATATTATTTTCCCAAAGCTGAAAATCATATCTCTCGTATTGCCAAGTTGTCTTGTTGCACCATTCAACTTCATTGTAAAGGTTATTGGGTCCTTGACTTTTTCCTTGTTTATGAAGTCAGAGACGTATGCGGCTCCTTTAAAGCCTTTAGACAAAAGCCAAGGAAGCTTTTTTTCTTTTAATTTTGTTTGCAAATCTCTTGCTGTTAGATCAAGACCTACCGCTACAGCATCATAACATTCTTCAGCTTCCCTTTCATTGACCATAAAGGTATCCTTTGAGATTCTGAGCACAATTTCAGTTTCGAAATGGATTTCTTTGGAAAAATCAGGAAGATCAATTTGATTTCCTAAGATGAGTGAACTATTCGGTTTGCTAAATATAACAGGTTCATCTTCAACAACATTCCCCATTTCATGAACATGTTCAACATAATTGAGTCCGACACAGTAAATATTATTAATCATAGGAAAACTCCAAGTTTTTCTTTTCCTTTTGTATAGGCAAGATATAACTGTTGAAACAATATCTTTTCTCATATCGATGTGTGAGCTTTCTGAAAAGTATGCGTTGTGTGGATTAATGACTAACCGCGATGATAGCCACTTCGCATTGTCTCTCCAAGCTTTAATGAGAGGGTGGCTATTGGGTGGTTCTATGGGGAGAATATCAGGGAATGCGTGAAATTTAGGATTTTCGCTTAGATGCTTTCTAAGCAATCAAAACCGCTGAGGATTTTCCCTCTCGCGGTGTTCACTAAGATAGCATTTTTCTTCATCTTGTTGAGAAATTCTGAATTAATCATTCCTATTGTTTTTTTTGTTAGAGGACAGTGTAATGATACCACATCAGACTCTCCTAGAAGGGTATCTATATCTTCTAATAGTTTGAAGTTGAGTGATTTAGCGAGTCCCTCGTCAATATATGGATCATAGACCAAAATTTTGAATCCAAAAGGCCTTAGACGCTCTAGCGTTGCTTTTACTATTTTCCCGAACTCAGCCAACTCGATGGTTTTATGTTTTGGACGGAATATTTTAAGATTGTTTTCTTACTATATTTTTTGCTAAATCATTATGTCTGGATACTTGCCTGCATCCTTCCAAAATCATTGTTAATGCAGTATCAGCTACTTCATCTATACAATAAGAAGGGTTGTTAGCAAATTCAACACCGTGCTTTCTTAGCTCTTCGTAATCTAATTGCTCAAAACCGATACCAAATCGTCCTGCTATTTTACATTTATGCAATTCCTTGGTTGTTTTCTCTGTTATTTTTGCATGCCAGATCAATAAGACATCAATTTCCCTCAGAATTTCTTCAGGAAAGTCGTTTTCATTTAAAGAGTTGAAAAAATAAAATTCAGCACCCAAATCAGCCAGAGGTTTCTCAAATTCACTCACTTCAGTTATTCTATCGGTTATAGCGATTTTCATTGTCGTTTTTCTCTATAATCGATAACCATCAAATCTCTAAAGCCTTTTTTATCATTTATTGATGAAATTACAAATGCTGAATGGTACATTTCCATATCGTCGAGCAGTATACTCTCTAAGTTTTCTTCCAAAACAATCTCTTTTATTTTATTTCTGTTTTCATCATAGATATAGGATGTACCACCTTCAATATTATATCTACCGATCATGTGCATACTTATAAATGTATGACCATCTTTATGAATGCCCTCTGGTGTAGGATTTCCTTGTATTCCTTTTTTTGATTCAATACGGAATTGGTGCACAAAAACATCCCATATATTGCTTTTTTTCTTTTTATACATCAAAAAAGCATTCAGTGTATTTTCAATGATTTTCCGTAATATAACATTAGATGATATTATATCTGACATTTGGGGCAGTTTTCTTTCAATCCCACCTGCATAACAATTTATTTCAGAACTCTGAAAAAAAATATTATCATCTACAAAATCTATTGTTTTATTTGCTATATCCACAATAAATTTGCCAAAGCATCTTCTCCTGTAAGTGTCACCTTTTTTCATGTAAGGATCGATTGGCAAATAGTCCCAGCTTCTTTTTAGTAAGGCTAAATCAGTTATCTCATTTGCCTTGATATTGATTTTCTCAGAAAGTATATGGGAAAATTTATTCTTTTTTAGTTCCTCAACAACCTTATCTAGACTTACAAACATATACTCCCCCCTTTTCTATACTAGTAGACTCTTATAACCACTTTTAAAACTGAAGCAAGTATATATCAGATAAAAGCTCTTTTTATGGCTAAGCTATTAATTTTTTTTATAGCATGGTTTTATTATTAGGAACTTGAATGGTAAAATAGTCGTGTTTTTTAGTAATAATTAGTATAAGGCTTAAATGATTTAAGATGTTAGCACGATATTAGTTGCTATGCAGGGGGGAATTCGTGATAACTTATACTTTAGCGATGTTGCGCAATGCATTGTCATAAAACATATTTCATACCAGAGATGTCGTAGAGACATTAAAAAGGTTAGCTCCAGAGCCTTATTGTGATTGAAGTGAGAGACAACTTTTGCATATTATCTACTGATCGTATTGTAGGTATTCGTTATGATATTTTAAATTATAGAGAAGAGAAGAAGAAAGGTTTCGGTTACCGGTTAAATATGATCACTGCCGCTTATTGTCTTGCTTGAGAATATTCTGTCGGCAAAGATTCATGGAATAACTATAAAAACGCGCTGTTTAGCTATCTTTTGATTGAAAAAGTAGCAAAAAACATGAGCTAGGGGAAGTAACGACGTTCTTAACAAGAGCTTTCTGGCGAAGAGAAGCGTCGCTCTTGGAAGGAAAAAAGTTAAATTTATTGAAAAAAAGATAAGGAATAGCTCCTTAAGAAATATAAAAAAATCTCAAATTTTATAGAAAATAGGGTGTTGCTCAAAGCTGCCTTCATCAGTTAAGTGAACGCATTAATGATGGTAGTTTAATGTTTAAAAAAGCTTTTTTAATATGAAGATGACAGGATGTTTTAATAAAGAAATAATAAATAATTATTATGCATCAATATGTTGTATAAAATTATCATTTTTAAGATTAATAACCATTTACAAATATAATTATGCACCATTTTTTCTTTTAGTGCTCTTCGCAAATCATCAGTGAAAACTTTTTTGTACTGAAAATTTATTGATAACTATAATTTTTGTGCATTCATTCTTTCCGCTTAAAAAATATAAAATAAGGACAATACAATTAAGTTATCAATTTCTTATTCTTTTCACTTTCTCATCATGAAGAAAAATCTTTTTACTTAACCTTATGGATCAAAAGAATTAGCTTTTTTCTGGTAATACAAGTGGAGAAATAAGGATTTTAGATATGTTTCGCCGTTCCATTTCAACCACTTTAAAGCGTAAACCATCAGTTTCAAAACTTTCTCCTTCATTCGGCAAATGACCAAATTGCCAAAGCATAAAGCCTGCCAGAGTCGTATAACGGTCTGCCTCATCAACAAGATTTCGTCCAAGATAGCCACTTAAACGGCGGATATCAGCGTATCCCTCTACAAGAAGGTTGCCATTTTCAAGTTGTTCTGCGATCATGAGCTCTTCATCGTCATCAGGAAAATCTCCTGCAATAGCTTCAAGAATATCGGTTGGTGTTGCAATCCCTTCAAAAGAGCCATGCTCATCAACAATAATTGCAAGCTGAATCGAAGAATGACGTAATTGTTCCATCAATCGTAAAACACTTGTATTTTCATGAACAACAAGTGGTTCTCGCATCGCTTTTTTCCAATTAATCTTTTTACCCTCAGCCAGATTCAAAAGAAGATCTTTTGTTAACGCAACGCCAACAAATTCATCCACTTTTTCACGTGCAAGAATTAAGCGGCTATGCTTAACCTTTTGTAATTCTTCACGCATTTCATTTTCATCAGCATTTAAATCTAACCACTCAATCTCATTGCGCGGCGACATGATAGAGCGAACAGGACGATCTGCTAAATCGAGAACACCACGAATCATCTCCTTTTCTTCTGGTCTAAATAACTCAGAAGCTGCAGCTTGTTCAGCAATGACATCTACAGTTTCAGCAAGATGACTATCTTTGCTTCCTCCTCCTAGGAGCCTTAAAACAGCATCAGCTGTTCTACTGCGTAGATCATTCGTTGTAATCATCTTTTCACGGTTACGACGTCCAATTTGATTAAAAGCTTCGATGAGAACAGAAAAACCAATAGCGGCATACAAATACCCTTTGGGAATGTGAAAACCGAACCCTTCAACAATGAGTGTAAAACCAATCATCATTAAAAATCCAAGACAAAGGATTACAATAGTGGGATGACGATTAATAAAACGCATAAGAGAGCCAGAGCCACACATCATGACTCCCATAGCAGTAATGACTGCGATATACATAACTGCGGCCTGATCTTTTGCAATCATACCTGTTGCAGTAATAATACTATCGAGTGAAAAGACGGCATCCAGCACTACGACTTGAACAATGACTTGCCAAAAAACAGCATAAGCAACGCCTGTTTTTCTCTCATGAGATACTCCTTCTAACCTTTCATGTAATTCTAGCGTTCCCTTTGCTAGCAAAAAGGCTCCACCACCGATTAAAATAAAGCTATGCCAACTGAAGACAAAGGATGAAAGTGAAAGAATGATCGTATCCAGTCTCATAACCCATCCAATAATTGTAAGAAGGAAAAGCCGCATGATTAATGCTAAAGTAAGACCTATCAAGCGTGCACGGTCACGCAAATGCAATGGCAATTTTTCAGCTAAAATTGCAATAAAGATAAGGTTATCTATTCCTAAAACAATTTCGAGAAAAACCAACGTGACCAAACCAAACCACGCATGGGGATCAGTGATCCATTCCATCATTTCTTACCTTTTAAAAGCTTAAAAGCGTGTGATAGACAAAAAAAATTCATGAGCTTTTATTCGTATATTTGATCATAAACATTGAAGGTAAAAAACTTACATTCAAAGAAAAAAACAGCAAAGTATTGCTTAAATGCATGTGATTATTGATAAAACAAAACGACGTCCCATCCCGCTTACAATCACAAGAAGGTTCCTCTAAATTTTGCTCGGGCATTATGCTCGATAATCCTCCAACTATGGGCTCTGTATAACAAACAGAAAATTTATTTATAGAGCCTCTTATAATGGGTTTATTTTTATATAAGATCAAGTAGTGAATATCATATTTTTAACCTTACAGACAGTGACTCTCTATAAAAAGTAACAAAATATCTAGACATCTACCCTTAGGAGCGTTATAGAAACGCTCATTCTCGTTTTTGGGGAAGCTTATGGGTGATTAGCTCAGTCGGTAGAGCAGCTGACTCTTAATCAGCGGGTCGTGGGTTCGATCCCCTCATCACCCACCATTTATTTTGTATTATAAATAATTTGTTGATTACATAAAATTTTTCAAGATATAAGAGGTTCAATGAAATTGGGGAGGAGGAGAAAGCCTACACCACACGCTTTGCTCGTCCCAATATTATATCAGCAACTTTTGTCCTTGAAACGATTTAGAAGAGGTATTTTAATCCTTTCTTGTACAGTTTCACTTCACACGGTTCTTCCTGCTTATAACGTGCAAAAGACATGGTTTTGATTCATTCAACGTGGGGAGATTTGAAATGAGAGAATCTTACGGTATTCAAGGTTCTCATTCAACTTGAATAATGATAAATTATCTTTATAAATCAATATGTTGTATGTTATGGAAACGATTGTTTTCTACGCAGGTAGATATTTTCAAGTTTATGGAATTTCTTTGAAGGAAAATAGATAAATATTTCTCTGTTTTTTTAGAATAAGTCTCTTATAAAGGGGGCATTTCAGGTTCGAAGGTAAAAAAGATAAATAAAATAATGATTGTATTAATTTACAGATGCAATTTGAATTCCGATATGATCCTATCATTTATAGGCACACACAAAAGAAGCCATTGATAGCCTTTTATTTATTTAGGAGGTGTTTTGGGGGCTTTTTTCCAATATTGCTGTGCTTCAAAAATGGCGACCACAAATAATGAAATGATGAGTGGTATGATCAAATAAAGTATTCTAAAGACAATAAGTGCTGCGATAACATCGGTTGGATTTATATTCGGCATACCTGTTATGAAGAGTGCTTCGAGAACGCCTACACCTCCTGCTGGAGCATTGGAGAGAAGCGTTATCGTAAAAGATGCTAGGAAAACACCAAGAACAGAAATAAAATGGATATCTGCATTGTAGGGGAGAACAGCATATATAATTCCTGCTGCTCCTAAAAGCTCTAGAGGGCTAATGAGGAGCTGTTGAATAACAATTTTTAGCCGTGGATAGGAAAGCTGAATTTTCTTGCCCAAGCGTAAGGGCTTCAATTGAAGCCAACTCCCAAACGTATAAAGTGCTATGCAACTGAGTAAAATTGCTCCAACTGTCGTTCCCAGCCATTCAGGAAGCTCTTCATGAATGAGGGTGATAATTTCGGGTTGCAAAACCAAAACGATCCCCAACAGTAAGATTGTACCGATGACAAAAGTAAAAGAACAAAAACCTACTAATATGGCGATTTCTGTTCCATTTAATCCTTTCATTTTATAGGCGCGATAACGCACGACGGCACCAGAAAAAACTGAAGCACCGATATTATGTGAAAGAGCGTAAGTTGTAAATGAACAGATCGCAATAAAAATCCAAGAAATTTTATGGCCTAGATGTTGCAAGGCGATGCGATCATATCCAGCAAGAGCAGCATAAGCAAGCAGAGAACATAAACAGGCTAATAACCAGTGCTGTGTATTTAAATCGCTCAAGCGTTCCAATACGTCTGCGAACGAAATGGCAGAGAGCTTTATATAAAGAATTCGAACAGATATCAGCATTGCTAAGATACCAATTAAGGGCCATATAAATTGCTTTATTTTCACGCTTCTTTATCCATGTTATGTTTTCTATAAATTTTCATGATTATGCATATTCTTTACAGACCTTTGCTCTGTTATATGCTCTATAATGCCATTAGCAATTTCTTCATCATCCGTTACTACAATATCAGCCCCTAAATCAATGAGATAAGCTGTTTCTGTGTCAGATAATGCATGTGTGATTATCTGGATATCCTTCTGCATATCACGTATATTCACGATACATTCTCCGACTTCAATGGTACTTCGCATTGTAATAACAACTTTATGTGCATGATTTATATTGGCTGCGTTCATTATTTCTTGTTGAATAATATTGCCATAAATAACCTCAAAACCATCGGCAATTGCTTTATCAGCGAGGCGTTTTGATTCTTCGACAATTACTATGGGTTTATCTCTATTTATTAAAGATAATGCAATACATTGACCAATACGACTATAGCCAATAATGACGATATGGTTGTTTTTTAAGGTCATTGGTAAAAAATCTTGGTCAGGATCTTGTGGATCAATATCAATAATTGTTTGGGTATTTTGTGAAGAGGTAGAAATTTTTTCTAGACGTTTTTTTATTTTGTTACAAGCAATGAAAATAAGAGGATTGAGCAAAATAGAAAAAATTGCTCCTCCAAGAATCAAATCATGGGCGTCATTGTTTAAAAGTCCTAAGCTTAGACTTAAACCAGCAAGGATAAAGGAAAATTCTCCGATTTGGGCAAGGCTTGCAGCAATCGTTAAAGCCGTTGCGTTTGAATAGCGAAAAGCTTTAACGATGAAAAAAGCGACAGCAGATTTTCCAATGACGATAATAAATAAGGTTGCTAAGAGAGGAAAAAAATGAGTTAAGAGCTTTTCTGGATCAAATAACATGCCTACAGAAACAAAAAAGAGAACAGAAAAGGCATCGCGCAGGGGTAAAGATTCTTCAGCAGCATGGTGACTTAATTCTGATTCGCTCATGACCATGCCGGCAAAAAAAGCACCAAGAGAAAGAGAAACACCAAATAAATGAGCGGCTCCAAATGCTACACCTAGGGCAATAGCAAAGACACTGAGACGGAATAATTCGCGTGATCCCGATTGTGCGCTCATTTTTAAAAGCCATGGGATAACACGTCGCCCAATGACGAGCATCAATGCGATAAATATAATGACTTTCAGGATGGTGAGACCAAAAATACCCCAAATACTTAAATCCAACCATTGAATAAGGGGATCCAATGCTTCTTTGTTTGTATGGTTGAGCGTACTTGCCAAGGCTGGAATAAGGACAAGTATAAGGACCATTGCTAAATCTTCAATAATCAACCATCCAACAGCAATGCGGCCTTTCTCTGTTTCAATAAGATGACGCTCTTGCAAAGCACGTAACAGGATAACAGTACTTGCTATGGATAAAGCAAGTCCGAAGATCAAGCTCCCACTGAGGCCCCAACCCATAATCAGACCAAGGCATAAGCCTAGAAAAGTAGAAAATGCCATTTGGGCAATAGCAGCGGGAACAGCAATCGCTTTGACAGATAAAAGGTCTTTTAAGGAAAAATGTAGCCCAACACCAAACATGAGCAAAATAATACCAATTTCAGCAAGTTGATTGATAATAACGGAATCTATTTTAAATCCGCCTGTATTGGGACCCACAATAACACCAGCTAACAAATAGCCCACAAGGGGCGAAATCCGCAAACGGCTAGCAATCATTCCCAAAAGAAATGCTAAACATAAACCGGCAACAATGGTTGTGATAAGTGGTGTGTCGTGGAGCATGGATTATTTACTATTCTTGATCAAAAAGCGAATGAATGAAAATGTCTCTTATTTCTTCGAGAAGAGAGGAATGATGTATCATATGTATCAAAGAACATTTTCATTTCGCTTTCATATTTACACGATTATTTCGTTCACGCCACCAATTTCCTAGCAGGAGTAAAATAGGAGCAGCAATAAAGATAGAAGATGATGTTGCAACAATAATCCCAAAGACCATGGGCAATGCAAAATTATGAACGGCACTTCCACCCCATATCGCCATAGGAAGCATAGCAAGAATTGTTGTGGCGGATGTAAAAAAACAACGGATAAGAACTTGATTAATTGACAGATCAATCAGTTCGCGCAATGGCATTTTTTTATAAAGACGCATATTCTCGCGCATCCTATCATAGACGACAACCTTATCATTTATAGAATATCCAACAATTGTTAAGAGTGCAGCGATGGCTGTTAAATTAAAATCAAATTGAAATAAAGCAAAAAAGCCGATCATTTTTGTGGTGTCTAGAATGAGTGTGACAATGGCTCCAATAGCAAAGAACCATTCGAAGCGTAACCATATATAGAGAGTCATGGCAATAGCTGCAAGAATAACAGCTGTAAATGCAGCAGTGGCAAGTTCGCCTGAAATTTTGGGGCCAACAACTTCTATTTGATCAAATGTGGTATCAGGATAGATATTTTGTACAGCTGTTTTGACCTTATCAATGGCGATGGTTTGTTGTGCTTCGCTCCCACTTTGTTTCTGCATGCGAATGAGTACGGTGTTTTCGTTATCGATATTTTGCAGGCTAATTTCCCCAATATTAAGGGTAGAAAGCTTGGAACGCAGGGTTGCTAGGTCTGCTGGTGCTTTCGTGGTAATACTCATTTGGCTGCCGCCAATAAAATCAATTCCAAAATTCAAGCCAGGCTTAAAAAAGAGAAAAACTGAAGCTATTGATAAAATAATTGAGACACCAATCCCAATGAATCGCGCTTTCATAAAGTGGAAAGTTGTCTTTTGGGGGAGAATGTTGAAAGCGGAGTGAATATGCAATTTTTTAATTTTCCATTTACGAACAATCCAAATCATGATGATGCGTACAATAGTAATATTTGTGAACATGGAGATGATAATCCCAAGCAACATAGTTACGGCAAAACCACGCACGGGACCGGTACCAAACCAAAAGAGTAAAACAGTTGCTATAATGGCCGTAACATTTGCATCAACAATGGTTGCAAAAGCCTGTTTAAAACCACGATCTAGGGCTGCAAAAGCACTTACACCTTTTCGGCTTTCTTCACGGATACGTTCATTAATGAGAATATTCGCATCAACGGCAATACCGATGCCTAAGATAATACCAGCAATACCAGGCAGGGTCAGCGTCGCACCGAGGAGACTGAGGGCAGCAAATGTTAAAATCGTGTGGAGCGCTAGGGCTATATTGGCAATGAGCCCCCAAATTCGGTAGAGAAGAAAAATAAAAATTGCAACAAGTATAAAACCGATTATGCCGGTGTAAAGTCCCATTTGGATAGCATCAGCACCAAGATTTGGACCTACCGTTCTCTCTTCAATGACTGTGAGTGGAGCGGGGAGGGAACCTGCGCGGAGCAGAGCAGCCAGAGTTGAGGCTTCTTTGGGATCAAAGTTTCCTGTAATTTGACCTTGCCCATTGGGAATGACACTATTGATGGTAGGAGCGGTTAAAACCTTATGATCTAAAACAATAGCAAAAGGACGGTTAATATTTTGTCGTGTTATATCGGCAAATATTTTTGCACCAGCAGAATCTAGCGTAAATGAAATAATAGAACGTCCTGGTATTTGCGGGTCAAAACCAGCGCGGGCATCTTTAAGGACATTTCCATCTAAGGCTATTTGATCATAAATTGCATAATGTTGTGTTTCATCAGTATATCCAGGAAGAATGGAAACACCTATAGGGGGATTATTGGGGTCCACATTAGAGGGAACAAGATGAAAACTCATCTTAGCGGTCGTGCCTAAAAGATCTCGCAGTTGTTTTGGATCTTGTAAGCCAGGCAATTGGACCATAATACGATCATTTCCAACCTTTTGGATCGCTGGTTCTGAAACACCAACTTGATCGATACGGCGACGGATGATTTCTAAGCTTTGTTCAATGGCGTTGCTTACACGATCTTTTATACCCGCTTCCGTTAACGTGACACGAAGCATTTCATTTTGAGCACTAATTGTGATGTTATGTTCTGTCGTACCAAAGCTGCTGTGTATGGGGGTTATTAATGTTTTTAAAGCAGAGAGAGCTTTTTCAGTTTGTGATGCATCAGAAATAAGGGCGACAACGCTATCTTCGACGATACGAACACTTGAGGTACGGATTTGTTTTTCACGCAACGCATTACGTACATTGCTTAAAACGGTGTGTAATTGATCGCGTTTTAATGTTTTGCTATCAACCTCGAGCAGGAGAGAAGAGCCTCCTTGAAGATCAAGACCAAGGGCGACACGGGTGTCGGGTAAGAATTTTGAATTTTTAACTTGTTCGTGTGAAAATAAATTGGGTAAGGCAATATAAATGCTGCTTAAAAGGATAAAGCAATAAAGGGTAGTTAACCAACGAGGTGTACGCATGATATATTCCGCTAATAGGCAATCTAACAGTGATTCAAAGTTAAAAGCACGAGTAAAATAAGATGAACGTTTTATAATTCAAGGAAGAGGATTAGGTATGTTCATGGGGAGGAGCCCGTTTATTTGAAAAATATTGCGTTTTGACGTTATGAAGTCGTTTATAAATAGCTGAAATTTTTATTAACAAGAAAGCTAATATTAGGATTTTTTGAAAGGACCTCATAAAAATAGATTCTGCATGGAATGTTACAATTTTTAGGGTTTCAGTTGTTAAAACATTCAATTGATCACACTTGTTGGGTAAATCAAATCTATTCGTTTTAATAATATTCCTAATGATATTACTGGTGTCTGATTGTTTGATGAAAGAAGCACGCATTCCTAGATTGCTTGTCAAAAATACACCAAAACTGGATAGAAAAATCCAAGTCATCAAAGGGAGCAAATTTTCTTTTTTGCCATAGAGGTACAAAAAAAGCATGCGAGAGTGTCTTCTTTAATCTTAATTAAGTTCAGCTTATCCCTTCTTATTATCAGTATTATAGGATAAGGGAAAGCTTTTATAAGATTATTCTACAAAAGTTGAAAATATCTGTCTTATACTATATTAAAAAAGAGGAGATAAAATCCTTTTTGTATACCTAAGGTAGATATGTATTCATTTTGTAGAAAAAATACCCATATACTTTTCCTCCTTTTGGGGATTATCGTTGTTTTTAATGCTGGTGCATGGGGAAATGAGGGGACGCGCAATACAATTGTCGAACAGACAATAGATTCTTATTCAGTTGATGAAATTATTCAAAAACAACAGTTGATTATTGAGAAACTTGAAGAAAATGCTGAAACTTTAAAAAAAGATTTTGACAGAAAATTAGAAGATGAGCGTGCTCTGGAAGAATTGCGCTTACGTGCACAAGATATCAGTGAACGTGCTATGGAGGCAGCATTTGTTTTGCGTTCTCCTCTTAATGAGATTAATGCACTTCTTGATCAATTAACCGAGCTTAATCGTGACGTAAAAAAACTGAAAAGCTCAGTAAAGGAATACGCTTACTTAATAGAGCAAAAAGATAAAATTAATCGTATTATGCTTCGCTTTGAAGCAATTTTTTTGGCGACAAATAGAATAGCTGAACTTTCTATTTCTCAATCTCGTGAGCTTTTTAAACGCACACTTACAGATAGGCTTGAATTTTCGATTCCGATGATTAAGCATCTTATTCAGAAAACAAAAGAGGCTTCATCAGATTTTCTTTTGCTGTTGAATTCTTGGTGTGGTTTTATCTTTTATTTCAAGCCATTACAGCTTTTTCTTTGCTTTTTGATTCCACTTTTTATCACTTTGGGACTTTCATATTTTTCTCGTAAGATTCTTGTTCATGTGTATTGCCATTTTACTAGGTCTAATGAAGAGATATCCTATTTACAACGCTTATTGATCGCCTTTATTTCAGTTCTCTTACCTTCGCTTATCTGTGTTCTTTGCGTTTATCTTGTGTTGTTTTTGTTTCGTCATTTTAATTTAGATCTAGGTAAGCTTACAACTGTTTTTAATACGATCGGTTGTCAAATTATTTTAGTCTTTTTAATCAATCGCTTAGCAGTTGTTCTTTTATCATTAAATATGCCCCATATACGTCTTTTCAATGTTGCACCATCATCGGCTTATCAATTGGTGATTGTACTCACTTCTTTAGGGGGCATTTTGGCATTTGATGCTGTTTTTGATAGTATTTATCAAATTATTTCAGCGCCTCTATCTTTGACAATTGCTAAAAGTTTTATTGCTGTTTTTCTTGTCGCGCTATTACTGTTTATAATAGCATGTGTTCCTTTGCGGTTTAGACATAGACGTTTTCAAGGAGAAAAAAGAGAGCCCTATTTTTGGCCATTTTATATACGCATTCCTTTTATTGGCTTGGGATTATTGCTCTTTGTGTTGAATTTTTTAGGCTATGTTGGTCTCGCGCGTTTTATTATGCAGCAAATTATGATTGGTGGAGCATTTTTAGTTCTCATGTATTTAGGCATAAAAAGCGCTCAAGCAATTGGAACTAAAGGACAATTTATGAAGACAACTGTTGGTCATTTTTTGATGCAGAGGTTTCATTTAGAAGAAAAAACAATGAATCAATTGGGAATTGTTTTAAGCGTTTTTCTCAATTTGTTTGTTGTTGTATTTTGTGTAATGCCAATCGTTGCACAGTTTGGATTTTCCTATTCTGATTTGAAAGCAGTTTTGTGGCAATCGGTGAGCGGTTTTCAGATCGGAAATATGACTCTTTCTTTGATTTCTCTCGTAACAGGAATTATTTCTTTTTGTGTTTGTTGGTTTCTTATTCGCCGATTTATTGGTTGGTTAGATCATGTGGTGTTGGACCATGGAGAATTCGATTCTGGTGTCCGTAATTCTATCAAAACAGTGATAAGTTATGGAGGCGTTGTTCTGTCTGCTTTGACAGGATTATCAATGGCAGGTTTGGATCTTAGAAATTTTGCTCTTATTGCTGGAGGACTTTCACTTGGTATAGGTTTTGGTTTACAGAATATTGTTCAAAACTTTGTCTCTGGACTTATTATTTTGGTTGGAAGACCATTTAAAATAGGCGATTATATAGAGTCCGGATCAGTAGGGGGGGTTGTTAAGCGTATTAGTGTACGAGCAACAGAACTTGAGACCCTTCAGCGTAAAACAATTATTATACCCAATTCAAGCCTTATTAATAATAATGTTAGTAATTGGACACGACGCAATAAAGTAGGAAGGATTGATATTCCGGTGACTGTGTCATCTAAGGTCGCTCCAGAGCATGTTGTTGAAATTTTATTAGAGATTGCTTCTTCGACAGAAGGTGTTTTAAAAAATCCTATCCCACAGGTGAGTTTTACAGCATTTGATCGTAAGAGTTTTTCCTTTAATTTGGCTATTTATGTACCTAATATTACCGCACCTTCTCATGTAACCAATACTCTTCGATTTGTCTTATATAAGCGTTTTTCCGAGGAAGGAATCTTGGAATGCTGAAATATATTTATACTTTAATGACAGGTATTTTGTTGAATATTTTTACTATAACGGCTTTTGCTGCAACAGTGAAGAATATTGATTTAAAGATACAGTCTCTCATTGTTGTCGAAGGAAGTATACCTTCAAAATTTTCTTTAAATACGCATCAAACAATAACAATTTGTATGAAGGGATGCTTTATCACTTTTCCTAATAAAGACCGTTTTGTAATAAAGGCAGATGACACTATAGAAATTAGTAGGGGAAGAGCAATTTTTAAATAAAATGATTGAGGACTTTTGTTTGGAGACAAATTTTAGAAGGATAAAGGTATTGCACTTGTTAATAATCTCACCCTTTGAAAAATGCTAGGAAAAAAGGGATGATTTTAGTGTAAGATAGGTGTTATTTTATATAGATAGAATCTATAGTATTCATTTTTGATATAGAAGTATTGAGTTATATTTATAATAATTTTAATAAATATTAATTTTATAAAAATACTTACATCATTTTTAGAAAGTTTAAAAATTTATCTCATTAAAAGAGACATAAAATATTCTATTTTGTGTTTTTTGTGAGATAATTTTGATGCAAAATGTTTTATATTTACTCATTTTAAAGTATATAATAGATAATTTTATTGAATATTTGTACTTTTTAGTATTTGTTATTCTAATATTTTTAAATTTATTAAAATTTAATTGCTAAACTTCAATTTTAATGTAATGATGTATTTATGTAGTGATTGATTTAAATATAACTATAAAGGAGTACATGTGATTTTGCGGCATAAGATTTTATAAGACTTTGTTTTTCTAAATGTGATTTTTGATTATATTTAAATTTAGCAATGGGGTATAATTTTATGAATACAAAATTTATAACAGCATCTGTTTTTTCTTTGATTTCACCTTCTATAGTACAGGCTGCAGATGTGGTGGCTCCGGAAGAGCCAGTACATGTTGCTTCAGAGATTGTTACTTCTTCACCTTTTTCTTGGGCAGGTTTTTATTTCGGAGGTCAAATTGGTGGCTTTTCAAGTAAAATTTCTGGAACAACGCCTGATGTTGAGATTCCTCTCTATCCTGATAAGGAGAGTAAAAATAAGCCATGGGTGCCCCTTGAGAAACAGTATAAGCCTGAACTTTCTGGGTTTGTAGGTGGTTTATATGCGGGTATTAACTTTGATCTTGGTAATAATTTGATTGTTGGACTTGATACGGATATCCTTTTAACGGAAAAAAAGGATACAAAAACGAAATTTCTAGATGAGAAATCGGATATTGAAGAAACAGAGTCTGGTGGATCGGGCATTGAAGGAGATAAACCTGGTGGATCGGGTACTGAAGGTACTGAAGGCACAGAAGAGAAAAGTTTGAGAAGTATAAGCTTTACCAATGGACGGGGGCGAAGCTTTTCTCGATCTGATCCAGAGGATAAAGAAGAGAAAAATAGTTTAACTTTTAATCATACGTTCAAACAAAAATGGACGGGTGCCACACGGGTGCGTGTTGGGTTTTCTGCGGGGCGGGTGATGCCTTATATTGCTGGTGGTATCGCTTATGGGCAGTTTGAAGATATTTTATCGATAGTCATTACGGGAGATGAGCGCTTCAATAAGACAGAGGATGCTACAAAAACGATGATTGGTTATACTCTCGGTGGTGGTGTTGATTTTGCAATGACAGATAATCTTGTTGTACGTGCGGAATATCGTTACTCGGATTTCGGTAAAAAGAAATTTAAAGACGAGATTGAACTTAAGTATAAGACGAATGACTTCCGTGCAGGGATAGCTTACAAATTCTAGTTATTTGTGAAAATAAAGAAGCTTAAGTGTAAGAGGTCCTATCTTTGATAGGGCCTTTATCTTTTGAAATTTTATGCATTGTAAATGCTATTTTATAGTGAAGAAAAAATCTTTGACTTTGAGTCACGATGAGGAGGTAAGGAAGAGTTACTCAGATTCTTAATTACTAAGAATGAAATTTTTGATTCATAAGGTATGGCTAAAATATTCTTTTTCACAGAAAGGGCGATTCGCCTTTCGCTTTATCACAGTATCATTTGATAATATCATTACAGCATTGTTTAAAAATCATTTTTCTATCCAAATGATTAAAAAACAAAAAAATGCACAGAATGGTGCGGACGGCGGGACTTGAACCCGCAAGGTCTTCGACCGGCAGATTTTAAGTCTGCTATGTTTACCGTTTTCATCACGTCCGCGATGAGAGTTCTCTCATAAGCTATATCTTTTATTGAATCAAGAATTAATGACAAAAGAAAAAATTTTCATTTTTTTTAGTGAAATTTTGACTGACAATGCTTTTCTTTATCGCTAGAAGAAGCCAGTATAATATAAACAAAGCATGAAATGATCAGTGTTATGAGTAAATTTATTCAAGACGTCACAAAAGCTATGGGGGGATTGCATCACGTGTTTGCTGAAACACCCCTTCAAAGAAATGATTTTCTAAGCCAAAAATATGATGCAGAAATTTATTTGAAGCGTGAAGATTTAACACCGGTGCGGTCTTATAAGATTCGTGGTGCTTTCAATTTTGTTTCAGAAATGCTGAGCAGTATAGCGTCAGATTCTGCATTTGTGTGTGCTTCAGCGGGGAATCACGCGCA
This sequence comes from Bartonella sp. AU55XJBT, assembly GCF_028618525.1. The sequence goes on along the minus strand of NZ_JAQITC010000017.1, from coordinate 20,987 downwards.
AGGGGTTTCTTTTGTTTGTCGTTATTTTAAACGTAAAGGGGTCATTTTTATGCCTATGACAACACCACAACAGAAAATTGAGAAGACACGTATTTTTGGTAAAGAGTTTATTGATATTCGTTTGGTGGGTGAAACATTTGATCAATGTTATGAAGCTGCGCAATCCTTTGTCGTGGAGAGCGATGGTGTGATGGCTCCTCCTTTTGATGATATTCGCATTATTACCGGGCAGGCAACAGTGCTTTGCGAAGCTGCTTTGCAATGGAAAAGACTCAATGGAGAAAGTGAGCCGGATTTAATTATTGTGCCAGTAGGGGGCGGTGGTTTGGCAAGTGGGGTGAGCAAGTTTTTACGGGAATATGGTTGGAATACAACGCTTCGTTTTGTTGAACCCCAAAGAGCTGCAAGCTTGCTTGCTTGTTTGGAGAGTGGAAAACGGGTCAAACTGGAAAATATTGATACTTTTGTAGATGGGGCTGCTGTGGCTGAAATTGGTGCACTAAACTATACAATTTTAAAGCAATTTTCTCCTGATTCTGTCATTACAGTTCCTGAAAATCGTGTTTGTTCTACGATGGTTGAAATGCTTAATGTAGAAGGTGTGGTTCTTGAACCGGCTGGTGCTTTATCGATAGATGCGCTTAACAGCATTCCACCTCAAGAGTTAAAGGGTAAAAAAATTATTCTCGTTATTTCAGGAGGTAATTTTGATTTTGAGCGTTTGCCAGAAATTAAAGAGCGCTCTTTACGTTTCCAGGGTTTGAGAAAATATTTTATTTTTAGTTTTCCGCAACATCCTGGTGCATTGCGTCATTTTCTTTCCACATTATCACCGGATGATGATATTGTGCGTTTTGAATATCTTAAAAAATCAGCGAGAAACTTTGGTTCTGTCTTGGTTGCGATTGAAACAAAAAAATACGATAATTTTCGTCTCTTAGAGGAAAAATTTCAAGTGTTAGGTTGGCGCTATCGTGATATTACCGATGATCAAACATTATTTGATTTTGTTATTTGAGAAATTGAAATTTTACTAAAACAAGAAGTGTAAAAATGAAATCTATTTTTTATTTTGTGTTGAGTCTGTTTTTCTTTTTGATTGTTCATCAACAGAGTTTTGCATCTCAGCCAACAACAATACAAACAACTGAACTTTCAAAAATAGTTGTTGATGTCAATAATGCTATAAAAAGTGGAGATTTTTCGCTTATATCTCATTATATGCCTGAGCGGCTTTATAAAGAGATGGCACGTCGGTTGAATACAACAGAGGATGCTTTACGTGGTGATTTTTTTCAACAGTTGCATAAGCAATTTGAGAATTTGCCTTCTGGTGCTTATTGTTTAGATAAAGAAAATATAGAGTATCTTCAAACAGATAATGGTACTTTATATGCTTTAATTCCAACGGTTCTTGAGATGAAGGATCGCATTATTCAATATAAAACTTTGGCGATTTTTGATAAAACTCAATGGTATTTAATTTATGGCGGTCAAAAAACTTTACAAAATCCAGTTTTTCTCGAGATTTATCCTGATTTTATCAAGGTACATTTACCGATGGAGACAATTATCAAGAAATAAACGATTAATATTTTTTGTTGCGGTAAATGTATTTCGTAAAGCCCTTGCTTTTTTATCATAATCCAAGGATAATAAGGGTGAAGGTATTTAAGCTGTTTTGTTAGCTTTTTGTATAAAGTAAAATTACATACCTTTCCCTTAATTTCAAGGTGCTCATGAGTTGCGCAGGTCGCTTTTCAAGCGTTGCTTCGTTTAAAATGTCAAGGATTTCTCTTGCGCGGATTCTTGAGTGGAGAGTTCAGCTGGTTACTTCGTGAAAGTTGTTCAGCTGAGGAAAGATTTTATTTTGCCTATAAAAAAAGAAGATGTTTTTACAAAGTTAGGTTTGCCTACTCTTTTGGTTAAAAATTTACGCATTTCTGGTATGAGTAAACCTAAGCCTATACAAGAACAAGCTATTCCAATGATGTTGAAAGGACACGATATTTTAGGTATTGCACAGACAGGTTCTGGAAAAACCTTGGCATTTGGCTTACCTATTTTAAGTCAAATTTTGGCTTTGGGTGATAAACGCTGTCCTAAAACTGCACGCGCTTTGATTTTAGCTCCAACGCGTGAACTTGCTGTTCAGATTGATGAAGCAATTCGCACCATGGCGAAAGGAGCGCATCTTTCGACGTGTCTTGTTTTTGGAGGGGTATCACGTTTAAAACAAATTAAACGTATGGCAGCAGGTGTGGACGTTTTGATCGCGACTCCAGGGCGTTTGAGAGATCTTGTTCGTGAAAAGTGTATTGATCTTTCTCAATCTCGTTTTTTGATTTTGGATGAAGCAGATCGTATGTTGGATATGGGGTTTATTCGTGATGTTAAGCAAATTGCAAAGCTTTTGCATCAAGAGCGTCAGACAGCCCTTTTTTCTGCGACAATGCCGAAAGAAATTGCTGTGCTTGCAAAGTGTTTACTCAATGATCCGGTTAAGATTGAAGTTGTTCCGCAAGGCACTACGGTTGTAGAGATTACCCAGAAATTATATTATGTTCCTACCAGTGAAAAAAAGAATGTTTTAAGTAAACTTTTGACAAATCCAGCTTTTGATTCCGTTATTGTTTTTACTCGAACGAAACATGGGGCTGATGCTGTCACACGTCATTTAGCAAAGATAGGCTATTTAGTTGCAACAATTCATGGGAATAAATCACAAGGTGCTCGCCAATCTGCTTTAAAAGCTTTTCGTGAAAGATCGGTACAGATCCTTGTTGCAACAGATATTGCTGCACGTGGTATTGATATACCAGGGATAAGCCACGTTATTAATTACGACTTACCAGATGAAGCTGAAAGTTATGTACATCGTATTGGTCGTACAGGACGCAATGGTGCATCTGGTGAAGCTCTTACGCTTTTTGATGAAAAGATAGAAAGGACACGGTTGCGTGCTGTAGAGCGCTTGATTCGTATGAAATTGGTTTCTGAATCTGTTCCAGAACAATTTGCCGCATTTCCAGAAAAGCTAAATGTGCCCCAAAGTGGAGAAAAAGAAAACAATAAAGAACGCCGTTTAAAAAAATCTAAGCGTCAGAAACGGTTTTTAGGTCGAAAAGATGATGCTGCACAGTTACAGCGGAAGAATTTTTCATCTCCAAATGAGAGGCATAAAAAAGCAAAAATAGCGGCAAAGCATGCAAAGTCTTTTCGTTTCCGCAAGTCAGTCAAGAAGGCGGCTTAAATAAAATCTTGAAAAGAGATCATGTTTTGGGTGTTTTTTTACTTTTATCGATTCCTTCTCAATTCAAAAGAAATATACAACACTCTTATCAAAACAAGAAAGGTTTTCATTTTTTAGAAATGAAAACCTTTGAATGCTTAGATTGAAAATATTTTGAAAAGAAAGCCTCATTGTAGAGGCGATTATTTATTTGCTTTATTTTGATTTTAAAAAATATGAATAAAGATAAATTTTATTCATATAAAGGATGTGTTTTAGCTTTAATGATAGCTTTTAATTTAAAAATTTGATTATCTAATAATAAATGATTGTTTTATATATTAAATAATCCACCTATATCGTAAAATTTTCTCATTTCGAATCTGTTTATATTGATCCATTAAAACTATTCGTTTGCATGTTGCAAACGAGATTATTGTGTGAAAAAATTTAAGCAATCAATAAAATTATTCTTATAACTCATTGTAAATAAAATAAATATTGCTAACATTGAGCGTGAGAAAATAGTATGATGGTATGGCTTTTATTGTGGATCAAAGATGGTGCTCATCAATGGATTTTTATACCATTTACGGGAGCCATTGTGAAACGGGTTTGGGGGGGATTTAAAGGACGCCTTTCAATATGTGTGTAGATGCACAATAAAATGGATAAAAACGATGGAGAAAACGCTCATGATTTGTTGAAGGCTTTCATAGCATGCTCAACAACTTAGATTGTTATACTGTTTGCACTGTAAAAACACCCTTGTTTAGGGTTGTGATATAAAGCCTATAAAATTTTACGCACTAAGGGTTTTTATGACAGTATAATGAATATTCAAGACAAGGCTGTTCTTAGAATTTATGCAGTGATTAAGTAGGAGGAACCCGCTAGATAAGAAGCTGGACTTTATTACAGACTTTTCGATTGGAAGTTTCTGCTTTTAGGGTGGGGAGGAAGTATGGAGTGTAGGGAGATAATATAGATAATTTTGATTGTGTTTTCCCGTTTTTCAAAATGATTGTTTCAAGAGCAGATTTTTGAGTTTAATTGTTTTATTGAGTAAAAATCATTTTTGGGTTGAGAAACAAAGTTTATACGAAATATTTTTCATTACTGGTGGTGTTTAATAATTTTCTCTCATGAAAGAAATCGTAATTTATAATGTGCAAAAAATTACAGTGCTCTCTGATAGAGAGCGCGGTAGTTTGAAAGAAGTAATTATTTGAAATTAACCAATAAGAAAAATACTTGTACAACAGTTTTCTCATTTAAAATGAATCAATAATTTTTTTGCATTCATTGCAAAAAAACATCCCGTAGGATATTGCATTTCTACTCTATTGCAAAAATCCTACACCCTCACTTTTATTAACGAATCCCTCATGTTTAAAAAATTATAGCAAAAACAATAAACTATATGGGATAAAAAAAGAAGTGGCTCCCCGGGCCGGATTCGAACCAGCGACCAACCGGTTAACAGCCGGTTGCTCTACCGCTGAGCTACCGGGGAACGATGCTCAATCATTTAGCTGAAGAGGCTATAGCAAAGCAATACTGATTTGCAAAGAATAAAATTACTTTTTTTAAAAAAAATATGATAAATTGTGTAATAAAAGGAAAAAAGGCGAGAGAAAATTTCTACACCTTGACGGATGCTTTACCTTCCCTTATTGAGACTTTTGTATCTGTTGATGAGGCCTTGTGGCGGAATGGTTACGCAGAGGACTGCAAATCCTTGTATCCCGGTTCGATTCCGGGCGAGGCCTCCAGCCGATTTTAAACGAAACGGCTTTTAGGGGAGCTATAGGAAAAGAGATTATTTCCCTCTACAGTTGTAAAAACACCTTTGTATGAGAGATTGTACTGTTAGAATTGAGTTCTTGACTGTCGCATCTTTTTTTGTAACACCCATAGCTTAAGAGATCTTAGTCCCTCATTGTTGCTGTTTTGTTTGTTTTTTGTAGGTTAGGAGAAAATAGTCGTTATGGTTGCAGATTTTGCTGAGCTTCGTCGCAAAATGGTTGACAATCAAATTCGTACAGTCGATGTAACGGATTTATCAGTTCTTGAAGCGTTTTTAACGATATCTCGTGAAGAGTTTGTATCGGAAGATATGAAAGCATTAAGCTATCTTGATACCGATATTGTTTTATGTCCAGTGCGAGATGAGGCTCCAGCACGCTATTTGATGAAGCCTGCATCTCTCGCGAAATTATTACAGCTTGCTGCTGTAAAATCATCAGATGTTGTTTTAGATATTGGTGCAAATAGTGGTTATTGTGCAGCTTTGCTTTCAAAACTTGCAGGGTCTGTGATTGCGTTGGAAAATAATAAGTCTCTTTTTGAACGTGCTCTTGAAGCTTTAGAACGTAATCAATGTGATAATGTGGTTGTCATTCATGGTCCATTAGAGCAGGGATATGCCGTTGAGGGACCTTATGATGTGATTTTTATTGAGGGATCTGTCGATTTTATTCCACAAGGTATCTTTGACCAAATGAAAGACAATGGACGTCTTGTTGTGGTTGAAGGAGATGGAAATGCTGCTGTAGCACGAATCTACATCAAAGAAGATGGAATCATTTCAGCCCGGCGTGCTTTTAATCTCGCTGTAAAACCTCTTCCTTGTTTTTTAAAAACACCTGATTTTGTATTTTAGTGCTTGTTCGTTTTATGAATAAAAGATATTTCTGTTATTTGTTTGGGGTTTGTTATTGTGTGTATTGTGTTTAAAATAAACAAGAAGTTTCAGGCATGTTTTTTGCTGGTTTTGAGTCTTTTATTATCAGAGGCTGTTTGTGCTGAAACATTGATGGATGCCTTTTCTAAAGCTTATAAACACAATGCTAAGTTGAATAGTGAACGGGCGGCTGTTCGTATAGCCAGTGATGACGTTGTCATCGCGCGATCAGGGTTATTACCACAAGTTGAAGGGGTTGGGAGCTATGGGCGGAATAAGTCTTTTACAGGTTCTTATGTCACTTCTGGATCTATAGGCGTGAAATTAAATCAAAGATTATTTGACGGTTTTATCACGCAAAATATGTTTTCTTCAGCCCAAGTTAAGCTGCAGGCGCAACGTGAGTATCTTCGTAATGCTGAACAAAATACGTTTCTGGAAACTGTGACAGCTTATGCTAATGTCTATCAGACGCGTCGTGTTGCCGATCTTCGGAGAGAAAATTTGGCAGCTCTTGAAGAGCAGGTTCGTTCCAATAAAGCAAAATTTGATGTGGGTGAGGGAGGGCGTGTTGATCTTGCTCAAGCTCAAGCTGCACGTTCCGTGGCGGTTTCAGAACTGAGTCTTGCTCGTGCTGATGTAAAAGCAGCAGAGGCAGTGTATCGACAAATTATTGGTTCTGATCCTGAAAAGTTAAAACGCCCACCCGTCGCCACAGATTTTCCCGTCAATCTTGATACGGCTTACCAAACGAGCGTTGTGATGCATCCAGCAATCCTTTATGCTCAATATTTAGTCGATGCGAGTGGTTACAATGTAAAGGCGAAAGAAGGAGCGTTGCTTCCTAAAGTTGATTTTTCTGCAACAGCATCTTATAATCGGATTTACAGCGGTGCTGGAGAAGATGGCGTTTCTAAATCAATAGGATTGTCAGTGAGTGTTCCAATCTTTGAAGGGGGGCGTACGTCTGCGCAGATTCGCCAATCGAAGGAACAGCTTGGACAGGCGCAGCTTCAACTTGATTTGGCGCATAGTAATACGAGACAAGCACTTACTTCTGCTTGGTTTCAGTTGGAAGGTGCACGCGCATCTGTTATTGCTTACCGTGAAAGTGTTCGTGCTGCTGAAATTGCTCTTAAAGGTCGTGTGCAAGAAAATCGTGTAGGGCAGGCAACGACATTGGATGTTTTAAATTCTCGTACTCAATTGATTAATGCTCAGATTGCGCTTGCAATGGCAGAACGTAATGCTGTTGTGGCGAGCTATAGTGTTCAATCCTCTATTGGTAAATTGACTGCAAATTATCTAGGCTTAAAAACAATTCAATATATCCGTTAATGCATAAAAGTAGCTCTTTGATCTCAGACCATTTTAGTTTTTAAAAAATTGGTTAATCAGTCGTTGGATATGTTGAAAAATAGAGCGGTTATATGTTTTTTTAAGTGCAGAAAGTTGTGTGTAGCGCCCTCTTTATGGCAAGCATATTTGAAAATATCACGAGAGGCATGTTGATCTTATGATTCTTTTGCATACACTGAGAATGTGATTCTATTTGTTGTTGCGTCTTTGAGAGGTTGTAAAGTATGGTACAGAGTTCAAGCGTGTTACGTGAGCCAAGTATGGATGAAATTTTGACATCTATTCGTGAAATAATCGAAGAAAATGCGGTTCAATCTGATCACTTTTTAAATCAAGATGTCGCAGTAAATGCTTCGGGAGATCGTTCAGAAATTGCATCAGAAGGTATTTATGATACAACCCTATCGGTTGATGATGCTATGAAGGCTTTAGCTGATCGCATTGGTCTTTCTACTGAAAACCAAGGGGGAAGAATAGCGCAAGAGAAGGAGGAGGATACAGGGAGGGAAAATGATACAGTTGGTGTGGATATGCAAAAGATGAAGCTTGCTTCTGAAGAACGAAACTCTGTTTATAAAGCAAAAGAATATGAAGATGAGATCAGGAAGTCACAGTCAGAAGCTGGAAAGACTGGTCGTGTGGAATTGTCTGCGTATTGTATTTCTTCTGCAGAAAAGATTGCAAAGGATGTGTTACGGCCGGCTATAGCAGAATGGTTGCAGTCTAAATTGCCTGTTTTGCTGGAAGATATTTTACGTGAAGAGATTGTGAAGGCGATTAAAAAGTCGTCTTAATTGTTTTTTTACATTATTTTTTATGTTTTTCATTTTATAAAAAAGCCTTTTGAGTTTTTGCAAGCTCTCGAGTGAGAGGCTAGTTTTTCTCGATTCTGATCGGATTTTAATCATATATTGTGTTTTTCAGCGGCGTTATGGATGGATAGAATGTTAGAAAAAAACTATGATGCTGCTTCCATAGAGCAACGGGTTGCAAAGAGATGGGAGACTCGTGGGGCTTTTAAAGCGGGAGCGGGTTCTAAAAGTGGAGCAGAACCTTTTTGCGTTATGCTTCCACCACCTAATGTTACAGGCTCACTTCATATGGGGCATGCGCTCAATACGACAATTCAAGATATAATGGTTAGATTTCAGCGGATGCGTGGCAAAAATGTTTTGTGGCAGCCTGGTATGGATCATGCTGGGATTGCTACACAAATGGTTGTAGAGCGTCAACTTGCAGAACGCCAAGAGCCAACGCGTCAAGAAATGGGAAGAGAAAAGTTTATTGAGCGTATTTGGGAGTGGCGTCATGAAACGGGAGGCATTATTGCAAACCAGTTGCGTCGCCTTGGCGTTTCATGTGATTGGTCACGTGAGCGTTTTACAATGGATGAGGGGTTGTCGCAGGCTGTTCGTGAAGTCTTTGTTACGCTTTATAAACAAGGATTGATATATAGAGATAAACGCCTCGTCAATTGGGATCCTAAATTGTTGACGGCTATTTCGGATCTTGAAGTTGAGCAAAAAGAAGTTCAAGGACATTTGTGGCATTTTAGATATCCGCTTGAGGGTAAAGTTTTTGATCCAAATGATGCGACAACTTTTATAACAGTGGCGACAACACGGCCAGAAACAATGCTTGGTGATACAGGAATTGCCGTTAATCCTGAAGATGAGCGTTATAAAAATCTTATCGGTAAAAATGCTCTTTTGCCACTTGTTGGTCGTAGGTTATTGATTGTTGGTGATACGCATGCTGATCCTGAGGCAGGAAGTGGTGCGGTAAAAATCACACCGGCTCATGATTTTAATGACTTTGAAGTAGGACAGCGTAATGATTTACGCTTAATCAATATTTTTACCCAAAAAGCCGAGATTTTTCTCCATGAGAATGAAGCGTTTTTTGATGGTTTGATTTTATCAGATGAATTAAAAATGTTAGTAGAAAATCTTGATAAATCCGATCGTTTTGTTGCGCGCCAGAAGATTATTTCTTTGATGGAAGAACGAGGGTATTTAGCTTCTGTTGATGAGCATTCCCATATGGTTCCTCATGGAGATCGTAGTGGTGTGCCTATTGAACCTTTTTTGACAGATCAATGGTATGTTCATGCTGCTGAATTAGCGAAGCCCGCGATAGAAGCTGTGCAACAAGGAAAAACGCAGTTTGTTCCCGATAATTGGAAAAAGACCTACTTCAATTGGATGCAAAATATTCAGCCTTGGTGTATTTCTCGCCAATTATGGTGGGGACATCAGATTCCTGCTTGGTATGGCCCTGATGGAACAGTTTTTGTTGAAAAAAGTGAAAAAGAGGCTTTAGATTCGGCTTTTGCTCATTATGGTGATGTGGTTGAATTAATCCGCGATCCAGATGTTTTAGATACTTGGTTTTCATCAGCTCTTTGGCCTTTTTCAACATTAGGATGGCCAGATAAAACAACTGAATTATCTACTTTTTATCCAACATCTTTATCCGTGACAGGATTTGATATTATTTTTTTCTGGGTTTCTCGTATGATGATGATGGGACTTCACTTTATGGGTGAAGTTCCTTTCCCAACGGTTTATGTGCACGCTCTTGTCCGAGATCAAAAGGGTGCAAAGATGTCAAAATCAAAGGGAAATATTATTGATCCCTTAGAGCTTATTGATCAATATAGCGCTGATGCTCTCCGTTTTACTTTGGCTATTATGGCAGCGCAAGGTCGTGATGTAAAACTTGATACTTCCCGTATTGCTGGTTATCGTAATTTTGCTACGAAATTGTGGAATGCTACCCGATTTGCACAGATGAATGGTGTAAAGCATGATCCTACTTTTAAGCCAGAACACGCAAAACTAGCGCTTAATCGTTGGATTTTAACAGAGCTTTCTAAAACAATTGCAGCAGTGACGACGGCTATTGAACACTATAAGTTTAATGAGTCTGCGGCTACACTTTACCGTTTCATTTGGAATACATTTTGTGATTGGTATTTAGAGCTTCTCAAACCTATCTTTCAGGGTGAAAATGAAGAGGCTAAAAATGAGGCTCAAGCTTGTACTGCTTGGGTTTTAGATGAAGTCTATAAACTTCTTCATCCCTTTATGCCTCATATGACAGAAGAGTTGTGGGCTCTTACAGAAACGCAAGGGGTCAAGCGTGAAGATATACTCGCATTGACAAAATGGCCAGAGCAAACATTGATAGATGAAGAGGCTGCTGCTGATATTAATTGGCTTATTGATGTGGTCACGGGGATTCGGTCTGTACGTTTTGAAATGAATATTCCAGCGGCTACACGAGCACCTCTTGTCGTTGTCGAAGGAGGAGAAGTCACGCGAGAGCGTGTGCAGCGTTATGATGCACTTCTCAAAAAGTTAGCGCGTATTGAAGTCATTGATTTCTCTGATAAAGTTCCGGAGGTATCAGCACAAATGATTTCGGGAGAGGCTGTTTTTTGTTTGCCATTAGGGCAGCTGATTGATTTGGAGGCTGAACGTATTCGTTTGAGGAAGGAGGTTCGTAAAATTGAACAAGATATTGAAAAGATATCGCTTAAATTAAATAATCCAAAATTTATAGAAAATGCAAAAGCAGAAATTGTTGAAAGTGAACAAAATAGGGTTGTAGAATTGCGTGCTGCACAAAAGAAGATATCTATTGCTTTAGAGCGGTTGGGTTGATTCTCACTTTTTGTTTTTTTGATGCCTGATTTTACAGCATTTTCATCTTTCGTGAATGCGATCATGAAATCTTTATGGGGAGACAACGTTTTTATGCTTCTCATGAAAGAAACATCTCTTAAGGCGCCTAAGCTCATTTCGCGTTGGCACTTGTAAATAGTATAAAGGTAAAGCTATTGAACCTCCTCATCTTTACGCTTGTGAAGTAACGAATTGGTGTCATGACATACTTTGTTAGCGCTTAATGTTGCGCGGCAGAGCCTTTGGCTCTTGTGACGGTGCACAAGAGGTGTTTTTAGTCCTTTCTTACACCGTTTTATTTCACACAGTCTCTTTCTGCTTGTAGTGTACAAATGGATGGTTTTGATTTATTCAACATGAAACAGGTTTGGAATGTACGGTATTTGGGGGACCTCGCTCAATAAGCAAAACAGTAAATTATCCATTATAAATCAATATGTTGCCTTACTTCTGTAAAACATCATCATGTAGGGCGATAAGGCATATAAAATTTTACATGTGCTATTTTTGTTATATGGAGCGGTGAATATTTAGGAGAAATCTTATTTGTAAAGTTTGTCAAGACGCAAACAGATAAGGTCATTATATTTTCTAGCCTCCAATGTTTTGATAGCTCTTGTATTTGAGTATCTTTATTCGAGGTGTTTTTAATCCTCTCTTAAGCTCATCTGCAAATCCCGCTTATTGCTTATTCTGGCAAGTGATTTTGATTGCTTCAATATGAAAGAGGGAAGGAATTCTCTTATATTGGGAGTATGATTCAACTCAAAAATGATGATTTATATTTATAAATCAAAATGTTATCTATGAAGCAAAGCATATGAAGTGATCAGCAGTTAAAATCTAACGAAAAAACTGGATGGACTGTTTACCGATTGAGGTGGATGAAAAATTTCATCTTTCAGCTGGAGAGGAAATCGTGAAGTTATAAGTTAACGATCATTATATATTCCCTCCCTTCTCGACATGCTGTTCAATGTGTAGGTTATTTATTGAACGATTTTTACGCACTCATATGAATTTTAAAGATAACACAATCCTGTAATGTTAAAGGATGTATTAAAAAATATAGAGTGATTATTTGTATTTAAAAATCAATTTGTTGTATATAAAAATGAACGCTTAATTTTATTGAAAACTTTGAATGGTTTTCATTTATTGGTCTTTTCTTTTAAAAAATTTACTTTAAAATTTCTCGTATTTCTTACTAAGAAGAAGCGTTTAAAGGTCTACAAAGAAATTTGAACAGATAGAACAATTAACATTGAGAAAGGGGGGGAAATGATCAGGCGTTTTCAGATATGGAAAAAAGCTATGATTATTGTGATTTTAGGGGGATTTTTTTCGACTGTTTATGCCATAGATGTTAATAGCTTGCAGGAAGTGCATGATGGTTCGTTTTATTTTTTCAAACGTGGCATGTTTGCTTATAAAAATGGGCAGATCAATCGGGCACTTTCAGCGCTACGTTGTGCCGCTAAGAGGGGCCATATTGGTGCGAATTGGAAACTTGGTTCTATCTACGCAAACGGTGATGGTGTCCCTAAAGATGATTACAAGGCCTATCATTTTTTTACGTATATTGTTGAAAAAGGTGCAGATCTGGGTTCAGAGGATGAAAGTTATGTTTCTGATGCGTTGGTTAAACTTGCGGGATATATAAAAAAAGGTATTCCTCAATCACCGGTGAGACCTAATCCTTCTTATGCCATTCGTCTTTATATGCAGGCTGCGGTGAACTATGGAAATTCTAAAGCTCAGTATCACTTAGGAAAAATATTTTTAAAAGGAGAGGGAGGGGAGAAGAATCTTATACAAGCAGCACGGTGGTTTCAACTTTCAGCAAAAAAAGGAAACTCTTCTGCCCAAGCGATGCTTGGAAATATGCTGATTCAAGAAGGAAAAATCATTCGCGGGACAGCAATGTTAACTGCTGCCTATGAAAAAGCTAACGTAAAAGACAAAGATTGGATTCGCCCTTTGCAAGAGCAGGCTTTTACTCTTTGTAATGAATTTGAAAGACGTACAGCAATTTCACTGGTTGCTGATATTTTAAAAAATAAGAACTTTTAACTATCTGCTTGTAATATTTTTTACATCCTCTCATCTGTTATTAAACTTTATTATTTTATATTCAAGTTTATAGTAGAGAGAGCTTTTTGCGATGATATAACAGCTAATGACTTAGAATTTTAGACAAAAATTCTTGCGTTCTTGGTGTTCTTTCTCGCGGATTAGAAAAGAACTCTTTAGATGAACAGTCTTCAAGAATTGTTCCTTGATCCATGAAAATAACACGCTCAGAGACTTTTTGTGCAAATCCCATTTCATGGGTTACACAAATCATCGTCATCCCTTCTTCTGCTAAACTGATCATGACGTCAAGTACTTCACCTACCATTTCAGGATCTAGAGCAGAGGTTGGTTCATCAAAAAGCATAACAAGTGGATCCATGGTTAAGGCACGTGCAATAGCAACACGCTGTTGTTGCCCTCCAGAAAGTTGTCCCGGATATTTGTCTTTATGTTCAATGAGTCCAACGCGCTCAAGATACAACAAACCACGTTCAAGTGCTTCTTTTTTGCTTCGTTTTAGGACTTTAATTTGTGCAATTGTCAAATTTTCTGTGACCGATAAATGGGGAAAAAGTTCAAAGTGCTGAAAGACCATTCCCACATGGCTGCGCAATTTAGGAAGATTCGTTTTTTTTGAATGAACTGGTGTTCCATTAATCCAAATTTCGCCTTTTTGAAAAGGAACGAGAGCGTTAATCGTTTTAATGAATGTTGACTTTCCTGAGCCTGATGGCCCACAAACAACAACCACTTCTCCTTTGTTAATATTGGTTGTACAATTTTTAAGAACGTTAATTTCGCCATACCAATTAGAAACATTTTTTATTTCGATCATATGCGTAGACATTTTTTTTTCCTGTTAGCGAATAATGGATACTTTTTTTTGTAAATATAAAACAATTTGTGACAGCGTAAAACAGATCACAAAATAGAAAATAGCTGCTAAAATATAAGCTTCTTGTTTAACACCAAAATTATTAGCAGCAATATCAAAGCCATTCAAAAGGCTATGACCACTGATGGCGTACACAAGGGTTGTATCCTGAAAAAGGATAATAACCTGTGTTAAGAAAACTGGAAGCATATCTCTAAAGGCTTGAGGAAGAATGACAATGTACATACTTTGCCAATAGGTCATTCCAAGAGCTTGCCCTGCATATTTTTGTCCTTGCTGAACTGAATTGATTCCAGCACGCATAATTTCAGCAAAATAAGCTGTTTCAAATGCGGTAAAGGTAATAAGTGCTGACTTATTGGCACCGATGGATGACCCCGTTAAAAAAGGCAGAAGCACAAAAAACCATAAGATAACCATCACAAGTGGTATTGAACGCATCGCTGTTATGTAAACGATTGCAAACCAAGAAAGAAGTTTTATGGAAGAAAGGCGCATCATTGCTAAAAGTGTGCCGAAAACAAATCCCAATACCGTTGCAAAAAGCGTTAGAAAAACGCTAAAAAGTAAACCAGATAAAATATAAGAACGAAATACATCAAAGGTAAAAAAGGAAAAATCAAAGTCGGAAAAATTGAAAGGAAAATAAAGTCCAAACTGAGAGCTTATGAAATTTATCATATTCAATTTCCCTTTGTTTGAAAATTAGGAATTTTGAGCATTTGTTCAATGACTGTCATCACAATGAATACGCATAAGGCTATAAAAATATAAAGAATCGTAACAAGCAAATAGTTTTCGTAAACATGACTTATCTCTTCAATTGTTTGGTATTGAAATTGCATGAGTTCATTTATTGAAACGGCGAATGCTATAGATGAATTCTTCACAATACCCATTGCTTCTGAAGTAAGCGGCGGCATAATTGCACGGATAGCACGTGGTAATATGATATAGCGATAGCTTTGATAAGTTGTAAACCCCATCGCCATAGCAGCATAGCGTTGTCCTGATGGAATCGCTTCAATACCTGAACGAACTTGCTCTGCAATACGTGCCGATGTGAAGAATCCCAACGCGCATGTTATTAAGAGAATGGGGGAAAATTTCATCGCTGGTGGATAAATCTTAGGAACAACAAAATACCATAAAAATACCTGTACAAGGAGGGGAATGTTGCGCATAATTTCTACCCAAATAGCACCGATCGTGCGAAATACACAATTGATGATGGACGTTTTAGGTAAAGTGCGCATTGTTCCTATAATAATGCCACAAAATATAGCTAATATAAGTGAAGTGATGGACAATATAACCGTATTTTTTAAGCCATCAAGAAGTGTATCTAAATAGGTATGGCTTACGCCGGGAGTGCCCAAGCATCCTGTTACCAGTGTTTGAGTAAGGTCATCTCTACAAAGGAAAGAAAAGTCCATTAATTGATATTCCCTCAAATTAGTCATTCACAAATAGAACGATAAATCAAGCATATTTACATAAGCAGAATTTATTAAAAAGTGAACTAAAATATAAACCACACTCGATTTTTAAAGAGTGTGGTTCTTCTTTTCAAATTTTATAAATCTTTTTCTGTGTAGCTTTCACGAGGCTTATTGTTTGGGTGATCCCAGGCATATCTTGTCTGTTTTGATAAGGGAAGGTTCATAACAGTATTAGCAGGTGGGATTGGTTTCATAAACCACTTATCGTAAAGCTTTTCAAGTGATTCGTCTTTAATCTGACGTAGGATACTATCGTTGATTGCTTGTTCAAGTTTTGTGTCATGTAATCTCAGCATGCAGGCGATAGGTTCGACTGAAAGTACGGTGTCAAGAATGACATAATCCGATGGATTTTTTGATTTTGCAATATGTCCAGCGAGAATTGAAGCATCCATAACAAAAGCATCAGCGCGACCCGATTCGAGTAATAAGAAACTATCTCCGTGATCTTTTCCTTTGACGACCTTAAAGTGAATGTTTTTTGCGCGTTTGTTTTTACGAATAAGTTGCACAGATGTCGTACCGGTGGTTGTTGCAACTGTTTTTCCATTTAAATCGTCAAGAGATTTAATGTTAGAGTTTTTCTTTACAGCAATCCGGACCTCTTCAACATATGTCGTATAAGCAAACGCTGCTTCTTTACTGCGGGCAATATCATTTGTTGTTGAGCCGCACTCAAAATCATAGGTCTTATTTTTTAAGAGAGGAATTCTATTTTGAGAAGTGATGGGAAGATAATGGATTTTAATCGGTTTACCAATTTTCTTTGAGATATCATCAATAATACGTTCTGCCATTTCTGTATGAAAACCGACATATTTATTATTACCAAGGGCGTAGGCTAAACCAGATGATTCACGAACTCCTAAAGTGATTTCCCTTGTTTGTTTTATTTTTTCAAGCGTATCATTTTCAGCATGTGCGAGGCTTGTAAGCCCAATGGCTGCTGCTGCAATAAACATTAACAACGATTTCTTCATTTATGTCCTCCATTCATTGATTTTTATTTTAGTTACTTAAGATATACTGTTTGAACGGTGTAGCATAGTTATTCTTCGGAGTGGAATTTTTTTGTTGTCTTATGAGATGAGAGTTATACTTTCTTAATTGATATTAAGATGAATCCAGACAGGAACATGGTCGGATGGTTTTGAAAAACCCCTTACTTCTGTTTGGCTATGAGCGCACATAAGGTGATCAACCGCTTCTGGTGATAAGAGTAAATGATCAATGCGAATCCCATTATTTTTAGACCATGCCCTAGCTTGGAAATCCCAAAAACTGAAGGAGGGGGTATCGGTGACATTCCGAATAGCATCGTAAAGACCTAAATGAAGCATACGTTGGAATGCTTTTCTTGTTTTTCGAAGAAATAAGGCATCTTGATCCCATTCGTGAGGTTTTTTTGCATCGAGTGGGGTGGGTATGACATTATAGTCACCGGCTAGAACAAGGGGCTCTTCATATGCAAGTAATGATTTTGCATGTGCATATAATCTTTCCATCCATTCCATCTTATAGGAATATTTTTCACTCTCAATGGGGTTCCCATTTGGCAAATAGAGCGATGCAACACGAATAACGCCTTTATTTATTGAATAAACAGCTTCAATATAACGTGCTTGTTCATCATTATTATTGCCAGGTAGTCGACGGATCACTTCATCCGGTGTTTTTTTAGAAAGAATCGCAACGCCATTAAAACTTTTTTGTCCGTGTGTTTCTATATGGTAACCTAGGTTTTCAATTGCATCACGTGGAAAATTTTCATCAATACTTTTAATTTCCTGTAGACAGACTATATCTGGCTGATTTTGCTGGAGCCATTGATATAATGTTTCGTGTCGTGCTTTTATTCCGGCAATATTCCACGTTGCTATTTTCATGGTGCTCATCATTCGATATCAAATATCCAATTTAATTTGCTGCGTTAATATTTTATCGCAGTCACATTATTGTTTTTTTATTTATAGGGCGATATTACTATGGTAAATTGATTTATCAAGAGACTCAATAAAAGCCAAAAAGGCAAATTTAAAGTTTTAAAATTTAATTTATTTTCATTTTTGAAAACTTTCTGCTGTTTAGTTCTTGACGAATGTCTGTGTTCTCGCTATTAGACACGAATGTAACCGATGTGGAAGTGATCTTTTGTTTTGGATATAACCCAGAAGCTCCTTCAAACGGGTATTAAAAAGATTAAAAGCAAATGCTAGTGCAAAAGGCTATTGCCTTCTCTGCTTGTGATCGGGTGGACTGTTTTTAGCAGCTATGCCCGATTTTGTGTGTAGAGTAAGACATCTATACCAATTTTGTTGGAGTGGGTGGAGATAAAATAGAAAAGCCCAATTGGGTGAGACGAATGTAAATCGAAAAGAGGAAGGTTGCATGCCTACCGTAAACCAGTTGATTCGCAAGCCGCGTGTGGCGCCAGTTAAACGTAATAAGGTTCCTGCTCTGCAGTCGAATCCACAGAAGCGTGGTGTTTGTACGCGTGTTTATACAACAACGCCGAAAAAACCTAATTCGGCTCTTCGTAAAGTTGCTAAAATTCGCTTGACGAATGGGTTTGAAGTGATTGGTTATATTCCTGGAGAGGGACATAATCTTCAAGAGCACTCTGTTGTGATGATCCGTGGTGGTCGTGTGAAAGATTTGCCAGGGGTTCGTTATCACATTATTCGTGGTTTGCTTGATACCCAAGGTGTTAAGAATCGTAAACAGCGTCGTTCAAAGTATGGCGCGAAGCGTCCAAAATAATATTGAGAGACAAAGCTAATGTCCCGTCGTCATAGAGCAGAAAAGCGTGAAATTAATCCAGATCCTAAGTTTGGTGATTTGGTTATTACAAAATTTATGAATGCCATTATGTTTGATGGTAAAAAATCAGTTGCAGAGCGTATTGTTTATGGTGCGCTCGATTCTGTAGAGAAAAAAGTAAAAACAGATCCAGTAGATCTCTTTCATCGGGCTTTAGAGAATGTTGCTCCTCATATTGAGGTTCGTTCTCGTCGTGTTGGGGGGGCTACTTATCAGGTTCCGATTGATGTTCGTCCTGATCGTCGTCAAGCTCTTGCTATTCGTTGGTTAATTTCCGCGGCGCGTGGGCGGAATGAGACGACGATGATTGAGCGTTTATCTGGTGAACTCATGGATGCGGCTAATAATCGCGGTTCTGCCGTGAAAAAGCGTGAAGATGTTCATCGTATGGCTGAGGCTAACCGTGCATTCTCGCATTATCGCTGGTAGAAGTTTTAAACTGAGGCAAATATAATGGCTCGCGAATATAAAATTGAAGATTATCGTAATTTTGGTATTATGGCGCATATTGATGCCGGTAAGACTACGATGACTGAACGTATTCTGTTCTATACGGGTAAGAATCATAAAATCGGTGAAACCCATGATGGTGCTTCTACGATGGATTGGATGGAGCAAGAGCAAGAACGCGGCATTACCATAACATCTGCTGCGACGACGACGTTTTGGGAAGGACGTGATGGTCGCAAGCGCCGCTTTAATATCATTGATACGCCAGGGCACGTTGATTTTACTATTGAGGTTGAGCGTTCTTTACGTGTTCTTGATGGGGCGATAGCATTATTGGATGCGAATGCTGGTGTGGAGCCTCAGACAGAAACTGTTTGGCGACAGGCTGAGAAGTATTGCGTTCCGCGTATGGTTTTTGTTAATAAGATGGATAAAATAGGTGCTGATTTCTATCGTAGTGTAGAAATGGTTGGTTCTCGGTTGGGGGCTAAAGCGCTTGTTTTGCAGTTGCCAATTGGTGCTGAAAATGACTTTGAAGGTGTTGTCGATCTTGTTGAGATGAAGGCTTTAAAGTGGGATGGTTCTATTGGTGCTTCAGCGGTGATAAGTGAAATTCCTTCTGACTTAAGGGAAAAGGCTGAAGAATATCGCGAAAAACTTATTGAAATGGCTGTGGAGGTCGATGAGGCTGCTATGGAGGCTTATTTGGAAGGTGTTATGCCAACCAACGAGCAGCTTGTTGCTCTCATTCGTAAGGGAACCGTAGAGGTTCAGTTTCATCCAGTTCTTTGTGGTACAGCTTTTAAAAATAAGGGTGTGCAACCGCTTTTGGATGCTGTCGTTTCTTATCTTCCTTCTCCGGTTGATATTCCGGCGATTAAGGGTATTAATGTGAAGACTGAGGCTGAGACGACACGCGAATCTTCTGATGAAGCTCCGCTCTCTATGCTTGCTTTTAAAATTATGAATGATCCTTTTGTTGGTTCCTTGACTTTTTGCCGTATTTACTCTGGTAAAGTTCACAAAGGTGTTTCTCTTGAGAATACTGTTAAGAAGAAGAAGGAGCGTTTAGGGCGTATGCTTCAAATGCATTCAAATTCTCGTGAGGATATTGAAGAAGCATTTGCTGGTGATATTGTTGCTCTTGCTGGTCTTAAGGAGACAACAACCGGTGATACGCTTTGTGATCCTTTAAAGCCTGTTATTTTGGAGCGGATGGAATTTCCAGAACCTGTTATTGAGATTGCAATTGAACCGAAAACAAAAGCAGATCAGGAAAAAATGGGTATTGCTCTTAATCGTTTGGCTGCGGAAGATCCTTCATTTCGTGTTAAATCAGATGAAGAATCGGGTCAGACCATTATCGCTGGAATGGGTGAACTTCATCTTGATATTATCGTTGATCGTATGCGGCGTGAATTTAAGGTTGAAGCAAATGTTGGGCAACCTCAGGTCGCTTATCGTGAGTCGATTACTAAAATGGCGGAGATTGATTATACCCATAAGAAACAATCGGGTGGTGCTGGTCAATTTGCTCGTGTAAAAATTGTTTTTGAGCCTCATGAAGGTGATGATTTTATTTTTGAGTCGAAGATTGTTGGTGGTGCTGTTCCTAAAGAATATATTCCGGGCGTTCAAAAGGGGATTGAAAGTGTTATGGGGTCAGGTCCTCTTGCGGGATTCCCTATGCTTGGTGTGAAGGCGACACTCATTGACGGTGGTTATCACGATGTTGATTCGTCTGTATTGGCTTTTGAGATTGCTGCTCGTGCAGCTTTTCGTGATGGAGCAAAGAAGGCTGGTGCGCAGCTTCTTGAACCGATCATGAAGGTGGAAGTTGTTACACCAGATGATTATGTTGGTGATGTTATTGGTGATCTCAATTCTCGTAGGGGGCAGATTTCAGGAACTGAAGCGCGCGGTATTGCAACGGTTGTGAATGCGATGGTTCCGTTGGCGAATATGTTTGGTTATGTGAATACTCTTCGCTCTATGAGTCAGGGGCGTGCGCAGTATACAATGCAGTTTGATCATTACGAGCCTGTCCCTTCGGCTGTTGCTTTGGAGATTCAAAAGAAATACGCGTAATTTCAGGTTGGTAAATTAATTTTTAACTTAGTCCTTGGCTTGGACGGAAAATGGAGAGCTCAAATGGCGAAGAGCAAGTTTGAACGAACGAAACCGCATGTTAATATAGGTACGATTGGTCACGTTGATCATGGGAAGACTTCATTGACAGCAGCGATTACGAAGTTTTTTGGTGAGTTTAAAGCATATG
>NZ_JAQITC010000016.1 GCF_028618525.1 Bartonella sp. AU55XJBT | reverse complement strand
GCCCTCATTCTGTTCCACCATGCAAGGCATTAGCCCCTGCCCGTTGCAATGCATGGCGAACCGCATATCCAGTCGCCATGGGATCACGCGCGCCATTGACATGCACCGTGACATTTTGATTGTGCGTGATAGAGGAGCGGTCTTTGTCTTTTGCTTCTGTGAGAGGCGCATTGGCACGACCAGCCCCCGCAAATTGTGGTATGGGCTGATTTGAAAGTATTCAAATCTGGACGACTATTTCGCCCATTACTTAATTTATTTCTTTAACTGGTTATATTCCTCATCCGCATCCTATCTCATTATAGTAGCCTTTAGCTCTAAGAATAAAAGCAGATCCATCTATCTTAGCGATTATAATAACATATCGAATTCAAGGTATTTTCATATTGTATATGTTCATAATTAAATTAAAAGCATATTAATCTTGCTTTTTATCTCGATATTCAAAATGCCTAACCAAAAGATTATAAGCCGTAAATTTTACTTCTCTTAAAATCTTTTGCTTATTCGCCATACAACTTAATAAATAACTCAAATGACATTTTCATAAAACTTTCTTCTCATTTAGGGAATGAGGAAAATTGTGATTAAGGATAATGTTAAATTGAGACATTTGGTGCACCCGACAGAATTCGAATCTGTGACCTCTGCCTTCGGAGGGCAGCGCTCTATCCAGCTGAGCTACGGGTGCTTCACACGGATTATCAAAATCAGTTGTGATCTTTTAACTAATCATACGCTCAGCTTCAATGTTTAAATGATCGTTCTAATAAAAAAATTACTTATTTGCAATTTATCTAACAACGCAATCTTCTTTCTTTTCTACAATGATACTTTATATTGAAATAGCTTCTCTTTTTGTCTTCAAGACTCTCAAAAAATAAGTTACAAGATAAATTATAAGTATCAGGATAATTCTTAAATGACTACATTACCAAGTCGCTTTCATTTTATTTCCGCAGAAACTGAGGAAGCTATTAAAGCTACCCAGAAATTAATTTCCGTCTACGGTCATTCGTCTCTGGAAGAAACTGATATTGTTGTTGCAATCGGTGGTGATGGAACAATGTTACAAACCGTACGAGATGTTATGAACACTGGAAAACCCATTTACGGTATGAATCAAGGTTCTGTAGGATTTCTTATGAATGAATTTCATGAACAAAAATTGCCCAATCGTATTGCTGTCGCCCATAAAAAAGAAATTCATCCCTTACGCATGATTGCAAAAGCTGAATATCAAGAATCTATCGAGGCACTTGCAATTAATGAAGTATCTCTTTTTCGGCAATCTTATCAAGCAGCAAAAATTCGTATCACCATTGATAACGACATACGCATGGAACAATTAAGTTGTGATGGTATCCTCGTCGCGACACCCGCAGGATCAACAGCCTATAATTTATCAGCACAAGGACCTATTCTCCCCCTTATGGCCCCCCTCATGGCCCTCACCCCTGTTAGCCCTTTTCGCCCAAGGCGTTGGCATGGTGCATTACTCCCCAACACCGTAACGGTGCATTTTGATATGCTCGAACCTGACAAACGCCCTGTCAATGCTGCTGCAGATAATGTTGAGGTTAAATCTGTCCATTCAGTAACTATTTCAATGGCAACAGAAGTAACAGCTTCAATCCTTTTTGACTCGAGTCATTCATGGGATGAACGCATTTTATCAGAACAATTTCGCTATTAATGATTGTATTATGCGCTTTATATGTATATGATTGTTATAGTTGGCTTTTTTTGAAAGCATCTTAATACTCTTTAAGAGTAGAGAGTATTGGTTGTACTTATTATTGAGATAGCGAAGTTAAAAGCACAGAGCAATTGATAAAAAAATGATACCATCTTTGAATAGTTTTGATGATTTAGGCCTTTCCGCAAAGGTTATTAATGCAGTAAAGTCAGCAGGATATACAGTTCCAACCCCTATTCAAAGTGAAACAATTCCTCATGTCCTTCAAAGAAAAGACGTTCTAGGAATCGCTCAAACAGGAACGGGTAAAACCGCCTCTTTCGTATTACCTATGCTCACTCTCCTTGAAAAAGGTCGTGCAAGAGCACGAATGCCCCGTACACTCATCCTAGAACCAACACGGGAAATCGCAGCTCAAGTTGAAGAAAATTTCGATAAATACGGCATAAATCATCGTTTAAATGTTGCTCTTTTGATTGGTGGAGTTTCTTTTGAACACCAAGATCGTAAACTGGAACGGGGAGCGGATGTTCTTATCGCAACGCCAGGGCGTCTTCTTGATCATTTCGAGCGTGGTAAATTACTCCTGATGGGCGTTGAAATCCTTGTTATTGATGAAGCTGATCGCATGTTAGATATGGGCTTTATTCCTGATATTGAACGTATCTGTAAACTAACCCCTTTCACACGTCAAACTTTGTTCTTTTCTGCAACAATGGCGCCAGAAATTACAAAGTTAACAAAACAATTTTTACATTCCCCTGTATCCGTTGAAGTGACAAAAGCATCCTCAACAGCGACTACAATTACACAAAGGCTTGTCAAGTCTGGAAATAAATCATGGGATAAAAGAGCAGTTTTACGAGAGCTTATCCAAAATGAAGGTTCTAAGCTTCAAAATGCTATTATTTTCTGTAATCGAAAGAGAGATATCTCTGAACTTTTTAGATCGCTCATCAAACATAACTTTAATGTAGGTGCACTTCATGGAGATATGGACCAATATTCACGCATGAATACCCTAGCCGATTTTAAAAATAATAAACTTACGCTTCTGGTTGCTTCTGATGTTGCAGCCCGTGGACTTGATATCCCAGCGGTAAGTCATGTATTTAATTATGATGTTCCTACACATGCTGAAGACTACATCCATCGAATTGGTCGTACAGGACGTGCAAACCGTCGTGGAAAAGCTTTTACAATCGTCACGAAAGATGATCAAAAATATATCGACGCCATTGAAGAAATAAGCAATGAAAAAATTGAATGGCTCAATGGAGATCTCTCGACTTTAATAACCGATGATCAGGCAGAAGATATTGTTGTAAAGAAAAAATCTTCACAATCATCAAAAAAAACTACCGCTAAAGACTCTCTTTTCCCCCCTAAAAAAACTGTAAAAGAGAATAAAATAGATTATATCAAAAATGTAAAGCGTAAAGAAAATCTATCCGAGCAACAACACTCACAAAAAAATAGGAATTACGCGCCCCTTGGATTTGGTGACGATATTCCAGCATTCATGCTCATAAAAACGCGTAGATAACCCTGCGTTTCATTCTCTGCGTAAAATAAATAAAAAATGCTTTTAAAAAATTTCTCTTATTTCCTAGAGAGTCTTCCTATTACCTTTTCGCGCCCTAAAAGTTGTAAAAGCTTTCCCATTTCAGGTCCATGATCCATGCCCGTAAGTGCTTGACGTAATGGCATAAATAAAGACTTTCCTTTCCGCCCCGTTTTTTCTTTTAATACTGTTGTCCAGACTTGCCAACTTTCATCCTTCAACACACCTTCAGGCAAGAAATTGAGTGACTGCTGCACGAAAGCACGGTCCTCTGGTGCCACGGTATCAAAACTCTTTTCATCATGAATAATTTTCCACCACAAGACAGCATCATTGACTTTATTAATATTGCTTCTTATTGCATTCCAGAAATATTCCACCTTTTCTCCTTCAATAGAAAGATTTTGAAGGTGCGTTTTAACGTCCTCATAATTTAGTTCATGAACAAGATGACTATTCAAAGTATAAAGATCAGCAATATCAAATTTTGCAACTGATTTTGATGTATCTTGTAAATTGAAATGTTCTAAAAGCGCTGCTTGATTGGGATAGGGATGCACATTTTGTGATGTTCCAATCAAAACAGCAAGACACTGGACAGCTATCGATTCAAATCCTTCTTCTCGTAGAGAACGAATAGAAAGATCATTGTTACGTTTTGAAAGTCCTTTTCCTAAAACTGTCGCCAATAAATTGATATGACCAAAAACCGGTAATTCCGCACCCAGAGCTTTAAAAAGAGCAATCTGAGCACCTGTATTTGTAATATGATCATCGCCACGAATAATATGTGTAATAGCCATATCGACATCATCCACAACAGACGGTAATGTATAAAGATAGGTTCCATCTTCACGAATAAGAACAGGATCTGAAAGAGAAGCCAAATCAATCGTTTGCTTTCCCTTTACGGCATCATTCCAGCAAACTTCTGTTCGCTTTGTTTGCAAAGGATTATTTTCAAAATTAGGAAGAAGAAAACGCCAATGGGGTTTACGCCCTTGTGATTCAAAGTTTTTTTTCTCTTCTGCTGTCAACTTCAATGCTGCACGGTCATAAATGGGAGGCAGCTTGCGTGAAAGCTTTATTTTACGACGTCGCTCTAATTCTTCTGCTGTTTCATAACAGGGATAAAGTAAACCACGTTGTTTGAGGATTTCTGCCACTTCATCATATCGATTAAATCGTTTAGATTGGTAATAAATTGCATCTGGTTGAATGCTAAGCCATTCAAGATCAATAGCAATAGCATCGATATATTCCTGTTTAGAACGCTCAATATCTGTATCATCATAGCGCAAAATAAATTCCCCCTTATGCGCTTGCGCATAAAGCCAATTGAAAAGCGCAATACGGATATTGCCAATATGAATATAACCTGTTGGAGAAGGAGCAAAACGAACTTTAACCATAAAAGAATACTCAATTTTTATCGCGAAAATGATTGACAATGGGATAACGACGATCGCGTCCGAAATTCTTGTAACTGATTTTTACACCGGGTGCAGATTGTCGCCTTTTATATTCAGCACCATAAAGAAGCTGTTCAATTTTCTCAACAGTTTCTCGTACATGCCCACGTTGAACAACATCATAAACACTCATGTCATTTTCTACAAGAGATTGCAAGATATCATCTAGAATAGGATAAGGAGGAAGAGAATCTTCATCTCTTTGATTTTCCCGCAGCTCTGCAGAAGGTGCTTTTTCTATAATATTGGGTGGTATGACAATTCCTTCTGGTCCCTTTAAATGATGCAAGTGATTTTTATTGCGCCACTCAGCTAATGCATAAACTTGCATTTTATAAATATCTTTAAGAGGATTAAAACCTCCATTCATATCACCATATAATGTTGCATACCCCACAGCCATTTCTGACTTATTGCCTGTCGTTACCACCATTGAGCCAAATTTATTTGAAAGAGCCATTAAAAGTGTACCGCGTATACGACTTTGAAGATTTTCTTCCGTCACATCAGAGGGTAAACCTAAAAAAAGAGGCGATACTATATTCAAAAAAGCCTCAACAGCTTGCTCAATCGGTATGATTTTATAGTAACATCCCAAAAGATTGGCACATTTTTCGGCATCGTTCAATGATCCTTGTGAAGTATAATGATAAGGCATCATAAGGGTGCGGACCCTCTCAGCTCCAAGAGCATCCACTGCCATTGTCGTACAAAGAGCTGAATCAATTCCTCCTGAAAGACCAAGAATAACATCTTTAAAGCGATTTTTATTGACGTAATCTCTCAAACCCAAAACACAAGCTTGATAATCAGCGGCTAATCCATTGAGAAGACTTTCATTAGGACCTGAAGCACAGTGCCATCCGCTCGTTGTTCGTTGCCAATGGCTCAAAGCAAGATGACTGTCAAAGTGTTTCATTTGAAACACCTTTTGACCTTGACCATTCAAGGCAAAAGATCCCCCATCAAAAACCAGCTCATCTTGACCACCAACTTGATTAGCATAGATAATTGGCACTCCAGATTGAAGTGCTTGCGTATGAACAACGTCTATACGTTTCAAGGTTTTATTACGATAGTAAGGAGATCCGTTAAGGACCAGAATCATTTCAGCCCCTTTATTGCCAAGTTCTACACACAAAGAGGAATCATTCCAAATATCTTCACAAATCACTATTCCCAATTTTATCCCATGATAAACAATAGGTTCAGGACGTGGTCCGGAAGAAAATAGACGCTTTTCATCAAACTCAGCATAATTAGGTAAATCAAACTTAAAGCTTTCCGCGATGACTCGCCCTTCATCAAGGAGCATGACGCCATTGTAAATATTGCCATTACGCCTTAAAGGAAGACCAATGACAATTCCTGGTCCGCTTACAGTTTTTTTTGCTAATTTCTCAATAGCCTCTTCACATGTTTTTGTAAAAACAGGTTTTAAAATAAGATCTTCCGGCGGATAAGCGCTTATAAAAAGTTCTGTGAATAAAACAAGATCAGCCCCCTCTTCTTTAGCCTTTTGATGTGCCATGACAGCTAGAGAAAAATTCCCCTCAATATCACCGACAATAGGATTTAATTGGGCAATTGCTACCCGAAAATCATTTTTCATAAGCCTTTGTATCACTTCATCAGTTTGGCAACCAAATTTTATTCTTCACCATTGAAAATATTACTTTTTAAAACTTCTTTTCGTCCATAATAGTCTAAAATAAAAAATGTCAGACAAGTTTTTGTTTATCTTTCAGCAACAAGTGCTAACGGGTCAGTCGCACGATTTTTTTTAAGAAGTTCAGCAACAAGAAAAGCTAATTCTAACGCTTGATCTGCATTTAATCGTGGATCACATTGCGTATGATAACGATCAGATAAGTCATCGACAGAAATAGCATGTGCTCCACCCGTACATTCCGTTACATCACGACCTGTCATCTCAATATGAATACCTCCTGGATAGGTTCCCTCTCCACGATGCACTGCAAAAAAACTCTCTACTTCTTTTAGAACATAATCAAAGGGACGCGTCTTATAACGATTGGCAGTAATTGTATTGCCATGCATTGGATCACATGACCATATAACCTCACGCTTCTCGCGTTCAACGGCACGGATGAGTTTAGGTAGATAACTTTCAACCTTATCATAACCAAAGCGCGTAATGAGAGTAAGCCGCCCCAGTTCATTTTCAGGATTTAAAATATCAATTAATTTTAGAAGCTCATCAGACTCCATGGAAGGACCACACTTTAATCCTATAGGATTTTTAATGCCGCGACAATATTCAACGTGAGCATGATCAATTTGACGTGTGCGGTCACCAATCCATAACATATGGCCAGATGTTGCGTACCAATTTCCTGAAGTTGAATCAATCCGAGTCAAAGCCTCCTCATAACCAAGCAAAAGTGCTTCATGACTGGTATAAAAAGATGTCTCACGCAATGAAGAATGCGTTTTGGATGTAATCCCTATGGAACGCATAAAATCAATTGCTTCAGAAATACGCTCTGCCAATAATTCATAACGTTCCCCCTGTGGACTGTTAGAAACGAAACTCAACATCCATGTGTGAACATTTTCTAAATTAGCATACCCGCCTTGTGAAAAAGCACGCAACAGATTAAGTGTTGCCGCAGATTGGCGATAAGCCATAGACATCCGTTGCGGATCTGGAATACGAGAATCGGCTCCAAATTCAATACCATTAATAATATCCCCCCGATAAGAAGGAAGCTCGACTCCCTCTTTGCTTTCGATATCAGAAGAACGGGGCTTTGCAAATTGACCAGCAATACGACCAATTTTAACAACGGGTTTAGAACTCCCAAAGGTTAAAACAATCGCCATTTGCAAAAATACACGAAAAAAATCACGTATATTATCAGCTTCATGTTCTGCAAAGCTTTCAGCACAATCACCACCTTGTAATAAAAAAGCTCTACCTTTCGCAACAGCTGCTAATTCATTTTTTAAATCACGTGCTTCACCAGCAAAAACCAAAGGGGGATATCTTCTCAGCTTTCGTTCGACATCTTCTAACATAGACTTATCCGGATAAGTCGGAACTTGCTTAATTGGCCTTTTCCTCCAAGAGTCAGGCGCCCATTCTTTTATCATTACACTCTCTCTAAAAAATTAAGCTTCCAGCTTAGCATATCAAAAACTTTTTACCACACTATAGGATGTTGTTTAATTTTCTATTTTCTTCCCATCTTCATACATATAACTTGGCTTATACATCGTTACTAATTCTTCTGCCATCGTTGGATGCACCGCCATCGTTTCATCAAAAATATCCTTCGTCAGCTTGCCCTTGAGAGATATTCCAATAAGTTGTGCCATCTCACCAGCGTTTTCTCCTAAAATATGAGCGCCTATAACAATACGACTTTCGCCATCAACAATGAGCTTCATAAACATCTTCTCTGAACTACCGGAAAGAACATTCCGCATAGGACGAAAAACTGTCCGATAAATTTCAAGACGCTTATAACGCTGTATCGCCTCTTCTTCTGAAAGACCTACCGTTCCAATCTCTGGCTGTGAAAAAACAGCCGTTGTAATTAAGTCATAATTAGGTTTTGTGGGAATATTCTCAAATGCTGTCTTAACAAAACACATTGCATCATGTATTGCAACAGGTGTTAATTGAATATGACCCGTTACATCTCCTACAGCCCAAATATGGGGGATATTTGTCGTCATTTTCTTATCAACAATAACACCACCAAACGCATTAACTTCTATACCTGCCCTCTCAAGCCCTAAACCCACTGTATTGGGCATACGTCCCGTGGCTAACATAACTTGATCCGTGTTGATCGTTTGCCCATTTGATAAAAGGACACTATAATAATTTTCTGCAGCCTTCACTTTAGAAACTGTTACTTCATAGAGAATAGAAATCCCTTTTTCAATCATTGCATTATTGAGCAATTGTCGTAAATCATGATCAAAATCACGGAGAATTAAATCACCACGATGAAGAAGTGTTGTTTTTACACCTAGCTCATGAAAAATATTAGCAAATTCAACACCAATATACCCTCCACCAACAATGACTATTGATTTCGGGAGTTCATCGAGATCAAAAATTTCATTAGACGTCAAGCAAAAATCAGCGCCTTCTATGGTCGTATTTGGTGCAACTTTTGCCCCCGTTGCAATCAAAATCTTTTCCGCAGTTACCCGCTCACCCGTAGCAGAAAGCTCTAATGTGTGATCATCGATAAAAGTAGCACGGCTTTCATAAATGTGCACATTGTTATTTTCTAACCCCTGACGATACAGCCCTTCTAATCTTGATATTTCTTTATTTTTAGCTGCAACCAACTTCTCCCAGCTAAAAATTGGATCCGCATATTTCCACCCAAAACCAACGCTTTTCTTAAATTCTTTTGCATATTGTGAAGCATAAACATAAAGCTTTTTGGGAACACAACCACGAATAACACAAGTTCCCCCTATACGATATTCTTCTGCTATAGCGACACGCTTCCCAAGACCTCCAACAAGCCGTGCTGCACGCACCCCACCAGAACCACTTCCAATAACAAATAAATCAAAATCAAAAGAGCTCACAAACTATTCCTTCTCATATATTTGCAATGATAGGCTAAGGTCATTTATTATTAAATGAAAGTCTTTTTTCTTTTAAAAAAAACATTTTTCTATAAAACAATAGTCTAAAAGGACAGACTCTTAAATCAAAATATTAAAAACGGCGGAAAAACCGCCGCTCTTTAAAAATTAGAAATTGCTGATTACTGTCATGATATTAATCAAGTTATTTTTTATTTTCTGGAGCTTCTGATTTTATAGGCATCGTAGCATTATTCAAATTAAGTGTTTCAGACATTTCTTTTTTCACATTTTCTACAAGATCCTGCATAAGAGCAGAACGCCATACATCAAATGCAGAATAGGAATCACGTGCAATATTAGGAACTTCTGTTAAAAACTTTTTACCGGTATCAGAATTATAAAATGCTGTGATTGCATCAAGCTCTTTTTGCGTAAAATATTTTGCATACACATGAGCAATCTCTTTTTCTAGATCAGAGCGCCTTTTAATTAAAGCAAGCGCCTGCTTATCAACGATATTAGAAATAGCTGTTGCCAAATTCGGATCATCACGGATCAGTTCATTTTTGAAATCATGGACCGCATCTGGTAAAAAACTATCAAATTGATCCGTTGCATGAATGGCCCTAATCGCCTTTCGGGCTGAATCTAAATGTTGATCACTCACACCTTGGGCATGAACCATTCCAATATTCACAAAAAAAATGGTAATTGCACCAAAATATACAAAAAAACGTTGAAAAGAAAATATTGCTCTCATTTAATGATTACCCCAATCGCTAATTATAATTTAAAATTTGTTATTCTACTCAAAATCTTTTTTATTGTGCTAACATATCATCATGTAAATGTCTTTTCTAAAAATCAAATGGTTCTAAAACTTTTATTTGACCATCCGACATAGCGACAATTGCACGTGAGGCCACCCCCAAAAAAAGACCATGCTCAACAACACCAGGAATGGCAAGAAGCGCATCCGATAATAATTTGGGTTGCAAAATGCATCCCCAAAATGCATCAAGAATAAAATGACCGCCATCTGTTTTAAAAGGATTTTTTCCATTCATTCGCAATGCAATTTCTCCAGAAAGTCCTAAATCACCCGCAACTTTTTCGATGGCTTTGCGTGTTGTATGGACACCAAACGGATTCACTTCAATGGGTAGTGCAAAAGCACCAAGTCTTTTGACTATCTTTGTTTCATCAGCAATGACAAGCATTGCACGAGACGCCGATGCAACAATTTTTTCATACAACAATGCTCCCCCTCCTCCTTTAATGAGCATCATCTGGGGACCAATCTCATCTGCTCCGTCAATATCAAGATCCAGTTCAGGTATTTGTTCTAAAGTGCTAACAGGCACCCCAAACTTATGACAAAGTTGTTCAGAATATTGTGAAGTCGCAACACCAGTCACCCGCAGACCATCCGCAACACGCTCACCAAGAAGACGAATAAACTCATTAACCGTTGAACCAGATCCGATACCAAGCCGCATATCATCTTCAATAAATTCAAGCGCTTTAGCAGCCGCCCTCTTTTTTAACTGCTGAACATCCATGAATGATTTTACCTTTTATCCACAAACAACATTTATCACCACTCTTGCCACCAATAACAATGAGAATAAAAGGCAGCCTTTTGACTCACTTTCTTTGAACTTAACCATTACCTTTTTCTTGAAAAGATGTTACTCGTTATAAAAATATATGATAAGAATAAAATGGGATAATCAACAATTATCTTTTCTATTTTTTCAAAAAAATTGTTGGTATTTCCCTCATTCACAATAAAATTGATAAACTGATCAATTAAAAAACGCAAAATATATCAGAAAAATCTTCTCTTATTTTTTTTCTATCAATTATCCAGATATGAAAAAAATGCGATAAATTATATGTTTTTTTGTAAATGCTGTCTGTGCATATTCCATGGTCTATGAAATCCTAGCGAAGACCAAATAATATCCCCATCTTTAGTCATCATAACGCTTCCTCTTGATAATAATTGCCGGGGAGTAAATATTATTTTTGCCCTCTTGTGACATGTTGGAGTATGCATTACAAATGTCTGAATGAGGATATCTGCCTCTATGCAGTGATCTATTTCTCCACGTAAAACGATAACTTTTAATCCATTCTCTAATAAGGATGTACAGACATAGTGATCACAAATAAATTGTCCGTGAAACGAAGGTCCATACCTTGTTGATTTAATCGTTTCATTCAAACGAAATGACTTTTTCCATATGGATGTCGTAAACTTAGAATGATGATAACGATCAATATATAATTTTTTATCCTGGATAACGCCCACAAGACGCATATTATCTGCTATAATCAATTGTACAGGTGAATGCGTGATACAAATAGAAATACCAGCCAAAATAAAAAGACTAAAAAAAAGCCTGATGGGTGTTTTGCAAAAAGTCAGTCCAACCAAGCCTATACTCAATAAAAGCAACGCAGACAACGGCATAAAACCAGGATTCAAATCAGGAGAAATAGCCTTGATAGCGTGTGCAATCTTTATCACAAGATCAACACCAAAACCCATAATTTGAAGGGGAAGCCATTCGACACCTCCTAACATTGCCAGAACTGCGATTAAGCCAAAAGGAATGACGAAAATAGAGATGATAGGCAAAGCAAAAGCATTACTGATAACGCTCAAAGATGCCGTATTAGAAAAATGATAAGCAGCATAAATTCCACTTGCACTCCCTGCTACAAACGAAGACGCACATGTCGAACATATTGATAAAAAAGCAAAATTTATCACTCCCCCTCCAACATAAGAGGAGACTGTTTTTCTTTTACGAAAAAGTGACCTTCTGCTCCACCAATCAAAAAACGCAATCAAAGCTGCCGTCGCAGAAAAGGACATTTGAAAGCTAGGGCCTAATATTTCATGGGGCCTAATTGCTAGAGTTATCAACCCCGCAATAGAAAAATTACGCATTGTTACAGCCGAGCGATTACACAATATAGCAACCAACATAACAGCAATCATCACAAAACTTCTTTGCGCTGATATCGCTAAGCCCGACAAGAGCAAATAAAAAGATGTTATCATAAATGCAACGATAGCAGCAAATTTTTTACTGGAATAATAGGAAGAAAAAACTGGAAAAAATGCTAAAAAACTACGGATACTCAAAAGAACTAGACCGCTCAACAGAGCCATATGTAAACCTGATATTGACAAAATATGCGCTAATCCAGCTTTACGTAATGCTTCATTTGTCTCACTTGAAATCCCAGCACGCTGTCCTGTTATGAGAGCCGCCGCAACACTCCCCTTTTCTCCTTCAAGCGCTATATGGATTCTTTGCGTCATCTTCAGGCGTAAATTTTCAATTTTCTGTAGAATGATAGCGAATATTCCATCAGGTTGCGAAACGGATATTTTTTTTGGTTTTCCTAAATAAACGCCTTGAGCCCCAATTCCTTTAAAATAATTATGAAAACTAAAATCGTAGCCTCCTGGACGCACCGGCCCAGAAAATGCACGAATCTTAGCTTTCCCATACAAGCCATCACCAATTGCTAATCCAGATGGCAAATATCTTGCCGATAAACGAATACGATGAAGACTATGGCGTAATATGGGCTTTTCTGTACTCAAAACATCCACGACTAAACGAAATCCCCCTTTGGTAACTGACTCAATAGAAACAATTCTTCCCGTCAATGTGGTGACAATGTCACTGCTTAACATGGGTGTTGCAATACGCCATGTTTCTATTTTTGCCGCCAAAGCCCCCAATACGATACAAAACAAAAATCCCGTAGGAATCCATACTTTTCGATAAAAACGTGTAATATAGAATATTCCTAGAAAGATGCCGATCAATGCCCCCAATTGTCCCCAACTTGGCTCCTGTTCTAAATGAAAATAAAAAATGATTCCTAGGGAAAAAAAGACTAAAATCAGCGAAAAAAGGATCCCAAAAGAAACCTCTTTATTGATACAATCCGCTAACCATTGTCTCATAAAAATGATTGCTTCTTTTAAGAACGTCAATAAAGAAAGTTTTTGTTGGCTATAACTGCCATTCTTTGCATCATCATACCTAGAAAAAACATCCTGCTCTATTTGACAGGCGCCTTTTCTTTCTGTAGCAGATGTTACGAATAAACCCTCTTTAACTTTATTTTGATTAAACATCCGCCCCCCCACTTTAACTTGCAATGCATCTATTGCACACCCCATCACCTATGCTAACATAACCTTTCTATAAAATTCCATAAGTAATATCTCAATTTAAAGGAAAATATTCGTGTCTGTTATTACTCGTTTTGCTCCCTCCCCCACAGGCTTCCTTCATATTGGTGGCGCTCGTACTGCTCTTTTTAATTGGCTTTATGCAAAACATACCGGTGGGAAAATGCTTCTACGCATTGAAGATACAGACCGAGAGCGTTCAACAGAAGCAGCTGTAAAAGCCATTATAGATGGCTTGCAATGGATGGGGCTTAGTTATGATGGTCCCCCTATTTCGCAATTCGAACGTGCAGAACGTCACCGCCAAATCGCCGAACAGTTGGTCGAAAATGGTAAAGCATATTATTGTTATGCCTCACCTGAAGAGTTAGCTGAAATGCGTGAAAAAGCCCGTGCAGAAGGACGCCCACCACGTTATGATGGACGTTGGCGTAACCGTGATCGTTCTGAAGCTCCTCAAGGTGTCAAACCTGTTATTCGTATCAAAACCCCTGAAGATGGAGAAACGATTGTACACGACCGTGTTCAAGGTGATGTTCGTTTTCCTAATAAAGATTTAGATGACTTTATTATTTTGCGTTCTGATGGTTCGCCTACCTATATGCACGCTGTTGTCGTTGATGATCATGATATGGGGGTTACACATATCATACGGGGTGATGATCATCTAACCAATGCAGCCAGACAAACGATCATCTTTAAAGCGATGGGATGGGATATTCCTGTTATGGCCCATATTCCTCTTATCCATGGTGAAAACGGTGCAAAATTATCAAAGCGGCATGGTGCACTCGGTGTTGATGCTTATCGAACAATGGGATACCTTCCTGCTGCTTTGCGCAATTACCTTGTCCGTTTAGGGTGGAGCCATGGTGATGACGAACTCATGTCACTTCAAGATATGATTTCTTGGTTTGATATTGAAGATATTAACAAAGGTGCTGCTCGTTTTGATCTCAAAAAGCTCGATTCCATCAACGGACACTATATGCGCATGAGCAATGATGCAGAACTTTTTGATGCCGCTCTTGATATTCTACCAGAAACCGATGGGGGAGCACAAATCATTGAAAGACTTGATGAACAACGCCGTGTTCAATTTTTCAAAGCCATCCCACATTTGAAAGAACGTTCAAAAACACTGTGCGAACTGATTAACAATGCCTCCTTCATTTTTACGCAACGACCATTACAGCTTAACGAAAAAGCACAAATGCTCTTAGATAAAAATGGACAAACCATTTTAAACGATCTTTATCTTGCCCTGAAAGCTTGCCCCTCTTGGGATACAAAAAACCTCGATGAAACGCTTCGCTCTTATATCCAAACACAGAATCTCAAATTTGGATCTATCGCCCAACCCCTTCGTGCGGCTCTTACAGGATGTACCACATCGCCAGGTGTTGTGGATATTCTGACTTTGTTGGGACGCGATGAATCTCTTCATCGCATCAATGATCAGCTTATCACAACAATAGGTTCATAATGTGTACTGAGTATATCTCCTTACAATGAGTATCTCATGTAGATCCTTCAACGTAATCTAAAAGAGTTTTTTTATTTTATATCATTGAAATACAGTTTTTATTGAGTAATAATGATCAATAATGAAATATTTTTAGATTGCATGTCCTCATTTTTAGAGGCAATCTACCCTCAATATAAGTAAGAAAAGCTTCAATTATTATATATCTCGTACTCTCATGAAGCAGAGTCTTAATTTTTAGAAGAGAAGGATCTGAAAGGAATACCGAATGTCTGAGAATAACGCACATATTATTGTGAATGATAAAAAAGTAGAGCTTCCCTTGCGTAAAGGCACGAGTGGACCCGAGGTCATCGAAATTGCTTCTCTCTACAAAAAAACCAATATTTTTACTTATGATCCTGGTTTTACTTCAACAGCTTCTTGTGAATCAAAAATTACTTATATTGATGGCGATAAAGGAATATTGCTTTATCGTGGATACCCTATCGACCAATTGGCTGAAAAAGGTGACTTCCTCGAAAGTTGTTATCTTCTCCTTTATGGGGAACTCCCAACACAGCAAGAAAAAAACGACTTTGATCGATGTATCATGCAGCATACCATGGTCCACGAACAGTTTGCGCGCTTTTTCCATGGCTTTCGTCGTGACTCACATCCCATGGCCGTCATGGTTGCCTGCCTTGGCGCTATGTCTGCGTTCTATCACGACTCTATTGATATTACAGATCCTCACCAGAGAATGATCGCTTCTGTTCGTCTTATCTCAAAAGTTCCAACACTGGCTGCTATGGCCTATAAATATAGTATTGGACAAGCATTTGTTTATCCACGCAATGATCTGAGTTATGCTGCAAATTTCCTCCGTATGTGCTTTGCTGTTCCTTGTGAAGAATATAAAATAAACCCCGTACTTGCTCGGGCGATGGATCAAATCTTTATCCTTCATGCAGATCATGAACAAAATGCTTCTACATCTACGGTACGTCTTGCTGGATCATCAGGGGCTAATCCGTTTGCCTGTATTGCAGCAGGTGTTGCGTGCCTTTGGGGACCAGCACATGGTGGCGCCAATGAAGCATGTCTAAAAATGCTACAGGAAATCGGTTCTATTAAAAGAATTCCTGAATTTATTGCTCGTGCAAAAGATAAAAATGACCCTTTCCGTCTTATGGGCTTTGGTCACCGTGTCTATAAAAATTATGATCCACGTGCAAAAATCATGCAAAAAACCTGTCATGAAGTTTTAAAAGAACTCAATATTCAAGATGATCCGCTTCTTGATATTGCAATAGAACTGGAAAAAATTGCCTTGAGTGATGAATACTTTATTGAGAAAAAGCTTTATCCCAATGTTGATTTCTATTCCGGTATTATATTAAAAGCTCTAGGCTTTCCAACCGAAATGTTTACTGTTCTTTTTGCATTAGCACGCAGTGTCGGGTGGGTAGCACAGTGGAAAGAAATGATTGAAGATCCTGCACAGAAAATTGGTCGCCCTCGACAACTCTATACAGGCTATGCTATGCGTGATTATGTTCCTATAGATAAACGTGTCAATTAAAGAAAGAAATCAATAAAGCTTCAGTAAACTGAAGCTTTATTTTTAAACTCTGTTTACAGAGATAACAGCATCATAAGTTTATGAAAAAACTCTAAGTATTGGCTCTGTCAATGAATTGAGAATATTCTTTCAGAAATGATTCAAACGTAAAGAAAATTAAAAATTTTTACCTTATAATTCTCATTATCTTTAAGGAAACATATTCCTCATCATTCCCTTAGGTTTAAAAACCTTATATTTCACTCTCTATCTTACTCTATATAAAGTCTTACCTTAATGCTTTTTTACTATGCCAAAAACTTCTTATTCTCTTGAAGTAATTAGAATAAACACGAAATATACTCTTAAAATTTTCTAGCCAAAATGACACTTTTTATTAAAATCACTTTATAATGATTATGTCCCGTGCAAGTATTTACTTCACATCATCTGTTAAAACCACACTTCTTTTTACAAGAAAAATCTTTCAAAATATCAGAAAATAAATTTATTTTGATATTCTTTAATGTCGAGACATTTTATATAACAGATGAAAATATTCTATCTTGTTAAGACCAACGTAATGATAGCAAAAAGGAGACAGATAAATTTTTACATTGCTCCTAAAGAGCTTACAGATTATAAAAATGCCTCATAGTTTTATATTTGTCAGCTTATTGAATAGGAGAACATAATGAAGTTATTAGGAAAAGCTCTTATAATAAGCGCAACACTCTTTACTCTATCGGCTAATTCTCAAACGCTGAAAATTGCAAGTGATGCTTCTTATCCCCCGTTTAGTTACATTGACTCAAATAATGAGCTTAAAGGGTTTGATATTGATATATCTTATGCCCTTTGCGAAAAAATGAATGTTGAATGTACGATTGTCACGCAAGACTTCGAGGGGATGATTCCCGGCCTTCTGTCCAAAAAATATGATGCGATTGTTTCTTCCCTTTCTCCTACAAAAGAGCGCTTACAAAAAATTGATTTTACAGATCCTTATTACAACACAGCACTAGCTGTCATTGTGACCAAAAATTCGGAAATTACAGAAATCTCAATACAAGCCTTTAGGGGTAAAAACCTTGGTGTACAATCAAATACAACACAAGCTGCCTATGCAGAGGATCATTATGCCTCTGAAGGCGTGAATATCAAACTTTATCCTACAGCAATAGAAGTAAATCGTGATCTTTTAAGCCACCGGCTTGATATCATCATCTTTGATCAATTAAAGGCATTAAATTGGCTTGAAAATGAAGGAAAAGATTGCTGTAAGCTTTTAGGA
This sequence comes from Bartonella sp. AU55XJBT, assembly GCF_028618525.1. Next base: position 27,937 of record NZ_JAQITC010000016.1, on the reverse strand, counting down.
ACTTTAGAAGAGAAAAAATTTCCTGTCGCAATTGCAATCCGTCAAAACAATAATGATCTTAAAAACAGCTTTAATAAAGCAATAGAAGAAATACGCGCAGATGGAACTTATGAGAGAATTATGAGAAAATATTTTATATTCGATACCAATTAAAATTGGATCTTTTTAAGAAATATCTTTAGCCTTTTGTTGAACATGGAAAAAATAGCTAGAAATTCAGCACTTTTATAAGAAAAATTTACACTTATCAGAAAATTAATTTTTAATTGTTTCTCGATAGTTAAATGTTTATGGAATCCAATAACAACAATGAGATTGTATTTTTATCTTATCTAAATCTAATTTTTATGTACAAATTGAAGAGCTTATTTTTAAAGAAAAGCCCTCAGTTTTTACTCGTAAAATGATGTGAACTTAGCATTTCATAAAAATTAAGCCTTGTACTGAGTAAGATATTTATTCTCCTTTCAATCAATAAAGAAGACAATTTTTCTGATAATAATGTCTAGTATCATAATCTAAAATAAATACCGATAAATTTTTGCATTGCTCCAGAAAAGCTTACAGATTATAAAAACGTGACGATTTCATATTTGCCCGCTTATCCAATAGGAGAATATCATGAAACTACTAGCAGGAGCTCTTATAATAAGCGCCGCGCTATTCACCCCATTGGCTGATGCGAAAACATTAAAAATCGCCAGTGAAGGCACTTATCCTCCCTTTAGTTACATTGACTCAAATAATGAGCTTAAAGGATTTGATATTGATATATCTTATGCTCTTTGTAAAAAAATGAATATTGAGTGTACAATTGTCACGCAAGATTTCGAGGGGATGATCCCCGGACTTATTGCAAAAAAATATGATGCTATCGTTGCTTCCCTTTCCCATACACAAGAGCGTTTACAAAAAATTGACTTCACAGATCCTTACTACGATACAGCACTGGCTGTCATTGTTACCAAAGATTCGGGAATTAAAGAAATCTCGACACAAAGCTTTAGAGGCAAAAGTCTTGGTGTACAATCAAATACAACACAAGCTGTTTATGCAGAAGATCATTATGCCTCTGAAGAGGTAAACATCAAACTCTATCCTTCTACAATAGAAGTGAATCGTGACCTTTTAAATCATCGACTTGATGTGATTATTGTTGATAAATTACAAGCATTAAATTGGCTTAAAAATGAAGGAAAAAATTGCTGTCTCCTCCTAGGAACTTTGGAAGAAACAAAATTTCCTGTTGCAATTGCGCTGCGTCAAAACAATAATGATCTTAAAAGTAAGTTCAATGAAGCAATAAAAGAAATCCGTTTGGATGGAACTTATGAGAAAATTATGAAAAAATATTTTACAAGCGATGTTTATTAAATATCACTATGATATTTAAATGAAACTCACTGTTGATTTCTAAAAACATTATCTAACTCTTTCATGAGGAACACAAGAATGATTGAAAATTTAGCATTGCTATCGTTTAGCAATGGTGGATGGGGAGCGGTTATACTTTCTAGTGCAGGAATGACATTGTCATTGGCCTTATGTTGTGGACTTCTAGGACTTCCTCTAGGACTTCTAAATGCAGTGATGATTCGATCCAATATTAAGATGGCTAAAGCTATAGCACGTCTCTTTTCAACGGTGTTTCGTGGGCTACCAGAGCTTTTAACCTTGTTTTTAGTGTACTACGGATTACAAAGTCTTATTCAAAATATCTTTGACTATTTTAATCTTGAAGTCATGTTTAGTATCAATGCTTTTGTTGCTGGTGTTCTTGCACTGAGTATGGTTCTTGCCGCTTTCTCTTGTGAAGTTTGGCTTGGAGCATTCAATATTTTTGATAAAGGGCAATATGAGGCAGCCAAAGCTTTAGGGCTTTCACGCTCAACCACATTCTTTCGTATAGTCTTCCCTCAGCTCATCCAAAATGCCTTGCCAGGACTTTCTAATAATTGGCTTACTTTACTGAAAGATACGTCCCTCGTTTCAACCATCGCGCTTGTTGATCTCATGCGACAAACGAATTTAGCTGTCGCTGCGACCAATAAACCCATGCTATTTTACCTTGTTGCCTGCTTACTCTATTTATTATTTTCAGCGTTTTTTGGCACAATCTTACGCCATTTGGAAACATACACTCAAATAGGCTATAAAAAGGTACCAAGTCAATGATTCCTGAATGGCTTTATTTCCTTTTTAACCCTGATCTTTTAAGCCGTTATGGGCCAAAATTTATTGATGGCTTTATTGTTACTGTCGCGCTTGTTTCTATCTCTTGTTCTCTTGGTTTTTTCCTTGGAATGCTTATCGCTTTTGCACGTTTATCAAAGAATACGTTTTTACAATATTTTGCAAATGCTTATGTCTATTTTTTCCGCGGCTCTCCTTTGTTAGCCCAACTCTTCCTTTTTTATTATGGACTTGGTTCAATGAACAGTTTTTGGCAACAGGTTGGTCTATGGTGGTTTTTTCAAAACGCGTGGTATTGCTGTCTTTTTATTTTCACGCTCAATTCTGCTGCCTATCAATCTGAGATCTTTAAAGGAAGTTTTCTATCCGTAAACACTGGACAACGTGAAGCGTCAAAAGCTTTAGGTCTGAGCAATTCTGTTACATTTTTTAGAGTTATTCTTCCACAAGCAATGATTGTAGCATTACGCCCCTTAGGAAATGAGTTGATTTTAATGATTAAATCCAGTGCCATCGCCTCACTTGTTACTGTTTATGATTTAATGGGAATTGCTAAACTCACTTATTCACGTACATTCGACTTCCAAGTTTACGTTTGGTCCGCACTTATCTATCTTTTTATTGTTGAACTCATTCATCGTTTTATTGTTTTTATCGAACATCACCTCACGCGATATTTACGGTAAAAATAAAATGATCATAAAAAACTTTACCAAATCAAAATGGTACATTAATCAATTTATTCATCAATGAAAGAATAAAACAAGATGAATTTAAAAAATAATAAATCAACCTCTCCCAGTAAAAACTCTGTAATTTCCATTCAAAACCTCAATAAATGGTATGGAAACTTTCAAGTCTTACACGATATCAACTTTGATGTTCAAGCCGGTGAACATATCGTTATTTGTGGACCATCCGGATCAGGAAAATCAACGTTAATTCGTTGTATTAACCAATTAGAACAAGCACAAAAAGGTTCAATCTGTATTCATAACGTTGATATTAATACCGCTCCTATACAACAGCAAAGAAATGTTCTGCGAAAGATAGGAATGGTTTTTCAGAACTTTAATTTATTTCCTCACATGAGCGTTCTACAAAATTGTATTTTAGCCCCTATGACAGTTCAAGGGCTTTCCAACCAACAAGCAAAAGAACGGGCAATTCGTTACTTAACGCGTGTCGGTATTGAAAAACACTGCGAAAAATATCCTTTACAACTTTCTGGTGGACAACAACAGCGTGTCGCGATTGCTCGTGCACTTTGCATGGAACCTGAAGTCATGCTTTTTGATGAACCCACTTCAGCTCTTGATCCAGAAAGTGTGGGAGAAGTTTTGGAAGTGATCGCTCAATTGGCCGATACTGGAATTACAATGCTTTGTGTTACCCATGAGATGGGCTTCGCAAAAAAAGTCTCAGAAAGAATACTCTTTCTAGAAAATGGAAAAATTGTTGAAGATACAGCTTCTGATAAATTTTTTACCAACCCTAAAAGCCAACGTGCTTGTGATTTTCTTGCTAAAATTAAACATTAGTCCTCAAACTATTGCTCTATTTATATAATTTTACCCTTTCTTTTTAAAAGAGTGATAATTTTTTGCGCGCCAACAATCCCTGATGGGATTTCAGTTTTCATTTTCTGTTGCACTATCTCAAAAGCATCGAGTTGAGCTTGGCGCAATAAAGGATTAGATAAAAGTTGTTCTACCTGTCTTGCTAACATGCCAGGACGGATCAATTCATTCAAATATTCTGGAATAATCGGCTTATCAGCAATAATATTTGGAAGAGCAGCACTCCATAACATCATTTTAGGAAAAATAAATAATTTAGAAAAATGATCAAGTTTATAGCAAAGAGCCATAGGAATTTTTGCTAAAGCTAATTCAAGAGAAACCGTTCCATGGGCTGCAAGAGCAACATCTGCTTGTGCAAAAGCATGCCATTTTTCATCTTCACCCACAACAATTTCTACTTTGCTTCTCCAGCCCTGCACAAAGTCACAGATTCTATCCACCAAATGGGGCAAAGTTGGTAAAATAATCTGTAAATGAGGGATACGTTGTACGAGAATCTCCACTGTTTCTTGAAAAACTGGCATTAAGGAACGAATCTCTAAATTGCGTGATCCTGGCAAAATAACCAATGTAGGCGATGATGTTTGTTGACCACACAAATTTCTTTGTTCTTCTTGGCGCTTTTTTTCTAACTGAACTCTCAAAAGAGGAGGATATGTCAAAAGACGATGTCCAACATAAGTGGTAGAAGGACCTCCCAAATCCTGCATAACCTTTTCTTCAAAAGGAAAAACCGCTAAAACATGATCAACAAATCCCCGCATAGCTTTTGCACGCTCTGGCCTCCATGCCCAAACGGTTGGTGCAATATATTTAATAATCGGAATAGAAGGCGCTAAAGCGCGAACCTTTTTTGCAACACGATGCGTGAAATCGGGACTATCAATAATAATTAAACAATCAGGTTGTTCTTGTGCAATAAATTTGGATAAATTACGAATATGCAGTAGCAGCAACGGTAATTTTTTCAATACCTCCTTTAAGCCTATTAAAGCAATATCATGAGAATCAAAAAAGCTTTTTAAACCTAATGCCTTTAAATGCTGCCCTCCAACACCTATCAAATGAATGTTGCCTCCTATTTGTTGTGATAAACAAGAAATTAAATCCGCTCCAAGCAAATCACCAGATTCCTCACCTGCAACCACAGCAACTTTTAAGAAACAATCATTCATGACCAAACTTTTCAAAAGTTTCTATAAATAGAGAATATTTGTTAGCTTTTTCTATTGTTGTTTTCACCGATAATATGAGACTTCTATTTGCCTCCACCGCAATACCAGATAAACCACTCTTTGCAATATTCATTATTGTCACAGGCCCAATTGATGGCAAATCAACGCGATTATCCTGTTGTGGCTTTGCACATTTAACAAGGACACCACCTTGAGGGGGAATTTGCCCTCTTTCTCGCATCTCACAAACACGCCATAACATATTATCGGTTCCCTCAGCGCCTTCCAGAGCAACCACCCTTCCTTGAACAACGACAACAGCTTGTCCAATATCCAATTGACCTAAAAGCTTTGCTGCTTCTGCTGCTAAAACAATATCTTTCTTTTCTTTCTGTGTAGCACGCCGTACTGTTAAATTAAATTCTACGGGCGCTAAAAGATCTGGAACTATTTCGTGAGCACCGATAACACAAAAACCATGCGCTTCAATAACCCGTACAAAAGCTTTTAATAACGCATCGTCTCCCCTCCTCAAAGCCCCAATTAACTTAGGAAGAGCTAAAAATGTTGTCCAGTCCAATCGCAATTGTGTAAGGAGTGGTCGCTTTTTCACACCACCTGCCAAAACAACATTATAAACTCCAACCTCTTTTAAGATTTTAACGAGTCGCGCTAACTCTACAATTGATAGCTCGCAGTGCTCATAACGATAAAGAACAGAATCTGCCTCACCATGCAAAAGCACAAGAAAAGGATTCTCTCCATTCTTCTCGAGAGCTTGCGCAACAGTAATCGGTAGAACACCACTTCCTGCTATAATAGCAGTACGGCCGGAAAGAAAATTTCTGGCACCCCACATAGGCATTTTTAATCCTTATGTTCCTTTATTCTATCACCTTCAAATTTTGGTGTACAATAAAAACGCTTTCCTTCTTCTTTAATAAAATTAACAACGTCAGAAACAGACTGAAAAGAAGAATAGAAAGAAGCAACATCATTAACACGCTCTTTAAAGGGCTTGCTATGATCAAAAAGCATCGTAATCGCATGACGCAGTGCATGAATATCTTGACGATCAAAACCTGCACGTTTCATACCAATAATATTGATTCCGGCAAGTTTTGCCTGCACACCAACAGCTGTTCCATAAGGAATTAGATCACCCACCAGTGCAGATACACCACCGATAAATGCATGATGTCCAACACGAACAAATTGATGAACAGCAGCACCACCACCGATAATCACATAGTCACCAATAGTAACATGACCAGCAATCATTACATTATTAGCAAATGTTACATGATTGCCTACACGGCAATCATGAGCGATATGCGCATAACAAAAAAATTGGCAATGATCACCAACAACTGTCATTCCAACGCTCGAATCGGAGCCTCTATGCATAGTTACGCCCTCACGAATCGTACAATTCTTACCAATAGAAAGAGTCGTAGCCCCTCCTTTATGTTTATTATTTTGCGGCTCTGCTCCCAAAACTGCATGAGAAAATACTTTGCTCTTAGCTCCTAACGTTGTCTTCCCCATAACTACAACATGACTTGTCAAACTACATTCATCACCAATAACAGCCTCTGAACTAATATGGCAAAATGGTCCAACGCGTACATTCTCACCAAGCTGCGCTCCCTTCTCTACAAGAGCCGTTGGATGGATTCTCGTACCGGACATTTTTAAATTCCCATCAAATATCGTTTATTCTTCTTCAACAATCATCGCAGCAATCTCTGCTTCAGCGACACGGACATCTTCTACTTTTGCAACGCATGAAAAACGTCTCATACCAGATCTCTTTTTCAAAAGCTGAACATGAATTTTAAGCTGATCACCAGGCATAACAGGTTTACGAAATTTCGCATTATCAACCGTCATAAGGTAAACTAAATTTGTTCGCTTATTGCCTAAATTTAAAAGTGCTATTGCTCCTGCCGTTTGTGCCATAGCTTCTAAAATCAAAACTCCAGGCATAACAGGCTTTGTGGGAAAATGTCCCGTAAAATGTGGCTCGTTAATCGTTATATTTTTAATACCAATCGCTTCTTGTTCACCATCAATGTCAATGATACGATCGATTAATAAAAATGGATAACGATGCGGTAATATTGATAAGAGTCTTTCAATATCAACAGCCTCTAAATCTTTAGCTCCTTCAGTGCTGATCATCTCAGCTTTTCTCCTTTTTAACTTTTCCCATATTGCGCAACGTCGCTACTTCACGAAACCATTGTTTAAATGGTCGCGCTGGACTCCCTCCCCATTTTTCACCATCCGGAATGTCATTCATAACACCACTACGCGCAGCGATCCGAACACATTTACCTATTACGATATGATCCGCTACTCCAACTCCCCCGCCAAGTTGAGACATATCCCCTATCGATGTACTTCCCGCAATGCCACATTGAGCAGCAATAAGACAATAACGACCAATTTTTACATTGTGGGCAATTTGTACAAGATTATCAATCTTGCTTCCTTCTCCAATAAAAGTATCTTGAAATGTTCCTCGATCAATCGTGGTATTCGCCCCAATTTCCACACTATCTTCAATAATAACGCGACCAAGTTGTGGAATTTTCTCGATTCCATCTTCCCCCCCGACATAACCAAAACCATCTTGCCCAATGCAAACACCAGGATAAAGCTGAACCCTATCACCTATTAAGGAACACTGGACGGTTACTTTAGGAGCAATATAGCAGTCACGTCCAATACGGCAATTTTCACCAATAACAGCTGTGGATGAAATAAGAGTTCCTGCACCAATCTCAACATTTCTACCGATAACAGCTCCCGCTTCAATACACACATCATGAGCAAACTTAGCCGTCGGATGAATATGCGCATGCGGTGAAATCTCTTTCTGTCCTAACCAAGGCATTGGCTTGACAGAATCAGGAAACAAAACACGACCAACCTGAGCAAAATCACGCTGCGGTGTGGATGTCACCAAAATTGCCATTGTGTCAGGAACTTTAAAAACAATATCATTCGTACAAAAAACAGCAACAGCAGAACTATCTCGTAGAGCATCAGAAAATCTCCGATGCTCCACGAAAACAAGAGAGCCTTCCACAGCACTCTCAAGCGAAGAAAGAGTATTGATAACTTTATGAGAAAACTCTGGATTAAGAAGCTTTGCACCCGTCAACTCAGCAACATTTGCAACTGTCAATTGCCGGGACGGCGTAAAAAAAAATGTATCCGCCATCAAAACACTTTCTCTCCCAGCTTAAGTTATTCTCTTCAAGTTTTTCCTTCTTAAAAATACTCAAATCAGAACTTCGTAGAAATACCAAAATTCAATTGCTGCAAACGATCACCCTCCTGCTTTGTTATTGGCCAAGCATAATCAAAACGCAAAGGACCAAACGGAGAATCCCACATCAAACTCACACCTGCAGATGAGCGCCACGCACTTTTGGTATGGGTAACAGGTGGTTCACCCTTAAAAACGGCTTTATAATTATTACCATAGAGTGTAGCAACATCCGCAAATAAAGCACCGCGCAATCCAAATCCTTCAGGCACAACAGGAATAGGAAACTGTACTTCAGCAGTCGCATTCATATATGTCGTTCCCCCTAAGAAATAAACTTCACCCTTACTGGAAACTTGACGAGGACCTATCCCATTGTATTTGAATCCTCGGATCATATCAGTATTCGCTTTAAACATATCGAAAATACGAACACCCTCTTTACCTATTTCGTGGATATAACCACCGCCAAAGGAAAGTAAACCAACAATATCCCTCTGATCAGAAAGAGTCTTGTACATCATCGCCTTACCCGTGGTCTTCAAGAACTTCGCACTCCCGCCAAGTCCTGCATATTCCTGAAGAAGATGCACGTACCATCCATCATGGGGATTTCTCATATCATCAATCGTATTATAGGTTAAACCATAACTAATCGATGAACGTTTCCAAGGACTTTGCTTAGCTGCTTGAACAATCGCACCAGAATATTTCGCGTATAACTCTATTATATCACTCTCTTTGTTGAAATCATACTCTCCGCCAAAATCATATTCTTCCTGTACATAAGAATAAGCGACATTCGCAGATAATTGATTATTAATAGGGAGTGAAAACCGCAGTGATCCCCCTGTCTGTCGTACATCATAGGCTTTATCAGCACGATAAGTGCTGCGAAAAACATCAACGCCAGCCGATAAACGGTAGCCTAAGAAATAAGGATCAACAAATGATAAATTATAATTACGGGATTTTTCTTGCCCCGCTCCTAACCCTAAACGAACGTACTGACCACGTCCCCCAAGATTCCGCTCAGTAACAGAGACTTCAAGTGACATACCAGGGCTTGTTCCCCCCGTTGTATATCCTCCAGAAAGAGAGAGATCTCCTGTTGAAGCTTCAACGACATCTATCACTAAAACAACCTGATCAGATTGCTCAGTGGGAACCATTGAAATATTAACAGCTTTGAAGAAACCTAAACTTTCTAGACGACGTTTCGCACGCTGCAATAAAGTTTGATTGTAAGCATCTCCTTCATTTAAATCGATCTCACGACGAATGACGTAATCACGCGTTTTCTCATTGCCACGTATATCAATACGCTGAATATATGCACGTGTACCTTGTTCAATATTATATAAGATTGAAATCGTATGATTTGCTAAATCACGATTTCCCCGTGGTTCAACTTTAGCAAAAGCATATCCTGAATCAGCAACCTTATTATTAATAATAGCAACAGACTGTTCAATATCTTCTGCACTATAAACATTACCTGGCTGGGTTTTAAGCTTGCCTTTCACGGATTGAACGTCAATTCCATCAACATCACTTTCAACCTGAATATCACTAATTTTATAGCGCGGACCTTCATCGAGAACGAAAGAAATTTTATACGTATTGCTTGCGGAATCAAAAGTCGCTTTAGAAGAAACAACACGAAAATCTGCATAACCACGATTATAATAAAAGCGCCGTAAAGCTTCTTCATCAGCAGCAAGGCGCTCTTCACTGTAAACATCGCCTCCCAACAACTTCGAAAAAATTCCTGAAGACTTTGTTGAAATCACATCACGCAACCGACGGCTTGCAAAGACAGTATTTCCCTTAAAAGTGATATCACTAATCTTTGTTTTTTGTCCTTCAACAACATTAAACACCACATTAACACGCCCTTTTCCAAGATTAATCGTTTGAACGTTAACAGTGATATTATTACGACCTAGCGTTTTATAAGCTTCACGAATTGTATTGATATCAGCAGAAAGCTTAGCAGAATTAAAAGGTTCATTTGGCTTTAAAGAAATAAACCGTTTAAGATCTGGGTCTTTAAAAGATTTATTTCCCTGAAATAATATTTGATTGACAACCTCATATTCTTTTACGAATACAATCAATTTATCACCCACTTGATTTATCTTAACATCATAAAATAAACCTAATTCGAAAAGATTTTTCACAGCATGATCAACATCACCACTGGAAATCCCTTGTCCAGCCTTAATACCCATATTGTCCCGAATCGCCTGAGAACTTACAAACTTATTCCCACGAACCTCAATAGAACGGACTACAGATGCTTGTATTTCTCCAACCGCAGCAATTGACATAAAAACCGTTGCTGGGGCAATCATCCCCATCTTTAACACCAACACAGATGCTGCATTTAAAAACTTTGAATTCGTAGTCATTGGCTTTTTTACCTTACTCTTGTTCCTTGGACACGATGCCTTAAAAAGCTAACTGCCATAACAACCTTTTTACAGCGAGACTTTTCATCCCTTAATTACTCATTATAATGTACGATGCCACAATATTTTGCAGACATGGTAAACAACCTTCAATTTGTTCTTGCTATTATTACTCAATTTACAAAGTGTTTTCCATAATTTAATTAGCTAAACCAACAAAAATAATCATTAAAGAAGACAAAAATCATAAAAAGGAGAAGAAGGGAAAAACCTAAACGAAAAAAAATTCCCTGAATTTTAGTGGATATTTTTCTCCCAGTAATGACCTCAATGACATGAAATAAAAGATGCCCACCATCAAGCGGTAGAATCGGGAAAAGGTTAATAAGCCCAACGCTTATTGAAAGAAAAGCGGCCAAATTTAATAAAGAGATAAAACCTGTCTCGCTCACTTTCCAAGCAATTTTTACGGTTTTAGAAGGCCCACTTAGCCTACAACGATCTTCTTTGCCTCCAATTAAACGACTCATAAAAAAAACAGTTTGAGTGGCAATAAACACAGTACGGTTTAAGGATTCTCCTATAGCTGTTACAAAATCATAGCGAATATGTTTTATATAAGTTGGATCTAAACGTGGAGGATTATTTAAATCAACAGGAACACCTACACCGATCATAGCACTTTGTGTTCGATTCCCAAAACCATCATCTCGCTCAATGACTTTTGGGGTAATGACAGTGGTAAACACGCGCCCCATGCGTTCTATTTTAAACTCTATCGGTTCTCTTCCATGAAAAGCAACATAATTCATCAAATCTTCAAAACTTTCAACCCGTCGACCATCCATTTCAACAAAACGGTCCCCTAATTTCAAACCGGACTGAATAGCAGGGCTCTCTTTTACCAAAGAACCAACAACGGGTTCAATGGCGACACGACCATAAATAAAGAAAAAAAACGTTAGAATAACAATAGTAAAAAGAGCATTGAAAAAGGGGCCAGCAAAAACAGTTGCAGCTTTTTTCCAAGCATGCGCACTGGCAAACGAACCATCAACAATCGGAGATGATGGTGATAATAGCGCCTCGTTTTTATCCTCCTCCCCAACAAACTTTACATAACCGCCTAGAGGGATAAGTGCTAAACGCCATTTCGTACCATGCTTATCTATGTAACTGGCTATTTGTGGTCCAAACCCAAGGGAAAAAACTAATGCCTTAATACCACACCACCGCCCAATGAGATAATGCCCAAATTCATGCACAAAAATAATAAGCATAATGATAAAAAGAATACTCAAACTTCTTAAAAGAAGATCACCCATAGTGACCATATGATTTAAAAGTCCCAAAATATCTTCTCCCCATTAAATCATACTAAAAAGATTAAAAGGTGCATCCATATCAGACATCAATGAACCAATTAAATAAAGAAGACAAGTTGCTCCTACCAATCCATCCATACGATCCATAAAGCCACCATGTCCAGGCAATAAAGAACCGGAGTCTTTAACAGAAAAACGTCTTTTAAGCCATGATTGTCCTAAATCACTCAATTGTGAAATAATTGACAAAACAAGTGTAAGGAGTGGCACAAAAAAACTTGCTAAATTTATATCAAAAAATACAAAAGCAACCCATATACCACCGAAAACGCCGACAAATGTACCACCAAGTGCTCCTGACCATGTTTTATTAGGAGAAAATTGTGGTGCTAATTTAGCCCCCCCCAATGCACGTCCGATAAAATATCCACCAATATCGGTTCCCCAAACTATCGTATATAAGAAAATAACAACTTGGAACCCCAACATCTCATGATCCCGTAAAAAGCATAAAGCTACAACAGGAAAAGATGCATATAAAAAACCACAAAAAACCCAACCACTGTTTTTTATAGATATAATAGCCAACACCGCAGCCAATACGATTAAAACACAAAAAACCAATGGGGCAGATACATTCAACATTAAAAAAAAGCCAAAGAGCAAATAAAAAATACTTGCTAATATCTTTTGTAAAACACACCATTTCTCTTGAGTAATACTCATCCACTCATAAAGAATAAAACCGCCAATACACCATGTGAACAGAAAAAATGAGATCCCCCCCAACCATGTTAGATACAAAGCAATAACGCCAAACACAAAAGCTGTTAGAATACGATAAACCAAATTAGACAAAACAACATCCAAACAATAAAAATAGAAAATACAAGCTCTAAAATTGATGCAATAAAAATTTCCCTACCTCGTATTTTTATTTCATACTTGTACAAATTTCTCTTATAATTTACCATAAATGATTTAGTCTACCAAGATAGCGCTTATAAGACGAATAATCAATGAAAACAGATCAAAAATCTTCCTTATCTAGATTAATCTTAAAATAAATTTTCAAAGATTTTCTTAAACATAAAATGAGAACGCAGTTATCTACGCCCTACATAAATTAACTTAGAGGTTTTTTTTCGCATAAAAGAGCTGCTCTATTAACTCTTCATCATTAAAAAACGAATTACGCCCCATAACATCCGCTTGTCCCATTATCTTGCGTGCAGGTCTTATAATGGATGATAAGGAGTAAGGTATTATTTTTGTGCCATATTACCTCAAACCCACCTTAGAATATTTGAGTCATCCCTCATAAAGTTTCTCATCATGTGGTTTAATAATGCCTCCAGTTAAAGGGAAGATTTCACTCATAGATTAAGGAATAAAAGCATAAACCCTTTAAAATCAATCCTTTCCCTATTAAGGTGATCAAATAGCTTCCTTGCATCAAACATTGCTATCACAAGGCACATGACACCCTGCTCTTATCCATAAAAATAATTTACACGCTGAGAATAAAATATTTTTTCTAGCAGAAAAAGTCTTAAACGTGCATAATTTCAGATTCTTTCACGGCTAAAATTTTATCAATATCAGCAATGGTTTCATCTGTGAGTTTTTGAACTTTTTCGGATAAACTATGGGCTTCATCTTGTCCAATTTCACCATCTTTTTCTAACTTTTTCAAATTGTCCATACCATCACGACGAACATGACGTGTCGCAACACGCGCTTGCTCCGCATAGTGATGCGCAATTTTTACAAGTTCTTTACGGCGCTCTTCATTCAACTCAGGTAAAGGAATACGTAAATTCGTACCATCAGTTATAGGATTCAAACCAAGACCAGAATCGCGAATAGCACGCTCGACAGCTCCTACCATCGTTTTATCCCATACAGAAACAGACAGCATCCGAGGTTCGGGAACAGAAATATTAGCAACCTGATTAATGTGTACAACAGAACCATAAGATTCAACGGTCAACGGTTCTAATAAACTTGCCGATGCCCGTCCCGTCCGTAAGCCACCCAACTCATGTTTAAAAGCCGTAATAGCGCCATCCATGCGACGTTTCAGATCATCCATAATTGATGCAACATTCATATTTCTGTCTCCTTCAATTGTCCTTTGAAGCTTACTCTTATTCCGATACTATTGTAAAGCGCCCTGTTCCATTCAAGACCTTCGCTAAACCACCTTTTTCATGAATGGAATACACAATAATCGGTACATTATTCTCACGGGCTAAAGTAACCGCCGTTGAATCCATAACCGATAATCCCCATTGCAAAATTTCAACATGTGTTAATTGGTCAAAACGCTTCGCTGTAGGGTCTATTTTTGGATCTGCTGAATAAATACCATCGACTTGTGTTCCTTTAAGAAGAACATCCGCACCAATTTCTGCTGCACGTAACGTCGCAGCAGAATCAGTGGTAAAAAATGGATTGCCCGTACCACCCGCGAAAATAACAACTTTTCCCTGATTCATATAAGCTATTGCTTTACGTTGCGAGAAACTTTCACAAATTTGTGGCATAGCAATCGCAGAGAGTACAACAGTTTCAACGCCTAATTTTGTCAATGATGTTCGCAATGCTAAAGAATTAATAGCCGTTGCTAGCATTCCCATATGATCACCTGTCACGCGATCCCCACCATGCGAAGCAACAGCAACACCACGAAAAATATTTCCCCCACCGATAACAACCGCAACTTCTATCCCCATTGCGCGTACTTCTGCAATATCAGCGGCAATACGGTCGACAACAGAAACATCAATGCCAAAACTTTGTCCTCCCATAAGAGCTTCACCAGAAGCCTTTAAAAGAATACGCTTATACGAACGTGTTAATGCCATTCATAATCTCCCCAAAAGCACATTGTCTTTTTGCTTTTGACACCACGAAGGGCACCACTTTTTTCACGTGACGCCCTCACAATAATTACATCGTTTCCATCAGAGTTTCTAAAACCAATGATGATTTTAAATCCCTGATCAAGAATTTTCAATAACTAGCCTTTTGCTGCTGCCGCAACTTCTGCAGCAAAATCAGACTCCTCTTTTTCCACACCTTCACCAAGTGCAAAACGAACAAAGCCTGTGATTTTTGCTGGAGCTCCAATTGATTTCTCAGCGTCCTTTAAAGCAGCCTCAACAGTCATATCAGGATTCATAACAAAAGCTTGAGAAAGCAAAACAACCTCTTCAAAAAACTTACGCATACGCCCTTCTACCATTTTTTCAATGATATTTTCAGGTTTTCCAGACTGACGTGCTTGATCTGAAAAAATTGCTTTTTCACGTTCAACAGCACCAGCATCAACATCTTGTGCTGTAAGCGCCAATGGATTGGTTGCCGCAATATGCATTGCAACCTGCCGACCAAAAGCAAGAGCAGCTTCTTTATTTCCCGTTGTTTCAATTGCAACCAAAACACCAAGCTTTCCAAGCCCATCAGACACACTATTGTGTATATAAGTCGCAACAACACCATTCTCAACAGACAATTTAGCGGAACGACGAAACGTCATATTTTCGCCAATTGTACCAATTGCATCTTTAATTGCAAGCTCTACAGTCTTCTCAGAGCCTGGATAAAGAGAAACAGAAACAGATTCAACATCACCTGGCGTATCCAAAGCCGCAGTTGCTACTTTGCGCACAATGTCTTGAAATCCATCATTGCGTGCAACAAAATCTGTTTCAGAATTAATCTCAACCAAAACTGCATGTGAATCTTTTGATACGACTCCAATTAATCCCTCAGCTGCTGTACGACCAGCCTTTTTATCTGCTTTTGCTATGCCTTTTTTACGAAGCCAATCAACAGCAGCTTCCATATCACCATTGGTTTCTGCCAACGCTGCTTTACAGTCCATCATTCCGGCGCCAGATAATTCTCGAAGTTCTTTTACTTGTGCAGCAGTAACGCTCATATTTGCCTCTTCATTCTGTAACAATGAAAGCGTGCAAACTCCTTCTGCACGCCTATAACTTTTTCTTTAGATAATAAAAGCACCTTAATTAGGCGTTTTATATTACTCAGAAACTGCTGAAACCGCATTTTCTTCCAAAATAGGCTCTACAGGCGCATCAACTTGAGCTCCTAAATCGATACCCATTGCACCTTGCTGGCGTGCAATACCATCAAGAGCAGCACGAGCAAAAAGATCGCAATAAAGAGAAATTGCACGTGAAGCATCGTCATTCCCTGGTATTGGATGCGTTACGTCATCAGGATCACAATTGGTATCAATAATGGCAATCACTGGAATTCCCAAACGTTTTGCTTCTTGAAGCGCAATATTTTCTTTATTCGTATCGATAACAAAGATAAGATCTGGAACAGACCCCATATCTTTGATACCACCAAGCGCACGATTAAGCTTTTCGCGATCACGTTCAAGATTTAAACGTTCTTTTTTGGTAAAGCCTTGTGCTTCAGCAGCAAGAATTTTGTCAAGCTTCCGCAAACGATGTATAGAATTAGAAATCGTTTTCCAATTTGTCAGCATGCCGCCAAGCCAACGCGCATTAACATAATATTGAGCAGAACGATTCGCCGCATCAGCTATAATCTCAGATGCCTGACGTTTCGTACCAACAAAGAGAATACGACCACCGCGCGCAACAGTGTCTGAAACAAGTTTAAGCGCTTGATGTAAAAGTGGAACAGTCTGAGCAAGATCAATAATATGAATATTATTACGCTGACCATAAATATAGGGAGTCATTTTGGGATTCCAGCGATGAGTCTGGTGACCAAAATGCACACCTGCTTCTAAAAGCTGGTGCATAGTAAAATCGGGTAGTGCCATAAATCTTATCCTTTCCGGTTCAACCTCCGCGGAAAAAGCAGGAAAACCTACTACCGGCGGATGCTTGCTAGACTTTTCTCACAGATTATCTACAAAAAATTATCTACAAACACCCAAACTCCGCGTGTGGAATAGCGCAAACATACTAATATTTGATTCTTTTTCAAGCTATTTTCTTCAATCATTTAATATTTGCATTTTCACATTGATCAAGATCTTGTCCAAGTTCAAGGAATTCAAGACTGTTCAATTTTGCACGCACTGAAAAAGTTCCATAATCTATATGAAGATCACGCATGACACCATTCTCATGTAAGAGAAAACTGCTCTGATAAATTGGCAAACCATCTTTATTTTCACCATCATCAAAATAAGAGATTGTAATAGGCCAATATTTTTCTTTATCCAATTTTTTTATTTTTTCCGTCTCGCTATCAGATAAAAGCGCTTTCTTTTCCCCGATAACAATACTTTCTTTTATAACTTTATCCGCTTTATTTGTCCCATCAAAGACAGTAACATTATAAAAATGATCCCCCGCTTTTGCATGGCGAATAATATTCTTTAATTGCATTATTGGAAATTCAGCCATTGCAAGCTTATACTCTTTTTCCTTTGGCTTTTTTAAGGTAACTGTAATACCATCTCCTGTCCGCTCAGCGACCCCTTCAGCACGATGCGCAACCTCTTCCCCTTCTTGATCGGTAACATTAAAACGAAACGTACGGCTATCTCCTGCTTCATAACTCGTCGTCTGTTGATCTGTTAAACGGACCGGCATATCTTCAACATGAAGACGGCTAATGAAACGAAACCGTGTGCTATAGCCTTGGCATGCTGAACCAGTCAGCTCGTAAACCATTCGCCCTGACATTCCAGAAATTGTCATTTCATGAGAAACATTATCGAGCTGAAAATCATAAATTGCTCGATGAGGCACAATAAAAACAGGCTCTTCAGCTCTCACCGTACAGAAAAAAACAATATATAAAATTATTGTAAATAATGCTCTAATCATTCCCAACTTCCAAACTTTATTCCTGTTCCATAACATCATACAATAAGGCAAAAAAGGCTAATTTCTCAATTAACCACACATTTCCTTCAATAAAAAAATAGGTTATGCAATGATCTGTTTATAGAATAGCTATGGAGTTTAAATTATGACCAATGTGATTGAAAGAAACTTAGAAAAATTCGGAATCACTCTTCCTGCAGCAACGCAACCCCTTGCTAATTACATCACAACTGCACAAAGTGGCCATCAACTCTTTATTTCTGGACAGCTCCCTCTTATGAATGGAAAACCTATAGCCATCGGGAAAGTTGGTAGCACTGTGAATACTGAGCAAGCCAAAAAAGCATCTGAAGTTTGTGCTCTTAATATTCTCGCTCAACTCAAAGCAACTCTGGGTGACCTCAATAGAATAAAACGCGTGGTAAAAATTACTGTTTTTGTGGCTGTTGATTCCCATTTTACCGATATCCCTTTTGTCGCCAATGGGGCTTCTGATTTATTTGTCAATATTCTTGGTGAAATTGGGAAACACGCCCGTTCTGCTATTGGTGTTTCCTCTCTCCCTATGGATGTTCCTGTAGAAGTTGAAGCCATCATAGAAATCTAAATCTTCATTAAAGACAGTGCGTTCTTTAAAGATCCCTGAAGTCAAAATATTTTTTATCTTACACTCTGATAAACCTTGCACTTTTCTATTTTGATATTAAAATTTCACCCTTACAATAAAAGGAAATATTCGTATGAAACAAGCTTATGACAATAACAATATTTTTGCTAAACTCATTCGTAATGAAATCCCTTCTGTTCGCGTTTACGAAGATGATGATGTTATTGGATTTATGGATATCATGCCACAAGCACCAGGTCATACACTGGTCATTCCTAAAAAAGGCTCTCGAAACTTACTCGATGCCGATACTGAAACATTATTTCCTGTTATTAAAGCTGTTCAAAAAATCGCTAATGCTGTTAAAAAAGCCTTTCAAGCCGATGGCATAACGATCATGCAATTTAATGAAGCGGCTAGTCAACAAACCGTTTATCATCTCCATTTCCATATTATACCACGTATGGAAGGAATAGAACTTACCCCTCATAATGAAGTGATAACACCTACAGAAATACTTGAAGAGAATGCCAAAAAAATTCGTGCTGCCCTGTAATAAGTCCTCTTGTAGCGTGTTCTTAAGATGTTGCGCTTTTCTTTCCTACAGTTTCTTTATTAAAATTTTTCGTTTTACTTTTCTTTGAGCCAACAGATAGATTAGAAGAGGAAATTTTTAACTGTAATCTTTCTTTTTCGCCATTTGATTTTTGTGTCAATACGCGAACGATGCCACCGTTGCGTAACTTTCCAAATAAAATTTCATCTGCTAATGGCTTTTTAATATATTCTTGTATAACCCGTCCTAATGGGCGTGCTCCCATCTGAGAATCATATCCTTTATTGGAAAGCCATAAAGTTGCAGAAGAGCTTAATTCAAAACAGATCCCTCGATCAGCTAATTGTCCTTCAAGCTGAAAAATAAATTTTTGCACGATCTGATTGATCGTTAAGTAAGATAAAGGTGCAAACGGAATAATTGCATCCAACCGATTACGAAATTCTGGCGTAAATAACCGATTAATTGCTTCTATATCTTCACCATCACGGCGGGCTTTCCCAAATCCAATCGCTGATTTTGCCATATCTGAAGCACCAGCATTGGTTGTCATAATCAAAATAATATTGCGGAAATCAATTTTCTTGCCGTTATGGTCTGTTAATCGACCATAATCCATGACCTGCAATAAAATATTAAATAACTCTGGATGGGCTTTTTCAATCTCATCGAGCAATAAGACTGCGTGAGGTTTCTGATCAACGGCATCTGTAAGGAGACCTCCTTGATCAAACCCTATGTAGCCTGGAGGAGCACCGATTAAGCGCGCTACCGTATGGCGTTCCATATATTCTGACATATCAAAACGTAAGAGTTCAATGCCTAAAGATGATGCAAGCTGTTTTGCAACTTCAGTTTTTCCAACCCCAGTTGGTCCGGAAAATAAATAACTTCCTATTGGTTTATCTGGTTCGCGTAAACCTGCTCGCGCCAATTTTATGGATGAAACCAAGGCGGAAATTGCCTGATCTTGCCCGTAAACAACATGCTTGAGTTCTCTCTCAAGCTTACTCAATATCTTCTGATCATTCCGTGAAACTGTTTTGGGTGGAATCCTTGCAATTGTCGCAACGGTCGCTTCAATTTCTTTAACACCGATAGTCTTTTTGCGCTGTTTTCGTGGCAACAGCTTTTGTGCTGCGCCACTTTCATCAATAATATCAATTGCTTTGTCAGGTAATCTACGATCAACCATATAGCGTGAAGATAATTCTACAGATGCCTTCATCGCCTGATCTGTATATTTAATCTGATGAAAATCTTCAAAGTAAGGCTTCATCCCTTGCAAAATCTTAATCGCATCAGAAACAGAAGGTTCATTAATATCAATCTTTTGAAAACGGCGCTCTAAAGCACGATCCTGTTCAAAGAATTTTCGATATTCTCTGTAAGTTGTCGACCCAATACATCGCATAGTTCCAGAAGATAACGCAGGTTTTAAAAGATTTGCTGCATCCATATTTCCCCCTAATGTTGCTCCAGCTCCAATTAAGGTATGAATTTCATCAATAAATAAAATAGCATCTGGATAAAGCTCAAACTCTTTAATAACTTGCTTTAATCGTTCTTCAAAATCACCGCGATAACGTGTACCAGCAACAAGCCCCCCCATATCAAGAGAAAAGATCGTAGCATTTGATAAAAATTCAGGCACTTGCCCATCAACAATACGCTTTGCCAATCCCTCAATGATAGCGGTTTTCCCTACTCCAGGATCACCAACCAAAAGTGGATTATTTTTTGATCTTCGACATAAAATCTGAATCATGCGTGAAATTTCTCTTTCACGACCAATTAATAAATCAGTTTTTCCATTTCGTGCTTTACAGTTGAGATCAATACAATAACCCGTTAAAGCACTTGTTACCCTTTCATCATTGTCTGAAATCTGCTGATCTAATTGCTCTTCAAGTCCTTCAAGTAACATGGATAATCCATCATCACGCGTCATACCATGTGAAATAAAACGGACAGCATCATAGCGTGTCATTCCCATCTCTTGAAGAAAATAGGCTGCATGGCTTTCACGTTCAGAAAAAATTGCAACAAGAACATTTGCCCCTGATACTTCATCTTTTCCAGCAGATTGAGCATGTATCACCGCACGTTGGATGACACGCTGGAAAAAAGCTGTAGGCTTTGTATCCTCATCAGCTCTAATCTGTTCATCTAACTCTGAGCGAAGATAGTTGGTTAATCGCTCGCGCAATTCCTCCACATCTACTTGGCATGCTTGAATAACGGAATTTGCATCGGCATCATCTAACAGTGCAAGGAGAAGATGTTCTAATGTTGCATATTCATGCCGCGCTTGAGTGGCAATTGTTAATGCACGATGCAAAACCTCTTCAAGACTAGGTGTAAAAGATGGCATAATTCCTCACTTCCATTCCATTACACATTGTAACGGATGTTCATTTTGACGAGCACATTCCCTCACTTGTACGATTTTCATTTCAGCAACTTCATAAGTATAAATTCCACATTCCCCTATCCCATTGTGATGAACATTTAACATAATCCGCGTTGCCTCCTCGAAATTTTTTTTAAAAAAGTTTTTCAAAACGAAAACAACAAAATCCATAGGCGTGTAATCATCATTCAGTAAAAGAACGCGATATAATTTAGGTTTTTGGAGTTTTGTTCTAGCCTTAGGTATTATAACCGCACCCTGCCTACCTTCCTCCCAATTCTTGCCCTTTTCATTATGCATAATGCGGGATTTTTCATTATGCATAATATGAGATATAGAGTTTATTATGAGTATTTGTCCCATTATTGTTTTCCATGCAGCAAATTTTTTATTAATTTTAAGTTCTTTCAAAACTATTGCAATAACTCTTTTGTATAAGAAAAAACTTTCCCCTTATGGTTAATTTAAGTCACTCATAAAATAATTTCTGTAAACAAATTAGTAATACCATTCGTCTAAACTGCATCAACACGTTACAGAACAGGAAGTTTTATAGAGGTTTTTCACGGTAAATGGAGAAATAGGATACTGCAAGTGTATATTAATGATCAAAAAATTATGCGCTGCTATAAAAAGATAGCAATTTCTTTCGTTATGTTAGTTTTTTCTTGTTGTTGGGCATCAGCAACACCTCAGGGAGCCTATCCTGATAAGTATGCGGCTATTGTTATAGATGCATCAACTGGGAAAACTCTCTTTCAAGCCAATGCAGCACTGAAACGTTATCCTGCTTCTTTAACCAAAATGATGACATTGTACCTCCTGTTTGAATCTATGCAGATGGGGCGTGTGACACCCAATACTCCAATTCCTGTTTCACATTATGCAGCAATGCGTCCACCAACAAAAATTGGATTTAAAGCAGGCCAAACAATTTCTGCAGAAGCCGCCGCTAAAGCACTTATTACAAGATCTGCAAATGATGTTGCTACAGCCATTGCAGAATATCTTGGAGGGAGTGAAAAAAAATTCGCTCGAATGATGACCGCAAAAGCGCGTAAACTTGGCATGAAACATACACATTTTGCCAATGCTTCAGGACTTCCAGATGTACACAATTACTCTACGGCACGAGATATCGCCACTTTGTCATTAGCCCTCCGTAAACATTTTCCAAAACAATATAAATTGTTCAAAATAAAAAGTTTTAATTTCCGTGGACATACAATTAACAGCCACAATAAACTCGTCAAAATAATGAAAGGAGTCGATGGAATTAAAACAGGTTATACACAAATGTCAGGTTCTAATTTAGCAACTTCAATGCGTCTTGAAGGACGTTCTATTGTCGCTGTTGTTATGGGAGGTAAATCATCTACTGCACGTGACGAGCACATGGCTAGCTTATTGAACCAATATTTGCCCAAAGCAAACCAAATGAAAAGTGGGGAACGTTTAATGGCCTCTGTACACTATCACTTACCCACTGGCGCAAAAACTCCTATACCAACCATTAAAACTGATTCAAATGATTTTGACGATGAAATTTCAACTATGTTGACAGCATTTGCAGAACAACCTAAAAACTCTAATGTTGCAATAACAGCTGTAAATAGAGTCATTGTACCAATACCTAACCCTCAAAAAGCTATATCGGTTGAGACTCATAAAATTGTAAACGCTTCTTTGTCCACAAATGCCGGATGGGCTATCCAAATTGGTTCTCTTCCTAGTAAAGAACAAGCAAACACTCTGCTTTTAAAAGCAAAAAACACAGCTTTTTCTACTTTAAAGAGTGCCTCTTCACATATGCAACTGTTTGAAAAAAATGGGCAGCGTTATTACCGTGCCCGATTTACAGGATTTCAATCAAAAAAAGCTGCATTTGATGCTTGTTCTACACTAAAGAAAGCAAATTTTAACTGCTATACTGTAGCCTACTAAAAGTTTTTGAATTCTGCGTTAAGGATAGTATTATGACAGATAATGCTTTTGCTTCATTCCATGAAAAAGAAAAATTATTGAAGCAATCATCCCTCCTTTCATTGCTTTCTCTTCACGATGCTGCAGTAAAACTTACTGGTTTAAAATATAATTCAACTGCCTTAGATACACAATCTCTTGTTAATCTTCTCATTTGTCAAACAATGCGCAATCGTCGTCTCATGATGCCTCCTGTACGCATTCATTTACGTGTTGCGAGTCAAACTGGTAATGTACCTATTAAAATCCGTCTAGGAGCGACAAATATTTAATTATACAAACCTTTTCTAAAAAAATTATTTTATTATTGCACCATCATCTACAGTCTGAGAAAATCCTTTGATAGACATAATTCTTTTTTATTAAGTCGTAGGAATTATATTTATGGCTTTTTCAATTATCCAATATCCTCAAGCTTCCAATCAAACTATTTTTTAAGGACACAGAGAATACAAAATATTTTTTCACTTTTTGATTTAATAGCAAAAATTGTTCTTGATATCTTTCTGAAAAAAAAATGAACCCTACATGGGATGAAAGCTTATCATTTTAGAGTTTATTGTAAAAGTGCAATAAAGAAAATTCTCTTAATAACGATTTCCTCTACAACAGACACACTGTAAAAATAAAATCACTTTTAGAGATGCAACTGGCTTTTTAATTATTTTCATTGCTTCTAATGATAAAGATATACGAAATTCTTCTTTATCATCTTATCAACCTAGCATACCTTCAGCAGGGATTATCCATAAATCATCCTCAATCTAATTCTCAAAAATATAAAGCAATGGGTGTTTACGAATACCTCTAAGAATAAACAAACGTAAGTTAAATGTGTTATGGTTGCCGTTTGTTCAAGTTTTTTATATAAAAAGCAGGCTCTTCTCTTCAGTTCATTACTGATAAATTTTGTGTTTTATGGTGTTATTTTCTTAAGAGAGCTCATGCTTTTTCTATTGCCTACAAATCAACATCCAAATCCAAAGCAACAATATGTTTCAGACAAATGTTAAGACGATTTAGTGCTTTCTCTGCTGTTGCAGCTCTTGTCTGTCAAATGGAAGCAATAACATTGCATATCTCTATTTGTATAATCTCTGAAATAAGCAGACAACCTAATTTGGGAAGAAATATGAAGCTTTAAAGATAAAAATTAACCCCAAGCCTCGCCATTTCCTTTTAATTCAGCTTTACAACTTTCAAAAGTACCTAAAGCGATGTCCTTAAATAATGAAGATTATGCATTATCTCACGCTTTTGTTTATCGCGTTCTTTAATGGTATTACAATCTTCATGTAAAACAAATTCACGAATGAGAAACACGATAATGTCCTATATCTACATTCTATTCTTCATGAAAATTTTGACAAATATTTTTAATGTATATGCTATTATTTATTTTAATTTTTTACCGATACAAGATTTTAAATAAAATTGGAATTTTTTTATAAGAAACAAAAAACATAAGCCTTCTTACGAAAAAGAAATGTAATCCTTCCCCAACGAGTCCAGTTATGGATTGAAAAATATTCCAGCCCTTAACAAGATATTGCATTGACTGCGAGACCACCTTTACTTGTTTCTTTATAGCGTTCGCTCATATCATGACCCGTCTGACGCATTGTTTCTATACAAGCATCAAGAGAAACAAAATGTTCCCCATTACCATATAATGCAAGAGAAGAAGCCGTTACTGCCTTAACCGCCCCCATTGCATTACGCTCAATACAAGGAACTTGGACAAGACCTGCAACTGGATCACACGTCATTCCCAAATGATGCTCAAGCGCAATTTCCGCTGCATTTTCAATTTGAGCGGGCGTTCCACCTAACGCCGCAGTCAACCCCGCCGCCGCCATTGAAGATGCCGTTCCAACTTCACCTTGACATCCAACTTCTGCACCAGAAATAGAGGCATTATGTTTGATAACACCGCCAATCGCTGCTGCCGTCAATAGAAAATTATGTATTCCTTCTTGATCTGAATCATCATTAAACTGAAGATAGTAACGTAAAACTGCGGGGACAACACCAGCAGCCCCATTTGTTGGAGCAGTAACAACACGACCACCCGCTGCATTTTCCTCATTGACTGCCATAGCGTATACCGAAAGCCAATCATTTGCCCAAAGTGGATAATTGAAATTTTTCTTTTGATTTTTCAAAAGCGTTTCATGCAGCTTTTTAGCACGCCTTAGAACACGTAATCCACCAGGCAACTCACCTTCTTGTGAAAGACCTCTATCAATACAATTTGTCATCGCTGAAAAAATTTCATCAAGTCCTGCATCTAGAGAAGAACGCTCGATCTTTGTTTCTTCATTTAAGCGCTTCATTTCAGCAATCGAAAGTCCAGATTTTTCCGCCATTGATAACATTGTACGCGCAGAATCAAAAGGGTATGGCACCTCAAATGCTTCTGGTTGCATGTCACCATTCATATGGCTTAATTCATCCTCAGTCACAACAAAACCACCCCCGATAGAATAATAAATCTGCCTTAACAGAACATTCCCATCCGTATCAAGTCCTTCAAATGCCAACCCATTCGTATGTCCAGGTAAGATTTCTTTTCGTTCAAAAATAAGATCACTTTGCAAATCAAACTGGTAAGCGGGATGGTCTTCTGATTGCACTTTTTTTTCACGGATAACTTTTTCTAACAGAAATTCCATATTATCAGGATCAACAGTCGAAGCTTTTTCTCCTAAAAGTCCTAATACAATAGCCCTATCTGTCGCATGACCAATACCTGTAAAAGCTAAAGAACCGTAAAGATAAACACGTATACGAGAAACTTGAATATCGGATGACTGAGAAAAATCTCGTATCTTTTGCAAAAACATATTAGCAGCTGTCATCGGCCCCATCGTGTGCGAGCTAGAAGGACCAATTCCAATTTTAAAAAGTTCAAAAACAGATAAAAACACGTATCACCTCAAAACTGTAGTATGGTTTGAGCATACGCTTTTTATAACGTTTGTCTCGTTTAAAATCAAATTGCGAGATAAACCAAAAAAATGACAGCAATAAACACGAATGTTGCTCGTCTTGCTACCACCCAACACTTTCTTTCTATAGTGCTTTCCATAGTCAACCTTTAAAATGGACAATACCCTTAGAGTCATCACTCTCTTAATTTTTCAAGCGTAGTAAAATAAGTGTTAACATGCAAGACTAGAATTTAACAAACCTTTTTTAAAGTTATAATTTACTGTATTTACATATCTTTTTTACTGTGAGGGATCCTCGAATAAAGTTAAGGGAATAGGGTTTGCAACATGTCCTATAGGACGCCTTCTTTTTTAACGAATTTCTCCAGTAATTTTTTTAATCTTGCTATATCTTGTTGCGAAAAATTTTCTAAGTTTCTAACAAACATGCCAACAATTTCACATCTGCATGAATTAGAAGGCTTTATTGTAAAACTCTTTCGACATGCATAGGCTTCTTTTCTTAAAAGTAATGCTTCCTTTTGATCTAAACCATAAAGCTCTATGATCTTTTCTTCCATACCAACAGGTACAGATTTTTTGCCAATCTCGACTGAAGATAAAAATGATACAGATACGTCTAATTTCTCAGCCATATCTAAGAGACGTTCTGAGTGCTCAACGCGAAGTTTACGTAAAATTTTACCAAAAGATGTAACCATATAAAAGGTCCTGTTAGAGAAGAAATATTCCTTCTGATTCTAACAAATCTTTTTCAAACTTTCCTCAATTATTACGAATCAGAACTTCTTTTCGAGGTGTTTTTTTGCCATACCTGCTACCCAAAGGGTATCAACTTCTAAAAATTGACTTGAAGCTGCAATGTAGCTACATTATAATAAAGGTTATGAATGGAGGTACCAATCATGAAAGCCGATTCTGTTGTTCGCGCTCGTATTCCTGCTGAAATGAAAAAACAAGCTATGATTACTTTGGAACGCATGGGATTAAGTGCATCAGACCTTATCCGCATAACATTCTTGCGTGTCGCTGAAGAAGGTTGTTTACCTTTTGAGCTTAAAGTACCTAATAGTGTCACACGTAAAGCTATAAAGGAATTAGACGAAGGTAAAGGGAAAACATTTAAGAACGCTGATGCCCTTTTAAAGGACTTAGGCATTTAATATGCTGATACCTGTTCGCTCACGACAATTTAAGCGTGACGTGCGCAAGGTGGAAAAACGCGGTAAAAATATGAATAAGCTGCGTACACTGTTGAGTCTGCTAATTGAAGAGAAGCCATTACCAAATCATTATTGTGATATCCACTAAAGGGCGATTGGGCGGGATTCCGTGATAGTCATATCGAACCAGATTGGCTGCTTATTTATCGAATTGAAGGAGATACATTACATCTTATTCGTACTGGAACTCACTCCGACCTTTTCAAAGAATAATTGTATGAAAAATTAAAAATACTCTAACTTTTAGCTATCCATTTTTTTAAATGTGAGAAGCTATTCCCTAATGCGTCCATGAAACGGGATAAATCAATTACAAACATAAAGACAATAAAGGCTAACCACTTCACAATACGTGACATCATCTTTAAGCCTTGATAGGTTT
>NZ_JAQITC010000015.1 GCF_028618525.1 Bartonella sp. AU55XJBT | reverse complement strand
CATATGCTTTAAACTCACCAAAAAACTTCGTAATCGCTGCTGTCAATGAAGTCTTCCCATGATCAACGTGACCAATCGTACCTATATTAACATGCGGTTTCGTTCGTTCAAACTTGCTCTTCGCCATCGCTATTAATCTCTTATTTTATTCTCTATCTTTGTTAGCACCTAGAAACAGGCCCGCAGAACTGAATTCAACTGGACCGTACACAAGCCCAATCACCACAACTCTTAACCTTAGACGGAAAATCCCGCCCACTTTGAATAATGGAATATTTTCCATTACACCTACTTGCCTAATCATCAACAACCATTTGGAGCGGGTAGCGGGAATCGAACCCGCGTATTCAGCTTGGAAGGCTGCTGCTCTACCATTGAGCTATACCCGCATGAACCCACGTACTAACTCTCCTGCGATGAATGGTGGAGGGGGTTGGATTCGAACCAACGTAGCATACGCAACGGATTTACAGTCCGCCCCCTTTAACCACTCGGGCACCCCTCCATTACACCGGCAAAGTTGCGCGATGAGGCATCACGACAATCATCTTGAACACCCATTCAATTCAATCTGATTGCGAAGTGGTTATGACGATTACGATTGTATCTGTCAACAGAATAAATACAATTCTGTACAAATTTCCTGCTCATATTTTTAAATCATAGATTTTTTCTAGCACTTTTTCTTATTAAAACGCTATAAAGAAGTTATGAAAGAAAAAACATCACAAAATTCTCATTATGCTCGTTTACGTCGCCGATATCGGGATACGAAAGGCTCTCCTTCTCGATCTTCCACAAATCTGAAGAAGGGAGCTGCTTCTTTACAGCAAGGGATAATCCATCTTTATGGCATTCATGCCGTTCAGGCTGCTTTAAAAAACCCAAAAAGAATTTTTAAATGTCTGTACGTTACACAAAATGCCTTAAAAAGATTCAATATATCCGAATCAGATTATCCTTGCCCTGTTAAATTATGCGCCCCCAAATATCTTGATTCGCTGGTTGGAAGTGAGGCAGTTCATCAAGGGGTTGTTTTGGAAACCTCTCCTCTCAAACCATGCAAACTATCGGAATTAACCAATACTGATCTGGTCATTGTCATGGATCAAATTACTGATCCACATAATGTTGGCGCTATTATGCGCTCTGCCGTTGCGTTTAAAGCTAAAGCACTTATTACTACTTGCCGTCACTCTCCCCACGAAAGCGGCGTTCTTGCGAAAGCGGCATCAGGGGCTTTGGAAATGATTCATTATATTACCGTACGAAACCTCGCTGAAACTCTTCAAGAGCTCCACCAAACAGGTTTTACAAGCTTTGGTCTCGATTCAGAAGGAGATCAACCTCTAGAAACAACATTAACAGGGAATAAAATTGCTCTTGTTTTAGGAGCAGAAGGGAAAGGCTTACGAAAAAAAACACGTGAAACCGTTTGCGCTCTAGCGCGCCTTGATATGCCTGGAAATATTAAATCATTAAATGTTTCAAACGCAGCAACAATAGCGCTTTATGTGGCGCATAAATATCTTAGATTCTAGCTTTTGATTTTTTGTAAAACATCAAAAAAGCCAACCAACAAAAAACCCGTAAGAAACCCGCCAATATGTGCTTCCCATGCTATTGAGATACCATTTTCTTCAAACAGAACCGAAGAAATACCTATGATAAAATCAGCCGCCAACCATACACTTATATAAATAAGTACGCCCTTGGAACAAAGGGCTTTTTTGATGGATAATAAAGTCCCCAAAGGTTTTTCGTTTTGCGCATTGACACCTAAATAACCGCTGGGAAAACCATAACGTGCGATAGCCCCCATCATTCCAGATACAACACCTGACGCTCCAACAAGTGATATGATACTTTCTTGATGAAATATAAAATAAGTCAAAACAGAAATAACTGCCGTTAATACCCAAAAAATTAAAAAACGTAAAACACCAAAATGCCTTACTAAAGGAGAGCCAAAAACTAAAAGCCAAACCATATTAAAAGCGACATGTTTAAAACTTCCATGCATAAATGAATAACTCACCATGGTGTAATAAAATGCCACAGGATCCCTCTTAAACAATGCTGGTGTAAATGAAAAAAACTCAAGACTTTCAACATAAAACTGATGAGAAAAAAAATACTGTGGAATGCAATAAAGACAAAAACAAAATGCTATCAAAACAACAATAATAAATGGAACCTTCAATAAAGGTTCTTTAGGTTGTTTTGGTAATCGGGAACCATCATTATAGCGGTAATTAGAAACTTTCACTGTATAAAACTCGTATTCTTTAGAGAATGGATTATTTTTTACACAAAATAAATATATTTGTCTTGGATAAGGAATCTTTTAGACTTAAATCTTCTTGATTCCGATTTTTAAATTTTTAATAACTCACCGTAAAAATACAGGTATCGTATAAAAAATATTTAAAAAAGCATAGATATCAAGACAAAATGTGTAATCATTCTATTTATTTAAATGTGACGTTTGTCATGCAATATACACGAATTTACGAATAAACAAATTTACTTATGAAGTACTCTTCTCTTGATAACATTTGCTGGCTCTTAGTTAGCTATAAACCGTGTGTTAGTATAGTGGCTTTAAATATCTTCCATCTAAAAATTTTAGTGAAAATGATCAATAATCTTCTCGTTCAGAATCGCGTAGAACTTCAAAAAAAGCATCTTACAGGTAATGAATTCTGCTTTATGCTTTTCAAACGAGTAAAAGCTACTTTGCGATCATCAGGGTTGCGAACGGAAGTGGCATCACCAAGATATAAACACTTTTTCGTTAGCTGTTTTTTTTATTATCTGGATTGGTGACAACCGTATACAGTTATTATATGCCGATTGGGTCTGTGCTCTACGCATTAGCTTATAGTCCATGGGAGATGAGATCACGAGCTAGAAATTCATTTGTTATCGTCTTCTTTCTTTGCACAATTGAGAGTAAGTATGCCCTTTCTGCGGTTGTGAGTGCGTCCGCTGATGAACCTGAGAGCATCGGACATTTGTAGCACAAATATGCTGCTTACAGCACTAAACTGGCAATTGCGATTGATTTTAGGCATCGCAAAATCTTCAATATAATCTATTTATTATTCCTTTACCGTCTAAACCACGTCTTTTGCACGTCTTACACCGTTAGTTGTGTCTATTAAAAAGTATTTTATACAGTCAGGGAAATCAATTTTCTTTATAGATCTTTTATTTTTTCAGGCAGAACTTTAAACTAATGAGCAATTTTAGCAAAAACAGCCTTAAAACTTCTCAGGGTTCTAATTAGCACGATCTGCTGGCTTGATCGCATATGTGTTTTGCAGCCGTACTTAATCTGCTTCGTTGAAAAAGCGTAGAGTCCACTTTCAGTGTCTTGAATTATCTGCTTAAAATTATTATATAAATTATCAACCATTACCTAAGCACAGTACCATTTTTTAAAAATTTTCTGTAAAATAGTAAAGGTTGAACTATGGTTGCTGCAAAGCATTTAAATTTTTGCCATTTTGTCTTTAAGCTGAAGAAAGCGAATATAGGATGAAAGACCGATCGCATAGTTTTTGTCCTAGTGCGCATAAAGGTTTTCACAAACAAGCGGTCTGATTCCCAGCTTTCCCTAATCAAAGGGTGATACGAGTGAAACTAGGCGCATACCTCATTTGGCTTAATTCATCTAGAGTTGCAAATTGGAGAAGATCTGATTTAGAGGCAAGCATTGTAACATCAACTAACCCTAAAGCCAATAAACCTCTAGCGTGCATAGCTTATAGGTTTTGGAAGCAGAAAATTATCATAATTCAGGGGATTAAAGATCAAGTCTAGGACTTTTTAATCCAGTGGACAAACACGAATAATATGGCCGTCGGGATCTTTGATGAGGAAGGTACGTCCAAATATGTCAGTATACGGTTCCTTCAAGACATTTATCTCAACGGTGGTTTGCTCTTGCCATTCCGCATAGAGTTTATCTACATCTTCTCCAGTAGGCAACATAATGCCGATTTCTGAAAAACGAGGCACATTTTCCTTAGGTGCGTCACCCCCCGACCAGAGCGCGAAGAGTGCATCACCTGAAGAAGCAAATGCAACATAGCGTGGCGAGATGAATACAGGCTCTTTCTTGAAGATGAATTTGTAAAAAGCGGTAGAATGTTCTACATTTGATACGTATACTAACTGTAGGTTTGGGGTGACAGAATAAGTAGGGATGTTACTCATAAATTCTCCATGTTTAATAGCGGCTTTCTGACATGATATACCTAATAGAGAATATTTCAACAAGAGTTTGTGATTTTTCCGTTCGGATATGCTTTACTTATATGTTTTTATTCTTTTATTGTTATATGCTAAAATATCGAAACCACTGCTATGAGGCTCTCAAAGAAACTCTTGCACTGGCCCAGTACTGCAATAAGCGTTCTGTGGGTAGGTAAATACTTAGCCATATCGTATAAAGCCAAGATTTAGTGAGTAGAACGTCTGCTGTGTAGTCGATGGGTCTATAGCGCAGATATGTTATAGTTTCTAACCTTACATATAGGGGTACATCTCAATATACGGTTGAATTTGCGCCACGTATAAAAAACTCAATATTTTGTAACATAATGGCAGCATCGCAAATAGTATAGCCAATAAGAGTGCCTAAAATAAATAGCACGAAAGAGCGCTCGCGTACGGCCTATTTTATCAGAGAACTATCCAAAGAGAAAAGTACCAACGACCATAGTGCTGGCATAAGCTGCTAATGTTATACTATACAGGAAAATAAGCATGGTTGGTGCAAAAACCCAATTGTTCACAAGGGGCTCAGTTCAAGCTCCGCTGATAAGAGGCTAGAGCGTAAAGGTAACACCAGCGCTGTGCCTAAACTATCGACAAATATGAAAAGGAGAATTCAAATTGTATCGCGCGTGCGCCAATTGTGTAAATAAGGTATTTTTATAGTCATTGCGTTGTGCTCCTTATAATAAAATGCAAAATACATAAATGTTGCTTCTTACCAAAAATCTACCGATTGTTACATTCTTTAATCACGCTGAAACTTCAATTAAGGCCTTTAATAATCTTAAATCTCAACTGTTCCAACAATATCGCTTGAATTTCTTCTACCCACCCTTTGAATGAAACAACGATATCATAACGAGAATAAAAGTTTAGCAACATCTTTTATAGAACATTCGAAAAACAATAAGTTGATTTTAATGATAAATCATTGAATTTAGACGATTTATGAGAAAGATTTCATTCCTTATCTTAAACAGTCTTATCCACACATCCAACACTTCAACGTGTAAAGAAATATTTTTGATTGTTTTAATTATAAGAAAGTATGAAATGAGAAAACCATAGGAAT
This sequence comes from Bartonella sp. AU55XJBT, assembly GCF_028618525.1. The sequence goes on along the minus strand of NZ_JAQITC010000015.1, from coordinate 53,949 downwards.
CCAAACCTCTCATTCCACGTTGAAAATGATAAACTATCATTACAAATCAATGTATTAACAATAGATAACACACTATTACTGAAGAGGTGAGTTTTGAGAGTTCTGCTTGCAATCTTTTAACCACACATCATAAATAGGATGCTCAACAGCGTTCAAACCAGGACTATCTGCAAACATCCAGCCTGTGAAAATACGTCGTATTTTTTTATCTAATGTTACTTCATTGACTTCAACAAAACCTGTTGTACGCGTTGGTTCATCTTTAGAGCTCGTATAACAAGCACGAGGTGTTACCTGTAATGCACCATACTGATAAACTTCACCAAGAGAAACTTCAAAACGCGTCGTCCGCCCCGTGATTTTATCAAGGCCTGCAAATACAGCAATTCCATTGCTAATACGTTCAGCCTGTCCCCAACTATTTAAGGATAAAAACACTAAAATTCCTATTAAAAAAATATATATAAAATCCCTCAACCTCAACAATAAAAAAAACCTCATCATATCAAAACCAATCGCACCTTAAAAATAAATCTTGTTATAACGTAGAGCCAAATAAGACAAAAATACACGCACCCATTAAAACATTTTATTTTTTAGGTGACCACGCATCATAATCTTCACGGATACAAGAAAGCTCGTCATTGTAAGGAATAGCCCCCTTTGGTCGATAGGTCTCACTTGTTCCTGTCATATTTGCAACGTGCGGCTTTTCCCATTCATAGGGATGATAATTCTCCTGTGTTGGTGGACACTCACAGCGATGATGAATCCAGCCATGCCAACCTGGTGGAATAGTAGAAGGTTCAGAATAGTCTTTATAAATAACCCAACGGTGCGGATAACCATCCTTATGAAGTCCCCCTTCATAATATACATTTCCAAATTGATCTTCCCCTATCCGCTTACCTTTGCGCCATGTGAAAAAACGCGTACCAATGGTATTACCATTCCACCAAGTAAAGATTTGCTTAAAAAAACGAGCCATTTTCTATTCCATTTCTTCAGTATGCTCATGAAATCAATCGCTGGAATGAACCTATTAATGCTTGAAATGACCGAAAAAATTACCGGACAATTCAGCACAACTCCAATTAATAGGATAACCTTTTATCCCTTAATTTCGAGAAGATATCATATTTATAAATTCTTCTCCACCCCATAAAATTTAATCTATGCCAAGTTTTATCTTAACTAATTCATTAACAGTTTGAGGATTTGCCTTGCCGCCTGTTGCGTTCATTACCTGTCCAACAAACCAACCTGCTAAAGCAGGCTTTTGTTTTGCTTGCGCAACTTTATCAGAATTATTAGCAATGATCTCATCAACAGCTCTTTCAATAGCCTTTGTATCTGTTACCTGCTTCATATTGCGCTCTTCTACAACTTGGCGTGGTTCTCCCCCCTCATTCCAAATAATCTCAAAAAGATCTTTAGCTATTTTTCCAGAAATAACACCTTCTTTTATAAGATCAATAATGCTTCCCAATTGATTTGGCGATACTGGTGACTCTTCAATTTCACGATTATCTTTATTTAAAGCCCCTAAAAGATCATTAATCACCCAATTGGCCACTATTTTTCCATCACGACCACGAGCAACGTCTTCAAAATAATCAGCAATAGCTTTTTCTGTCACAAGAATGGAAGCATCATACACTGTCAACCCCATTTCCTTAACAAAACGTGCTTTTATAGCGTCAGGCAATTCTGGTAAATCAGCAGCCAAAGCATCCACAAATGCTTGATCAAATTCTAATGGTAAAAGATCAGGATCAGGAAAATAACGATAATCATGCGCTTCTTCCTTTGAGCGCATAGAGCGAGTTTCACCTTTAGTGGCATCAAAAAGCCGAGTCTCTTGCTCTATGACGCCTCCATCTTCTAAAACTGCGATCTGACGACGCGCTTCATACTCAATCGCTTGACCAATGAAGCGAATAGAATTAACATTTTTGATTTCACAACGCGTGCCAAAAGCTTCACCAGGACGACGAACGGATACATTAACATCCGCGCGCATAGACCCTTCATCCATATTGCCATCACAAGTCCCTAAATAACGAACAATCGTACGCAATTTTGTCATATAGGCTTTAGCTTCATCTGATGAGCGCATATCAGGCTTGGAAACAATTTCCATAAGCGCAACACCAGAGCGATTAAGATCCACGAAAGACATCGTCGGATGTTGATCATGCATCGATTTTCCAGCATCCTGTTCAAGATGTAATCTTTCAATTCCTATTTCGATATCCTCAAATTGGCCATTCGAATCTGGACCAACAGATACGGTAATTTTTCCCTCTCCTACAATGGGATAGCGAAACTGAGAAATCTGATATCCCTGCGGTAAATCTGGATAAAAATAATTCTTCCGATCAAAAACAGATTTTAAATTAATATGCGCTTTTAATCCCAAACCTGTTCGAACTGCTTGACGAACACATTCTTGATTAAGAACAGGCAACATCCCTGGCATAGCCGCATCAATAAGAGATACATGACTGTTCGGCTCTGCACCAAATTTGGTTGATGCGCCTGAAAAAAGTTTCGAATTTGATATGATTTGCGCATGAACCTCCATGCCAATGATGACTTCCCAATCACCTGTAACGCCAGAAATAAAACGCTTAGAATCAGGAGTACGCGTATCAATGATGTTCATTGCCAATCCACTACTAATATTTTAAAACATATCTCATGGCTTATCTCAAACCATTCACAGTGCAAGCTTAGAATATAATAGCACATCAAACCCGATTCTATCGGGCTCGTTCTGTTTGCGTAAATATTAAGCTTTTTTAGGAGCCTTTTTCTTAGCCGATGCTTTCTCTGCAGATTTTTCTTTCTCTTTCACAGCAGATTTTTTCTTTGCCGGCTTTTCTTCAGAGACATCTAATTCATCATATTCTTTCATCAATTCTTCAATCGTCACTTCTTTATCTGTGACTTTTATCTGTGCTAACAAATGATCAATAACCTTTTCTTCAAAAATCGGAGCACGTAGATTTTCAACAGCTTCCGGAGTCTTACGGAAAAAGTCCATAATCTCTTTTTCTTGTCCAGGATATTGACGAACTTGCTCAAAAACGGCTGCTTTTAGCTCATCCTCACTAACTTTAACACCAACCTTCATTCCAATTTCAGAAAGCACCAAGCCAAGACGGACACGACGTTGTGCAAGGACAAGATATTCCTCCCGCGCCTTTTCTTCTGTAACACCCTCGTCCTCAAAACTACGCCCAGCCCTTTTCAAATCATCACTAACCTGAGCCCATATATTATTGAATTCAATTTCTAAAAGTCCTTCAGGAATCTCAAAATTATAATCAGCATCTAAAGCATCAAGAATTTGACGCTTAACTTTTTGACGGGTCATTGAACCATATTGACTTTCAATCTGTCCACGAACAACCTCGCGTAAGCGATCTAGAGATTCCAAACCGACTTTTTTCGCCGCCTCATCATCAATTTTTAATTCATCTGGTCTAAAGACAGCTTTGACAGTAATGTCAAACTCTGCTTCCCGTCCTGCTAAATGTGCTGCACTGTAATTATCCGGAAATTTAACAGAAATCGTCTTTGCATCTCCAGCTTTTACACCAACCAATTGCTCTTCAAAACCAGGAATAAATTGTTTTGATCCAAGAATCAGTTGTGCATCATTATCCGCTCCACCTTCAAACGGAACCCCCTCAAGCTTACCTCGATAATCTATGGTTATACGATCACCTTCTTCAGAAGCCCCCTCTTTTAGAGAATAATTACGCGTAGAAGAAAGAACGCGATTGACTTGCTCATCAATATCCTGTTCAGGAATAGCTGCAACTTCACGGATAACTTCAATATGCTCAAAGGCTTTAATTTCAATTTTTGGTAAAACTTCATACTTTAAACTAAAAGTAAAATCGGCTTTTCCATCTAAAATTTTCTCATCTTCATCTATATCAATTTTCGGCTGCATCGCTGGACGTTCATTGCGATCCGCTAAAACAGAACGCGGAGCATCAGCGAGTATCTCATTGAGAATCTCTGCCATGAAAGATTTACCATACATTTTTCGCAAATGCTCACCCGGCACTTTACCAGGACGGAAACCATTAAGCTTGATTTTACCCTTGGTATCATCCAATCGTTCATTCAACTTTTCTTCTAAATCTTTCGCTGGAACCACGATCTTAATTTCGCGCTTCAGTCCTTCATTAAGCGTCTCGGTAACCTGCATTAAACACCTTCATTTTTCTAAGGAGAGGGATAAACCCACTCTAATCATCATTACATTCTAACACTTCAAGTGTTACATTACCATGAAGCGGAATCCCAGATACGTAGAAATCCGTAGCACTTAAGGGATTGCTTTGGTGCGGATGGAGGGACTCGAACCCCCACGGTCTCCCGCCAGAACCTAAATCTGGTGCGTCTACCAATTTCGCCACATCCGCTCAAACTTAGCAAGCTAATAACCTTATACAAGCGGCGTTTCTATACCATTAATTATAGAAAAAAAGCAAACAAATATATTAAAAAAAACTCAATACACGTCTTTCTTACAAAGAACAAAAATAAAATCTATGCTTTTCATACACGGCGACTTACGCTAATAAGTCAACTATGTTAAAGACATTTGATACTCCAATTCATATTATCGGTGGCGGTCTTGCGGGGTGTGAAGCAAGCTGGCAAATTGCTCAATCAGGAATTCCTGTTGTTTTGCATGAAATGCGTCCCCAAAAAAAATCAGATGCCCATAAAACCGATAAATTGGCAGAACTGGTTTGTTCAAATTCCTTTCGTTCTGATGATTCATCAACAAATGCCGTAGGACTTTTACATGCTGAAATGCGATTAGCAAAATCGTTAATTATGAAAGCGGCTGATACCAACAAAGTCCCCGCGGGGAGTGCTCTTGCTGTTGACCGCGATGGATTTTCAAAAACCGTGACATCAGCCCTTGAAAACCATTCGCTTATAACAATCAAACGTGAAGAAGTTCAAGAGATTCCTAAGGATTGGCAACATGTTGTCATTGCAACGGGCCCCCTTACCTCACCTGCACTTGCGCAAGAACTACAAGCAATAACTGGTGCAAAAGCTCTTTCTTTTTTTGATGCTATTGCACCTATTATCCATACCGATAGTATTGATATGAATATTTGTTGGTATCAATCGCGCTATGATAAAATTGGGCCTGAGGGAACAGGGAAAGATTATCTTAATTGTCCCCTTAATAAAGAACAATATAAAACATTTGTTGAAGCATTAAAAAATGCTGAAAAAACAGAGTTTCGTAACTTTGAAAAAACGCCCTATTTTGATGGATGCCTCCCCATAGAAGTTATGGCTGAGCGCGGACTTGAAACTTTAAGACACGGTCCTATGAAACCTATGGGCTTAACCAATTCCCATAATCCTACCGTTAAACCCTATGCTGTCGTTCAATTACGCCAAGATAATAAACTCGGAACGCTTTACAATATGGTCGGCTTTCAAACAAAATTGAAACATGGTGAACAAGTCCATATTTTTAGAATGATTCCCGGTCTTGAAAAAGCAGAATTTGCACGTCTTGGTGGTCTTCACCGCAATACCTATCTCAACTCTCCAATCATTCTTGATCACACCCTTCGTTTAAAACAAAAAAAACAACTCCGCTTTGCAGGACAAATTACTGGATGTGAAGGTTATGTAGAATCAGCAGCTATAGGGCTTCTTGCTGGACGTTTTGCCGCTGCCGAATATCATCACAACTGTCCTTGCCTCCCCCCACTAACCACGGCATTCGGAGCTCTTTTGAATCATATTACGGGGGGTCACATTATAGATGAAGAAGCAGAAAGACAGTCTTTTCAGCCAATGAATATCAACTTTGGACTCTTTCCCCCTATTGTTTCTCTTAAACATTCAGGAAAACGCTTGCCAAGTAAAGAAAAAAAATTAGCAAAAAAACAAGTTATAACAGCAAGGGCTCTCAATGATTGTATTCAGTGGTTAACAAATAAAGAATCAAAGAGCTCCTGTTGATAAAAAAACACATGATTCGTCACTCATCCCCTCTACTGAATAGATCTCTATGGTTCTCACGAAAAAATCATTCTAAAGCCTTGTTAAAACGCTATCTCAATCAATAGTCACTGTTCTACACTTCATCATTTATTTAATAATGTAAAAAATATGAAATAATTTTTGACTAGAGAAAAGTTTTTTATCGCCATAACCAGTTTAATATACTTCAGCAAAATAAAATAATTATATTGATATATTATGATAATAAATAGATAAAAAATAAACAAATAATACTGTATTTTATTACTATCAATATTTTTTTCTATCTATCATTTAATAATTGAAATTTTTATCTTTTTTTAAATTTATTTCTTAATATTTATGAAACTCTCTCAGTTTAACTTTTGTGTGATGAGGAAAAAATACTCACTTGCACGGTACAAGTGAAATAAAAATAGAGCTGAATATATCTCTTCCATCTCAAATGCCACGAAAAATCACAATATTGAAATGACAAAGCAGCTTTATAAAATAAACTTACAATACATTGATTTATAAACAACTTATCTCTTTCTATCTTAAATATCGTAAAATTCCTTTATTTCAGGCTTTCTTATAGTCAGTCAATAAAGGTGATTTGGTCAGTTAAGCACTGGCTCACACAAGCGAAGTTAGTGTTGTAAATTAAGAGAATTATTAAAAAAGGAATAAAACTATCCTTTATGCACCCGCCTCAAATGCCGCGAGCTGATCGAAACATTATAAAAACTAAGAAAACAATATGATTGCCCCAACATGCACCTCTATTCAGCAGAAAAGGTGGTTTAGTAGGCTTTATACATTTCAAAGCATTTTTTTTGTTTTATATTTATAAGCACTGTTTCTGAATGAACACTTTAGCCCTTCCACATAACAAAAGTTAACGTCCTACTTTATAAGCTATATAATGCCTCTTTATTAAAGTGGAATATTTATTGAAACGGCTAAAAATATATATTTCACACCTATGGTATTTTATGCAATTCATGAAATGAAAAAATGGTACAAAGACTCAAAATTTTTATATGAAAAACGTGTATAATATCCCTGTCTAAAAATATCTGTAAAAAAAACCCGCTTATAAATAAATCGGGTTTTTTTAATGTTGTTTAAATTATTTTTTATTAACTGCTTCTTTAAGGCTTTTTCCTGCAGAAAATTTGGGTACAGAACGTGCTGGAATATCAATTTCAGCGCCAGTTGAAGGATTACGCCCCTTTGTCGCAGCACGATGAGAAACCTCAAAAGTGCCAAAACCTGGAAGACGCACATCCCCCCCTGAAGCCAAAGATTCTGTTACAGAAGCCATAAAAGCATCAACAACAGCACCAGCTTGCACTTTCGAAACACCTGCCTTTTCAGCAACGGAACTAACCAATTCACTTTTATTCATGAGATATTTCCTTTCCCTATATTAGCTGACAACATGACCTAATCATGTTATTGGTCAGTTTATTGAAAAGTACAGCAAACAGAAGTCTTATTTTTATCCAAAACATTGTTTTTTTAGCAATAATCACAGTTATTCACGGAATTTTTCACTTTTTTTCAACAAAAAACAAAATAATAACCGCGACACCACCTTCTACACCTAAAAAAATGCCGTTATGAGTGAATCAGTGTGCAATCTGTATTCCTTCACTATCGCTGTTCTCTGACCGAATAGGGACAGCCACTGTAGAAGGTTCTTTCCACTCAACAGTGTCAGGAAAACGAACCAAAGCGTGTTTCAAAACTTCACTCACATGATTTACCGGAATAATTTCCATATTATTTTTAACATCGTCAGGAATATCAACCAAATCTTTTGCATTTTCTTCAGGAATAAGTACCTTTTTTATTCCTCCTCGAAGCGCAGCTAAGAGCTTTTCTTTTAATCCACCAATCGGTAAAACACGTCCACGTAAAGTAATTTCACCAGTCATTGCAATATCTTTATGCACAGCGATCCCTGTAAGGACCGAAACAATTGCTGTCACCATAGCAATCCCAGCAGATGGACCATCTTTTGGTGTCGCCCCCTCTGGAACATGAACATGGATATCGCGTTTTTCAAAAAGTGGAGGTTCGATCCCAAAATCAACAGCACGAGAACGTACATAAGATGCTGCCGCGGAAATAGACTCTTTCATAATATCACGCAAATTTCCAGTTACAGTCATCTTGCCTTTGCCGGGCATCATTACACCTTCAATGGTCAATAACTCTCCACCCACTTCTGTCCACGCAAGGCCTGTCACAACACCAATGTGGTTTTCTCCTTCAATCTGATTATAGTGATAGCGTTTAACACCCAAGAAATCATCGAGATTACTTTCTGTAACTTTTACAGATTTTTGATGCGTTTTGAGAATTTTTGTAACAGATTTACGGGCAATTTTCATGAGCTCACGCTCAAGATTACGAACACCTGCTTCACGTGTGTAAAACTGAATAATCGATCTTAGTGCTCCATCAGAAATGCTGAGTTCTTTTTTAGACAAACAGTGGTCTTTGAGTGCCTTTGGTAAAAGATGCTGCTTAACAATTTCCATTTTTTCACATTCAGTATAACCAGCAATACGAATAATCTCCATTCGATCCATTAACGGACTTGGAATATTAAGCGTATTGGCAGTTGTGATAAACATGACATCAGAAAGATCATATTCAACTTCCAAATAGTGATCAATGAAGGTCCCATTTTGTTCTGGATCAAGAACCTCTAATAAAGCAGAGGAAGGATCTCCACGAAAATCTTGTCCCATTTTATCAATTTCATCAAGCAAGAAAAGCGGATTAGATTTTTTTGCTTTTTTCATAGACTGGATAATTTTCCCAGGCATCGAACCAATATATGTTCGACGATGTCCGCGAATTTCTGCTTCATCCCGCACACCTCCCAACGAGATACGAACATATTCGCGCCCTGTTGCCTTTGCAATAGAGCGCGCTAATGATGTTTTTCCAACACCAGGAGGACCTAACAAACAAATAATGGGACCTTTTATCTTTGACGCACGACTTTGTACAGCCAAATACTCAATAATTCTTTCCTTAACTTTTTCAAGACCGAAATGTTCATTATTCATGATCTTTTCAGCAAAATCTAAATTGTTTTTAATCTTAGATTTTTTACCCCAAGGCATTGCTAATAACCAATCAAGATAGTTACGGACAACTGTCGCTTCCGCAGACATAGGAGACATATTCCGTAATTTTCTCAATTCTGCTCCAGCTTTTTCCTGTGCTTCCTTGGAAAGTTTTGTACTCTTAATACGGTCTTCTAATTCAGAGAGCTCATCGCGGTTATCATCTCCTGCTCCTAACTCTTTTTGAATCGCCTTCATTTGCTCATTGAGATAATATTCCCGTTGGTTTTTTTCCATTTGCCGTTTAACGTGCGAACGAATACGTTTTTCAACCTGCAAAACAGAAATTTCTCCTTCCATGAAAGACAGAACACGTTCAAGACGGGCTCGTACAGGTAAGAGCTCTAATATTTCCTGCTTTTCTGCAAGTTTAATCATCAAATGAGAGGCAATCGTATCAGCAAGCTTAGAAGGATTATCAATCTGGCCTATCGCATTGACAACTTCAGGAGAGATTTTTTTATTAAGCTTTACATAGTTTTCAAAATAAGCAATCACCGACCTTGAAAGAGCTTCAATCTCAACATCACCCTCTCTAGGCTCTTCTGTAACAGCTGCAAAAGCCTGATGATAACCATCACTTAAAGAAAATTGACTAATTTTTGCACGTGCAGTCCCTTCAACCAAAACCTTTACAGTGCCATCAGGAAGCTTTAAAAGCTGGAGAATATTTGCAAATGTACCAATATGATAAATATCCTCTGATTTTGGATCATCATCAGAAGCATTTTTTTGTGTCACCAACAGTATTTGCTTATCAACCGCCATCGTTTCTTCAAGAGCACGAATTGATTTTTCGCGGCCCACAAAAAGTGGAACAATCATATGGGGGAAGACAACAATATCACGAAGAGGTAAAACAGCATAAACCCCATCTCTCACTTCATCTGTCTTTTCATCAATATATTGCATAACTCTCCTTTCTGGAGCCTATGAGCTATCTATAACACCAAGCCCACCCTTAGAAAACCTCAGCTCTCCACAATACATGAAATGGTAATTGCTAACACATAAATCAAGCATTATAACGATATTATTAGAAACGCCTATTAAATACCGTTTTACCCACTTTTTATATTATATACCGCACAATGTCATGCTGATACATTTTCTTTATCTTCTGTACGTTCTGAGTAAATATAAAGAGGACGCGCTTTCCCATCAACGACATCGCTCGAAATAACCACTTCTTGAACCCCTTCAAGAGCCGGTAGTTCAAACATTGTCTCAAGAAGGATCTTCTCCATAATTGAACGTAAACCACGTGCACCAGTTTTACGTTCAATAGCTTTCTTCGCAATAGCGCGTAAAGCATCTTCGTGAAATGCTAACTCAACATTTTCCATTTCAAAAAGACGCTGATATTGCTTTACCAATGCATTTTTAGGTTGTGATAAAATTTGCACGAGAGCGTTAATGTCTAAATCTTCTAAGGTAGCGACTATAGGAAGACGCCCAATAAACTCTGGTATTAAACCAAACTTTATAAGATCTTCAGGCTCTAAATCGCGAAAAATTTCACCAACACAACGTTCATCAGGAGCCTTAACAGTCGCAGAAAAACCAATAGAAGTTTTTTCACCACGCCCTGAAATAATCCGCTCTAAACCTGCAAAAGCTCCTCCACAAATGAATAAAATGTTTGTGGTATCAACCTGAAGAAACTCTTGTTGCGGATGTTTACGTCCACCTTGTGGAGGAACAGAAGCAATTGTTCCTTCCATAATTTTTAGCAATGCTTGCTGAACCCCTTCTCCAGAAACATCTCTTGTAATAGAAGGATTGTCAGCCTTACGAGAAATCTTATCGACCTCATCAATATAAACGATACCACGCTGTGCACGTTCAACATTATAATCCGCCGCTTGAAGAAGCTTTAAAATAATATTTTCAACATCTTCACCCACATAACCTGCTTCAGTCAAAGTGGTCGCATCCGCCATCGTAAAAGGGACATCAATAATACGTGCTAATGTTTGTGCGAGATAAGTTTTACCGCAGCCCGTTGGACCAACAAGAAGAATATTTGATTTAGCCAACTCAATATCACTGCTTTTAGACTGATGCGCCAACCGTTTATAATGATTATGAACTGCAACAGAAAGAACACGCTTTGCATGCTGCTGACCAATAACATAATCATCAAGAACGGATATAATTTCCTGTGGAGTAGGGACTCCATCACGCACCTTAACGCCAGAAGACTTATTTTCTTCCCGAATAATATCCATGCAAAGCTCTACACATTCATCACAGATAAATACAGTAGGCCCCGCAATGAGCTTACGCACCTCGTGCTGACTCTTGCCGCAGAACGAGCAATAGAGAGTATTTTTTGATTCGTTCCCGCTATTGCTAATTTTGCTCATTTTTCTTTCCTTTCACCACGATATATGAATACTTCGCCTTTTCAAAGAAAGCTTTTCATCATGAAAACTAAAAGACATATAGAAAACCATGAATGTCTCAATATTTTTAGGTGTTTCTCTTAATTTTTGCGATATTTTATAAAACTCTTTAATTAAAGTAGCTGTTTTTTCTATAAAAATTCTTAATCTTTTTCTTCTTTTTCAGTTTCTGCACGATACTGTATAACATCATCAACTAAACCAAACGCTTTTGCTTCTTCTGCTGTCATAAAATGATCGCGATCAAGCGTTCTCTCAATAACCTCGTAATCTTGACCTGTATGTTGAACATAAATTTCATTTAAGCGCCGTTTCATCTTTATAATATCTTGTGCATGTCGCTCAATATCTGAAGCCTGACCTTGAAAACCACCAGATGGTTGATGCACCATAATACGCGCATTGGGCAATGTAAAACGATGACCTTTTGCTCCCGCTGTTAACAATAATGATCCCATAGATGCCGCCTGTCCCATGCAGAGTGTAGAAACAGGAGGACGAATAAACTGCATAGTATCATAAATAGCCATACCAGATGTCACAACACCCCCTGGAGAATTAATATAAAGACTAATTTCTTTTTTAGGATTTTCTGCTTCCAAGAAAAGTAATTGTGCACAAACAAGCATTGCCATACCATCTTCAACAGGACCATTAATAAAAATAATCCGCTCCTTTAAAAGACGAGAAAAAATATCATAGGCCCGTTCACCACGATTGGTTTGCTCAATAACCATAGGTACAAGGCTTAATGCTGTTTTCATTGGATCACTCATATTTTTACTTTCCTTGTCATATACCAATCGCTTTTTACACATTCAATATTTTTATCCATAGGCTCATATTACTCTCTTGGGCAAGCGACAATCAAGAGCTGTTTAGGATAGACTAAAATCCCAATGGTTAAAATAGCGATAATAACTCTACCTAAACAAATTATGAACTTCAGGAATGCGAGAAACTGCCCAATGGTAAAAACTTCCTTCCTGAGGTCCTTGCGTGGTCTTGGCCTTTCTGTGGATATGAAATCCTATCAAGCCTGAATCTGTAAGCGGTGTTATGCCAAAAGCTGGTTCAAAGATGTACTCAGTTTTTCGCCCAGTCCAATAATAAAAAGTTTCCTTTGCCTTTGCCTCGTGAAAAAAACCATATTGTTTTGCTAACCGTGAAATACCGTCATTGCCAAATATCGTAATGCCAAGATTTCCCAGTAAAATTGGTATCTTTTTTCTCTTTAACCAGAATGGTCTCCAAACACGACGCTTAAACCCAAGCCAATGAGGAATAATTTCTCTGCCTGCCCAATAATCTTCAAATACTCCTATAATAGGGTTATCTGGAGGAAAATAAAGAGCAGAAACGCCTACTATTCTCTTATTTTCTCTTGCCAACCAAACCTTATTTGCATCTGGATGAAACTGTTTAACGAGATAAACATCTGTATCTAACCACACACCTTGTTGATATTCCATCAGCATAACACGAAAAAAAAATCCGAGAACTGAACAATTGTACACCCTAGTTTATCAGCAAAAATGGGGATCAAGGCGATAAATTGCTGAACGTGATAAAATCGATTCGGCTTTATGCAACTCAACACCAGCAGAGAGATTGTCTATTTCTTTATCATAACTAAAAAGCTTAACGCGCTGTCCAGTTTTGACCATTGAGGACAAACAAAGCCTATCCACCAATCTTAACTGTCCACTATACCCAAAAGTACAAATATCCATCAATAATATATTAAAAATATTCCAAACTTACACGAAAAAGTTGTTCAACATCACGAACTCTATCAGCAAGAGCAAAAATCACTATTCTATCACCAGACAAAATACGCGTCTCTGCTGAGAGCTGTATAATTGTCTTATTACGATAAATTGCCCCAATTCTCAAACCATCTGATAAATTAAGCTCTGATAATGATTTACCAACCAATGAAGATGTTTGCATCACTTCGGCTTCAATAATTTCTGCTCGACCATTAAAAACTGAATGAACGGAACGAATACGTCCACGGCGCATTTGTTGCAAAATTTTTGATATTGTAACGCTATGGGGATTAAGATAGGCATCCACACCAACGGCGCGGCTAAACTCTTGGTAAGCAACATTATTAATCAACACCATATTAGCTTTACAGCCCAATCTTTTCGCAATGATAGCACTTAAGAGATTAACTTGATCCTGATTGGTCAACGTAATCATTAAATCGGCCTGATCAATTCCCGCATCTTGAAGAATCACTGGATCTAACACATTACCATATAAAACGGTTGTTTTTTCAAGCTGATCAGCAATTGTGAGGGCTCTTTCTCTCTGCGATTCTATAATCTTCAATTTTAATTTATGAAGACGTTTTTCAATCGCCTGAGCAACATAAAGACCAATGTGCCCGCCTCCAGCAATAATCATGCGGTGAGCATCTCGTTCTTTATGACCAAAAAGCCCAACAGCACGACGCATCTGCTCACGAGCAACAACAAGATAGGTTATATCACCAACGCGTAATTGCGTTTCTGAATGTGCAATCAATAATTCCGAGCCACGTTTAATAGCGGTAACCGTCGTGTGAAGATCTGGAAAAAGCTCTGTTAATTGACGCAAAGGTGTATTAATAACGGGACAATCTTCCATACACTCCAAAGCGAGCGCAACAATATCATCATTACAAAAATAAAGAACATCTATTGCACCAGGCAAAGCAATACGACGTAAAACCATTTCCCCGACTTCAACTTCTGGCGAAATAACCACATCAATGGGAATATTCTCTCTGGAAAAAAGCGTCTTATAGCGGGGTTCCAAATAAGATTGTGAGCGAATACGAGCAATTTTTGTGGGAACATCAAATAATGAATGAGCAACCTGACAAGCGACCATATTCACTTCATCAAACAAAGTGACAGCAATCAACATATCAGCTTTGTCTGCATCTGCAGCCAAAAGAACTTCAGGACGAGAACCGTGACCAACAAAACCTCTCACATCCAATGTATCGCGAATTTTTTCAATTAATCTGGTTTCAATATCAATAACAGTAACATCGTGATTTTCAGCAGCAAGACGCTCTGCTATTCCATAACCAACCTGTCCTGCACCGCAAATAATAACACGCATTGTTTTAAGAAACTCCAAGTGCTTTCAGCTTACGGTGTAAAGCTGAACGCTCCATGCCTATAAATTCAGCTGTACGCGATATGTTTCCACCCAAACGTCCAATCTGCGCCACTAAATATCTCTTTTCAAACAATTCTCGTGCTTCACGCAACGGTAAATCCATGATACTTTCATCCGAGTCCATTTGAAGACGTGGCAAAGGATCACTCACTTCACTGGGAAGAAAATCCGCTGTTATAGGACCATCACCATCCCGCACAAGAATAAGAAGACGCTCAATATTATTGCGTAATTGCCGTACATTACCCGGCCAAGCATGTGTTTGCAAAATAGCGATCACATCATCACTAATTTCACGTGGCTTAATTCCAACCTGCTGTGATATTGTTTTTACAAAATGATGCACAAGTTCTGGAATATCTTCACGACGGGCTGAAAGAGGCGGAACAGCAATAGGAACAACGGAAAGGCGGTGGAAAAGATCTTCTCTAAAACGTCCGTCAGAAATGAGGTTTTCAAGATTTTGCGCTGTTGAAGAAATGATACGAACATCCACCTTAACACGTTTTGTACCACCAACTCTCTCAAATGTCTGCCCCGTTAATACCCGAAGAATCTTACCTTGAGTTTCACGCGGCATATCAGCAATTTCATCAAGATAGAGTATTCCACCATGGGCTTCCTCTAAAGCACCGATCTTGCGCTCTCTTCCCTCCATTTCGCTGCCAAATAACTCTATTTCCATTCTGTCCGGTGTAATCGTCGCTGCATTTATTGTAACAAATGGCCCATTCGAACGTGTTGAGAGCGCATGAATCGTTCGGGCAACTGTCTCTTTTCCCGCCCCTGAAGGACCTGTTATCATAATGCGACTATTGGTTGGTGCTACTTTTTCTATGATGTGGCGCAAATTTCTTATAACCGTCGATTTTCCGAGCAACTCCAATGTCTCATTTGAACGTTTTCGCAATTCTGAAAGCTCACGTTTTAAATTTGAGTTTTCAAGTGTTCTTTCTGCAACCAATACAAGTCTATCAGCTTTAAAGGGTTTTTCAATAAAATCATAGGCCCCGCGCTTTATAGCTGAAACAGCCGTCTCAATATTACCATGACCAGAGATCATAACAACCGGAAGAGCTGGATATTGTGTCTTAATTTCATCAAGCAGAGCTAAACCATCGAGGCGACTCCCTTGTAACCAAATATCTAAAAAAATGAGTTTTGGAATACGCTCACTAATTTGCGCTAATGCTTCATCAGAGTTACAAGCAATACGCGTTTCATAACCTTCATCATCTAAAATACCAGCAACAAGCTCACGAATATCTGCTTCATCATCAACAATCAAGATATCTGATACCATACTATTCCCCTATCTTATGATTTATGGCTTGTATAATACTACCCTGCTTCCCCCCATCTGAGGGAAATATCAAACGGATCATCGCACCACGACCTTCATAAAAACTCTCCGGTGCATCATGAAGCTCCATGGAGCCTCCGTGATCTTCAATAACTTTGCGCACAATGGCTAGCCCGAGTCCTGTTCCTTTCTCCCGTGTTGTTATATAGGGTTCTAATAACTTTTGTCTTTGCTCTTTAGGAAGTCCTTTCCCGTTATCAACAACATCCACAATTACCCATTCTTCTTGACGGTAAGAACGGACAAGAATATGACCGTGAATATTTTCCTCTCGCATAACCGAATCTATGGATTCGCTCGCATTTTTGATAACGTTGCAAAAAGCCTGGACAATAAGACGATTATCAAATGCCCCCATAAGGGGGAGACTTCCTAAGTCTTGCTCAAAATAAATATCATGTCGCGTCACTTCTATCAAGAAACATGCTTCACGCAACAATTCACGTATATCTAAAACATGCATTTGTGGTTTGGGCATACGTGCAAAAGAAGAAAACTCATCAACCATACGCCCAATATCTCCAACTTGGCGAATAATTGTGTCAATACACCGCTCAAAAACCTCTCTATCTTGTATAATAACTTTGTTATAACGTTTACGAATACGTTCAGCCGATAACTGAATAGGTGTGAGAGGATTTTTAATTTCGTGTGCAATGCGCCGTGCAATATCCGCCCACGCCGCTGTACGTTGCGCTGCAACGAGGTCTGTAATATCATCAATTGTTAGAACCCAAGATTGCCCCTGTCCATCATCCTCTTCCATCGTAACTTGGACATTACAGACACGCTCTTTTCCTGCAACGTTTAAAGTAACCTGCTCACGATGATTTTTACGGTCCAATGAACGCGCTAACTGAAAAACCTGCCAAATTTCAGCACTTAAAGATAAAAGACTTTGTCCAACAACCTGTTCAGCACGAATATCAAACATCGTTTCAATAGACCGATTAATAATTGTAATATCACCATTATCATCGATACCTGCAACTCCCGCTGTTACACCCGATAACACAGCTTCAGAAAAACGCCGTCTCTCATCAATTTGATCACGTACTGCAATCAACTCATTGCGCCGACTTTTCAATTCACTGACCATATAATTAAAAGTTTTGGATAACTGCCCAATATCCCCATCTTTTGCTCGTACTGGGACGAAAATCTCCATATTCCCAGACGCAACATCATCAGCTGCACTAATGAGAAGACGAATAGGACGAACTAAGCGATCAGCAACAGCAATAGCTGCCCAAATAGCGGACAAGAATAAACTAAAAAAAAGACATAAATAAAGCATACCAAATGCAATTTGTGTCAACAGGCGGTTTTCATTTAAATCACGATAACGATCTGTATTAACTTCTGTCAAACGCAAAGCCGATAAAACGCCTTTATCAACGTCACGCACCAAATATAAAAATGTGTTTGGAATATTGTTAAATTTTAAAATAATACCAAAATAATCATGAACGCCTGGTTGAAAAGAAAAAGGCCTCGCGCTGGTTGCACGCTCGATAAGGTGCGAAGGAGGAATTGGTAGTTTATCCTCATCCCCAAGAGCACTTGATACAAAAATCGTTCCGCTAGAACTTAACAAAAATGCACCACGTAAATTGCGTCCTAGAGCATGACGCGTTAATTGCATCCGATATTCAGCTGGATTACGCTCTAAAAGTTTTTTGTTATCAAGTGCAAATGCCATCGCGTAGGATAAATTTTTTAAATTTTGAAGCATTTCATCTGCATAAGCATTTGCTAAATCAATAGAAGAACCTACAATTTGCCGCGTTGTGGTATCAAACCATCGATCAAGTCCTAAATTTAGTGCTGGACCCGATACAAGAGCGACAGCAACAGCTGGCATGGTCGCAACAAGTGCAAACAATGAAATAAGGCGCACATGAAGACGCGAGCCTGCACGCTTGGAACGCCAAGCTCGAATGATGGGAATCATCTCATAAAAAACGATGATAACAAGCCCTAAAACCCAAAAACTATTAATCCCTATAAGAATAAGGGTGACTGTTCTACTCGGAACAATAGGGGTCAATCCAATAAGAATAATAAACGAAATAGAGGCTGTAAATAAAGCCAATACAATAATTGCAATCCCTAAAAAGATATATACCTTGCTTAAACGATACAACTCATCGTTATAAGTATTTTTATCGATGTCTTGAGGATTCGTCACAGATGTTGCATTCATCATAAGCTTACAGACCCTTATCACATTATTCTCATATAATCTTTTGTGACAAAAATTGACAATGATAATACTCCATTTAAAATAGAGCAAATAAATATAATCAATAAGGAAGAACTTCTTCATTTTGCAAAATATCTTTAAAATAATCTGCGTTCGACGATACTTTACAAAGGAAACAAGATGCGATTAACAAAACAAACAAATTATGCTCTTCGAATGCTCATGTATTGTGCAGATAATCAGGGGTCACTCAGTCGTGTTCCAGAAATTGCTAAAACATATGCTGTTTCAGAACTTTTTTTATTTAAAATCCTTCAACCGCTTGTTCAAGCAGGTTTCATACAAACAGTGCGTGGACGCAATGGTGGTGTTAAATTGGCTAAACCCGCAGAAGAGATTTCTGTTGCTGATGTTTTGAAAGTAACAGAAGATAACTTTTCCCTAGCAGAATGTTTTGATAATGCAGAACCCAATTGTCCATTGATCGATTTTTGTGGTTTAAATATCGCACTTCAAAAAGCATTAAATGCTTTTTTTGAGGTGTTATCCGTGATATCCCTTGCTGATCTACAACGGCCATCCTTTCAAAATCATTTTAAAGTGAATAAATAATAAACTAAAGTTATAATATTAAGGAGATTCAGTATTTCTATTGCAGCAATCATATTAGCCGCTGGACGTGGTGAAAGAGCAGGATCTCCCCATGAAATTCCAAAACAATATCGGCTTCTAGGACAAAAGCCGATTATTTATCACACCGTACATTGTTTTTTGCAGCATCCAGCGATCACAACAATTATCCTCGTTATTCATCCAGAAGATCATCAAATCTGTGAACAAACACTCGCCGAATTTAAAGAACGCCTTATTATCGTTGAAGGGGGCAATACACGTCAAATCTCTACCTTACATGGACTTCAGGCACTTAAAAAATTCAATCCCCGATACGTGCATATTCATGATGGTGCACGTCCCTTTATCGAAAAGAATCTTCTTGATAACATTCATAACACTATCACGCCTGAAAAAGGCGTTCTTCCTGTTCTCCCCATTTCTGATACCCTTAAACGCGTCAATCATCAGCATGTTTTAGAAACAATTCCCCGTACCCATCTTTATAGTGCACAAACACCACAGTGTTTTCCCTTTGAACATATCTTAGCGGCCCATAAACAAGCAAAAAAAGTTTGTAAAGAAGACTTCACTGATGATTGTGCAATTGCCGAATGGTTTGGGATTCCTATGCTTACTGTTCTAGGTGATCCTCATAATATAAAAATTACATGGCACAAGGATTTTGATACCGCTCATTTATATCTCCAAAAAAAAATGCAAATGTTTCCTGATATCCGTACTGGCAATGGTTATGATGTTCATTCTTTCGAAAAAGGAGATTGTCTTATATTATGTGGTATAAAAATTCCTTTTCATAAAAAATTAAATGGACATTCCGATGCAGATGTTGCTCTTCATGCATTAACAGATGCTCTTCTTGCAACTCAAGGTGCAGGAGATATCGGTACACATTTTCCTCCCTCTGATCCTCAATGGAAAAATGTATCATCAGAAATTTTTCTTCGTCATGCTCTTGATATTGTTACACAAGCGGGCGGTCGTATTGCTAATGTGGATATCACCTTGATCGCTGAAGAACCTAAAATCGGCCCCTATCGTCAAACAATGATGGAAAATCTTATGCGCATCCTCACAATTTCATCCAATCGAATTTCCATCAAAGCAACAACAAACGAAAAGCTTGGATTTATTGGTCGTGGCGAAGGCATTGCAGCTTTGGCAACAGCGAGTATTCTTTATCCAGGAGAAATTCCCAAATGACATATTTTTGCGAAAAACAAGCGTGTGAAGTTCTTAATACCTGTCGCCAAAAGGGTTTACTTTTAACAACTGTAGAGTCTTGTACAGGAGGGCTCATTGCTGCAAGCCTCACAAATATTGCAGGATCATCAGATGTTCTCGATTGTGGATTTGTTGTTTATTCAAATGAATCTAAAACACGCCTTGTTAGCGTGTGCGCTGAACTTATAAAAAACTATGGTGCCGTTTCAAAAGAAGTTGCTCTTGCAATGGCTGAGGGTGGATTAAAACATTCACGAGCTGACATTGCAGTTTCTGTAACAGGAATTGCTGGTCCAGGAGGTGAAAGTCTGAACAAACCTGTAGGACTTGTGCATTTTGCCGTTGCTTATAAAAATCACTCCTCCCTGCACAAAGAAATGCACTTTGGTCATCTTGATCGTAAGACTATTCGCCATGCAACTGTTGAAAATGCTTTTCAAATGATTCTGGAGCGACTTCACTGAATTCCCATACCAATTTCAAAACTCTCTATTTTACATTGGAGTTCATAATCATCAACATCTTGCAAAAATAATTTATTGTCTCCCAACTTAAGAATGAAAGACCTGAATATCATAAGACTATCTCCAATCCTGTTTTATGATGAATCAAACAGATTTGGAAAGAGAGAAACCTAAAGTATTAAGAATTTTAATTCAAATAAAATAAATAACACTAAATTATCATTATAAATCAATATATTGTCTAATAATATTGTGATACTCTGTTTAAAAGATCTGCCCCTAAAAAAGAAAAAAATTATAAAGATGGGAAGCGATTTTCATCTTCACGCTTTTTAATATAAGTAAAACGTATTGTTAAAAAATCACAGAATAGACTACGTTACCGTAGAACCATAAATCTGATGGGCACGCTTCTCAAAAGCATCGGTAAATTTACGAAATGCAATATCAAACATGGAGCCCATCACACGTCCAAGTATTTTACTTTTAAACTCATAATCAATAAAAAACTCTACATTACATGCATTGGTGTTTTCAATATCATCAAAGGCCCAACGATTTTCAAGATATTTAAATGGACCATCAATATAATTAACCTCTATCAAACCTTTCTTTGGCTGAAGAAAAACTTGGGTCGTAAAAGTTTCTCGAATAATCTTATAGCCAACGGTCATATCTGCAAGAAGCAATGTTTTTTCTTCATATTCCTTGCGAGAACGTATTATTAAAGCCTCACACATGGGTAAAAACTCAGGATAACGTTCAATATCTGACACAAGATCAAACATTTCACGAGCACTATGGGCAACCTGCCGATGTATTGAAAAAGTTGGCATCATTATCTCTGTAAGAAAAATTTTTCATCACGCGCTTTTTGCAAAATAGCAAAATCATCTCCGGCATGATGAGATGAACGCGTCAGAGGATTAGAAGCCATATGTAAAAATCCCTTTACTTTACCAATTTTGGCAAAAGATTCAAACTCTTCAGGAGGCACAAAACGAACAACTGGATGATGTTTTCGCGTAGGCTGCAAATATTGTCCAATTGTCATAAAGTCCACATCAGCAGAGCGTAAATCATCCATTAATTGTAGAATTTCATTTCTCTCCTCCCCAAGACCAACCATAATTCCCGATTTTGTAAAAATTGTTGGATCCAATTCTTTAACGCGTTGCAACAAACGAATTGAATGAAAATAACGCGCACCCGGACGCACCGTCAAATATTTAGAAGGGACTGTTTCCAAGTTATGATTAAAAACATCAGGCTTAGCAGCAACAACAATTTCTAAAGCACCATCCTTATGACGAAAATCAGGTGTAAGAACTTCAATTGTCGTTTTAGGCGCTTTTCGACGAATCGCATAAATAACTTTTGCAAAATGCTCAGCACCACCATCAGCAAGATCATCACGATCAACAGATGTGATAACAACATGCTTTAATTCCATCCGTGCAACAGCATCAGCGACACGTTCTGGCTCGTTATCATCAACGGCAAGTGGAATACCTGTTGCAACGTTACAAAAAGCACACGCACGCGTACATATCTCACCTAAAATCATAAAGCTGGCATGCCGTTGGCTCCAACATTCGCCGATATTAGGGCAACCTGCTTCTTCACAGACAGTCACTAATTTATGGGTGCGTACAATACCATGCGTTTCCTTATAGATCGGCGATGTTGGCGCTTTTACACGAATCCAATCCGGCTTTTTCTGAACGCTTGTATCCGGACGATGGGCCTTTTCAGGATGACGCAAACGTCTATTCGTAACTCTATCAACAACCGTAACCATTTAAGCCTTTGCCTTATAAATACGAAGGAGTAATGAAAAATACAAAATCTTTCACACAAACCAAATCATCAAGCGTTTAAAACTTGACCATAAGCATCCAATACACTTTCTTTCATCATTTCCGATAAGGTCGGATGTGGAAAAACGGTATGCATCAATTCTTCCTCTGTTGTTTCAAGATTCATGGCAATAACAAATCCCTGTATCAATTCTGTTACCTCAGCCCCTACCATATGGGCGCCAAGAAGCTGTCCTGTTTTTTTATCAAAAATGGTTTTTACTAACCCCTGATCTTCACCCAAAGCAATCGCCTTGCCATTGGCGGAAAAAGAATAACGACCAATACGTATATCATACCCTGCTTCTTTTGCTGATGCTTCTGTAAGCCCTACAGATGCAACTTGCGGTGTGCAATAGGTGCACCCTGGAATTCTTTTCTTATCAAGCGGATGAATATTCTTTAAACCAGCAAGACGTTCAATACATATCACGCCTTCTTCTTCTGCTTTATGAGCTAACATAGGAGGACCTGCCACATCACCGATAGCGTAAATACCCGCAACCCCTGTCCAACTCCATTCATCGGTTACAATGCATCCACGATCGGTTTTTATACCCAACGCCTCTAACCCAAGATTCTCAATATTACCCTGCACTCCAACAGCTGAAATCACTCGATCAACCGTCATTGTCTCTATTTTTCCCTGAACATCAATATGTACAGTCACAGAATTGGAAGCTTTTTCAACCTTTGTGACTTTTGCTTGGCAAAGAATACGTAAACCTTTTTTCTCTAACTGTTTACGAGCAAATGTTGAAATTTCAATATCTTCAGCAGGCATGATATGAGGCATCATTTCAACGACAGTGACCTTTGCTCCCATATCATTATAAAAGGAAGCAAATTCAATACCAATTGCTCCAGACCCTATGACCAAAAGCGATTTTGGCATTGCTGTCGGTATCATAGCTTCAAAATAAGTCCAAATGAGCTTTCCATCTGGCTCAATACTAGGAAGGACACGAGGACGTGCTCCTGTTGCAATAATGATGTGCTTTGCTTGATAAGTCCCCTTCCCTAATGTTCCTTTAGGAACTGGATTTTGCGGTTGCATAACCGGTTTGGAGGATGAAGAAACCATAATTTCCGCAGGTTGACTTGCCTTCGCTGCTTTCATAAGCTTTGCTTCACCCCAGATAATATCAATTTTGTTTTTTTTCATTAAAAAATCAACACCAGCATTTAAACGGGATGAAACGCCGCGTGAACGTGTCACAACATCTTTGATGTTTGCTTCAATTGAACCATTAATTTTGAGTCCATACTCTTTCACATGTTCAGCAAAATGTTTTATTTCCGCCGAACGTAAAAGGGCCTTTGTTGGAATACACCCCCAATTTAAACAAATTCCTCCCAAATGCTCACGCTCAACAATCGCAGTCTTAAAGCCACATTGTGCTGCACGAATTGCGGTCACATATCCGCCTGGACCTGATCCAATCACAATTACATCATAAAGATTTGCCACAGTCATTCCTCCATGGATATATATAAAATGGATATGCACTTTTGAACTTAAGATTAAAAATCAACATCATAAAATCGGCTTAATGCTTTTTATTATACGCTTCACATCAATGCTTTACCCAAATCAGAAACAGCAATAACATTGCTTTTCAAACTTTTTAAATTTGCTTTCACTCTCTTAACACACCTTTTCATCATTTACGTAAAGAGCTGTCATTCAAACCAACATTGCTAATGGATTTTCAATTATCTTCTTAAAAGTTCGCGCCAGCTCTGCTGCTAAAGCGCCATCGACAGCACGATGATCGACAGAAAGCGTAACCGACATAACTGTCGCAACGGCTAATGCACCATTTTTAACAATGGCGCGTTGCTCTCCTGCACCAATCGCAAAAATCGTCGCATGGGGTGGGTTAAGGATAGCAGAGAAACTTTTCACACCATACATCCCCATATTTGATACAGCGGTCGTTCCCCCCTGATATTCTTCCATTTTTAATTTGCGCTCACGCGCACGCTTTGCAAAATCCTTCATCTCTTTGGAAATAAGCGATAACGGCTTTTCCTCTGCATGACGAATAATCGGCGTAATTAACCCATTGGGAACAGAAACAGCAACCCCAACATCACAATGTTTATGATGAAGCATTCCGCCTTCAAGCCAAGAGACATTCGCATCAGGAACCGCTTTCAAAGAAAGTGCAACCGCTTTGATCACCATATCATTAACAGAAAGCTTATAAGTAGGCTTAGCTTCTTCCAGTGTCTTAACCATTGGTGCTGCAGCATTCAATTGTGTCCGCAACGCCAATAACGCATCGAGCTCACAGTCTACGGTCACATAGAAATGTGGAATCCTTTGCTTTGATTCTACCAAACGTGTGGCGATCGTTTTACGCATATTATTATGGGGTGTGAAGATATATTCATCCTCTTTGAAGAGTTGCAATACCTGTTTGTCAGAATCACCTGCTGCAACCAGATCGCCGATTGATGACGAATAAGAAGCTTGAGAGATATCACCGCTCATAGCTTTTTCTACATCGCGCTTGATAATACGTCCATGGGGACCACTTCCAGAAATAAGGGATAAGTCAAGACCTGCCTGAGAAGCTAATCGCCGCGCTAAGGGAGAGGCAAAAAGACGAGCCTCCTCTTTATCTTGCTGTATTAATTGCTGAGTAGATGATTCATGAGACATCTTTGTCCCCTTTGAGTCCGTCTGTTTCAGAGAATCTGGTTGTTTTACACCCTCTGATTCTTGTCTTGTAGAAGAAGAGGTCTCTTCTGCAACTTTTGCAGCTTCAGCTAAATCTTCACCTTCTTCTGCTAAAACAACAATCAAAGAATTCACTTTAACGCCTTGTGTTCCGGCAGGAACAACAATTTTGGCTACTATACCTTCATCAACGGCCTCAACTTCCATCGTCGCTTTATCCGTTTCAATTTCAGCAATAACATCCCCAGAGGAAACCTTATCGCCTTCCTTAATATTCCATTTTGTTAAATTTCCCTCTTCCATTGTAGGGGAAAGCGCTGGCATCGTAATTTTAATAGGCATTGTGCTTTCCTCCGTTATGCTCTGTACGTCACAGCCTTAACAGCCTCAATAATTTCAGCAGTATCAGGCAAGGCCAACTTCTCAAGATTAGCCGCATAAGGCATCGGAACATCTTTACCAGAAATCGTCGCAATTGGTGCATCAAGATAGTCAAAAGCCTGTTGCATAACACGCGTTGCTATTTCAGTTCCGATAGATGACTGAGGAAACCCCTCTTCAACTGTTACCAAACGGCCCGTCTTTTTAACGGAAGAAAGAATTGTCGGAAGGTCCATCGGACGAATGGTTCGTAAATCAATTAACTCAACATCAATACCAAGCTTTTCAATTTCTGGTAATGCTTGAACAGCGTAATGCATACCAATCCCACAGGCAACAATCGTCACATCTTGTCCAGACTTATGAAGTCGTGCCCGACCAATAGGCAAAATAAAATCATCAAGTTGAGGAACCTCAAATTGATGCCCGTACAAAATTTCATTTTCAAGGAAAATAACAGGATTATCATCACGAATAGCCGCTTTTAGCAAACCTTTTGCATCTGCAGCACTATAAGGCATGATAACTTTTAAACCTGGAATATGACTATACCAAGCAGCATAGCATTGAGAATGTTGAGCACCAACACGAGCAGCCGCACCATTGGGACCACGGAAAACCATAGGAGCAGTCATTTGTCCACCAGACATATAACGTGTTTTTGCTGCTGAGTTAATAATTTGATCCATCGCTTGCATGGCAAAATTAAAGGTCATAAACTCGACAATAGGACGTAACCCTCCAAAAGCAGCTCCAACAGCCAGTCCAGCAAAACCATGTTCTGTAATTGGGGTATCAATAACGCGCCGTTCCCCGAATTCTTCCAACAAACCTTGGCTAACCTTATAGGCTCCTTGATATTGCGCAACTTCTTCCCCCATGAGAAAAACCTTTTCATCACGCCGCATTTCTTCAGCCAAAGCCTGATTAAGCGCTTCACGAACTGTCATTGTCACCATTTCTGTTCCCGCTGGAATATCAAAATCAGGAGGCGGCGCAAAAGCAAGAGACTGCGGAACTGATGAAGGAAGAGAAGGAGAAGACCCTTCGGGCTTTTGTGCTGTATTGGTAGGGTGCGAAATATCTTCAGCATGCTCACCTTCTTCTAACAAAACCGCAATAATACTATTAACCTTTACACCTTCAGAACCTTCAGGCACAAAAATTTTACCAAGAGTGCCTTCATCAACAGCCTCTACTTCCATTGTCGCCTTATCCGTTTCAATTTCAGCAATAACATCGCCAGAGCTAACTTTATCACCTTCTTTCTTGAGCCATTTAGACAATTTACCTTCTTCCATAGTTGGTGAAAGCGCCGGCATCAAAATATCAATAGACATACTTGCTTCCCTCGCATCAAACTAAAATATCCGTATAGAGCTCAGAAGCATCTGGCTCTTGATCACTTTGTGCAAAATCTGCCGCATCAGCAACAATGGCACGAACTTCTTTCTCAATAGACTTTAAATCGTCTTCACTCGCCCAATTTTGTTTAAGAATCCGACTTTTTACTTGATCAATCGGATCGTGTTCCTCTTTTATTTTTTGGACTTCTTCTTTAGAGCGATATTTTGCTGGATCAGACATGGAATGACCACGATAGCGATAGGTCTGCATATCAAGAATGATGGGCCCTTTCCCCGAACGAGCCCAAGAAATTGCTTCATCAGCAGCTCCTTTTACGGAGCGAACATCCATACCGTCAACAACAATACCTGGAATTTCAAAAGAAAGACCGCGGCGAGAAAAATCAGTTTCTGCAGATGCCCGTGAAACGGATGTTCCCATAGCATACTGATTGTTTTCAATAATATAAATAACGGGCAGCTTCCAAAGTGAAGCCATATTAAAACTTTCGTAAACCTGCCCTTGATTTGCAGCGCCATCACCAAAATAAACCAATGTCACATTATCTTTACCAAGATATTGATTCGAAAATGCCAAGCCTGAACCTATGGGAACCTGTGCACCAACAATACCATGCCCACCATAAAAATTCTTTTCTTTAGAGAACATATGCATCGAGCCACCTTTGCCTTTGGAAAATCCCCCCTGGCGTCCCGTTAATTCTGCCATGACACCTCGCGGACTCATCCCAACAGCTAACATATGGCCATGATCACGGTAAGACGTAATAACTTGATCACCTTCTTTTGTTGCCTTTAATGTTCCAATAACAACAGCTTCCTGTCCAATATAAAGATGACAAAATCCCCCAATAAGCCCCATACCATAAAGTTGTCCTGCTTTTTCTTCAAAACGGCGAATTAAAAGCATTTCACGATAGGCATCAATTTCTTCCTCTTTTGTAAAATCTGCTATTGGTGCTTTCTTTGTGGTGCTTGATAATGCAGTGTGCGCCACCGACGCAGAATTTTTTTTAAGTCGTTCTGCCATATTAAACTCCCTTTTATGATTATTTAGGAATAACCTTTACGAACAAAAGTTACAAGCCTTATCAATCGGCTCAAACAATATCATTGCTGATTGTCGCTTAAATTAAGCGATTTTTCATTTACCTTTGGTATCATTTTAAGGCATTAAGACTGTCAATTCATTTGGCTTAGAAAAATTTAAATTCTTTCGGACATACTCATCCAACATATCCTTTTCAATATGTCCATTGCGTAAAAGAGAAATACGCTTTTCAATGAACCACCGCTCAGCTTCTATTTTATGAAGCTCCTTTTCTAATTCGCTAATATATTGATTAACTTCACTGCGTGAATATAATCCATACTCACCATGATAAATATGATAGCTGAAATAGCTTAAAACGCCCACCGTCATAAGAGGTAGTACAAAACGCACTTTGATTGATCGACGTTTCTGCTTTGTCCACATAAAATAGCACAGTCTCTACAGCAAAAATTTCTTCATATTCCGCCTAACTATGCACGATTTTGATTAACACCTCATTACTTAATCTACACACGCAAACAATTTGTTATCACCAATTTATCCCCCCCCTTAAAATAATCAAAGTAAGCTGAATGCCTCATTTTCCATATTATAAATCGGATATTTACTAACTTGTGATTTTACACCCATCTTTGTCCTTAAAACTTCCTATTAAAATGACTATAAAATCAATCAATACCCAAGGTATAATTATAAAAATAATCCCTAGAAGCCCAAACCCCAAAAATGGTATAGTTATTATACTTAGTATAGTTATAAGAAGCATTATAATGCCTGTTACAATTTTACCAACCATAAAACGATGAATTCCTAATCCACCTAGAAAAAGACAAACGACCGCTAACGTCACTTTTGATTGTTGAGACTGCCCTGCTGACAAGATAGGGAAAACAGATTTAATGGTATCTCCTTCACAGACAAAATCAACCATATCACCAACCTTCGGCGGCGTTTTTCCTGACCAATCCCAATTCGCAAACTGATAACGCTTACCATCAGCCCCTGAAATGAAATATGTTCCCTGATCCTGACTAATAATCTTACCTTTCATCTTCACCACCTATAAAATTGTTATTCATAAAGAAGTTTTTCTTCTAATATGATCATATGTTAGATAAATCTCACTGCATGAGTACGATCTGCACTCACCGTGATTATGACAATTTAAAAAGCTTAAAATCCCCCAACAACTTAAAATTCCCGCCAATTATAAGTGGCAATACAAAGCACGCTGTTCGATTTGCACTTTTACTTTTTTTCATATGAAATAGTACAGTCTTTTTCAATAGTTTTATTTAAATATTTATAATTTTATTTAATATTTAACAGTTAAAAACATAGACTAAAATAATTCACATTATTAAATTAATTTATTTATAATAATAAATAAAGTATTTATTTATATATAATTTTATATGATTGCTATAACTTGGTAATTTTATTACCATCTCCATCTTTAAAAGATCCAGATAAAATAACTACAAAATCAATAAATGACCACAGTAAATTGATAAAAAATCCTATAACTGTTATATTTATAAGAAGCATTACGAGCCCCGTTCCAACTTTGCCAGCCATAAAGCGATGAATACCCAACCACCCCAAAAAAAAACAAATAACTGCCAGACCTAGTCTTGTTTGCTCTGATTCTTTTCGACTCAAGAGAGGGAGAACAGATTTAACAATATTATCTTCATATACAAAATCAACAACATCCCCTATCTTTGGTGTTTTTTTTCCTAACCAATTCCAATCCGCAAATTGATAACGCTTACCGTCATCTCCCGAAACGAGATAATCTCCTTGATCCTGACCAATAATCTTACCTTTCATCCTTGCCCACCTATAAAGCTGCTCCTCATGTGTTCTTCATGAAGAAATTATTCTAATTTGATGATATATCGATTAACCTCACGACATAAATAAAATTTGTAGCAGCCGTGATAAACGTGAAATTAAAATAGCTTAGAGCCCCCCCCCCAATGGTCTAATGTTTTCAGCTGTTATAAGCAGAAATACAAAACATACCTTAGTTGATTTACGTCGTTTTTTTACTCATATAAAATAGCACAGTCTTTTTCAATACTTTTACTTGACTGTGCATATTTTTCTTAAAATCTCACATTAAAGAAATAGAGTACAAGAATTTGGCATGATGAACTTAATATATTGGTCAAAATAAAAAGCAAACTAAATTATCTACTTCTTATTATAAATATAAAAAATTTACAGATCTGTAATCTGATTCCCATTTTTATCCGTAAATTTTCCAGCAAGAATGAGTATGAAATCAACAATTGCCCAAATACCAGTAATCATCAATCCAACAACAGATAAAGATAACACAAGCATTAAAACACCCGTCCGAACTCTCCCAACCATAAAACGATGGACACCAAAAATACCCGCACACCAACAAAGGAGTGCAAACATTATCCTTGAGTTCTCTGTATCTGGTCTCAACAATGGAAAAACAGAACTGACCACACCTCCTTCACAGAGAAAATCAACGGTATCACCAAGCCTTGGCGGTTTCTTTCCCAACCAATCCCAAGTCGCAAACTGATAACGCTTACCATCATCACCAGAAACGAGATATGTTCCTTGATCTTGACTAATAATTATACCTCTCATCTTAATCCCTATAAATTTAAATACCTATAAAATAATTGCTCTATGCCTTTGATAAGACAGCTCAATTTCATGATCTAAATGATCTTATACTTTCATATTTCGTGCTCACAACAATCAACGATATACATCACCAGCATAACGTGCTTGAACCCCTAGCATTTCTTCAATACGAATAAGTTGATTGTATTTTGCTAATCTATCCGAACGTGCCAGAGAACCTGTTTTAATTTGTCCACAATTCGTTGCAACCGCAAGATCTGCTATGAAAGAATCCTCTGTTTCGCCTGAGCGATGAGATATAATGGCACGATAACCCGCTTTATGTGCTGTTTCTACAGCATCAAGTGTTTCACTCAATGTCCCAATTTGATTAACTTTTATGAGAATAGAATTGCCTATCCCCATCTTGATACCCTCACGCAAACGCGCTGAATTTGTTACAAATAAATCATCGCCCACAAGCTGACATTTTTCTCCAATTGTATCAGTGAAGAGCTTCCAACCTTCCCAATCATCCTCTGCCATTCCATCTTCAATGGTAACGATAGGATAACTTTTCACAAGGTGCGCCAGATAATCTACCTGTTCTTGGATGTCACGACATTTTCCCTCACCTTTATAGAAATATGAACCATTTTTATAAAATTCAGTGGAAGCACAATCTAAACCAAGTGCAATTTGCTCACCTGGTTTGTAACCACATGTTATGATTGATTCCATAATAAAATCAATTGCTTGATCTGCACTTTTAAATTGAGGTGCAAAACCACCTTCATCACCAACATTGGTATTATAACCTGCATCTTTTAAACGCTTTTTCAACGTATGAAAAATTTCAGCACCATAACGGATGGCTTCTTTCACGGTAGAAGCTCCTACCGGAATAATCATAAACTCTTGAAAATCAATCAAGTTATCAGCATGAACGCCACCATTAATAATATTCATCATAGGTGTTGGAAGAATATGCGCTTGCGGTCCACCAATATAACGATACAAAGGTAAATTTAATGAGTTCGCGGTGGCTCTTGCAACAGCCAATGAAACACCAAGAAGTGCATTGGCACCAAGACGGGCTTTGTTTGGCGTTCCATCCAAAGCAATCATTGCTTGATCAATAGCGATTTGGTCTCTGGCATCCCGCCCACCAAGTTCTTCAAGAATTTCGCCATTGACTGCAGCAACCGCTTTTTCAACACCTTTTCCTTGATAACGTGGACCACCATCACGAAGCTCTACAGCCTCATGTGCCCCCGTTGAAGCTCCTGAGGGAACCAGCGCGCGACCAAAAGCGCCATTTTCTAAATGAACATCAACTTCTACCGTCGGATTACCACGGCTATCAAGAACTTCACGTCCAATGATATCAACAATGACCGTCATCTATGTTTCCCTATCCAATAAAAGTCGCGATTCATTTCTAATGTCCTGTTCATGAAATACTTCTCTCTATTCTTAATTCAATTTTTTTGATAAATCGTCAAATTCCATTAAAGTCTCAAGCAATCTTTGTAAATCATCAATTTTAACCATATTGGGTCCATCAGAAGGGGCATGATCTGGATCTTGATGTGTTTCTAAAAAAATACCGGCAACTCCAACAGAAACAGCCGCACGCGCTAAAACTTTAACAAATTGACGCTGTCCACCAGATGAAGCCCCTTGCCCTCCAGGTTCTTGAACAGAGTGTGTTGCATCAAAAATAACTGGAGCTCCAAATGAACGCAAAACAGGCAACGAACGCATATCCGAAATAAGTCGATTATAGCCAAATGATGTGCCGCGCTCACAAAGCATAACATTTGGATTACCGCTGTAAACAACCTTTTTTAAAACATTCTCCATATCCCACGGCGCTAAAAACTGCCCTTTTTTAATATTAATAACACACCCTGTTTTAGCAGCTGCAATCAAAAGATCTGTTTGACGACATAAAAAAGCAGGTATTTGTAAAATATCAACCGTAGAAGAAACAATGCTACATTGCTCTTCGGTATGCACATCAGTCAATATGGGACAATCAAACTCTTTTTTTAAATCAGAAAAAATAGCCATTGCTTTTTCAAGACCAATGCCCCGTGCTGCACTCAAAGAGGTTCGATTGGCTTTATCATAACTTGATTTATAAACAAACCCGATACCAAGCTGATCGGCAATTGTTTTAATGCGACCAGCCATTTCAAAAGCATGATCACGACTTTCCATCTGACACGGCCCCGCAATTAATGAAAGGGGCATTTCATTTGAAAAAATAACATTTCCAACTTTTACACGAGCATTTGGTTTTGTCATTTTATCCCTCAAAAGCAAAGTAACCAAATTTATACCTTAAACCAATCGACTTTGTTCTACAGCAGCTGCAATAAAAGAAGAAAAAAGCGGATGGGGTTCGAAAGGACGTGACTTTAGTTCTGGATGATATTGAACACCAATGAACCATGGATGATCTGCATATTCTATCGTTTCCGGCAAAATACCATCAGGAGACATGCCAGAAAAAATCAAACCACACTGCTCTAACTTATCTTTATAATCAATATTGACCTCATAACGATGGCGATGTCGTTCAACAATCTTTGTCATCCCATAAATTTGAGCAATATGACTTTCTTCTTTTAATTCAGCAGCAAAAGCACCAAGGCGCATGGATCCACCCAGATCACCATTTCTTGTTCGTTTTTCAAGAACATTGCCTTTGACCCATTCTGTCATTAAACCTACAATTGGATTTTCTGTTTCGCAAAACTCACTTGATGATGCATTCTCAATCTGTGCAATATTGCGTGCAGCTTCTATACAAGCCAATTGCATGCCAAAACAAATCCCTAAAAATGGAACTTTACGCTCTCGTGCAAATTGAATTGCTCGAATCTTCCCTTCTGCCCCTCGAGCTCCAAAAGCCCCAGGAACCAAAATTCCATGCGCTTTTTGTAAAGTTGAAACGGAATCTTCTTTTTCAAGAAGTTGCGAATCAATCCACTCAATATTAACTTTCACTTTATTCGCTAAACCACCATGCGCAATCGCTTCAATAAGAGATTTATAAGCATCCTTTAAACCCGTATATTTTCCTACAACAGCAATCGTAACTTCTCCTTCAGGGTGGTGAATGCGATGCGTAATATCTTCCCACCGATCCATCTGAGGAGGAGGGGACGAATCGATCCCAAAAGCGCAAAGAACTTCAGAGTCTAAACCCTCTTTATGATAGGCCATGGGAACATCATAAATTGTTGGCATATCTAATGCCTGAATAACCGCTTTGGCGCGAACATTGCAAAAAAGTGATAATTTGCACCGCTCTGTTTCTGGAATAGACCGATCTGCACGCACAAGCAAAATATCAGGAGAAATACCAATTGATTGCAATTCTTTGACAGAATGTTGTGTTGGTTTCGTTTTTAATTCACCTGCCGAGGGAATATAAGGCATTAATGTAAGATGGACATAAACGACATTTTGTCGGGAGAGTTCATTACCAAGCTGACGAATCGCTTCTAGAAAAGGCATGGCTTCAATATCACCAACTGTTCCACCTATTTCACACAAAACAAAATCAAATTCTTCATTTCCCGTCATAATAAATCGCTTAATTTCATCTGTAACATGCGGAATAACTTGAACTGTTGCCCCTAAATAATCACCTCGCCGCTCTCGTTCAATGATATTGCGATAAATACGCCCTGTTGTAATATTATCTTGGCTATTTGCAGAACGCCCCGTAAAGCGCTCATAATGACCAAGATCAAGATCCGTTTCTGCACCATCATCGGTCACAAATACTTCACCGTGTTGATAAGGCGACATCGTCCCTGGATCAACATTTAAATAGGGATCAAGTTTGCGAAGGCGTACACGATAGCCACGAGCCTGTAATAACGCTGCTAACGCCGCTGCTGCGATGCCTTTTCCAAGGGAAGAAACCACACCACCAGTAATAAAAACATAACGTGCCATGGGCTTATGGTGATAAGCAATTTATAATAATTTTTCCAGCAAAAAATGCAAAAAGAAACAATTTTTCTTCTAAAATAAAATCTAAAATAAAAAAGGTGAAAAAATCACCTTTTTTAAAATCTATATTTTCTTTAAAAAACTATTTTTTATTGTTATCCGGAACTGTCTTTTCAAGAACTGGTGGAACTGGGCTTTCCGCTTCGGGATTTTTAGGCGACTTTTGTTCCTGCGGAGAATCCGAAGTACCTCCTAACTGTTCAAGAATAGAAGGGGAAGACTTATCATCTGATGATGGGACTGATTCTGAACCTTTATTGGTAGAATTCTGCTCTGAATTAACCGGTATACGCTTTAAAATATCAGAACTCGAATTTGATATACTTCCCACAACAGTAAGTCCAATGGACACAACAAAAAAGCAACAGGCTAAAATAGCGGTTAAACGTGTTAAAGGATTTCGAGATCCACGGGTTTTCATCAGCCCTGAGCTATTACTCACACCGAGCCCACCGCCTTCTGAAGGTTGGATTAAGATCACCCCAACCAAAGTAATTACAATCAATAAGTGAATAACAATAAGTACTGTTTGCATAAACCCTGCTCTTCAAATAACTCTTTCATAAGCTCTTTACACATAAATAACACACAATCCAAGGGGGAACTCAAATTTCTCTGCTATAATTTACGACAAACATCGCAAATCGTTAAAAAATCAATCGCTTTTAAGCTGGCTCCACCAATCAAAGCCCCATTAACATGAGGAATACTTAAAAGCTCAAAGGCATTGGATGGCTGTACGGATCCACCATAAAGCAAACGTATCTTATTTCCTTCATCACCAAAGCGAGAATACATCTTATTACGAATGAAGTGATGCACTTTTGCAATATCTTCTGAAGTTGCCGTATTGCCAGTACCTATCGCCCAAACAGGTTCATAAGCGATAATGGTATTGTCTGCTGTTGCATCATCTGGTAAAGATCCTTCAAGCTGCCGCACAAGGACATTTAGGACTTCATTATTGTTGCGCTCCTCCAATGTTTCCCCAATACACACAAGCGCCACAAGTTCTGCGCGCCATGCTGCTTGCACTTTGGCACAGACAATTGCATCATTTTCCTGATACACTGTACGACGCTCTGAATGCCCAAGAATAACGTGACTTGCTCCGGCTTCTTTAAGCATAAAAGCTGAAATATCTCCCGTATAGGGACCATGATCATTAAAGTGACAATTTTGTCCTCCTAAAAGGAGATTTGCGCTATCCAGCGTATCAAGCACATCAGAAGCGCGCGATAAAAGCGTTGCTGGAAGACAAATGAGCGCTTCAAATAGATGACTGAGATCAGAGCTAACGCCTATAGCAATAGCACGTAACTCTCCAAGCGATTCTCTCGTTCCATTCATTTTCCAATTTCCAGCAAGAAAAGGCCGAATATTTGGAGACATATTTTTACCTCAAGAGCTCTTATAACACTTTGTTTATCTGTAGTATCAAATTATAAAACGAAAGCAAGTCTTTAAAAGCTTGCATCTTTCGTCTCTTTATTGCAAATTCGATTACTGCTTTGGTAATAATTTATGTTAAAATGGGATTGAACAATGCTTGACGTCATAAGAAGTGCTACAAATTCTTGGATTTTCAGAGTTTTCCTTTCTATTTTACTCTTATGCTTCATTCTTTTATGGGGAATACCACGGTTACACACAAAAAGCGAAAGAGATCTTATTACTTCTGGAAAGTCCATCGTAACGATCGATGATTATCGTCTTGCACTTGCCGATCAAAGCGCACGTTTAGCGCAGGCGGCTCATCTTGGACGAATGTTTACACCAAATGAAATGCAGCAATACCAAATTCCTGCTTTTGTGTTTAATCAATTGCAACAAAATGTACTGCTTGATGAACAAGTCCGTAAAATGAAAATAAGTCTTTCAAAAGATACGATCGCCCATACGATTGGTTCTGATAAGATGTTTCAGATAAATGGTACATTTGATAAAAATTTATTTTATAACTATCTTCAGCATTTACGTATCAGTGAAAGTGCTTTTCTTAATTATTATACCAAACAAGAAAAGCGTAACCAACTTATTGCAGCTTTACTCTCTGACATGAAAGCACCCGATCTCTTTTATAAAGCACTTGCTCTTTATCAAGGAGAAATGCGGAATGCTGATTATCTCATTATTGATCTAAAAGGAAAGCAAACAATTGCTGATCCTGATCACGAAACACTACAAAAATGGTTTGAAACACATCAGAGTGAATTTCGCACTCCGGAATACCGTACTGTCTCTTTGCTATCTATGGAACTTAATGATTTCGTAAAACCTAAAGATATCTCAACAGATGAGGCAAAAGCCTATTATACCCAAAATGCTTCACATTTTGTAACGCCTGAAAAGCGTACATTCGAAGAACTGCGATTCCCCACACGCGAAGAAGCCGATAAGGCAGCAAAAAAAATAACCGATGGATTGAGTTTTGATGAACTGGTAAAAACTGAAAAAAAGACTCTTAATGATATACAAAAAGGGCCTCTTGCAGAAAATGAACTTCCCAATCATCTTGCATCTGAAGTTTTTGAACTCAAACAAGGGCAAGTCAGTTCTGTAATAAATGACTTACAGGGACCTGTTCTCCTTCGCGTCACACATATTGAACCTGCAAGCTCACTTCCTTTTGAAAATGTAGAAGAAAATATTCGTCAAACACTTGCTAAAAATCGTGCTGCTGATGAGATCCGTAACAATTATGTATCCATTGAAAATGCTCGTTTTGAAGGCGCTTCTTTTAAAGAGCTTGCGGACCAGTACACATTAACTCTGCGCACAATTACCCTTGATAAAACGGGCAAAACGCTTGAAGGTACCATCCTCACGGATTTGCCTCAAAAAGATACTTTACTAAATGCCATCTATCAATCAAATGAAGGCGTCGATCTTGATCCTCTCTCTTTTCAAAATGGTGGATATCTCTGGTATAAGGTCGATAAAATTATTCCTGCCCGCGATAAAACACTAGAAGAAGCTAAGATAGATGTCCTTTCTCAATGGAAAAATGAAGAGATCCAACGCCTTCTTGATGAAAAAGCTCAAAATGCTCTCAAACAGCTTATGGAAGGAAAAAGTTTTGTTGCCCTTGCTCAAACACTTGGTCTTACAAAACAAACAACGCCCCTCCTCCGGCGTCAAGATCCCTCTGAAATCCTTGGTGTTGAAGGAATTAAAACATTATTTTCTGGTCCCCAAGGTCATTATGGCATCATCAAAGGTCCG
The DNA here is from genome assembly GCF_028618525.1 of Bartonella sp. AU55XJBT. Next base: position 16,072 of record NZ_JAQITC010000015.1, on the reverse strand, counting down.
GTTGCAACAAACCGTATCGTTTATCAAATAAAGTCTGTAACGATGCCTAAAGACATCACGCCTCATACTCTTCCACCTAAGGTTCGTGCCAATATAGATATGATGATAAGAGAAAATCTCAAGCTAGAAATGCTGCAAATTGCCAATCAAGAACATCCTTTGGAAATTAATAGCAAAAATTATAATCAGATCTTTAATACTCTCCAATAAAAAGGGTTAAGAACAGCATTACAATTAAAGCCCTCGCAAGTCAGTGCATTTATAGACTTGCGAGAAAATAGGTGATGGATATGGGGAGCCGTTTTTTTTCAACGCGGTAAGCAATATTATCTATTTAAAAGCTTTAAGGGCTATCGCTAATTCAGCTGTAAATGTCATGCTTCTTCCTTAAATGATTTTTATTGACACGCCCAATTTATGATATGAAAAAAACTCTTTTAAAATTCATGCGAAACATGATCTAAAATAAAGAAGTCTTCTTTTCCTTAAGGCTCTCATTCAATATGAGAAAAAAAACGAACTCTCGTGATAAATCAAGATTTTTATATAGCATAACAGTCATCAATTATGGCTTCATCATTTTAACTTATCAAAAATGAGCGTTTTTTACAGGCTTAATAGGAAGTTAAGATCACTTTTCTCATAATAAAATAAAAATGATCTTTCATTTGCACATAAGACGCGACCAATACCTTCAGAGTACTCAATATTAAAATTCTTGATCAAATAAATCAATATATTGAGCTGTATCTCGTATTTTGCCTTTTTGGCTTCTCACCTATTCAATACACTGAATAAAACAGTTTATTGATGAGGAGATACGGCGTATTTTAAAGATCATAAAGCTTCTTATTCTTTTGCGTTCATAGAAAGAACTATATCAACGTTTTTTATAACAAGGAAATGGTTTGGTATTACAGCACCTCTTTTTATCTTCAACATGAAAAAAATCAGCTTAACTCTAACGTCGTCATATTCTTTTACAATATCTTTGGAAAATTACCGCTTATTGCTGCTCTTGTTATCAACCAATAGCGATGTATCAATGGCAAAGTTGCACTTTCTTGAAAAATAGCAGCTCCCAGCTGTAGAGCCTTTTGAAGAGAAGCCGGTATAATGACCAGTGGAAGAAAAGCTGGTTTAAGAGCTCTAGGTATAGCACGAGAAGACATGTAGAATTTGCTATAATGATCACGTGATAATGCAACCATAGCTTCAACAATACAGTCCTTTTGTTGATCACTGAGACGATGAGAATCTAAATCCTTTCTATTCACCCCTATAGCCTTCAGCATATCAGTAGGTAAATAATAGTGATAGTGGGATTGCATGAAGGATAGAAGACGCAGTACACCGCTTAATCCTTGAGCCATCCCTCCTTGTTCATAGATATCTGTAAAATCTTGTGCAGTATCAGGATCTAATATCTGACAAGAAAGCTGTAAAATTATGCTTGCTGTCTCACGACAATAATGCTCAAGATCATGAAGCGTTTCTAGTGGGGTGTGATAAAGATCTAAAATTTGTGCATCACAATAACGTAAAAAAGCCGTCTTAGGTAAATTAAAAAGAGTCATTGCTGTCAATAAATCACTTAAAATCGGATTACTTCTACTCATTTGCATTTCACCATGCGCTATAGAATCATACCACCAGCGCAATCGTATTTCTCCGATGAGTGGATCATGAACACTTTCACGAATACGAGAAATCTCAGCATTAAATGCGTAGAGAGCAGCCAATGCTTTGCGCTTTTTTTTAGGTGCAAATAAAACCGATATATAGCGATCACGATCTATGGTACGTAAAATATCAAGACAATAAGGAAGAGAACCTATCATTCTATGAACCTATTAACGTCCCTTTTTTAGCCATTCAATTAATATTCTCTTTTTATTCATATTAAAAATTATTTATATTAAAAAATGAGAGATAAGGAAATACAGCTCAGAGAATAAGATTTTTTCAATGTATCTCTTCATGTATGATGAATGAAGGTTTCTTTTCTAGTCACTTTTCTTTTCTGAAAGAAAATTTTTTAAAATTAAAAATTAAATCAATCATTTTTTTGATAAAATTTATCTTATAAGTTGAAACTTTCATTTGTTATAAAAACAGTTAAAAATGAACCATAACATGCGTAATGAAACTTATGAAAACAAACAACGCAAAACACTTTTTAACTGAATAGATGACAATATACTTTTATAGAAAATGCACTGATTATAAAAACTTCATCAAATGATGACCTCTTCTCTTTTTTAAGAAACAAAGATTTCTCTCCACACCAGTCTGGCAAAAATCCAATTGTTTTTGATAGGTTCCTATTGCTCATAATGAATTAGTTGATAATGATAATTTATCGTTTTGTCTGTTGAATTAGAAATCCTAAGACCATATGATTTTCTCATTTCAAACCTATTCCCTTTCACGTGACATACAGAACGGTTGTGTAGATGTTTTAAAAAAATCCCTCTTATAAATCGCCTCAAATGCCAGAGGCTTATCACTTATGTGATATACTAGTCCCTATAAGCTAGGCCTGCTCTGAATACTTGCTCTTGTATATTAAGTTATGTATATTTTTTGTTCCTTATATTGCCATCTTAAACGACGACGGTATTTTACGGTATAGAAAAATAATCACCTTTGTCTTCTATGCTAGACAAGAGCATTTATTTTATTAAACAATACTTCATTTTACCGCAAATAATAACGCCGCAACAGCGCGATCTTCAGCCAATAAAACATTAAATGTACGCACCGCCGCTCCCGTACTCATTGTATCTGATGAAATACGCTTTTCCCATAAAAGGCCTCGTAACTCTTCAGGTAATCGTAATAATTCAGCTCCAGTCCCTATTAATAAAACTTCAATCTCATTTGCTTCTTCTAAAACACGAGATAGATCCCCTTGAGTGGGAAGAGGTCCTGCCATATCAATGCCATAAATTCCTGACGGAACACAAATAATAGAACCTCTATGTGACATATCAGCAAAACGAAATCCACCATTTCCATAAGCATCAATAGGTGCACGACTTGGAAAATGTGCTTCACGAATTTGAATGGCATCGGACATAAATAAGCACCTTTTATTTTTGAAAATCCACTTGTCTTTTACTTCTCACCATAAAAGTTAACGGCAATACAAATAGTGATATGTTAACCATAGCCCTTTAGAATATTGAGGTAGAGATTTTACTATAAAATTTTGATCGGATCATACAACAAATATATGGAAAGTTAGCAATAAACTGCGATTATATGCTACACTCATCTACCTTTTAAAAATTTTTTTGATTAGTTAACACAAAGATAAGAGACTTCTCTTTATGGAAATAAGGGCATTGTTTAAAAAAACAGGAAAATTTGCCGTAATATCCCATAAATAAAGCAACCATTTTAATCACCTACAGAAAACAAAGACACCATTTCTTGCCGTGACTATAAAAATCATTCCTTTTAATGAAATTGTCTTTATATTTCGATATTTTTTATAAAAATGCTTTCAAAAATGGTATAAATTGCACTTACACTTTAAGATGCATTTTTCTTATTTTCTTTTGATACAGTTTTTTCCTCTTTAGAGATACTCACATTTTCTCTCACAGTCTTTTTAGACTTAGACTTTTGTGATGTTTTTGTTTTGGCATTCAGTTTTGATTTTTTTTCTGCAACCGGCGCACCTTTAACACGGACATCCGCTAATGTTGAACGAACAACACGAATATTCATATTCTCACCAATTTCAACCTCTAGTTCACCACTCTCGTCGTGAACCTTCGTAACCTTGCCGATAATACCACCACCTGTTATAACTGTATCACCACGACGTACTGCATTAAGCATCTCTTGCCGTTTTTTCATTTGGGCGCGCTGTGGACGAATGATAAAAAAATACATAATTGCAAAAATTAAAATGAATGGGACAGCGTTAACAAATGAAATTCCACTGGAAACATCGCCTGCAACTTGAGCATAAGCGTTCGTAATAAACATTTTTATCTCCTATAGTTAAACTTCAGATAATTCCCACTCTCTTAAAATAAAACTCCGCTTCAGAAAAAATTCCTAAAGAATTTATCATAAAAAGTGAAGACACGATCATGTAATCTCAGCTTTATAAAAATGCAATAAATCCTGAAGAGACAGAATACAATAAGAAAAATCTTTAAAAAACAGATTTATTTTTTTCTCTTATAATCCTACACTAGAAGCCTGTTCTCTCACTCAATAAATGAGATAAAACAATTTTTCTAATGGAAAAACATTAATTTAAAGAGATAATTCATTATTTTTTAATGTCGAATGATAGAGCTCAATACCACAAAACACTCTCATTTCAAACCCTTTGAATTCATCAAAACAATTTTCTTGCCCATCACACCTGTGAAATGAACATAAAGATAAAAATTCGTTATGATAAGAAGTTAAATATCTGTTCTCAAGCTCTTCAAATGCAAGCATATTGCGAATGCTGGGTGCTGACAAATCGTGTGATGCTCTTTGTCCTATACCTTCATAAACACAAAGATGATAATCTCTAATGCCCCAAACAAACTGCTTTTCTATACTAATGACTTTTTGCTACCACATGACGTTAGACATGGGCCAATACCTTTCGATGATCGAACATCATGGTAAAGTCCATGAAACACATCAATACTTCATCAAATGAGATCGGTTTTTAAAAAAGAAGTAACATCACAGATTGATTATTTGACTCCACAAGCATTGCTTAGTGTCTTGAATCTTCTACAAAGGCAAATAGAGCAGAAAAATCATGTTATTGCAGAACTAGCACCGAAAGCAGAAGCTTTAGAAGATTTAAAACATTCTGATGAGTGCTATTGATTTAAGAAAATAAATTGTTTTCATGAAATTTCTATAAATTATAAGATTATTCAAATTTAATGTCATCAATCCATTAGTTTTCTAAATATTTAAGAGGATCAACCGGTAACGAATTTTTACGCATCTCAAAATAAACACGTGGCGTTTTAACATTTCCTGAAACACCCGACTTCGCAATCTCATCACCGCGTCTTATCCTTTGGCCTTTGTTAACAACAAGCTGACTATTACACCCATAAATAGTGATAATATTATTTTCATGTCGAATCATAACAACATTACCCAGCTCTTTTAATCCATCTCCCGCGTAAATAACGACACCATTTTCCGCCGCCTTTACCGATGATCCTTCAGGTACAGCAATGTCTATTCCTCGATTCATTATGGTTCCTTTTTTTTGACCAAATTGGCTTAATAAACGCCCTCTTACTGGCCAACGCATTTTGGAAATTCCCGTGGCTTGCGGCGTCTTAATATTATCTGTACGCGTAACGGTACTTGATAAATCAGATTCATGATTCAATTGCTGCATCTGTTTAGAAGAATTTTTTTCAGAATTTGATCTGTTCACCTGTGTAGAAGGTGGCGTTGTTACAGGAGCTTTATATATAGGTGAAGCCTTCTTATGCTTTGTAGAAGATGTCATTTGAGATTGGAATGAAGATTCTACTTTTGACGTTGCCCAATCGTTATAACTTGGCGCTTTTGAAGTTGCTAATACACGTCTGCTTGGAAGCACAAGAACCTGACCAATATAAATGGAATTGCTGTTTATGCCATTTACTGATTTTAATGCCTCAACACTAACCCCTACTTGTCGTGCAATACTGAGTAGTGTATCTCCACTCTGGACAATATAAGAGTTCTGCCGAAAAATAGGAGAGCTATCCATTTGTGAACGGGAAAGTTTTCCAAGATTACGTGGAGGAGCTCCCATAACGCGATCATCAGAAGGAGCTTCTCTACCTTGCTGTGGAGAATTATCATCGATCCACGAATCATCACTTGGTTCTACAGGGGGCAATTCAGTGCTCTGTATCATTTCCCCACCGTACGATAGCATTCCCGGATCTGTAGACATAGAGTTCGCTATATTTGATTGATGTAATCCCCTATGATGAGAGACAATATTGGAAAAACGTTGTGAACCAGAACTACAACCAGCAACAATAGTTACCACCGCTAAAAAAGTTACTCTCTGAAAATTATTCCGGAAAATATTATCCAAAGCTTTTAAACACATCGTTTTGCTCACTCATCAATACTCAATTTACTCCATTAAAGCTTTTTTAAATTACCGAAGGGTTAAAATGTGATGCTTTATTCATAAATATCTTTAATTAAGATCAAAATGAATTTAACTGAAAATAAAAAAGCGAAATAATTTGCGCTATTTCTTAAACTTTAAAAATTAAAGTCTCTCCGCAATACCTTTAATAAAAGGTTGATAACGTACTTGAAACAGTTCTAAACACTCAAATCGACTGCCAATTTTTGTATAGCGCGTCACCGTTTGTACCCCTTCATCAGGTCCTATCGCCTGAATGAGAATTCCGTTTTCAGCTAAAAGTTCTAAAAATTCCTTGGGTTCATCAGAACGTGATGGCCAAATAAGAATGCGATCAAATGATCCCAAACCTATCACACTATGACTTCCATCACTCTGCCGTATAATAATATTTTCAATACCCAAACTTTGAAATTTTTGGCGTGCCAAATCAACAAGCGTTTTATAACGATCAACCGTCGTCACACGGTCACTCAAACATGCCATAAGAGCAGTACAAAAGCCAGAGCCTGTACCAATTTCTAAGACACGATGCTTTTTTTTCAATGATAGTGCCGAAAGAATTAAGAGTTGTTCTTCCAAACGTTCCATATATTCCCCACACTCAAGGGGAATAACTTTATTATCATAAGCACTATTAAACCACGGAGCAGAAACAAATTGTTGACGTGGAATTTTCTCTAATGCCGAAAAAAAGCGCACGTCATCAATGCCTTTGCTACGCATTTTCAGTACAAGAGCAGCCAACTCCTCACGAAATTGCAAAATACCCTTTTGCTCCATAGTATCATTCACTCTCTAATGGAGATGCACCTTTATTGTCCCTACAAACCGCTTTCTTTTAAAATGGCAAAACCTCTTGCGTTTGCATAGCATTCCCTCTTTGCAATAAACGCATATTGCTTCTCCTTTCCCCAAATTAAGCAGTAATACAACGCATGCCTCCCATATAGGGTTGTAAAACATCTGGAACAATAATTGACCCATCAGCCTGTTGATAATTTTCAAGCACAGCAATAAGACAACGGCCAACAGCCGTACCAGAACCATTAAGGCTATGAACAAAATGCAATTTTTTATCGCCTTCTTTACGATAGCGAGCGTTCATACGACGACCTTGAAAGTCCCCACAAACCGAACAACTAGAAATTTCACGATAACATTCTTGGCCAGGAAGCCAAACCTCAATGTCATAAGTTTTCCGTGCTGCAAACCCCATATCCCCCGTAGAAAGAACTACTGTGCGAAAAGGCAAACCGAGTCGTTTTAAGATATCTTCTGCACATTCCGTCATCCGTTCCAATTCAATGAGAGACTGCTCTTCACTGGTAATCGAAACCATTTCTACTTTCCAAAACTGGTGCTGACGCAACATACCGCGTGTATCACGCCCAGCCGCTCCCGCTTCTGAACGAAAACAAGGAGATAAAGAAGAAAATCGCAGTGGCAAATCTGATATTTCAAGAATTTCATCGTTGACCAAATTGGTTAAAGGTACTTCTGCTGTAGAAATAAGCCACCGACCATCTGTTGTTTGAAAGAGATCTTCAGCAAACTTCGGCAATTGGGCTGCTCCGTAAACAATCTCATCACGAACAAGAAGAGGCACAGAAACTTCTGTATAACCATGATCATTAACATGCACATCAAGCATAAATTGTCCCAATGCTCGTTCTAGCCGCGCTAACGCCCCTGAAAGCACTGTAAAACGTGTTCCAGATAAACGACTAGCTCGCTCAAAATTCATCTGCTTGAGATCTTGACCAAGATCAAAATGCTCCTTTGGTGTAAAATTAAAGGTTGGAGGTGTCCCAAAATGTCGAATGACGACATTATCACTTTCATCTTTACCTTCTGGAACATCATCCAATGGAATATTGGGAAGTGCTGAAAGAATTTTTTCAAGACTTTCCGTCAGCTGTTTTTCTTCCGCTGTGGCAGAAGAAAGAAAGACTTTAAGCTCTTCAACTTCAGCCCTAAGGCGTTCAGCCATTTGCTCGTCAGAGATAGCTAAAGCTTGTCCTATTTCCTTTGAAACCGCATTGCGACGCTCCTGCGCCAATTGCACCTTAGCAACATGTGACCGGCGTGCAAGATCAAGTTGTATTAACCTTTCGGCTTGTGGCTCAAGGCCTCTTCTTACAAGTGCTTTATCTAATTCTTCAGGATTTTCACGAATCCACTTAATATCAAGCATTAAAATTCCTCATTTATATCGTTTTTATTATATTGTTTTTATTCATTTCTCATCGCATAAGATTATACACTTTTCTTAAGCGGATTTTCTTCTCTTTTCTATACCGTAAGCCATTAAAATTGAGATCTCATAAAGCGCTATCGTTGGTAAAGCTACTGCAAACATCGTAAAAAAATCCGACGGCGTTATCATTGCCGCAATGATAAAAGAGAGCAGAATAGCCCATTTTCGTTTAGACACCAAATCATGAGACGTTAAAAGTCCAACTTTTGTTAAAAGACTAATGACCAGAGGCAATTGAAAGATCAAACCAAAAATGAGGATAAACGACGTCATAAAGCCCAAATAATCAGAAATACGCACTATAAACTCTATCTTTAATTGAGCATCTGGAAGAAATTGTTGAGAAAGGCTAAACCATAGTATTATGGGTGCCAATAGAGCATAAACAAACGCTCCTCCAATACAAAATAAAATAGGGCTACCAATGAGAAAGGGCAAAAAAGCCCTGCGCTCATTTTTATAAAGCCCTGGAGCAATGAAACTATAGAACTGAAAAGCCGTATAGGGAAAAGATAAAACGATTCCTCCAAAAGCAGCAAGTTTCATCTTTGTTAAAAAAGTTTCCCATACCTGCGTTGATTGCAAACGAATATTCTCAGGATACCCTCCTGCTATTTTCATTGCCCATTGATACGGCCATAGCAAAAAATTCAAGATATAATCTTTAACAAGAAAACACATCGTAAAAGCGATCATAAATACAACCAAAACCGAAATAATTCGCTGACGAAGTTCAATTAAATGTTCTAAAAGTGGTGCCATATTGGCATTAACTTCATCTTTTTTATCTTTAGAAGCAATAGAAATACTTTCGGAATGATGAGAAGCTCGAGAGACTGTCCTATCTTTCTTGATTGCCTTTTGATCACATGCCAAAAGTTCTTTATCTTTTTCTGATTTATGGTAAGTGACCTTAACATCCAAATTATCGTGAATACCCTCTAATGTATTTTGAATGGAATCAAAAGTTTCTGCTAACTTCTCCCTTGAATCGTTCATATCCGAACATGTTTTTTGCAAATCATCGCGCTCAATTTGTTTTATTACATCATCAAACTGATGACGAAGTTCATTTGCTGTTGAATGTATATAAGCTCTTACCTGCGCGATTGTCTTGAGTATTTTAGGTAAATCTTTCGGACCAACGACAATGATGAGAACAAGTAAGATCACGACAAGCTCTGGTCCATCAATCCCAAACATCGCTTATACTCGACTTCCTCATAAAAAAATAACGCACAATGATGATGACGTTTTTGTTATTTAATACGTTTGTTATTTGACACGTTGTTTCTTAACAGCAGACACCTTGCCCCCTTTAGAGTAAGAGGAAGCCTTTCTGCGTGTTGCTACATGTTTTACCGATAACGGCTGAGATGGTTGAGATTCTCCATCAATTATTTGGGAAGAAGCAGCCATTTCAACGTTATCCTCAATGCCTCCCTCTTCTTCCTTCATATTCTTTTTAAAGGCTTTAATTCCCTTAGCAACATCGCCCATTAATTCAGAAATTTTACCGCGCCCGAAAAGCACAAAAACAAGCAATAAAATTATAATTAAATGTGTTGGTGAAAAAATATTACCCATTACTCTTCTACTCTATGCCTTTTATCTCACTTATTCATGCTTCCTCTGAAGAATGTATCAAATATTGTATCCTATTTATATATTTTTTTCTCAACTTAAAAGCAATCACACGCTTTTTAATAAAAGAAGAATGATCGTCATCAATTAATCAGTCAAATTTTTAAAAGATGCAACCTCATATTTTTCTAAAATATTAAGTGTAATACCGTAGTAGACTCACTCAAATGTGTATGAAACAGCATTTGTACGCGTGATCATATCTGAGAATATGTTTTATTAATGCGTCAAATACATTAATTTATAAGAATCACTCATTTGCACATTACAAGCAAGGTTAGCGTAGAGAGATCAAAACTCTTTAATACTCTTCTAGACCAGCTTAAGTGTCGATAACCTAGAAAATAAGTCGCAATATAAAGGATATAACGATGCTCGCTTTCATCTTTATTCAGTAAAGAGCTTCCATTGAAATGTTTGCCTTCTTCTTATCCAACTTTCATATAAAAGATTTAAAATCTTAATGAAATGAGTACTCCCGTGACATTCATATTTTATGTGTATCATTTTTGATGAGGGTCTTATTTGATTGATACAAGAAAATTTTTATGGATATCAATTCTATTATTCTATGCTAATAACCTGATACAGTTATCCATATGATAGAGTTTTTCCCATGAATTATCGGCATATTTACCATGCTGGCAATTTTGCTGATGTTTTTAAACACATTATTGTCATGCGTATTGTAGAGTATCTCAAACGCAAAGAAAAAGCTTTTCGCGTTATAGACACGCATGCTGGTATTGGTATTTATGACCTCTCTTCTTTAGAAGCCTGTAAAACAGGAGAATGGCGCGAAGGTGTGCAACGAATTTTTTCAACGCCGATCCCAGAAGATTTAAGAGCACTCCTTTATCCATGGTGTGATATCATTGATGCCCTCAATAAAGGAGAAGAAGAAATTGTATTTTATCCTGGATCTCCTGTTCTTATTCGTCAATTATTACGGAAACAAGATCGCCTCACCGCAATAGAATTGCACAATGAAGATTATCATAGTTTAGCAAAAAACTTTGCTGGCGATTATCAAACAAAAGTTCTGCATTTGGATGGTTGGCTTTCCTTAAATGCTCATTTACCACCAAAAGAAAAACGCGGGTTTATCCTTGTTGACCCTCCCTTTGAAAAAACTGGAGAATTTTCCCGCCTTATTGGGGGATTAATGAAAGCCTATCGCCGTTTTTCTGGAGGGATCTATGCTTTATGGTACCCTGTTAAACATGACAAAGAAATTGAAAGTTTTCTTGATGCGCTTTATAAAACAGGAATTCCTAAAATTTTACAGCTTGAAATGCGTATCCGAAAAAATTCAAGTCCACCGATAATGAATGGGAGTGGAATGATTATTATCAACCCTCCCTATCTTTTGGAAAACGAAATTAAAAAGCTCAGTCCCTTTCTTATAAACCGTCTTGGACAAGATGAAAATGCTCAAATAACGTACAAATGGCTTCAAAAAGAACATCTAAATTAGACTTTGCTCTTACGTTTTCCCTAAAAAATACCCTTTTGTAAGATACAAAGGTGTAAGCCTCTATTATTTTTTAGATAATATCACCATATAAAGTAATAATGATAAGCTTATAATGATTACGTGAATTATAGAACAATAAAGCTATTGAGCACCACCATTCTTACGCCTCATAAAAGGGATGTTTAGTTCTTTGTTGTATAGTTTCGCTCCACGCGGCTCTCCCCCGCTTGTAACGTGCAAAAGATATCGGTTTGAAGTGAAAAAATCTTACGCTCTTCAGGAATTTATTTTAATGTCAACAATGATGAATTTTCTTTATAAATCAATATATTATTGTAATTATTTTTTCTTTTAGAAAGTCTATCCTCTTATCATCATGGATTTCTTACTCCAATCATTTTTAATGAATCAATTGAGCGTATTCATAAAACTGTCTTAAATAAACAACTCCCATATTTTTTATGAAAGAAAAGCACTCTAAAATCACACTCTTATGCTATAATATGTTATTGATGGACAAAAATTATTAAAGACATAGATAATCGTTATTTAATAAAAAAGAATATTTCATACGTTAAACAAAAAGCATTTCTTGATAAACGAAATGATCCTAAAAAATAATACAAATTATCCGCAAAATGAAAGAGAAAAGCTTTCTTTTCTCTCTAACCTTACATGGAACAATGCCGATCAAAGCAATGAGAAAAATCAATTCCAAGGTGTTAAATTCATACAAGAATTTGTTAAACACCTTCCCCATAAGCCAGGAGTTTACAGAATGATTGGTGAAAATGGTGATATTCTCTACGTTGGCAAAGCTCGTAATCTTAAAAAACGTGTTTCAAACTATGCACGTGAAAAAGGACACAATAATCGTATTACCCGTATGATTCGTGCAACATATCATATGGAATTTATCGTTACCCATACAGAAACAGAAGCACTCCTTTTAGAAGCAAATCTCATCAAAAGATTACATCCACATTTTAATGTATTACTCCGTGATGATAAAAGCTTCCCTTATATCATGATTACAAATGATCATCGAGCCCCTGCACTTTACAAACATCGTGGTGCTCGAACACAAAAAGCTCATTATTTTGGGCCTTTTGCTTCTGCTGGTGCGGTGACACAAACACTTCATGTTTTACAACGCGCTTTTTTATTACGAACCTGTACCGATGCGATTTTTGAAAACCGTACGCGCCCCTGTTTGCTTTATCAAATTAAGCGATGTTCTGCACCTTGTACTTATGAAATTAGTGATAATGATTATAAAGAACTGGTGAGAGACGCAAAAGCGTTTCTTTCGGGAAAAGATCAATCTGTTAAAAATGATATGGTTCAAGCTATGCATAAAGCCGCAGAAAATCTTGATTTTGAACAAGCCGCTTCCTATCGTGACCGCTTATCAGCCCTTTCTCACATACAAAGTCATCAAGGTATTAATCCTCAAACGATAAAAGAAGCGGATGTCTTTGCAATTGCTCAAAAGGAAGGAATGACTTGTATTCAAGTGTTCTTTTTTCGCATGGGGCAAAATTGGGGAAACCGTGCCTATTTTCCTAAAGCAGACCCCTCTTTTTCCCGTACTGAAATTTTAGCAAGTTTTCTTGCCCAATTTTACGATGACAAACCCCTTCCAAAAAGCATCCTTTTATCCGAAGAAATTGAAGAAAAAACACTTCTTACAGAAGCATTGAGCCTCAAAGCAAATCACAAAGTGTCTCTCTCTTTACCCAAGCAAGGTGAACGAAAAACACTTGTTAATCATGCCTATCTCAATGCTCATGAAGCGCTAGAACATAAGCTTGCTGAAACAGCTACCCATACAAAATTACTTCAGGGGCTTGCTGAAACATTCCAACTGCCTTTTCCTCCACGCCGTATAGAAGTCTATGACAATTCTCACATTATGGGAACAAATTCTGTAGGGGCTATGATTGTTGCTGGTCAAATGGGATTTGTTAAAAATCAATATCGTAAATTCAATATTCGCTCAACAGATATCACGCCTGGCGATGATTTTGGCATGATGAAAGAAGTCATTAAACGAAGATTTTCACGCCTTATCAAAGAGCATAATCTGCCCAATAAAAGTCATGATATAAAAGATCAAGAGAATGATCTTTTTCCCGTTTGGCCTGATTTTATCTTAATCGATGGTGGTGAAGGACAAATCAACAGTGTGCATACAATACTTGCTGAATTACAATTGAATAACCTGATCACCGTTGTTGGAATTGCCAAAGGTGTTGACCGTCATGCAGGACGTGAACGTTTTTTTATAAAAGGTGTCCCTCCTTTTACACTTCCCCCCCGTGATCCTATCCTCTATTTTTTGCAACGTCTGCGTGATGAAGCACACCGTTTTGCCATTGGAACGCATAGAATAAAACGAAAAAAAACAACATTTAAAAATCCACTTGATGAAATCGAAAATATCGGTCCATCAAGAAAACGTGCATTGCTTCATCATTTTGGAAGTGCCAAGGCTGTTGCTGATGCCTCACTTGAAGACTTGAAAAAAGTTACGGGAATCTCTCTTGCAATCGCACAAAAAATTCATAACCATTTTAATGAAAAATAGGCTTGTTTCATCACTTTAGCCTTGTTACTTTCGGGGAATATGTTCTCTTTCACAAAAATTTAAAATGGCTCTATGAAAAATCATACTTTTTCTTTTCCAAATATTTTGACTTATGCACGAATTGTTGCAGTTCCAATGGTTGTTGCATGCTTTTTTGTAGAAGGACGCCTACAATCAAGTGATATCGCACGCTGGATTGCCGTTTCCATTTTTGTCATTGCATCTATTACTGACTTTCTTGATGGTTATCTTGCCCGTATTTGGGAACAAACATCCAATATTGGTCGCATGTTAGATCCAATTGCCGATAAACTTCTTGTCTCTGCTTGTTTACTCTTGCTTGCCGCAGACAGTACCATCGCTGGATGGACATTGTGGGCAGCCATTATCATTCTTTGCCGAGAAATTCTTGTATCGGGATTACGTGAATATTTGGCTGAATTAAAAGTGAGCGTTCCGGTCTCTCGTCTCGCAAAATGGAAAACTTTTGTACAGATGATCGCTATCGTATTTCTTTTAGCAGGACCAGCTGGTAATAAAATTTTCCCTTACACAGTAGAGTTTGGCATTACTATGCTGTGGATTGCTGCCCTCCTTACATTGTGGACAGGATGGGATTATTTTCGTGCCGGTTTAAAACATGTCATCTCATGAAATTGTCTCTTGATTTATAATGATAATCTATCTTTATGCACCTTAAACAAGAAGAGATACCCGTAAATCTACTTATTTTAAATCTATTGATGATCAATCAATTAAAATATTTCTGTTGTCCATCACAAACAAAGTTGGTGTCCAGATAAAAAACATTCAAGAAAAGAATTAATAGGCTTTATCTCCCCGCAAAAACAGTTGCAATATTAAAAGCGAAAAAAACGATGAATCCCCATATCTGTCAAAGAGATCTATAATCTCGTAAGCAAAAACCCAAAACATGGTGTTCTGGGCTTTTGCTTCTGATTTACGCTTTTATTAACCAACAATTTCTATCTCAGAAAACCAAAAAGCAATTTCTGTTTTTGCCGTTTCAGCACTATCAGATCCATGGACAGAATTTTCACCAATCGACAAAGCGTGAACCTTACGAATTGTCCCTTCTTCTGCATCATTAGGATTTGTAGCCCCCATCACTTCACGGTTTTTAGCTATTGCATTTTCTCCTTCCAAAACCTGTACAATTGTTGGACCAGAAGACATAAATTCAACCAATTCGCTAAAAAAAGGGCGTTCTTTATGAACAGCATAAAAATTTTCAGCCTCACGCTTGCTCATCCACACACGTTTAGAGGCAATAACACGCAAGCCCGCATCCTCAAGCATTTTGGTAATTGCACCTGTCAAATTACGACGCGTTGCATCTGGTTTAATCATCGAAAAAGTACGCTCTAAAGCCATTTACTCACCTTTATTTCATTGATAATATTCTCTAACTGTTTCTATAGCGAGCAGGCAGCCCTTTGCCAAGTGACTTTGCAAAAATCTATGCAAATTCTCAAAAACGTGGGATGGAGTGTAAAAAAAGACTTCAATAAAATAGATACACCTATTAATTGCCCCCATCATAAGATGCACACCGAGCTCTCAGTAAATGTTGAACTTCTTATTGTATTCCTAAATACTTCCCATCAAAATTATCATTTAAGCAATAACAATTATAAGAAAAAACAACACGTAAAAATAAATACCTTTTATGAAAACCTTCTTCTTAAAAAAGAAGACAGACTAGACACTTCAGATCTAGGTTTTAAAATTCCCTCACCTTACTGAGATCAATTAAAAAACTCCCTATAATTAGAAACTATAGCGTATCCCTAAAATGCCTTGAAGAGATTGTTTTGTTTTACGCCCTTTAACATAATGAGCCTCACCATATAGCTTCAACTTCTCACTCATAAAACTGCTCAAACCTATCCCTAATTTACCCGCGTTGCCTGATAAATCGCTCGTAAATGCATG
>NZ_JAQITC010000014.1 GCF_028618525.1 Bartonella sp. AU55XJBT | reverse complement strand
ACACAAGAAACTGTCCTATTTGCCCCGCACCCAACGAGACAAAGCAGAACGCACACCAGCATCAGTTTTTTGATTAACTTCATTTTCTACCTCAAAACGGGTCCTTGCCGTCTTTAAAGCATGCTCTTTTTGCTTTTGCCGTTCACTCTTCTTGCCAAGGTGAAAAGCCTTGGCTAATGCCATAAAAAAAACGGCTAAAGCCGCTAACAAAACAGACAGATTTCTTTTGAACCAAAAAATCATAAGCGCTGTTCCTTAAATCGCTTGGCAACAATCACCAGTCCTGTACACGCCGCTAAAACCATAATCCCTGCTAACGCCCACTGAATCGGTCCATTGCCTACTAAAAATCCTCCAAATCCTGAACAAGACCCTATAATCGGGGCAAGGGCTTCTACCTTTAAAAGTCCTCTTGCCTCACGTGTTTCTACCCTGTGATAGTTCGAAGCAATGTAAGACCCCTTTGCCCACAAACCGGCTTCTGCGGCTCGACGGTTGGATAATCCCACAAAAGGCTTACCCCCTATCTTATTCCATTTCTGTAATTCACTAGGAACAGCTTCATAATCCCCTTGATTAAGCTTCTTCAACAACGTTGACTTGCAAAAGGCTTTTGTTCCTACGTTATAACAAAACGACACCAATGCCGCGAATTGGCAATCCGTTAACGAAACCGTCACCGATTCCTCGACTGTCTTCTCAAATTGCTTTAAGTCTTCACAAAGAATTGCTTCTGCTTGCTCTTTTGTGATACGCATGCCTTTTTTGACAAGCGGACTACCAGCATTGCTGGTATGACCATAACCAATGGTCCAGATACATGCCGCATCTTTATAAGCCTCCAAACGCAATCCTTCCCACTGTTTGATAAGCTCCAAACCTTCTTTCGATATCTTTCTCATCCACTCCTCCATAAAAAAAGCCCCACATCAGTGGGGCTGTATAAAAATCTTCTAATCAGTCTCGCGTTAATAGGATAAATAAAATGGCTCACTACATCCACGGGCGCCTATTTTTTCATCTTCCTCATAACGAGAATGCGCAAAATTCCGTACAAGATAATCATTGTTTGAACCATCAGCCCAATCGCCTCCTCCCAACATAACATTTATGTCTACACGTAAACTGCTTCCTTGTTCCCCTGTATGCCATTTGGTCACGGGATAACAACCAGACAAAAATTGCCACACATAACCGCAGCCATCTTCACAGCCAATATGCGAAATCATACGACGGGATGCCGTATCAATATGTCCGCCTGACGTCTTAGGAGAAGGCGCTTGATTGCCTGAAATACTCGTGCCATAATTGCTTCCAGTCATGGAGACCGTGAACTCATCATTCGTCAAAAGTCTCTTCCTAACAGACGCCAAATCCCCTTGATGTTCATAATAGCGACGATTAGTCGTAATCGGAGCACCATATGCCGACTTCGTATTTTTACCCGTGCCTGATTGAAGATAAATATCGACCCAAATATTACTCAACGGATTGTAAACCATTCCCTCTGGAGAACACCATGGACGGTGATTTAAACACCAAACAGACATGGGCAAAATATCGCCTGCTTGATAACCCGATAAGGGATGTTCTTCAATTGTACCAACATCTGTACAAAGCGTATGAAATCCACCAATCTTTTCAGAATTATGCTCTGTATAGCCTTCTGGAGCTGTCGGATTTAACGAAATTTCATAGGATAGATCATGCTCCTGATCTTTTAGGATGAGATATATATAATAATCCTTTCCAGCCTCAAGAGTTTCTTGAAAGCTCATAGTTCCACGCCCTGGAACACGGTTCAAGATGTACCTACCCCCATGATCACCACCATGATAAAAGCGAAAAAATGCGCCGTTGTTGATCACAAGACCTTTTCTATTTTGCGGATCGGCTTCCAAAATTTTGTGAGGCTGTACAAAATGCACATTCTCTAAAAAATAAGTAAAAAGAGAATTTACATTGCCTTGAATGGCTGAAAGACTCTCACTATGCGTTTGTATCGTCTCTTGCACTTCTGTCAATGCATTTTTTGCTTCTTCCGCTAAAGCTTTTGCTTCAGAAGCAGCGGTATTCGCAGAATTTGATGTTGCTGTCACCGTGTCTAAAGAGCTCTTGACCTCTCCAAGTCCTTGCTTCGTTGTGTCAACTTCGCCTTTGGCTTGCTCCGCAACATTCTTCGCTTCATTGGCTATTGTTTCTAAGCCCTCTGCTTGAGATTTCGCATCGCTAGCTTCTTTTAGAGCCTTCTCGACTTTCTCTGTTACACTATCTGCTACACCTTTCGCTTCTTCCGCCAAACCCTTCGCTTCTGAAGCGAGTTTCGAGGCTTCTTCCCCGCCTTTTTTGGCTGCTTCTGCAACTTTCTTAACTTCATGACACGTTGCTACCGCTGTTGCGGCTACTTGCGTCGTCTCGGTTGCTGTTTGTGAAGCTTCTCTTGCTGTTTGTTCTGCACGGGTTGCAATGGTTTTCGATTCATCGGCTAACCTCTTGGCTTCGGTCGATAAATTAACAGCATTCTCACTGCTCTGTTTGACCTCTGCAAAATTTTGTAATGCCGTCTCAAGTGAACCTTTCGTACTATTGATTTCCCCAGAGGCTCTATCAACTGCTGCTTTTGTCTCTTCTGCCATGTGCTTGACAGCATCAGAAGTATTCTTGGCTTCTTCTGCTAAGCCCTTGGCTGTATCCGCTGTATCTTTCGCAAGATTAGCCGTGGTCGTCGCTGCTTTAGCTTCTTCCTTCGCTTCATGAGACGTCGTAAGCGCTGTTGTCGCTGTTTGAACTGTTTTCGTCACTTCGCTAAGCGCTTGTTCCGACACCCTCTTCGATTCTTCTGCAACCTGTTGCGCACCATTTGCACGCGCCATGGCTTTTTCCGATTCTTGCCTTGTATTAACAACCTGTTCTAACGGTGCAAACTCTTCATACGAATACAAAGATGCCGTCCCTAAAATCTTCGGAACAACAACACTATCTTGCGAAGTACCTTCTCTGATTTCCTCTTTCGTTGCTATTGGTATCAGATACTCATGACTATGATCGGGTATTTTCATTTGCTTTATTCCTCCATTAAACCTAAAACTAACACTCTTTCAAATCTTCAAACTCTTCGCTTAAGGCTTCTAAGCGCTTCTCTAAATCTTTTAACGAACCATCAAAATCGGCTTTCAAAGCTGTTTTCAGTAAATCAAAAACGCTCTGAAGCGGCGCATGCACAAAATGGTCCCCCGAATACAAAACAACCCGTACTTGAGACGGGTCGCTAAGTTCTGATATTGCAAACGGTTTTAATGACATTTCAACTCCTCATGTCTTGATCCCATAAACCACACTCACATTAACCGGGCGCGTTTCAAGTCCACCAACCCTCTCTGCCATAAGGTGATGCTCATGATGCGCTCTGTCATGGACGCCCTCTTTGATCGGCGTTGAATAATATAAAAAGTTGGCAAAGGGGCTTCGGATAAACCAAGGCAAGCGGGCTGGCTTATCTTTTTCTGTAAACCAAAAGGGAACCTCTACCTGTGGACTGCCTGCTATCTGGTCAAATTCTTGATGACACTTGTCCAAGGCATCTCCGTCTAATCCTAGACACTCTTCGTCTAGAGATCTTTTTTGCCTTGGCAAAGAACCGTCAGAAGAAGAAAAAGCCCGTTTCTTTCGTGAAGAAGCACCTTCTGAAGAGGCAGGTCCTATTAAATGTTCATGCGCTTTTAAAGAACACGCTTGTTGGCTGGCAAAGGAACGCCAAGGATCTAGACCACGTTCATAATCCATGCCCCGTAAAAACATTCCCCGAAAATCGGGAACATTAAAGGTCGAAACGCCATCTCCCGCGCCCCACGTTGTTCCTATCGCCTCAAACAACGCTCTATAACTGCTTCGCAAATAAGCACGCCCATCACAGACTAACCAACCTTCCGGCAAACGCTCCATTGCAAAAGGACCAATAAAACCAGACGGTAGGCGTTTTAAAGAAGAAACTTTCTCTCTTGTTGGATTGAGAATTTGCCAACCACTTATCTCTTCATCATATATAACAGTATAAAGACAGCCCTCTTGGATCTCGCCTCCCGATAAGGCTAATAAACCGGTGTCCGTCGCCTTATAAACGGGCTTAGCAGCCAAATTATCCAAAGCAATCGTGGTCGCTCCAACATTCTTACCTTTCGCTTTAAAACAAACCGATATCCCATTCTTATACGCTAAAAACTGAGATTGACTTTGAAGACGTATTCCACTGGTCTTTTGTTCTTGATTAACCGTAACAATCCCTTCAATCACACCCCCCGTATCATATAAATACTCATGCACCCTTTGCATCATCACACGGGCGCTGTTATTGACCGTGTTGGGGTGCTGCCCCTCTGACCAATTAATAAGATTATCGGCTCCACCATTTTCAGATGCCGTTAAAGACCAATCATAAATCGTTGACATCACAACCTCACGTCTTGATCGCAAACACAACACTCATATTAATCGGGCGTGTCTCACTGACACCAAAACTTGCCGCTGAAACATCACGCATATGAAGATGGGAATGGGGAAAGGCTAGCTTATGATGAACCCGTATATCTTCTGCCCTCACACCTAGGCGTTCGGCAAGCTTCAACCTTTGCTGCTCATTAAGCACATAACCCCAGATAATCGTCATATCGCCATGCCAACTCTCCTCCTCATTTTCAGCATTCAAAATCGTAAAGGATTGACCACCATGATCATGCTTTCTCATGGCGTCATTCTGTAAAGTACCAAGATAACGAAAACGGTCTATCTCACGCTCATCATCAACCCCGCGCAAAAAGACACCTCGCAAATCGGGAACATGAAACTTCGTCCAACTATCACTGCCACCCCATCTTGTTCCTATCGCATCATAAAGAGCACTATACTCACTGCGCAAATAAGCCTTTCCATCACACAACAACCAACCTTCCGGTAAAACTTGCATCCCAAAAATCCCTATCGTGCCCGCAGGATCAATCGGTTTCATCGGCTCTTGTGATAAAGAAACCGGCGTAGGATTTAAAATATGCCAAGCATCATCCCGATAAACCAAACGATAAATGCACCCCTTTTGTATCTCACCTCCTAATAAAGCACTCATGCCTAATTCTGTCGCCTTATAAACCGGCTTTCCTCCTAACGTATTCAAAGCAATTGTTGTCGCTCCAACATTCTTACCCTTTGCTTTAAAACAAACCGATATCCCATTCTGATATTTCAAAAAATGTGATGAGCTTTGAAGGCGTATCAACGTCGTCTGTTGTTCCGTATTAACCAAAAAGGTGCTTTCAATCAGACCGCTCGTATCCGATAAATATTCCCTCATCCGTTGCATCATCACACGCGCGCTGTTATTCACGCTGCTTGGACGCTGCCCCTCTGACCAATCAATCAAATCATCACAATAGCCATTCTCAGAGGTTCTCAAAGACCAATCATAAATCGTCGACATCTGACATCTCACGTTTTAATCGCAAACAGAACAGAAACATTCACTGGACGCGTCTCACCTTCACCAGAGCTTCTCAAATCAACCTCTTGATTTTCATCATGGCTATAGGGACTTGCAATATAGCTCCCTAAATTCTCACGCTCTATTCCCATAAAGTTTGCAAGTGCCCCCCCTCCAAACAATCCTAGACGGTACCCCAAAACAGCCGTCGTATTCCCATCCCAAAAGTCTTCATTGCTGGTAAAATGGGGAAAGGAAAGACTTTGCCCCTGATGTTGATGAGACTCCATTAAATCTGTTTGCACACTGGCAAAAGAACGCCCCTCATCGATATGACGACCGTCATCAAAACCTCGTAAAAACATCCCCCTAAAATCGGGAACATTAAACGTTGTAACACTATTCCCTTCTCCCCAAACCGTCCCTATCGCAGAAAACAAATCACTATAATCAGTCCGCGAATAAGCCTTTCCATCACAGAGTAACCAACCTGTTGGAAAATCACGCATCGCAAACGTTCCGATAAAACCAGTAGGATAAAGACTGAGTTCTTCTTCTAAAGGGATAGAGGTTGGATTAACAAGATGCCAACCATCTCCATTATAGACTAATGTATAAATGCATCCCTGTTGGATTTCGCCGCCCGATAAAGGACCAATCCCTAAGGCGGTCGCTTTATAAACCGGCTTGCCCTCTAAAGCATTAAGCAAAACCGTGGTTGCTCCAATATTTTTATCCTTAGCCATAAAGCGTAAAACGATACCATTCTTGTATTCTAAAAATGCCGTTTGGCTTTCAAGACGTATTGTACTTATTCGTTGGACATGATCATTCGTCACAACCCCTTCAAGCGTTCCACCCACATCTAACAAGTATTCCTTGATACGCTGCATCATCACACGCGCGCTGTTATTCACGCTACTAGGGTGCTGTCCTTCGGACCAATCAATCAAATCATCTGCGCGCGTGTTATCCGCCGCTCTTAGCGACCAATCATAAATCGTTGACATGGGTTTTATCCTAAATTCCGTAAAAAGCCCGCATGAATTGCGTCATCAAAGGATTATCATCTTCACGCTCTTCTTCTGGAGGCTCTTCCTGTGACGCTAATAATGCTCGTAAAACCTCCAGCAAGTTTGCTCTATCGCCCATACCACCCCGTGCGATAGGACTTGCTCTATAAGGCTGCCCCCCATACATTTGAAAGACACGATTAACAAAATCACTTGCGCGCATTGCGTTATTGCCTGCATTCAAACCAACCGCATTACTCCCAACCAATTGCGCTGCATTGGCATGGGGATTTTGCAAAAGACGCGCGGCTCCTCCTGCTCCTTGTTGATGGGCTAAATACAATTCCGCATCTGTAGGCGCCCTTCCCAACAGACGGCTTAAATGGTTGCGATTATCAAGGGTAAACCGCCCCATGGCATCGGCTGCCTGCATAGGGTCAAAACGGTCTTGCAAACCATATTGTTTGGCGGTGCTGTCTATAAACTGATACAACCCACCCGCAGAAGAGCGTGGATTCCTTGCATTGGGATTGCCGCCACTTTCAACTTGCGCAACACGATATAAATAGCTTTCCGGCAAGCCATATCGCACCGCTGCTTGACGGATCGCTTGATCAACTGAAGAATGATAACGGGTCATTGAGCCTTACTCCTTCCCCATCTGCCCGCTTCTCCCATCAGTACCGAAGAAATGAAATGCAATGTTTTCTCAGTCAAAACTCCCATTTTATGCCAATTTATGAACCTTTGTAACATTTGAGCAACTTCTTGCTGGGTCATACCTTTACCGCCAAAAGTTGCTAACTTTGCTATATCCCGTTCAAATATTTGTTTCTCTTTTTGCGGCAATTTTCTAATCGTATCAGATAAAATATTTTGAGTAATTTTTGCCCCTTCATGTGCTGCACTAACTTTTCCGTGCGGTAAGCGAACTCCTTCTAGAACAGAAGCCTCTGGCGTTCCATGAAATGGCTTTAGCGCTCTTTTCGCCGCATCTTCATAAAATCTTTCATCATCTACAGCTTTCCTAAACGCTTTAACGTTTTTAGGGCTTAAAGACCTGCTAAGATTTTCAGACATGCTCTCGGTTTGTAAAATATTCGAAAGTCTATTAACAGAGCGGGATTTTTTTAATATATCATCGATATAGTCCCTTATCCCTACGCGATAGGTATTAAAACCATCCGGCATCGCTCCTTTACGAAGTCCTTCGGCTATTCCCTCTCCTGAAATATCTTTTTCTGCAATTCTTTTGCCTTGGCTTATGGCTTCTGCAAAGCCTTTGTATTTTGCTGCGCTACCCCGTGCTGCTTTATAAGTAGGAGAGATTTCGTCCGTTATCTTTACCAAATTGTTCTTAATCAATTGGTAACCAGAGCTCTTATCCATATCACCAAAATTTTTATATTTCTCTATCAAATTATCTAGAGATTGCTTAGTTTGGTCTAATAACTCCATTGTGGGCTTATAGTTAATATGGCGAAAATTTTTATCATAAAATCGTTGAGCAATTGCTTTACGTGGGTGTCCTTCTAAGGTATCAACTGCTTCTTTGAGAGCTTCTTGAAACCATTTATTTTTAAAAAGCCTATTAAGAGCTGGATAATATCTTTTTTCTATTGGAGTACGATAGGCTTGTGCATAAAGATGTCCATGTGCTGCTTCCCCTTGCTCTTTAAGCAACCTTTTTAAAACTTTCGTATCTTGGAGAGGAGTAATGTTGTCATCTGCCGATTGACGAAGACGCTGAACGGCTCCCTGCATCCGTCCCTCGTGGGCTCCTTTCAAAAGTGAAGAAACACGCGGATTGGTTTTCCCCATATTCGCAAGCAATACTTCTAAATTCGGACTAATATCTGTCAAAAATGCATGACGTGGCGCACTTGCAAGATGTTCTGCAACATTCTCAACACCATCATCATATAATGTTTTTGCAACTTCTCTCACCGCTTTGGTTTTAACTTCCTTATGAGCAGGATTAAAACGTCCTCCTTTTATAAAAGGAATATGTTGCAATCCATGTCCTACTTTTCTTCCTATCCAAGAAGCTCCTGTACCAGCAAGAGAACCAACTGGAGCAGCAACTCCTCCAATCAAACCACCAACTCCTGCCGAACCAAGACGACCATAAAAACCATCTCCTGCACCAGAGCCATGCAAAGCTCCAGAACCTGCTCCTAAAAGTGCTGCTTTACCAATATTTCCAAATGTTGATAGCGCAGTACCTGCTCTCAAAAATCCAAGCGGAGGGATAAATGAGAGTACTGTTGGTACAATCGAACCAGCAATATAAGCACCATGAGACAACCATGGATGTTTCTTTTCCAAGGCTTTTTGGTAAGCACGTTCCTTAGCTACCCGTCTATTATAGATCTCTTCTGCTCGTTTATCGCCACTCCAATAATCCTTAAAGCCCGCTTCATTCGCCGCTTGTATCTCATCACTATATCCTGCTGTCAAACCAGATGTACCATGACTCCTTAGTGCATCCCACCATGTAAGATCTTTATCATCAAATGAAAAATCAGAGGCTTCACTCTCGCTTATTTCAGGATGTTGTAATGATGTTGTTTCTGTAAAATCGGTGTTATCATTGATAACACGCAAACGATAACGTTTCCCACTTTTAGATATTGCATATTCAGGAATGCCACCTCTAGAATTATCATCGATAACGCGCAAACGATAGCGCTTTCCACTTTTGGATGTTACATGTTTAGAAATGTTAGTGTAAGTATTCATCAATACTCTTCCTTTTCAATACGCTTACCGGTAGCAACATCAATAAATACGGTGATATCATCTCTATCGATACCTTCCTGCATACTCATCTTAGGTATATTTGCACGACCTCCTTGCGATATCGACTGATTAGAATATTGAGCAGAGGGATTTAAACGCCGGCTTACTTTCATTCCATTTGATAACCTATAAATTTCCTCATTATTCAGTCGTTTAAAAAGATCAAACATATCTTTAATTTTTAGCAGCGTTTTATGTAGTTCTTCAGGTTTATCGCTAATATCCAAAGAACCATAAGATGCTACCAACCGCGCACTTTCTTCATTAGATAATGGTCCAACGCCTAATTTCCCGCCATCGCTTTGCTTCTTTATTGCTTCAATCACTCGAGTAAAGACACCGCCTTCAAGCTGTTTGAATTTCGTTCTTAATGATTTTGCATCAGATCCTGGAACATACTGACCGATTGCACCAACTATACCCGCAACCTTGTTGGGGTTCGCATCTATAAGTTGAAGAGCATCATTCACTGTCCCCATAATGTTATCAATTTCTTTTGCTGCTATATCAGCAGCATTTCTCTTATTTATTTCCCACTCTTCTATTTCTTTTTCCTTCTGATTATACTCCAATGCCTGTAGAGTCCCTTCCATCGGTCTCTGTCCACGTTTACCTGTCTGTGGATTGGTATACCATTCATGCCCCGCAAGTAACTTAGGAGTATCATCACCTGTTAACAGTGCACTAAGCATTTGAGGATTACTTGCCATAACCCGCGCTTCTTCTTCACTGTAGCCTTTAGATTTCAGATACTCGACGGTTTGATTAACCTGCCCTCTTTTTTCTCTTTCCATATCACCACGACGAAGATTCATGGCTCCACTGGCTAAACTTTGTGCCACCGTTCCATCTGACAAGGCATAACCAATCCCATAATCCGCTAATCTTTGTAAAAACTCTGGACTCCGTAGATGATCCCAAAAACTCTGTTGAGAACCAGCCGTTTGGTTAGGAGCGACACTCTGTTGTGGTTGTACAGACTTTTGTGGTTCTACCGTTGAAATAGGTTCTGGTAACTGAGCCTGCTTTGGTTGCAATGATGCCAAATCCGAAATTGCATTAGGCAATGGCTCTATATCTTTACCTAAACCTAGAGGATTTTGTTGTGAACCAAAAGTCGCTATAGGTAAAGAAGGTACTGAAGATGGTACATCCGGTTTAAATCCTGCTGGTCTCAAAGACGAACTTACATCTGCTAAAGGGGGAATATTTTTAGCTAAGCCATGTATATTTGGTTGCGAACCAAATGTAGCTATAGACGAAGAAGGGACTAAATAAGGAAAATTATTTTCTTGTCGTTTCGCGTCTTCTCGTGCCATGCGTTGATTTTGCAGAAGTATACGTGACGTCAATGGGTCCATTGCATATATAGACTTAAGAAGTCTTGAGAAAATATTATCACTATTGTTTTCCATAACTATCTCACTTTTTGAATCCAGAAGCAATTTGACCAAGGCTAGCTAAAATCCCTATAGCGTTCTTCCAAGGGTCGTTGCCTTGCATCATTGTACCTGTCAGATTGTTTGTCGTCGTACCGTAATTTCTTGCAAAGCCATGACCAGCATTCATCAACATGTTCAGTCTGTTCCAACCGCTATTGTCTTGCTCTAGCCAACGTTCACGATTAGCATCAACAACTCTCTGATTGTGCGTATCAAGAACACCTCCCCCCTCTATGGCATTGGAATAGGCATTCCCATAACCTTGTAAGAAGTTATTGGAGGCTCCCAATTGATTTTGATTGGCTTGGTCAACCATTGCATTGGCTTGCATCATATTCTGTACATCTTGATTATATTGGTTCGCTGTCGCACTTGTCGACAAAGCACCAAGTTCATTTGCCAATACCCCTGTATGTGCACCAGAACCATAACGACCTGCACCGGCAAAAGAGCTGTTAATCGTATCTCTTACACGCTCTAAGCTATTTTGAAGGGCGGCATTAAAAGAGGGGTTCTGTCCAACCATACCACCCGAAGCCATGCTTCCAAGATTATTGGCTGCCGACGTTGGATTGTAGACCGTATTCATCAAAGAGCGATTTTGATAATGCTGAGGTATGCTGCCAAGTCCACCAATTCCATAGCGCGTTTGATCACTTAATGGGGCAACACGCGGTCCCCCATAAACATTACCACCCGCCCCTATATTATATAGATTATACGCATCCCTACCACCACGCTTAAATACATCTGCCATCCAAGAAGGAGGAGCACTTGTCTGCACCTGCTTCTGTTCTGTCGTTGAGGGTGTTTTACTCCCCATGTCACAATTCCTTCCTATAATAAAGCATCGTTATGCCATAACCTTGTTTGTTCAGAGCACGTTTCCAACCCAAACGACCCAAGATCTCCATTTCAGAAGCGCCATTCTCACGCGCCCAATCCTCTGCAACCTGCAAATTGTCAACTTGATCAAGAACACCCTTCCCACTACATTCACAAATGAGCGCGCGTTTCTTTCCTAAAACTATCTGTTGTATCTGGGTCGTAACAGCCGCTAAAAATCGCTCTTCATCATCCAAAACAAGCCATAACTGTTTCTTGCCCGTGCAAATGGCTTCAATCAATTCCTGCAACGTCATTTCATGTTTGAAACGCTCAACATACCCTCGAAATGACGCAATAATTTCCTCTAGATAAGGCGCTATACGCTCCGTATCCCAAGACGTGGTCAAATAGACTTTTGCCATTACCCTCTGCCTAAAGGACGTAAATCAACATTGAATCCCGTAATCATTGTCCAAGATTCATCTTTAGGAATGCGCAATTTAAAGCGGTGATAACGATTGCGCGAACGACCATGATAAGCACCCGTAGCATAGGAACATTCTCTCTCTTTATGCCATGTGATCGGTGTCTGATGATCGCGAAGACGACGTTCTCCGATACTTAAAAGACCTTGCGTCGTATCAACTTCTGCAAACATCTTCGTGATAAAGTTAAAACTTCCATCCGGTGCCCCCATCTCTTGCGAAACAACCGTTGCCTCCATGGACGCCCCTGTAAACATAACAAGACGATTGTTTTCATCAAAAGCACCAAGCATAGGAGCCCCACTTTGCCAACGGGGACTGTCTAAAGAAGCCGGCAATGTCTCAAGATTGATCGAGATCTCATCTAACTGCTCCAAAGTATAACCTGTCGTAAATACTGGAAACAACGTCAAAGGCTTTCCTTGTAGCGTCGACCATTTCTGTAATCCCCAATCATAAACAAAGGTCGTTTGCTCGTTATTGCCTCTCTTTAATGACCAGTAAATCCGGTTATCAACGGGGTCTATCACTCCTTGCATCTCATCAAGAGCAAGTTTATCAAATGTTTTAAAGACCGTTCTATCAACTTTCTCAAAGCCTATTGGTAAAAGTTGACCATCAAAACTCATCTGATAAAAGCCACCATCACTCGCAAAAAAAGCATCACTGCCTCGACAAGCTATAGAGCCTGCACTGCGCGCTCCTCGCTTGTCTTGAATCTTTTGAAACGTAAAGACTAGCTTAGAACCTGGAACAAAAGTTCCTGCATAAATCGCAGAACGAAGAAAAATGAGAGGATTGGTCGTTTCTGTTGCCCCCTGTACATATTCTCCATCTGGAAAATCTTGAAAATCACAATTTTTCTGCTTAACGGTCCAATGGGTTGCATCATTCAGACCCGACCAATGAATACGATTGGGATTATCTGTCAATTGCATCAAACAAACAAAATCACCCCAAACCTTGACCAATCCTGCTTTCGGTGGACTGCCTCCTAAATCTTCAAATCGTTCAGAACTATGGGTATGAAAAACTTGCGGTTTATCATTTTTATTCACCGCAATAACTCTTTGACCAAACAAGGCAAATGACCATTGATTATCCTCATTTGCCTGATAGGTCACACCGCTTTGGCTAATGTCTTTCCAACCCTGCGTTTGACTATCATAACTATAAAGCTTTTTGGTTCCTCCTACGATAATCTTAACCCCATTACCACTTCGAAACGCTATACACCCCAAAGGCTTTTCTCCCAAAGAACGAGACACAACCATTGCACTAGGCATCGGAATGTAGCCTCCATCTGCCGGTAAAACATTCACAAGCGTATCCGTAAAGCTGCCATTGACGACCGCAACATCGGGGCGGTAATCAGCGATTGGAAAATAAACCATTTTAGAAATCCGTTGGAATTATCCGCGTGACGTTATGACGTTTAGACGTCTCTGCACGCAATTCATGCAACTGCTCGGTAAAGTCATTATAAGCTGCCGTTGCACAATCGGGATCTTTAAGAATATTCTTGTAAAGTTCATATTTTGCACGTGCTTTAATCAAGTCAAACCCATGCACAAACCATGGGTGCTCTTCATCAACACTCTCTATCTCGGATAAACGTTGTGGAGAGAGGATGAGTTGAATCTGATACGCTCTATCCGGTGTGGGATAAAGATGCAATTTCCTATCAAAATAACTGTAACAAACCGGTGTTCCTCGCTGCTCTGATGATAACGAAGACTCTAGAGAAAAAGGACTCCTGCGCTCTAATTCAATCTTATGATGTGGATCAGAACGAAGATAAACGCTCCTTATTTTAACAGCTGTTTCGATATGGTGAGTGTCCGTTGCATCATAGATACCTTTCCCTGCCCGTGTTTCAAACACCACATCACGGCTTTCATTAAAGTAAAAACTTTCTCTCTCACAAAAACGAATAGCAGCAAAAATACTTTCTTGGATTTGTGCGACATACTCGTCCGTAATATCGTCAATCTCATCTTGAATAACAGATATGAGGTGTGAAAGCGTTTTTCTATGGCGATAAACATTTTGACTAGCCGGTATTGGTCCGCCTGTCCTAACCCGAATATATTGACGCGTCATCAAAATACCTTTCCAGTGATACAAAAATTATAACTAACTTGACATTACATACTATGTGCACTACAATGCACTAATGATATTCATTCATAAAACGATAGAATTTGATAATTGGCTTAAGAAACTCAAAGATAAAAAGGCTAAAGCGATTATTCTTCAACGTGTTGTACGCTTAAAACAAGGACTTTTGGGTGATGTTAAATTTTTTAATGGCATAGGTGAATTACGTATCCACTATGGTGCTGGTTACAGAATTTATTTCACAAAAAAAGGCTCTGATTTTATCCTCTTGTTATGCGGTGGAGATAAATCAACGCAGCAAAGGGATATTGAACAAGCGTTAAAGTTAAAAGAGGAGTACAGTGATGAAAATAACCCCATTTAAACCAGAAGAATATCTTGAAGACATTGAAGTACAACAAGCATTTCTCAATGAAGCCTTCAAAACCGGTGACGCCTCTCATATAGCGGATGCCATTGGTATCGTTGCTCGCTCTCAAAATATGCGCGCCTTAGCAAAAGAAACCAATCGCGAACGCAGTGGATTATATCGCTCCTTAAGTAAAACGGGTGACCCCAAGCTTTCTACTTTAGTTGCTGTCTTATCTGCCCTTAATTTACAACTCTCTGTACAGTCTTCTACTTCATAAACTGAAGGAGAGTTAATAAATCTCTCCTCTCAATTTTAGTGATTGGTTACGAATTCAACGACGATACTTGCTTCACCGGCTTGTACCGTTTTGTCTGCTTTAGCATAGAGAGTAAGCTCTTTATCATAAGGAACAAACTCCTTTTGATTGGTAGGCTTAACCTCTTTAACTGCCTGTTGTTTGATTTCTGCTTCCCCAAACTCATTCCCGCCAGCAGTACTGCCTATTTTAACCTTCGTGTCCGAAAACGCCGTCTTAACAAACACCTTAATCGAAGTTATTAAAGCACCACGTGGCAAGATGCCTATTCTCATCGCGTTTTC
Organism: Bartonella sp. AU55XJBT; assembly: GCF_028618525.1. The sequence goes on along the minus strand of NZ_JAQITC010000014.1, from coordinate 45,790 downwards.
TTTATCTTCATGGCTAAAATTAAGACGCAAAAAGCTTACCTGCTGCGTATGTAGATTTCTCCCCTGTAAGGGAGGTGGTAAATGATCTGCCATGTCTTATCCCCTTAATGATTTGTTATGAATTGCACGACCACAATACATTCACCAGCATCTGTGGTTTTATCCCGTGTTGCATAAAGGGTCATCTCTTTATCCTCTGGAGCAAAAACCTTTTGATCTGTTGGTGTAAAATCCTGTGTTCCTTGGGCTTTGATATCTTTTTCGCCAAACTCATTGCCCCCATAGGTACTGCCAATCTTTAACTTCGCCTCAGAAAACGCTGTCTTCACAAACGTTTTAATTGAAGTAATCAAAGCACCTCGAGGCAAAATTCCGATTTTCGTTGTGAGATGCTTCTCTTTATGCGAGATATTCAAACGCAAAAAGCTTACCTGTTGGGTGTGAAGATTTCTTCCCTGTAATAAAGGTGGTAAATGATCTGCCATGTCTTTTTTCCTCCCTACGATTAGTTATCTGGTTCACCACTGTAGGTAGGAATAACAATCGTTCCAAAATCTTGCGCTGCTTGAGAGCTATTTGGAAATTTGAAACGGGTTTTCTTCATGCCAATCAGTGTTTTCGCAGACAAACCATAGTAACGTTGATAGTCAAAATGCTCTTCCACCAATTTATAGCGATTGACATTGCGATTATTTCCAAAAGCCATAACAATACTTTGTGCACCAAGCAAAACAGCGCGACGTACACTTTTTTTCGCTGTATGATCTGTTGATTTAACACCATGGGTTACATGTTCAGATTCACGTAAAATCACACCATTATACATGCCTAGAGAACCATCAAAAATCGGGTTCTTTGCACGCGAACCTGTGTAAGCAGCTTTCTGAATATCAAGCCACTGACCAGTCTGCGTATTGGTACGTAATTGCATCACTTGTGTTGGGTGCAAATAGAGTACATAAACACTTTCCCCATTCACACGCACTGGTCGAATTTTGGGGTTAGCAAGTTTTGCCATTTTTACGGCTTCATCAATAAGCTTTAAACTAAAGCTGTGTTTTGATGCTTCACTTAGATCTTCATCCTTGGTTTTCGCATCTGGACGGATAATGCGCTTACTGCTTGGTGCCAGAGGTTCATTAAATCCATAATGCACATTCTCGATATCGATCATCCGATCTTCAAAAGAGATTGTCCTTGCTGTATATCCGCAAGCTTGAATGAAAAACATCATGCTTAAGCGATCTGCATACCAGTCAACCAAACCATCTTTTGCTTCGTCACGTAAATCAAACGTTGTACGTTGTTGTGCTATACTCCCTTCATTTTCTACACGAACTGCATGCGAAAGCTCGTCAATGTATAGTCTGTCATGAAGGAATTGTAATGCCTCTTCATTCCCTTCAAGCGTCTGTCCAGAAGTGACACCCCGTCCCAAAAGCTGTGTCCGTAAGCTAAACGTAACACAGTCCCCTCTGCCTTTCTGTGTTTCGGTTTTAAGTTGAATAATGCTGTTTGACCCCTTGCCTATAAGGGGGGCAATAGGGATCGCTTTTGAAACTTCTGTATTTAATAATTTTGACCACGTGCTTATTGCATGAGGATCATCTGCTCTAACTGTTGTTAATGCCATTGATTTTACCTTTCTTTGCTGTAAAAAAAACCGGCTTTAAAGCCGGACCATAACCCTGCATAAAAAGCAGGCTCGTTGTTATAAAAATGCGCGCTTAATACCCATTACCTGCACCATGCAATTGCCGAAAAATCGCTTTATTTTTCGGATTGGATATCCAAACGTCAAATTCTTCTTCTGACATCTTATCAATGCTTGCTAAAGTCATTGGTCCAACATTGCCTCCTCCACCAGATGCCGTTAAGGTTCGCGCAGAATTCTGACGACTTTGAAGCGCTGCAACTTGATTATTGGCTTGGATCGCTTGGTTTTGATAACCAAGATTTTGCGCTATCCTATAAAGCTCTTCTGCCGGATTAATCCCTTTTTGGGCGCAAGTTGCTACAATTGTACGCAATTCATCCCCTATAATCGCATCTATCGTGCTCTTTTGTGCATAATCCGGATAAACAGAGGACCATGCATTCAACTGCTTTGCACGCGTCTCATAAAGAAAATTTGCTGCCGCATCAAAATCACTGTACTTCTTCTTCGCAGTTTCAGCAGAACTTTCTAAAAACTGGTTCAAATGTCCATTAAATTCTTGGTATTCAATGGCTTGTCTTTGTTCTTCTTGCTGTGCACGAATATACGCATCTTGCTTTTGAATCTTATCTAACATCCACGTTAATGCGAGAATTGGGTCCTCACGTAAGTCTGGGGGCGCACTTTCTCCTTCAACTTTCGGCATTTGGGATTGTGCTTCGTAGAACCTTTTAAGCGCTTCACGCGCCTCATTAGCTTTTTGCTCCACACGCTGTTGCTGCTCTATACTAGGAACGATTTCTGAAGGCTTTTCAACGGGCTCTGTAATCGGCTCTGGAGATGTTGCATCATGGCTCTCAACTGTCTCGACCTCATGATCAACATCAAAAGAGCTCTCATCATCATCAAAAACCGGTGCTCCAACCCTATAATCTTCATTCATACCTTCATTCATCACTTCGTTCATTTCTGCATTCATTCTCTAACCTCTCTTAAATGCTTCTTCCCCTGTACGTTGCGGCTCTCTCCCGCATAATCTGATTTTGCGCTCGTTCATTAAGAATACGCTCCCGTTCAAGCTCATGGCGTTGTTGCATCAATTCCGCTTCCAATTTTGCTCTCTCTTGACGCATGACCAATTCAAGCTGCTTTCCTTGTAAATCCATCTGTTGCATCTGACTTTTAGCAGCAATATCCTGCTGCTTTTCTTGCAACTTCATCTCTTGTTCTGGATTCATTTGCTGTTGTTGGGCTTGTTGTGCCATTTGCTGCTGTTGCATCTTCTCACTTACACGATTAAGCAGAGACGCAGGCAATGGTGAATAACGAAGTAAATCAAGCATGATATCCGGTGTAACGGCATTTTGAAGCAACGGTAACAGCTGCGTAATAATGCCAAAGGTACGCTCTTTTTCGTTCGGACTGGTTGGCGCATCGTCTACCACAATATCATAATCAACACTCATGACAGCTTCACGCGTTAAGGGAATATATTGTGCATTCTCCTCTCCCGATATCCGTACCAAGCGACCATCTGACAGATAATTCTGTATCAAGTGCAAAATAATCTTGCCCTGCCTTTTGCGATACAAACGCAAACCATCAAACAAACAAGCAAGCAAATTAAGACTGGATTGACGCCGTTGTGCCTCTAAAATCCCTGCTTGTGAAACTTCTCTCGTTCCAATAAACTCGGGCGATAAACCCGTAACTTGATTAATCGCTTCTTTCGCTTCATTAAACAGTTGGAAAAAACCGGTTGGAAATTGCGCTACGGGTTTGGGTTGTATTTTACCACCAGCCAAAGCGCCATTTTTCAAAACCGTAATACTATCTACCCTGCTCCAACTTTTTACCGCTTCTCGCTCGTCTTCAAATGCCCCCTTCTCTGCCATTATCCCGCCTTTGGATTGGCTGTTGAGAATGTGCATGACTTGACTAAAATATTTATTTGCCCAGCGTTGCGGATCTTTTGTCGGTCTTACAACCCCATAAAATTGCCGTTCTATCTTATCAAAATACCCCGTGATACACTCCCAACCCAATTGACCCGCAGGAACTAAAGGTTGATCGGGCGTTTCAAGCAATTTTCTTCCTAAAAAAGCGCGTTTAACAACCTTTTTATTGAAAGCCGCCCCTTGGATATCGGGCATCATACATTGGAGTTGCTTAAACTCCTCTTCGCTGTAATCACGAAGTTCTCCCGTTTCTAAATCGGGCGCCTTGTAATATTTCTCGCTTTCAAACCAACGGCATTCAACAAGCGTTCAAGACATTGATTTATAATGATATTTCACTGTTTTGCATGTTGAATGAGAGTCCCGAATAACGTAAGATTCTCTCATTTCAAATCTGTTTATCTTGAATCAATCAAAATCACTCATTTGCACATAACAAGTGGGATGAGTGTGTGGATAAAATTTGTATAAGAAAGGAGTAAAAATGGTCCTTATGAACCGTCTTAATGCAAGGGCTGTCGCAACATTGGGGGCTGGCAAATATAATGATGGTGCCGGCTTGTTACTTCATAAGCGTAAAGATGGAGGTGCTCAATGGATTTTACGGTATACCCTTCACGGGCGTCGTCGCGAAATGGGCTTGGGTGCTTTAAGAGATGTCTCTTTAAAACAAGCACGTGAATTGGCAACTGGGTGGCGCTCTGTTCTTCGTGAAGGGCGTGACCCTATTAAAGAACGCGATAAACAAAAGCGTGAGGCAATAAGTAATCTCCATTATTTAAAAGATATTGCTTTAGATGCTTTTGAAAGTCGTAAAGCTGAATTAAAAGGGGATGGTAAAAATGGTAAATGGTTTACACCTTTACGCCTTCATATTCTTCCCAAATTAGGCTGTTTGCCCGTTTCAGAGATTACACAAACGGAGATACGTAATACGCTTGCTCCCATTTGGCATACAAAAGCTGTAATTGCTCGAACAGCATTGATACGTCTTAATCTTTGTCTCAAACACGCGGCTGCGTTAGGTGTAGATGTTGATTTACAAGCTGTAGAAAAAGCAAAAGCTCTCTTAGGAAAACAACGCCATAAGGTCACTAATAGACCAGCCATGGATTGGAGAGATATACCGGCTTTTTATAAAACACTCTGTGAAGCATCAACCATAACACAACTGGCTTTGCGGTTTCTTATTCTGACAGGCGTTCGTACCAATCCTTTGCGTCATATTCGTGAAGATCAAATTGAAGATGATGTCTGGACCATACCTGCTGAGAATATGAAAGGAAAGCGTGATACAACAAAAGAATTTCGCGTGCCCTTATCAACAGAGGCATTAGAAATTTTAAAACAAGCGCGCTTGCTTTCTCGTAATGACTTCTTTTTTTCTGCAACCGGTCGGGGACCTCTTGCTGAGAAGTGTATGGCTCAATATATGAGAGATAATAAACTTGATGCCTGCCCCCATGGATTTCGTTCTAGTTTACGCGATTGGCTTGCTGAAACAACAGACGCCCCCTATGAGGTCGCTGAAACCATTCTAAGTCATACGGTCGGAGGACAAGTAGAGCGTGCCTATCGTCGCACTGATTATCTAGAACAGCGCCGTGTCTATATGGATAAATGGGCGGCATATGTCACGGGTCAATCTTAAGATATGGGGTGCATAACCCCATGATCTGTGGATAACTTTAGCTCTCTTCTCTCTCATTCTTTCTCAATAAGATTCATCACGTATCACATCAGAAATTATATGATAAAATATTGTTTTCTATGAATAAAACATCTTTCTAAATGAACCAAAATGTGGTTAATAAATAGTTATGATTTGTTCTCATTTTTTGATAGAAAGGATTTTAGTATGACAGAAAATGATATTCTTTTAACAGACCGTGAAAGTGCAAAATTGCTTCATATGAGTGTCTCAACATTCCGCCGCCATGTTACCAATGGCTCTTTGCCAAAACCTTTAAAATTTGGTTTTTTATCGCGTTGGTTACAATCAGATCTTTTGAATGTCATCGAACAAGCAAAACAGCAACGTTATAACGACGCAGCATAAAAAGAAAACCTTGTCACGTAAGAACGGACAAGGCTTTCTCAAACTCATCAACCTAGAGCTTTATTTGGTGTAAATTCAAGGCTTTCTCTGCTGAAGCAAGACTTAAGGCTGGCATTCAAGTTGTTCTGAATGTTTTTTACAATAAGGGCTATTTAAGCGTCTCTCAACACTTCGCTGAGGCGTGATAGAACCACTAAGAGGATACACCGGAATCCTATCATCTTGACAATTTTCACACCACTTTCCATTTTCACTTCTATAGTGGAAGCCAGATTGAAGCATACAAGTATGAATTATTGCCCATTCACCGAAACCTAATCCACTATTTTCTGTATCGGCATTATAAGGAGTTGGCTTACCACACTCTAACAATGCTTTTGCTACTTCAGTAGAATCTGCATCTGGCTTTTGCCATATAACAAAGTATCTTGAAGGAGGCTTTGAGTCACATCCAGCGATACTTAACAAAGCCATGCAACTCAACAGTTTTAAGATTTTCTTCATTTTCCCCTCTTTCAATGGATTTATTTACGATAAAACAGCTCGGAAGCTTGTTGATATTTTCTGTCACCGCTGCTGAAAACAACAGTGAACAATATTGAAATGGTTAGTTGAGGAAACAATCCCGCCATTCCAAACGAAGGCAAGGATGGCGGATTGTTGATCATTACAAACAGCAAGATTTAAGGCTGGCATTCATCCGCATTTTTATACCTTTTACAAAATGGGCTATTTAAGCGCTTCTCAACACTTCTCTGTGGGATGACAGCACCAAACTGACAAATGGGAAGGTTTTCTTCTCTAAATGTATAACACCAGTTTCCTCTCCCTTTATAATGGAATCCTGATTGAACCATGCAAGCATAAATTGTTGCATCCTCATTAACACTAAGCTTTCTATTTTCTGAATCAGCATCAATAAGACTCGGCATTCCACATTCTAATAAGGCTTTTCCTACCTCAGTAGAATCTGCACCTGCCTTCTCCCACATACTCACGTACTCTGGAGGACTGCTGTCAATTTTTGATATGTCACATCCAGTCACACTTAATAGGACTATACCACTCAATAATTTTAAAATTTGTCTCATTTTTTCTTCCATAAATGATCTAAAGTCGAATAAATTGAATGAATTTGTTTAGTAGGAGATGTTCCATAATTAGTTATACACGCTTTACTTGCATCACCATAACAATTATGGGGACTAGGATCATAACCACCTAACGCCCTCCCTCCCTCTATCAATGGAGAGGTTGCTGTAGTCAATAAACTGTTTCCTACAAACAGCGTCATATATAAAGGATTTTTTATACCTTTCTCCAAAAGTGAAACATCTAGATTTAAAGGTACTTTATAAAAAGTAGGTGCATTGTAACCAAACAACGTACTAATAGGGTCAGATGCATGGCTTTGTAAGTAAACATGATCATTTTTGCCATCGCTTACGACATATAATGCATTCGCTATCGATTGAGCATGATCCGCTGGTCCATAAAGATAAATATCTGTTTTTTCTGCTATACCGTGGATGCCGCGCTTTTCAAAGTCACGTAGTCCATTGCCTACTGTTAAGCTACCACGACTATGCGCACTAATAATCGCCCCATCATTACCATAACGAGAGGCAAAATCTTGGAATTTCTTGGTCGAATTACTCCATCCCCCAAAATACTCATAAATTGCTACCCCGAACTCTACTAGCTTATCTTTAGCTTGGGGGTGGTAGGTAAAATAAAGGGGTTCATGCGCATTATCAGCCATTTTGACGGCATTACGGGCTGCTTCATCAGATGAATTAGAAATACCATTATAGAACATACGCCTGTTGCCATCAGAGCCTTTTTGTAAATGATTTTCTTCCTCTGGTTTTAAAAAATGATACAAAACAATATTTTTTCCATCATTGCCTTTTATAGGTTTTCCATTGTCATCAGTTAAATAGAGGGTATTGCCATTTTCATCATGCGCAACCTCACCCACTGGGTGGGCAACATAATATGCCATTTTACGCACTTTATCCCAATAACCAAATCCCTCATCGGAGAAATCATTGATCATGTCTAAGCGATTATGCACTGCTCCTTCAAGCGGTGTGGCGTCTATCGGTGCGACAGCTTGGTGGGCTGCTGCGGTGTTGCGGTTGAGTGCATCAATGATTTGTCCAGCATCTTGCCCCATCGCCCTCTGATTGGTTTCACCGGTTAAGATGATGGTGCCATCGCTGATAGCCGATTTGGTTTCTCCTTCTGCGCTATCCTTGGCTTTTCCGTGATTTAAAACATTTTTGACAATGTTTTTTACCGTATCGTTCCCAGAAAGGCTAAAACCATGGCTGCTGGCTTGCGCATGGGCACTGTTGGTAATATCACTGGTGCTGATGCTTCCAGTGGTCAGACTGTTTTTGTCCGCCGAGGCTGTGCTGGAAATAAGTCCTCCGGTCAGCGTTGTTTTATCTTTAACGTTGATCTTAAAGCCACCATCACCGGTTTTGATGCCTGATTGTTCCATAACACTATGATAATCGCTGGAGGATTTATCCTTTTGGAAAGAGGCGCTCATGGAGCCCCCACCACCCGTTTGTCCAGCGCCAAACCCAACAGAAACAGAGTTTTGCTTACTGGAAGTTTTTCCGGTATCGCTCTGGCTAGTAATGGTGAAATCACCAACAACACCCATCTCTACACGGTTTGCAGAAACTACAGCGCCTGCTAGTGTGGTGTTCCCTCCACTATTGCTATGAACAGTGCCGGTGCCTATAATATGGCTGTTCTTGTGGTGCACTTCATCACTGGAACCTTCCCCTTGACTAAAAGCAGCACTGCCTGTTGCCCCTGCCCCCCCCGTGCCATAACCATAGCCCACACTCATGGAAGTATTTTCACTGCTGTTTTGTGTGCTCTGCGTGTTTTGTGCACTTTCAAAGGTGATATTTTGCCCCGCTATCATATTAATATTTCCGCTCTGTGCATCATTGTTCAGCACATAAATCGGGTTTGTACCTGCAATAATATCGCTCCCCTCACCATGGATGTTTCCTTTGTGAGCATTTATGTTAACAGAACGCCCCCCTTCTATTGTCGTCGTCGTCGCTGTGGAGACTTGAGAAGAGGCTTCTGCTTTCTCACTCTTAAAGCCCACGCTCACACTGCCAGAAGCACCAGACATATTGGCAAGAACATCCTTGGTGGAGCCCCCCATACTTCCTAATGGGCTGCTCAGTCCTTTGGTTATATTTCCCCTTTCCCCTGTATTACCACTCAACCAATCAACAAACTCCCTGCCTTTGGTAAAGAGGTGATTGATTTTCATGCCGGTCAGGATGCCATTCATAACTGTGTTATTTCCATCCTTATTATTCATGCGGTCTGCTGAATCTTTTAAGCCTTGTACCGTACCAAGGACACCAATATCCGCAGAGGCTGTCACACCGGCAAAGGTTTTTTCATGCTTTTCTTGTGCATTAGAGGTATCATCAGCTGCTGAAAACGTCACGTTATTGCCTGCATCGATGTTGACATCACGGTCTGCCGAAACATTTGCCGCTTGAAAATTCACATCATTGCCGGCATTAAAATTTGCATCATTGCCCGCATGGAAATTGGACGGCGTATTCGTCTTTTCCCATTGATCGCCCGTATCTTTATTGCTCTCAACCCCAACACCAATAGAGCCACCACTTTTGTTCTTTTCAAACTGAATCCCAAAACCTGTACGTTCTTCCTTTGAGCTTGTGCTATGGCTATTGTGACCAGGCAAAACATTCACATTATGGACTGCCGAAACATTAATATTTTCCTCTGCGGTAAAGTCAGAACCTACCACGTTCACATCGTCTTTTTTGGCGGTGATGGTAATATTTTTACCATTGAGCGAAGAGCCTTGATGTTCAAAACTTTCTTCATTCTCTGTCTTTGATTCACTCCCAAATATCGAAACAAAGCCCTTGCCTGATCCCACACCAAAACCCGTTTCATGGGTTTCTGAATGGCTCTCATGGTGATCTGTCATGCCATCAATCGTCACGCTTTGTCCTGCCACATTGATATCTTCATTGGCAATCATATGAGAAGCTGTGATTGTGGTCTCTTTGTCTGATTGCGTAATAATGTTGCCCGTCGCCCCAAGGATAGAGGAAACCGTTGTGCTATGTGATTGAGATTTATCGGAAGATTTTTCATGCAAAAAGCCACTTTTTGAGGATTGTGCTTGTTGATCATACTTCTCTTGCGTCCCTTTGATGAGAATATTGCCACCAGAGTGAATGGTAATATCCGCTTGTTTCTGTTCTCCTGGTGTTTTTTCTCCCTGTGCGTTTTCTGCTAGTGTTGCCTCTTGTTTGCCAGCAAGCAGCATAGAGCCAATGATTGTTGTATCTTTTTCCGATTCAATCGCAACGCCTTTGCCCCCTGTTATGAGTGAACCCACAACTTCTGTCGCATCAACCTTGTTATGCTCAGATTTGCTGCTACTAAACACCCCACCCTCTTTGTGGTACGACATCTCATAGTGTAAGCTATCCTCTGCATTATTGATGAGAATATCATTGCTACCTTTCAACCCTACCTTGCCATCAGCCGCAATGGAACTACCTGTGATAGTGAGATCATGCGGCTTGCCATCCTGCCCTGCAATGACCGTGGTATCACCTCCCGATTTTATCGAAGAGCCAACCGCATGAGAGGCTTGCATATCTACTTTCGTGTTTTTGGCGCGAAGATGATATTCCATTTCATCGTTTCTCACCCCTATTGTTATCTCCCCTTGGGCGCCAAGACCAACATTGCCCTTCGCATCTATATCGGAAGCAGCCATATGGATATCCTGCCCTGAGATGACAGTGGTATCTTTTCCAGAACTTAAATGAGAGCCATTGTGCACGGCGACATGAGAAGTTTGATCCCCGCGACGGCTATTGGCACTGTTGCGCGTGGCATCAATCGAAACATTCCTCTCAGCCTGTAAGGAAAGATTATCCTTTGTTTGAACATCAGAGCCTAAGATATTCAAATCTTTTCCAGAGAGAAGTATCGTCGAGCCTCCGGAGTTGACTTCTGATTTATGATGCATGGTGGCATCACCCTGTTCATCATGGTAATGGGTTTCTGCTGAACCGATCGTCAAGTTGCCCTGTTCTGTAGCCATGGCAAAATCGCCCCCGGTGGTGATCCCCACCCCTGAGGCTGTGATATCTTGTTTAGCAATCACGCTCGCATTGCCCCCAGCAGAAAGCGCCTCGGTGTTTAAAACGGTCTCCACGCCGTCAACCGTTGTGCGCCCTGCATCCAAACGAATATTCTTCTGTGCAACTAAAACAGCATCACCACCCGCCGCAAAATGCCCCCCTTGACTGAGGATATCCCCACCATGCACATGCAATTGGTGGTTTGCCGCAATCCGCCCTGAATTGGTTATCGTGGAATTGCTCGTATTTTGGCTGGTGATATTGACATCATCGCCCATGATCAAAGCCCCAGCAGAAACAAAGGAGGCTCTGTCTTTTTCAGGGATATAAAGCACCGGTGCATAAACATCCATGCCCTTGACCTGTTGGCGCACATAAATCACCATCGGCGCTTCTAGGGACGCCAATTGTTCTTCACTCAAAGCCTCACCAAAAGTCAAATTGTGTGTTTTTGCATAGTCTGCCCCGACATCCAGCAAAGTTTTGACTTGTTCAATGGCATCACTTCCAGGAATAAAGGAGCCCTTGCCCAAACCTTGACCAACAAGATCACGCATTTGTTTTTCAATCAATTCCTTTTCGAAATAAGCATCGCCTAAGAAAAAAATCTCTCTGTCAGGATTGTAGCCAATTCTGTTCAAATAATAAGCTGAGCCATAAAACTTGCCAACATCAAGAAATTCTGCCCGCGTTTCATAAAGGAAATTCTGGTTGGGCAGCGTGCCCCCAACCCCACCCGATTGGGGCTTTGGTAAAGGAAGCCCCTCAGAAAGTTCCCCTGCATTATTGAGATCTACTTTTGGTGTAAAGAGAGCACCAGCCCCAGTTAAACCACTTAATGCCTCCAGTGGGTTGCCTCCAACGGTTTTTGCTTCAAAATGCGCATCCCCTGTAATCGAACCTTCCGCTGCCGTGTTATTGAGTTGATCGACCACCAGATTTAAAGTGCCACCCGCTTGAACAAGACCAGGAACGCTCTCCAAAGCTTCTGAACCAATCTGGCGATCCTTGCCATTGGCTATATCTAAAGAAACATCGCGGCTTCCATCAGCTTTATAGCCATAACAACTGTCTGTATAAGCCTGACAACCAAGATAGGTTTTTTTATAAGCCGTTGCCCCCAAATTGGTCAGCACATTGGCGTGGATATCAGCATTTCCCCCTGCTTCTATGAGACTATAATGGTTGTCAATATTATCAGCGTTAATGATGAGATTGCCACTAGATTGTATCATCCCCTGAACCGTCGGTTTATGCGAAAACCCTTGCGTGACAGTCTTTTCTGTCATGTGTGACCAATTTTCGTTTATTGACTCGAACCATCCTCCCTTCCGCCGAGAACCATTCCAGGAATACTGTTCTATGCCTTTTCTGCTATCATTATATTCCCAAGTAAAAGCCTTATAGACTGTTCCATCGCTTAAAATTGCAGTGCCATAGGTTTCTTCTTTGCTCGCCCAAACCTGCTGTTCAAATATAAAATTCTTCTTATCACTACCAAACGGCCACTTAGAAAGCTTTCCTTTGCCCCAGCTATTCGATCTCGTATCATGATATAAATCCCTACCATCGAGAAAATTATATTTGTCTGGTTTTTCGAATGCGACGGCGACTTCTTCCGTTTTTTCCGTGATGAGGGGTGTGCTATCGGCTTCGTTTTTGAGAGTTTTGGTTTGGATATTTAAGTTTCCACCAGCTTGAATAAAGCCCGCTTTATTAACAAGGGAAAGGCTTTTTCCTGTGCCAGCTGCATTGGTAAAAGATAAATCACCTTCTGCCATTATGGCACCAAAATCATTCAACAAAGCCCCATCAACTTGTAAAGCACCATTGCCCTTCACATAGATTAAGCCCGTTTTGCTGTTGGTCACATTGCCCGTCACGCTAAAGACTAAATTCTGCCCCGATGCCAATTGACCGCTATTTCCAAGCTCCCCCGTTTTGATCACAAAATCTCGTGCCGCTAAAACAGAAGTTGCCTGATCCACCATAACGCCTGGAGCAACAAAGAGAATATCTCCAGTCCCACCCTCATCTGTCACGGCTTGGAGCCGCGCATTGTGAATATCAAGGGCATTGGTGCTTTGAAAGTCTAAACCGCCATAAGTCAATTCGCTGCCCGAGACATCAATATGATCTGCAATTAAATACAGCGTTTGCGGCGTGTAAATATGAGAACGATTATTGCTTAAATCCAGTGTCGGTGCTGTCAACCTCACATCCCCCAGAACAGACAGCACATTCTCAACACTGATCCCTCCTGATACCGATGTCAATGTGGCTGTGCCATAGCCAATGACCTGATCATAATAGATGTCGTTGCCTGCAAAAATTTCAATATTGCCACCACTGGCAATCTGACCAACCTTCACCCCTTCTTTTGCTGTAATCAAAAGAAAGCCCTTTTCATCTAAAACAAGATCCCCTGAACCGCCCGTAGAAACAACACCGTCATCAGTGTGCCTGCATCAAGGCTGCCAACCTTTAAAACAGCTTCTTCACCCGTCATCAGCGAAGAAAAGTCAACCGCCCCGCCCTCAATATTTACCTTGCCATGAGCTAAAAGTTGTCCAAAATGAACGGGGGCATTTGTTTCTGGTTGTGCTTGAATGGCAACATTTTGATGCGACAGAATTGTTTCAGAAACAGAAAGCCCGTTATGAAAAACCAGGGTGATATCTCCTGCTCCATAAACACTTTCAGCAACAATCGCACCTTGACTACTCTGGAGATCAACATCCCCTTGGGTGCCAAGAACAACAACACCAGAAGCACCCGTTGCCGCCATATCAACCCCACCGGCTAAAAAATGAGCTTGTATATCACCACCGGCATGTGCCTTGAGGTTCCCTTGCGCTAAAACAATCCCCTCAAGTTGCAAGTCTCCACCCGCTTCAAGAGCCATATCAGCGCCTGACCCTAGCCCTGAAACTTGAAGTGTCTGGCGCGAAGACAGCTCCATATTACCCCCAGAGGTTGCCTTGCCGGCAATCGATAAAAGCCCATCCTGCGCCTCTATTTTCAAATGACCATCAGCGCCAACCATCTCTAACGTCACATCCTTATGTGCGGCAATATCAATATGCTTTTTCGAGGTGATGTGTTTTGCCAATACGCTCTGGCTTTTCGATTTGAGAACAACACCCCCATGACCAAAAACATTCTTCAACGAGATTTTTCCGTCAGCAGAAAGATGCAACTGCCCCGCATTAGCCGCCATATCATGGCGCATACGAACCCCAACACCTTTTTCCGTCGCCACAAGTTTTATTCTGTCCGCCTGTAGAGCCCCCAAAGCAGAACCATCTATCGCATATTCCGGTTTACCAGTAATATCAGTTAGCTCTTTCATCTGCCGAGAAGCATAATCAAAGTGACCCGTCCCTGCTGTCACTCCAATCTCCTTACCCGCAACAGCTCCTTCAAAATGCACTGTGCGTGAGACAATATCGACGATATCAACAGCCCCTTGACCTGAGAAAAAATTGGCTCCCTTTGCACCAAAGGTGATGTCCCCACCTCGCACCTCAAAGCCTTTCAGAAAACCACTCCCATCAATTTCGGGTACACCTGTGGTTAAGGTCGCATGGGGCGTATTGATAAAACCACAACCATCACAGCTTATCCCATTGGGATTGGCTATAATCACATCGGCAGGGCGCCCAAAAACCTCTCCTGGACCTTGAAGCGCACTGCGCTTGCTGCTGGTCACTTCATTTAAAATCACTTTCGCCGAACCCGTAACACGCAAATGCGGATTGCCCGGCATAATGCCCCCCAACTGCGATTGCCCCACTTCTTGCGCATGATTGTTCCAAATCACACCTGCATTGCCAATATTAAAATCATCATATTTATTGTGTGATAAGCCCTTGCCATTGGGGGTAACAATATCAATCGAGGGAACCCCATTGGGCGCTGCCACTATATCCGGACGATATGCGCTACCTGCGTTAGGATCCACAGTAATTTGTGCCTGTAACGCTGAAGGTGCGAATAAACAAGAAAAACCAAGTCCCCCAAATAAAACCTTTTTGAGCATCGTACTGGAGACCAAAACACCTAATAAAGCTGCTCTTTCTGCTCTCTTCTCATATCTCATACGTTAACTCCCCAATAAAAAACGCTTAAAGTTCCATTGTTAATGTCATCAAAAATGTTCCTGATTTCTTGTGCTTAACTGTGCTCCAAAAAATATATGATGAATTGCAAAACAGTATCCCTCCCTCCAAAATGGTCCCGATTTTTCTTCAAAAGAGAGAGAAACTTTGCCAAGCGTTAAAGACCGTAATTTCTCAATTCTTTCTAATTGCTGCTTCTCAGATTGTTGGCGAGAAAAATTATCGGTTGGGGAATGAAAAATAGCTGAGGAGCGCGCATAAACACTTACACCTGTAAACAAGCCAAAGAAAACAAAAATGGCACGAAAAATTCTCAAAAGAGAACTCTGGCGTAAAAATACAGAAAACAATACAGATTGCCCCCGCTTTGCACACTTCATGAAGCATTCTTTAAAAGAACTTCATGGAACCTCTAACAAGCCCACTCAAAACAGCCACTGCCCTATAACGCTTTTAACAAAAGCACATGCCTCTGTGACCCAAAAAGTGACACCCAAAACTGCTCTATTCTAATTGCTGAAGATATCTCCCCCACATTTATGTAAAAAGACCTCTAAACAAAACTGTTTAGCCCGTCAATGCTTAATACATCAATATCCCCAGTTTAACGCTACAATATATTTATCAATAATTAGAGATAAATTCACTCTCCAGCTCCTCTAAACCACTCAACACGCATATAAACGAGACATCATGCGATCAAGCACATCCTGTCCTCAAAAACCATCATAGAAAACAATAAAGAACCTCTTTTGAAGTCTTAAAACAACCACGCAAAACTCTTTTTATGCCATTCTCATCAAGGAACTTTTCTCCCCAAAAATGATCTGAGTGATCTTATAAGAAGAGTTTTGTCTAGAGTTGTCAGCCTTGTCAGTTTAGTCAGTTAACTCTAACCCCTATAGTATTTTTTTTAATGAGATAAAAAATTAAAAACATTATATTTCAATAAGTTAGTATTTTAATGATACAACCATTATTAAGATACACCAAATAAATACAATCAATAATATATATTTGTCAGTTATCTGTCAGTAAATTGAACTGACAAAATGATTATTTTAGTGAGTGATTAAAATGTGCTTTATGAAAAGCATGTGATCCTTTAAAGCCTTCAAAAGAAACGGTTTATAATCATAAAAATGCTATCAAGACGTATTTATAGATTTAAAGGTTGGTACTTAAAAAAATAATAAGAGTAAAAAGTTATTTTAAAACATATTAAGTGAATTTTCAAAAGACAGTTTATAATGATAAGAAATCCTATTAAGACTATTATGGTTATGAGTTTAGGGGGTTATGGGGGTTTTGGGGGGTCTTTTTACCCCTCCCTTTATATATATTTTTAGTCAAAAATAAAAGTTATTATATTTCAATAAGTTAATCTTTCAAATAAACAACCTATATTAAACACAACACATAAATACAATTTTTAATATATATTTAAGAGGGTTTTGTCGGTGTTTTGGGGGTTTTAAAAACAGACAAAACCTATAAATAAAATTCGTAAAAACTTATCAAAATACTCATTCTGATATTTTAAAGAACATAGGTGCATTTGTCTTTTTTCCATAAAATAAACAGCAAATTTCACTATTTTGCTGATCTAATCTCTCTCATGGGCTGTGGATAAACAGCCTTCAAAAAACCTTTTGAAAAAAATTTATCCGCTTTTTAGCATTTCCCGCATTTTTCACACTATTCATTCAAAATGGATTTAATTAACTTCATTTCGATTCTTTTGAAGAGAATTAATCAATAGAATATATTGTTATGGAGTTTATTCTTTATGCTTCGCCCTCACCATTCTGATCATGAACATGTCTCTTTACGCTCTCTCTTAGAATATTATCGTCAACAAGCAAAATCACCCCGTGAATTGGGAACATTGTTTGAAAATCTTGTCATGGCTTATCTTATGCATGACCCTCTCCATTTTGGACGATATGAAACGGTTGAGAGCTATTATGAATGGGCTAAAGAGCGTGAAGGTTGGAATAAAAATGATATCGGCATTGATCTGGTGGCAAAGCTTCGTCATCAAGAAGGCTATGTGGCTATTCAATGTAAGTTTTATAAAGCAGACCATCAGATCAGTAAAAAGGATATTGATAGTTTTATCGCTGCCTCTGGAAAAGACATCTTTAAATATCGTCTTCTCGTTGATACCACAGAAGTGGAATTAAGTGACAATGTCAATGCCATGATCAAAGGACAAGCGATCCCCGTTTATCGCATTGACCTTCGTCATATGGAAAACAGTCGTATAGACTGGCAAATATTTGCAACGAAAAAAGAAATTGTTCTTAAATCAACAAAAGATCCTCGTCCCCATCAAGAAGAAGCCATCAAGAAAGTTTGTGAAGGGTTAAAAGAAGCAAACCGTGGCAAGCTGATTATGGCATGTGGTACGGGTAAAACTTTCACCAGTTTGAAGATAGCAGAAACCCTTGCTGGGAAAGGCAAGCGTGTGTTGTTTCTGGTGCCTTCTCTTGCTTTAGTCTCACAAACAATCCGTGAATGGACAGCCGATGCACAAATCCCGTTGCGTTCCTTTGCCGTGTGTTCGGATACAAAAGTAGGTAAACGTCGTAAAAACCAAGATGATATTGTTGGGATGGAAACATCAGATCTTGTGCTGCCTGCTACAACGGATGCCAAAGCCCTTGCCAAAGAAGCTTGTGAAAGCTTCACAGAGGCAATGACAGTGATCTTTTCAACCTATCATTCCATTCAAGTGATTTCAGATGCACAAAAAGACTATGGTTTACCCGAATTTGATCTGATCATTTGTGACGAAGCCCATAGAACCACTGGAACATCATTGGGAAGTGACGACAATGAATCTGAATTTGTCAAAGTTCATGATAACAGTATCATTCAAGGCAAAAAACGTCTGTACATGACAGCAACGCCTCGTATCTTTAGTGAGACTGCCAAAAGACGGGCTGATGAGATTAATGCCGTTTTGGCGTCTATGGATGATGAGATGCTTTATGGCAAACAACTCCATCATTATAGCTTCGCAGAAGCTGTCGATAATGAACTTTTAACCCCTTACAAGATTGTGGTCTTAGGCATTAATGAAACCTATATCACACCAGCCATACAAGAGATTATTGCCAATGAAGACCGTGAAATTGATTTAGATGATGCGGCAAAAATTATTGGCTGTTATAGAGCTCTGACTAAAATAGATAAGGAAGCAGCTGTTGATGATGATGATACAGAGCCTATGCGTAAAGCTTTAGCTTTTTGCAAAGATATCAATACTTCTAAATATGTTACAAAGCTCTTCAATAAAATTATCAAATCTCATATCAATGATTTCCTTAAAAACGTTCCTTTTCTCAACTGTGAAGTAAGACATATTGACGGAAAACAAAGTGTCAAAAAACGCAATGAAGAATTGGATTGGCTGAAACAAGATGCGGGTAAAAATGTTTGTCGGATCTTAAGCAATGTGAGGTGTCTTTCAGAAGGGATTGATGTTCCTGCTCTTGATGCCATCATGTTTTTACACCCACGCAATAGCCAAGTGGATGTGATACAGGCGGTAGGGCGTGTGATGCGCCGTGCCAAGGGAAAAAAGACAGGCTATATCATTTTACCGGTTATCATTCCTTCACACCTAGAAGCCAAAAAAGCTTTACGAAACAATAAGAGGTACCGTGTTGTTTGGCAAGTTTTGCATGCTTTACATTCTCATGATGAGAGACTTGCTCGGACGATTAATCAGATGTCTTTAGGACAAGATAGCAGTCATACAATTGAGATTATAGAGATTAAGCGTGACAATGAATTAAAAGAACTTACCACAACAGTTGATGAGGTCACGATACAATCAAAAACAGAAAGTTCTGGACATGTTATTGGAACAGCAGCAAGCAAATCTCAATCGGGGTATAACGAGCAAAGAGACTTATTCCGCCGTTCTGAATTTTTTGATTTTGTCAAAGCGATTTTTCTGGATAGTTTTAAAATCACGGATTATTGGGGTATATGGGCTGGCAATGTTGCTGAGATTGCACAAAACCATATTACGCATCTTCAAAATCTACTTGCTGATGAAACCAGTGAAGCCTTTCATGCTTTTGATGCCTTTCATAAGGAATTACAGAACAACGTAAACAGTGCAATCAAGCAAGAAGAAGCCATTGAGATGTTAGCACAGCATCTTGTGACACGTCCCGTGTTTGAAGCCTTGTTTGAGGGCAATGAATTTGTGCAAAACAATGCTATTTCGCAAGCCATGGACAAGATCTTAAGAGAACTGGATAAAACGAATATTGAAGAAAAAACCAAAGATCTTGATAAATTTTACAAAAGTGTCACGTTCTGTACAGCAGGGATTACCGAAACTCACGCAAAACAGAATCTTATTATCAAGCTTTATGAAAGTTTTTTTGCAAAAGCCTTTAAGAAAACCACCGATAGGCTTGGAATTGTTTATACCCCCGTTGAGGTTGTAGATTTTATCATTCGCTCTGTTGATGATGTCTTACGCAATGAATTTGGAAAAAGCCTAGGATCACGTGGTGTTTCTATTCTTGACCCTTTTACAGGGACTGGTACCTTTATCACAAGGCTTTTACAATCAAATCTCATCAAACCAGAGGATATGGAATATAAGTTCCGTCATGATATCCATGCCAATGAGATTGTTTTACTGGCCTATTACATAGCAGCGATTAACATTGAAGCAACCTATCATAGTCTTATGAAAGGGAATTATATCCCATTTAAGCATATTGGTTTAACTGATACATTCCAAATGCTTGAAAGAAAAGATTTGTTGCAAGAACTATTTAAAGAAAACAGTGAATATTTAGAACATCAAAAAAATCTGAATATCGAAGTTATTTTTGGCAATCCCCCTTATTCTTCTGGTCAAAGAAGTGAAAACGATAATAATGCAAATGTAGAATATGAAATACTTGATAGAAGTATCCAAAATACGTATGCATTTAAATCTCAAGCAACCCTAAAAAGAAATCTCTATGATAGCTATATTCGAGCGATTAGATGGGCAAGTAATCGCTTAAATTTGCAAGGTGGTATTGTAGCTTATATTTCTGGAAATGGATGGATAGATAAAGCATTTGCTGATGGTATGCGAAAATGCTTACAGAACGAATATTCGTCTATTTATATTATTAATCTTCGTGGTGATATTCGGAAAAATATAAAGTCAAAAGAACTTTCAAAAGAAGGAGGAAATGTTTTTGATTCCGGATGTCAAAATGGAATAGCGATAACTCTTTTTGTGCGTAATCCAGACAATAACCAACCTTGTAAAATTTACTATCATGATATCGGTAATAATCTCACGACAAAAGAAAAACTTACAGCCCTCGAGTATTTTGGTAGTGTTGGGGGCATCACAAATAAATCAAGCTGGCAAGTGATTACACCAGACAAGCATGGGGATTGGATACATCAACGTGATAACAGTTTTTCCAACTTTCTAACCTTGGGTGATAAAAAGGGTAATGATAAAAAGCTCTTTGAAACGTTTTCCCTTGGAGTTGTAACCAATCGTGATGCTTGGGCTTATAACTCCAGTCGTGAAGTTTTAGCGAAGAACATGAGTAATATGATTGCTTTCTATAATAGCGAAGTGAAACGTTTTAATGCTGTTTATCCACATGCTGACCGTAAAACACGTGCCAATGCTGTAGATTATTTTGTCAATACAGATGAGAGGAAGATAAGTTGGAGCCATAATGTTAAACAAGAACTAGTAAAAGGGAAAACCTTTAAACTTGAAGATAGATGCCTTATTCAAAGCCTTTATCGTCCTTTTATACAGCAATGGCTATACTACAACCGTATTTTCAATGAAAGAGTCTATCAAATGCCGCGTATATTCCCTATGGGAAAAGTGGTTGAAAATAAGGTAATACAAGTTACAGGTACAGGAACTCAATCAGGCTTTTCTGTACTTATGGCGAGAAGTTTACCTAATTTAGATGTAGTAGATAAAGGTCAATGCTTTCCACGCTATATTTACGAAGATACTACGGTTTCAAAAAGTAAAAGTGCGAAACAACCCCATTTATTTACAAATTCTACAGAAGAAAGCAACAATACTGATTTACAATGGCGTGATGCCATTACTGATGAAGGACTAGCACATTTTAAAGCAGCTTATCCTAATGAAACCATAACAAAAGATGATCTATTCTATTATGTCTATGGTATTTTACATTCAGAAGATTTTCGCGCTCGTTATGCTGATAACCTTTCTAAAGAATTGCCTCGCATTCCTTGTGTAAAGAGTGCTGATGATTTTTGGAAATTTGTTACAGCAGGGCGTGAACTGGGGCATTTGCACGTAAATTATGAAGATGTGGAACCTTATCCAGTGACCTTTAAAAAGGGTAATCCAAAACAGACTGATATTTCTAATCCAGAAAAGTTTTACTACGTTACAGAAATGAAATTCGCAAAAGTTAAGAATAGTAAGGAAAAGGATAAATCGACTGTTATTTACAACAGCAATATCATCATGACTGATATCCCTCTTGAGGCTTATGAGTATATCATAAATGGTGGACCCGCCCTTGAATGGGTTATGGGTCGTCAATGCGTAAAAACAGATAAAAAGAGTGGCATTGTTAATGATGCTAATCGCTATGCTGTTGAGACCGTTGGAAACCCTGCTTATCCATTAGAGTTGTTTCAAAGGGTTATTACTGTAAGTTTAGAGACAATGAAAATTGTTAAGAGCCTACCAAAATTAGAAATTAGAGAAACTGAATGAGCTTATAAAGCATGCTCACATAATGGGTATGCTAATCTCATTACGGGGTATAGAATATAGCTATAGCTCTTTTCTTAAGTTGATTAGATACAATCTTAAAAGGAGTGTTTATATTGCGTTATTCTAAAAAGAACATTTGCCTTTTAAACACCCTTATTTGGATTGCCTTTAAGAGATTATGCCGCAATCTCAAATAATAGCTTTATCCTTTTTAAAAGCTCTTTTTAAAGAGAGTTATGTATATTCATTTTGCTATAGGTTTTGACGGTGTTTAAAACCCCCAAAATCCCTACAAAACCCTCTTAAATATATATTAAAGATTGTATTTATGTATTGTGTTTAATATAGGTTGTTTATTTAAAATATTAACATATTGAAATATAATGTTTTTAATTTTCTCTCATTTAAAAAAAATACTATAGGGTCTAAAAAGAACTGACAAAAGTCTATTAAAAGGAATTTTGCTAATTTCTATAATTATCAATATCTCTTTAGATGTTTTCATAACAGACTATAAATCGCAATTATCCTTTCTCTTATAAAAATGAAAAATAATGCGGTGGCTATAAAGAAGATAACAGCTATAGAGAATGCATAAAAACAGCAGGCTTTCATAATCACAATGCAAATGAAAGCATTTGTTATAAAGACAGCCTCTATAAAAGGCTGTTAAGTTGCAAATGTGTTATAAAAGAAATTAACAGAAATCTTAAAAACCATTTAGTAAAAAATAGATACGTCATAAAACTAAAAATACGCATGATTAGAGCGTTTATAAATATTATAAATTTATAGATTCAAAAAATAATGCAATCGTTTAAGAAAGCTCATAATATAGCTTTAAAAGCACATAAATATAAAAGAATCAATTAATAAGCATATGACAAATATATACACATAATAAATTTAAAAAAGCATAAAAATATCAAAAAAGTGCATAAATTATTTGACAATAAATACGTATTTTGTTATATAGATAATCAAGTGATCAAAACACTAAACATGTAGCGAAAAGGTTGCGATAAACCTAATCCTATTATAAAAACTGACTATCTTTTATGCTATGATTAGCATATATGGTGATTTTGTCGGGTGTAGTTACGCCATATAATACTCTTATGAGAAAAGCGTAACAACGGACTACATGCCGTGTTTTGAGCGCCCGGCGCCTTTATAGGCTGTCAATTCAAAACTCTAAATCATGTAGGTTTTAAATATGACAAATATTTCAAAAAACACCCCCATTAATAAGAAAAAAACATCTAAAAAATATGAATTTACTAGCGAAATGGATTGCGTAGCTGGTCATTTCTTATATCGCATTCGTGCTTTAAGAGATTTTGGAGATGTTAAAGCTGGCGATCTAGGCGGCTTTATTGAAAAGGAAAGCAACTTATCTCACAAAGGCAATTGCTGGGTTTATGACAAAGCGCGTGTTTTTGAAAATGCAAGGGTTTATGACAATGCTAAAGTTAAAGGCTTTTTTGTAGACGTCTATGGCGATGCTAAAATTTATGGAAATGCTATTTTTCAAGGCATGGCAATAAATGATTATTGTGAGGTCTATGGCAATGCCCATGTTGAAAATGCTGTTATAATTGAAGGCAATGTTAAAATTTATGATAACGCCCATGTAAGTGGTTATGCTCATATTTCTGATATGTCTGTTATTTGTGATGATGCTCATGTCGGAGGAAATGCAAAAATAAGCGATGGTGCTTATATCTGTGATCATTCTTATGTTATTGATGATGCCGTGGTTTCTGGTTCTTATGTATCAGGTTCTTCTTGTGTCCATAGTGCTGCCTCTTTAACAGAAGATGATCAAATTCATGATGAGGCAATTCCAAGATTTGGTAGTGATGATGATTATTACCGTCATGAATATTATGACGAGGCAATGTAATTAACACTAGGCGCGGCGGGGGCGCCTGCTTTCTAACTAAATTCTTTCATTCAAAAATTAAATCTTCTTATAAAGGAATTGTGCTATGCAAAAGAAATTTGCACTCACAAATGAGACACGTGTATTAAATAATCAAACTCTTTATCGCATTAAAGCATTAAGAGACTTTGCTAATGTCAAGGCTGGGGATTTAGGTGGTTTTATTGAAAGTGAAAATAACCTTTCTCATGATGGCAATTGTTGGGTATATGATAAGGCTTGTGTTTATAATAATGCCCATGTTTCTGATAATGCTAAAGTCTTAAATGAAGCTTATGTTTTTGATAATGCAAAAATTGAAGGCAATTCTAAAGTTTTTGATGGTGCAAAAATTTATGATAATGCTTTATTAACTGGCTATGCGCAAGCTTATGGCAATGCAAGAATTTATGACCATGCGCAAGTTTGGTTTTTTGCTGTGGTTTGTGATAATGCTTGTATTTATGAAAATGCAAAAATTACCGGCTATACATACATTTGCAATAAAGTGAGTGTTTTTGGCAATTCATATATAGATACCAAAAAATTGAATGGTCATATTAACATTTGTGATCAAACCATAAAAGGCGCTGCATAAATAAAAGCAACGGCGTTGCGGGGGCGCCTGCTTTCTAAGCAAATTTTTCCATTCCAAATTTTATCAAACGTTTATCACATTAGATTGTGAGGGTATTCTTATGTGCAAAAAATATGAATTAACTAGCGAAATCAAAAAAATTAAACATGCTCTGACACGAAAAATTATCAATCTTTATCGCATTCGGGCTTTAAAAGGTTTTGATGATGTTAAGGCGGGTGCCTTGGGCGGCTTTATTGAAAAGGAAGTCAATTTATCTCATGATGGCAATTGCTGGGTATATGATGATGCTTGTGTCTATGGTCACGCCCGTGTTTATGACAATGCAAAAATACGCCATTTTTCTCAAGTTTGTGGTCAAGTCTATGGGAATTGTGAAATCTATGGCAAGGCTTTCATCTCTCAATATGCAAAAGTTTATGACCATGCTTGTGTCTATGGCAATGCTCATGTTTATGGCAATGTTTATGGGTATGCCCATGTAAATGGTGGCGCCCGCATTTTTGCTGATGCTCATGTTTATGATTATGCGCATGTTTCTTATGATGCTACGGTTTTTGGTTATGCAAGGGTCTATGGTCGTGCCATTGTTGCTGGCTCGGCTCGTATTCATAGCTATGCTGAGGTTTATAATTATGCCTTTATTAATGGGCGTGCCAAAATTTATGGCAAGGTCTATGGCGGTGCTTTGGTGGGCGGTTGTGCTGAAATTTATGGCTCTGTTTTTGGCAATGCCAAGGTTTTATTCTATACTAAGGTCTGGGGTCGTGCTTATGGCAATGCGAAATTAACCAAGAGAAGCAAAGTAAGGAAAGTTCCTATAAATTATGAGGTTTATGAAAGCGATCATGTTATCAAGATTATTGATAAAACAGAATAAAGAAGGGCATGGGGGGTGCCTTCTTTATAGCTATAAAAGCATTATAAGATGCATTCCTTAAAACCTATCATATTGCAAGCGTTCTATTGTTTTTATAAAAACTTATCAAAAGAACCGTAAATGATGGGTATGATCTTGATAGCATGCATTTAAATGAGAGAGTGAATTTAGAACCTATAAACTCTCATATGGCTTCAAACGTATTAATCATAACGCCCTTTTCTTTAAAGAGATTCATTTGAAACGAAGCACATAATCACAATGCTTCTTAAAAATATTTCAATCTACTGACCTCGAAGTTGAGTTGAGTGAATTGAGATAACTGACATTCTAAAATCAAAATATCAAACAAATCAAAACGCTTTGTAGGTTTATCCAAGCCAATCAAAAGAAAATATGTGTTAAATGAAATTAAGTTATAACTGTTATAAAACATCAGTTTCAAACGTTTATACATTCACTTAAAGAAATCCTTATAAGCGTATTTTTACTTTTCATTAAAACCTAATTTCTTTGTAAATTAGCCGGCTCAATTTTGAGTTGGCAAAATCAACCAATCCAATTTTGGGAGCGTTAACTTTAGAATAGAGCATTCTTTAAACAGTGTCGCGTTTTCTAAAAATTTAGAAAAATCCCATGCCTTTGTGATGTTATAATGGTTTTGAACTTTGCTTGCTTATCTTTGTTTCAATAGGTGCCCCCAAATTTGGGGTGACCCCATTTGGTTTCATATTTTTAAACGATAACTTTTAAAACGTTTTTTAATAACTTGCTTGCATACGTCATAAAAAGGCTTTTGATTTCATAAGATATAACTTCTTGAATTTCATATCTGTTGTGATGATAGGATCTGTATAATGCCTGCCTATCGTTTTCTAAATTTTTAGAAAGCGCTTTAAAAACGATTTTGTCTTTAAATCTTTTTATGCGCCCTTAATAAATGAAAACCTATAAGCTTATAACAGTTTCAAACGATTACCCTCTTTATAGGGAATAAAATATTGCTATAAGAGATATAGATTTTTGCTTCCCAATTTTGGGAAGCAATAATTTTGGTTTTATACGATTAAACAATCCAATCTTTAAAACAAGATGTGATCTTTAAACGTATGCGATTTATGTTATCGATAATTCCAAACGACTAAATTTTAAACAATGTGATTTCTGCTGTGATAAAAAACGTATCATAAAATTTATGAACTGTTATGAATGATAACTGCTTTTCATTTTATTTGAATGCACACATGCGTTATAATATTCACATCATGATTTGCTTTTTATGGTCTATTCATACGTGCCAATCTTATATCAAAAATGGTCAAATGAATCACGTATAAAAATGTGGATTCTTAAGTGGATTCATATGAAATAATTGCACTCAACATATTGACTTTATTAGTTTTTTATGTATAATACGTTATCATCAGCAGATGATGGCATTTCGTCATAAATCGCATTAGGCAATCCTTTTGCACAAAGGTAGTTATTTCTTATCTGTAGGTACTGTTGCGCGGTGTCATAGTGCTCTTGTGTGAGTACACCTTGCAAGCAAAGCCGCCCTATGTAAGTACCAGCGAGTGGATTTTTTGCGTCATATAAGGTTAAACCGAAGCGTTTTGCACGCATTTCTATTGCCAATTTATCAACGGCTTCACGCGGTGCTTTTGCACGTGATATACGACCATTGGCTTCTCTTATTTGCCCTATGATTTTAGGGCGTCCCCTCTTTTTGTTTGCTTTCACTTACACCCTCTGATACCTTCTTGATATATTGCCAGATTTTCTCTGATCTTGACCATGAAATTCGATTTAAAAAGAACAATAAAACCACTAAAATGCATATTACAGCAGCAACACTTAACTTAAGTTTTAAGTGACTTTGATCCCAAGAAAGTTTTAAGAGCAGAATGAAAAGTGTACTCAATAAAGCACCCATCACTATACTGTAATAACTCATTGATGTAGATGACGTACAACCTCTTAATAGCTCTATATCATTCTCTGTAAGCATATAAACGGGTTCAGATTCTTCTGTACTAACCCTAGGCTTCTTTTTACTATCCATTAAAGCACCTTCTGTTTAAAAAGGAACATCATCATTTAAGGCGTTTGTAGACATATCAAGAGGTCTGTAAATGCTTGCATAAGCAGATGACGGCTCTTGATCATCATTATTTTTGCTGTCTAAAAGCTGTAATTCGCCTTTGTAAGGAGGCAATACGATTTCTGTTACATACCGTTCACTACCGTTTTTATCTTGCCATTTACGGGTTTGTAAGCGCCCCTCGATATAAACTTTGCTACCCTTCTTAAGATACTGAAGCGCTATTTTTGCAAGATGTGGATTAAACACCACAATGGAATGCCACTCTGTTTTGTCTATTCTCTTATTGGTTGCCTTGTCTGTATAGCTCTCAGACGTTGCCATACGAAAATTGACTATTTCTGCTCCAGACGGCATTGTTTTACTTTCTGGATTTGCACCTAAATGACCAATTAAAATCACTTTATTAAGCATTTGCTTTGCTGTCCTTTTTATGGGAAACGGTACTTATAAACGAAAATAACTGATACATAACAATAATATAACACATTATGCTATATTATTACAAGCAAAAATGGTTTTAATAAACTGAATCTAAAGAATGAATCATGTTTTTATTTTACTTATTTGCTTGCATTTTGATACGTTTTGTGCAATAAAGAGATGTTCATATACTTTCGAATAACAATACAACAGTCATGCATTGCAAAACAGAAGCCGTGTCAAGAAATTGACATGGCTTTAATGCATTTAAATTGAATAGAGAAAACCAACCCCCAGTATAAAAGAAAGCCCCATTACGTAAATACATAACAAGGCTTTCACGACTTTATCAATTTCTCAAGTCATACAAAATGTAGCACATTATGTGTAAAATTACAAGCGTTAACACACAAAAAAACCGCGTCTTTTAAAGGACACGGCTTTTTATAGCGATTTTTAAAAAGTATATTACTTTAACCGAAGGAATGGTTAAAATACAACGCCATCACGACGCTGCAAAAGAAAGTTTTTTACGCTTTCTATGTTTTTAAATATAGCACACTATGTTGATTGCTTCAATTTGAATAAAAATAAACTTGCGTTTATACACAAACTATGTAATTTACTAATCATTTTAATAATGAATTGTCCTTGTCAATAATGGTTTTGGTAAAAAGAAGCCGCGTCCCTTAAAGACACGGCTTTCTTTTAATTCTATCTTTTAGAATACGACGCAGCCGCTTTAATCAATTCATCTACAGTCTTTACCCTATCTCCAAAAGACATTAAACCTGTAGAAATCTCTTTTCTTCCTGTAACCCATGCCCCCGAAAAAAGTTGCGTATCTCCAAAAATACGTGCCCTGCCACCAATAATTGCACTCCCATAAGCACGTACATTGCCATGAACCTTTGCAAATCCATTAACATGCGCCTCATCACAAATTATTGCATTTTCGAAAACCTTTGCATGCCCCCAAACAATAGCGGCATTATAAACCTTTGCATTATCACCAACCCAGCAACTGCCATCATGTGATAAGTTGTATTCACTTTCAATAAAGCCACCGAGGGCACCTTTTTTAACACTTCCAAAACTTCTCAAAGCGCGAATGCGATAAAGTGTTATAACTCTACCATAACGGTCTTTAACTTCTGTAGTTTCATCAGTAAATTCATATTTTCTAGATACAGTTGTACTGGTCATAGGTAGCTCCCTAATATAATATTCGATTAATTTGTAAATGAAATGAGATGTTTTAAAGGGGCGCCCCCGCACCGCTCGCGCGTTCAATTATGCTGCTTTATTTGTGCTTTGTTCACTAACATCACTATCTTTATAAATTTTTCTATTACCTTTAATAACGGTATTACCAAAAACTTTTACAAAGAAATAAACTTTAACTTTTCCTTGAATGCATGCATTATCATAAATCTCTGCCTCGGGATAAATACAAGCCGACCCCGATATTTTTGCATTCCCATAAATAAAGCCAGCAACACAAGCGCTATTTAAAATTTTTGCATTGTCATAAATTCTTGCCTCTTGAGATACCATGGCTTTATTACAAACAATGGCATTCCCATAAATTTCACCGCAAATTGCTGCATTATCGCATATTTTTGCATTGCCATGAACATAAGCAGTCTTTTCAAGAACCCGCGCCTTATCACTAACCACTGCATTCCCTGCTACCCTTGCTTCCATAAAAACCCAAGCATCATTACGTATTTTTGCATTTTCACTAACAATAGCATCATATGCAACTATAGCATCATCATATACCCAGCAATTGCCATCATGTGATAGGTTATCTTCCTTTTCGATAAAGCCACCTAAATCCCCCGCCTTTACATCATCAAAATCTCTTAAAGCACGTATACGGTGTAAAGTAATCCCTTCAATATCATGACTTTCATCAGTAAGTTCATATTTTTTAGATACAGTTGTCGTGGTCATAGGTAGCTCCCTAAGTTCATATTTGTTAAATTTTTAAATGAGATGTTTTAAAGGGGCGCCCCCGCCGCGCTGCATTTCAAAGGTTATCGAAAACTACCAAAAGAGATAGTTTCATTTCCAAAAAGACGTGCACGCCCAGAAACCAATACCTTACCAAAAGCATCACTATGACCAAAAATTTTCATATGACCACCAACACGTGCTTTATTTGATATCTCTGTATCTCCAAAAATTTTTGCATAACCTGTAACACGCGCATCATCTAGAACACGCGCTTTACCAAATACTAAAGCATAACCAGCTACCCAGCAATTGCCATCATGGGATAAATTACCTTCATGTTCTATAAAACCACCAACGTCGCCTTTTTTAACGCTTCCAAAATCTCTTAAAGCTATAACACGACGAAATAAACGATTACCAAATTCAATAGCACCTAATGAAAGTTCATATTTTTTAGTCTGTTGTGTATCTTTTGATACGAAATCTTGTGCAATATTATCATTTGCAACGGTAGCAATAATGGGGAAAGTTTGTTTTTTAGCTGTAGCATTCATGCTTGTTTTCCTAATGGTTAGAAGTTTTCAATTGACACCCTATAAGGGCGTCGGGCGTTGAAAACACGGCCATTAGTCCGTCGTCACACTTTTCTCATAAAGAGTGTTGTATGGTGCGACCACACCCGACAAAATCGTTATACGCTATCCAAAGCATAAAAGACAGCCAGTATTTTAAGAAATGGGAGAAACCTTATCGTGGTTTACCCGCTAATGGTTTAAGTGTTTTCAGCACTTGTCGACCTTACTAAACGATCTTTTCCTTAAAGTCAATACGTATTTTTTATTTTTTTCACTTTTTTTCATTTTGGTTCTTACCTAATTGAATATCAACGGCTTTTGCTAGCTCTCTGTCCATCTCTTCACAAGACAATGGATAACCCCATTCTCCATCATTCGTTATCTCACTAATCAACTGATCATCTTTTGTACGCTTTTTGATTTTCTCATTCACCTCGTCTATCAACGCTTCAAAACTCAAAACGCTTTTTGGTAAATTACCACCGTATATCCACGCTTTCACTTGTGCCTTGGTACTGTAATCAACTTTGTTAGGTATCTCATGATACTGACCGCCTTCAAATTCCTCATATTCTCTCATCCCATCATCATATTCGTAAAGATTATAAAAATACTCAGCCACCCCTAATCCCCATGGTGCATATCCAACCGCCGTTGCGATAAACTTTTTTTGAATGGGCTGTTTACGTTTTTTTAAAAACATCTGATTTAATATCCCCTAGTCTAAATCCATAACTTTACCAATGGGTTTATTTGCCTCATATTGGA
The DNA here is from genome assembly GCF_028618525.1 of Bartonella sp. AU55XJBT. The sequence goes on along the minus strand of NZ_JAQITC010000014.1, from coordinate 14,812 downwards.
CTGTACAGAAGCGTTTTTAATTTCAATGTGGTTTTTAATCATAAAAATCTAAAATCGCTCTGTACGGTACTTTTTTGGCTGTTTAAACGCATATCTATTCTCAAAACAATCAGCACTTTTCACTACTTTGCTATGTACTAAGAGCTGTGAGTACAAAATTAACATCTGCACAAAGATCTTTTTCCAAACTTCTACAATACGCAGCAAGATCAGCAGATGTTGGTACAAACGTTGTTGACATATCTTTGGCTTCACCACGTATAATCTGTTCGACAGCATTATATAGCGCCCATCGTGAAATCCCTTGAAGCGCTATGGCATAAGCGTGAGCACAAGCATCTACATTTGCCGTTTGTCGCATTATTAAGCCACCTTCAAGTAAAGCAAAAGCCTTAGCAACATTATTGGAAGAAGATTTTACAGCAATTGTTTCTTTTAACTTTTGACAAGCTTTTATTGCTTTTTTTTCCTCTTCCTTAGTGATCTGTGCATCACCTTGCTTGATGCGCTCTGAAATCTGAGCCAAAAAAATTTTAAGTTCTAATATTTCATCAAAATTTTGTGTCATTTCTCTCTCAATTTTTTATTAAATCAAAAGTACTTTAAAAGTTATTCAAGCTGTTCCATCAGATTGGTTTCTAAAAGGACTTAAACCAATCTTTGTTTTTTTAAACATTTGCATCAGCTTATTCCATTTTTCAGCAGAAACAGGTTCTCCTTTCGGTTTAATCTCTGGTTTATCAAGTGATTTGAATATCCTTTCAACTGTCGTTCGAATATTGTCTTCAAGCTTTTCACAGTAAAGCAGAAGATCTACAGAAGCAGGCATGAACGTTGTCGATAAGCCTTCTGCTTTACCTTTCATCACATCCTTTGTTGCGGTTTTGATTGCCCAACGGCTTAACCCATTGAGAGAAAAGAGATAAGCAACTGCTGTAGCTTTTTCATCTTCTCCGGGTTGGCTTTTAAGCCCACCAGAAAGCATGAGAAACATAGCTTTTATTTCTTCCTCAGAAGCTTTTTCATCAAGCATTTGCAAAACTTCATTACCCAACGAGATAATTCTCTCCGCTTCTGCAGGTGACGGCTTTTTGCCCGGTAACCAATGGAATGGAGGGTTTTGCATCATTCTCGAATAAAAATTTGTACGGACTGTCTGCATTTTTGAAATCGGACATGTGTTGTGTAATTCTATAGGCACGACCGCGCTGTTGTTCTGTTTGAGAATTGGTTTGTTTTCCATAATTTTCTCCTTTTTTGTAATTTTTTGAATTTCTCACCCAGTTACGCCATGTTGCTTGCCAATCACGCTTGCTAGCATCCTTACCCGCCTTGGCATTCCAATAATCTCGAAATTTTGCTATCTCGACCTTCACACGCTCTGGTGGCAAGCCCTCTGCAAGTGCAAAATCGTAATCGGGTTCGAAATCAGCAGGCAATCGACAACCGCGGTCGTTTTTAACCCGCTTGGCTTTCTTAGGAACGCTTGTCTGCTCGTGAATGATTGGTTGGTTTTCTAATGATGTTGCGTTTTGTTCTGATTGGCTATCAACATCATCACACTCGATTGGCTCGTCAACCAAATCGATTGTTTCTAAATCTTCAAATTCAGTTTCTTTTTTTGATAACACGATAGTGTTATTTTTTTTATATATATTATTCTTATTCTTTATAGCTTGATTTTGCTTGTCGTTTGCTTCAGCAAAATTATTATTTTGCTTAACGTTTGCTTCAGCAAAATTATCAACGTGTTGTTTTATATTACTTTTCGCTTGTGCACCTTTTTTACCAGCTTCACTACGAACTCGTGATATGTGATCCTTTTTATCCGAAAAATCTTTTAGCTCTTCTTCAACACGCGTATTCCATAATCCATCATCTGTCTCAATAAGTTTATCATTCCTTATGAGATACTCGACAGTCGTTGAGAATTTTTTTTGTGAACAATGACAAACGCGTGCAAGCGTTTGAAAGTCTGTTTTAAGTGGTGCTTTTTTTTCATACATAAGAACAAGAAGGGTTATATAAATCCCCCGTTGTTCAGATGTCATTCCATTTGTACCACTTATCCAGTCATACAAGTGGAATCTTATCCATGGCATACCATTAGACATGCCCGCTCTCCCTTTCTTTAATTATAAGCCATCTTTTAAAGCGTAAATAACGCATCCCACCGCCTTCAAAACGGCGTGATTTAAAATCAACGATGCCACTAAATATGTCACCTCTCTCTCCACACATCGCCCACCCCGTCTTCGTACCTAGATCAAAACAAAGAATCGTGTTATTCACCGCGCCTCTCAATACATAACGTGTTTTATAAGATTGTTTTTTTTCGAAAGCGGGTTTTGTACTGAACAGCCAACAGCACGTGCTAAAACAGAAGCATCATCATAAAGCGGTTCACAAGTTCTATACATAAAAGCAGTGAGTGTACTATAAGTCGCTTTTTCTGCTGCATCAGTGCCAGCAAAGTCCATAATCCACTCTTGATAAAAATTACGTACCCAAGGTAATTTATTTGCCATCATTCCCCTCCCCCTCTTGAATAAAAGCTGCTTCCTTTAATGCTTCTTCTGCTTTTAACTCCTCTTCAACATCTGAACTCCACAAACGACCATCTTCTAAACAGATAATGTGTCCAGATCTAAATAAATAATCTAATGCCTTTTGAAACCTTTTTACTGAACAGCAAGTAAAATGAGATAATATTTGCGCATCATTGAAAAGAGGTTCTCTGATACGCAACATTTGCAATCGCAACCGCATATAAACATTGCCTTCAATCGCAGGCAAATGTGCAAGATCAAGTAACCACTTGTCTGCAAAAAGCCTCGTCCATGGTAATTTACTGGACATACTTCACCTCCCTTTCTTCATTATTATTGCAAGTGAAATTATCTAGCTCTTCATTTGAGTTGTTGAGTTCTTTTTCAACTTCTAAATTCCACAAACGACCATCTTCTAAACGTATGATGACTCCACATTCAATCAAGGAATTCAAAGCTGCTTCAAACTCTTTTACTGGATAACCAACCGCAAGAGCCAATTCCCTTAAGTCATTTGAAATAGGCTCACCAATATGGAGCATTAGAAGTCGCAACGTGACATAGATACATTTCTCGGTCGGCGACAAACAAAAAAGAGTCAAAAGCCATTTATCAGCAAAAAGCCTTGTCCATGGTAATTTATTGGACATACCCCAATTCCCTTTCTTTAACTAAATGTAAAATTGCTAAAGCATCCGCTTCATTATCATCACAAGGCGCGTGTCCTTTTGCACGTATCGCCTTTATAATCTCTTCTTTCGACGCATTCCCCTTGCCCGTCGTCACTTTCTTAATCGTACAAACCGGTATCCCCTCATACGGTATCTGATGATGTTCACACCACGCCGTTAACGTTGCTAACAAACCACCGTAAACGTGCGCTGCATCAGTTCCAACATGACGCCTCACTTCTTCAAAATACACCGCGTCAATGTTACCTGCTGTCTGCTTTATCTCTGTAAGCCATCTCTTAAAACGTAAATATAGATGCACTATTGCTCCATTTAACATCGACCCAGGAGAAGAAAAGAAATGGGATATTTTTATTCTTCCCCAAAATTTAGATAAACCAGCTTCTCCACTCTTCATTTTAGAACACACTTCATCAAATCATCCAGAAAGAGTGGTTCAAACCAAGTTTTGGACAGAGTTTTTACTTGCTTTTGAAGATGAAAATTCTCAAGAATAAGGTAATTTGTAAATTTTCTCTTCTTGTCTTTCTATTATTTTATCTCTTTTATGTACCTCCTTTATAAGTTTTTGAATTTTTTTATCAAAACAATAAAGTTGAATAGCTAGTTGAATATTGACCATCGTAGATAAACAAAGCGCTGCTATTAAAGCCATTTCTTTCTCCTCACTTACTTTTATTTACAGCCATATTCTGAACTACCTATAATAACGGAGTCGTTCCCATATTCTACGGTGCCAAGGTAGTGATTGCATGTATTGCTGTGGTGTTAATATGGACTCTCTAGTGGTCGCATTATCAATATACTGAAAATTGATAACTTCTTCTTCACCCCTTATTTTTAAGCCTCCCAAAACCACTCCTTTACCACGAACCCAACAATTGCCTTCGTGACTGAGATTATCTTCACTCTCTACAAAACCGCCTAAATCACCTTTTCTTACTTTACCAAAGCTTCTCAAAGCGCGAATGCGATACAACGTACGTCCATAAACCTCAATTGTCTCATCTGTCAGTTCGTATTTTCTGTCTCTACCATCAACAATAGCAATACTTCTAATTAAACCTTTAGAAACACGCGCCACACCATAAACACGGGCATACTCATAAACACGCACACTACCAAAAACCTTTGCATTTTCATAAACCTTGGCATTTTCATAAACCTCGGCTTTGCCATGAACCTTGGCATTGCCATAAACACGTGCATTGCCATGAACCTTGGCATTGCCAAAAATCATGGCATCACCATAAATTTCGGCATTGCCACCAACACAAGCATCATGATGAATGAACGCATCACCAGAAACCTTGGCCTCACCATAAACACGGGCATGACCATAGACACAAGCATCATCATACACCCAGCAATTGCCATCATGGGATAAATTACCTTCATGTTCAATCAAACCACCAAGGTCGCCTTTTTTTACATCACCAAAGTCTCTTAAGGCGCGGATACGGTGTAAAGTACGTCCATTAACTTCAATTGTTTCATCAGTAAGTTCATATTTCTTTTCCATGGTTTTTGCCTCTACCTTAAGATAGCATCACTTCCATAAAATGCTGTTTTGCCAGCTACTATGGCATTACCACCAACTTTTGCGTTATTATAAACTTCGGCATCATCATAAACCTTAGCATTTTCATAAACTTTGGCATTTTCATAAACTTTGGCATTTTCATAAACCCATGCCTCACCACCAACCCAGCAATTGTCATCATGGCTAAGATTTCTTTCACTCTCTATCCAGCCACCAAGATCACCTTTTTTAACATCTCCAAAGTCTTTTAATGCACGGATACGGTAAAGCGTTATTCCATCAATTTTGATTGTTTCATCAGTGAGTTTATATTTCTTTTTTATCATGATAACCTCCTCTTAATGCATACTTTGTCTTTTAAGTTCTTGAGACAGAAGCCCCATGCCTTTTGTGGTAATTTTTGCGCAAGGAATGACTTTTTCTATTCCACTAGCGGTTTGAAGCGTGATAGTTGGACAGTCCATCAGTTGCTTTTGGATTTTGTCTTGATAAGGAAGCAAATTTCCACCTGCTGCACGCCGGTAAACCCAACCTTTTTTCTGTAAAAATTGAATGAATCGTTTTGGTTGCATCTCGAGTATTTTCGCGGCTTCTGTAAGACCAAAGAGCCCATTATGACGCTGTAAGCTTTCAAGTGCCATGGCTTTTGGTGTTAAATCTTCAATAATGCTGTCTTTTTGATCTATTTGCCCTTGGAGGTAATTCAAAAAGCCAATCATAGCTTTTGGACTTGAATAGTCGATTTGTGGTGCGACCACTTGCTTTTCCAATTCTTGCCAGCGATCTATAATCCTAGCACGTAATGTCATGTTATAATCTGAAACTAAGATGAGGCATTCACGTTTGGGGAGATGGTAGCAGTTTTGGGGTTTGCCTTGTTTGTCTAAATAGGTGGATCCAAATTTGGATTGACCCTCTTCAGGGTATAATTCCCCTAACATTTGCCTAATATCACGCATAATGTGTGCATGTTGCTTATTACATAATTCGGCTATCTCACGACTAGACATAGTTTGAACAGTTTGGTTATTAAAATTGCTTTTGGCCGTTGTGACAAAATTATGCATGATGGACTCCTTTAAGAAGCTTGTATTTTTTTCATATGTTCTAATAAAATTTTGCATCATCACTTCCTTAATTAAAGAAAATGCAAGATCTGATATAATATTCTGCCATAGTTTCTGTGGCGTTCTGCTTGAGCAACTTTTCTTGCTGCGTGAATTTTGAAGTGATGATTATCGGTTTTATCTGTTTCTATTTCAGATTTTGGACAAATCTTTTTTTTGTTCCATTCTTGTTTTGTAAAAACAAAATCCACACCTTCTTTTAGATCAAGCTTTTCAACACAATCATTAAACCAAGTATTAAAATCTTGTTTTAAATTTAAGTACCTATGCATGACATGGGCATTGACCATTTGGACATAACCAATACTATTGTCTGCCTCGTTTTCAGATATGAGATATCCTTCACTATCATTATCATGTGTGTTCATAAGTTTACTCTAATCAATTATTGATGGGAAAAAGGGGGCGCTTTTTAAACGCCCTTCAGAATTTTAAAGCACATCACAAGGACGCAAACGGTGCTGTTGTTCATAAGTACCGTAGACCTCATCATTATATCTTTCTTTTGCTAAATCATCTAAAAGGTCATTGTAAGTATCACTTTCGCGTATAAAGTAATGAACCTCGCTCTCCTCATGGAGATGTTCGATATTTTCTTCTACATATGCGTCTGCAATTTCTTCAGAGATATCTTCACAACTTTTTTCAGAAGGATTTATACGAAAGATTTGGATGGCATCATCTCCCTCATCAACAATGCTTAGAATTTGGCTTGCATCAAGCGGTCCAGACTCTGCAATGTTTTGATCATCATCATAAGTAACTAATAAAATTTCATTGGAATTTATAAGAATTGGCTTTTCCATAATTTCTCCTCCCTAACGCCTCTTGGCGATTGTTTGTGCGTGGTTTATGGATATATTTATATAACTATAATTATAAATTATCAAGAGAAAAATTATATTTTTTATAAAAAATATAATAAAGTCTTGTAAAATAATAAGAGAAAAGTGTTTGTTAATATAAAAGATAATTAGCGATAAGACCGAATCGGTTTACTGTAAGAATTCGTTGGTAAGATAGCAAAGATTTCTCCAATCCATGCAATTTTAACATTTTTAATGGGGAGTGCATTCCAAGAGAGCAAATCTATCTCTCCATTTATCCCTCTGCTAATCTGCTTTATATATCTTTTATTATCATGTGTAAGAATAACGGCTTCTTTGCCAAAGAAGGATTCTATTGTTTTGATTTGGCGCCGTCTTACAATAACCATATCCCCATCTTTGTATGCAGGAAGCATAAAATCGCCTTTAACTTCAAAAGCAACCATATCATCAGGTAAAGCAAAAGGGATTTCTACTTGTTCAAGCCCATCTTCTGGAATTTGTTCAAAGCTTGGATCTATCTGTGTACCTGCTCCGATATACCCCATAAGAGGAATAAAAGTCGTTAAGTGATTGTCGCCTGTTAGTTCTTTATATAATTCTAAAATGGCATCTCGATTAGAGCCACGTGGATCAGAATCTTTTAACCACTTAGACACTGAAGCTTGTGTTACGTTCAGCCGTTTGGCTACATCTTCTTGCGTTAAGTTAAACTCGGTCAAAATCTTTTTTAATGTGCTTATAATGTTAGATTTATTACTCATACTTTTGTCTACCTTATTTTTTTGTCGTTGATAAAGATAAATTTCCTTGACTTTATATAACTATAATTATATGAATAAAATGAGACAAAGCTGTAATTGGAGCTTTTAAATGGATAAAAGAGAAGATTTTAAGAATTTGACTAAGTCAATACGAAGAAAATTTAATTGGACACAATCAGAAATGGCTAAAATGCTTGGTGTAACTCAAGCAGCTGTTTGCAAGTGGGAAAAAAGAGGAGCTATCTCTGTAATAAATTATCTGAAACTACAACAATTGAAAAATAGATCTATCCCTATGCCTGCTTTCACACCTGCTTCTACAGATAATAACGAGCACCAGCAGCACCATTCACACTCTTAAAGAAGAAAGATCATGAGAACCGGGATATTGAAGAAATTCTACACACGCATTTGTAGATTAATAGGTTGTAATACGAAAATCGAGAATGGAGATAGATTGGTGGAAGAATGGAAAAAAGTACCATATCGTGACTGTAGCGTAGAAGATCTTGTGAAACGACACGAAACTCACACAACAATTCTTAAAAAACAAGAAGAATGGCATAAGTTAAAATTTGATAGTTGGATGAGATGGCATGAAGCCACTCTTGCAGAGCGAGATAAGTCAATTGAACAACAGCAAGTAGCACTTGAAAACTTATCCTCTTTAATTAAGCAAAAAAATGAAACGCTATACAGCCAAAGGCTAAAGTTAGCTTCACAGATGAAAGTTATTGATGAATTAAATAATAAAATCATTGAGTTAATCAACAAAAAAGAAGAACCAAGATTGATCGATTTTATTTTTGCAGGAGAAGTTTTTTAACTTGCGTCATTTGAACCAAAAATGAGGATTGTTAATTAACAATGAATCATTGCGAGGTTCCTTTTTCAAAAAACATCTTTGCAAGACAAGCAATCGCAACGCGCTCTGTTATGACGCACGCATAAACACACAACAACAACCTTAAGGGGGGAATTATGATCACGCATGCACAAACCAATCTCTTTCTTGATCTAGGCACTAAGACTGGTTGGGCTATTTGCGGTGCAGATAATCACATCATCAGTGGTGTCATGAATTTTCACCCCCGATATTTTGAAGTCGGTGAAATGCATTATTTACGCTTTAAGAGATGTCTATCAGAAATAAAGAAGACCGTAGGCAGCATTGACGCAGTGTATTTTGAAGAAGTACGCCGGCATGTGGGTACTAATGCAGCGCATATTTACGGTGATTTGTTATCAATCTTAACGGCATGGTGTGAACATCATCAGATACCGTATGAAGGCATTCCAGTTGGTACGATTAAGAAAGCAACGACAGGAAAAGGAAACGCCTCAAAAGTAGAAATGATTAAGGCGATGCGTGCAAAAGGGCACGCGCCTGAAGATGACAACGAAGCAGATGCTTTGGCAATTTTATATTTAAAGAAAGAAGGGGGTATGCATGTCCAGTAAAATACCATGGACGAGACTTAATACAGATCAGTGGCTATTTAAACTTTCTGACTTACCACCTATGGAAATCAATGTTTATGTGAAATTGCGAATAAGAATGTTACACACGCGTGAACCTCTTTTGAATGATTCACGAGTATTATCTCATTTTACTTGTTGTACAGTAAAAAGATTTGAAAAGGCGTTAGATTATTTATTTAGATCTGGGCACATCATTTCTTTAGACGATGGTCGTTTGTGGAGTTCAGATGTTGAGGAAGAACTCAATAACTCAAATGAAAATATAAATAAATTTTCAGAGAGAGCACAGAAGGCAGCGCAAGCAAAATGGGCAAAACATTATAAAGAAAAAACAATTAGCGATGATCAAAATGCTAAGCATGATGCCAACGATATGCTTAATGATGCCATTAACAATAACAATAACATATATAATAAAAAAACTAATACTATCGTATTAGCAAAAAAAGAAATTGGTTCTGAAAATTTAGAAACAACCGATTTGGTTGACGAACCAATCGAGGGTGATACCCTCCAAAGCCAATCAGAACAAAATGCAACATCATCAGAAAACCAACCTCCCCTTCACGAGCAAGAAAACATTTCCCAAACAGCAAAACAAGCGAAAGCTAATCGGGGGTGTAGGTTGCCTGATGATTTTGAACCCGATTACGATTTTGCACTCACAGAGGGCTTGCCACCAGAGCGGATCAAAGTCGAAATCGCAAAATTTCGAGATTATTGGAATGCCAAGACAGGTAAGGACGCTAGCAAACGTGATTGGCAAGCAACGTGGCGTAACTGGGTGAGAAATTCAAAAAATTACGAAATCAATCAACAAGGTGGAAACTATGGAAAAACAAGCACTAAACAAACAGAACAGCAGCGTGGCAGGAGTTATCGAGTTGCACAGCACATGTCCAATATCAAAAATTCAGATAGTGTGTACAAATTTTTATTCGAGGATGACAACAGAACTACCGTTCCTTTGGAAAACGGGACAAAAGCCATTGAGTGCAGAAGCGGAGAGAGTTACAGCATTGGTTACTGATGCGTTGCAACAGCTTGAAAGAAAAGCGACGGAAGAGGAAATCCAAACAGCGTATCTTGTCCTTTCAAATGGTCTCAAAAGCCCCATTGGATCAGATGAAAAAGCGACAGCGCTTGCGTATGCTTACACTCTTGAAGGCATAAGCAGCTGGGTATTGCAAACAGCAACAAAGAACGCTTTGAAAGGCAAAGCAGAGGGTTTAAATGCAACTTTTATGCCGTCAACAGCAGATTTTTATCGTTACTGCGAAAAGCTTGAAAGTGATATTCGTTTTCAAGCCAATCGTGTTTTGAAGGTTCTTCAAAAGCCAGAAATCGAGGGCAAAAATCAAGAGGCGACGATAACATCAGAACGCATTGAAAAGCGTCCAAAAGAGCTTGAAGAAGTTTTAAAGGGCATTGAGTGAAAAACAGCAAAGTAGTGAAAAGTGCTAATGGTTTTGTGATTAGATATGCGTTTAAATCGATAAAAAGGCACCATACAGAGTGATTTAGAACTTTTTTTGATACAAAAAACCACATTGTAGGTATAAATGCACTGTACAGTCAAATTTGAGTCAAAAACCCTATTGGCAAATTTAAGGATGAAGACATGCAAATTTTACAACACCTGTTCTTAACACAAAGTAAAAATCCCATGCAAAAAAAGTTTGTGGCAACGGCTGTTGGCTATGTGCCGTGGGGAGATGGAGCGGCTGAGTATTTTTACAATCTCTACGAGTATGAAAACGGTACAAGAGAGTGTGAAAAGTTTGATGGTGGTCAGTATTATACCACACCAGAAAATGCGGATTTTAGCACCAAAGCGCAAGTAAAAGCATGGATATACGGTGGCAACTTACCAAAAAGCATTTTGAATTATGAAGCGTTGATAGATGAGATCAACAAGGAAATCAAAAAACGATCAGGAGCTTCTTGACAATATGGCTACAACATGTCTATTGTCGAATCAGGTGCCTAGAAAACACCTTAGAACAACTAGCGGATTGGTTACCGAAATAATCAGTCTTCTGCAATTTAAAAGCTTTGACTCATTGTATGCTAGACGCATATAATAATATTGTCGGGTGTGGTTATGCTATAAAACACCTTCGCAGGGAAAGCATAACGACGGGCTAGTTGCCGTGTTTTCTAGCACCCGGCACTTTTTGTTGAGTGTCAATAGAAAACTTCTAACAACTAGGAGTTCACAATGACTCTCATTAAAATATCAGAACAAACTGTTGGGCAAGAAATTGTACAAACCGTGAGTGCACGTGAATTACACGTGTTTTTAAAGATCACATCTCGTTTTAACGATTGGATTATTAATCGTATTAAAGAATATGACTTTCAAGAAAATCAGGACTTTGTGAGTTTTACTAAAAATTTAGTAAAACCTAAAAGTGGTCGTCCAAGTACAGAATATTGCCTCACATTAGATATGGCGAAAGAGCTCTCAATGGTTGAGCGCAATGAAAAAGGCAGACAAGCGCGTCGTTACTTTATTGAGTGTGAAAAGAAACTAAGAAGACAGTCAATTGACTATGATAGTGATAAACGCTTTGATTTACCGAGCCATTGGGAGGGTATGAATGCTGGTGAAAAAGCTTTGTATCTTTTAGGTCCTATTCATGTTCGTCTTGTTGATGCTTTTAGAGTAGATGAAGAGAACAAAAAATATAAAGCCATCATTAAAGAAGCAAAGCAGATTTTAGCAAGATCTGTTGTGAAAGCTGCTTAGATTTAAAGGAAGTATGATTATCTTCCCTGCTTTAAGCGGGGAAGAGATCAAGCTGCGTTTTTGATTGTAATAACGACTTGCTTACCAAGAACAGTCAGTGCCTGCTCTAGAGTTTGAAGTTTAGTTGGATAATTTGGATCAAGAATGCGTCTTGCTTCTGTTTCTTTTTTACCCAAACGATGTGCCAATTCTGTTTTTGTGATATTCGCTTCATTAAAGGCTTCTACCACTGCGAGCTTAAGAGCATTCCACGCATCTACCGTAACCTCTACAAGGTCTTTATACTGTTGTCGCATTGGTAAAGGCAAACCACGCATAGGATAGCTCCGTAATGCTAACCCTAAAGCTTCAACAGCATTCTCTAATGCCTCTGCTCTATTTTCTCCAGCTGTTATTGCTTCTGGTACATCTGGAAAGGTTACAATAAAACCACCATCTGGGTCAGATTCCAGTTTTGCTTGATAAGTGTACTCCATGTTTAGGTCTCCTCGCCATAATCGAAATGCTTTTAAAACGAAAAATTAAAGCTGTTGAGAGAGTAACTCATACCCCCAACTGCTTTTTTATTATTTTCACGTAAAGTGGGGTCAATTCACCAGATTTTATAACGGTTGTCTTGTCTCCAAAAGTTACCAAATAATGTGACCCTTTACCTGCATCAGGAGCTTCACTGTAATGAATGCCTCTTTTTCTGGCTTCTTTACGTAATTCTCTAAGCAGTGCTTCTCGTTTCATTTAGCCTCCCCTTTCTGCATAAAATGAATATCGCACAAAAAGGTTCGACAGTCAACAATAAATCGAACAAAAAAGTTTGATACAGACTCTTAATGAAAGGATATTTATTGAAAAGTTAAAAGCAGAAATAAGAAAGCCGTGCCATTTGTGTGACATGGTTTTTTGATGCATGATTTGTCAAATAATATTATAATGTAATACTTAAAAAACTGTTATTAACAAACTGAAATAATTGAAAAAATAAGCAAATTATGCTAAGATTTTATACGTTTTAAATTGCAAGTCTAATGGGGCTACAAACATGCTAAATAAAGTGACGTTAATCAGGCGCCTTGGTGCTGATCCCGAAAGCAAAACAATGACTTCTGGTGGTGAGGTGGTCAATTTTCGTATGACAACTTCTGAGAGCTATACAGATAAAAAGACCAATCAAAAAGTAGAAAAAACTGAATGGCATTCCGTGGTGATCTTTAATCCATATTTGGCAAAAATTGCTCTTCAGTATCTCAACAAAGGTTCAAAGGTTTACGTAGAAGGAAAATTACAGACACGCAAATGGCAAGATAAAAATGGTGGTGAACATTATACAACAGAGATTGTTTTACCACAATTCAAAGGCGAGTTGTATTTGCTTGATGCAAAGAAAGAGCAATCAGCATCCTCTACCCCTTCACCCATTACTTCTCAAAATTATGCTATCGCCTCTGGTGTCTCCGATTATAGCGTATCTCTTCATGACAGCATACCATTCTGATTGAAAAAATATGACAAAAAGAAAAAAACGAGCAAAACGTGGTCGTCCACGCATTGAAGGATGTATCAGAGAACCCAATGGGCGTATCTCACGGACAAAAATGCCTCGTGATCCTATCGATAAATTGGCAATTGAAATGCGTGCCAAACGCTTCTGTTTGACCATAGAAGAGGCAAAAAATCCGCTTTCCGGTACTTATATCGGACGGCTTTACTTACAAGGAAATCTCAATCAAGATCAATACGATGCTGCACAAAAATATCTTGAAGTAAGAAATGATTACCTCTGTGCAAAAACATTGCCTAGTGCAATTTATAATGAAATGCCCTCATCTTCTGATGAAGCAGCTAGAAAAAAGTGGGCTGAATTTGCAACAAAACAATTTTTGAATATGCAAGAGGTAATAAAAGAAACACAACACCTTTATAGACAGTACAATTTTTATGCTGCATTGCAATATCTTGTTATAGAAAATCAAGAGTTAGCATATCTTGTACCTTCATTGCATATCGTTCTTAATACTCTCCAAAAATATTTTGGTTATTAAAAACATTGACTTAAAATAAGAAAAAGTATAATGTGTAAATATATACACATTATGAGATTGGGTAATGGAACAAAACAGCCGAAAGATAATTGCAAAATTAAAACGCGATGGCTTTGAGTTTGTGAAAGTGAAAGGTTCACACCATAAATTTAAAAAAGATGGTAAGGTTGTTATTGTTCCACATCCTAAGAAAAATCTTCCAATCGGTACAGCGCGTTCTATTGCATTACAAGCAGGCTGGTTAAAAAAAGGAGAAGAAGAATGAAAAGATTTTTTGCTCTTGTTCATAAAGATGAAGATGCTGCTTTTGGTGTTCAGTTTCCTGATTTTGAAGGTCTATTCTCTGCTGCTGATGAAGGAGAAAATCTTATTATAAATGCTACCGAAGCCTTACAACTTTATTGTGAAGATATGGATACAGTGCCTGTTCCTTTAAAATTTGAAGAAGTAATACAACAGAAAGCTGTTAAAAAAGCTTTATCAGAAGGAGCTTTTTTAATACAAGTTCCTTTTATTGAAAATGATGCAGAAGTTGTACGTACAAATATATCAATTGAACGAGGGCTTTTACGTGCAATTGATAATTGCGCACAAGAGAGAGGTTTAACAAGATCTGCTTTTTTGGCAACAGCAGCCCGCCATGAGCTTAATATTTAGCTATATATTAATGAAAATCAAAAAGCAGCAGGTAAACAAATTGCTATAGTTAAGAGGGATATGACTATCATTGATATCATATACACGGCATCTAATATTTCTGTACCTGTCATTTCTCTTCCCTGCTACAATAACTGTTTAATTAATTTATAACATGTAAAATGTTTTCAGAATTCTATATATTTTGCTTTAAAATAGAAATTATACAATATTTAGATTTTTCTGTTGACAATGTGTGAAAAATTTTATTTAATGTCAGTACGGCACTAGTCGTATTGTATCTAAAATTCAAAAATATCCTCTAAAATTTGATAAAATATTAAGCTTTAAAAGCAGTTTAAATTACTGTTTTTATTGATAAAATTGGCTTATCTATTTTGCAT
>NZ_JAQITC010000013.1 GCF_028618525.1 Bartonella sp. AU55XJBT | reverse complement strand
GTCAATAAAACAAGAGCAAAACCAACCATCGCAAGCAGAAACCGCTCTCGTTACTCAGCGTATATAGTACTCTTTCAAACAAAGAGTCAATATCATTTTTAATTTTTTTTTCTAAAATAAAATATGAATACAAAAACTAATATTTCAAGCCATATCATGAAAAAACTAAAAAATATAAAACCTAAAAACAGAAAAGCTTAAGAGCTTCTAAAAAAACATAAACAACCAAGACCGATCAATCATAAAGACGAATTGCATGAAAGTTTCTTGCGGGATAACGGCGGCTCTTAAATCATAAGATCCCCTCCTCTCACAATGGTTATAAATTTCCTTAAACGGCGCGCATCATGCAAAAGACTCAAAGACCGGTTACATTTTCTATAATCACCATTGCATAAACACCTTACACGCTTTATGATTTTCCATGAAAGCAAAAGGAAGAAGATGTCAATGTCCTCTAAACTGACGCGTAACCAAACATTGGTTTTGAATACTTTAAAGAATGCAAAAGGGCCTTTGAGTGCTTATGCGATTCTTGACCAATTACGCGAAGAAGGTTTTCGCGCTCCTCTCCAAGTTTATCGTGCGTTAGAAAAACTCGTACAATTAAAATGTATTCATCGGCTTGAAAGTGTAAATGCTTTTATGGTCTGCTTACATCCCGAAAAATGTCAACACGAACTTACAACTTTCATCATTTGCGAAAACTGTGGCACAGTTACTGAAATACAAAATCAAACGATTGTATCAAGTTTAAAACAAATGGTTCAAGCTGTTAACTTCCAAGCCCACAAAAGCACTCTAGAAGTACGAGGTCTTTGTAAAAAGTGCGTAACAAAATAAGCCCTTGAACTTGTAAGCTCATATATTTATCATTATGTTTCAAACATTACCTTATTGTTTGGAAAGCTCTTACTTGTCCTTGTATGTACAGCAGCCCTCACCTATAGTGATGGGCTTATTATACTCATTGGGATATAAATATTGAAAGTATAAAATCATGTCTATAGCTGAGACAATTTTTTCAACCAAAAACTTTGATAAAACAAAACAAAAGAAGGTAATTAAGGCTTTTCTTATCGTCTTTGCACTTTTTGCGCTTTGGTTTGGCTATAAGTGGATAACACATTGGCGTTATATGCTCTCCACTGAAGATGCCTATGTGCAAGGAGATATCACAGCTATTGCGCCTAAATTAAATGGATATATTGAAAAAATTGCGATTAAAGCCAACCAAGTTGTAAAAAAGGATGATATTTTATTTTACTTAGACAATGGTGATTATCAAATAGCCTTGGATCAAACAAAAGCGCATCTTAACACACAGAAAAAAACTCTTCTACGCATTGATGCACAAATCACAGCCGCTCACAGTGCTTTAGATGATGCAAAAGCGCAAAAAGCAGCCGCTTCTGCCATAGCAACCAATGCACAACTCACCTTAAAACGCATTACAGAGCTGAAAGCCAATCGTTATGCCCCTCAATCAAATGTTGATGATGCCAAATCAGCCTATGAACAAGCCATTGCCAATGTTAATCGTGCGGATGCACAAATCGCTGCTGCACGTGCCAATATCCAAGTACTAGAAGCACAACGACGTGAAACAGAAAGTCAAACAAAGAGCTTAGAACTTTCACATGAAAAAGCACAACGTGATCTTGCTTCAACCATTATACGCGCGCCATTTGATGGAATTATAGGAAATTTAACAGCAAAAACGGGAGATTTTGTCGTAAATGGCCAACGTCTTGCAGCATTAGTCCCTATCCATGCGCTCTATATTGAAGCAAACTATAAAGAAACACAGTTGCAAAATATTCATGCGGGACAAAAGGCTTATATTGCTGTTGATGCCTTCAAAAAGGAGGTCTTTACAGGAACAGTGCTTTCTATTTCTCCCGCAACAGGTGCTGTTTTTTCTCTTCTTCCTCCACAAAATGCCACTGGTAATTTCACCAAAATCGTTCAACGTATTCCCGTACGGATCTCTATTCCAGAAGAAGTCTTAAAGACCGGTCATATCCGAGCAGGAATGAGTGTTTCAGTAGAAGTTGATACACGCACACAACCATAAGACAAAAATCTCTTATAACAACAAAAAAATGACCTTATTATTATGACATCTTCCATACCAAAGCCCATACAGTCTCAAGAGCGCATAGAAATCCGTAACATTGTGATTTTCATCGTTATGGCCTTTGGCATGTTCATGGCTATTTTGGATATCCAAATCGTTGCCTCTTCTTTAGCTGAAGTTCAGGCGGGCCTTGCTGCAAGCTCTGAAGAAATTTCATGGGTTCAAACCTCCTATCTCATCGCTGAAGTCATCATGTTACCCCTTTCTGGCTTCTTAGGAAGATTGCTTTCAACACGCGTTTTTTTTACGATCTCGGCAGTTGGATTTACGATTACCTCTATTCTTTGTGCAACAGCAGCATCCATTGGAGAGATGATTATCTACCGCGCACTCCAAGGTTTTATTGGTGGAGGAATTATCCCAAGCGTTTTTGTCGCCTCTTATGTTCTTTTTCCTCCTTCCAAACGCCCAATTGTTACCCCTATTGTTGGACTCGTCGCAACACTCGCCCCCACGATTGGCCCAACGGTCGGAGGTTATCTCTGTCATCTCTTATCATGGCACTGGCTTTTTCTCATCAATGTGCCTTTTGGGATTATTATTTCAATTCTTGCTTGGAAATTGATTAATTTTGATAAAGCAAACCCATCTCTCATAGCTAAATTTGACTGGTTGGGACTCATTTCTATGGCTGTTTTTCTAGGAACTTTAGAATATGTATTAGAAGAAGGGGCACGCCATGATTGGTTAAATGATAGGCTGATTCGGGACTTATTCATAATCATGATATTGTCTGCTACCCTCTTCTTCTGGCGCGCTTTCACGGCAAAAGAACCTATTGTGGATCTCTCTACTTTTTCTAATTTTAATTTTTCAGCTGCATCTATTTTTTCCTTTTCTTTGGGAATCGGTCTTTATGGACTCACATATCTTTATCCTGTCTATTTGAGCCAAATCCGCCATTATGACGCCCTCATGATTGGAGAAACATTGTTTCTTTCAGGATTTGTCATGTTATTAACCGCCCCCCTTGCTGGATATCTTTCCGCACGAATGGATGCACGTTTAATGATGGCAATAGGACTTTTGGGGTTTG
Source organism: Bartonella sp. AU55XJBT (assembly GCF_028618525.1). Next base: position 60,524 of record NZ_JAQITC010000013.1, on the reverse strand, counting down.
CAATAGGAACTTGGATGGCGAGTTCTATCACAGACAACTGGGATTTTTGGCAACTCTTTTGGCCACAAGTTTTCCGTGGTGCTTCTGTAATGTTATGTATGGTTCCTGTTAATAATATTGCTTTGGGAACACTCCCGCCAGAACGCATGCAAAATGCTTCTGGACTTTTTAATCTCACACGGAATCTGGGTGGAGCTGTAGGACTTGCCATTATCAGCACGCTCATGACGAAACGCACAGACTTCCATTACGAACGAATAGCCGAAACGCTCAATCACACAAATAGACAAGCAACTGAAATGCTTTCAAAGCTTACTTTATTCTTTAAAACAGAAACCTTTGATTCGTATACGCTTGCTCTATCTCAACTATTTGGTATAGCGCGCATCCAAGCAATGATCATGGCTTTGAGTGATATTTTCTTTATTATCACCATCATCTTTGGTCTTTTGACATTTATGACCATTTTTCTCAAAAAAATACCGCCCCTCACGGATTCTCCACCAAGCCACTAAGTTTAATTTCATAAGTTTAATTTCAATTGAGAAATATTTTATTGCGGCTCTCTATTCTGATTTATTTTATCGTCTCTTAAGAGATAAGATAAATCAGAATATGTTTTTTAGAAATTTTCAAACATGTGATTTTATTTTTTTATGCTCTGTACAAACTCTTTGTTGCCCGCCAATAGGTTCTCCTCTCTCAATACTCGCAGTATTGAAAAACGAAATAAATACACTCTTCAAGCCACTTTATGATGCTGAAAACGCCTAGAAATAGCTCGTTCTCCACTCGCAACCAAAGTGCCATAACAACCAGAAAGATAGTGCGGTATCAGTTCCAAGCCTTGAAAACGATGCTTTTCGTAAGGGCCAGGCATTGCCAAATTTTCTGTTAAGCGATTTGAGAACCCAAAACGTTGATAAAATTCACAATCTCCTACCAATAAAATAGCGCCATATCCTAATTTTTTGGCTGTTTCAATTGCATGGCGGACTAAAATTGATCCTATTCCCATACCAGCACATTCAGCTGCAACAGCCAAAGGTCCCAAAAGTAAAGCATGTTGTGTTTCATTTTTTTCTTTTAAAAAAGACACATGCCAAAGACGCACACTCCCCACAAGCTCACCAAGCACATTTTTAACCACAAAAGAAAGCCCCTGAGCCGCTAATCGACCACGACGTAAAGCCTCTGATGACTTACGTTTACGTCCACGCCCCATCGTTGCATCAAGCAAAATTTCTCGATAAGGCTTGTCTGCTTCTTGCTCTAATAAAAGTGTAAAACATGCCCCATTTTTTGTTTGAAAATTAATTGTGTTCATCTCGATGACCCACCCTCTTATAGCGCAATGACGAGCATAGAAAAAATCTAAAAAACCTATCGTTAAAAGGAAATTTCAGATCACATACGATCGCAAAGGCTCAAAACCATTAAAGGCAACAGATGCGTAAGTCGTTGTGTAAGCACCTGTTCCATGGATTAAGATCTTATCTCCAATCGTTAGAGATAAAGGAAGCGGATAAGGTGTTTTTTCATAGAGAACATCTGCTGAATCGCATGTTGGTCCAGCTAAAATACAAGGCTCCATAACCTTATCATCATGAGGGGTCTCAATAGGATAACGAATGGCTTCATCCATCGTTTCAGCAAGACCATTAAATTTCCCAATATCAAGATAAACCCATCGGACATTATCATTGTCCGCTTTTTTAGAGATCAGAACAACTTCTGTGCGAATAACACCAGCATTACCAACCATCGCACGCCCTGGCTCAATAATCGTCTCAGGGATACGATTACCAAAATGCTTTTTTAACGAATCAAAAACTGCTGTACCATAAGCTTGTTCTGTAGGAACATCTTTCAAATAACGCGTTGGAAAACCACCACCCATATTCACCAACTTCAATGAAATACCTTCTTGTTCCAAATTTTTAAAAACGATAGCAGCATCCGATAAAGCACGATCCCACGCACTCAGATCAACCTGCTGAGATCCTACATGAAAAGAAACACCATAGGCCTGCAAACCTAATTGGTGTGCCCGTCTTAGCACATCAACCGCCATAGAAGGGACACAACCAAACTTGCGTGACAATGGCCACTCTGCACCTTTGCCATCGGTAAGAACTCGACAAAAAACACGCGCTCCAGGGGCAGCACGCGCAATTTTTTCCACTTCTTCAACACAATCAACGGCATAAAGTGAAACGCCTAATGCATAGGCTTGTGCGATATCACGCTCTTTTTTAATTGTATTCCCAAAAGAAATACGCTCTGGCGTTGCCTCTGCTTTTAAAGCCATTTCAATTTCTGCAACAGAAGCCGCATCAAAAGAAGATCCTAAAGAACTTAGCAAACGCAAAATTTCAGGAGCAGGATTTGCCTTTATTGCGTAAAAAATACGAGACTGCGGAAGCGCTTTTTCAAAATTTAAATAATTTTCACGGACAACATCAAGGTCAACGATTAAGCATGGACCCTCAGAACGATGTGTTGCAAGAAAATCGCGAATACGTTGCGTTGCCATCTGCAATTCTCCTTGAGGGGAAGCTCCCCCACTCTATGCTTGGACAGCCAAAACTGCCAAAAGCCAAAGGACAAAACAACACACAAAAACCACCCCTATTCTGATCATAAAAAAACCAGAATTAGCTTTGTATGCAGCGAAAGAACAGCGCGAAAACGCGTTATTCTATTTGATCTGCCTTTTTGATTGGAGTTGAGAAAACCACTTCCGCACTGAAGGCAATGAGGTGTGCCTCTATAGTAATCCCAGCATTTAAAAGCTGGAAGACACCAGAAAGGCCCGCACCGTCGTTGCTTCAAGATGTCCTCATTCTTGCAATTGGCTGTAAGAATGACTGGAGCGGTTAGTTCCAGGTACCGTACCGGTTGACCTCACCATTTGAGAACCAGCGGACACCCACAGGCACGTGCGACTTTGGGCAAGGAGTTCTATAAAACGAATCCTTTCGTATTTCAATCATTTTTTTAATTTTAAACATTTTTTAATTCTTAAAAAGAACATGATGCTAAAAAGCAACACTCTCCACCACCAGACAAAGCCATCCCCCCACTTTCATAGGATTATTCCCCTACACCATCCGTGTAACAGAAATTACAATCTTGCTTTAAAAGCGCCTCTTGTTTCGCTTCCCCATTCCACTTTTCCTACATCCTCTATGGAAAACAACGCAACATATCATACTCAACACATTCATTTATAATTGATACTTTGTTATTCTGACCTTAGATCAAGAATCTGATCGTAAAATGCTCTCATTTCCCCCCTCTCTTACAATGCATCAATCAAAATCATGTCTCTTGCACGTTACAAACGAGGAAAGTTCTGTAGAGTAAAATGATAAAGTATTTGAATACTCAATCCTATAAAATCTGGGGAAACAAACAATCTATAATGATTATTTATCAATTAATAAATTAATGTAAAGAAAAAGACCGAAAAACATCCGGTCTTATGAAATATTTTTCTACCAAGATAAAGGCGGTTCTCTCTTGAATTTAAAAGAAAAATGCTAAAACTTAAATCCCTACACAACGATATCCTTATGTCCCTTGATGCGCATCAATTGCACGCGATTTCAACAATTGGAATTGCCTATGGCGCTCGCGAAAACGCTCTCTATCGGCTTCACTGCGCGTGTTATAACAAGCATCACAAGAAACACCTTCCTCATAGTGAGGCGATAATTTGCTTTCAGCATTCAAAGGAGAACGACACGCACGACAGAGTTCGCGTCCACATTCTTCAAGACCATGTTGAACGGAAACACGCTCATCAAAAACAAAGCACTCCCCCCACCATAAACTTTTCTCTTTTGGGACGGTTTCTAAATATTTCAGAATTCCTCCTTTTAAATGGTACACTTGGTCATAACCAAGTTCACGAACATACGCTGTTGATTTTTCACACCGAATACCGCCTGTACAAAACATAGCAATTTTCTTTTTCTTCTTTAAATCAGCCTCATGTTGACGGACCCATTCAGGAAATTCACGAAATGTTTTAATCTTCGGATCAATCGCTCCTTTAAAACTCCCAATTGCATATTCATAATCATTACGCGTATCGATTAAAATTGTTTCTTCATCTTGAATAAGAGCATTCCAATCTTCAGGCTCCACATAAGTCCCAACAACTTTTAGCGGATCAACGCCTTCGACGCCCATTGTCACAATTTCCTTTTTCAACCGCACTTTCATGCGATGAAAAGGCATTTTTGATGCCCATGAATATTTAATCTCTGGCGTTTGAAATGCTGGCTCAGCCGTAATAAAATCGACCAATGCCTCAATCGCTTCACAAGAACCAGCAACAGTTCCATTAATTCCCTCTTGTGCTAAAAGGAGGGTCCCTTTGATATCCTTTGCTTGACATAAATCCTGCAAAGGCTTTTGTAATTGACGATAATGTTTCAAATCTGCGAAGCAATAAAGTGCAGCAACTTTAAAATTCTTTTCCATGTGTTTTGCCATAACGCGCGTTTCATCCAATTTCAAGATCTATTCATTTACTCTTTAACATATTGTGCTTAATCAAACGATATAAATAATATCCTCTCGAAGAAAGAACATCATGTGCCAAAAAAGAGAAACCCTTTTATCATATCTCCAAGGACAAACTGTTATACCTGTTTTGACCATCGACAATTTACAAAATGCTGTACCTTTAGCACGGGCTCTTGTCAAAGGCGGATTAAAAACAATTGAGATCACCTTGCGAACACCACATGCCCTCAAAGCAATTCAGATAATGACACAAGAAGTCCCTGAAGCTATTGTTGGGGCCGGAACAGTTCTCAACACAACACACTACGAACAAGCCGAACAAGCTGGAGCAAAATTTATCGTAAGCCCTGGATTAACAAATGAATTAATCAATTGTGCAAAAAATAGTGAAATTCCGCTTCTTCCTGGTGCAATAACCCCAAGTGAACTCATGCAAGCTTTAGACAAAGGTTATTCATATCTTAAATTTTTCCCTGCCAAAGCCGCAGGAGGTCTTGCCTTCCTCCAAGCATTAGCCTCTCCTTTCTCTGAAATTTTCTTTTGCCCAACAGGGGGTATAACACAAAAAAGTGCAACACAATGGCTCCAACTTCCTAACGTCTTCTGCGTTGGCGGTTCTTGGATAACGCCCCAACAACTCATTGCCATAAAGGATTGGGATTCGATGAGTGCCTTAGCACACTCTGCATCACAACTCTCCTCTCACTTTACAAAAACGCGCTCTACAACATGACGATACGGACGCATTATTGGCCCCTTCAACAAGACCAAACCCTTCACACATCCTTGCACAATCTTTTAGCATTGCCATGGACCACAAATCATCACCCGATCTTCATCAGGAGAAATTTTTGGCAAGCCGATTGTTTCAAAAAAGCACCGCTCTCCATAACGACCGTAATACGCCCCATATGCTCTGAAGGCTTACGGCGTGGTCATAGGAAAAATTTCAACTGTTGTGCATACGCCCCAATCAGTGGATCTTGTTGCAAAGAGCAAACAAATTCTTTTCACGCGTTGTTTGAAAAAGAACAACTTCTGAAAATTTTTTACAACGTTCAGGATCACGAATAAGGCTTACAAAAGGAGCACCAGCGCCCACCATCACTCTACAAAAGCGCGCTCTACAACATAAGTCGCGGGAGCATTATTGGCCCCTTCAACAAGACCAAACCCTTCGCACATCCTTGCGCAATCTTTTAACATTGCCATGGAACCACAAATCATCACCCGATCTTCATCAGGAGAAATTTTTGGCAAACCAGTTGTTTCAAAAAAGCACCCATTCTCCATAACAGTCGTAATACGCCCCATATGCTCAGAAGGCTCACGCGTAGTCATAGGATAAAATTTCAACTGTTGTGCATATGCCCCAATGAGTGGATCTTGTTGCAAAGAACAAACAAGGTCTTTTGCATAAGTCAACTCATTCTTTTCACGCGTTGTTTGAATAAGAATAACTTCTGAAAATTTTTCATAAGTATCCGGATCACGAATAAGGCTTGCAAAAGGAGCAATCCCCGTACCAGTTGAAAGAAGATAAAGGCGTTTTCCAGGGATAAGAGCATCCAGAACCAGCGTTCCTGTAGATTTTTTACGCATAAGAACTGTATCACCAATTTTAATTTTTTGCAGATGCTCGGTTAAAGGTCCCCCTGGAACTTTTATCGAAAAAAACTCAAGCTGTTCATCCCAAAAAGGACTTGCAATCGAATAAGCGCGATAAATCGGCTTTTCTGCATTTGGCAAACCGATCATAACAAATTCACCTGAACGAAAACGAAAACTTTCCGGACGATTCAAGCGAAATTTAAACAAACGATCTGTATAATGATAAACTTCTTGAACAGTAAGAGCATATACATTCTCAGGAATCGGAAAATTTGAAGCAACGCTGCTGCTGTTTGACGGAACATTGGTAGCAGACGTATTCATACTCTTCCCCATATCCTTATTGAACGTTAAATTTCGAATCCCTGACGTGATATAGTACGTGCATCACCATCTGCCAACAATTTTCTTAAAACAAAAGCCTTAAGATTAACACTTTTATGTCCAAATTAATCGAATAAAGAAAATGCCAATACAAATCATATTCAAAGGAAAATAAATTTTTTGAGTCTTAAACAATCACTACACTCTCTTCGCCTTTAACACACAACGCATATTTTCCATTGTTAAGAAAGTCATGCATGTTAAAACAACTCCACCCACAACCAACAGCATAACATTGCACTCTTCAAAATGATACAATACAATAGGTTATGCTTTATTTTTTTAATATGCCTCAACAAGAGAAAATAAGTAAAAAACAAAAATCTATGTTTTTCAAATTATCAAAAGACGCCGTGTGGCTAACAACACAAATAAAACTAAATATCTCTTATATCCAGAGTACTATTTTACATAAAAAAAACGATTTCATGATACACAATTCGGTATGGGAGACTGATGATTTTGATCGTCGCAAACAGTATCTTTTCCTCTATCATAAGGAATTTCTGTGAAATAACCAAAAAAATTCCGTATTTCAAGAACACAGATAAGATTTAAAAATGAATAAATCCGCTAATGATAAAATAAACACACACCTTTATGCAGCTGTCGCAACCATTGATATTAGTGCTATTGTGGCCAATTATATCACTTTAGCCAAACGTGTAGCGCCAACACAATGTTCAGCAGTCGTCAAAGCAAATGCCTATGGGCTAGGCGCTCACAAAATTGCTCCTGCCCTTTATCAAGCGAGTTGTCGTACTTTTTTTGTTGCTCAAATCAGAGAAGCAGTGCACTTAAAAAACATCTTACCATCAGATGTCACGATTGCTCTTCTGAATGGACTTCCACACTTAGCAGAAGAGTTTGTCGCACAGTCTGGTATTGTTCCTGTCCTAAACTCTTGGCATGCCATTGAAATTTGGCAAAAGATTTGTCAAAAAAAGGATAAAAAATTTCCAGCAATTGTTCAAATCGATACCCATATGAACCGATTAGGACTTGATCAAAAAGAATTACAAAAACTTATCAAACGCCCTACAATTTTTGAAACCGCAGACATAAAATATATTCTCAGTCACCTTTCTAACGGAGAAGATGATACTCACCCATCAAATTATACCCAATTAACTTCTTTCAAAACAGCCCTTGCACAACTACCCCCTTGTAAAGTTTCCTTTGCAAATTCTGGAGGTATTTTTTTAGGCTCAGATTTTTATTTTGACCTCGTTCGCCCCGGTATTGCACTTTATGGAATCGCCCCTTCAGGAAAACACCCATCCCTTTTAAAACCTGTTTTAAAACTTGAAGCCCAAGTCATTCAAAACCGTGTTGTTGGTGTAGGCACACCTGTTGGTTATGGAGAAAGCTTTATAACCAACAGACCAAGCACTCTTGCAACCATTTCTATTGGCTATGCAGATGGTTGGCTTCGTGCTCTTTCAAATAAAGGAGCTGTTTATTTCAATGGGCACAAACTTCCCATGGTTGGGCGCGTTTCTATGGATTCCATTATTGTAGATACAACCGATCTTGATCAAAAACCTCAAACAGGTGACTGGGTAGAACTCATTGGCCCCCATCAAACACTTGAAAAAGTATCTTTAGATGCCGATACCCTTCCCAATGAAATTCTAACATCTCTTGGGTCACGCTATAAATACATTTACACTTAAAGGCTCTTTTAAATAAATAAACCGATACAAATCATCATCTTAGAAAATCAGAGAGCTTTTACGAAAGATTTTACAACAATCAATCGCATAGCATGGTCATGAGACACCGCCCATTCAAAAAAGTCTCACAATAGACAAATTGATGGGCTGTTTTATAAAAGTAAACGTCACCCAAAACACAAAAATTGAACTTTTTTCTCACATAAATGAACGAAGATGATAAACTGAGGATTGATTTTCAATTTTAAAGATTATCCCACCACAGATACGCAATCCCCTCGCCCTCATATGACATACAGGCATGAAAAAGCTGGAACTGTTCATAAAGCCTTTTTTTGCCTCACTCTCTGGCGCAAATATGCTGCTGTGTTAGGTTTGGATATTGATTGATAAACAACAGCTAAAGCACACGCACTCTTAAAAAAATAATGCCATAAAGTCAAAAACTGACCTGCAATAAACTGGAAAAATGTACCGGCTTTTTATTAAAAAGCTCTGTAACAAGCAACCATAACACCATTTGGCTTTGCGTTTACGCACTCTGACAGGTGTTCATCCATATTTTTGCATCATCTTCATAAAGAGCCGATAGAAGAAAAATATTTAGACAATTCTTAGCTCGAAAATCTGAAAGGTTGACGAGATACGACAACAAAATTTCGCATGCCTTTATCATCAGAAGCATTAAAAGTGTATTTATTCCTTATAAGCACAAAGCCCACACAAAATGTGTGGGCTTTTTTCTTTATACAAATAAATAAATTAAATACATATTTTTTATTTAATAAGTATTTCCCAAGGGTGGACACGAACAAATAAGCATTCTATCTCCCGCAACATTATCAATCCGCGATACTGGAGGCCAATATTTGTTGGCTGGATCAACAGAGCTATTGGGAAAAGCAGCTTCTTTTCGCGAATAGGGGCGTGCCCAAGCATCATCTAAAGTATCTGCTACTGTATGAGGGGCATTCACTAATGGATTATTGTCTTTTGGCCAAACCCCGTTCCCAACTTTCTTTGCTTCTTCAGCAATCGAGAGTAATGCATCACAAAAACGATCAATCTCTGCTTTTGGTTCTGATTCCGTTGGCTCAATCATCAGAGTTCCCGGAACAGGAAACGACATTGTGGGCGCATGGAATCCATAATCAATGAGACGTTTTGCAATATCATCAACACTCACCCCATACTGATCTTTCAACAGGCGTGTATCCACAATACATTCATGAGCAACACGTCCATGTTTGCCCCGATAAAGAATGGAATAAACCGGTGAAAGACGTGCAGCAATATAATTAGCATTTAAAATGGCTATTTGTGTTGCATATTTTAAGCCATCAGCCCCCATCATTCGAATATACATCCACGTAATGGCAAGAATAGACGCACTTCCATAAGGCGCTGCTGAAACCGCATGGGTTGTTCCATCCTGTTCATGCCCTGGTAAAAATGGTTTGAGATGCGCTGCGACCCCAATTGGTCCCATACCAGGACCGCCCCCTCCATGGGGAATAGCAAATGTTTTATGAAGATTCATATGACAAACATCAGCGCCAATATCAGCAGGGCGAGCAAGCCCCACAAGTGCATTGAGATTAGCGCCATCAAAATAAACTTGTCCGCCATTTTGATGAATAATAGAACAAATTTCCTTAATGCTTTCCTCATAAACACCATGGGTTGAAGGATAAGTAATCATGAGAGCAGCCAATTTATCCTTATGCAATTGCGCTTTCATTTTTAGATCATCAACATCAACATCGCCATCGCTTAAACATTTTACCACAACAACTTCCATGCCCGCCATATGCGCCGAAGCTGGATTGGTCCCGTGTGCAGAAGCAGGAATAAGACAAACTGTCCGTTGATGTTCTCCCCGTGATTGATAATAGCGTCGAATGGCCAAAAGCCCCGCATATTCACCTTGAGCACCAGAATTTGGCTGAAAAGATACTTGCGCAAATCCTGTAATTTCACACAACCATGCATTTAACTGATTGACCATCTCCACATAACCCGCCGCATCCTCTTGTGGAACAAAGGGGTGTATATTGGCCATACTCGCCCAACTTACAGGCATCAATTCAGCCGCCGCATTAAGCTTCATTGTACAAGAACCAAGAGGGATCATCGCCCGATCCAACGCCAAATCCTTATCCGCTAAACGACGCAAAAAGCGCATCATATCTGTCTCTGAATGAACCGCATGAAAAAAGGGTTGAGAAAGAAAAGCAGTATCCCGCCTTTGACCAAAGAGTCTTGGAGAAACTTGATCAACGAGTTGCGCACCCCAAAGCTGTGCTAGAGCAACAGCATCTTCTTCTGTCGACAATTCATCAAAATTAATTGCAATGGTATCATCATCGAGAACACGAACAAGGCGTCCACTCATCTTGGCTTGATGCGCAATTTCTCGGGTTTTTCCTTTCACAACAATGCTAACGCAATCAAAAAAGGACTCACCTTCACAAGAAACACCAGCAGCCTCTAAACCAGCAACAAAACGACATGTTAAATGATGAATTCGCTGCGCAATTTCTTGTAAACCTTTTGGCCCATGCCAAACAGCATAAGCCGTTGCCATATTAGCCAACAAAGCCTGAGCTGTACAAATATTTGACGTCGCTTTATCACGCCGAATATGTTGTTCACGTGTTTGCAAAGCTAAACGAAAACCAACACGCCCTTCTGTATCCACGGATTGCCCCACTATACGGCCTGGAATAAGACGTGTGAGCGCATCACTCACCGCAAGGTAGCCAGCATGAGGACCACCAAACCCCATCGGAACGCCATAACGCTGCATCGAACCGACAACAATATCAGCGCCCCATTTTGCCGGTGCTTCCATAAGCGTAAGCGCTAAAGGATCAGCCACAACAATAACCAACGCCCCTTTTTCCTTTGCCTCTTTTATGACCTCACTGTAATCTTCAAAAGAACCTTTTGTATCGGGCCAAGAGAGAACAATTGCCGCTGTATCAGAACAAATTTCTTTCTCAAAGCTGATCCGAATGCCTTGTGTTTCAGCACGCGTCTGCACAACACTCAAAGTCTGAGGATGTAAAAGACTCTGAAGAGAAATTTTTGTTTTTTTCTCCCGCGCAAAACGAAAAGCAAGGGCATTGGCTTCCGCTAAAGCGGTTGCTTCATCAAGAAGAGAAGCAGCAGCAACCGGTAAACCTGTCAGTTCACTGATCAATGTCTGAAAATAAAACAGAAGCTCTAAACGACCTTGGCTAATTTCTGCTTGATATGGCGTATAAGCGGTATACCAAGCTGGATTTTCAAACAAATTTCGTAAAATAACCGGAGGCACAAATGTTCCATGATACCCTTGCCCAATAAAACTTTTATGCACACAATTACGCGCCATCATATTGGAGAGTTCTTCCAAGGCTTGCCCTTCACTCGCAGCTTTGGGAAGGTTGAGTGAACGCCCCAAATGGATAGAATTGGGAACCGCTTGAGAAATGAGTGTATCAACACTATCGAGCTCTAAAACATCAAGCATTTTTTGTGTTTCATCAGAACGCAGCCCAATATGTCGAGAAGAAAAAGAACGCTCGATCATAGCACTCATCCAATCAAAGCTTTATAAGCATCTTCATCCAACAACTCTTTCAGTTGTGTTTCATCCTGCACTGTCATTTTCCATAACCAGCCTTCTGTTTCGGCTTTCTGGTTTACCAGTTCAGGATTATCAGCCAGTGCTTCATTGATTTCGACCACTTCACCATCAAGAGGAGAATAAACATCTGAAGCTGCTTTAACGGATTCCACAACAGCCGCCGCCTCACCTTTGGAAAGTTTTGTCCCACTTTGGGGTAAATCAACAAAAACTAAATCGCCTAATTGCTCTTGCGCATAATGTGTAACCCCAACAGTCACCATTTGTCCTTCAACGCTAAGCCATTCGTGGTCTTGTGTAAAATAAGTTTTAGACATAAAAAATCATCCTTTAAAATAACGTTGTTCAACAAAGGGAAGAGAATGCACCAAGAGCGCAATCTTTTTGCCTCGCAATTCTGTAAAGACTTCTGTTCCTTCAACTTTACACGCAACAGGAACATACCCCATCGCGACAGGACCATCAAAAGAAGGACCAAAACCACCGGATGTTACCACGCCAATCTCATTGCCCTGTTCATCGAGAAGCACCGCACCGGCACGAATAGGCTGGCGCGTTTGCGGTTTTAATCCAACACGACAACGATCAGGTCCTTTTTGCAGCGCTTCAAGAAAAGCCTTTGCACCGTAAAATTGTGCTTTTTCTCGGACACTTTTAGGAACAGCCCATGTTAGGGCTGCATCAATAGGCGTCGTCTCAGGGGTAATATCATTTCCATGCAAACACAACCCCGCTTCCAACCGCAAGCTATCGCGTGCGGCAAGTCCAATCCACTCAACACGCGAATCACTCAGCAATTTTTCAGCCAACATATGCGCATGCCCTACGGGCAAAGCAATTTCAAAACCATCCTCCCCCGTATAGCCAGAACGCGTTATAAACCAATCTTGTTGAGGTTCGAATCCCTGCATAAAGAACAATTGATTCCCTGGTAAATCCGCATCAGAAAGAACCGCTGCCGCTTCAGGACCTTGAAGAGCAAGCAATACCCTTTCAAGGGCAATCACTTGACATTCAAAATCAACAGCACGCTTTTCCAATTCTACAAAATCAGCCTGTGCATTTCCCGCATTGGCAACCAACATAAAACGGCTCTCTTCCAAACGGGTAATGATCAGATCATCGAGAATACCAGCCTGCTCATTAAGCAAATAATTATACCGTGATTGTCCAATTTTTAAAGCTGCTGCATCAATGGGAAAAGCATAGGATAAAAACTCTACGGCTTGTGCACCTTCAACGGCAATCAATTTCATATGAGAAATATCAAAAAGTCCTGCATGTGCTCGCGTATGAAGATGCTCTTTCAAAACGCCAAGAGGATAAGTTAAAGGCATGTTCCACCCCGCAAAAGCGCCAAATTTTGCCCCTGCTTTTTCATGCAAATCATATAAAGGAAGTGTTTTTAAAAAAGATGTTTCTTGTGCTGTGCCCATAATAACTCCAAAGCTGCGCTAACGGCCACACAATATGGTCGTCTCTGCACCCCTCTGTCATCAACCTGAGAGACTCGCGAAAAGATCTTTCGCTTACACCTTCGGCGCGGGCTCTCCCGACTTTCCAGATCTGCCTTGCTCCTTTTACGGTCCTTAAAGCCTGAGAGATTATGGGCTATTTCCCCTTCGGCGGCAATGCGAAAACTTGCAATTTGCACTCTCCCGCAAAAGAATGAAAGAAACGATAACGCTCTTTCCAGCATGTTTTAATCTATAACCTATCTTTATCGCACTGTCATTAGGAAAGTGAACCACAAGCTCTCATTTTAAAACTTGCATAAGCTACTTTAAAAGATTTATAATAGCACCCTTTTGAAGCTTACAAAAATTGTAAGAAACACATTTTAGGAAATTTAAGACAAAAATCAAAAGTTATAGACAAAAATACCCCTTGAAAATCATGCAAAAGGTCACACACTAAAAAGATCGCAAAGTAATATTCTTTCTTGTGCAATTCACCCTTAAGAGTAGAGTTTCATATTCTTTTAAAAATAAGGATTTCAAGTATTTTATAAGGTTGATTTTAATGCACAAGAAGTGGATTTTCTACTTTTTCAATAGTGTCATCAAGTGCAACGATTGACAGGCTAAAATTACCGAATAAAGGTCACAACATACTCATGAAAGCTGGTAATATCTCCTACAATTGCGAAAATGATCTTCCAAAGCAAATTGCTCTTTTCCCTTTAGAAGGTGCGCTCTTACTGCCCGGCGGTTTTTTATCGCTCAACATTTTTGAACCAGAATCGCTCGAAATGATTGAAAATGTTATGGTATCTGATCGTCTCTTGGGCATTATTCAACCCCTTTCATCGGATACGGACCGCTTTTCTACACAACTTTATAAAACAGGTTGTATAGGACGTATTACAAACTACAGTGAAACCGGTAATGGACAACTGTTCATTATCTTACAAGGTGTTTGCCGTTTCACCTTAGAACAAGAATTGTCAAATACAAAGTCCTATCGAACAGCTCTCATCCAATCAAATATCAAAGACTTACAAGAACTCGATATTGAAGAAAGCATTCATCGAGAAAGCTTACTTGATGTTGTTGAGAAATATCTGACCATCCATGAAATGGAATACAATTGGAGCAGCATCATAGAAGCCCCGACACCGATATTGGTGAATGCTTTTTCAGCGCTTATTCCCTTTACACCGGCAGAAAAACAAGCTCTGCTTGAAGCGCCAGATATCAAAAGCCGTGCCCAAACGCTTCTCGCATTAACAGAACGCTCACTCATGAAACAAACAGGAACAGATTACCGTTTAAACTAATGAACGTAAAAACATGAAAAAAATGACCACAGATCCCAAAATGCTCGAATTACTTGTCTGCCCAATGACGAGAGGCACGCTTTCTTTCAACCGAAAAACACAAGAGCTTATTTCTCTCAAAGCCAAACTTGCCTATCCTATTCGTGACGGTGTTCCCATTATGCTTACTTCAGAAGCGCGTCCTTTGCAAAACAATGAAAAAACAACTCATAAAAAATAAACACTCTTTAGGCAATTTGTCTTTCAAAGACCCACTGTTATCAAGCTTCTATCAAGATGATATCTTAGTGTCTTGAGAAAAAGAGTTTTACAATCCGACTTTACAACTTTTCAAAGTCTCTCAAACGATATTTTTATCTATCGTGGATGCCCTGATGACATCAAAACTTGAAAAAACCAACAAGGAAAATGGGCTGTAATTTCAATTGACGATTGAAAGCAATTGCCTTAAGGTCTAGTCGGTATACACGGCGGTCAGGGGGTTCAAATTCAAACATTAAATCCTACTTTGCAAATATACTTCCGGGACTCTTGTTATGTCCAAGTGCATTTTACGCACTAAAAGCAAGAGGCTGACTCGGTTTCAGCACTTCCAGATCCCGGAAGTCTCCAATCCCGATAGTTGAATGCCGAGGGTGCTTGCACCTGAAAGGCATGAGTATAAGCCCAATATCCAGTTTTAATGACATTTCTATAGGCTAATCTATAAGCTAAAAAATGCACTTTGATTTGCTTGAAATAAGCAATTTGAATTTCAATTGACGACTGAAAGCAATTGCCTTATGAAGAAGGCTTGTGTTTTTGGTCGTATACGCGACGATCAAATAGGGCCTGGAAGCCCTAACATCGAACGCAGAATGAATCCGCTTTGCGGGTGTCCCGGAATTTCCGGGGGCTCTTGTTATGTCCAAGTGCATCTTACGCACTAAAAGCAAGAGGCTGATTCGATGTCAGCACTTCCAGACCCCGGAATACCAATGCGAGGGCGCTCGCAGCCGGAGGGGAAACAAAGTGCAAGCTAAAAATTCACATTCTTACGACATTTCTTTAGGCCAAAAAATTCGCTTCAGAAGAAATATGATGGGGTTTTCTCAAAAACAATTAGGAAGTCATTTGGGCGTAACGTTTCAACAAATCCAAAAATATGAAAAAGGTTTAAATCGTGTGAGCGCAGCATGTTTACAGGAAATTGCTGATGTACTGGGTGTTCCCGTTTCCTTCTTTTACGCTGATTGCACAAAAAAAGAAGAGACTTCCTCGCATTGTGATGACAGAATATCGAGTAAAGCAGAATATTTACTTTTGAAAAATTTCAGAGAGCTTACCCGCAAAAAACAAAGAGCAATTTTGCAGTTGATTTCTCATGAAAAAAACAGCTTCTTATTTTTATGAATTTACTGAAAAGCTCTCAACTGTTCTGAATAACATTGAAAAGCATTTTAACTGTCTCCGCCCCAAAAGATAAAAAAATCTCCCAAGGCGATGCATCATACCATCTTTTAAAAATTCAAAAGTATGAAGAGAAACAATTGACAGAAGATAAAAAATTCACTTAAGTGCTCTCGCAAAGAGATGAAGAATTCGCATAAAATATTCAATTTTTTTCACTTCTGAAAGATTAAAAAAGACAATATTATTTGCAATACAATACTTTATTGTGCTGACAATTCTGATTGCTGTGCACAACATGGGATTTGTTGAAGATATAATTTAATGTTGTTCCTTGACCAACTCATTCTCTCCTGAGTATCGCGCGGGGAATAAACGTGGAGAGATACGAAGGAGTATAGAAAATGAGTTTTAAAGTTGCCATTGTCGGCGCAACAGGAAATGTCGGTCGTGAAATGCTTACAATTTTAGAAGAGCGTGGTTTTCCTGCGCATGAAATTGTTCCTCTAGCATCACGACGCTCATTAGGACAAGAAGTTTCTTATGGAGACAAAACTTTAAAAGTAAAAGCACTGGATACTTATGATTTCTCTGACACAGATTTGTGTCTTATGTCTGCAGGGGGAAGCATTTCCAAAGAATATGCTCCTAAAATCGCGGCAGCAGGCTGTGTCGTTATCGACAATTCCTCCACGTGGCGCTATGATGCCAATGTTCCGTTGATTGTCCCTGAAGTCAATGCTGAAGCCATAAGTGCCTTTTCTAAGCGTAATATTATTGCCAATCCCAATTGTTCAACCATTCAATTGGTCTTAGCTTTAAAACCTCTCCATGATGCTGCTATCATTAAACGGGTTGTTGTCTCTACATATCAATCCGTCTCTGGAGCTGGTAAAGAAGGAATGGACGAACTTTTCGAACAATCACGCGCTGTGTTTGTTGCAGATCCCATTACATCAAAAAAATTCACTAAACGCATTGCCTTTAATGTCATTCCCCATATCGATGTTTTCATGGAAGATGGTTATACAAAAGAAGAATGGAAAATGACGGCTGAAACGAAAAAAATTCTTGATCCCAAAATTAAATTAACAGCCACGGCTGTTCGGGTTCCAGTCTTTATCGGTCATGCAGAAGCTGTCCATGTTGAATTTGAAAAACCACTCAGCGTATCTGAAGCGCAAGCGCTCCTCCGCGATGCCCCTGGTTGTCAGCTTATCGATAAACACGAAGATGGTGGCTATACCACGCCTTATGAATGTACGGGAGAAGATGACACCTTTATTAGCCGTATTCGTGAAGATATCACCGTTGAAAATGGTTTAGCTTTCTGGGTTGTCGCCGATAATTTAAGAAAAGGCGCCGCATTAAATGCCGTTCAAATTGCTGAATTGCTCATTTCTCATAATTTGATAAAACCTAAGTCTGTCAATTAACGTCCTATCCAAAAGGACGAAGAATCCTAGCCGGTCTGTCAAAAGTCCGGCTTTTCTTCAAAAAATTTTCCCCTACTGTGGATTTATATCACCACCCTAAAGAACAATCATACGGAGCGTTGACAAATTTTATCCTAAACATCCTTGAATCCCTCGCCACCTTAAAGTTACCCCATACCGCTTAAAACAATGAAGCTCTCTCTGGACTGCTCTTGTATACAATTGTATTTTTTAAGGCGGTTGCACTAATCTCCGCCTTTATGACATTTACGGGACAATAGGATCAGCAGCATAAAGCATTTTTTGCTTCATGCTGCCATCTTGTTTGTCATTCCTATTATAAAATTAACTTTATCCTTATCGAGCAGGATAAGTCACAACACGGTAACGCGTTTCATTGCGTTCAAAATTTTTGTCATTAACCTTATCCGGAAAGAAGGGATTATAAGCATTGACGTGCTTTACAGAAACTTCTTGTGCCTTTGGCGAAGGATTAAAAATTGTTCTTTCATCTCTTTTTTTGACTCCTGTGGAATCGATAATCACATCTTTTCTGTACAGTTTTTGCATATTTTGACGTGTTTTTTGCATCGCTGGAAGAGCTTTAAAATCAGAAACAATCTGTTTTACTTTTTCTTTTTTTACTTTTGGCGATTTTATCATAGAATTTGATTTTGATTTTACAGGCACCTTTTTAAAAGCAATGGTAGGAACATTAGCGACATTGACATAACGTGCAGATGCCCAACCAACTTTTCCATGATACCCAAGAGAACACCAAGTTTTATTAGATAAGCAGCCATAAATTTGCACTTTTGCACCCACTGGAACCGTTGTGATCACTTTATAAGCTGTCGCAGGACCGGTGCGTAACGATACCTGACCTGATGCAACACGAGCAACAGTTCCAGCAATAGTCCCAGCTTGCGCGTGAGAAGCAGTCATAGCCACCCCTGATGCTCCCAAAGCCCATAAGATCATTGTCGTTGATAAAAAATTCTTTCTTAACATTATTTTTCTTCCTCTCTAATCTGTGAAGGGCAAAATATTCGCCTTTGCAAAAATTTGCCGCGTTTAAATCCAGTAATCATCACTCTTTCTTTTCCCCAAACGCCCCCAGCTCCATTGCAACCAAATCTCTCTTTGTCCCCTCCACCCCTCTCCACAAACATGGTCTTTTGACTTTGATTGCGCAGTATGTCCCTCATGAATTGACCACTAAAACATCATCTGATTGCTTGACTCTTCAACCAATCATTCTCTTAAAGAAGTTTTTAAAGTGTCATTGGTTCCCTCAACAAATCATTATAATAGAAGAATTGATGACCTGAATTTCAGAGATCTTCTATGAACAAATGATGATATTTCCCCAAAACTGCCGAAAATGGAGAGAAAAAGAATACTCTTTTTAAAATAAAAGTGATTGAATATTCTCTAAAGCTTGTATAGGCTTAGATCTTCCTAAAAAAATACAGAGTATATTGAAGATTTCCTCAAAAAATCTCTTATAAAAGAAAGTTAAAAGCACATGACATTAAAATTTTTTTCTCGTAGTTGTCTTAGAGGATTATTCCTCTCTCTCTTGGCACTTTTTTTGTCTACTGCTTTTTCCATGGCTGCAGACAAAACAAAAATCAAACTCGGTATTATGGAAGGACGGGATGCGATTATCTGGAAAATTGCTGCTGAACAGGCTAAAAAAGACGGTTTAGATATTGAACTCGTTTATTTTTCTGATTACGCTTTGCCCAACGACGCTGTTAACGCAGGAGAGATCGATGCGAATGCTTTTCAGCACGCACCTTATCTTAATGAACAAATGAAACAACGTGGCTATAAACTTTCAATTGTTGGCTATACATTTATTGCTCCAATCGGTGTTTATTCGCACAAAATAAAAGATTTAAAAGATCTGCGTGATGGTGCACATGTTGGTATTCCTAATGACCCATCGAATGGTGGAAGAGCCTTACTTCTTCTCAATTCTTTAGGTCTCATTAAGTTAAAAGATCCTCATAATATTCTTGCATCTCCACTTGATATTATTGAAAATCCTAAAAACCTACAAATTCGTGAACTCGATGCCGGTATGCTCGGGCGTGCAATCGACGATTTTGATATTGCAATTATAAACACAAACTGGGCTATTGTTTCTGGATTAAACTTCGAAAAAGATGTAGTCGCATGGGAGAGCGCAAAAAATAATCCTTATGATAATATCATCGTTGTACGCACGAGCGAAAAAGATGAACCATGGGTAAAAAAATTAGTTGCCGCTTACAACAATGAACTTATCCGCACAAAAATCAAAGAGATTTTTGGTACAACAGCCCAAACATCTTGGTAATTGTGCCAAATATCCCGGTAATCGTGAATGGAAAAACCTACTCTTATATCCTTAAAAAACATCAGCCGTTGTTTTAACAAAACGGCTGGTGTTCCGGTAATCAATAATCTATCTTTGAATATCCATGCTGGGGAAATCCTTGGCATTATCGGGCGCAGTGGAGCAGGAAAATCAACACTTATTCGCTGTTTAAATGGGTTAGAGAAAATTGATGCAGGGTCCATTTTTTTTGAAGGTGTTGATATTTCACATCTATCAGAGATAGAATGGGCACCTTACCGTCAACGAATTGGAATGATTTTTCAACATTTCAATCTTCTCTCATCGCAAAAGGTGATTGATAATATTGCATTACCGCTCAAATTAACAGGAATAAACAAAAAACAGCGCCACAAACGTGCCCTTGAACTGATTGAATTGGTTGGGTTATATGGGAAAGAATATTGTTATCCGGCACAATTATCCGGAGGGCAAAAACAACGGGTTGGCATTGCCCGTGCTCTAGCCGCTAATCCTAAAATATTGTTATCCGATGAAGCAACTTCTGCTCTTGATCCTGAAACAACACAATCTATTCTAGAGCTCCTTGCTAATATCAACAAACACCTCAATCTCACGATTGTGCTCATTACCCATGAAATGGAAGTTGTGCGCACCATAGCGCATCGCGTCGTTGTTCTTAACCAAGGAAACATTGTAGAGGAAGGACGTGTGAAAGACATTTTTACATCACCGCAAGATGATACAACTATCGCCATGCTCAAACTTGTCACGCCACAACTTCCTGAAAAATTTGCGAAAAATCTCAAACCCATCGGACAAGAGGCTGTCATTGAAATCAATATTGCCGGTGAAATTGCCCAGCAACCTTTTCTTCATCTGCTAGAAAATGAGAGTGGTTTAAAAGCACGTATTTTGCATGGTGGCATTGATACAGTTCAAGATGAAACCATCGGGCGACTCTTCTTGGCTCTTCCTGGAGAAGATAAAGAAGCTTTAGACAAAGCTGTTCAATGGTTAACGAAAAAAGGACGATATTGTGAGGTATTAGGTTATGTTTAATGTTCTCACGCATGAACTTCCCCAAGCTGTTATTGATACAATATTGATGGCACTTAGTGCATCTTTTATGGCATTTATTATAGGGCTTCCCCTTGGTCTTCTTCTTCACACAACAGCACGTGGAGGGATTTTTGCCTCATGTCTCATCAATCGCCCTTTAAGCATGATCATTGACAGTATTCGTGCCATTCCCTTTATTATTCTTGCATTTTATCTTCTTCCCGTTACGCGTATCGTTGTAGGACGAGGGATAGGAATGCCTGCTGTAATTTTTATACTTACCATTTCAGCTATTCCCTTTTATGCACGCATGGCCGAACTCTCTTTTAAAACAGTTGAAAACGGTCTCATTGAAGCGATCCGCTCTATGGGCGCAAGTCGCCTTCAAATTATCAGACATGTTCTTATTCCCGAAGCTCTCCCTAGCCTGATTACAGGTTTTACAGTCATGATCATTTCTCTCATAGGCGCCACCTCACTTGCCGGATATCTTGGTGGAGGCGGTTTAGGAGACATGGCAATCCGCTATGGTTATCAACGCTATAATACCTTCATCATGACCATTGTCATCATTCTTTTGATCATGCTCAATATTATCACCCAATGGACTTCTGATAAAATCGTACAAAAACTTGATAAAACGAAGCATTAAAAAACTGAGGATTTCACACGCCAGTATTATCATCCTCTTTAGCACTTCCAAAGCGCAACCACCTCCCAAGTGCAACATTTCTTGGCGATTGAAAACGCTCATTTAAAAAAAACAAGAACATCTCGCCACTCCATTGTTAATCTATCCATGGTTTTATGACGTTATTTTATTTTCTTAAACAAGGTTTTTGCTTTAACTGCTCCCCCTCAATCAACATCTAGATCGAATGCAACAGCATATTTTAGACACAAATTGAGTGGGATAAAAGCTCTAAATACTGTTCCTGCTTTTGCATGCCAAAGTGCAAGCGAGCGCATTGTAGATTTGTCAAGCATAATTTCTAAAACCGGAGGATAGTCTCATTTGAAAAGAATATTAAGATGTAAAAGTACAAACCAATTTTCATCTTTACCATCATTTTTGAATTCAGCATTAAGGCTTTAAAAAGCATCTAAAGCAATATCTTTTAAATAATGGAGATTACGCATTGTCTCATACTTTTATTTATATTTATTGTGTTTTTAACGGATCACAACCTGCTCATAAAATAAAATGCCCCAAATGCAATAAGACTCGGCTCATATATTCATGCGCTTTTTAAAATACATCAAAGTTTCCACGTCCATTTCGCAACAGCAGCCGTAAATGGTATAATAGTCAATCCATTGAACCTCCATCTTTACGCTTTATAAAAAAGTAAGCCGGTACCATCAGACACTTTTCCAACATCCAATGTTGTACCCCATCCCTTGATAGTTGAGACAAAGGCATACTTTTCTTGTATAGTTTTACTCCATACAAGCTTCCCCGCTTTTAAACGTGCAAATAAGTGGTTTTGATTGTTTCAACATGGAATGCGTTTAAAATGAGAGGATCTTACGATATTCTGGAATCGCATTCAGGATGAATAACACGAGATTATCCTTATAAATCAATATATTTTCAATGTTATCATCGAAGAAAATTCTTATAAAATCGTATGAAAATTTTTATCAAATAAAGCACGCAAATCATCTTAAGGATTGGAAAATTTTTCTCCCATGACAGCAACAATAAGCCATTGAGCCGTAAGGGCTGGTTTTTTTAACTGTTCCACTTCCACTGTAATCCCATAATGGAAGACCACGCGACCAGAAGGGCGAATTTCTGCATCATCAAGCACAAAACGCGCACGTACCCGTGTTCCTGTTTTCACAGGACTCATGAAGCGTACTTTATCAAAACCATAATTAATCCCCATTGTAGCCCCTTCTAACTCTGGAAGAGCCTCATAAGCAAGCGTAGACAAAAGCGATAATGTTAAAAACCCATGAGCAATCGTTCCCCCAAAAGGTGTCTTTTTAGCCTTTTCCTCATCAACGTGTATCCATTGATGATCATCTGTAGCGCATGCAAATTGATTAATCATATCCTGTGTAACAAGACGCCACTGCGATAATCCCATTTCTTTTCCAATAAAAGTAGTGACATCTTGTACTGTGATTTTTTGCTGCATAACGGCTATTCCTATTTTATTTTATAAAAGCAATCATCCCCCTTGCTTTTATAAAACCCATTGATTAGAGCATCAAGAATAAAAGATTAATTGTCTTAAAAACAAATACACCTTATGAATGAAAAATCTCTTTTAGTAGAATAGTTTTCAAATGGGAAAAAAGAATGGCAAGCAATGTAAACCTAACAGGTTTAGCGCATGATTTGAAGCAACGTGCAGAAAACCACCCTCCTATCCGTATTGGACTGATTGGTTGTGGGGAGATGGGCACAGATTTATTATCAAGTATTGCGCAAATGGAGGGAATAACAGTCGCTGCTGTAGCCACGAGGACACCGTCACGTATTTTTGATGCTGCAACACTTGCCTATGGCGAAGAGGGACATGTCTGTGAAGTTGAAAATGCTCATGCCCTCACGCAAAGCATTGAAAAAGGTTTGATTGCAGCAACAGATGACATTGACCTTGTTTTACGCCATGAACAAATTGATATTATCGTTGATGCAACAGGCTATCCTGAAGCGGGAGCAGAAATTGGCTTTAAAGCGCTTGAAAACAACAAACATCTTGTCATGATGAATGTTGAAGCCGATGTTACGATTGGCGCATATCTGAAATATGAAGCAGAAAAACGAGGACTTATTTATACCCTTGGTGCTGGTGATGAACCGACTTCCTGCATGGAACTCATCGAATTTGTTTCAGCTCTTGGGCATAAAATTGTGGCAGCGGGGAAGGGAAAAAATAATCCTCTGCTCTTTGATGCCACACCCGATGCTTACGAAGAAGAAGCATTACAGCGTAATATGAATGTGCGCATGTTGGTTGAATTTATTGATGGTTCCAAAACGATGGTTGAAATGGCAGCCATTGCCAATGCCACTGGACTTCTCCCTGATTGCCCAGGAATGCATGGCCCCCAAGCAACACTGCAAGATTTAAACAAAATCCTTATCCCAAAACAAGATGGCGGCATTTTGCAGCAATATGGTGTGGTGGATTATTCAACAGGTCAAGGTGTTTCTCCAGGTGTCTTTGTCATTGCAGAAATAGCACACCCACGTTTACGCGAGCGTATGGAAGATTTAAAAATCGGTCAAGGACCTTACTTCACCTTTCACCGCCCCTATCATCTCACAGCAATGGAAGTTCCCCTCACCTGTGCGCGCGTGATGCTTTATGGTAAAAAAGATATGGTTCCTCTCAACCACCCCGTAGTAGAAGTCTGTGCTGTCGCTAAAAAAGACTTATACCCAGGCGATCAATTAGATTTTATCGGTCTTTATACGTATCGTGCTTGGATCATGAATATTGCAGAAGCACGCGCCCACCACGCTATTCCTTGTGGTCTTTTAGAAAAAGCAACAGTCACAGCTGCCATCAAAAAAAATGAACTCATTACAGTACATAATACGGCTATCCGTGAAGATCAATGGATTGCCCGTCTTCGTGCCAAACAAGATCTTTTGCTTGATTGCCCTTCTCCGGCCAAACTATAAATATCCTCTTCTTACTCTAATATAAAAATCCATTGATGATAAGGAACAACGTTTCTTTTCTATAGGAAAGTAACGCATAAAAAATAAATGCATTTTGAATTCATCATATTTCCTTCGTGAAGATCTCATGAATTGAAAATACTTATGTAAAACAATACCTTATACTTTCTTTCTCTTTCCTTCCACTCATGCATTTCCTTCTTATCCCCTTCCTTAACAGCCCCCTTCCCTTACGCAACAGAACACCCAGAATACACTTGTATTACACATTCAGGTTTCTGTTTGAATCAACACATTTTTCAACGCCGCCCATCACCACCTCACTCTCACGAACAGTGCGCATCAATATCATACCAAAATCCCCATGAGGTGGTCTAAGATTCGCTATGTATCACTATCTTTATGCCATAAATATACGAAACCAGCAGCATCATTTTATTTTCCTATAACGGTAGCTCTTAAGCCTTAGAGACTAATTCATGAGAAAAATTTTACCCCTTTTTTAAATAATTTTTATCCATCCACAAATACAATTTGTTGTATACAAAAAACGCTTTTGATAAATCCAACATATACAGATTTAAAATGGTAAATATTTATAAAGCAGTAAGTTTATTTTTAATTTAATAGTTTGATTTATAATGACAAATTACCATCAGTCATGCACATTAGAAGAGAAAATAACCATAAACTATAAAAATCCGGTTACACCACTTTGAAAAGAAAAAACATCAATTGCAAGATGTTGAACTTTAATAATAGTTTTTAGTATTAATAGTCGCTCTTCTCCTATCCAATACAGCACGAACAACTTCAAATATTGTTTTTTTCAAAATAAGGAAATAAAAGAAAAACTCATCGACAAAGTCGATGAGTTTTCTCCTAAAATGTACAGAATATTCCTAAAAGAGAGATAAAAGTCCCAACAATATCCCCAACACATAAAGAAGCAAGAAGCGAGAAAACACCTATCCCACCCCAAAAGACGTTACCTGAATATGCAGAAACTTTCTCAATTTTTCCAAAAGCAACGCCATCTTGTTCCTCAATGCCGTAAATAACAGCTCTCTCCACAGCTTTAATAACTGCATTGTTGTCTACTGTAGAAACAGTAACTGCCATTCTCTCTTGAAATTGATTTTTTACAAAACTCGCATTCCCTTCTATAATTTGTACAAAAAAAAGAATAAGGAGTGTAAAAGTAAATGAACATACACGATTTTTAAATACTTTAAACATAGCTTCGTTTGCTCCTCTTTTTCTTCACTGAAAAAGTGAAAGAATATTTATATATAAAAATAAATAACACAATATGATATATTATATGTAACTTTATATTAAATATAATACATTATGTATTGAATGTAAAGATATAAAAACAAAATAATTTAAATTTTAAAAATAATAACAACAATACTAGAAAATTTCTAAACAACCTAGTTAAGAAAATTTATTTTAAAATCAAATGACTATAAAACATGGCGAACAAAATTAAACATCGCCTCACATTACAAAAAAACTTATCAAAGTAAAATGTAATACTTCATTATTATCTATAATTTTAAAAATATTTATGAATATCAAGAGTAATTTCTTATTTTTACAATAGAATCATTTATCATTGATGCTATTAAATTAAGAGGATAAAAGTAATAATTTTTATCAATATACTTCAAAGTAATAAAAATTTATCAAATTTCACAGCAAAATAAAGCTTCAAAAACTAAATTCATTTAAAAAGTATAGACTATAAATTTTATAAATACATTGAAATGACAATAAATTTTAAAACCATATAACCTTAAAAAATATCAATAAAAATACTTCTCTATTATTGAGATCAGAGAAAGATGGAATAGCACTTCAAGGATCCTTTATTATATCTTACATCACTCATCGATATGGTACAGATTTGCTCTTGATAATGTCGAAAAATAAAATCGCGAGCAAATAAAAACCGCGATCTAGAATAAATATATTTTCACCAATAAACCTTAAAAGTCTGTCCTATTTTTTGAATAAAATGGTTATAAAGCGTAAAAGATTCTTCAAGAACTCTATTTTCAAAATTGATAAAATGCACTTATAAACTGAATCAACTTATCAGATTTACAAAACATTATAAACAACACAAAAGCGCTAGAAAACTATCTAAAACCAAATATTAAGATATTCATGAAAAATAAGATAATTCCCCAAAATACTGAAAAACAATTCTCTTTCCTAGCTTTTATGAAAGTTAGCTTATTTTTTTCTTCAATAGGATAGATCACAGCCTTATCTATATTTCGAGCTACTATATTTTTCTCTTGATGAATAAAAAATAACTCTCTTTGAAAGAACTCTTTAGCAATATTCATATGCCTTTCTGCACCTTGTGCAAAAAAAAAGAATGAATGCTATAAAAATAGAGCAATAAAAATTATTTTTAAATATGTGAAACATAAACCCATATTACCATATTTTTATTTAAATAAAAAAGTAAAATAATAATAAAAACTATTTCCTAACAATTTATTTTTATATATATACTATATTAACTATTATACATATACTATATTCACTATAAGCGTGATTAAAATTTTAATAAAAAAATGTTTAAATATTTGAAGAAAACGTGATAGAGCAACCTATGAAAAAATCACGTTTTTGAAGGACCAGCTTCAAAATAAACAACTTAAAAAAAATAGCCCTCGAAAACTAATATTGATCAATCCCAATCTTGATCAATCCCAATCTTGATCAATCCCAATCTTGATCAATCCCAATCTTGATCAATCAATGTATCCACGGCTCATCTTAAAAGAAAAAGACTGATTTATAATCATGATTCATTGTTTTGCATGTTTGAATGAAAGACCACCTAATGATTATAAATTTCCCTTAAGTTTAACGCTTTTTATATTGAATCAATCAAATTTATTTGCTTACAAAGCACAAACGAAAGTGATGTATAGGGCGAAAGTGATGTATAGGGAGAAAACCTTAAAGAAAAAAATATCACTTATGAGGTATTTTAAGCACCAAGGGATGTTGCAAAAATCGCAAGATGACAAAGTATATGCTGGCACCTCCCTTTTACTTCAACAAGTATAAAGATGATCGTATACAATCGTTTTTCTATTATAGGGATTTACCGTTATACTCTTCAACGTACAGCATTACAAAATAGGCTTGAATACTTGCTTTTTCTTTAAAACAAGCGACGTGCAACACAATGGGGTTCTGTTTATCTTAGTTTCAACGATGCTTCTTCTTTATCATCTGATCACTCAACAAATTATAAACTCATCAAGCTCTCTACAATTTCGCGACGCTGCGCGTCGAGTTGCAAGACCAAACTTTTAGCATTTGAGGTGATTTATAAGAAGCATACCTGTACAGTTTCACGCCTTACAGCTAATCTACTTGTGATGTGTAAGAGACATGGTTTTTATTTACTCAAAATGGAACAGGTTTGGAATAAAAAAATCTTATGATTTTCGAGACTCTCATTCAACATGAAAAAATAAACACTCTTTATAAATCAATATAGTGTCATTATGTGATTTCATCTCATGTAAATTCTTCTCATTACATTCATTTTTTCTTCATAAACACTAAAATCTGTTAAGACACTCTTCAAAGTAAAATGCGTGTACAAACATTTTCATTCTTTTGTAAGACATCTATGTAAACTTGAATTCACAGCGCAAGAATCCTGATTAAAAGCAAAAAGACACAATCAAAAATGCTTACAGAAGTTATCGATCTTTAGAAGGGGTAGCGCATATTCCATCAAAACTGTGTTAGCTTCTCTCAGTAAAACCTTTCACTATTTTTAATAAAGCTCTCATTTTTAGAATATCCCTATGGGATGTAAAAATACACCTATTTGCGTTTCTCTTATAGATAGATTAAATAGTGACAGCACCTTTGATCACTTTATCTATATGAACTCCTCTTTTGGGCAATAATTTATGGTATCTAACACACCTTTTCTCGCTCTTTTACCTTTGGGCGCACATGAATATCACGGAGAGCACCTTCCCTTTGAAACCGACTGGATTATTGCTGAAGCTTTTGCAAAAGCCCTCACGTTAGAAACAAAAGAACAATTTCATATCGCCCTTTTACCAGTTGAAAAAATTGGCTATTCTATAGAACATATGGATATCACAGGAACACAAACCCTGACCTTTTCTGATGCGATTAAGCGCTGGATAAAGATTGGTGAAAACTGCTATGACAAAGGGATCAACCGTCTTCTTCTTCTCAATGCTCACGGTGGCAATTCACCTTTAATGAGCATTGTTATCACCGAATTGAGAAGGCGCCTTTCCATGCTTGCTGTAGCAACAAGCTGGAGCCGTTTTGGTTTGCCACAAGGTCTGATAGAACCTTCTCAACAGCCTCTTGATATCCATGGAGGTTTTATCGAAACCTCTCTCATGCTCTATTTAGCCCCAGAAAAAGTCCATATGGAAAAGGCAAAAAATTTTCATAATAAACAAGCGGATATGATTGCCAATTATCGCTATTTACGCGCTTATGGTCCTCATGCTTTTGGCTGGACAATGCGTGATCTCAACACGCAAGGTGCAGCAGGAAATGCAAGCAAAGCAACCCCCCAAGCCGGTAAAGCAATCTTTTCTCATGTTCTGTCTCAGCTTCGTGATTTACTTGATGATATCAAGCGATTTAACATAAACACATGGCAATAAAGAACAATAAAAGGTCTCTCCATGGAAACGACACCCAAAAAAAAACTTCCTGTTACGGTTCTCACGGGCTATCTTGGCGCAGGAAAAACCACCCTTCTCAACCGCATTCTCAGTGAAAATCATGGCAAACGTTATGCTGTCATTGTCAATGAATTTGGTGAAATTGGGATTGATAATGACCTGATCATTGAATCAGATGAAGAAATTTATGAAATGAATAACGGCTGTGTTTGCTGCACTGTGCGGGGCGATCTCATTCGCATTCTGGAAAGTTTGATGCAACGTTCTCATCGATTTGATGCGATTATTATAGAAACAACAGGACTTGCCAATCCGGTTCCCGTAGCACAAACCTTTTTCATGGATGATACTGTCCATGAAAAAACAACGCTTGACAGTGTCATAGCTGTCGTTGATGCACAGCATTTGCCCTCTCAACTGCAAAAAAGTCGTGAAGTTGAAGAGCAAATTGCCTTCGCAGACATCGTTCTTTTAAATAAGATTGATCTCGTCACGGCACAAGAACATACCCATGCAGAATCTCTTATTCTTGCCATTAATCCTCGCGCTATACTCTATACAACACAGCGCACCAAGATTCCTCTTGATAAACTTCTCAATCGTGGTTTCTTTGATCTCCAACGAACCCTAGACCATGAACCTCATTTTCTTGATGACAAGCATACAAACCAATCTGAAGATCATGTGTGTGGCCCCGATTGCCATCATGAGCATCATCATCACACATCCAGCATTCATGATATTACCGTCACTTCTGTTAGTTTAAAAACAGGTGCCCTGCAACCAGAAAAATTTTTCCCTTGGATCCAACAGCTTACGCAGCAACAAGGGCCTAATATCTTGCGTCTTAAAGGCATTATTGCCTTTCAAGGAGATGATGATCGTTATGTCATTCAAGGTATTCATATGCTTGTTGAGGGACAACACCAACGCCCATGGCGTGAGGATGAAAAACGAGAAAGCCGCCTTGTTTTTATCGGCCGCTCTCTTGATGGCGAAAAATTAAAAACTGATTTTGAAAATTGCGCATAAAATGAGTGACAATGCCAAACATAACCCATTATGATCTCCAAAGTTACTGCCTTTCCTGTGGTTTTATAGGCAATAAACCAGCCTTTGTTTCCGTGGAAGGTTTGATTGTTTTTTTAACCCCAACCCCACAAGTCTTTGAAGTTCACCAAGGAATAATTTCAAGTCATTTTTCCCATGACAAGACTGCGATCATCACAGGAGGAGAAGATGGAAAAGTCTGTCAAACAACAGTAGGTGGTCACACAGAACTGCTCAGTCAAAAAGAACGCAAATGGATAAATAACGTTGCTTTTGGTCCCCAAAAAGCTTTTGCCTTTTCCTCTGCACGTCTTGCATTTGTACATGTTGGAAAAGAACAACAAGAGCTACCACATGAACGCAGTGTAGAAGGTTTGGCTTTTGCCCCCAAAGGTTTACGACTTGCCATTGCCCATTACAATGGCGTTACCCTTCATTGGCTCTCAACACAAACATCTCCCACCACATTGCTATGGAAAGGCGCTCATTGTGGTGTTACCTTTTCACCAGACAACCGCTACGTCATTTCCACGATGCAAGAAAACGCCTTACACGGCTGGCGTCTTGCCGATCATCAACATTTACGGATGAGTGGCTACCCAAGTAAAGTCAAAAGCTGGTCTTGGAGTGCAAAAGGAAAATGGCTCGCAACATCAGGTGCTTCTGCTGCAATTGTTTGGCCCTTTCATACAAAAGACGGCCCCATGGGAAAAACACCCCTAGAACTTGGAACACGAGCAAATGCCCTTGTTAGCACCGTTTCATGCCATCCAAGCGAAGAAATTGTTGCCATAGGCTTCAATGATGGAATGATTTTAGCGGCACATTTTCGTGATGGAAAAGAAGTTCTTTTAAAAGGGTATGGAAAAAGCGCTATTTCAGCACTCAACTGGGATCAAACAGGGCAGACCCTCACCTTCGGCAGTGAAAATGGTGAATGTGGTATAATTAATATCACTGATTAAGCCAAACACCAACAAGCACAACCATCGCCGATAAAAATACCCACGCAATCCTCTAGAAATCTGAACCTCCACACATCTCTAGAACTCACAGAAGTTGCAAACACCCTCCCCCCAAATCCCCAAAGTCTTTATAATCATGAAGCCTTCCACCTTGCTAGCGGCTCCCTTTAGACAAGAAAAGGCCTCTTTATTCCTACGATAAAAAGAAGAAAACTCGACACTATTTTTTTAATAAAATTTTTTTGACCGCCGCTTGATACCTCAAAAAATAAAATTCCCTACCTGTTCTGATCGACAATCCGGTTTCTTTTCTAGACATATCAAATTGGTTTAATAAAGGGTGTTCATCGTTTTACACGTAGGAATGAAAGTCCTTCAAATCATAAAATTCTCTCGGTTCCAATCTATTTATATTGAATCAACCAATTATGAATACTTTCAAATGCTAAAATCACTGCAATATTGGAATCCTAAAAAATAGAATGATGACACCCACTTATTAGAGCAATAACAAATACTCTATATCTTATCAAAATTTCTCTTGGTGTCTATCATTTGCAAAAAAGAAACAACATCCCTAAAAACACGATCAAGCATCCTTTACTTTTTATGATAATTTAACCTCAAATTCTCTCAGCCTTTTCTAAAAGGACACATATTTTCTAACATCCTCAAGGAAACATCTTTAAAAAATGAATAAAATTGGACACAAATAACCCTAAAAACTCTTAAGAAAAACGCTTAAAAAACCATTCTTAGCCCACTTTAATATTAAAAAAACAACCAACAATACCGCCTTTTTTGAAAGATTCCGCAACAAAGCATTCAGTATAAAAGATTTTTATCACATTCATAATGAAACCTTTCCTCATATCACAACATTAAAACTTTTAGAAAAGTTTCTCATTACATAGAAGAAAGCATCTTGAGTAACTTCAATCATCAATCAAAAAAATCGTTTATAGTAACCTTTTATACTTAAAAAAATAACCATATATTGATGAAGGAATATAAGTTAAGAGATTAAAAAGGCAGAAAAATCTTCTGCCTTTCATATAAAAATGTACAATGGACCTCTTTTAAAAACGGTGGCGCAATCCAGCAGAGAAACTGGCACCAGAAAAACCAACTTTTTTAAGCCGATGCCGATAGGTTACATCCCCATGAAGAGAAAATTTTGAAGAAAGACGCGCATTAAACCCAAGCCCTGCTTCCAAAGAAGAACCAAAAGAACCTAACTGAAAATCATCTTTAAAAGAAACAAATTGCTTATCTTCAAAATTATGCAAATAAGAAAGCTTACTATAAAAAGAAACCTCTCGTCCCTCTTCCACAACTCCAAGCGTCTTGCTTAAACGCCCACCAACACGCCCCATCCATTGATGAAATTTTCCCAAATCAACATCAATATGATCAACATCATATGCCTGATAAAACTGAAGTTGCTGATATATAACCTGAACCTGTGGATCAAAAACAACGCCTTTACTCCCTATTGCAAACGTTTTGCCACTCGTTAAAGATCCACTAAACTGTTTTCCCTTTAACGCCAAAACCTTATCCCGTGCAAGCGTCAAAATATCTCCCTTAAAAAGACCATAGGATAAAACCCCGTCAATATAAAAACCCGTATCATGCTGTAGACTTCCATAAGCCCCAATAGACCATTTACCCAATGGGCTTTTTTTACTTTGTTCAACCTCCTGAGGTGCTAGAGAAAGATTTCCATAATTTCCCAAAGCCCCAAAGAGTGTACGCGTATATAAACTCTCAATCTCGTTTAACAAAACACCTGCTTGGAATGCATTATAATCAAGCTCAGCATCATAGCCATATTCAAAAGCAGATAAATTGGAAGCATAATGATGACTTGCCCCATAAGCACGCAGAAAAAAGGCTGTGTTTTTATCATCTCTTCCAAAAGAATAAAAAGCACCCCGCATTGTCTCTAACATCTTATTTTGCGTGGTCATCTCCATCAAACCCACATGGAATAAAGCATTTGGCAAAAGAAGATACGTTGGCAATTGAGGTACAACAGCTCTAATTCCTTGTTCAGGCTGAACATCAAACGGAACAGAAAGATGAGACGAAGGCTCAACAGGAGCAGCAGGTTGAGAAGGCTTTGGTTCAACGGGTACGGAAGAAGGAGCAACAGAGCCCGTAGATGAAGGAACGATTGGAACAGATGGCTTAGATGGCATAACCTCATCAGTAGAGGTCTCAACAGGAGCAGAAGGCATAGGCACAGTAGAAGGATCCTCTGGAGCAGTTGGTACAGAGGGCAGTTCAGGCGTAACAGGTGTAGAAGGTATAAGCGGAGGATTAACAGTAGGTGGTTGTTCAGGCGAAATAGTCTCTGTTGGCTTTTCGTCTTCAGATTGAGGGGGAATAACTGTAGGCGTCGGCTTAGAAGCAGATTCAGAAGAATCTAACTCAGAACCAATGTAAACACTTTCGAGACGAAAATCCCAAAAATCACCTTTCCCTGCAACCAATCTATTTTGGGGATCTGCATTTCCAGAAGAAGAACTTGGACCATAGCCACGAAGTTTATATTGATAAGGAAAACCATTTACCGTCGTATAACTGTTGAGTAACTTAAAAGAAGTTTCCTCTGCCGTCCCTGCAACTTGAATAAGTGAAACACTTTGACTCCTTTCACTGCCTGCTTCTTTATCTGAAGTTTTTTGAAATTTTTCCATCCCAATGAGGGTGGTTCCCTCAACATCCCCATAGATCAAAATGCGATCCGTTTGTTGAGAATTAAATGAACCATCATTATGCATAAATGTGCTCATCTTAATCCGAGAATTACCTTCCGCACTGTATACTTTATTGGACACGTCATCCATACCAGCTGTTTTCTTGCTATTGACTAATGCATGCATATCGTCTCCATTGTTTATTTTGTTTCCAATATACAATGTTTGATAATCTTGAGAGACATATTTCTCAAAAACAACGGTACTATCCAAAAGGCTCAAAGTAGAAAGTGATGAAACCGTAAAGTCGGCTTCTTGTGAGCCTTGATATTTACTCTTAGTAAGATACCACGTTGAACTATTTCTTAACTGCAAATCAATACGAGCCCTACCCTCAATGCGTGTTCCCCCTGTAAGGGTTGAAGAATAGGCTTGAACACGAAGAGAAGAATTATTTTCAGCTTTTAACAATAAATCAGCAGAGATTTTTGTATTTTCTGATAATTCAAGGGTAGCTTCAGCCCCATAACCAGCATCTCCCGTACCATAAATGGCAATCCCCTCTGGAACTAAAAAATTTGTCTTTGATAACTGAACAAAGGCCTTTTCCAGAGCAACGCCTTGCGCTCCCAGATTTCTCATATTGCCCCATATATTATTGGAATCTAATCCATAAAAATATAGACCATAGGTTTCCTTCCCCTGAACAGAAATATTGGATTTTTCAATCTTAATATTCGTCTTCTTAAACACATCAGCTAAATTAAATTCTTGCCTCAACAACCTAGCTTTATTATTCACATTCCCTGAAGAACTTTTAACCAAAAAACCATGCATATCACTCAGTTCAATAGAACTATTATTTAATTGAACAAAGCCACCTTGAGAGATATCAAAAGCTTCTGGTAATTTATTGACACTTTTCTCACCAACGATAACAGTTTCTTGCTTTCCTTTGCCCTTAATGACAGAACTATCAAAACTATACTCGCCTCCATAAAGTGATAAAAACGCGCCTTTCCCATTAAAAGTAACGGTACTCCCTGACAGCCTAATCTTTGAACCAAAACTGCTAATCAGACCTATTTCTCCTACACCATTCAATTCTTTTTGTGTCGTTTCTTTTGGTGTCGTTTCAATCTTAACACTCACTAAAGCAATATCTGTTCCTTTACCCAATGCAGAAATAGCGTGAGAAACCCCCGTAATAGTGCCATCTGTCATGCGAATAACCGCACTTGCAGCATGAAGAGCAGGTATATTCTTAAAATTTGAATCTTTTAGATTAAGATGAGCTGCCTCTTTTGCTAATGCACCATAGCCGTATAATTCATCTGCGCTATCACCCGTAACAGTTATCTGCGATGCATCAACAACTGTACCTGCTTTTTCTACATATAGAGCTGAAATAGGAGCAGAATCAGAAATATGTTGTTGAGAATATTTTAAATGATAAGTTTTATTTTTAATCGTGTGTTTTTTACCATCATTGCATTTATAAAACTGAGCATTTGGATCACAGAGATTTTCTAAATCATGAGAATTTGCATTAACACTCACGATTGGCAAAAAAGAAACTATAGCCGTTGTGATAAATAAAAATCTATAATCTCTTAATACATTAATCATAATTCTATTCCCAATTTTTTCTTCTTCCCCCTTGACTTAAAAATAAAAAATACGCGCAATAACGCTCACTTAAACAAACGAATAGTGTGAAGTATAAAACTTAAATATTCATTTTATACTTCACAAAACATTCTGTAGCTTATGTAAAATTCAAATTATATTTCATAAGTCCCTAAAAACGATAGCGTAACCCGCCTGAAAAGATCATCTCCATAAAATACAAAGTTTGAAGACAACTGCGTATTCAATCCCACTCCAGTTTCTAGAGAAGAACCAAAAGCCCCCAATGAGCATTGGTCTCCAAACCGCACACATTGTTTTCCTTTAAAACCAATGGCAATATGAAATTTTCCATTGAATATCATTGACCGTGTTCTTAACACTTCCAGTAACGGGAACTTATCCAAAACACTCTTTATTTTTTCTTGTGCAAGTATCCCTGATTAAATTTTATCAGTGTTTTTTAACGCCAAAACCCCATCAATCTCTAAACTTCTCTCTTCCCTCACCTTAATGCTTACCTAACCAAACTTTTTTGCCTTCAAAACACCAGAAAAACTGCTATCAGCAATATCTGAACAAGTATCACGCACACAACCTACACTCCTCAAAAG
Source organism: Bartonella sp. AU55XJBT (assembly GCF_028618525.1). The sequence continues at coordinate 24,334 of NZ_JAQITC010000013.1, read as the reverse complement.
CGTCACATGAACAGGACTTTAAAAGAAAACGACACGAAAGCTCCTCTTGCACATTCACATCTATATTATGCATAAAGAATAAAATAGACATCGTAAGAGCACATAAAGATATACCTACCTCATCGATAGATTATTCCTATTATGTGACGTTCATATAATTCGTTTTGGATTATATGTAAAGTTAAAAATCAGAAAAAAAACACAATAAAGTCATGTTTTATGTCTATTGCTTTTGCGAAAGATGGATTAAAGAGAAATAAATTTAAAAGTGATAGCTTAATCCACCAGAGAAACGCGTTCCAGAAAAGCCAGCTTTGGTAAATTTATGCTTATAAATCAGATCACTATGAAAAGTCATTTTGGGGGATAATTGCGAATAGACACCAAATCCAGCTTCTAGAGAAGAACCAAAAGAACCAAGCTGAAAAGCATCTTTAAAATATACAAATTGTTTATCATCAAAACTACGAACGAAATGAAGTGTACCATAGAATGAAAGAACCTGTGCATCTTTCGTTAATGTCAGTGTTTTAGTTAAATGCCCCCCAATACGCATCCCCCAATGATCTGGTCTTCGCATATCAATATTAAGATTATCAATATCGCGTGTGTTATGAAACTGAAGATTTTGATAAACAAATTGAACCTGTGGTTCAAAAATAAAACATCGACAACCTATCATAAATGTTTTACCAGCCGTTAAGGAAAAACTTAAGGGCTTGCCCCTCAATGCAGCCGTTTTACCCCGCTCACGTGTAAGAACATTGCCATTAAACAAACCATAAGAGAAGAGACCATCCAGATAAAAACCCGTATCATGCTGCATACTCCCATATGCTGTGATTGTCCATTTATCAAATATACTTTCTTGACGTTGTTTCACCTCTCGAGGCAGCAAAGAAAGCTTGCCATAATTTCCCATAATCCCGAAAGATGTTGTACTGTATGCATTTTCGATTTTCTTGAGTAAAATACCTGCCTCTAGTGCATTATAATCAAGGTCGCCTCCATATCCATATTCCAGTGCAGACAAATTGGAAGTATAACGATGATGTCCCCCGTAACCACGAAAAAATAAAGCCGGATTTTCATTAGTTTTCAACAATCGACGAGAAAAAGTTCGCAGTGTTTGCAACTGCTTATTTTGATGACCAATATCCACCAATCCAGCATGAAATAAGGTATTTGGCACAAGAATATAAGTCAAAACCTGTGGAACAACGGCTCTCACATTTGACTCAAAATGAGAAGAAAGTTCAAAAACAGGGGAAGTAACAGATGGCGACACAGAGGAACTAGACGCAGGGGGAGAAACAACAGAAGAAGTACGAACGACAGAGGGTAACACAGGGGAACCAGACGCAGGGGGAGAAACCACGGAAGAAGTGCGAGCGGCAGAGGGTAACACAGGGGAACCAGACGCAGGGGAAGAAACAACGGAAGAAGTGCGAGCGGCAGAGGGTAACACAGGGGAACCAGACGCAGGGGGAGAAACAGCAGAAGGAGTGCGAGCGGCAGAGGGTAACACAGAGGAACCAGACGCAGGAGAAGAAACAACGGAAGGAGTGCGAGCGGCAGAGGGTAACACAGGGGAACCAGACGCAGGGGGAGAAACAGCAGAAGGAGTGCGAGCGGCAGAGGGTAACACAGGGGAACCAGACGCAGGGGAAGAAACAGCAGAAGGAGTGCGAGCGGCAGAGGATAACACAGGGGAACCAGACGCAGAAGAGACAACAGAAGGAGTGGAAGGAACAGACGGCGGGATAGGAGAACCAGATGTTGGCACAACTGGATGAGATTGAGTCATAACTGGAATAACAGGTGTAAGAGAGGGAGGAGAAACAGGAAGAGGATTTGGAACATCCAGCATAAAAACATCGGAAGCATCAGATACAGTCTTAAGATGGGGATCCCTATCAGGAGAATCTACAGGAGAAGAAAGACTTGGCTCCTGAGTTTTTTGCTGAGAATTAGGATCGATAACCTCCTCTTCACCTCCAGTCATATTAGGATGAGTTTTAGGAAAAGCAGGAACCTCATCAGAAATAGGAGGAACAACAGCATCAAGAACAGGAAAAATTTCAGTGGGTTCAAGAGAGGAAGAATCAACCACTTTACTTTCAAGGCGAAAATCCCAAAATGTTCCAGTGTTTTTAAGCACTCTTTGATTGGAATCTGCAGTCGCTAAAGTAGAGCTTGGACCATAACTCTTAAGATGATACTGATAAGGGGAATCTTCGAGTGTAACATACCCCCCCTTTAACTGAAAAGTATCTTCAGCAGCTTGTCCATAAACCTGAATAATGGAAATCCCCTGATCATTACCGCCCTCTCCCGTCAATGCCCCTGGGCTTCCAGGAACCTTATACACATGGACTATCGTTTTTCCTTCAAGATCCCCATTGATTAAAAGTCGATCAGTTTTCTGCTCTTCAAGCTTTCCCCCTTTATCCAAATAGGTATTAAGATAAAGATTCACATTACCTTGCGCCTTATAAACAGTCCCTGATCCTTTTCCGATGAGAAGTGTCTGATAACCATCTGTTGTTTTGGATTTGAGTTCCTCAAAAATAAGAGAACTATCTATAAGTTCGACCGATGAAATAGAAGAATAATCTTTTAACCTAGAACCAGACACATCAGAGTTTTGTAATTGTCCAACTTTTGGTCGCGATAAAATCCACTTTGAACCATTTTTTAACACTATCTTGGCTGTAGAACTTTCATCAACATATGCGCTTCCTTGTAAGGTAGAAGCATCAGCTTCGATCTTGATATTGGAATGTTCAATAGCTTTCAAAAGTGAATCGCCAGAAACTTTGGAATTTTGTAAGAGTTTAACAGAACTTTCAAATTCGCGGCTATAAATAGCCATACTTTCTGGAGCCATAAAGGTTGTCTGGGTCAAATGAACAGTCCCTTTTCCAGGTATAATCGTTTTTTTATCATCCAAGACAGCTTCCCAAAAAAAGTGCATACCATGAAATGCCTTCCCTCTCACAAAAACATTGGAATATTTAATATGAGCAGCATTATGATTATTCCCCTGCAATACAATGCCATGAGCATTGTTAACATTAACGTTGCCCTTCTCAAAATTAATCATGCCTTTCCCCTGAAGCATACTAAAAGCAGAAGCTTCACGATGATTATCTGTATTTGTCGTCTGTTTCCCCTTTCCGGTAATAGAAACACCCTCTAAATTAATTTCTCCATCCCCTCCTGTTTGAACGCCAATACCATCAGCAAAGTCAATCTTTCCTCCTTTCATATACATTTTTGCACCATTATGACTCAAAAGACCGATCGCATCAGCAGGTGTCCTAATCTCTGTCTTGGTCAAAGAAACAAGCGACTGCTCACTCGAAGCACTGATCCCCATTCTGGTTGCTTTAATCACCCCGTTCTGCATTTCAAAAGCGCCATCCTCGTCAATATCAGCCCCTATCGATACATCGTTTAACATGGAATCAAATAGAGCAACGCCTCCCCCTTTTGAGGCTTTTACACCTGTTGTCCAAGCGCCTTGTCCGGAAGGACCATTTACATTCGAAACACCGTTAATGATTATCGCCGTTCCTTCAATGAGTGTATTTTCCCCTGATGCCTCTAAGGCAGCACCAGAACTTTCACCCGTGAGTTGATAAGTTTTCTCAGAAATTTCATGCGTTTTCCCATCATTACAGTGATAAAATGAAGCACTTTCGTTACATGAATATTGCTTCTTCTGAGAAGAAACTTCACCAGCATCAGCATTGTGTACAAAGAAAAAAATAACCGTTGTAAAACGACATAAAGAGAGATGATTTTTAAGCATAATTTTCTACAAACTTTCTTCCCCTTCTCTAAAAATAAAAAAACACGCGTTCTATTTAATAACCTTGGCTACGTGTGATAATTTAAAATACGTTTTGTGTTTTATATATCTACTCCACACTTTATGTAAAGCTATAATCTAAAAATATCACAATTTAAAATTGCATTATTAAAAAAACACGTAAAAATAGACATCGTAAATCCCCCACACCTCAAAGCAGTGATCTCAAGAGAATTTGTAAATTGATACAAAAGGAGATAACGTACTGCCGCTTCACACTTTATATTTATCGCGCTCTCTAAGAGAGTCACAAGCATCACGAAAAACCAAACGCCCTAAACAGAATATAGATATATTGCCAATTCGCATGCTTGTTTGAAAGACACATCTCTCAACGCATCGAAGCTCATTTCGCTATAGCCCCCCCCTTTGGAAGAATATAATGGTCAATTCGTTGAGTATCCCATCTTTACACTGATGAATAAGTAAGCCGATATATCCCCCACGTTACCAACCCTAAAATGTTGCGACAGCCTTTGGGCCTTTGAGGCAATTTATAAGAGACTTTTGGGCTCCTTTCGTATCCTCATTTTATTCACACGGACTCCCCCTTGTAACGTGTAAACAAATGATTTTGATTGATTCAACGTGGAACAGATCTAAAATGAGAAAGCCCAACGATATTCATATTTTTTATTCAATATAAAAAATAAATTATTATAAATCGGTATGTTGACTGTAAAAGGGAAAACAGCATAAAAAGCAAAAACAGAGCCTCAGAAAGCCTTATCTCGTTTCTAAAAAGAAACAAATTTTCTCATGCAAAAAACATTCTTTAAAAAAGCTTATCTTCAAAGTTGCAAACAAAATAATAATAATAAAAAAAACCACAAGCGATACTTGTGGTTTTTTAGATTAACCCCAAAGGCGATCAGCCTAAAAACGATAGCGCAATCCACCAGAAAAACTGATTCCAGAAAAACCACCTTTACTCAACTTATGCTGATAAACCAAATCCCCATGAAACGTGAAATTTTGAGACAAACGGGCATTAAGACCCAATCCAGCCTCTAGAGAAGAACCAAAAGCTCCCAACTGGAAAGAATCTTTAAAGCGCACAGATCTTTCTTTGCCAAAATCATGAGCAAAATGAATTCTACCATAGAAAGAAACATCACGATCCTTTTCAGGCGCAACAAGAATCTTCAGCAAACGTCCACCAACACGCACCATCCATTGATCAAGCTTATCCATCTCGATAGTAAAATGATCAATATCACGAGCCTCATTAAACTGAAGATATTGATAAACAACCTGCGCTTGTGGATCAAAAACAACACCTTCATATCCTGTGGCAACTTTTCGACCACTCATCAAAGAAAGACTTAAAGGATTTCCCTTCAATGTTGCTGTCTTACCCCGTGCCGTTGTCACAACATCACCCTTAAAAAAACCATAAGACGCAAGACCATCGACATAGAATCCTGTATCATGCTGCAGACTACCATAGACTGTAGCAGTCCATTTATCAAATGTACTTTTTTGGCTTTGTTCAACATTCAAAGGCTGTAGAGAAAGCTTTCCGTAAGAGCCCATAACCCCAAAGGATATGACATTCTCAACACTTTCAATTTTTTGTAACAAAACACCTGCCTCTAGTGCATAATACCCTAGATCGCCTCCGTAACCATATTCAAGCGCAGACAAATCTGAAGTATAACGGGAACTCCCCCCATAACCACGCAAAAATGAAGCAGGATTTTCACGAATTTCCAACATTCCACGAGGATTAGCACGCTGTGTCTCCAACTGCTTGTTTTGATTGCTGATATCCATCAAACCAGCCTGGAGCAAACTATTGGGTAAAAGCAGATAAGTTGGAACTTGCGGAACAACAGATCTTACACCTCGTCTAGAGGAGGAAACATCTTCAATCTTAGAAAGACTATCTGCAGAAGACATCGGAACAACAGCTTTATCGCCTTGGTTAGGACGAGAAGCCGACACAAGCTTAGAATTCTGAGTGGGTTTAGATGTAGTATCAGAATCAATATATCCATTTTCGAGGCGGAAATCCCAAAAATCTCCTTCACCTTCGACTAATCTTTGAGACACACTTGCATTTAGAGACGCATTTGCTCTTCCTAAATGAAATGCTGGACCATAAGCATAGAGCTTATACTGATAGGGGCCGTCTTCAAGTGTGACATACCCCCCCTCTAACTGAAAAGAACCTTCCCCTGCTTTTCCAGAAACCTGAATAATTGAGATACCTTTGTCATTTCCATGAAGCCCTGTACCACCTCCTGGACTTCCTGAAACGCTTTGCACATGTATTATGGTTTTTCCTTTAATATCACCATGAATTAACAACCTATCAGTTTTTTGATTTTTAATATCTCCCCCTTTATTTAAATATGTATTAAGATAAATATGCGCATCACCCTGCGCTTTATAAACAACACCCTCTCCTTTTCCAATACGAAGTGTTTGATAATCATTCATTGTATTATCTGCGGGTTTCTCAAAAATAATAGAACTATCAATAAGCTCGATCAACGAAACCGACGAAACACCTATAGAATCAGAAACTTGTAAAGTTTTATTTTTCGGTCGTGACAAAGTCCATTTCGAACTACCTCTCAACTTAAATTCAGCAGAAGAATTTTCATCAACATGCACTCCCCCTACAAGCATAGAATCATTAGCTAAAATCTTCACTAAAGAGCCACCTTCAGCCTTCAACAATAAATCTCCAGAAATTTCAGATTTTTCTGAAAACTTAATAGAACCACGAGATTTGTTGCTATAAATAGCTGTACTATATGGAACTTTAAAAGCAGTCTTTCTCACCTTAACATGCGGTGATCCTCCATTGAACAGATCAGCTAATGTTGTCATATTTTTAAAGTACATACCATAAAGTGCATTCCCTTTCACTGTAATATTAGAATCTTCAATATTAGCATGAGTATCATCAGCATGATCACCCTTTTTCTGCAATAAAAGCCCATGAACATCACTAACATCAACAGAACCCTTCACAAACTGAACATAACCATTTCCAGATATATGAAAAGCAGCATGATCACTCTGATGTTCTGTATTCCGCCCTTGTCCCACCTTGTCGGAATTACCCTTGCAGTTCATAGAGACACCCTCTAAAATTAAATATCCATTTTCTCCTGCTTTAACCCCAACAGTACCGAAGTTCACCTGTGTATTCGTTAAATAAAGTTTACTGTGAGATTTCCCTTCTGCAAAAGCCCCCACTTCAATTGCATCAATCGATCCGCCAGATATCGCAATGCCGTAACCTTGAGATTCTACTCCCACTAAAACCCCACTCAAAGTGGATTCGGACAGAGAGACGTACGCCTTTTCTGATACCTTTACGCCATATTTCCAAAAGTTCTTTTCCGAATTACTCTTTTGATCTAAAATACCCTTAACAGTTATATTTTTACCGTGAATAAATGTACGTTCCTTAGACGCCTCTATGGCTCCATGATTACCATTAACCTTTTGCCCCGTGAGCGAATAAACTTTATTATTAATTTCATGCTGTTTACCATCAGAACACTGATAAAATGCTGCATTTTGATTACATAAATCTTGCTTTTCTCCAGGGAGAATTTTAGATTCAGCATTGTGCGCAAAAACATCAACATGATGTGTTAAAAAAATAAGTGCGGTTGTAAAAGTACATAAGGAGAAACGATTTTTAAATAGACCAGCCATAATTACACCATAATTTTGCCCCCCTTCTAAAGATAAAGACATAACGTACCAAAAGACTTAACCAAGAGAAAAATTTAATACGTTTTGGTTTGATGTATTGAGTTTATTAGTATTTTTTGTGTTTTATGTAAATATGGAATTAGAAAATGACTAAGAAATACACTCTAAATCTGTCGTCTTTACAAAAAAATTATAAAGATTGAGCTAAAAAACAAGACAAAAATCATCTCTAAAGTTTCTCTGTAAAAAACTTTAATAGATTGTCAGGCATTTAAAAGGCCTATTTTAAACTGCTGCCTCATCAATTCCCAGAGACTGTACAACCAATATCCTTGCAATAAATTTTTATTGAAAAAATGTATGCTCCGTAAGCAGACAAACCATATGCCAAAGTTGGAAAACAAAGGAGCATACACATCTGCTTTTAGACAATCTTCATGGCAAGACAGCTTAATTTAGCAAGAATAAGAACGTATAAAATAAAAATCAGTTCCTATTTTACCGCCTCCATTTAATTCAACTTTATAGCATTCAGAGCCATATCTTTAAAAAGTCAAAATTACACATGACTTCATCCTGTTATTTATTGCATTCTTTTAAGAAAGCACATTTTCAAAAAACAATACTATGTTTCTCATTCACCAGCTTTTTCATATATCTCTCATTTCTTCTACCCCCATTGCACAACAGCTGCGGATATAATATAAAGTATCCTACCGGATACAGCGCTCATTGCGCTTAAGGTGCATTATTTTCTTTACCAACTTCTAATATTATAAATCCGCTCCTCTTAACACAATTCACAAAACTATATTATCTCCTTTCTTAAACGATTTTTTTATCCACCTACCAATCCTACACATGCCAATGAATGCTTTTTATGGATTCATAATAAGAACATTGAAAATATTTTTAGCATTCTCAGTTAAAAAATATCTTTATAAACCGCATATTATAAAAAATATGAAATACATATTTTGAAACGATAACGTACAAACTTATTAAATTTTTCAAGCAAAATAAAAGAAGCCCAGCCCCCAAATATATTAAAAAGAGATGAAAAATCATACTCTATAAAAAAGCGATAACAACAAAATGAATAGAAATGAAAAAAGCCACAAGGATAACTTGTGGCTTTTTCAAAGATTAAACAAAAACAGTAACAACTCTAGAAATGATAACGCAATCCACCAGAAAAACTCGTTCCAGAAAAACCAGCTTTCGTTAGCTTATGCTGATAAACCAAATCACCATGAAGTGCAAAATTTTGAGACAATTGAGCATTAAAACCTAATCCAGTTTCTAATAAAGAACCAAAAGCGCCTAGCTGAAAAGCGTCTTTAAAATGCACAAATTGTTTTCCTTCAAAACCATGAGCAAGATGAAGCTTGCCATAGAAAGAAATAACTTGAGCCTCATCAGTGGCAACCAGTATTTTTGTTAAACGCCCTCCAACACGACCTACCCACTGATGAAGCTTTCCTAAATCAATATCAAAGCCATCCACATCGCGCACTTTATTAAATGGAAGATATTGATAAACAACCTGAACTTGCGGATCAAAAACAAAACCATCCTCTCCCACCATAAATGTTTTTCCAGTCGTCAATGAAGCACTTAAAGGTTTTCCCTTTAATGTTGCCGTTTTACCCCGTGCTGTTGTAAGAACGTCTCCCTTAAAAAAACCATAAGACACAAGACCATCAACGTAAAAACCTGCATCATGCTGCATACCGCCATATGCTGCAACTGACCATTTATCAAATGTGCTTTTTTGACTCTGTTCAACATTTAAAGGTTGCAAAGAAAATTTCTCGTAAGACCCAATAATTCCAAAAGAAGTGGTTCCATACATATTTTCGATTGCTTTGAGCAAAATACCTGCCTCTATAGCATTATAATTGAGCTCTCCGCCATAACCATATTCAAGCGCAGAAAGATTTGAAGTATAACGATGATTGCCGCCATAACCGCGCACAAAAAAGAAAGGCTTTTCGCGGCTTTCTAACAAACTGCCAGAAGCAATTCGCAAAGTTTCCAAGCGCTTATTTTGATTGCTAACATTCATCAAACCAAGATGACGTAGGGCATTAGGCAAAAGGAGATAAGTCGGAACCTGCGGAACAACAGCCTTTACTCCCGGCTTAGGACGAGGATGAGGCTCCGGAGCTGGTCCTGGAGGAGGCGTTGGAGCAGGAGAAGGTGTCGGGCGAGGATCTGGTTCAGGTTTAACATCATCAATAGATCGACTCTCAAGACGAAAATCCCAAAATTTCTCGCTTCCTCCAACTAATCTTTGAGCAGAATCCGCCTCCCCTAATTCAGAGTTTGGACCATACCCATAAAGCTTATACTGATAAGGTAATTCGTCTAACGCTACATATCCCGCTTCCAACTGAAAAGAATCCTGTTTTGCTTGTCCAGAAACCTGAATAATTGAAATGCCTTCCTCATTCCCTCCCCTTCCTGTATATCCTCCTGGACTTCCTGCAACAGCATGCACACGGAGCTTTGTTTTTCCCGAAACATCACCATGAATTAAAATACGATCCGTCTTTTGCTGATCAAGAGCTCCACCACTATTCAGATAGGTATTCACAGAAATAGAGGCATTGTCCCGTGCTTTATAAACTTCACCCTTTCCACTTCCGATATGAAGGGTTTGATAATCATCAGCAGCAGAAGATTCATGTCTTTTGAAATGAATAGAGCTCTCACCCATAAGGCTGACGAGTGAAATAGAAGAGCTATTTGCATCCTCCTGTTGATCTCTCTGCAGCTGTTGTGGTAAAATCCACATAGAGTCTCCCAAATAAAGTTCGGCATTAGAATCTTTATCAGTGTAAGCACGACCTTCAAGAGTAGAAGCATCAGCCAAAACCGTTATAGAAGCCCCTTTTTCAGCTTTTAATAAAAAATTCCCCGAACGAAGAGTGCTTTTCATTAAACTTACTGCACCAGAAATAAGGTTTTCACCGTAAAGAGCCGTATCGTCTAAAACAGAAAGCTCTGTTGTATCCAAATTAACAACTTCTAATCGTGGTGGCGCTTTTTCTTCCCCTAATGAAATATCCTCTTTTTTATCCCCATCTTCGCTCCATGGCTTTTCTCCCTTAAAATATATACCGTAAGATCCCCCACCCTTTACGGTAACAGAAGAAGATTTAAAATTAGCCTCAGTCACATAAAAATTATTCGATAAATCTTCTGCTTCATCTTCGGTTTCAGATTCTTCTTCAGATCGTTCTGGTCCAAAATATAAAGGCTTGAGCGAATTTTTTAACAATATACCATGCGCATCCTCAACATCAACAGTTCCCCCTTTAAACTCAACCTTTCCCCCTTTATCCATTAACAAGACCGCATGGTTTTCGTCTTTTTGCCCCTTTCCAGTAACAGCAACACCATCAAAAAAGACCTTCCCCCCTAACATTGCAGAAATACCGTGACTGTCCGCAAAGTTAATCTTTCCACCTTCCACCCCGATCTCCGCCCCGCTATAACTTAAAAGGCTTGTTGATCCACCACTCGTGTTAATGTTTGTATCCTCGAAAATAACCAATGAATGTCCTATAGCTTCAACAGCCCTATCACTCTCCCCTATAGTTCCCTGTTTGACCTCAATGAGGCCATCGCGAGCAAAAAGAGCTAACTTTGTATTTTTGAGCGTCGGTTGTTTCAAAACAATCTTTCCATCATCTGATACAGCTACACCACGCAAAAAAGATCGACCAGAAACGTCACTGTTAACCGTTACATTTTCTCCACTAACCCTTGTGCCTACCTTCTTTACCATTATAGCCGTCGGATCAGCAGGATAATTGGAAGCGTTCTCATGGGTAATCCTATAAGATTTATTATCAATATTAGGCTCCCCGCAATTATCGCATACATAATACAATCCGCTATAATAATAAAACGCAGGATTCATACCTATTGCATCAGAGCCTTCATTTCTAACCGTGTTATCGATATTTTTCTCATACCCTTTCCCCCCATTTTGTTGTCCGTTCTCTCCCTCCTTTCCACTCAACTCATGATAGTTGCTCCCCCCACGAATACCCTCATCGTTATTGCCAATATTAATCATACTAGGAGGATAACTCCCCCCATTCTCTCCCTTAAGAGGAAGCTTATGCTTATTACTCCCGCTCAGCTGAGGAGAAGAATTAGCAGAGACAACTGGAATAACCTTTATAACATAAGGTCCACTATTCTTCCCCTCTGTAGCTGCATAAACCTCTCTTCCATTATGAAGCAAAGAAAGGATAGCTGTTGTACAAGCACATAAACATACATGATTTCTAAACACTTTAATCATAGTTCCCTCGAAACTTTCCTTCCCCTCTCATTAAAAATAAAAGCACTCACAAAACATCCCACTGTGCCACCTCAACATACAAAAGGTGTACAAAAGACATGCCTCATGCTCATTTGAACCGTGCAATGAATCATCCCTATACACTTGGTAAAAGCTCTACGCGTAAAACCATCTATAAGAGAATAACAACAGAGCACAATTTATGAGTGTATAATGCATTCTGTATTTCGTGTAAAGAAAAAATAAAACCGGTGCGTGTAATTAATTAAAAACACAATCAAACCTTGTTCGATTTTAAAAATTACTCCACAAAGAGATGAATGAAAAAAATGATTTAAATCAGTGAAAACAAACGCTCAAAAACGAGCTTTAGAAAACGTCAAATATTATATTAGTTAGTATCAATACGGTATCAAAAAAGATAACATAACACACACTGGTCTTATGAACGCTTTAAAAGCCCATACAAGTGTGTCACTCTATCGCATCATCATCAGCGAAAGTTTTAAGAAAATTTGCTTTAGCGTAGAAAAACGCGCTCATTGCGCACAATAAACGATATCTTTTCTATTCATATCAAGAAAACGAAAGGAATACACAAATTGTTATAAAGAAAAAAGGCAGCACTGTGTGCTGCCTTTTTTTAAAAAAGTACACCCTGTACCTTATTATTAGAACTGATAACGCACACCTCCGGAGAAACTTGCTCCAGAAAAACCTGCCTTATTAAGTTTATGTTGATAAAGAATATCAGCATGCAGAGAGAACTGTGGCAACAATTTGGCATTAAGTCCTACCCCAGCCTCTAGTGAAGAGCCAAACGCCCCTAACTTGAAAGCATCATTGAAATGCACAGACTGTTTTTCTCCAAAACCATGAGCAAGATAAAGCTTCCCATAGAAAGCAACAGCACTCACACCTTCAGAGCCTGTAGGATTCTTGGTTAAGCGTCCACCAACACGTGCCACCCATTGATCAAGGTTACCCATTTCAATATCAAAATTATCAATATCACGGGCCTTATTAAATTGGAGATGTTGATACACAACCTGAACCTGCGGATCAAAGACAAAACCTTTATACCCTGTCGCAATTGTCTGACCAGCAGATAAAGAAGCACTTAAGGGATTACCTTTTAATGTTGCTGTTTTACCCCGTGCAAGAGTGAGAACATCACCTTTGAACAGACCATAGGATAAAAGACCATCGACATAGAAGCCAACATTATGCTGCATGCTACCATACACCGTAGCAGTCCATTTATCAAATGCACTCTTCTGACTTTGCTCAACATTCAAAGGCTGCAGAGAAAGTTTTCCATACGTTCCCATAACGCCAAAGGATAAAGCACTGTCAGCATTTTCAATAGTTTGCAACAGCACACCAGCCTCTACACCACGATAGTCAAGATCGCCACCATAACCATATTCAAGCGCAGATAAATCTGAAGCATAACGGTAACTTCCACCATAGCCGCGTAAATAGAGAGCAGGATTCTCACGAACCTCTACCATTCCCGTAGAAGTCATCCGCAACGTCTCCAACTGTTTGCTTTGATTGTTAATATCCATCAATCCAGCATGGAATACGCTATTAGGTAAGACGAGGTAAGTTGGCACTTGTGGAACAACAGACCTTACAAATTGTTCAGGAAGGACAGCAGATCCAGCAGACTTAACATACTGATTTTCTAAACGGAAGTTCCAAAACTCTCCACCATCCTTAACAAATTTCTGCTGAACATGCTCCTGTTTCGAAGTCGCTTCTGGACCATAAGCACGAAGCGTATATTTGTAAGGTGAGTTGGCCAGCGCAACATAATTACCATCGAGTTGGAAAGAATCTTTCCTTGCTTGACCATAAACCTGAATAACTGAAACGCTGTGAGCAATCTTGGCATTCGCTTTAGCATCTCCACCATTGCCCGCATCACCTCGTACATGTATTTTTGTTTTGCCAGAAACATCACCATGAATGACAAGTCGATCAGTGACTTGCTGATCACTTGGATCATGAGGATTTAAACGTGCATTGAGATGAATGACAGCATCACCCTGCGCCTCATAAACTGTGCCTTTCCCATTTCCAATATGAAGAGTCTGATATTTCTCTTCAGATTCGGAAGACCTAAAATCAATAGCACTATTTACAAGTCTCACAGAAGAAACACATGAATCCAAACATCCTAAATCTGGAGTCCCTGAACTCTTCTGAATACTTCTTTTGAGAATCCACTCTGAATTATTGGCTAAGTATAATCCTGCATAAGAATCTTTATTAACGCGAACACCCCCTGTAACAATAGAATTATCCACCAAAACCGATATATGAGAATCGTTCTCAGCCTTCAACAACAAATCACCAGCAAGTGTTGTTTTCTTTTCTAATGAAACAACCCCACCAGAATTATTACCATAGATCGCTATACCCTTTGCAACTTCAAAATCAGTTTGTTTCAACGAAACTGTCCCTGTCATGCTTATAGGTGTTTTCTCCTGTTGGGTGGATATAGCACTCCGCTTAACAACATTTGCTTTCTGAGTTTCTAAATTCTTACTCCGATTTTGTTGACTCTCCCCTTTCTTTATTCCCCCATCAAAATATATGCCATAGGTTCCATCACCTTCTACTTTAACAGTAGAAGCCTCGATATTCGCGTGATTCATAGCAAAACGAGCCTCAGAAGATCTCCTCTTCCTAGAAGTCCCCATTTCAATCACATCATCACCCTTTCTAACCCACAAAGCGTGAGAATCAGTCACAACACTCCCATTCTTAAAATCAACAGAAGCATTGTCACTCAATAGAATAGCAGCACGCCCAAAATTATCTGTAGAATCTGACTTCCCTGTCGCTTTTTTCACAGTAATGTTAACTTTATCTAACTCAATACGTCCTCCAGATTCTGACCTTACTGCCACGCCTTTTGCCTGAGTGATAGCCCCAGAATTCATGGTTATCTGACCAGCCTTACTTGCCAGCCCAGCCGTAGCCAAATCTCCGATCACATTAATTTTTGTACCCTTTAAATTAACAGACGATCCAGAACCTGCCAAAGCGCCCACATAATGAGCATTGACCATTCCACCAATCATCTCGACCGTTCCACCTCTTTGCGCTTCAAGCCCAAGCACAGAAGACTGAATTGTGGAGTTTTTATCCAAAACAACTTTTGCATTGTTTTCTGCAAGTACAGCACTCACAGCCTGTAATGTAGTAGAATCAACATTATTTTTATTATCAGAAGAATCCGCACTACTAATTGTAGCCCCTTCTAGCTTAATAATTGTATTCTGATTTGTTGCATGCATAGAATGTTGAGTTGCCTCACTTGCCTTCAGTGTAAGGTCTGCCACTGTACGTGTTTGGCCATCACTACACAAATAAGGAGTCTGAGATCTTCCCGAGCCATTTCCTTGTGTAGCATCACCACACTGAGAAGAAATAGTTTTCTGAACACCATTCAACACAAGAGTACGCCCAACAGCTCCATTAGAAGATGGCAAAGGTGTATCAGAAGAAGGTGCAGCAGATTTCTCAGAAACTACAGAAGCAGAAGAACTCATAGAAGCTACTGATTTTATAGGTGTAAGCCTATTTGATACAGTATGATACCCAGGTGTTACAGAAATCCCATCGGCAGATATTACACTCCCCCTACCTGTATCAGATCTCCCAACTGAATTAGCTCCTGAAGTCCCTAAAGTTACCGAACTTCTACCTCTAGATGAAGGAGATGAATTGGATACTACTTCAGATGTTCCATCCCCCTCTAGATCAGTAGATGCATCCCCTTCAGATACAGTAGAAGTAACAGCAGATGTAGTAGTAGAAAGAGTAGATGCTACTTCAGATATTTCTGCCCCTCCCAGATCAGTAGATGCCCCTCCTTCAGATACAGTAGAAGTAACAGAATTTATAACAATCTGAGACGTAGTTACCCCCGTATCCGTAATGGTATCACTACTATCTCCTTCTACTATAGCATAACCTACATCATTCCCAGTACCCTCATTTGAACTACCAAGAAGAGAAATGCTTAAAGTTTCATCATTTCCACCTGTTGTTACAGGCATCGCTCCCTCTATTGTATACTCTACTTCATTAGAAGCCGTTGTACTCGGATTAACAAGACGATAAATATTCACTCCATTACTTGTGTTTAATGGTTCAGAATAACTCGAATAATTCTCACCTAACCTTTGAACATAAGCAACCACATCTTCTATATTGCCATCAACAACCTCTTTAGGTTCCAAGACACCTGTTAGAACAGATGGATTATGTCCTGTAGGTTCAGAAGTTGAAGTAAGATTTTCAACAGATCTACCACTTAAATCCATACGAGACTCATCTGTATCAGATCTTCCAAGTGATGCAGGATTGCCATTCACACTAGAAGTAGTAATTCGATTAGGTCCCTCAGATTCAGAATTTCCAGATACCATAGAAGTACCAGATGGAGTATTTGTTACTACAGTAAGCTCATTTACCTCAGATACAGAAAGACCGGATGTACTATCATCAAAAGAAAAAATTGGACCAGAAGATATAAGACGTCCACGAGGTCCATGAGTTATACTTGGCCGCTTCTCACCGTTTTCCAATTTACTTTCTAAGGTAAAATCCCAAAACATCTCAGATATATTTGCAGCTTTTTCTGAACTCCTAGAATACCTTATTGGACCAGAAGCCTTAAGAATATATTGGTAAGGTGACCCCTGCAATGTAACATATCCATTAGCAAGTTCAAAGGAATCTCTTTGTGCCTCTCCATAAACTCGAATAATTGGAATAGGAATAGGTTTTTTTCTATTTTGCTCCTGTCCATTTTGATTTTGCACACTTCGATGCTGAACTCCCTCTCCATTTAGTTTTTCATTTAAAGTCGTGATGATAGAATTATCATTTACATACACCTTCGTTCTTCCAGAAACATTGCCATAAATCAGAAGTTTATCAGACGAAAGCTTAACATCATTTGAATTACCAGAAACAAAATTCACATTAACATAAAGCTTGGAATCTCCACTAGCACTGTAACCTCCTCTTCCAACTTGCAGCGTTTGATAATCTTCATCTTCACTTCTCGGAGGCAAAAATACAATGCTACTATCTAAAAGACCTACATACGAAATACATGAATCTATACAATTTGCATTTTTCTTCAATTGTTTATGATTAGTACTTTTTGTTAAATACAATCCTGAATCAGACAAATAAAGCCCAACATCTGCACTATTGTCAATATGAGCCGCACCCATCACCGAAGATTTATAAGCATACACTGATAGATTAGAATCAGCAGCAGCTTTTAAAAATAGATCACCCGAAAGAACAGTTCCCTCTCCTAAAACAACAATACCATTTACATCACCACCATAAATAGCTATCCCCTCTGGAATCTTAAGAGTAGTCTTTTTTAAAAAAACCCCCTGCCACTTTTGATCATTATTCCCATTTCTTGTGATTTCCTCTTTATATAAAGTTTCTTTCCCTTTAAAAGCTACATTCTTAAAATATATGCCATAAGAATCCTTCCCAGTTATTTGAATATTTGATTCTTTAATATCAGCTTGAATCTTAAAAAAATCTTTTTTCTTGTTATCACTAATATATCTCTGAAAAGCACCATTACCTATAATATTATTCATAGTAGAAACGACATCCTTTAAAGCACCATCCATAACATGATAAACATCATAGAGTGCATTCATTTGAAGCATTTCATCCTTTGAATAAAGAGACACGCCATCATCATGACCATCACTAATAATAAAACGAGAAGACAAAACACCCTCCCCGAAAGCACGATCATGCATTGGAACAACTAAAGATTCATCAATACTACTAGAAACCCATAGAGCAACTGCATCAGAGCCCTTAACACTTCCTTTATTAAAAGAAATCAAACCTCCATCTGACAGAAAAACAAGATTTGAAGAATCTGTAGAATTAAAACTATTTCGGTCACTTATCCCCTTTTTAAAGTTAATATTAACCTCATTTAGTTTTATAATCCCTTTATTCCCCGCTATAATTCCTATCCCGCCTTGATCAAGATCAATCGACCCAGATTGCATCATCATTCCAGAGCTACCAACACTTCGTAAACCAATCCCAACTGCAGAAAAATTCACTCCATCTAGAAAAATAAACGATCCCAAATCAGCAGTAGCACCCATCCGAGTATAATAGATTCCCCCACCTTTCATATAAATCCTTGACTCATCTAGAGCACCAACCCCAACTATAAATTCCTTAATATTTGATCTTTTTAACTTAACTACTGAATTAGTCGTTACTAGTACCCCCGTCCCTATTTTTTCATCAAGATAAGCATCTACTCTAGAATTACTACCTTCTGGAAAACGCATTCCCCTAATAGACACGTCCTCTAACTCAACAGTCGTACCTTTAACTGAATAAGAGACTCCTTGAACACCCGCACGATACTCCGTTCTCTCAGTAACCTGTGCTGCTGTATGCATAGCGCTATCACCTAATTTTTTAACGCTAATACTACTTCTTTTGATCGTATGAAGCCGCCCATCAGAACAGACCACAGACTCAAGAGTCTTAAAGCTCCCATCACACTGATTTACATCAGAAACACCGCCAACACCTACACCACCAGGAACACCCCCAACACCTACACCACCAGGAACACCCCCAACACCTACGCCACCAGGAACACCCCCAACACCTACGCCACCAGGAACACCCCCAACACCTACACCACCAGGAACACCCCCAACACCTACACCACCAGGAACACCCCCAACACCTACACCACCAGGAACACCCCCAACACCTACACCACCAGGAACACCCCCAACACCTACACCACCAGGAACACCCCCACCACTATCAACTGCGACTACTCCACCCCCTTGAGAACCAGTTAATGCTTGAGGAGGGTTAGGCAAAGCTTCAGGTGTAGAACTGCTCTCTTGTCCTCCCCCAAATAATGAAACAACTGATCCCCATCCTGATGTCCACCACGATCTTGTCTGTGCCACAGAAGAATCAACACCTTGTAAAAGGAAGAGAGCGCTTGTTGTCAGTGCGTACAAACGTGTACGCTTTTTAAATACATTGATCATATGTTAAACTTTCTAAATAATGTTGCAAAAACACTAGAATTAAGTGAAAATGAGGTAAGTGAACAATTTGTAACATATGTTAGTCAACTTTACAACATAGTGTTATTTATTGCTGCGTCATTTTGTGCATAAAAATGCCTAAGTTAAGTTTTTAAGTGCACAAACCCTTGTAATATCAGATAAAAGGATAAAATCACGATGATAAAATATATGAAATGCGTGACTTCCGTCTTACTCGTTGCAATGAGCTTTGCAACGGTTTTATGGACACAAACGAGTATTGCAAATACGAATACTCAAACAAATGTAACGATTAATCATGTTTCAGGAACGACTTCTGTTCCCACTTCTCCGCAAAAGGTTGTTGTATTTGATATTGCCTCATTGGATAATATGAATCGCCTTGGGATTAAAGCAGTTGTCGGTATTCCTGAAGGAAAAAAACCTTCCTATCTACAACAATTTAATGATGAAAAATATGAAAAAATTGGCACCCTTTTTGAACCGGATTATGAAAAAATTGCCACTCTTCAACCCGATTTAATTATTATTTCTTCCAGAACCCAAGCAAAATATAACGATTTATCCAAACTCGCTCCAACGATTGATTTAACAATAGGAAACGAAAATTCTCTTGAAGATATTAAACGAAATGTGTCTATCCTTGGCAAAATTTTTGGCAAAGAACAGGAAGCAGAAAAGGAAATTGCAGAACTCAATGAAAAGTTAGCTGAAGTTCGTAAAAACACTCAAGGAAAAGGTAAGGGGCTTATCCTCATGACCTCTGGTGGAAAGATCAGTGCCTTAGGACCAAAATCACGTTTTGATATTTTACATTCTGCTTTTGGTATTGCTCCTGCAACCGATAAACTCACTGTACAAAAACACGGACAACTCATTTCTCCTGAATTTATTCTTGAGACAAATCCTGATTGGTTGTTGGTGATTGATCGGGATGCGGCAATTGGACGGGAAGGACTATCCGCAGCACAACTACTCAACAATGAGCTTGTGCACCGCACAACAGCAAGCAAACAAAACCAAATTATTTATTTGGACTCTTGGAGTTGGTATCGTGCAAGTGGTGGTTTAACGGGACTCCTTGAAACCGCTAAGCAGATTAATGAATCCTTTACAAAGAGCAAATAAGCGCACAAAAGAGCTTGCTTGCGATATGAATAAAATTTAAAAACAGAGGCTGTTTATTAAGCAGCCTTTGCTTTTTTAGATTTTGTGAGAAAATAATTTAACGTGAAGAATTACTGGATAACCATAACATTTCTAATTCTCCTGTCTATCCTCAGCATTTTTGTTGGTTACTCTGATGTCACACCTTCTGACCTTTTGGCATCCGATCCCCATGCGTGGCTTATTTTCTGGCAAACACGTCTTCCTCGTACCATTGCAATCCTTTTAGTAGGTGCAGCCCTTGCACTTTCAGGCATGATTATGCAACTACTGACACGTAATCGCTTTGTCGAACCATCAACCGCAGGAACCGTTGAATCTGCTTCCCTTGGCATTCTTTTTATGATGATTTTTCTGCCCGATATTACTGTTTTAGGAAAAATGGTCGTTGCGACACTTTTTGCCATGACAGGCACTTTACTTTTTATGTTTTTATTGCGCCGCATTCCTTTAAAATCGGCTCTCATTGTACCCCTTACAGGGATTATGCTAAGCTATATTATTGGCTCTTTAACCAATGCCATTGCAGATTATGAAATGCTCCTTCCTTCCCTTCAAGCTTATTTATTTGGTAGTTTTGCCATGATTCTTGAGGGAAAATATGAACTTTTATGGCTCTCCCTTCCCCTTTGTATTCTAGCCTATTGTACTGCTGATCGCTTTACGGTTGCAAGCTTAGGAGAAGATTTAACCAATAACCTTGGGTTAAATTATCGTTTCGTCATGTTTTTTGGTCTTTTTATTGTCGCCTCAATTACTGCTGTTGTTGTCTGTACCATCGGCCGTATTCCTTTTGTTGGATTGATTATTCCAAATATTGTTTCAAGTTTCATGGGAGATAATATGCGCTATACTGCTCCTTGGGTAGCCATCAGCGGTGCAGGATTGGTCTTGATTTGTGATCTTTTAGGGCGAATCATTCATCCATCTCTTGAAATTCCCATCAGCACCATAATGGGCGTGATCGGTAGTTTTATTTTTATGATACTGCTTTTACGCTGGAGAAAGCGTCTTGGATAGAAGCAAAAAAACAACATGTGTACTAACAACGCTTATTATCATAGCATGCACGGTCATCAGTCTTTACATGACGTGGAATATTAATATTTATACATGGACATTTCGTCTAACAAAACTGATCTCTCTGCTTCTTATTGCCTATGCAATAAGCGTTTCTACAGTTTTATTTCAAACAATCGTTAATAACCGTCTTCTGACCCCTTCAATTATGGGATTTGATCAGCTTTATATTCTAATAAAGACTATTCTTATATATTTTGTAGGCTCTCTTTCTTTACCCTTTTTGAATGAAGAAGGACAGCTCATTCTCGAATCCCTCATTCTCATTCTTTTTTCCATAAGTCTTTTCCGCTGGCTATTTTCAGGAAGCCTAAAAGGGCTTCACTTGACGCTTTTAATGGGTGTTATTTTAGGTGGCTTTTTTTTCAGTTTACGGATGTTTATGCAATTGCAACTCAATCCAGACCAAATGATGAATTTAACGGATATTATGTTTGCAAATTTTAATAAATTTAATACGTCTCTCATAAGCTTTGCCACAATTATTGTTTTCATTGTGAGTTTAATTGGGTGGCGTTTCCGCTATCTACTTGATATTTTGGCTTTGGGACGTGAAAATTCTCTCAATCTTGGCATTAATTACCACAAAAGTGCGACAGCTATTCTTATTTTTGTTTCCATTCTTGTCTCTATTTCCACCGCATTAGTAGGACCCGTCACTTTTTTTGGACTGTTAATTGCCAACCTTTCCTATGAACTTTCACCTCAAGCAAAACACAGTGTTGTTGTGCCGATTGCAATATTATTAGCGATAATTTGTTTGGTAGGGGGACAATTTATTTTAGAGCAAATTTTTCACATGGCAGGACGTTTAAGTTTTATCATTGAGTTTTGTGGAGGGATTGTTTTCTTAATGTTACTGATGAAGGGAAAAGTAAAATGATTGAGATCAATCATCTTTCCAAGACTTACGGAACACGATTGATTATCGATAATTTATGTCTTCATCTTCCCAAAGGGGGGATTATTTCTCTTATTGGGCCTAATGGTTCGGGAAAATCAACTCTTTTAATGCTGATAAGACGTCTTTTACCGCACGACAAAGGCACAATTAATATAGACGGTTTTGATATTGATAAAATTCCCCATGATATTTTGGCTCAAAAGCTCTCCATTTTGCGTCAAGATAATCCTTTATCCTTCCGTTTAACCGTGCACGATTTAGTAAGTTTCGGACGCTATCCTTATTCAAAAGGCTGGTATACACATGAAGATAGACAATTTATCGACAGTGCACTACGCTATCTCGGCTTACAAGATTTAAAAGACCGTTTTTTGGACGAGCTTTCTGGGGGGCAGCGTCAACGTGCTTTTATTGCCATGGTTATCTGCCAAGATACCGATTATCTTCTCTTAGATGAACCATTAAACAATCTAGATATGAAACATGCCGTTTCTATGATGAAGCAGCTACGCCGCACAGCTGATGAACTGAAAAAAACCATTCTTATTGTTATGCATGATATTAATTTTGCCTCATCTTATTCAGATATGATTGTTGCACTGAAAAATGGGAAAGCAGCCTATTTTGGGACTCCCCAAGAAATTATGCGACCAGAAATTCTTAAAGACATTTATGATGTAGACATTCAAATTAAAACAATCAATGATATTCCTATCGCTCTTTATTATCGATAATTATAAAAAAAATTTTACGCTTGCCTACACTGTGGAATCTGCTAGAGGTGGTAAAATTGGCTTATTGGGGAATAGTTTAATGGTAGAACAGCGGACTCTGACTCCGTCAATCTTGGTTCGAATCCAAGTTCCCCAGCTGTAGCTTGCCACGAGGTTGTAGCTTGCCAGCGGGTTTTGTATATTTTGACACTAGGTTTTGTACCAATTTATTTTTTTCAAAAGATTTTTAAGGGGTTCTCAAAGGGTCTTCAAAGGTCTTTCAAAGGTTATTTAAAGACCCTTTAATGCATCTTTTCTCTTCATCCTAAAAGTTGCAATTTGAGATGATGAGCTCTTGCGCCGGAGTCGGATTATTTGAACCACATGTATAAGATGTATTCACCTCTTTTATCTTAAATTGGCTAAAGGTTTTTCGGATTTCTGGTACATCATTGAGAGAGAGAAGAAACTTTCCCTTTAGTTGTGCAAGCAGCATAGACATCGTCTGGTAATCCTCCCGCTTAAACAAATCCTTTCCATAATAATCCTCAACACCAAAATAAGGCGGATCAAGGTAAAACAAAGTGGTCGGCCGGTCATAACGCACAATAAAATCAGACCAATCTAAATGTTCAATGGTCACACCCGCTAAGCGGCGGTATATAAGCTTTAATAAGCCTTCAAGTTTGAAACTGTTAAACCGTGCACCACGGTTAGGATCAACGCCAAATGTTCGTTTAGCCACCTGCCCAGCAAAACTCAACCGCTGGAGATATAAAAACCGCAAAGCCCGCTCTAAATCTGTCAGGGTCTTTGGATCTTGTAGAGCGAAACGCTGAAACATCTCACGACTGCTTATCTGGAACTCCAACAGATCCATAAAAGGGTGATAATGGCGTTGCAACACCCGAAAAAAATTCACCACATCACCTGAGCGGTCATTGATGACTTCATATAAGGGAATCAATTTCCTCCTGAAGAATATTCCCCCATTCCAACAAAAGGCTCAGCATAAGTGCGATGGGGAATGCCTTCAATGATTTTGATAATGGTCTTCGCCAACTTGATTTTGCCACCAACATAAGCAGCAGCTGGTTCCGTAGGATCAACAGATTTTAATGTTTCTTTACAAAGTGTATCCATAATTTTTTAACACTCTTTCATCTATATTAGCCATCTTCTCATTGCTTTAAGTGATAAGAAGTGGCTGCGATGTTAAGTTATGTTGCATCGGACGGGTGTGTTCGCAAAACTATCCCCGTTGGCTGGGCAACCAGCCCAGCCTCTATTCTTCGCTGTTTTCTTTTCCCTTGTTTGGTGCCTCTTGATCGGTGCGCACCACATAAGGCAAGGTTTGTTTGGTAAATTTGGGACTGACCTTTGCTTGATAACCATGACGTTTGGCAAGGCTCTCAACAATCTCAGCAATGGTTTTATGGTCAAAATGTTCGCTCACCTGTTCTT
>NZ_JAQITC010000012.1 GCF_028618525.1 Bartonella sp. AU55XJBT | reverse complement strand
CTCTTACCATATATCTCTCACCTTATCCCATCCTTATTTGATCCTTATATCCTCTTAGAGAACCTAGTGGCTGTTGTTTTCCAGAAAAAACTCTAAAAAATCAATCAGGCAGTATTATCCTTTAGAATTAAAGTCATAATACGATTTTTTATGTCTGTATAATAAGCACAAAAAATTTACAAAAAATGGCTTGTGTCTGTAGAATTTTTTATACTTTTCCTGAGATATGAGAATTAATTGTGTTGTTTTTTTCCATCATAATAAATGTTTTATGATCTTATCACCATTGCAAATGTTATGGTGTTCAAACAAAGTATCTCATAGATTTGCGCTCTTTTCTTTGCGTGATAAGAAGAGTATGAGACAAAACAGTAAAAATACAGCGATAGAGAATAGGAAGAATATGAGATATGTTTGGTTGAGGGAGAGATATCCTTTTGTCAGCGTATAGAGCAAATAGCCAGAAAATACACCGCCTAAAGCGCCGCCTATTTGCTGTAATATACGTGTGATAACTGCCGTATCTTTGATGTATAAACGATTAACATATTGAATGGGGGCAGATAGGCATACAATGGTGGCAATACCAAGCCCTATACCTCTTAGTAAGAAACCAAGCCCATCCATGCTGATTGTATAGCCAAAACATAATAAGCCAAAGCTTGAGATCAGCAAACCAATTCCTATCATGAAAAAGGGAGATTTTTCTTTCCATTTCTGGTAAATGAATTTTCTGCCGATCCATGCACCCATCCCTTGTAGAGCAAGGAGGGAACCGATGATGAGAAGGCTCTTTTCATGGAGCTCTTCCATGGCGCATGCTAAAGGGAAATAAACAAGAAAGCTATAAAAAAGAAAGGAAGAAATAAGTCCCATGATCATGAGCAATGTGTAGCGTACATTTGTAAATCCGCTAAAGACGATTAATTTGTTTGTTGCTTTCTGATTAGAAACAATGAAAAATATGAGAGAGAGTACCGCTATCAGTGCTATGAGAGAGAGGATGTTGTTGTTATTGATATTTCTGGCTTCTGTGAGATAAAAAAATGAAATAAGGGATAGGGAAAAGGCTACAAATGCCAGTAAGTTAAATTTTGTTTTGATTGTTTCGTTGCTTTTTAAATGTTTTGCACCAATGGTGAGTGCTAATAAAATAAGCGGAATATTGATAAAAAATAACAACCGCCAAGACACATACTGAGCTATGGAAGCGCCCACCAGTGGGCCAAAAGCAGGGGCGAAAACCGTTGGTACGGCTATGGTGCCCATGGCGCTTGGCGAACGCGGTCTTGTCCAAATTGTAAGGCGATAATCGTTTGGCTGAGGGGCAATAAGAGTCCTGTTCCAAAACCTTGCACGATACGGGCAGAGATAATGCTTTGAAAATCATAGCTTAATCCAACCCCCAATGATCCAAGCATAAAAATGCAGTTTGCAAGGAGCCACGTTTTTTTAACGCCTATTCTCCCTTGCAGAAAAGCTGCCATCAACAGTCCTGGCACAGTGGCGAGGAAATAGGAAGTTACAACCCATTGTATATTTTTTTCTCCCGTTGAAAAATAATGCGCAAGATTAGGAAGGATGACATTCACAATGCTACCGTCTAGCAAAGGTAGTATACTGGAGATAATGACGGTATAAATGACAGACTTTTCTGATTTGCTATAGGAATCTCTTTTTTGCATTCTTATGCCCCCTGCTGATATTCTTGACAATATTGGTTCTGCCTCATAAATCACAGGCTTTGAGAATGAATACCTGTTTGCGAGGACTGTGCTATTGGGATAAATGTGATGGGGAGTGCTGATGGCCCCCTTGTGTACAACCCCTCTTCCTCCAAAACGAAACCATGAATTAAGTTGATTTCAATAAGTTTATCGAGGAGCCTATTTGCTGTTAACTCTATTTGCATGAGAGCAAAAGCAGAACCTACACAAACGTGCATACCTGCTCCAAAGGCCAAATGATTCGCGGACTTTATAAGATTCATACCAGTCTTACCAACTCGTTTGCGTTCTGGTATAAAATTATCGGGGTCCATAAAAACATCAGGATCACGGTTAGCAGCCCCAATCATGCAAAAAACGAGGGAGTTAGCCGGTAACGAGATCCCTTTGAACTCCATCGCTTGATTGGTTTGGCGTGGTATAAGCTGAACAGGAGAAGTGAGGCGTAATGTCTCTGCGATCGCATCGCCAAGAAGTGTCCTATCATTTTGGATTTTTTCTAATTCGCTTGGGTTTGTGAGCAAATGATAAAAAAGGTAAGCTAATGTTTTATCAGCAGGCTCTATGGCGGCCAATAACATGTTAAGGACAAGTGCAACTATTTCAGAAGTTGTCATACTTTTACCATCATTTGTTTTCTGACATAAAACAGATATTAAATCTTCTGATGAATTTTTATCCCATTCTTCTATCAGTGGCGTTAGATAAGAAATGATGTTTTTGCTGCATGATAAGCTGAATTCTTTTTCTTCATCTGATTGGTTAAGGCTGGTAACAAAAGATGCGACACCCTTGTGCCACATTGATATATCCTTGTAGCGATCTATCGGTAGACCTAAGACCATTAATGTAACAAGCACGCTATAATCTTTACCGAATTCATTAATAATATCTATTCTTCCATTTGCAAGATGCGGTATAAGAAGCTGATCTATTGTATCTTCAATAATTGATGCATAGCGAGTACGGAACATTTTGCCTGTAAGTTTTGAAAGTACGGCTTGCCGCTTGCTGTGATGTTCATCTCCCTCCATTTGGGCTAATACGCGATCGCCCATTACCGGCTCTGCCCGAACGGCTAAAGGAGCTGTTGTGAAGTGGTTATCCTTCAAAATTGCGTTGACATCTTCATATCGGCCAAAAAAAATAAGCCTTAAGATTTTCGTCCCAAAGAACAGAGTCAGAAGAATGTACCGTTTGGTATGTATTGTATGGATTTTTTTGAAATTTTTTGTCCATAATATTGAATTTAATAACATGGCGTACCATTTCATTTTCCCCTTGAATTCTTAATCATAAACTGACTCTTTATTATAATTTTGTGTACATATCGAAACAATTCCATGTCCTTGTTGCCCGTCAACACAGAGAGGAGATTCTCTGCTGAGCAATAATTCTCCTACCGGCCATTCACGATGGTAGGGTAAAACTGAGCTTTCTCTGTTAAGTAAAGATGGGGTATTTATATAGAATGGTATTTCATTGAAAATATATTCAACAGAAATATTTATTTCTTCAGTTGATAATCCCACGCTTTTTGCCCGATTCCCAACCGCTTGGATTGACATTTTTCTACATAATTCATTAAATTTTAAGCTTTTTTTGTATAGATCTGTAGCTTTTGATTTTAGTATTTTGTAGTTTTCATTTTGTTTGTATTGAGAGAAGTCAAGAATGCGAAATGATTTTTCTAAATTATTAAAATCTTGAATATTGCATAATATACGCCTTATGCGATTGAGCTCCCTTTTTGTTTTTCTCTCTGCTTTAGCCTTAGGCGCTCCAGATGCCAATACAAGGAGCATTGCTGATTCTACATCTGGAAGCAATACGTCAATATCTTTAAATTTTTTTGCGCTCCAATATATGAGTTCAGTTATATATTTTTCTGAAAATCTTGAGTTGAATGGACTTATACCGATCATAAGATGCTGTTTCATCGCGATTAAACGAGAACAGTTTTCCGATTGCCCCCTTATAGAAAATGAAAAGCAGCTATTAACATCTATTTCTTGCAAATGCACATCAACACCCCTCCCCGCCTTCTATCATGATTATTGCGGAAATATAATTTAATTAATAAATAATTATCGAATCATTGTCCTATTATATAACAAATACGGTACATCGTAAAGGCAATTGCGGATAGTTTGTCTGTTAAGTTACTATAAAATACATACGGGTATTTATAACATCTTAGTTATGGATATAAGCGAACTTTCAAATTCGACGGTTAGGGTTTTATGCCTGTTCCAGTTCGGCTCAATTCATTCTAGAAAGCTTATTTTATTGCATGATGAGATAAATAGACGTGAGATAGCTTGAATTTACTTTTTGCTTTTTTCATAAAAAGCAGGAGAGAGAGAAAAGCAGCGCTGATGGATGCAATGCTTAAGAGTTGCCAAACCGATAAGCCAAAAACAGCTTTGTTGTATAAGAGAGAACCGAAGTAACTGCCTGCCATTCCTCCAAAAGCACTCGATAAACTCATGATGCCAAATGCGCTCGCAATGAGGCGTTCATCTATATTTGTGGCCTCATAATCGAGGCGTATGCGCATAATGATTTCGGCAAAGGTAAAAAGCACAATCGCTAAAAAAAGGCTAAGGTAAGAGTGATAAAGAGCGTGGAGAATAAAGAATGAGAGGGTAAAAAATATAAAGGATAATACTGGCGTTTTGGAATTTTCCCGACAAGACCATCTTCAGACAGGTATTTGGAAAAAGATGACAATAAGAGCATTGAGGAGAAAAATGTATGAGGGGATATTTTTACCAAAAGTTTGGTCACCAAACAGCGGTATTGTGACTTCAAGTTGTATGTAAAAAAGAGAAATAAAAACGTAAAATGATCATCGATATCTCTTTTTTGTAAACCCACACGTTCCATCCATCTGCGTTATACCACAATGAATAAGCGCAAGATTCCCATTCATTAAAATAAATGGGGCTATCGTCATATTATATCGTAGATTTTGGGGCTTATGAAATTAAAAAAAATATACAATATCTGCAGCTGTCTTATTCTAAAACCGATAAGAGAGTCTTTTCAGTTTAAGGTTGTTCCTAGGTGCTTTGTCGTTTTTCTCACTTTTATCAAAGCTTAAAATTGGCTTTTGAGAAATTTTTGCTGCGTTGAAAAAATCGAGAAAATATTGTAAAAAAGCTGCACATATAGTGCAGCTTTTTATCGGTTTGTTTTGATGGAGAGGCACAAGTTTTTAAAGTGTTAAGAAAATTGCTACTTTTTAAAGTTTGAAAATATCCTTGCGGCTTCTGTAACCATAATAACCACAAACACTGGAAATGATGGCGCCTATCAGACTGCCTAAAAAGCCCCACCATCCCATATGTGATGCTTTTGTTGTGGCTTTATCAGCTACGTAAAGGGCATTTTTTGCTTGTGTATCAAGCTTTTGTGATAAGGTATCAGCTTGTTTTTCTAGTGCTTTGAGGGTTTGTTCTGTTTTTTCCTCTGCCCCTTGATAGACATGAAGGGCACGGTTGGCTGCTGTTTGTGCATCTGTATGCGACATGTCATTGTTCATGAGGGCTTTGATGATATCACTTTGATTAAATTTTTCTGTCAGAGCTTCTATGCGATCAGAAAGGCGATCCCCTAGATTTTTCAGAGTGGTGCGATAATGCGAAGGATCATTTTTGAAAGCGGTTATTGCAGAACCAATATCGTTGAGTGCAGCTTGATAAGTTTGTTTTAAGCGATCAGGATTGAGAGCCGGAATATCGCTTTTGTGGAGAAGGGTGCGCAATTCATTGCCCAGTTTATCAAAATTAATCCCATTGTCACGGTTTTCTGCAAAAAACTTTTCAAAACTTTCGCTGTTGATTTTTGAAAGGAGGGAGGGGAGGCTGTCGACGGTTTGTTCTATCATAGAAGTGCTTTTTCCAACCGCTTTAGCGCTTAAGTTTGCTGTACTAGAAACCACGTGAATGGCTTGGAATGTCATCAGCAGTGTTACGAGAGCCCAAGTTAAAAAACCATGAAGAGCTCCAGAGATTTCAGCAAAACGTCCCGCTATAAAACCGCCACTTGCAAGACTGATCACCATAACGATAAGAGACCCAATGCCCATCGAGAGAAAAGAACCTCTAAAAGGGGAGGACGAAGTAAAGTCCATTTGACTTAAGCCTAAAGCTGCTATGAGAAAAGAGAGGCAGATTGAGGTGGCAAGAGCCGTAACCAGTCCAGCAAAAATGGCGGACCATGAAATAGGGGTATGAAAAAATGAATATTTTGTGTCTAGAGATGTTTCTTCTAGAAAATTCGTATCGAAAGGTGTTTTTTCAGGAATGCGGGTTTCCATGTTTTATCTCCTTGAATATGCTGGAGATACAATGTCTTTTTGCCAATTATGTTCCAAATTTATGGTCCATAATGGACAATTTAGCTGCTACAAGGTGAATCGGAGAGATCTCAAGTTAAGATTGCAAACATCATGGTGGAGCGTTTTTTAATTTTTGTTTAAAGCGCATTTATCGAGCATTTTAGTTGAGTGTAAAAAAAGGGGCGTGAAAGTGATAAAATGGGGGGCTTTACGAGGGTATAGAACAAAGTAATATGGAATGTTTTTTTTGTTCCTATTCTGTCATCAAGTTTGAATTTGTGTCTTATGACAACGTCTTGGTTGATAAAAGTGTCTTGATCGATCAACATGCGATAAGCCTTGTGAATGGGAATATCTTTCAATTAAGCAAGAGCAGAGTTTGTCTATGAGAGCAATGTATGAGAGTGCTTTCTTGGGGGGGGGGAGGATTGTATTCTTTTGACAAATGCTTTTCTTTTTGATTGTATCAAAAAATTTAAAGAGAGACCGTGTTAGGATATCAAATGTTTTGTTCAGCTTTTTTTAAAAATAGTGAAAAATATGGCCCCCTTTGTGTTGGTTTTGATCCGAGTCATAAAGTTTTGCAATCATGGAATTTGAGCTGCGATGATAAAGGTCTAAGAGATTTTTGCGATATCCTCTTAACAGCGGTTGTGGGGAAGGTGGGGATCATAAAGCCGCAAGCCGCATTTTTTGAGTTATATGGGGTGGAAGGACTCCAAATTTTGAAAGAACTTATTGAAAATGCACAAAAACAAGGTTTGTTGGTTCTCGTTGATACAAAAAGAGGGGATATTGGCTCTACCGCTGAAGCTTACGGTAAAGCTTGGCTTGGTGCCAATAGTCCCTTCAAAGCCGATGCTATAACAGTCAATCCTTTTTTAGGGTTTGATGCTCTCATTCCTTTGATAAAGATTGCAGAAGAAACAAAAACGGCTGTTTTTATGGTTGTTCAATCGTCTAATCCAGAGGGAAGACAAATTCGAAATGCTCGCATTGGCGATCAAACGGTTTCTGTTCATTTGGCGCAGCGTATTTTTGCATACAATAGCCAATCTTCAAGTCAATATCGCCATATTGGGCCTATCGGGGCAGTGATTGGCGCAACATTAGGCTGTGACGCAAAAGAGACAATTGAACAGCTAAAAAATAGCTTGTTTCTTGTTCCAGGCATTGGGGCTCAAGGGGGAACAATAACACAATTAACCCAGCAATTTCCTCAAAGGCTATGGCAGAATATTATTCCTTCAATTTCAAGGTCAATTACAGAGGTTGGTCGAAATCCTGTTGATTTAAAAAATATCATTCATAATTTTGCTGAGCAATCTAAAAACACGCTTCTCTCTTAATTTTTTGGGCTCTTGCTCTAAGGGAGAAGGCTCTTCCTTATAAAAAAGCTCCACTTTCTGACTTCGCATAGGGACTCTCTTCTCTCAATGACGATGGTTTTATGGGATAGCAGAAGAATTATTCGCTCAGGGCTCGCCTGAAGGATAAAATAAAAGCTGCTTTTATTGATTAAGGACCCTATCTAGAGGGCGCGTTTAAGAAATAAGGGTGAGGTCCTTTCGTGAAATGGGAGGCTTGAGGATATGCGTGCGTGTTCAAGAATTTGAGGAGTCGATAACTTCTCATGAAAAATAAATTCTGCAATTTTCTGAAAAACTATTTTTATGGCTAAAATCCTGAAATTATTTTACACATTAAGAGATGTTTTTGGTCGTCTATGCAACGACTAAGTGGGCCTTGAAAACCTTAAATCCGAGCGTAAAAATGAACCCACTTTATGGGTGTCTTAGAATTCCGAGGAATTTTGCACTGTCCAAGTGCTTCCCAGCACTAAAAGCGGGATGCTGACTCGGATTGAGTGTTTTCAAGCTCTCGGAATACCAATGCAAGGGCGCTCGCAACCGGAGGGGGCAAATGCAAGCTCAAAACCTTAATATTGATCTTTTTGTCGGAAAAAAATTCGCTTGAAGCGAAAAATGTTGGGAATGTCTCAAAAAACATTAGGAGACGTTTTAGAGGTAAGTTTTAACAAATTCAAAAGTATGAAAAAGGCTTAAATCGTGTAAGCGCAGGACGTTTAAAGAAAATCTCTGATATTTTGAATGTTCCGGTTTCTTTTTTTTACACGGATATCATCACAAACGAAAATGCTTCATACCATTATGATGAAATTGCCTCAAACAGAGAAGAATATTTGCTTTTAAAAAGTTTTAGAGTCCTGATCTTTGTCAAACAAAAAGCCATTTTAAAGTTGATTTCTGATCAGAATATATGATGTATGGCGCTCCCTTCTTTCTATTTCCTTCTTATCTTAAAAGATGAGGATTTTTCACGCACACTGAATTTTTTAAAAAAATCATTTGTAAACAGCCCGCTGTCTTGTCTTGCTTATGCCCTGCTGTCTTTATATGAATAGATGAGCGACGTCTCTTCATAAAGACTCGTGAAAGTATCTAGAAACATCTTATGGCAATAATGCGCTTGTTTCGCTTTGATCTTTAAAGGTTTTTAAAGTTCTACTGAACCGTCGACAATAGAAAGCTTCTAACATGTTGTTAAAAGCTTTGAGGGTGATAAAGTCATTGCAGCGTTTGTTGCTATGGGATAATGGTTATCTGTAAACGTCTATTGTTGCTAGAGAATAACATGTCATTAAAACAAGAAAAAACCAAAGCCCGTTTACCCCGTGGTTTTGTGGATCGTACAAGTGCACAATTGTATGCAAGCGAAACTATGATTGCGCAAATTCGTGAAGTTTATGAACTTTACGGTTTTGAAGCCCTTGAAACACCCATTTTTGAATATACGGATGTGTTGGGGAAGTTTTTACCGGATTCAGATCGTCCCAATGCAGGGGTCTTTTCGCTCCAAGATGATGATGAGCAATGGATGTCTTTGCGCTATGATCTGACGGCTCCTCTTGCTCGTCATTTTGCTGAAAATTTTGAAACGTTACCAAAACCTTATCGCAGTTATCGGTTGGGGTTTGTTTTTCGCAATGAAAAGCCAGGTCCAGGGCGGTTTCGGCAATTTATGCAATTTGATGCAGATATTGTCGGAACACCAACCGTTGCAGCAGATGCTGAAATTTGTATGATGGCAGCAGATAGTTTGGAAAAATTAGGTATTCAGCCGCATGAGTATGCCATTCGTTTGAATAACCGAAAAATTCTGGAAAGTGTTTTGCAGTTGATTGGCTTAGGGGAAAGCGGGCAGAGTGAAAAGCGCTTAACGGTTCTTCGAGCCATGGATAAACTGGATAAATTTGGTCCTGAAGGTGTGCGTTCGCTTTTAGGCAAGGGACGTTTGGATGAAAGTGGTGATTTTACAAAAGGGGCTGAGCTTCAAGATAAAGAGATTGAATGTATTCTTTCCTTACTCACGATAGAAGCAAAAACGGCAGAAGAAACGCTTGATGCCCTCAGAAAAATCGTTGGTCAGAGTGCGCAAGGACTTGAAGGGATTGGCGAGCTTGAGGAAATGCAAACAATCTTTGCTGCCAATGGGTATCACAATCGCATTAAAATTGACCCTTCGGTGGTTCGTGGATTGGAATATTATACGGGACCTGTTTTTGAGGCAGCATTGCTTTTTGATGTTCTCAATGATGATGGGCAAAAAGTTGTCTTTGGCTCTGTTGGGGGAGGGGGGCGTTATGATGGGTTGGTCGCGCGTTTTCGCGGGGAAAATATTCCGGCAACAGGTTTTTCAATAGGCGTTTCACGTTTGATCGCGGCCTTGCAAAATCTTGGGAAATTGCCAGCAAAAAATACTCTTGGACCCGTTGTGGTGTTGATGATGGATAAAGAGCCACAAGCTATTGCACGCTATCAAAAAATGGTAATGAAATTGCGAAATGCGGGAATTTGTGCGGAACTTTATTTAGGGGCATCGGGAATTAAAGCGCAGATGAAATATGCAGATCGGCGCAAAGCTCCTTGTGTGGTGATCCAAGGCACACAAGAACGTGAGAGTGGAAAAATACAGATCAAAGATTTGATTGAAGGGGCGCGTTTGTCTCATGAAATTAAGGATAATCAAACATGGCGTGAAAGCCGTCCTGCGCAAGTGATGGTTGATGAAGAGCAATTGGTGCAAACGGTGCAAAATATTTTATCAGCCCAAAAATGGTAATGGTTTTGTGAAAGCGATTGCTGCGAAGAGCTTGAATATTTCCCCTTCAATTTTACGATATTTTAAGGGGGGAAGTTGAAGAAAGCTTAAATGATCATTATTAATCAAGATGCTATCACGAATAGATGCTTTTAAAAATAGAAACAACACAAATTCCCTTTTCTAGGAAAATTTGTGTTGTAAAAATTTAAATAGACGGTTTTTAGTTGGAATTAGCTTTTTAAAGCTTTTAAAACATTTTGTGGTGAAGAAACTTCATAAGGATCGGTTGCACAATTGTCTGAAAAACCTGGCTCTTCGAACCATTGCTCAACCACACCGTCATGAATAACAGCAGCATAGCGCCATGATCGCATGCCGAAACCAATATTGTCTTTTGCAACCAGCATACCCATTTTGCGCGTGAATTCACCAGAGCCATCGGGAATTAACTTTACGTTTTTGAGATTTTGTTCTTTTCCCCAAGCATTCATGACAAAAGCATCATTGACGGAAAGGCAATAAATTTCATCAATACCAGCTTGTTTAAATTCATGATAGAGTTTTTCAAAATCAGGCAGCTGAAAGTTTGAGCAAGTAGGGGTAAAAGCGCCAGGAAGAGAAAAAAGAATAACACGCTTTCCTTTAAAGTAAGCATCGCTGTTAACTTCTTGCCACCGATAAGGATTATCTCCACTCACTGATTCATCGCGTACACGTGTATGAAATGTAACATTGGGAACTGTTTTTTTCATCATAAGGATGCTCCTGTATTTTTTTACGAAAATTGCGTTTTAAAACAGCCTTCATATCTAAAACCATATGGGAAAGAGCGTTTTAAATAAAAGGGCTTCTTAAAAAATTCTGATCTCTGGCAAGTGTGCAAATATTTCACACGTGCGTCAAGTGGAATTAATAGTCGACTTTGAATACTCTTCATTTTAAAATTAAAGGAAAGAATATGAAGGTATGACCAATGACCATAAAGACAATTTTGACCACAGCTTTTGAGGGGCAAAAACCGGGAACATCTGGGTTACGCAAAAAGGTGTCTGTGTTTCAACAACCCCATTATGTGGAAAATTTTATACAGTCTCTTTTTGATAATATTGGACCTCTTGAAGGAAAGCTGTTGATTCTTGGGGGGGATGGGCGCTCCTTTAATCGGACACTCCTTCAGATTGTGTTGAAGATGGCAGCAGCGCATGGCGTTTCTCGTGTTAAAATGGGAAGGGGCGGTATTCTTTCTACGCCTGCTGTTTCACATCTTATCCGTAAATACCGTGCGCATGGTGGGGTTATTCTTTCTGCAAGCCATAATCCTGGGGGGCTAGAGGGAGATTGTGGGATAAAATACAATATTGCCAACGGTGGACCTGCACCGAATTCTTTATGTGAGGCTATTTTTGCAACATCGCAACGTCTTTCCTTTTATAAAATTTTTGAAGCGCCAGATGTTAATTTAGATCGGCAAGGGATAACCTTTATGGGAGAGATGCAGATTGAGATTATTGATCCTGTTGCCGATTATGTTGCTTTGATGCAGGAGATTTTTGATTTTGATTGTATTGCCAAGGCTGTGGCTAAAGGTCTTACTTTGCGGTTTGATGCTATGCATGCGGTAACAGGGCCTTATGCCCATGAAATTTTTGAAAAATGCTTAGGATTTTCTAAAGGGACGGTGGTCAATGGAATTCCTTTGCCAGATTTTGGAGGTGGTCATCCAGATCCCAATTTGGTTTATGCTAAGGCTCTTTATGATTTATTGATGTCGGAGCAGGGGCCAGACCTTGGCGCCGCATCTGATGGTGATGGCGACCGTAACCTCATTATTGGACGTGGGCAATATGTCTCACCTTCGGATTCTTTGGCGATTATGGTGGAGAATGCACACCTCATTAAAGGTTATCAAAAAGGCATTGTAGGGGTTGCTCGCTCTATGCCAACAACGCCTGCTGCGGATTTGGTTGCTGAAAAACTCGGATTAAACTTTTTTGAAACGCCAACAGGGTGGAAGTTTTTTGGAACGCTTCTGGATGCGGAGAAAGTAACCTTTTGTGGTGAAGAAAGCTTTGGAACCGGCTCTCATCATATCCGTGAAAAAGATGGTTTATGGGCTGTCTTATTTTGGTTAAATCTTTTAGCAGTAACAGGGAAAACTGTTGCACAAATTGTGCAACAGCATTGGCGTACCTATGGGCGCTTTTACGCACTGCGTCATGATTATGAAGAAGTTGAAGAAGATAAAACTTTGGCTTTACTCGAACACTTGCGGGGGCATTTACCACAAGCTGGAACAGAAATTGCTGGATTTTTGGTCAAAAAAGCAGATGATTTTACCTATCATGATCCTGTTGATCAGAGCATTAGCACGCGGCAAGGTATCCGTATTTTTTTCGAGAATGGCGCACGGTTGGTGGTCCGTTTATCAGGGACAGGGACGCTAGGCGCTACCTTACGGCTTTATTTTGAACAATATGAAAGGGATCCGCGCAGACATAATTTAAATCCCCAAGACGTTCTGCAGCCTTTGCAACAGGTGGCCCTAAAACTGTTGAACATACAACAAGAATTGGGACGAGACCATCCTGATATTATTACATGAGATCATTGGAATGTTTTTCTGACTTGCAAGGATATCGTGATTGATTACCTTCGAAAGGCGTTGGTTGATTCAATATAAGAGAATCTTATGGTCTACGGGGGTATTGTGCAATGATCGATCATCCTTATTAAAGGCATCGATTGTTGTATGGGATGATCGCATTTATGAACATAGGGGGCGGATTGAGGGGAAATAAAAGAACATGGTTTTCTAAAATAATGGACAATAAGCTCTTCTTGCTTTATGACCAGTTATTGTGAATGATTTTTCTTAAAAGAGGGGAATTTATGACCCAATATCCCAAATGTCCTCGTTGTGATTGTCTTTATACTTATGAAGAGGGTGAAAATTTTGTGTGTCCTGAATGCGCGCATGAATGGCCCCAAAAGAGCGACGATACTGTTCTTTCCGAGATTGTTTATGATGCTAATGGTCAAATCTTGACCAATGGAGATACCGTTATGGTGATAAAAGATCTGAAAGTAAAAGGCGCTTCCTCTGTTTTAAAAGGTGGGACGAAGGTCAAGAATATTCGCTTGGTGGACGGGGATCATAATATTGATTGCAAAATTCCTGGGATTGGACAGATGGGTTTAAAGTCGGAATTTGTTAAAAAAGTTTAAGTGTTTATCCTCTTGCAATTGTTTTGCTTTTCGTTGGTTTTCTATTTTCATATTTTGCTTTTAACAGATCATTTCCAAAACAACTCTCATAGATTTGGCTTTAATGTATTTATTTTTTACAGATCTTGATATTTTTGCGTCTTAATTTATGGAGTTGAGATTGACGATGATAGAGGGAAAATTCTTGATTTCAAGAAGAGAAAAAGTCGCTATGATCTTTAAAAAAATATCTTTCTTAAGATGTTTAAACCTCTTTCGTAATGAGACTTATGAAAATGGTATAGGGCAAGCGCCGTTGAGCGTTATCATTTTTATGTTTCATAAAAGTGCAAGACGACATCATGACATACTTTACCTGTTCTCAATGTTGCAACAGTTCTTATATTTGCTCCTATGTTGCATCCTTATATTTAAAAATTTTTATAAGGGGTATTTTAAAAATCGTTTTGATGATCATCTAATTGGTGATGGGTAAGCCAATGATTTTGGTTGATGCAATAAACAGAATTAAAAGGAGAAGATTGTCAGGATTCCCATTCAAGGTGTAAAAAAGTGTGAACCTTGTCGATCGTTTGCTACAGAAGCATTTTGCAGGATTTTGTCGTCGGAAATACTGAAAATGATGGGACACAAGGGAGACTAAGTGTGTGCCCTGTCTTACACTGTTTTTTTGCTGTAATGAATTCCTTGTTTTGGAGGATAAAGTTGCATGACAAGGGCGACAAAATAAATTTAAAGTGGCATCCCCGCCGTTACGTTATCCTTGCATGTATGTGATGCGTTCCTTGAAACCACTTATGCTTCTTAAAGGGGGCGGTTAGATCTTTAAAGGTCTATGGGGAGATGATAAGAAACCTATCATTGTACAGATTTTTTGAAACCGTATTGTACTTTTATAACAGCATGGCTGCTCTCTAAAATTATGAGGGATAAAATAGCACAAGATTTTTGACCCTCATATTTCTAGCGCTGTTAAAGAAAGACAATCTGTGTGGTCGTTTTACCTATTGAGATCAATATTTATTGTGGCATGGCTTCAACGCCTAAAACTTCAGGGATAAAATGGCGTAAAAGATTTTCAATCCCATGTTTGAGTGTTGCTGTTGAAGAGGGACATCCAGCGCAGGCCCCCCGCATATTGAGGTAAACAATCCCATTTTCAAACCCGCGAAAAGTAATATCGCCTCCATCA
The DNA here is from genome assembly GCF_028618525.1 of Bartonella sp. AU55XJBT. The sequence goes on along the minus strand of NZ_JAQITC010000012.1, from coordinate 66,349 downwards.
TTGGCAACGGCTGGACGAATACGTGTTTCAAGTAGCTCTTTAATGGTTAAAACAATATCAGCGTCTTTTTCGTCATAAAATTCTTCGTTAAGGGCATGGGCTTTTGCTTGTGTTGTCGCGCTGGTGGTGATGACAGGCTCATTGGATAGAAAATGTTCCATAATTGTGCCTAAGATAATGGGTTTGAGATGTTGCCATTCCCCTTCTTTTTTGCTTATGGTGATAAAATCATAGCCCAAAAAGACACCATTGACATTGGGAATATTAAACAGTTTAGCTGCCAAAGGTGAGTTTTTAGCTGCTTCTTCATGGTTACGGAATTCTAAGACGCCCTCCGAAAGAACCACGCGCCCTGGTAGAAATTTAAGTGTAGCAGGGTTGGGGGTGGTTTCAGTTTGAATAAACATAATCTCTCCTTTTATCATGAAGGATCAGAAAAATCATACCATTTTAAAATATTATATTTTTTAAGCAATCGATTGAATATCTTCATCCGCAAGATTGCTGGGAATGACAATGACAGGGATCGAAAAAGCTGTCCCTCTATTTCCGATTAATTGAACAAGGGGGCCTGGTCCTTCTGTATGGCCACTGGCAGCTAAAACAATCAGTGCAATTCTTTTATCTTCGTCGATCAGTTTAGAAATTTCATCAATTTTTTTTCCTTCACGCACCACTATTTCTGTTTCCAGTGCATGGGTGGTACGGACTTCACTGGCAATGTCTCCTAATATCTTATGAGCACTTTGCGTTGATTCTGTACGCATAACATTGTTTACACCCAAAAAATGTTGAAATTCTGCACTATCAACAATACAAAGCAAGACCAAAGTTCTCTTGGTGTTTTGGGCATGTTGTGCGGCGAACGCAACGGCACGCCGACACTCTGGTGTCTCATCGATGATGACGAGGTTTTTTTTCTTGGGTTCTTTTTTCGGATTTTTGGGTTTAGAAATCATGCACTTTCTCTATTTTGTACAAATGACTTTTTTTGCTCTCTACAGTTTTTAGGGGTATTGTTTTTATGTATTGTGCAAAAATCCAACAATTTCACGAATTTTTTTCATATTTTCTTCTGCAAGCATACTAGCACGTTCTGCGCCATCATGCAAAATGGAGTCAATATAACCGCTTTCTTGGTGAAGGCGACGTAATTCTCCTGTTATAGGGGCAAGCTTATGGACGGCAAGGTCCGCTAGCGCTGTTTTAAAATGGGAAAATTGATGACCAGAAAACTCTAAAAGAACTTTTTCCTTACTAACTTTGGCAAAGGCGGCGTAAATACCAAGCAGGTTATCCACTTCTGGTCGTTCTTTTAAAGTGTCAAGAGAATCTGGAAGAGGCGCAGAATCTGTTTTGGCTTTACGTATTTTTTGGGCAATAAGATCTGCATCATCGGTCAAATTAATCCGTGAGAAATCTGAAGGATCTGATTTTGACATTTTTTTTGTTCCATCACGCAAGGACATAACGCGTGGGGCTGTTGTTCCAATCAGCGCTTCTGGGAGGGGAAAAAAGCCTTGTCTTTTTTCTTCATCCGTTGGCATAGAAATGCCAAAATTTAAGTCAGCAATACGGTGTGCGTAATCATTGTTAAATTTTTGTGCAATATCGCGTGTGAGCTCAACATGCTGTTTTTGATCTTCCCCTACCGGAACATGTGTTGCACGATAGAGTAAAATATCGGCAGCCATCAACGTGGGATAGGCAAAAAGCCCAAGGGATGCTTTTTCGCGATCTTTTCCTGCTTTATCTTTAAATTGTGTCATACGTTGAAGCCAGCCAATGCGGGCAACACAATTTAAAATCCAGGCGAGTTCCGCATGTTGAAAAACAAGTGATTGGTTGAAAATAATGTGTTTTTGGGGATCAACACCGGCGGCTAGAAAGGCGGCTGTCACTGTTCTGGTGGATTCGCGTAAAATAAGGGGATCTGGGTTGACGGTGAGCGCATGCATATCCACAACACAATAGAGGCAGTGATAAGTGTTTTGTAGTTCAACCCAATTTTGAAGGGCTCCAAGATAATTGCCAAGATGTAAGTGACCACTCGGTTGTACGCCGGAAAAAACAAGGGGAGTGAAGGTATCCATAGGAGTGCGCTTTCTCATTTAAGGTTATTCGTTTTATTATTTTTGACAAAGTATAGAGATTATAGACGTTTTTTCAAATTTTTAAGCGTGTGAAAAAAGGAACGGGGGTTGGATAAAAAATAGGCCATAAAATAGAGCAAGAATATGCTAAGCATGATCCCTGCTAAGGTGCTGGTGCGCAAGAAAAAGGAGGCTTTTGAGGATAAAGGAAAAGATAAAAATCCAAACACATTTAATCCGTAATAGAGGGCGAGTGCACTCAAAAGGGAAGCGATCATGAGGCATAATATTCGCTTGATCAGTTGGGCGTCGTATTTCCAATACCCCCGTTTGATAAGGACTCCCCAAAGCAGTAGTGTATTAACCCATCCAGAAGTAATTTCCGCAATAACAATGCCGCGTGCTGAAAAAGAAGGAAATAATGTTAAAGCGAGGCTGATATTGATGAAAACACAAATGCCCGTAAAAATCATCGGTGTTTTGGTATCTTCATGGGCAAAGAAATTAGGAATAAAGACCTTGATGAGAACAAAAGCTGGAAGTCCTAGTCCATAAAGTTCCAATAATTGTGCGACATGTTGTGTTGAGTGATCAGTAAACTGTCCACGCTCAAAGAGTAAACTCACAATGGGGGAGGACAGCAGCAAAAAAGCGATGGATGCTGGGAGTGTTAACAATAGCGTTAATTCAATAGAGCGGTTTTGCAAATGGTGGGTTTCTTCATGCTTTTTGCTCCGTAAAGCGCGGGTTAATTCTGGCAAAAGAACGGTTGCAACGGCAATGGCAATCACGCCTAGAGGCAATTGATAAAGGCGATCAGCATACATCAAAGAAGAGACAGCCCCTGATTGACAAGACGCAATGTTGGTATTGATGAGCAAATTAATTTGCGTGATACCACCCGTGATGGCTGCCGGGAACGCTAAGGTTAATAGCTTGCGAACATTAGGGGTTAAATGGGGACGACGGAAGAAAATTTTCATGCCGCTTTGTCGTAAAGCAACAGCAATTAAGGCCAGTTGAAGTAGCCCTGCGGCCAACACACCCCAAGAGAGATTTAAGCCGATATGCCAAGCATCAAGTTGATAGATCCAAGCATAGGCCAATACACCAATCAGAATGATATTTAAAAAGAGGGGGGCAACGGCGGCAATAAAATAGCGGCGCAGAGCATTGAGCATACCCCCCATCATCGCGGCCAGCGACATGCAGGTTAAATAGGGAAACATGATCGCAGTAAAGTGAATTGTGGCGTTAAACTTTGTTGCATCTTCACTAAAACCTGGTGCAATAATGGTTCGTACCAAAAAAGGCATACTGAGTTCCATCGCAATCGTTAACAGTAAAAGAAGAGAAAAGAGAACGCCAAAGACTTCTTCTGCAAATTTGCAGGCAGATTCTTGACCATCTTCTGTGATCTTTTTTGAAAAAAGAGGAATGAAAGCGGCATTAAAGGCGCCTTCAGCAAAAAAACGGCGAAATGTGTTGGGAAAACGAAAAGCAGCATTAAAGGCATCAGAAACAGGACCAGTCCCTAAGGCTGCTGCCATAAGCATTTCACGGACGAAGCCAAAAATACGGCTCATGAGAGTTCCGGAAGCAACTGTTGCAATTTTTTTAATTAATGTCATAAGATATATCGGGTTTGTGGTAAAAAAGAAGCGGTGACAGGAGAAATAAGCCGTTTTAAATCGTGAAAATCTGATCTGTATACCCATACAAGAATATATTTGTATAGCGTTTTACGACGGTGTTTGTCTTTCTGTCAACAATGGTTGCGTGAAGACTTTTAACATGCTCCTTGTTTTATTGTTGCCTTACAATTTTTATTGTTGCCATAAAATCATTAAAATTTCTTTTTCAAATTGGAATATGGAAGTGATGTCATAAAAGTTCTGAGATATAGAATGATCATTTCTCTTTAGGGGAGTAATGTTTATGAAGCCTGCAATCCAATGGCATTGTGTTTTACGTGAGGGATGTGATCCCTATTTTAAAGAACGCAAATAAAAAAGAACGCAAATAAAAGTGTGAAGCAATGCGCAATTTTCATGTTTTAAAAGACAGAGGGCTTTTAATGCTTTTAAAAGCTTGTCAGGCTGAGCTAAAAGGTTAAGGCAAAGCGTGTGATAGTTTTTTCACTTTTACGGTTTTATGCTCTCCCCAAATGAGCCGGAATTCCGGTTTCAGAGATTCCATCAACAGAGGATGACAAGACGTAATCTTTCAACAGCATCTTGCCTATTTAAATTTTTGGCATCATGGATGGCGATAAAATCTGAGCAAATCAATAAAGTTTCTCCTTATATGTTTTTCAAATCTTGTTGACGCACGATTGATTTGCCGATGAAGACAGAGGGGGAAGGCGATCTTTTTTACCAGAGAGGGCAAAAAAATGAAAGCTTATATGAATTTTTAGAAAGTCATGGCTTTTGCGTGCTGCATCTTGTGAGAGGAAATATTTTCTTGTCTCTTGAGGTTTTGATGGATACTTTCCGTTATTTTTTGTGTTTTATTTGCTTCTTTATCAAGCGAGTTCGACCTTGTTTTTTCAGTGTTTTTCTTGAGCCCTTGATGCGGGAGAGATTGATGCTGGTTTGGCGCTGAGCGCTCATTCAATGGGTGGTCATAAAAATCCATGGAGTGTATGTTATGTTCTATCTCTTTTGTTTGCTTGACGATTGCCAGAATCTCTTTTGCTTTGATGGCTGATGTGCCAAGACTTTTCGCAAGCTTTTCGGGATTATTTTCTTTTATCGCTTCATGCTCGCTTGAGGATAAGCGTTCATTGATTTTTTTGATATAATTCTTTATTTCCGCCCTTAATTGAGGAGAGTTTGATAATGTTGCTTGCTGCTGTTCTTTTGGCAAGGAAAGCAGATTTTGCATCCAAACCTTAGGCATTGCGACCGACTGTTCACTGCGTCTTTGTTTGGCGTGATGGTCATGGAGAATGTCTCTTTCTGCTTGTTTAAAAATATCGATATAACACTCAATGGCTCTACAGAGGGGAAAAATATTGGCTTCAGCTTTGGTGCGGGCGTTATTTTTTATGCCAAATCTATTGCTTCCAGACAACTGAGCAATCGATTGAGGAGATGTGGCAATTTGATCGGTAAGCTGTTCTCCTTCCCTTTGATTTTCATGAATCCTTTCAATTCTTTCCTGTAAAATATGTCGATTGCCATAAATGATTTGGCACAAAGTCTCGATTTCTGTTCTTCTTGCTTGAAGTGATGTGTTGTTTTTTATCCTTGTGGCCATTTCGTTGCTGGTAAGGGGAGCTATTTTCTTGGCGGGGATCAGCACTTCTTGCTGGTGTTGAGCGCTTGGTGCTGTAAAGGAGAGGGCGTCACCCATGTTTAATGTTTGCATTGGCTCGGGTGTGCGCTCTTCTTTCGTTTTTGTCCCTGTGTCCCAGTATGCCATTACTTTTTGGGGGCGTTGTTTGGCTCTTTCTTGATGATCAGAGCCTGTTTCCTTTGTCATTTGGACAGATACTTGATCATTTGTCGCTGTCTTGTTGGTCTGTAAAATGGTTTCTTGGAAATCTTTTTGTGTTTGACTCATAGAGGAAGCAGATTGAGCCCTTTGTTCTTTTTCTTGCAGACTTTGGGATATAATTTCAACGTTGTTCTGTAAAGCATGAGGGGCAACCCATAAGGCAAAATGCGCGTTTTCTCTCCTCTTGGTTGGAATGGATGGGGTGTCTCGATTTTTTTCAGTTATTTCATCGTGTGTGTGAGAGGCTCTTTTTTCTTCTGAAAGCAATGTGTTGGGCTGGGTTTTTTGCTGGGTTTTTTGCGGGCTTTGAGCTTTTGATGCTGTAAAGGAGAAGGTTTCACCACTTGTTAATGTTTGTATTTGTTCTGGTGTGAGATCTTTTTTATTTCCCAAGATAAGAGTCCCTTGAGCATCCATCATGAAACCATTGGCTCCACAGCCTCTATAGGTACCATGATAGGTTTCTCCTTCTTTTGCGACGACAGCGAGATAATAATTTCTTTCACCCATTCCAAGCTTTCTCATAGAGTTGGTGAATTCTTGTAAAATGAGCAATTTTTCTGGATTAGAGATATCCTCAAGCAGATGCTTCATGGGTTCTGGATCGCCACGTTCCATGGCGGCTGCGCGGACAAAGTCTTTGCGCTTTTTGCTCACAACAGAAAAGTCGAGCTCATGTCCTGCTGCTTGAGCGAGTTTTTCAACAAACAGTCTCTTTGTACGCCTATTGCCCTCTCTGAAAGGATGCAAGTGGTGTAAATCGATCATTATTTCAGCAGCATGTTCAACAAATTCTTCGCGGGATAAGCCTTGTAAATTCTTTTTTTCAGCAAGTGTTTTATCTAACTTTTCTAGTCCCTCTTGTATTTTTCTGCCAATCGCAAAAGGTTTTGTAAATTCTTTTCGCTTCAAAATGGGCATAGAAGCAACAGTGCTATCTTCAAAGGTAAAAGGTGCTTGGCGGGTTTGGCCAGCCCATTCAAATGCACGAGAAAAGAGGCGGTGATGAAGATATTTGAGATAGGCGGTATCAAATTGCTCTGGTGGGGGCTCTTGGCGCAGTTTGATTATTTCTTTTTTTACATCATCACAACAGCGTTCTTTCAATATTTCTTTATCTTTAATGCGGTATTTATTTTTAAGCACTTTGCTATTGGGATAAAAGAAATTTTGCGCTTCTTCATTGATTTGTTTTAAAACGGCTGCATTCATTGCAGGGTGTTGTTCTTGCAATTCTTCCTGTTGGGAGGTGGCACCCTGTTCTGTGTTGTCTTTCATGCATATTTCCTTTCAAGTTTTTAATATTTATTTTTTAAAAAGCTTCTTTTTTACATTTTTTGTCTTATGTTATTTTTATAAGCGTTTTCTCATTCTTCAAAGAAGAGTACCGATTTGAATGATGGGAAAAATTTGACTCTCTTCGCATGTAATCAAGTTGATGATGGCACTCCGTCAGGGGTGGTCATTTTTATGAAATGTTATCGTGCAATTTTATCAATGCGTTTTGTCATAGGAGAGTTTATTCAAATTTTTCTGTAGGTTATACGCCACCCTTGGTGCAAACTTGGCAAAATAATTGCACCAAAGTTTTCTGTGAAAAGCCAATGGTGATGAGACTGTTACGACATAGCCATTGCTTTTGATGTTTCGCCTCTGCGTGGTCGAATAGGGGGGTGCTCTTCTTGTCTCGATGTTTCAGTAACCTCTTGACGTCGCTTTGTTGTGGAGCGCTCAGGCAGCTGCGGTGGCTCTGATAAGCTTTGTTGCTTTTGCAATTTTTTATCGAGATCGCTCTGCGGTTGATGGCGTTGTTGTTGTTCTGTCTGATGGTTTTGCACAATGGCTTCTCTTAATTGGATTATCGTCTCAGCATAATCCTTAATGGCGGTACAAAGGGTAGAAAGATTTTCTTCAGCGGCTTTGCGCGCGCCGTTTTTTATACCAAGGGCCTTTCTACCAGCAAGGGGAGCAAAAGAGGTCGGATCCTTTTCAATTTGAAAGACAAGCTCTTCTCCCATCCTTGGAATTTTGTGCATATCTTCCATTCTATATTGCAAAATAAATGGATCATTATAAACAATTTTGCACCAATATTGGACTTCTCTTTGACCATATTGAACCGATGGATCTTGTTGAACTCTGCGGGCAATTTCCTGATTTGACAGAGGCTGAATTTTCTTTTCTGAAGTGAGCGGATTTTGTGTGTGTGAATTGATTGCTTCTTCCTGTTGCGCGTGTTGATGCTGTTGTTGTTCTGTGTGAAGTATTTGTGAAATATTCTCACTTTTTGTATATTTTGCAGTATACACATAACCGCTAATGGCTTCACACAGATTAGGAAGCGTATCTTCAGCTTGTTTGCGCGCATGATTTTTTATGCCAAGAACTTTTCGACCCGCAAGCTTAGAAATAGACTGAGGGTTTTCTTTAACATCCCATAAGAGTTGTTCTCCGATAGCGGGGTTTTCTTTGATTCCTTCTATTCTTTCGTTTAAAATAAGCCGGTCACCATACACCTTTTTGCACAAAAATCGTATTTCTTCTTGATATGCTACGAGCAAGAGCTCTCTTTCCATTGTATTAAGAGAGGCTTTTTGTTCTTGAGACCGTTTTGATTGTTCACTTGCTGCGTGTGAAGTGGCCGTTTTTTGGACGACAGCATCGCTTTTTTGTCTGTCTCTCCTATGATGCGATTTTCTTGAACGAGGGACTGCATAGGTTCCACTGTCTTGTGAGGATGAACTGCTTTGCTGCCTGACTGTCCTGTGCTGTGGTGTTTTGGGTTTAACACTTGGGGCGAGGGTTTCAGGATTTTGGATTTTTGCACCGTTTTGCACTCTATCTCTCATGCGTGGGGGTATTTGCGGAGCAGGTGTTGCATAGGGATTTTCTTCCTTTTGAACGGTTGGTTTGTGCTGGATTCTATCTTTTGCACGCGGTGGTCTTTGTGGCGCGGTTTTTGTGGGCGAGGAGGGGCGCTCGAGGGTTTCAGGCTTTTGGATTTTTGCGTCGCTTAGTGTTTTATCTCTTCCGCGTGGGGGAGGGGGTGGGGCCATTCTTTTTTTCTGGGAGGGAGAGGCTTGAACTTGTGGGCTGTCTTGTCTATCTTTTGCACGCGGTGGTCTTTGTGGCGCGGTTTTTGTGGGCGAGGAGGGGCGCTCGAGGGTTTCAGGCTTTTGGATTTTTATGTCGGTTGGCGTTTTTTCTCTCCTGCGTGGAGGAGGGGGTGGGGCCACTTTTTTTTGCTGGGAGGGCGAAGATTCAACTTGTGGGCTGTGTTGTTGCCTCTCTTTTGCACGTGGGGGTTTTGGTGGCGCCACTTTTGCCTGTAGAGGAGGCGTCTCTTGGGTTTCAGGCTTTTGGATTTTTACGTCGCTTAGTGTTTTTTCTCTTACGCGTGGGGGAGGCGGTGGCGCAATCTTGGGGGAGGGAGGTAAGTTCTCTGGGCGTTTTTGACCAGATGGGTTTTGTGCGCTTTGAGAAACTTGGGGAGAAGATGTTCTGGTGGGGGATTGTTCAGCCTGTTGTTGAAATTTTTCCATCATTTCGCGGATAAAAGGGGAGGGGTGTTTTTTTTTCATGCATGCTCCTTTCAAGCTCTTCCAATATTGTTTTTAAGGACTATTTTACAAACTGTGTTGGTGTTTATTCTGTTTTATGCTTTTTCACTTGGGCTTTATGAGAGAGGGTATGAAACTTGAGCGGTCTCACACGATTTTACTCTCTTGATGCAGATTATGACCACCCTTTAAAGACTTTTTTATCAATAGCTTAGATTAAATGGTGGGGGTAATGAACTTTGTTTCAACGCTCTCTCTTTCTTGGCGCAAATCACCTTTCTCTTGTGTTGCGCCAAGATGTTGGATTCAACGCGAAAACTTATGTCTGTTTAGCTGGCAAAAGCCATCGCTTTTGGGGCGGTAGTTTTGCGAGGACGCAAATCCGTTTCTCTTTCTCTTTGCTGAGTAGAGGTCGTTGCTCTTTCATGTGTGGCTGCTGAAAGTTCAGGATTTTGAGCAGACTGTGAAACGTTTTGTTGCTGCTGCAAGCTTTGTGTTTGCTCAGATGCTTCATGGCGTTCTTGTTGCGTCTGCTGAGTTTGTAAAAGGCTCTCTCTTACCTGTGCGACAGCCATTGCATAATTGTCAGTAGCATCAATGAGGTGAGAAAGACCCGCTTCAGCATGGATGCGCGCTTTATTTTTTAAGCCCGCAAAGTTGCGACCGGCGTACTTGTGAATAGACTTGGGATTTCCAGCCAGTTGCTGAGCAAGCTGCTCTATTGTTTCGGGGTTTTGGAAAAGCTCTTCCACTTGTGATTGCAAAATGTCTGATTGGCCAAAAACAACTTTGCACCAATATTGGATTTGCGCATGGTGTCTTTTGACTTTTGAATTTTGATGAATTTGAGTGGACATGTCTGCTTCTGAAAGACTTTCTTTTTCCCTTTGAGAATGATCTGGTTTTTTTAGAAGTTCAGCAACGGCTGCCTTTCCCATTAGACGTTCATAGTTTTTGAGTTCTTGCTCTGGAGATTGTGAGAGGCTCTCTCTTGCCTCTTTTACGGCTTCTGTATAACACTCAATGGTGAGACTGAGGGCGGAAAAACTCTCTTCTGCGTCTCTGCGTGCTTGATTTTTTAAGCCCAACACGCTTTTACCGGAAAGTTTAGCAATACTTTCAGGATGGGCAGCCATGCGCCATGAGAGCTCTTCTCCTGCTTGAGGGTTTCTTTGAATTTCCAGCATTTTTTCTTGTAAAATGTTGGGGTTGCCATAGGCTTTTGCCGATAATTGTTGGATTTCCTCTTGATAGGTTTTAACCAATGAATGGTGGGGAAGGAATCGAGAGATTTCTTCTTCTGAGAGTCGTGTTGTTGCTCTTTGGGTGGCTTGTGGAGACACTGTTGTGCGTATTGTTTCAGCTTCTTGCGGTCTTTGGGTCGCGCGCGTGCTTGAAAGAGGCGTTGTTGGATTCGTTATCCTAACAGATGTCTGTGAACTTGTCTCCATAATCGTTTCTTCTTCTAAAACAGAGAGTCTTCCCTCATCTTGTTCCGGTATCGTTGATAGTCTTTTGCTTTTTGAAGGCGTTTCTTTAGGGAGAGGGGAGGCACCTGAGACCTCTGCCGCTGCTCTGTCATAGAGTTCTATGAGTTCTTTGATTGAAGAGGATGGAAAAGGGTGAGGGTGATCTTTTTTCATGCACGTTTCCTTTCAAAAATTGTTTTAGAAAACCTCTTTGGTGCATACTCATTCTTTATGCTTGGATCACTTTGAGACAAAAGAAGATATCGAACTGATATGCGCTCCAAAGATCTGCGCTATTCGAGGTCAGAGTAACGGATATTTATGTCTTTTATACAGTTTTTTTGTGAAATCTTATCAATAAGTTACAATAAATGACAGGGTTCATTTTTAGGACCGTTTTAGGACTATTTTTGTACCATTCTAAAACAATTCTTGGCGCAATCGTAAGAAGACGATTTGCGCCAAGAAACTCACTGCAAAAGAGATTAAATAAAAAACAAAAATTGATCTGTTTTAATGTTTATGTCCCTTTACATGGCATAAGCCATTCCATGCCTTTGCCTGTGAGGGCTGTGCTCTGGACTATCCTGTTCTTGTCCCCTTGCGTGATGATGATGATGATGGTGATGGTGATGGTGATGGCGTCTTTGTTCTGCCTGAGGGGTTTGCAAAAGCCTCTCCGTTGTCTGTTCTACAGCCTTTGTATAACCATCAATGGCATCAACAAGCGGTTTAAAGCCGTCTTCAGCTTGTTTGCGTGCTTGACTTTTCATACCAAGTGCTTGGCGACCAGCAAGTTTTCCCATGCTTTCAGGATTTTCAGCAAGTTGATCTGAAAGCTCTCTTCCCTTACCAGGATCTGTAAGGATGCCTTGCAAGTGGCTCTGGAAAAGGTTGTTTTGTCCATAAACAACCGAACTCCAATGCACGACCTCTTCTGCATAGGCTTGGACCTTCGGATCTTTTAAAAGTATGACAGTTAATTGATCAGCTGTGAGGGAGGATCTTCCTCTTTGTTGTGGGGAAACCTCTGTGTAATCGGTTTCAGATTCTTGTTGCCTTTGATTATGGCGTCCGCCTCTTGAAAGAGGATCAATGCTGCTCACGGATGCGTATAGAACTTCCTCTTCGCGTTTTGGGGGAGCAACTTCTGTGTAGTCGGTTTCAGATTCTTGTTGCCTTTGATTGTGGTGTCTACCTCTTGAAAGAGGATCAACGGTGCTCACGGATGCGTATAGAACTTCGTCTTCTGGGTTTGGTCGGCGCTGGTTTCCTCTGTTTGGTTTATTAACTTGTGCATAGAGGGCTTCTGGAGTTGCAGAAGGGTGTGGTTGATGTTTTTTCATGCCTGTTTCCTTTCAATATTTTTAGAAAACCTCTTTGGGGCATTCTCGCCTTTTATGCTTTGTTTGCTTTGAGACAAAGAAAGATATCGCACTGAATGGCCTCCAAAGATTTCGCGCTATTCGGAGTCAGTGTAACGAACGTTTGTGTCTTTTATACAGTTTTTTTATGAAATCTTATCAATGAGTTACAATAAATAATAGGATCCACTTTTAGGACTATTTTTTGCACCATTTTAAAACAATTCTTGGCGCAACCGTAAGGAAACGATTTGCGCCAAGGAACTTACTGCAAAAGAGATTATATGAAAAACAAAAATTGATCTGTTTTTATATTGATGCTCCCCTTACATGGCATAAGCCATCCCTTTTTCTTGCCCGTGTCTTTGCCGTTGTGGGCTGCGCTCTGGACTATTCTCTTCTTGTCCTCTTGCGTGACGATGATGATGGTGATGGTGATGGTGATGTCTGTGTTCAGGGCTTCCTTCCGGACTTTCGCGTTTTTGGCCTTTTTCGAGCTCACGCGTAAATTGTTTGTGAAGCTTTTGTGTCGTATGGATATGTCTCTCGAGAGCTGCGCAAAGGGGAGGAAAACCGTCTTCGGCCTCTTTACGATCGGGGCTCTTTACGCCAAGAAGTTGCCGACCAGCAAGTTTCGCAGGGCTTTCAGGATTTTCTGCAAGATCGCGTAAGACTTTTTCTGCACCTTTAGGATCTTCAAGAATCTTCGCAAGTTGTTCATTCAAGGCATGTTCGTTACCGTAAACAACTCTACACCACTCTTGAGTTTCCCTTACACCATATTGAAAGTTTACGTGTTGTAAAAGCTTTGACGTAACCATATCTTTAGTGGTTCTGGGAGGAGGCGTTGTTGCTCTGCCAACGCCTTCGTAGATTGGATTTTCACGTTGTAGGGACTCTTGTCCGCCTTCAGCCCCCATGCCCAGTGTTGCATAGACGGTTTCTATTGGTTTCTGGGGAGAGTGTCTGCTCTGTGTTCTTGGATCAATCTCTGCATAGGGAGATTCCTCGGTTTTTGGGGATGCTCGCAGATCTTGATTGCTTCCGCTTGGTGAGTCATAGAGAGGGTTTTTTAGCTCTTGAAACTCTGTTTCACCTGTCGCCAGATTAACGACGGCATAGGGATTTGAGGGGTTTTCCGGAGAAGGCTCACGCGAACCCCTCGCACCACTATTAACGGCTGCACGGGTAGCTCCTAATGGGTATTGGGGAGCATAGATCGTTCCTCCTAGTGGGTATTGGGGGGCATAGACCGTTTCTGATGGTTGTCGAGAAGAGGGCGTATTATAGGGACCTGTTCTTCCTCTTGGTGTGTCGTAGGGGGAAGACTCTTGCATACCTGCTCTCCCCCTCGGTATGTCGTAGGGATCTTCTTGAAGGGGTGGTTGACTTCTATTTGCTGCTTGTACCTCTTCTGGGCTTGGGATGCGTGGACCGCCTCTTCTTCTGTTTGGTTTATTTACTTGGGCGTAGAGGGGGTCTGGGTTCTGAAGGGGTGGTTGTGGGTGGCTTTTTTTCATGGCTGTTTCCTTTCAATATTTTAGAAAACCTCTTTGGTGCATTCCCCACTTTTTTGATATCTTGACAAAAGAAGATATCAAATTGAATGACCTCCAAAGATTTCGCGCTATTCATATTGACTTGTAGTGGAGATTTATGTCTTTTATACAGTTTTTTTGTGAAATCTTATCAATAAGTTATAATAAATTATAGGATCAATTTTTAGGACTATTTTTTTGTAATATTCTAAAACAATTGGTGCGTGCAATGGAGATGAAGTGAGGGGGAGATGAAGTGAGGGGGAGATGAAGTGATTGGGACCAAGCGTTTTGTTGGAAGGCAAAAAGGTGCGCGTTTTCAGCCCGTAAGTGCCAGCGATGAGGAGCGACTAACTTTCAAGCTGCGAACTTGACAGTGTGCTTCTTGGGTGTTCTTGACAGTCTGTGCAATTTCTTTGGCTTTGCTTTCCGATGTCCCAAGAAGACAAGCCAATCTTGTATGATCTCTTTCTTGTATGGCTTTACGATCTTCTGAGGAGAGACGATTGTGTAATTGGCGTGAAAAGGTATGGAGTTCTTGTCGGAGTGCTGGAGAATGCAATAAAGCTTCCCTTTGTTGTTCTTCTGATAAGGAAAAAAGGTTTTGTAAATTTTTTCCAGGTTTCTCAACCACGTGGCTCAGGCGATTTTGTTCTCTCTGGTGTTGCTCTAGAACTTCATCTTTTTTTTGCTGTGTTATTGTGGCATAACTTTTAAGAGCTTGGCTGAGTTGTGGAGCAGTCTGTTCGGCTTGTCTGCGATTTGGACTTTTCATGCCTAGAGCTTTACTCCCTGCAAGTTTAGAAATTGACTGAGGGTTTTCTAAAATTTCATCCGCAAATTGATTTCCTAAGTTTGGAGCTGCCGTTACGATATCCAATTTTGTCTTTAAGGCTTGGGCTTTACCATATACAGTCTTTGATAAATGTTCGATTTCTTTTCGGCATGCTTCAACATAAGCGTCATTTGAAACTCTTGCAAATAACTCTTCTTGGGTGAGAGGGGCTAATGTTTCTCGTGGAATCAAGGTTTCTTTTACATTTTGAATGTTGGTTTTTTGAAAGCAGAGGCGGGCGCCGTTCTGTAATGTTTTGATTTGTTCTGGGGGAAGATCATCTTTGTGCCCGACGACGAAAGCCCCCTCTACTTCCATAACAAAACCTTCTGCTGAAGTGCCTCTAAAGATGCCTTCATAGGTTACACCTTCTTTTGCTGCAACAACAACACGATTGTTAATTTCATCCAGTCCAGCATTTCTCATCTGGGTGATGAATTCTTTTAAAACAAGGGATTTTTGCGGATGTGTGATATCTTCAAAAAGATCTTTCATCGGTTGGGGATTGCCATGTTGTATCGCTTCAATACAAGCAGCTGTCATGCGTCCTTTTGTGATGAAAGAGAAGTCAATGGTATGTCCTGCTGCTTGTCCAAGTTTTTCCATAAACATTCGATTGACGCGCCCATTGCCTTTTCGAAAAGGGTGTGCGTGTTCGAGCGTCATAAAAATTTCTGCGGCACTTTCAGCAAACTCTTGGTGTGATAAACCTTTTAAATTGTTCTTTTCGCTTAGTGTTTTTTCGAGTTGTTTGAGCTCTTTTTTTAACTGCGGACCGACAGCAAAAGGAACTTCATAGCCTTTGGGACGCATCGCCGGCATATGGGCAGAGGTGCCATCTTCAAAGGTAAAGGTTGTATCGCGGGTCTGACCTGCCCATTCAAAAGTTTTGTGGAAGAGGCTCCAGTGAATTAATTTGAGATAAGCGGTGTCAAATTTTAGGGGTGGTGGTTCATGACGAAAATTAACAGCTTCTTTTGCGGTGTCATGGGCGCAGCGTTCATACAGTTTTTGGGGGTTTTTGATGCCATATTTATTTTTTAGGGTTGAAGTTCCTTTATAGAGATAATTTTGCTCTAACATATCGTCTCTCCTGAGAAAGTAGGGTGGTGATTGATACGCGCCTTAAACGCGGGTCATGTTGAAAGTCCCCCATCGCGTATTCTTTTGAGATTTTTGCTATTTTGCCTTTAATATTGTTTGCAAGAGCGCTTTGATGAAGGATGCGGATAGGGTGGAGAGAATTTCTCTTGATTATCGGATGGCTTTGGGACTTTTCATACACAGCACTTAGATCGGGAAGTTTATGAATAAAAGCTGTCATCAAGAATTTTACTCCATAATATTTTTCTTCTTGGTCTCTGTGGACATCTTGTTGGTCTGTATTTAAAACAAAATGTTTTTTACTTGGTGTTTTTACTCTTATTGTATTGCGCTTCTTTAAGATCCATAAGAGGGGGAAATCTTTCTGTGGTGAGAAAGAAAGGCGCTTTTTCAGCGCTTAGTCGTTAAAATAGAACACGTTATGATATCGTAAAGGGGGAAAAGCTTTTATAAGAATGATTTATTCATTTTGGTGTATCCCTTGAATGTTTTTGGGAAAAATCAATGCTTGTTCCAAGTGCATTTATTGGTTTTGATATTGGTTTGGTGTATGGACGTTTTTTATCAAAGACTTTTTAAAAACTATGGGCACTGATAAAACGAAGCATAAAATGTAAAAAGAAAAAATCACGGGCTTTTTGACTCTGTTTTCTTGTATGGCGGCAGAGAGATTTTTCGTTTGTAGGCTTTTTAAAAAAACAAGAATATATGCTTTTTGTTGTTATTTTTTGTCAGTATCTTATCATGGGAGTTAGTTTTTCTTTTGCGGGGCAAAGCGGTTTTTTGCCGCTGCGGCTAACATTTCTTTTCTTCTGAAATAAATGGCGCGACCACATCGCAGAGGGGGTTGTCCTTGCATGAGAATAATTTGCTCATCTTGACGCATTTCTTGAATCACTTCGTGAGGTAAAATAAGAGCTCTTTGTTGGTAATTGATGTTGTAAGAGCTCTTGCCTAAAGATAAACCTCTTGATTTGTTTGTTCCGGTGACTTCAACGGTCATTTGACCACAACGTTCTGAAATGTCTTTCGCTGTTTGAAGGTCTTTAATGGCAGCATAGCTGACAAAGGAGCAGCTTTCAAACCATGAACGTGCTCCTGCTTCTCCAAAGTGATTGACCAACTGACCAGAAGATTGATAAAAAAGCATTAAGGATGTTCCGTATTTACGTCCACGATCACGCGCTTCTTCTAAAATATTCATATAGCCTAGAAGATCAACTTCATCTAAGACAAATAAAACACGCTTTTTATACTTACCATCTGCTGTAACCATGGCATTGAGAAAGGCACCAATAATCACACGCCCTATCGCTGGATAACTGTTCAAAATGCTGGCGGGGAGATTGAGAAAAACATCTGTATTGCCATCTGTGATATCTGAGGAGGAAAAATCATCACCGCAGACAAGATTTGCGTAATTGGATAAAGAAAGCCATTGGGTGTCTTTTGAGGCGGTTGTATAGACGCCTGAAAAGGTTTGTTCTGCCATTTCTGTAAAAATACCCACCATTTCGCGAATAAAAGGAGAAGGGGTTGTTTCTTGAATCATGCGTAATTGATTGACAACGGCTGTTTCTGATTGAGAGAGAATGCTACGCAATGTTTTTAAATTGCGCTCATAGTCTTCATATTCATCAGAAAATATAACATGAGCAAGAAGAGCCGTTAAAAGATTATGGGCTTGTGTCGAGAAATATTCCGCTGAAGAATTGTCAGATTTTTTATCTGTAAGAAGCAATTTGGAAAAGCTTACAATATTCGCTTCACGTTGTGTGCGTGGGACGCTGTCATCTAAAAGCCAATCGATAACATTAAAATTTTTTGTTAAAAGTGAATTCGGGTCGAGAACAATAACATTTCTATTGCCCATTTTTTGACGCGCAAATTTGACCATTGGGGCAACTTCTGTTGAAGGATCAAGACAAATAACAGAGCCTGGATAGGTTAAACATGTAGGGACCACTGTGCTTGTGGTTTTATAACCACCAGAACCAGCAAAAAAGATCATATGGGTTGAACCAAAATCAAGATTAAAGGTTAGTAAAGGGGCTGTTCCACCCTTTCCCCATGTTGTTTTATTGCCAGGTGCAAAGGGAATTTTGCACACGTTATCTTGATCAACTCGGTATCTTTCCCCCACAACAATTTGCCCATTGGCAGGAAAGATTTTTGCTGCCTCTCTTAAATTCATCCATGCGGCCTCACCAAAAACACCTTTTTTGGCACGCTTGACCCTATTTTTAGGGGGAGAGGTTGTGATGAATTGAATGATGGAAAAAAAAACTCCAATGATGATGCCAAAGATAACCATGGGATCCATGAATTGAAGTGCATAGCTCCACGTTATTCCTTGTTGGCCAACATAGGGACTTAAACGTTTTATTTCTCCTCCAATATAGTAAAGGGCAATGGTGCCAAAAAAGGCAAAGGAAACAAAAGTAATGATTTTACGCAAGTGCAGTTTTTGCGAGAGACTATACAACAATGAAACAGCAGCTGTTAGTGCTAAGACTAATAAAGGCTCTGAACGAAGGGTCCAATACATTTGATCGCTCTTAAGGCCATTTGTTATTAGCAACAAAAAATGAGGGACAAAGAATATCGTTAAAGCACCCAAAGCAATCGGGGTTAAAATAAGGACCATTTGTGTCTTGGTATATTTCATTGTATTTTACTTTCAATCCGCTTTAGAATATGCTGTGAAATGCTCTTTTTTCAGGGGTGCAAGACTCTTTTTTTGCAAAGGCGCAAGAGAACGCTGACCCGTTTTCGTTTATGCGCTCTTCTCTCATGAAAGAGGAAGGTTTGATCCATTCTTAGCTGGCCATAGCGAGCACATTTGAACGGTTGACCGTACGTGTGCAAGCTTGTTGGTGTACTTCTTTGACTTGCTTAATGGTTTGTGTAATTTGCTTGGCTTTCTGTTCTGAAACACCAATGCTTTGAGCAAGTGTTTCATAATCATTATTTTTGACAGCTTTATGTTCATTTGCTGAGAGACGACTATTGATGTTTTTTACAAGATTGGTCAGCTCTTTTTGAAGTTCAGGATTTTTTGCTAAAGCTTCTTGCTGTAATTCTTTTGGCAAGGCAAAAAGATTTTGCAAGCTTTGACTTGGCATTTCTACTGTTTTTGCACGGCGTGCTTGTTCTGTTGCATGTTCTTGAGAAATTTCCTTCTCGGCATGTTTTACAGCATGCATGAAATTTGCAACGGCAGTACAAAGCATCTCAAGATGATTTTTAGCGTTTGCACGTGCCTGATTTTGGAATCCACATAAATCAAAACCTGCAAGATGAGCAACAGAGTCTGGTGTCTTTTCAATCTGGTTGGCAAGCTGTTGACCTAAGCTTGGATTTTTAATAATCGCGACCATTTGTTTGTCTAATGTTTTTTCGTTGCCATAAACAATTTTTGCCAATTTTTGAATTTGCTTTCGTGCTGTTTGGACACAGGCATCTTCTGCAACCTTTTCAGCCCTTTCATTTTTTGTCAAAGGGGCTAATTTTGCTTCTGGAATGAGAACTTTTTCAAGCTTTTCGATTTTAGGGGCTGTAAAGGTCAATTTATCACCGGGGTTTAATGTTTTTCGTTGTTCTCGTGTCAGATCTGTTTTGCTGCCGATAATGTAAGTCCCTTCTACATCAAGCATAAAGCTGTCAAAAAGAGCCCCTCTATAGAGGCCGGTGTAGGTTTCATCTTCCTTTGCAGCCATAACAAGACGACCATTTACATCGCGTCCGCTCTTTTTCATGTTGTTCATAAATTCTTGTAAAAGACATATTTTTTCTGGATGAGAGATATCTTCAAAAAGATCTCTCATCGGTTCTGCATTGCCATAGTGTGCGGCTTGGGTATAGGCCGTCATCATGCGTTCTTGTGTTGCGAGTGAAAAATCAAGTCGATGGCCTGCTCCTTTGGCAAGATTTTCAAAAAAGAACTGTATTGCGTGTTCATTGCCATCTACGAATGGGTGTATATTCTTGAGAGAGACAAAGAGTGGAACGGCTTCAGAAATGAAATCCTTGCGCGTTAAGCCTTTCAAATTATCTTTTTCGGCAAGCGTTTCCTCTAATTTTTTTAAGCCTTCTTCAATCTCATTATCGCTTGCAAAAGTATTATGCCATTCTGTTCTTTTCATTTCTGGCATGGCGGCAACGCTTTCGTCTGAAAATGTGAAGGGCGTAGAGCGGAATTTCCCAGCCCACTCAAATGTTTCTTTAAAAAATATGCGATGGATATAGGATAGATAAGAGCAATCAAAATGCTCTGGCAGAGATTCTCTCCGCAGCCTTTCTAATCCTTTTCCTATATCATCCGAACATTTTTCCCGAAAGCGTTCTAAATTTGTTTCTCCATATTTGTTTTTGAGTATTTGGGTCCCTAGATAGAGATAATTATGGGGGGAGGGTTGAGATATATTTTTGGTTTTTTCTTTTGCTTTGGGCATCGCTGCTTCCTTATAATGTTGTGTTGTCCATGAGAGTATTAAATTCCTCGAGCGAAATAGTCCCCTTTGCGTATTCTTCTAAAATTTTCAGTGTTTTGTAATGAAGCGTTATTCCTTCTATCGTATGGGTGCTGATCGCGAAATCAACGGCTTGGCGGCGTTGTTTTAAGTCTTTCGCTGTCATCGATAAAAGGTTTTCTCTGTTTTCTGTTGCTTTGGTTTTCATGCATTTTTCCTTTTGTGTGCAATGTATGTCCAATCGTTGCTTTAAAAGAGCCTTCAACCGATATGATCTTGTTTTAGTCACCTCCAAAGATGTTTCGTTGTTTGAAGGGATCATAATAAATTTCTGTGACCTTAAATTTTCCTTCAACCCGTTTGCATTGGATGATGATATCAATCATTGAGATCAATAAACCTCGAATATCATCGCGCTCTAAATCACCCCCTCCTTCACTTTCCTTGACTAGAAGGGTCATTTGCTCAAAGGCAGCAAGGGCTGTTGAGGCATGGACTGTTGTAATGGATCCTGGATGGCCTGAATTGACATTGCGGATATAATAAAAGGCTGTACCATCTCGAAGTTCTTGCAAAAGAATACGATCAGGACGCATCCGTAAAGATGATTCAAGCAATTCTTTGGGGCCAACAGAAGCTAAGCCTTGTCCATCTTTTGAATAGATCATCGAGACATGGTTGGGGTGCGGGATCACTAATTCTTGGGTGTCTTCAATGGTGATAATACGCTCGTCTTGGGGAATTTTGGCAATTAATGCTTTTGATAATGTTGTTTTCCCCGAACCGGTTTTTCCCGCAATCAAAATATTTTTTTGGCATTTTACAGCTTGATTTAAAAAGGAAACAAAGTCTTTATCGCAGTAGGCATTGGCTAAGTTATGCTCAATGACTTTGAGTTCATTAAAACGAGAATGATAATCATTCAATGGTGTGAAAGAGACCTGCTCACAGTGCGAAAAAAGACCTTTATGAGCGAGCTCTTCGAGAGAAAAACTCTGTGATGATGGTTTACGAATTGTCATACTAATCGTGTCTTTTTCGACAGCTGGTGGAATGACAATTTGAATGCGCTCATTACCTGGCAGAGTCGCGGATAGTATTGGGTTCTTGTCTGATATATTTTGCTTGGAATAGGACGCGACAACTTTCGCAATCCCCATAAGCTCATTAAAAGAAAGAGCCGGTGCTTCCATTGTTTTCCAGCCATCAATCCCTTCTGTCATTACTTGATAGGGACGATTGATCACAATTTCGAAAAGATTCTCATCTTTCAAAAAAACGCTGATGGGTTCAAGTTTTGTCAGAACAATCGCGACGGTTTCATCGCTTATGGTGTGTAAGGTTTGGTTCATTCTAAAGGTATCGCAGAATTTTTGTAAAAGTTTTTTGAAACAGCTCGATTGATAATCTGTTTTTTATTTTCGATGACTTTCAGTTTATAAACACCGGAAAAATCTAAATCGCGGGCAACAAAAACGTTCACCATTTCCCCTTGGTTTTTGGATAAGGTTGGAGGAATATTGGCGTAATTTTCGACAATGATATTGGCGATGTTTTGTCCTGAAGAAATTGTTTCAGTCTCTTCTTTTTCTTGTTTTTTTGATAAACGTTTATTGGTATAGCTCGTTACATCTTTTATCAGAGAGACAAGAAGTGCAGATCCAATCCTCTCTAACCAATGATTATCAATATCACCGTCAATTCCAGAGCGTCCTAAACTGTCTGTTGCTGGTGAAGCTAAGGATATAATGATACCATTGGGGGTTTTTGCTCTATTCCATAACACAAAGAGACGTTTTTGGCCTTTTTTCAATCCAGCGCGATATTCACCAACAATTTGAGTCCCTTTATCAAGAAGCACAACACGACCATTGTCGGATAAAATATCTCTGGAGATGATACAACTGGCAAAACCTTGTTGATCGCTATTGATGGCTGTTTCTAAGATACAAGGGATAGAAGTTCCCATCGTGATGATATAATTTCGATTGCCAAGACTTGAAGCACGAATCCCTTCAAGCAGCGTGGGTTTGAGAAGATGATTAAAGCGTTGTGTTGTTTCATCAGGCTTGCTTTCCAGTTGGTGAGGCAAAGTGCTGTTATTGGTTTGTGAATCTGTTTTGCCTTGTTGTGTATTCGCATAAGCTAATACAGGAGCACGTTGTGCAGCTTCAAGCAGTGGATCATCAGAATTTAATTGATTGATGTTGGGTGTTGGGAGCTCGACTTTGGGTAACAAAGCGTTCTTTCGGGGCGTCTGTTCAAGGGAGGGAGGGGTAGGCTTTGCAGGGCGGAAAAGTTCTGTTTGTTTGATAACTTTTCCTTCTTTTAAAGATTCAATCGATTGTTTTTTCTCTGTAGGTTGTGTTTTGTCTGTGACAAGCGTTGAATAGGCTAAATAAAGACAGACACTGAAAAGAATAATAAGAGCAATTGCTTTGCCTACATTGCTCTGTTGACTTTTCCCTTGAGCATTTTTTATGGTATCGCGATCATTAACGTTTTTTTCATCCACGGCGTTATTCATGGCTGTTTCCTATGTTCACTTTACGTTGTACAGATGGTGATGTCGTTCCTGTTTCAGGGTTAATGCCTTTTGGGACGAACCTTCTATTAAAGATGCACAATACTTCACTTCCACGCCGTAGCGTGAATTGTGCCGCTGTCGCATGAACAATAACCTTGTTGCCTTTTATTGATTTAGGAATAAGAGCTTCTTGCCCATCAGGCGTTACAAGGTAAATGGTGGGGATTTCAACATTGCCTAAAAAGGTAAAGGTGGTTGTTTTTCCATTGTCATAGACAGAAGCAGGTTCAATGAGAGAGGAGCCTTGGGCTTCATAAGCCCAATTGCGGGGGCCAAAATCTTCATGGATATTTAAAATGTCATTGACATAGTTTTCTTCACGTTGTTGGGCTTTTGCTGCTTCGGCTAATTTCTTACGCAAGGCTTCATCTTCTGGGTAACGAAACTTGACCAAGAAATAGGTCTCATTACCGGCTGAAACATCGCCTTCACGGATTTGCAGCTCGAATTGATAAGAGCGTTGTGTTCCATCTTGGCGGCTTGTGACGATTTGTAAATTGGTCACAGGTTGGATTTCACGTGGTTTGAGAAAAACAAAGTGACCAGCTGGCGCAACTTGCCAAGCAATCGAATTTCCAATTCCTACATAGGTTACTTCTTCATCATCGGCAAATTCTAGCTGAACGGAAGAGCGAATGGAGCCAATGATTTGTACGACATTGTAGGGGTCATAATTGACAAATCTGATGCGGTTATCTTTACGGGCACTGACAGGCGCTGTTTCCGCAAATGAGAAAACTGTGTGAAAACCTTGAGTGATCGTAAAAATTAAAAAGATTATTTGTAAAAGTCTGATCATTTTATCACCTCTGGATCAGATCTATATTCCGATACTTGAAAACCAAGTGGGTTGATGAGACGATCAGACGTTGAAATATGTGCGTTTACGTAAGAAAAATTTAAGATTGAAACCCAATGGGAAATATTTTCTTTTTCATTAAAGTCTCTGACCGTTTTATAGTAACGAACTTGGATAAGATCTTTGCTTATAAAAGAGATTGATTTAATTGTGACCGTTGCAATCATGTTATGATAAATATTTTGCGGACTTTCTGGATTGTTACCCGCGTACCAGCTTGCAAAACGGTTTTGTTCTTTTGGAGAAGATAAAAGAGAGACTAAGCGAAAATTGTTTTCTGCTTCTGAAGCTTGAAAACCTTCACGCGCACGAACATATTGGCTGGCAAAATAACGCGTTATCGCTTCATCATAGTCATCAGGAGAGTCTTTTAGGGCGCTTACAGTATCAATGATGCCTGTTGAGTTATCAACGCGGATAACAAAAGGCTCTACCGTTTTCAAAGGCGTTAAAGCTGCGACAGCCAAAGCCAGTGCAATCGTCATTAATCCAAAAAGCACTGTTAAAGCCATGGAAATTTTCATCCGTACACGCATGCCATGCATGCGATCAATATCAAATGAGCGGGCTTCTTTTATATATTCTTCAAGGGCATCACTTTTCATGCGGAACCTCTACAGTTTTGTCAGATCGTGCTTTATGAATAGCCGGCTTTAATAAAGCTGGGTGAATTGCTAAGTTGGCTGTTGCTTTTTCACTTTCCAAAGTATTCAGAATGATGGGGGTGCTAACAGGATGTACGGCCTTTTCTAGGTGGGCAACGTTTTTGTTGTCCCAATTCCACTTGTCCTTATTTAAAGCACGTGTCTGTTTGCCATTACAGCGTGGTGGTTTTTTGGGGCCACTCAAAGAAGCACAGCCGGAAAGCGCGATTGTTAGGATCATAACAAAAGTTAGTTTTCGTTTCATTTTTTGAACTCACAGATATCTTGGAATACAACGCATGAGAGCCTTTTATTTTGAACACTTTTACAAGTTTATGGGAGGCAAGATTGTTGTAAGGCCTAAGATGTTAAGTCTTTCATGGAATAAGATCATGGTGCGTGCGCCAAAGGGCGCACGCAAAGCAAAAACCAAAATGCTTCTTCTTTTAAGTAAGTGCTTTATCTTAAAACCGACCACGACCACCTCCAGATCTTCCTGCTTTTGCTGCCGCGCCTGCTGCACCTTTCGCAGCATTACCGGCAGCTCCTGAAATTTGTGAAGCAGCACTTTTGACCGCATTCCCACTCGCTCTTGCACTATTGGCAAGCATTGTGAAGATCTGTCCTCCTGAAGAGACACCAGCACTAAAGTACGGTCCGCCAGAGGCCAGCGCTGTGGCAATACCAGGAAGCGCTCGGAAGATAATAACACCTATGATCGAAATGACGATGACAGGGGGGAAAAGAACGTAGATTGATTCATAGGGAACTGTGAGAACCTGTATGATCACTTGACATATAATTGTTCCAAGCATGATGACGAGAACTTGTAAAATGGTAAAATTAACCAAAGTTGTAATCCACGCATCGGTGTATTTTCGCGTTGCATTGAACAAATATAAACTAATGAACAGAGGTCCAAGACCTATAATCATGACCAGTGCAACTTGGGCAAATATTTGGACAATAAAGCCACCTATACAAAAGAGAATGACAGCCAGAAGCATGATAGAACCAAGAAGCCCTACAACAATCTTTTCAAAAAACCAAGCATTGTATAAAACTTCTTGATAGCGGTCACTTGTCTTTAACAAGATATAATCAAAAACATTGGAGTTTGCAGGATTGCTGTTTAACGCATTCCCAATAGCGTTGGACAAGTCATTGAAGAAAATATCTTTGACATAACTATTAAATGTCTCTGCATTCGTTGCCATTGTTGTTACAACAACAATTTTAACAACATTATTGAGAAGACTATGCATGGAAAGCGCAACGCGACCTGTCATAACATTATAGCCATAAAGAAAAATAAAAATGATTGCGGCAAGATTTAAAGGCGCTGAAATAGCAGAAGATAACCCACTCACCGTTGTGTCCATCACATTGTCGAGGGGCTTTAAAATATACCCAGAAATGCTTGCAAATGGAGAAAACTTATCAAATGTAGGAAAATTATAGTCTGACATCTGTACCAGTACTTTCAAGTTTTTCTCTTAGCTTTTCTTCTTTTTCTTTTAATTGTGCTTGAAGTATTTTATGTTTTTGTTGCTCCTTTTCTTCACGTAGCTCTTCTTTTGTCTTCGTATCTCTGGCTTGAATCATAGCTAAAGACTGAAGTTTTAAAGAACTCGTCTGAAGATCGGCTTGAAGAAGAGAAACTTTTACTTGAAGCTCTTGTCGAAGAGCTTGAAGTTTCTGCAATTCCTCAAGTTTGGATTCTTTTGCAGTTTCAGTTGTCGTTTCAGTTGTTGTTCCCTCTATTTTTGATTTAAGTTGTTCAAGTTGATCTCTTAGTTCTTTAATTTTTTTTGCAGTTTCAGTTGCCGTCTTATAAATGGTCTCAGCTGTTTCTGATTTTGCAGCCTCGAGTTTTTGTGTATTCTCGAGCGCTTGCTTATAATATTCATCTGCATCGGGAGACATTTGTGAGAGCGCATGAGAAATAAAAGAAAAAGATAACAGTGTCACTAAGCCATATTTTTTCATTGTTTTTTTCTCCTTTGATAAAAGATGGGCAGCCATTTTTCAGGGGCTGCGCCATGTTCGTTTATAATTTCATTCATGAGTTCAATATTTTTTGTTGTGCCGCTTAAAACGGCAATCTCATCGTTCATTCCGCGTAAGTTGAGTTCTGCAACGACGGAACTTTGTCCTTGCTTGACGAGGAAACGGCGGGATTCTCTGCTTAATTCTGACTGTATCAGTTCAAATTCACGCTCAGTAAGTTTGAAAGCTTCAACATAATCATTGTAATTTGCTTTTTGATTGGGAAAAAATATTTGGGTGGGGCATTGCTCAATAATGGTATGTGCGATTGTGGAGTTTAAAGCGTCTTTAGGGCTTTGGGTTGCAAAGAGCATCATACCATTTTGTTTACGGATTGTTTTGAGCCGATCTTGCGCAAAGGCCTTGAATGAATCATCTTCTAAAGCTTTCCAAAATTCATCAACGACAATGATGATGCGCCGTCCATCAATCAGATCAAGAATGCGGTGAAAGAGATACATCATCAAGGGGCGCCGAATTTCTTCGTTGTCTAAGAAATCGGTCATGTCATAGCCAATAAACTGTGCATTTAAATTAAGATCATCTTGATCATTGTCAAAAACCCATCCTAAATCATTGCCTCTAATCCAGCGTTGTAGCCGTATGGCAATCCCTTCTTTGGATGTGTTGTCAAAAAATAGTTGAAGGGCACCAAGAGAGCGTTGTGTTGGGGGTAAGTTTTCTAAAGAGTCAATGGCTTTGGCGATATCTTGTCGCTCTTCTTCGGTCACGATTTGCCCTTCACTGGTCACCAGCTTTAAAATCCAATGACGAAGAAAGATTTTATTTTTTTCATTATATTCCATGCCCTTTAAGGGGGCGATACCGGTGGGCTGTCCATTTTTGAGAGGTTTATATTTTCCACCTCCAGCACGGACAAAAATCTCCGCTCCTTGATCTTTGTCAAAAAAAACCATGGTTGGATTGTGTTTTTGTAATTGTGCAAGAAGAAAATTAACAATCACTGTTTTACCAGATCCCGATGGACCACAAACAAACGTGTTTCCAAGATCACCATAATGAAAATTAAAATAGTAAGGTGAACCAGCCTGTGTTTTGAGCAATGCGACAGCAGCTCCCCAAACATTATCGTTCAATTTGCCAACGGGAAAAGAATGGAAGGGCGATAAAGCTGCAAAGTTTCTGCTGGTAATGGCGCCTGAACGCGCACGATAGCTAAAGTTTCCAGGTAATTGTGCCCACCATGCGGCTTCTAACCCTAAATCTTCTCTGGCAATAACGGCACCCCCATTGGTTAAATGAGAACGTGCTTTTGATAAGTTCTCCGTCAATATTTTGGGGTGATCCGCAAAAACGGCTAAAGAAATATGATGTTCACCCAAAACAAAACGGTTTGACTCTAAATCATCCAAGGCTTCATCCAGTGCGTCAATTTGTGAGCTCGCACGGTCGGCTGCATTAATCATTTGATTTTGCTTGCGGTTCATAATGGCACTGGCGGCCGCTTTACTCTTAAAAACAAACGATTGTGTTAAGATGAATTCAAAGGGGACCGTAAGCAAACCATCGGTCATTCCTGGACGTGTTTTAGAAGGATATTCTTTCCAGCCAAACATGCCGACAAAGCGCTCATTGCTTTCATGGCGAATTTCGATGATTTCTTTCCCAAAAATAACGCGATCTGAGTAAATCGTTGAAGCAATGGTGCCAAATGTAAGAGGAATACGTTCCCGTCTTCCTCCCACCAATTGATGGAGAAATTCACTTTGTTCGGAAAATAAAAGTCCTTCATGCTCATAGATTGATAGGAGACGGGCTCCATATTCTTCTAAACCTTGCATGAGATCTTGGCTTAACTCTTCGAGTTTACGAATAGCTTCTGCGTCAGGTTCAGATTGTGTTTTTTTTGCTTTGTTCAAGCGTTGAAAAAATGAAGCTAATTGCTGTGTTTTGTCCGCTGCGGGATTCCAAAGCAGTGAAATAAACAGATCATTTCGATACAGCTCTTGCGAAACCATTTTCTTTTTGTATTTTTCATCTAATGTTGTTGCAAAAGATGAAAGAAAATGGCCCTCTGGGTAAATTGTTTCACGACGGCGAATGATGTGAGAATATAAAGCAACCCGTTCATCTGCGATATTTTTTAAAAGAGTGTTTAATTGGTTGTGTAAAGAATTGAGTTGATCAACATCTGCCGTGTCGAAATTGACACCTTCAACAGCCATCACAACCATTAAACAGCGTGAACTTAAAGCAATGACATGCTGATTGATGTAGCGTATATAGGGAATATATTCTTCAGGCAAAGTTTCCCGTTTCATCATTGACATCTGTTTCACCGGTTTTATTCCTTCAGCGTAGTTCCTTATAAGTGCGCACAAGGCGTAAGGGGGAGGTAGAACCTCCTCCCCATCGGCTGAGATTTTTTTGTTTTCCTCTTGTATTGAGCCACGCAAATAATACGCGAAATTGGTTGTGATCATATTTTGTCACTTCACGTAAAATAAAGTGCATCCCAATGCCTAAACCAAACATGGTAAAATCACTGGTCAAAATAAAGAGAATGGACGTTGCCATGACATTGAGCGCCATGGCTTCCATTGTAACACCAGCAAACATGGCCGGCCGTGTACAGGCCAAGAAAAGGGTATCTTCGTTCATTTATGCTGTACCTGCTAGTTTTGTGACGAGGGCAGGAGCCCCAAAAACAATCGCAATACCCAGAACACAGTAAGCTGCTTTGCGTAAGTCAATAAAGCCGTACATCCAGCCAATACCCACAGCAGCAACACATATAATGGCAATGAGTCTTGCTGTTGGACCCGTCATCATTGTGACAATGTTGCCTAAAACACCATCAAGATTCCCTAGACCACCTCCATTATGAGCAGAAGCAGCATAAGAAAGATCGGACAAAAATACTGCTGTAAAAAGCAGCATGGTCACGATAAAAATGATGTTTTGAAATCTATTATCTGTCATTTTACCTCTCTTTAACAAACAATATTTGTTCACCTGTCGACATTTCATTGCCTCTAACAACTGGAGAATTCTGTTATTTTTGACAGTTTAAACTCCTCGTTTTTTTGTTTTTAAAGTCTTGATCGTGGATTTTTTCACTCTCAAACGCTTTTCTTAAAGAGACAGAAGTCTTTTCAAACTGAGATTGTGTTATATGAAAATGGCAATTTTAAGTTGTGTTTATGGTTAGGACAACAATATTAAAACACGGCAAGAAAAAATATTATTCTTTACAAAATGTAGTTAATGTGTAACACAGGTATTTCGATTTTTTCTTTAAAAACAAGGGGATTGCTAGTAAATAATGTGAAAGGATAAAAAACAATGAATTTTTTGAGCGAGCGTGTTAAGAGATGCTATTTAAATTGATTGTTATTATTTACATTATGGGTTCCATAGTGTGGGGATTAAGCCAATATAAAGATAAAATAGATTTCAGTTTTCTTGAAACATTAAAAACGCAAGATATCCAAGATATTGTTGATCTTTATCGAGAAGAAAAAAATTTAAGTCAATTGATCACAAACCAGTCATTAGAAAAAAATGAACCAGCGCTTGATCGGCAGAAGAGTATTGCATCAAGGGATGGTGCAAATAATACCGTTGTTTTTCATGGGAGGGCATCGGTTACCAGTGGGGTTACATTTAAACTATTGACGCCTTCTGCACAATCTTGGCGATCCCATATGACCCGTGATATTCGTCTTTATGGTGTGGACACATGCGCACTTCGCCAAAAAGCAAAATTAAAGGATCAAGAATGGCCCTGTGGTGTGGTTACAATGGCTTGGCTTGTCACCAAAACACTTGATCAGGATTTATCTTGTAAGCGGGCTTTTATGCACAATGGTGTTTATTATGCGCAATGTTTTGTTCAAGGGGTTGATTTAGCCGAGTCCGGTCTTACAGAAGGGATGTTGGTACTCTCAAAGGAGGGTAAAAATCCCATTCCAATACAGTACCATCATGCAGAGGAAAAAGCACGTAACAACAAGATTGGTCTTTGGTCAAGCGACTTCACCGAACCTTCAAAATGGCGACGAGATCATGGATCTGATAACCCCTTTGCAAGCCAATAATTGGTCTTGTTATATTCACGTGATGTTTATTGCAAAAATGTGTGAGATTAGGACAAACCTTACAGTCTCATAAAATGCTGTTCTTTGAGGGTGGTGATATAAAATAAACCCAAGTTGATGTGCTCACTTAAAAAGCTGGATTCTTGCATTATTTACAGGCTGGACTGGAGTGAAGGTTTTTTGTGCTTAAAGGTGCGCAGGAAGTTAACTTTTTAGGACGTTTTTGCTCGTAGAGTCTTATGGAACATTGTTCTTTGTGGGATGGGAATATTAGCCCAAGTAGAACTGTTAGACAAGACATTAGATAAGCTGGTCCTTTTAAACACAGGGGAGGTGGAGAGGATAGAACTTTTTCAAATTTGGAACAGTTAAAAGAAGTGTCACTTAATATTTAAGGCTTGTATCATAAATTGTTTTCATGATGGCTCAATGAGAGCATTCTTTCCATGATGTGTTGCGAGATATTTTCAGAGAAATATTGATGAAGCGGCTTGAAGGCTTATGAAAAGAAAATATTGTGTTTCATATCATAGGAAGTCAATCAAGGAGAACTTGTAAAAAACGCGTTGTGATATAAATTGCAGGGCTTTGTTTTTAGCAATAGAAAGCAGATTAATGTATCATTTAAAACGTTTTAATTTTGATCAGAAATTAATTTTAAAATAGCTTTCTGTTTGGCAGAGGTAAGAATTCTAAAACTTTTTAAAAGCAAAAATTCCTCTTTGCTTGATGCAACTTCTTCATGATGGTATGAGGTGTTTTCTTTTGTGATGATATCCGCATAAAAAAAGGAAACCGGAACTTTTAGGATATCGGAGATTTCCTTTAAACGTCCTGCGCTTACACGATTTAAGCCTTTTTCATACTTTTGAATTTGTTGAAAACTTACTCCTAAAGCGTCCCCTAATGTTTTTTGAGACATTCCCAACACTTTTCGCTTCAAGCGAATTTTTTTGCCAACAACCAACAAAAAGATCAATATTAAGGTTCTGAGCTTGCATTTGCCCCCTCCGGTTGCGAGCGCCCTCGCATTGGTATTCCGGGAGTCTAAAACTGAAGCTAAATCAGCATTTTGCTTTTAGTGCTTACAGCACTTGGACATAACAAAATCTCCCGGAATTCCGGGATATCCGCAAAGCGGAGTAAATTTTTATTTTAGCTTTCGGGTTTTAGAGCCCTATTGGTCGCTGCGTATGCGACTAAAACACCTCCATTCATAAAGTAATTTTAAGAGCTTGGCAATAAAAATCGTTTTTCTTGAGACGGATAGCTTTTTTAATAAAAGGCTGTTTTCTTTTCAATTTTTTATCGCTCATCACAATTATGCCATCAGCCCTGCATTTGGTGAAGGGAGCAACAAATCCCGTGGAGTTTAAAATTAAGCTCCCTAGGGGAGAGCTAAAGAGGTTTTTAATAACCAAAATGGTTTTTCTTATGTGGTTGAGATATTATGATGAGAGGGAAAAGCTTTCACGAATGAATACCCCTCATGCAACACACAAAAACAAAATAGATTGGATTTTTGTCACTTCAGCTGCTTGTTTTAAAAAAATCTTTCTCAAGGCTCGTTTTCATTTCATGAATGGTGCTGCGTGATGTGTAGCAAGGGAAAGCTTCTATGGATAGGATAAACGCTATGTTTTTATCTTTCCTGAAAAAAAGATGTACAATGGCGCATAGTTCTAATCCTCTGTCAGTTCAAAATATTCCGATAATTTTTGCGTTTGAGAGGAAGAAATATTTTATTCTTTATCTTTAAGTGTTTTTATTGCTCATTCTACTTATTAATCAAATAAGAAGAGATATTTGGGGTTCTTATCCGTTTATTGTCCAAATAAAAACTTGAATGTTTTTCACGGGCTTTTGATCCCTTATTTATTTTATCATTGCTTATGACTTTTAATAAATGATGTAAAGTTGGGGTATGGTTTGAGAAAGCAGATGACAGAAGTCTTATCTTTCGCTAAGTAGTTTTGAAGTAAAAAACAGCTTGATCAATGACAAATAGAGATAGGTGCACCATGAATGAACTTACCCATATTGAGACTGTTATAGAACGTTATGATGCTGTTTTTTGTGATGTATGGGGTGTTGTGCATAATGGTGTACAGGCATTTGAACCAGCGTTGAAAGCGTTGGATAAAATTCGACAAATGGGAAAAACGGTCATTTTATTGACCAATTCTCCTCGACTCTGGGAAGATGTTGCTGCCCAATTACAAAGCATGAATGTTCATCGTGACTATTATGATGCCATTATCACGTCAGGGGATGTCACGCGGGATCTCATTTGTGCTGCACCGCGTAAAATTTTTTTCATTGGTCCTCAACGTGATTTGGTGTTGTTTGAAGGATTGACGTGTGAATTTGTTGAAGAGAGAGAGGCTTCTGTTGTCGTTTGTAGCGGTTTTCTCGAAGATTTGGAGGAAGAACCCTCTGCTTATGAGGCGATGTTTCGTCGCATAAGGGCGCGGAATTTACCGTTTATTTGTGCTAATCCAGATGTGATTGTCCATTATGGGAATAAGGAATTTTGGTGTGCCGGCGCATTGGCACGTCTTTATCAACAATTAGGAGGGGAAGTCCGTATTGCTGGAAAACCTCATGCACCTATTTATGAGTGTGCCTTTGAAAAACTCCAAAAAATGCGTGGAATAGTAGAAAAAACTAAAGTTTTAGCGATTGGTGATGGTCTTTTGACGGATATTAAAGGGGCGGCTCAGTTTGGTCTTGATGCTCTTTATATTATGGGGGGGATTCATCGTTATGATTATATGCAAAATGGTGTGGTCGATAAGCAAGCTTTGCATTCTTCTCTCGAACGTTATGGTTATAGGCCACAAGCAATCATGTGGGCACTTCAGTAATGGCTAATTTTTTGCGTCTTCAGGGAATTCATACCTTTCCCTCAGTTTGGCGGGGAGCCGTGTTGGCACTTGGAAATTTTGATGGTGTTCATTGTGGGCATCAGGGGGTGTTGCAAAAAGCACTTGATTTTGCACGGATAAAAAAGAAACCCGCTGTTGTTTTAACTTTTGAACCGCATCCAAGAAGTTTTTTTCAACGTTCAGTACCTGTCTATCGTTTGACAGAGGCGGCTGAAAAAGCTGAAATTTTTAAAATTCTGGGCTTTGATGGCGTGATTGAACAGCCCTTTGATGCTCAGTTTGCTGCTCTTTCAGCGGATGAATTTATCAAGGCGATTTTAAAGGAAGCTTTTGATGTTTCTGTTGTGGTGACAGGCGAAAATTTTCAATTCGGTCATCAGAAAAGTGGAAATGTCCACCTTCTTTGCCAAAGAGGAGAAGAAATTGGATTTCAGGTCGTGCAAGTTCCTAGCGTTTCTCATTCTCAAGATTCACAATCGTTGATCATTTCTTCTAGTTTTATTCGGCAACTTCTTTCACAAGGAGAAGTGGACAAAGCCGCTCATTTGTTAGGCTATCACTATCGGGTATGCTCCAATATTATTCAAGGCGACAAACTTGGTCGTCTTTTGGGATTCCCTACCGCTAATCAGATGTTACCTCCTCAAGTTTGTTTGGCTCATGGTGTTTATGCGGTGCGTTTGCGTCGTGCCAACGGTATTTTATATGATGGGGTTGCAAGTTTTGGCTGTCGTCCAACGGTTGTTAAAGATGGGGCCCCCCTTTTGGAAACCTATTTATTTGACTTTAATGATGACCTTTATGGGGAGAGCTGTACCGTTTCTTTTTTCAAGTTTTTGCGCGGACAAGAAAAATTTGATGGACTTGAACCTTTGATTGCACAAATGCACCGTGATGAAAAAAAAGCAAAAGAAATTTTAAAGACAGTTCAACCCTTATCCAAGTTGGATCGGTTGCTTACTTTTAAAAATATGCTCTAAGTTTATCTGAAAAAGAGAGAAGAGCTGTTAAAATAGCACTTAAAGTAATGATCATCACAAATATATATTCCAAAACATCACGGAATATATGTTTTTTGCGTTGTTGAGAGGGAGAATCGAATATCTGAAGATCTGATTGAGGCATTGTCTTTTTCAAAGTTATTGCAAAGTTAATTGTATGGCTTTTGTTGTCAATTAAAACTTTACTGCTTGTTTCTTTCTGATCCGTTAAAATTCATGATGAATCGTAAATGAATAAGGATACAGAATCTTTTGCAAGAAGAGATGAGAAGAAAAAGAAGAACTGTTTTTTTAATTTCTTGCGCTTTTAACCTTAGAGTTTCATAAAATTTAAAATCGATGACTTTTTTATTTTAAAAGTTGATCACTTTATCAAAGAGCTTTATGAAGTAGGAAGCCTGAGTGGGGAGTACAAGACAAAGATTGCTGACAGATTATCATGTACAGATCTGTATGAATTTAAGAATCTTCATCTTTTAGAGTGGATGGGAAGCCTATGAAACCTATGATTCAAGACATGCTAAACGATAAAGATGCAGCGAACGCGTTCCGTAATGGCAATAGGCAAGGAGAGGCAGAGAGGTTGTTTTTAAAATTGTTTGCATGGTTTCAACATCTGATTTTTCTATGGTCGGAGGCGAAATGGGAAGGTAATAGGCTTTTATGCCATAGTTATTTGCGACCGTTTTAATGCTCGAAAAAGCAGGTTGATGAGGTTCCTCATGATCGGGGCGGTTACAGATAATTGTTTTAAAACCAGCTTCTGCTAATGTTTTAATATTTTCTATGCTAATTTGGGCGCTGATAAAAATATCAGGTTCAATTTGTTGTAAATTCATTTTTGTTTATTCCCAATTGCATGATTTTTACGATACTCTCAGGTCTATAAAAGGACATGAAGAAGGTGAGATTTTCCAAGGGCATTTTAACAAAAATATTCTTTTTGTCGAGAAGACTTGCTTGGAAAAATGCGTTGTAAGGTGCAAAATATCACTAATATGTTCGTTATTCGATATTGGATAATGCATTGATTTATAATGGTAATATAACTTTATTTAACTTAAATTAGAAGCCTGAATACCGTAAAATTCCCTTATTTTAAGTCTGTTCCATGTTGCATCAGACAAGATCTCTTGCTTATAAGTGGGAGCCATCATGTGGAGTGAAACTGTACAAGAAAGAGGGGAGAAAAATGCCTTTTTATGAACCGTTTCAAGGGACAAGGGCTTTGTGTAATAGCCACGAGATGGAAAAGTTGTGTGATGGGAGCGGTTTGCTTCTTCATAAGCGCAAAAATGGTGGCACTCAATGGATTAGTCGTTATAAAAGGTAACTCTCTTTATGATTTCGGTTCTTTCATTCAATTCTTCAAGAACCACCACCTTCATAATATTGGGGGCGTTCATGCTAAAAGAATATTCTCGAGATAAAATTGCGGGCTGTCGTTTTTATCGTAAAAATTAAGAGA
Organism: Bartonella sp. AU55XJBT; assembly: GCF_028618525.1. Next base: position 30,853 of record NZ_JAQITC010000012.1, on the reverse strand, counting down.
AATGGTTGTTTTGCGCGTGTTGGATACTTGCTTCTTTTGTTGTTTTCAGTATTATCGTAAAAACGATAATACTGAAAGACGTAACGAATGATCATTGGACTTTTGAATCAAAAAGGGGGTGTCGGAAAAACCACGTTGAGCGTGAATCTGGCGGCTAGTTTTTCCCGTGCCGGTGCACGGGTATTGCTGATTGATGTTGATCCGCAGGGGAGCGCATTGGATTGGGCAGCTGCGCGTGAAGATGCTCCTTTATTTTCCGTTATTGGTTTACCGCGTGCAACGGTTCACAAAGAGATTGCACAGATTGGTCATAGTTATGATCATATTATTATTGATGGTCCACCGCGTGTGACGGATCTTGCGCGTAGTGCTCTTATGGCTTCGGATTTTGTGCTTATCCCTGTTTTGCCTAGTCCCTATGATATTTGGGCTGCTGATGGAATTGTAAAGCTGATTGACGAAGCACGCGTTTATAAAGAAAATCTCAAGTCTGCTTTTGTTGTTAATCGTAAAATTGTTAATACAGCGATAGGGCGTGATGTGAACGAAGCTCTTGGCATATATCCCGTGCGTGTTCTTTCTTCTAGCGTTGCACAACGTGTGATTTTTGCAGAGGCAGCAGCTCAGGGAAAGGCTGTTTACGAAGTTGATAAGCAAGGACCAGCAGCCGCAGAGATTGAAGCTGTTGCAGCGGAAATCAAGGAGTTAGCGTCATGAATAAAAAAATTAAAATTGGTATGAAACCAACCAATAAATCCATTCCTTTAACGGCTGATGCATGGGTAGGAAGCCACAAAGGAAACACGAGTGGAGAGATGAAGCGCCTCACAATCGATATTCCAGAAACTTTGCATCGGTTAATGAAGGTAAGTTGTGCAAGTCGTGGAACTAAAATGGCCGATGAGGTGCGCGAATTGCTTACAAAAAAATACGGAAAATAAAAATGACGTACGATAACAGATATATGTTAATAAATGTGCGTTGGTTTGAGTGTTTTTTAAAAGATGTATCGGTCGTTTTTCATGAAGTTAACGGTGATAAAAGCGCTCCTCTTTTTTTTACGAGGGGTTTTTTCATAAGATTCATTTCATGAAAGAGTTTTGAACCTATAAAAAATTCTTCGTTGCAACTTTTTTCTTATAGATGTGATCGTCATCATCCCCTTTGTTATTTGTATCATCACTGGAGAGTTCGGTTTATTCTTCCATAAAAATTGTCTTGATCATGATTTTAAATGTGGAGTTATTTTTTGTTTATTTTAATGAAATAGATGGGTAAATAATGTAAATTAACAGTAGCGTTGATTATTTTTTTCTGCTACGGAATATTTCGTTTTATTAAATTATATTCATGTTTATAAGGGGGAAATAAAAATCAATAAAATTGATTGATAGGGGTGCGCTATAAACTTTCCTCATAACAAAAAGAAATCATTGAGTATGATATGGAGATTATTTCTTTCATTTGTGTGATTTTGGGGGCTGATTATTGAGGGCTACTTGATGATGGTCAAGGAATAATCTTTTTTATGGCTATTAGGAATGTATAGGATCGCTTTTTTAGAATTTCTATTGGCATTTAAAAAGTGTTGGGGGCGTTTAAGTTTTTTTCTTTCACGGCGGATTAAAAAATAAGCAAGAGCGCAATCAAATCATTAAAAGAGTTGTTGTTTCATTTGCAGAAAATTTGCAATGGATCTCAGCATGATGAATTTTTGATACGATACGCGTACTGCTTCTCATGATAAAGTGGTTCTTGAAGAAAAAGTAACTAAAAAGCTTTTTGAAAATATCAAGATATCAAAATTGCTGCTGAAGTCTAAACCGTTCAAATATAAAGAGCCACTGCGTAGATAACATTACAGATGCAAGTCCAATAAAGCAGCTCTCATGATTCAATATATTGGCGTGAAGGTGTCCGTATTTGTCAAAGGAAAGTGATACGCAAGAGCACAATACAGGGATTTTGTGAACCCAACGATGTCGTTCTCAAAGTATAAAATAAAAAGAGGGGTAAATTCATGAACAAGATTATTCTAACAGCACTGTTGCTTTGCACAGGGCTTGTTGTTGGTGGTTGTGAAAAAAACTACAGTGTTGAGGAATTTAAGAAAGATAAAAAATTGATGCAAGAATGGGTAAAAAAATGCGATAAAATGGGACCCTCTGCTTTTGCAACTAAGAATTGTCAAAATGTCATGCAAGCCGATATGGAACTTTTTCAAGAGCATTATAGAAATCTTGCAAAGGAACTTCGTGAAAATAGCAAAAAGGGGAATGAAACTGAAAAACAGCAAGACAATAATTAAATTATCAACACTATCGATAGAAGGATGCTTTCTTTGCATTCTATTGATTTAGGGGTTGTAAAAAAATCACCTACAGAAGTGCATTTTAAAATTTTTGAAAATGCACAGTGAACCAAATGTGCAATTTTCACGGGACACTAAAGTGTGTCCTAAACTTTGGAAATCCGAAAAAAGGAAGGGAATTAAATCATGAATAAAGTTGTTATCACAGCATTGCTGCTTTGTACTGGACTTGCTGTTGCTGGTTGCGAAAAGACTTATAGCGTAGAAGAATTTAAAACCAATGAAAAATTATACGAGGAATGGGCAAAGAAATGTGAGAAGGATGATTCACCGTTCAAATCTTCTCAAAACTGTAAAAACCTTCGACAAGCATATGTAGAACTTTTTTTGAGGCCCTAAATTTATCCGTTAAAAAGAAGGGGAATTTATTGATGAATAAAGTCGTTATTACAGCATTGCTGCTTTGTACTGGAGTTGTTGTTGCTGGTTGCGAAAAGACTTATAGCGTAGAAGATTTTAAGAAAGATGAAAAATTGATGCAAGAATGGGGAATGAAATGTGAAAAGATGGAGGAATCTTCCAGAGAGAAATCTAAAAATTGTCGACATGTTAAACAAGCATATATGGAATTTCTTTTTGGCTTTCATTAAAAAATAAAATTCAGTAAGTTATTATCTCAATAAGGGATTGGATCGTTATTGATACTATTACGTTTTTTGGATTTTTGTTTCTCATTTTTAGGGTTCTTTTGATTTCAAGAGTTAGCCTTTTACGATTTGCACTCTTTGTGGAAGCAGATGTCCTACGGTCATCTGTTCCGCTAAGAAGTGCTTTCAATTGTGGTAATGTTACACTGAAATGAGTAGCCCATGTTGCTGTTCATTTTTTCAAACATGGCTTTAAGTTTTACGGCTAATTCTGAAAAAAATGGAAGGAAAATATCTGTTTGGAATTTACTTTTTTCTTTTTTTAAGAGAAAGAAAAAAGCATTTTGAATGGAGTTATTATCGTTTTATAGTCAAATATTTTTCTCACACTATTTTTAAAAAAGCGCTTTTTATTTGAGAATATTATCATTTCAGGTGAGGGCGTGAGCCATTTATGCCCAGTTATGCCAAGATGGTTTTATTGTAATTGTGCCGTGGTATTATCGTTTTGAGTGGTGGTGGTGCCCATACGTAAACTTTACGCATGCGTTTTTTGTTCTCGAGGGTTTGGTGAATATTATTCGCACAATGTTTTGATTGTCTAAAGAGTGTTTATTGTTTTCATGTTGAATGAGAGCCCCGACACGCGTAAAACTTTCTCATTTCAAATCTGTTCTAGATTGAGTCACGCAAAACCCATATTTTTTGCACGTTAAAAATGAAAGTGTTTCCTCGTGAATAAAAACGATTGAGAAAGGCAGACAAATGCCTCTTATAAATTTGTCTCAAGAGCCAAGGGCTGTGGCGACATGAGGGGCTTGAGTTGTATGATGGTGCGGCTTTCTTTCTTATAAATATCAAGATGGTCGTGCTTTTTAACGTAAGCTTCACTTCAATATTATCCTTTAGGGGCGTGATATGCCTTGAGGGAGGAAATTAAGTGAAACTGGCTCGATAACCTGCTCGGTAAGAAGATAAATTGTTGGCAGATTGGATCTGGTCGAAAACTCTGTCCTTTAAGGCGAGGATGATGTTGGTATTGAAGGGAAGTGTGAAGGAGCGTGAAAAGACAAAAATTGATGGTTAAAAATGCAAATAAAAGTGGAGGTTAACACCAAAAGAGTTGCAAGAGATGTTTGAAATTGGGAGGTGATTTATCTAGAAAGCCGAAATTTTACTTTGACCTTATGGGAAATTAAGATGCTTATCTACACAGATTATACAAAAGCTTGAGAGATTATGCTTAGTATATCATCTATGATGAGTGCTAAAAACACAACAAAAGCGTTGAGGGTAATGATCAAGGTTGAATAAAGCATCGCGGCCTTTACGAGATCAGCCATAAGAATCTCTTTCGGTTATTTTGGAGGTGATGTTATGAATAACAATATGTCACAGTCAGCGATATATGCTGATACACCATATTCGGCAAGCTTAAAATTTTTTCTTTATTTAAAGGGGTGATAGTGAGAAGGGGATGTCGTAGAAATTGGGCCTTTATTATAAACTCTGTGTTTAGGCTAGGGTGCCTGTAAAGCTGTGATATTAAGAGTGGATTGTACTGCTGCGCGTGAAATAATCGACAGGAAGATGAGGGGAAAATTTTGCAAAGAGTTATGGGGGGAGCTAAGTGTTCTTCAGCTTGAATGAGAGCCTTGAATACCGAAAGATTCTCTCATTTTAAATCTTTTTATATTCAATCAACCAAAGCCATGTTTCTTGAATATTACAAGCAGAGAGAGCCGTATGGTGTGAAACTGTACAAGAAAGGCATACTTCTTATGAAGTATTTTCAAGTGCTAAGGGAGGTCACTTTGGGGGATTGAGTGTGTGAGGGTGTCGGTTTTCTCTTTTATGAAGCGTAAAGAGGTGGCCGCTCAATGGATTTTATCCATTTCATAGAGGATTTGTCATGATACCTTTCATGGGAGCCGGTGCGCAATGGACTTGTGTAAAATGAGTTTGGGTGTAATGCGTTTGGGCGTCTTTTAAGAGATTGGTTTTTTTCAAACAAGCGCGTGAAGATATGATTGAAAGCGTATCGAACGGATGGGTGAAGAAATGCTTGAAAAGGTTCAAAAAATTTTATATAGTTGCTCACTGCAAAGAAAAGCGAAATGATAATTGAAAAAGGGAGATGGATGGCTATTTAGCTATTTTAAGATGTCTTTTTTAAGAGTGCTATATGGCTGATCTGTTCAAAAGAGCATTCTCTTTGTGTGTTGTGCAGAATACTGCATGGATGCAGAAAGAGCAGGGGGGTGGGAGTGTGTCTTTTGAATGGAAGCAAACTAATCTTGTAGGGTGCTAATGGGCACCAGAGAGTATGCAGGGTTAGGTGCAGAAAAGCCGTAAAGTTATGGAGGGTAAAATGCTGCTATCGGTGAAATGCTGAAGTTTTTAATAGGCTTAAGTCTCTATGTGCTGCGAATTTTTGCTGGCAGGCGTTTTTTTGCAAGCGTTTTTTATTGCCAAGGTTATCGTCAGAGCATTGTCGTTTTCTGTTGAAGGCTTGGTGGTGATAAAATAGGCAAAGATGAGATAGACAAAAAAATGAGATAGACAAGGCAAAATAGACAGAGAACATTTGGGAAAATTTGGAAGTTTCGATAGTGTCTACGCAGAGGTTTTAAGTTTATAGCGTTTTGGTGAATGCGTATAGTAGCAAGAATGATTTTGGAGCAAAGCAAGAAAATATTTCAGAGAATACGTTAAGAGTTGAAGTGGTAGACGCTTTTAAGGATTGTTGTGCTGTTGTCTGAGCAATGTTCGCATCACGAGCGTGGTTGAGTGTATCAGCATGGAAGGAAAACTGTTTAATCTCCCTCATTTGAAAGCAAGATTGAACAATTGGTTGAAGGGGAAATAAAAATGTCTGTAGTGCAATATGGTGATGATAGTTTTGCAGCAAAAGCAAAAGTTCTTGATAATAATCTTATTGATCGTGATTGGGCGATGACGAAATTTGTCGCTGCTGTTAAAGGATTAACCCAAGTGGTTGATTATGAAAGCAATATGCTAGAAAGCAGTGGTATTCCAGATTACGAAGAAATAAATTTATGTAAAATACGTGGTTTGCGTGATCTTAATAAATCGATGAGCGATGTGAGACGTTACATGAATCAAGATATTGAGCATGAAGTTGAAAGTTTGCTGTCTGATTTACAAAAAAAATTACAGCGTAATAGTGAACTACTTCAAACACATTTAAATGCAGTCAATGATCTTTCGAAAGCTATGCAACTCTCTGGACTTACAAAGGAATTAGAAGAATAATCTAAACTTCATTCATATTGGCTGTTCTACGTGATTATAATGATGAGGTAGAGCAGTGATTTGAATGAAGAATGTGTTTGTCGAGTCTCTATGTTTTAAGCGCGTTTGGGTATTTAAATTATCATTTTGCTGTTCTGTCAAATAGAGTCTACAGTCTCTTTTAAGGTGATAGGAAGTGCACGCATATCTGTGGGAAGCCGAGTGAAAGAGGCTTTAGGAGAAGACGGATTGTTTATACAACATTGTTTTACGCATTGTGTTAAAGATTGGGTTGGTAGGGCACTTCATTTTTTCGTTTGGGGAAGGGGGCAAGAGAATATTAAGACCGCCCCGTGATGCCTTATGAAGCCGTTTCCTTTAAAGTATGGTGATATGAAGCAGTTAGTCACTGCAAGCTCTATGTTTGAGATAAAGAGGCGGTTTAGTATTTTCTCTTCTGTTTTCGTTTTTGTATGCCAGATTGGAGCGCGTATATTTCTGTTGGGATTCATATTTGAAAAAGGGAGGCAGCTTCATTGGGGGAGAATTATAAAGCTGTAAAGGTGGTGTTTTTACCATTATCTTTTCTGCTTTATAGCTTTTAAAGGAATTTAAAGCACTGTCTTTTAAAGCGTGAAGATCAGACATTTTTTATGTTTGTGTTTATTGCGTTTTTTAATGGGATCACGCCCCTCATGCAAAACAGAACGATTCAAAAAGAATAGATTTATTGTTTCCAATGTATGCGCTTATTGTAAAGAAATATTTCTCAAGGCTTGTCACCCCCATTTTGTAACAGTGCCCGTTTCGTGATGTCGGTTTGTGATGTGATGCTGCCTGTGAAGGTATAAAGCTTTCATGGAAATAATATAAAATCTATAGAGCACAACCATCTTTATGCTTAATGAAGGAGCAAGTTGGCATTGTCATATTTCTCAGCAACGTCACTTTACCATTTTCCAATGTTGCGACAGCTTTTGGTACTTGAGATTCTTGGGATATTTTATTCTTTTTTGACTTATACACCACCTTTGCTTGTGATGGGAAAACAAGCGATTTTGATTGATTTATCCATAGGAGAAGGGCGGTGATGAGGAAATCCTTAGACGATTTGGTCTTAAAGTTGGAAAAGATGATTTATCATGATAAATCAATATGTTATTTTACAAAAATAATCGATGCAGAGATATTTAGGAGATGTATTGATAGGAGGGCTCAACAGTGAGACCCCTCTTGATGAGAAATTGGATTGTTTACAGATCTGAGGAGGAAGTGAAGGACAAACAAGAGTGCTATCACCGTGATGCGTTTTAAGATATTTTCAGAAATATTTATGAAGCGGTATGAGTGCTTATGAAAAGAAAATATCGTGTTTCATATCGTAGGAAGTCAACTAAGGGGAACTTGCTAAATTAAGAAGCCCAATTGTTTATAAATTGCAGTGCTTTGTTCTTAGAATAGCAAGCAGATTAAAGGATAAAGATCATGTAAAACATTTTAATTCTGATCAGAAATTAATTTTAAAATGGCTTTCTGTTTGATAGACGGAAGGATTCTAAAACTTTTTAAAAGCAAAAACTCCTCTTTATTTGATGCGATTTCTTCATGATGGTACGGGGCATTTTCTTTTGTGATAATATCAGTGTAAAAAAAGGCAAGAGGAACATTCAAAATATCGGAAATTTCCTTTAAACGTCCTGCGCTTACACGATTTAAGCCTTTTTCATATTTCTGGATTTGTTGAAAAGTAACTCTTAAGTGTTGTCCTAATGTTTTTTGAGACATTCCCAATACTTTTCGTCTCAAACGAATTTTTTTGCCAACAAAAAGATCAATATTAAGATTTTGAGTTTTCATTTTCCCCTCCGGTTGCGAGCGCCCTCGCATGAGTATTCCGGGAGCTTGAAAACACTGAACCCTAGTCAGCATTTTGCTTTTAGTGCTGAAAAGCACCTGGACATAGCAAAATCTCCCGGAATTCCGGGACACCCACAGAGTGGGTTCATTTTTACGCTAGGGTTTCAGGTTTTCAAGGCCCTATTGGTCGTTGCGTATGCGACCAAAAACATTTTCTAATGTGTAAAGTAATTTTAGGAGATTGGCAATAAAAATAGTTTTTCTTGAAACGGATAGATTTTTTTAATGAGAGACTGTTTGCCTTTCAAATTTTCAATATTCGCTCACTAAACTCAAGTTTTCAGCTCTGTTTTTCACAAAGGAAAAGACTTGGTTGTTAAGCTCAAGGCATCTTTACGGTGCTGTTTTAGCCAATAACCAAAATAACTTGTTTGGTCCTTTTGATGCAGCGGAGATATCATAATGATCGGGGAGAGTTTTTATTGAGGGAACACGCCCCATGCAAAACAAAATATTTAAAACAGAATAGATTTGTTGTTGCCAATTTATATGCTTGCTTTAAAGAAATCTTTCTCAATGCTCCGGATCATTTCACAATGGTGTTTCGTGAATGGTATAGGACGATGCTCCGTGAAGTGTAGAGTGTAAAAGCCTCTAAGTGGTACAAAAGAATGGTATAAACGTTGCTATTTTTTGCATATCAAGGGATCAGGCTGGTATTATGATACACTGTGCCAATTTTCAATGTTGAGAGCCTCCTTGCGTTATGGTTCATAAGAAGCATTTTTATATCTTTCTTAAATTGTTTTTATCCATACACCAACGTTTCTGCTTGTGATGTGCAAGCGAATTCTTCAAGATGAATCTCTTGGAAATGAGAGAATGCGATGGTATTCAGTTTTTATTCAATAGATAAAAAATCATTATAAATAAATATGTTATTTGATGATGTAATGACTTTTGAGAATTTTAAAAATATACGTTTAAATAAAAAAGCAGCACAACATGCTGCCCTTTTATTTTATTGAAGTTAAAAGTGTTTTTGCTTTAAAAACGATACCGTATTCCGCCAGATACATTGGTCCCCGATACACCAGCTTTTTGCAATTTTTGCCGGTAGCTAATATCACCACTTAGCACGACATTTTCAGAAAAATAAGCATTCACACCCATGCCTCCCTCAATTGAAGAGCCGGTAGGATCAAGATCAAAGGTATCAGCAATTTTTATTATTTTACCATCACCAAAAGTTCTGATAACATTCATTTTGCCATAGAAGGAAACAGCCTTGTTTTTTTCAACAGCCGTTATCGTTTTTGTTAAACGTCCACCAAAACGAACCAACCATTGATGCGGATTGCCCATGTCTACTTTTAAGCCATTGGTATCTGAGAAAATATCAAACATGAGATTTTGATAAATGAATTGCACTTGTGGTTCAAAGACCAATCCTTTTGTATCGGTTGCTAATTTCTGACCAAGGGTTGCGGATAGATTAAGGATTTCAGTCCCATCCAAATTTGCGGCATTCCCAACCAGAGCTGTGGTAATATTTCCTTTTAAGGTTCCGTAAGAAAGAAGAGCATTGACATATAGACCATTGCTATGCTGGATGCCGCTATAAGCGGTGAGTGACCATTTATCAAGGGTCGTCTTTTCAGAATCTTGCATCTCTTTTGGCGTAAAGGCAAGTTTTCCGTAGGTTCCTAACAGACCAAAATGTGTGCTTATGTCTTTGCCTTCAAAGGCGGCTAATACGGCTCCCAATTGTAAAGCGCTATAGTTTACATCAGCATCATAACCATAACGCAATGGGCCGCGGTTGGAAGATAAGGCGACTTTCTCGCCGTATGAAGAGAAAAAGAAGTTATTCTTTTTATTATCTTTTGCACCAAATACTGTTGTTTGCATTGCATCTAACAACGTGTTTTGGTTATTTACATCAGCAAATCCAGAAGAAAATAAAGCATTAGGCAGGGTTAAATAGTTTGCCACCTGTGGTAAAAGTGCTCGAACTTTTTTATCCTTATCAATGTAGGCATTCTGTAAGCGGAAATCCCAGAAATCACGATTATTTTTGCCAAAAAGATTTTGGCTCTCATGAGATGTTCCTGGTTTATAGCTTGTGAGTACATATTTATAAGGTTGTCCACCTATTGTCATATAGTTTCCTGCTAACCTGAAGGAATTTTCATTTGCTTGTCCGGAAACTTGAATGATTGAAATGCCATGTGTCCCTAAAGGGAGTGACGCCATGTGTTCTTCCCAAACAGCAGAGCTATCGGTTTTTTTATCTGTTTCTTGGAGATTGATGTGAACAACAGTACTCCCTAAGACATCTCCATTAATCATAATACGATCGGTTTGTTGTTCCGTGACAGGAGAATGTTCGTTCCATTGAGTGTTTACATAAATTTCTGAAAGACCTGCTGCACTATAAACTGTTGCTGTGTGAGCAGTTTCGTCTTCTTGCGAAAGATTAGGCCCTATAAACAAAGTTTGGTAATGTCTCTCAACGGGCTTCTCAAACATAATGGCGCTGTTGGTAAGGCGCAATACAGAAAGATTAGAGAATGATTTTTCATCAAGAGCAAACTGTCCATAGTCATCTAAAACAGCATCGTCACTTGAGATGTTATCACTATTTACAGCGTTTTTATTTGGCTTTAAGAGCCATTTCGTCTCTTCTTTTAGATCAAAAATTGTTCTATTATCTTTAGAGGTTCTTACTCGACCTTCTAAAGAAGAGTGATCCGCAACCAGTTTAAGGGTATTTGTGGAGCCACTTTCGTTTTTTATATTTTTTAATAAAATATCGGCATGAAGTTCTGAATTTTTAAGGCTGATAACACCACTTGTGTTTGTTCCATAAAGGTTGATACCTGCACCATTTTCAACGAAAAGCTTTGTATTCTCTAGATTTACTTTACCAGCAATATCTTGTTCTTGAATGGTGTTGGCATTTCTTTCTGCATTGCGTGGATGTCGCCTTTGAGGGGCACGATATAGATTATTGCGGAAAATAATACCACTCGATTCAGATTTCCCTGTGACATGGATGCTTGAATCTTTAAGATTGATTGTCCCTTCTATGTTGACCAACCCCGCTGTTTCTGCTGTCACCGTAATATCTTTGGCTTCAATTTCTCCACCATCTGATACACTCAGAGCAATAAAACCGACATCAACGGTCCCCCCGTTCATTTGGATTTTTGAATTCTTCCCGTCTGCATGGACCGCACTCCATCTGTCTTGAATCTTTTTGTTATGCAGAGCGATAGTTTCACCGTTCTTAGCTTCAACGCTAGCACTTATATTTTCGCTTTGTACAGGCTTTTCAGGCTGTATGGGAGATATCGGGTGTGTAAGCTCTGATTTTCCAACTGCTGGTCTTAAAGATATTGACTGCGTGAGTTCTGGCACTTTAGGTGCCGATGATTGCTCTGCTGTTGGTTTTATAGGTTCAGAGTTTGCAGATACTTTTTGTACACCCGCTTCTGGTCTTAAAAGTATCCGTTGCCTAGATTCTGGTTCTCTAGATGTTGCTGACACCTTTGTTTCTGATTTTGAAGATTCAGATGTTTTAGGTGTTGGCAGTGAATTAGATGAAGGTCGTGTTACTTCTGGCTGCGAAGATACAGTAGAATTGGGTGGTGTTTCTTCACTGGAAGAGTCTGTAGGAGAAGAAGGAACACCTGAACGCCTTCTCGATTTGACTACGTCTGTTGTTGAAGCTGGCCCTGTCGTTGTAGCTTCTGTTGTTGGAGTTTCTTCCCTCGTTGGAGATTGTGTGATAGGCGTGCCTTGTGTGGCTTCAGGGCTAGATTGTACACCTTCTGTTGCTTTAGTCGTTGATGGTTGTGTATTTTCTTGGGCGTGTTCAGAATTTTGCTTTGAGGAAGAATCTGCGTTTCCAGTGGCTCCATTTGGGGATGGCGCTTTTTCTTTAGAGTTTTGAGTAGAATCCTTAGACGTCTCTGTGCTTTTAGAAGGTGTTTCAGGTTTTGTAATTGTTTTAGCTTCAGAAGAGCCTGTAGAGGTTTTAAGCTTTGTAGATTTTACAGGTGGTGTGGGTTGCGTTGAAGAGTGTGTCGTTTCCCCAGTAGAGCCTGTACCGCTTCTTAAATTTCCTTCACTTTGCACTTGGGGCGTTACAGTATTTGTAGAAGTTACAGCCCCTGTAGAAGGAGGTGTCGCAGACCCATTGTTTGTAGGAGGAGTGGTTATTGTTGTTGAGTCAGATGTGGTAGAGAGTCTAGGGGCGCTAGGCGTTGAAGGTGGAGGGGAGGGAGGACGTTGCCCAACTCCATCAGGTGAATTATCATATGGATTAAAAACTCTGGATGTATTTAATGGAGTCTTAAGAGGAACTGAATCTATTACACTGCCGTGGTGATGTGTACTATGATTGTACTGAACAGCATAAGACAAGCTGGTGGAAGAATAAAACAGAAGTCCAGAAACGGTGTATAGTAAAACATTTTTTTTCATATGGATGTATGCCTAAATATTTATCCCCTCTCATAAAATATAAAATTTTGACCTCATTATGTCTCTTTTGTAAGAGACAAAACGAAACATAATGAGAGTACTTTGTATTTCAAGATAGAATACAAGTATTTTTAAAAGTGATAGCGCATTCCAGCAGAAATATTTATTCCAGAGATGCCAACTTTTTTGAATTTATGTTGATAGCTCAGATCACTATGAAGCTCGGTATTTGGCGATAAGTGTGCGTGAATACCAAAACCACCTTCGACTAAAGATCCCATCGCAGCAAGCTGAAAACTTTTACTAAAAGTTTTGATCATGTTCAGTTTACCATAGAAGGAAAGGGCATGGCCTTTGTTTTGCGTCAAACGCCCACCAATACGCAGCAACCATTGATCAGGTTTGCCTATGTTTATTTTAGGGTTATCGTCATCTGAAGAACTGTTGTCATTTGAGGACGTGTTGTTATCTGAGGATGCACTAAGTATGAGACGCTGATAAACGAGTTGTGCTTGCGGTTCTAGAATGACACCCTCGAAACCAGTTGATAGTTTTTGACCAACCGTTGCAGCAGCTCCTAATATTTTACTATTCTTTATTTTAGGGGCATCTTTGATAAAATCGTTGCTCATATTTTCTTTAAAAATTCCATAAGAGAGAAAAGCACTTGCATAGATGCCACCGTCGTGCTGAATGTTTCCATAGGCAGTGAGGGACCATTTATCAAACATCTTCTTATGAGAGCTTTCTGCATTTTTAGGAGCAAAAGACAATTTTCCATATGTTCCAAAAAAACCAAAATTAGTGCTGATATTTTGATCTTCTCGCGCGATTAATGTAGCCCCTGCCTGCAATGCGGCATAGCGAATATCCGCATGAAGGCTCCCTTGTTCTGCGTGAGTGCTCTCTTGTTCTGCTGGAGCGCCCTCTTGTTCTGCTGGAGCGCCTCCTTGTTCTTTTTGAACATCATTTTGTTCTGTTTGAGCCCCTTCTTGTTTTGAATGAATGCGGGAGAAAAATGTGTTCTTATTGCCATAAGTGGATAAGAAAATGCTTCTCTCTTGATACTCTTTGGGTTCAAACATTGTTATTTGCATATTGTCTAACAAGATATTTTGATTGTTGGCATCAGCAACCCCAACAGTAAACATCGCGATAGGCATGACGAAAGAGTTTTCTATTTGTGGTGTAAGGAGTTTGCCATTTACTGCTCCATCAAGAGAATAAGAAGTTGCAGTTGCTTTATCAGCTGTAAATTGAGACGTGCTCTCAGTATGAGCGATGGGGCTGTTCTCAATCTTTGTGGGCAATTTCACATGAGATTCCGTGGATGTGTTAAGAGCCTTTTTCGGTGCTGAGGAATCCGTGTTTGTCTTGGGATCAATAACAGAGTATTTATTCTCTTTATGTGCAAGAGAGGCTTCTTTCCCCTCCACGTTTGCTATTCCATCGGTGGTTGAGGTATTTTGGGGGTGCGTGTTAAGATACAATGCATTTTGTAAAACATTGGTAGCTGTATTGTTTTGTTTTTGTGAGGCACTCCGTTTTATTCTCAATTGGTTAAGTTTTGCGTTGGTATCTACCATAGACTGTGTATCTTGAGGATATTGGTTTGCTATGACTTTGGTATGTGTATTATCCATTTCATGCTTTAATACTACATGATGTGCACCAGAGCTAGCACGACCATCGCCTGAAAAAGAGCTTTTAATCTTCTCTCTTACACGATCCATAGAATTTTGATGTGCTTGGTTGAAAGGTGAATGACCTCGCGTCATGGCGCCAGAGGCTATTTTTTCAAGATTTTTTTCTGTCTGTGTAGGTGTGTTTATTAAATCAATGGTATGGCGATATTGTTCCGGTAATTCGATCATTCCTTCAAGAGCATGGCGTGTTTCAGGACTTAAGCCAGAGGCGGTACTGATCGATATGAAGGTAAAAGAAGAAAAAAACAAAGCACAAGCGGCTGTACATAACAAAAGATTCTTATGCATAGAGACGTTCCTTAAGATATTTTCTTTGTTTTGATAAAAAATGAACTACTCTTCCACACATTACGATTTTTTGTAATGTGTAAAATATAAGCAGCACTGCTTACATTCCAGCGCTGCTTATGTGTCAAAAGTGAAAGCTAAGATTTCTAAAAGCGATAGCGCATTCCACCGGAAAAATTAATTCCAGAAAACCCAGCTTTTTGAAGTCTATGTTGGTAATTAACGTCAGCATGAAGGGCAATATTTTTGGAAAGTTGCGCGTTAATGCCAAGCCCACCTTCAAGAGAAGAGCCCATAGAATCAAGACGGAAAGGCTCAATAATATCGATTGTGCTTTTTTCACCAAAAGCTTTGATGACGTTCAATTTACCATAAAAGGAAAGAACACGATCGTTTTCAATAGGAAGTATGGTTTTTGTTAAACGTCCTCCAATATGCACCAACCATTGGTGAGGAGTCTTGATATTAACCTGGAAGTCATCGATATCTGAAAGCGTACCAAATGCAATATGTTGATAAATCAGTTGCGCTTGTGGTTCAAAGGACAATCCTTCAACACCGGTTGCTAGTTTTTGTCCAACGGTTGCCGATATATTCAATATATCCGTATTATTTAACTCTGCGGTGTTGCCAATAAGAGCTGTTGTGATATGTCCATTTAAAATGCCATAAGAGAGTGATGCATTAACATAAAGACCATTGTCATGGTGGAGGTTCCCATAGACCGTAAAGGACCATTTATCCAGTATGCTTTTGTCAGAACCTTCCATATCCTTTGGCGTAAAAGCGAGCTTTCCATAGGTGCCTAAAAGACCAAAATTTGCAGTTAAGCTTTGATTTTCTAGCGTTGCTAATGCCATGCCTGCTTGTAAAGCAGCATAGCAAACATCCGCACCATAACCATACTCCAATGGACTACGGCTGGAAGATAACGTCACCTTGTTGCCATACGTTGATAAGAAGATGCCTTTCTTTTTATGACCTTCTAATCCAAAAACTGTTGAGTGCATATTATCTAACAGCGTATTTTGATTACTTATGTCAGTCAATCCAGAGGAGAATATCGCGTTAGGCATTACCAAATAGCTTGCAACTTGGGGAACAAGAGCTTTGATTTCTTCCACTAAATCAAGAGTAGTATTTTGGAGACGGAAATCCCAAAATTCTTCACCTTCTGGAAAAAGGCTTTGCTGATCATCCGCTTTCCCAAGGCGGGATGTTGGTCCATAGCCATTGAGTATATATTTATAAGGTAAGCCCCCTATTGTGGTATAGCCATGGGCAAGTTTGAAGGAATCTTCATTGGCTTGCCCAGAAACTTGAATGAGTGAGAGACCACGTATATTCAAAGGAATTGAACCTTCTGCTTCTTCATTATCAAAGGGTTCGGGATGCTTTGAAAGATTGTTGAAATAGATCGTTGTGGTGCCTGAGACATCACCGCGAACGAGAACACGGTCAGTCTTTTGTTGTTCTTTTGTAAGACCATTGCTCCATTCGGTATTAAAGTAAATCCTTGCGTTGCCTGTTGCATTGTAAACTGTTGCGGCATCAGAGTCTCTGTTTTGCTCTGTTTTTTGGGGATGTCTTCCCACATTTAAGGTTTGATAATGGTTTTCTACTAAATCATGCGGTGCATCAAATATGATAGAGCTATTGTTAAGGTTTAGGACTGAAACAACGGATTGTGCTCGTTGCTTAAGATCAAGAAGCTTGTAATCAAATAAACTAAAACTATTTTCCAATTCAAATAGACTAATTTTTAAATGCCACTTGCTGTTATTGTTTAGGGTGAAGATCGTTGTATTTTGAGGAAGCGTTTTGGCTCTTCCTTCCATAATTGAATTGTCAGCGTCTAATGTAAAAGTAGTTGGTTCAATTGTGGTGAACGGTGAGCCTTCGTTTTTTAATAACATATCAGAACGAATTTCTGAGTCTTTAAGGGATACCGCATTAGCAACAGCTTTGGAATAATAAGGTCCGAAAATACCAACACCATCCTTTACAAAAAGTTTTGTCTTATTAAGAATGGCTTTGTTTACAACTTCTTCTCCTTCTTTTATTGTGGAGCTTAGAATATAACCAAAATTGATACCATAGACTTTGCTGTGGCCTATGACATTTATGATTGAATCTTCAACACGGATTATGCCGTTTGTGAGTGACAAACCACGCTCTTTAGCTTTTCCCACGATTCCTTTAGCATTAATTTGACCACCTGATGTTGCAGAAAGCAAAGTGAAATCTGAGTGCATTATTGAGTCTGTAATGGTAATGTGGCCTTTCTTAGCAACTGCGGTATCATACTTACCACGAACAAAAACGTTATTAAAGTTCTTCTCTTCTCCATTAGCTACTTGGACCGTAGGTATCTCAGAAGGTTGTATATTTGCATGCGTTGGAGCGAAATGAGAAAAAATGAAAGTTCCAGCAATTGTACATAACAAAAAATTTTTCTTATAAATAGATTTCTTACACATAGATATGCCTTTAGTATTTGGTATGCTTTGATGCTTACTTCATTCCCCTGATGGCGCAAGTACCCGATCAGCTTTTATATCATTATGTTTTTATTGTAAATAACAAAACGAATATTAAGTTTTGTTGTTTATCGTTTAAAAATTGATCTTAGAAGCGTTTTTAAAATAGAAAGCGCAATCCATAGCGACGATGGATTTTAGAAAACTGAGCTTGATAAGTATTTTTGTTTTAAAGTGCTAAGAATCAAAATATTTTGGGAGAATGCTTATTGCTTAAAGCTGTTTAAAAACGTTATAAAGTTTTGGAGAAAATTTGTTGTCCGCTTATAAAAAGCTTTCTAGTCAACTTGCTTACATATAGAATTATTCACGGTGAATTTTTGGATATAAAAAAAGCTAAAATATTGTGTATTTTCCATCGATATACAACACTGTTTATTAAGTCCATTCGATATTTATAAATCAAAAAGACCGCTCTTTTGAGAATTCAACCGTCATTGAGGGATAAAGGATAGTGTTGTATTTCGTTTGAATAAAATGAATCTTTTCAAAAAAAGGTGTCTAGAAAGAACAGTTATTGGAGGTTCTTTCCGATCAATTGTAAAAAGGCAGTACATTCGTACTGCCTTTTATTAAAACGAATAAATAGACTATAAGTTGTTTTTTGTTTTTTCTTAAAACTGATAACGTATTCCGCCTGAAAAGCTTGTTCCAGATATACCCGTTTTTTGAATTTTCTGTTGATAATGAACATCAGCATGAAGGGCAATATTTTGTGATAATTGTGCACTCACACCAAATCCACCTTCAATGGCTGCTCCCATAGTATCAAGGCGGAACGATTCACCAATCCGTATGGTGCCATTGTTAGAAAAAGCTTTAACAATATTCAATTTACCATAGAAAGAAAGAATGCCGCCGTTTTCAGTTGGAACTGTTGTTTGCATTAAGCGTCCACCAATACGCACCAACCATTGATGAGGATTGCCCATATCCACATCAAAGCCATCAACATCTGAGAGTGTCCCAAGCATAAGACGTTGATAAACAACTTGCGCTTGTGGTTCAAAGGTTAACCCTTTCGTACTGGTTTCAAATTTTTGTCCAATGGTTGCCGATGCACTGAATGTATCAGCGTTCGTCAATTCTGCCGTCTTTCCTATGAGAGCTGTGGTGATATTTCCCTTGAGCATTCCATAGGAGAAGAGTGCATGGACATATGTCCCATTATGATGATGCAGGCCACTATATGCAGTCAGTGACCATTTATTGAGTGTACTCTTGTCAGTACCCTCCATATCTTTTGGGGTGAAAGCCAATTTCCCATATGTCCCTAAAAGACCAAAGTTGGTGGCCATGTTTTGATCTTCTAAAGCGACCAATGTAAAGCCTGCTTGTAAAGCAGCATAGTGAATATCGGCACCATAGCCATATTGTAATGGCGTACGGTGAGAGGACAATGTCATTTTATTGCCATAAGTCGAGAAGAAGATTCCTTTGTTTTTATGATCTTTTGTCTCAAAGCTTGTTTCTTGCATCGTGTTCAGTAAAGTGTTTTGATTGTTTACATCAGCCAATCCAGATGAGAATAGAGCGTTAGGCATAACCAAATAGCTTGCCACTTGAGGAACAAGAGCCTTGATCTTTCCTTCATCATCGAGCGTTGCACTTTGTAAGCGGAAATCCCAGAAATTCTGATTTTTTCTCAAATGGTTTTGTTCGCTGCCTGCTTGTTCAGAATTTGATGTTGATTCACTTTTTATATTATTCTCAATTCCTAAAACAACTCCCCCTAATACAACAGGAGTCGTGTCGGTTTTTGAGCCCTTTTCTTTTGATTGTTGGGATACTTTTCCTAAATGGCTTTGCGTGCTTTCTGCTTTTCCAAGACTTGATGTCGGCCCATAGGCATTTAAGACATATTTATAAGGCAAACCATTCATTGTGACGTAGCCATTTTCCAGTTTGAAGGCGTTTTCTTCTGCCTTTCCAGATACTTGAATGAGTGACAGACCACGCATATTCGCCGGAATAGAAGACTCTGCCTGTGATGGTTCACCTTTTGAAAGACTATTGAAATGAATTTTTGTGATGCCTGATACATCTCCGTGGACAAGAAGGCGGTCCGTTTTTTGCTGTTCTTTTGTCAGACCATCACTCCATTCTGTATTGAAATAAATCCTTGCATTGCCTGTTGCATTGTAAACGGTTTTTGTAGCAGAATCCCTATTTTCTTGTGAATGAGGAACTTCAATGGTTCGTCCTACACTCAAGGTTTGATATTGACCCTTTGCCAGCGTATGGGGCGCATTAAACACAATCGAGCTATTATTAAAGTTCAGAACTGAAACGGTAGACAGTGCTCGCTGCTCAATGTCATGGAGTGTATAATTAAATGTACTAAAATCATTATTTATGTCGTATTGACTTACATTTAAATACCATTTGCTCTTGTTATTTAAATTAAAAATAGTCGTATTGACTGCTAAGGTTCTTGCTCTTCCTTCCATAATGGAATTATCGGCAGTTAAGACAAAAGTCACAGGATGAGGATCTGAATCTGTTTTCTTTTTTACATTATTTTGTAATAATACATCAGCACGAATTTCCGAGTTTCTCAGTTGAACTTCGGCAACAGATTTTGAAGATGAAGGTCCTAAAATACCAACACCATCTCTCACAAGAAGTTTTGTATTGGTAAGAATTGCCTTATTGATGACTTCTTCACCATCTTTTACAAAAACATCTAAAATGCTATGAAAAATAATACCGGATTTTCTTTTGGTTTCTATAAATGAATCTTCAATGTTAATGATACCGTTTGAAATTGATAGACCAGTGTACAAGGCATTGGCTTTAACTTCTTTAGCATTAATACGTCCCCCTTGTGATACAGCAAAGGCAAACGAAGCTGAATGTATTGTTGAATTCGTAATTGTAGCAATTGCTTTTTTAGAGGCGTGCACTGCGCTTAATCCATTGCGGATAAAAACATTATTAAGAGTCTTTTCCTCTCCGTTTTCCAGCTTGAACTCATCAATAATTTGAGGAGGTTGTGTATTTGCATAAGTTGAACCGAAATGAGAAAAAATCAAAGTTCCAGCAATTGTACATAACAAAAGATTTTTCTTATAAATATATTTCTTACACATAGATATGCCTTTAGTATTTGGTATGCTTTGATGCTTACTTCATTCCCCTGATGGCGCAAGTACCCGATCAGCTTTTATATCATTATGTTTTTATTGTAAATAACAAAACAAATTATATTGTGCGGTTCTCTATAATTTGAAGTTTTGTTTCAGAAAAGTTTTTTTTATGATCATAAAATGCAATGAAACAATGGATCCCAAAAATCTAGCTTGATAAGCTTATGCTAAAACCAAGATATATAAATTGGCATTTCAGGATAAGCGTTATAAAAGCTGATAGCGTTGAGATGGGTTGTTTGAGGCACTCTCAGAAAATCTCAGTCAATTTTCTCTGCTTTAGGAGAAGATATACTATAAAAAGAAATGAGGGGGGGGATATTGGGATTCTTCAAAGAGATCTTTTTTAAAGCTCCAACGCTCATTTTCTAAGGCATCATAGCTCATTTTGCGACGGCACTCGTGAATGGTATAGCGATAAAGCTTGTGAGCTCCATCCTCTTTATGCTTGTTTCAAGGCATTGATTTATAATGATAATATACCGTTATTCATATTGAATGAGAGTCCCGAAAAACGTAAGATTCCTTTATTTCAAACTTGCTTATCTTGTATCAATCAAAACCACTCATTTGTACATAACAAGCAGGATGAATGTGTGGAGTGTGGATAAATTTGTATAAGAAAGGACTAAAAATGGTTCATAAAAAGGTATGTTTTTATGTTTTTTTTACATGGTTTATCTGCTTGTAAGGTGCAAGAGACGGGGGTGATTGAGGCAACATGGGGCAGAGGTTAAATGAGAGAGTCTCTTACGATATTTGGGATGCTCATTTAACAGGAAAAATAGTCAGGAATCTTTATAAATTATTGAATTTAATATTTATAATTATTATGCTATTCAGTTATTCGACGCTGTTTGTTCCTTCAGTTTTTACAGCCGTAGAAGCATTTTTAGGGGCAGCAATTTGTATTTTTATCATCTTTTGCGTGAAGTATCCCATGAGTTCCGTTGGGTATGTTTTTGGGCACCAAAAATTTCAAGAGATTTAGTTTCTGCATGATAGGTGCAAAATCGTAAAATTTTTACAGCTGCTGTGCACGATAGAATATTTTTAGATAAAAATATTTCTTATTTCCTATTTGTAATTAAAAATAACAATATCTATTTTATATTAAATATATATGAAAATTTACTTAAATATATTACTCTTTTATATTTTTGAATAGTCTTGCGACTTAATGAAATACTATAAAAATAGCGTTGTTTATTAAAAATAAGGAAAATAAAATAAATAAGTCCTGCTTTCACAGGATTATCGTAAGATTGATAGTAGCATCTTTGCGCTTAAAAATTTATTTTCTTTCAGTGAGATGGTCTTTCTCAAAATTATTTATCTAAAATGGTATAGGGAAGTATCAATGAAGCCTTATAGATGGTGTAATAAGCTCGTTAATTGAAAGAATAGAGGGGGTATCAACAGAGCAAGAAAGCGAAGAAAGAGCTTTTTATTATTATCTATCCATTGTCTAAAAATGCACTTTTCTTAGCTTTATGGATAAATCCGCTAATAGGAATATACCGCGGGATTCGTGTGAAGAGGCAGAAAAGCCTATTTTAAGTGGCAAAACGCAATTCATAAAGAGTTTCATGTTGAAAGCCTTGAAATGAAGGATGCTTATGATTCATAAAATTGTACTTGTGTGAGAAATTGCGCTTTTATTAAAAGTTCGCGGTTTGCATTATTTTGGGCTTTTGACATATTCTAGATAAAAATATCTGACACTTTTTCTTGAGAAAAAGGGAAGGGGATTTTATGAAGCAAGCGAGATTATATCAATCAATAGGGTGTTTTTTCTGAGAGTTTTGTTTTGCTTTCACTTGGTGATGAAGCGCTTTGCGACATTTTGTTTAAGAGAGATGAATGCATTCAATCTGGTATGCTTCAAAGAAAATATTCAACCTTGTAAATTAATAAATCTTGATGGACATGACTTTAAGGAAATAAAGAACAACGTTATTCGCGAGATCTTTTAATGAAAGAGTGTCAAGAATAAAAAAAGGCAGCATATTGTGCTGCCTTTTTGGTTTGCTGAAGTATACAGAATAACAATACATCTGTTGTTAAAGTTTTGCCTCAAAACTGATAGCGTATACCACCTGAAAAACTTGCTCCCGATATACCCGTTTTCTGCAGCTTTTGTTGATAACTCACATCACCATGAAGGGAGAGGTTCGTGGACAATTGTGCATTGATGCCAACACCGCCTTCAATTGCAGGTCCCATAGGATCAAGGTCAAAATCTCTTCCAATATGAATGCTCCCATCATCACCAAAAGTTTTGATCAAGTTTACTTTTCCATAGAAAGACATAGGATGATTATTCTCAGTGGAAATAGTTTTTGTCAAACGTCCACCAACACGGATCAACCATTGAGAAGGATTTTTCATGTCAATGGTAAGGTTATCAGCATCTTCAATGGTGTTAAACATTAAATGTTGATAAGCAACTTGTGCTTGTGGCTCGAAGGTTAAGCCTTCTACCCCCGTTGCAAATTCTTTGCCAACAGTGGTGGAGATACTCAACATTTTAGCATCATTCAATTTTGCGGTTTTCCCAATGAGGGCATTGGTGATCTCTCCTTTTAGGATACCATAGGACAAGAGTGCATCGATGTAGAACCCACTGCTATGCTGTATACTTCCATAGGCTGTCAGTGCCCATTTATCCAGCGTGTTCTTCCCAGCATCTTGCATATCTTTTGGAGTGAAAGAGAGACGTCCATAGGTTCCCCCTAGTCCCAGATGTGTTATGGTGTTTTGCCCTTCGATTGCTGCCAATACAACACCGGCTTGTAGAGCCGCATAACGGATATTCGCGCCATAACCGTATTCTAGAGGACCACGCTTGGAAGATAAGGTGGCTGTGTTACCATAGGTATATAAGAAGAATGCATTCTTTATCCCTTGTTCTTGTCCTATAATGGACATTCTCATAGTGGCTAAAAACTGGTCTTGTTTAGCTATATCGGTTAATCCAGCGTGAAAGAGAGCATTTGGCATAACTATATAGCTTGCTGTTTGTGGTACAACGGAAATCACACTTGGATTAGAACCAGAGCCAGTTTCAAGAATTTCCCTGTGTAAGCGGAAATCCCAGAAGTTCTCATTCTTTTCATCAAAGAGGCTTTGAGCAATATCTGCTTGTCCATGGCTTGACTCTGGTCCATAAGCAGTCAGCGTATATTTGTAAGGCGAACCACCTCTTGTGATATAGCCATGAGCTAATTTGAAGGAATTTTCATCTGCTTTTCCAGAGACTTGAATAAGCGAAATTCCACCAGTGTTTGAGGGATCAGAAGCATTGACTACACTATTTTTGTCCCCTGAATCGCTGTCAATATAAACTGTTGTGAAGCCTGAAACATCACCGTGAATGAGAAGGCGATCAGTTTTTTGGTCCGCACTTGCAACACCATCACTCCATGCAGTATTGAAGTGAATTTCTGCATTTCCAGAGGCATTGTAGACTTCTTGCGTGTCTGCTTTACCAGAGCCTATATGCAATGTGTGGTAATGATCTTCTGTTGGTTCTTGAAAAATGAGAGAGCTGTCATTGAGGTCGAGAACAGAAATATCAGAACGTGACCTTTGAGTAATATCAAGCAAATTGCCCTCAGCATCTTTTTCTTGTGTGCTGTTTTTTAAGAACCATTGTGTCCCGTTTCTTAGGTTGAAGCTTACGTTTCTCTCTTGTGCAATATTTGTTCTGCCTTCTAAAATAGAGTGATCTGCATTTAAGGTGAAGCTGCCGTTGGCTATCTCCTTTACGTTTTTATCATTCCAGATATTTTCCTCTTGCCAAGAAATTTTGTCCCAAAAAACACCGTCATTTAATAAAATATCGGCATGGATTTCTGAATTATGAAGATTAACTGTACCGATTGATAGAGTAGGAATATCTCCAATACTCTTTTTAGCAATAGCTCCAACGAGAATTCCAGTGCCATTGTCAACATGAATCTCTGTATTGGTTAGATTGATTTCATTATTTCCATATGTTTGTAGATCATCTAATTTATCTGTATTGGTTTTCGATAAAGCCATCAGTTGCAGACCTATGCTTCCTGCTTTTGCAAAAGTGTTTTCTAGGTCAATCTTTCCCGTGCCTACTGCGGATAGTGCCATTTTTTTGACGTCTATTTCATTTTTAGTGCCATTCTTCATGATAATTGAGGCATCACCAGCGGCACCAAGACCAAGATCAAAATTTTTAATGATTGTGTTACCATTTAATTCAATTTTGCTCACAGACTCGTAGGAGCCTACAGCACTGGTTATTTTTTCGCTCTCACCACCGATTATTGTTAGATCTCCACTGGTGATTTTGCTTCCACCATCTGCATAAAGACCTTCATCAACATTTTGAATGATTGTTTTGCCAGTTAAGTTAATTTCACTGCCAGCGTCTTTTGTCGTTAGACCAGAGCGTTCTGTGTCTGTCCCCGAATTGATAGCTTTTCCACCGGTGATATTTAAATTTTCACCGGTAATTTTACCACCATCAGCAGCTCCAAGACCGTTAAAAGTATTGTTAATCGTTGTATTGCCATGCAATTGAATTGTGCTCTCACCAAGCGCAAGTGCGCCGGTTCCTATGCCATTTGTTGTGAGCGTAACATCCGTGGCATCGATAGTCCCTTTGTTTTTTGCAAGCAATGCAGAAGAATGTTCATTTTTCGTTGTTGCACTTCCTCCTACCATTATAATTTTTGAATCTGAACCTTCTGCATGAAGTCCATTGCCTTCAGATGATGTGACTGTAGAGTTGTTTAAAGTAATGGAACTGCCTTGTTTAGCATATACTCCATTGGTTTTTCCATCGAATGATCCTTCGGATACTGTTATCGTGGAGTTATCATTTGCCAATATAGCTGTGTTTGAATTCGTGATGGTTACTTTGTTTAAAGTCACAGAGCTTTTTTCGGCATCTATACCCTTATCCATTAAGGGATTATCTTTTCCGCTTGATATCGTTACATTTTCCAGTTTGTTTTCATCATTCTTACTATCATTGAGAACAGCACCAATTTGAGAGGCTGTAATAGAACTATCAGTCATCTTGATTGTAGCACCATTTTCTACTTCAAGCCCATTAGCAACTTTTTCAATGGTTGTTTTGCCTTTTAATGTAATCACGCTGTCAGCGCCATCGGCTTTAGCACCAGTTCCTTTGCCATCTGTTGTTGTTAGAGTAACATCTGTAACATCGATCTGTCCGCCTTTTTCTGCAAATAATGCATTTTGTTTTCCACTGACAGTTCCACCCGTCTTTGTGATTTTGGCTTCTGAACCTTCTGCATGAAGCCCAGTGCCTTCAGATGATGTGACGGTTGTTTTTTCGTCTAAAGTTATGGAGCTGCCTTGTTTAGCATATACTCCATTGGTTTTTCCATCGAATGATCCTTCGGATACTGTTATCGTGGAGTTATCATTTGCCAATATAGCTGTGTTTGAATTCGTGATGGTTACTTTGTTTAAAGTCACAGAGCTTTTTTCGGCACTTATTCCTTTGTCAATAAAGCGTCCATCTTGTCCACTTGATATCGTTACATTTTCCAGTTTGTTTTCGGCCCTATTACTTTCGTTAAAGGTTGCACCATTATAGAAAGCTTTAATGGATCCCCCCTTCATGCTGATTGCGCCACCATCTTTCGCAAAAAGTCCATCACCCTTAGATGACGTCATTGTAGAATCACTTACAGTGATTGTACTGCCGTTTGTAGAAACTATAGCTGCCACTTTTGCATCAAATGATCCTCCAGTGATCTCTATTTTAGAATTACTATCTGCAACAATAGCGTTTCCGGCTTGTTTTACATTTACATTTTCTAGAGAAACTGTACTTTCTTTTTCTGCTTTGATTCCATTGGTGAGTTGCTCATTCTCTTTATTGCTTGATATTTCTATATCCTTTAGTTTGTTTTTGTCGTTTTTACTTTCTGTGAATCGAGCACCTACGAGTGAAGCATTAATAGAGCCTCCATTCATACTGATTGCACCATCTTCTTTTGCTTGAAGTCCAATTATACTATTTTTAATCTTTGTATCATTACCCGTTAATTCAATTAGACTGTCTTTACCTTCAGAAAATACACCAAAACCACTTGTAATCAAATCACTATTTCCAACGGGGGCAGCGCCATCTATTGTTAGAGTAACATTTTCGATCGTAGTGTGCCCGCCGTTCTTTGCCACAATGGCCGCTACTTTTCCAGTTACTTCCCCTCCGGTCATTTTGATTGTGGATTTTTGTTCTGCTGCGAGCCCAACGTTATTAGATGATGTAACTTTAGTATTGTCTTTTAAAGTGATTGTGCTGCCATTTTCAGCGTGTATTGTTACCCTCTTAGCGTCAAACTCTCCTTTAGAGATTGTTATTTCAGAATTATTATCTGCAGATATACCACTGTCTGCATGAGAGAATCTTACACCTTCTAAATAAACTTTACTTTCATTTTCTGCTTTTACTCCAAAAAGTATTGCTGTTCCGCCTTCATTACTTGATATTTCTACGTCTTTTAGTTTGTTTTTGTCGCTATTACTGTTCGTGAAGTAAGCGCCAGCTTGTGAAGCTTTAATAGAGCCTCCATTCATAGAGATCGAACCACTATTTTGTGCCATGAGCCCAGAGTTATCAGATGATGTAATTTGAGCTCCCTCTATAGTGATTTCACTGTTTTGCAAGGCAGCTATTGTTGCCTCTTTTGAAGCAAATGAGCCTCCAGTGATTGTTATTGTAGAGCCACCTTTTGCACTTAAAGCATTCTCTGTTTGTTTTATGATTACATCTTTTAAAGTGATTGTACTGTTTTCTGCTCCCACTCCGAATCCCAGTAGTGTTTTATCATCACTGCTTGATATTGTTACACCGTTCAGCTTGTTTTTGTCGCTGTTACTGTTCAAGAATACCGCACCAAAATCAGAAGCATTAATGGAGCCTCCAGTCATGGAGATCGTGCCACCGTCTTTTGCTTCAACACCTATGATAATGGCAGAATCAGTTCCTTTGATGGTTGTTTTATCCCCCGTTAATGTGATTATACTACCCTTGCCTTCAGCTGTTACAGCTGCGGGTGATTCTAAAGAAGATGATCCAAGAGGAGGTGTGTTTTTCCCTTCGCTGGTGCCTTTGTTCGCATCTTTGTTGGTGTCTTTATTTCCAGTTACTGTTAAATTTTCACCGGTAATTTTTCCACCTTTTTCTGCGTGAATAATTTCATAGGTTGCACTGGGTTTCCCAGTGATTTCCTGCTCTGCTCCTGAAGCCTTAAGAATTTCAGCATGTGCATTGAAATGCATGCTAGAGAGTATGATCGCAACTGTTGCTGTATATGATAAAAGGGATTTTTTATACATCCGTATTCTCCTTTGAAGTCCCCAATAATTCATTTCCCCACCAAACTTCATAAGAAGAATAGAAAATGAGTTGTTGTTCCTCGTGATGTTACATTACCCCTTCTCCCGTAAATTATTTTTATTTTTTTGTCAAAGAATTTAAATAATTTTCATAAAAATTAATATTATATATAGTTTATTTTTATTAAATCAGTTTGTTCATTTGCTGTTTGTAGTGGGATTATTTGTTATATCTTGATAAATTAATAAAAATAATGTCGGAGAAGTACGGAGAATTATTTATAAATCTTGAGTCATTTTATGATAATTATTCGCAGATATTTTTAATTGATACAAAAAGTTTCTTTAATACTCTATTGTTTACATTTTTTTGTGCTTTTTATTTTTTTGAATATTGTATGAATAGAAATTTTTTTTGAGTTTTCTGAGAGAAGAAAGTTTCCAATAAAAACTTATCTTATTGAAGGTGGTAAAACAGACATATTTTAAGTTTCAAAACGTTGTTCATAAAGAGTTTCATGTTGAAGCTTTGAAATGAATGGTATTTTAGTCAATAAAATTGTGCTTTTGTTAAACAGTTCCTGCTTTTATTATTTTGGGACTTTGATATATTCTAGATAAAAATGACTTACACTTTTCCTCGATAAAAAGGGTAGGGGATAGTATAGAGTAATCAGGATTGATAAACCAAAAAGGCAGCATATTGTGCTGCCTTTTTGGTTTGCTGAAGTATACAGAATAACAATACATCTGTTGTTAAAGTTTTGCCTCAAAACTGATAGCGTATTCCGCCTGAAAAACTTGCTCCACTTATACCTGTTTTTTGCAGTTTTTGTTGATAACTCACATCACCATGAAGGGAGAAATTGTGAGACAATTGTGCATTGATGCCAACACCGCCTTCAATTGCAGGTCCCATAGGATCAAGTTTATAATCCTTATCAATATGGAGCGCTTGATCATCCCCAAAGGTTTTGATCAGGTTTACTTTTCCATAGAAAGACATAGGATGATTATTCTCAGTGGAAATAGTTTTTGTCAAACGTCCACCAACACGGATCAACCATTGAGAAGGATTTTTCATGTCAATGGTAAGGTTATCAGCATCTTCAATGGTGTTAAACATTAAGTGTTGATAAGCAACTTGTGCTTGTGGCTCGAAGGTTAAGCCTTCTACCCCCGTTGCAAATTGTTTGCCAACAGTTGTGGAGATCGTCAACATTTTGGCATTTTTCAATTTTGCGGTTGTTCCAATGAGGGCATTGCTGATTTTTCCCTTTAGGATGCCATAGGATAATAACGTATCAAGATAAAAGCCATTGTCGTGCTGTATGGTTCCGTAGGCTGTGAGTGACCATTTATCAATGGTGTTTTTTCCAGCATCTTGCATGTCTTTTGCGGTGAAAGAGAGTTGTCCATAGGTGCCTAAAAGACCCAAATGTGTTGTGGTATTGTGTCCTTCCAGCGTTGCGAAGTTAACACCCCCTTGTAGAGCAGCATAGCGAAGATCAGCACCGCTATAACCATATTGACGGGGCGCACTTTCAGAGGATAAGGTTCCAGTGCTTCCATAGGTGTGTAAAAAGAAGCTGCTCTGTTTTTCTTGTCCTTTTGCCAAGACAGATGTTCTGAGATTGGCTAACAATGCATTTTGTTGCGCCATATCCGTCAATCCACTATAGAAGAGAGCATTTGGCATGACCAAATAGCTTGCCATTTGTGCTACAGGCGCATGCACATTTGCTTCAGGGTTAGAGCCGGAACCTGGATTAGAGCCAGACTCTGTGTTAGAATTGAGAAACTCAGGTTGTAGACGAAAATCCCAGAAATTTTCATCCTTTTCATCAAACAGATTTTGTTTTATATCAGCTTTGCCTTGGCTTGAGTTTGGTCCATAGGCACGGAGCATATATTTATCAGGCGAACCATTTATTGTGGTATAGCCATGGGCTAATTTGAAGGAGCCTTCTTCGGCTGTTCCAGAAACTTGGATAAGAGAAAGTCCCCGTACATTTTTCTCAACATCAGAAGTTTTTTTGTGAGTGGTGTTTCCTTTTAAATTAACAAGAACATTTGTATTTCCTGAAACATTTCCATTAATCAAAAGCTGATCGGTTTTTTGCTCTGTAATTGGCTTACCATCACTCCACCAAGTATTGAAAGAAATCTGTGCATCACCCGTTGCATTATAGACGGCTTTGGTATCTGGTTTTCCAGAGCCTATATGCAATGTGTGGTAATGATCTTCTGTTGGTTCTTGAAAAATGAGAGAGCTGTCATTGAGGTCGAGAACAGAAATATCAGAACGTGACCTTTGAGTAATATCAAGCAAATTGCCCTCAGCATCTTTTTCTTGTGTGCTGTTTTTTAAGAACCATTGTGTCCCGTTTCTTAGGTTGAAGCTTACGTTTCTCTCTTGTGCAATATTTGTTCTGCCTTCTAAAATAGAGTGATCTGCATTTAAGGTGAAGCTGCCGTTGGCTATCTCCTTTACGTTTTTATCATTCCACACATTTTTATCCGGCCAAGAAATTTTGTCCCAAAAAACACCGTCATTTAATAAAATATCGGCATGGATTTCTGAATTATGAAGATTAACTGTACCGATTGATAGAGTAGGAATATCTCCAATACTCTTTTTAGCAAGAGCTCCAACGAGAATTCCAGTGCCATTGTCAACATGAATCTCTGTATTGGTTAGATTGATTTCATTATTTCCATATGTTTGTAGATCATCTAATTCATCTGTATTGGTTTTCGATAAAGCCATCAGTTGCAGACCTATGCTTCCTGCTTTTGCAAAAGTGTTTTCTAGGTCAATCTTTCCCGTGCCTACTGCGAATAGTGCAATTTTTTTTGCGTCTATTTCATTTTTAGTACCATTCTTCATGATAATTGAGGCGCCACCAGCAGCACCAAGACCAAGATCAAAACTTTTAATGGTTGTGTTCCCGTTTAATTCAATTTTGCTCTTCTCGCCATATGCAAGTGCGCCGGTTCCTATACCATCTGTTGTTAGAGTAACATCTGTAACATCGATCTGTCCGCCTTTTTCTGCAAATAATGCATTTTGTTTTCCACTGACAGTTCCACCCGTCTTTATGATTTTGGCTTCTGAACCTGCTGCATGAAGTCCATTGCCTTCAGATGATGTGACGGTTGTTTTTTCGTCTAAAGTAATGGAACTTCCTTGTTTAGCATATACTCCATTGGTTTTTCCATCGAATGATCCTTCGGATACTGTTATCGT
>NZ_JAQITC010000011.1 GCF_028618525.1 Bartonella sp. AU55XJBT | reverse complement strand
TTTTAATGATATTTCGATTGGCAAAAGAATTCGTCATAGAAGAATTTCAATGCGGCTTTCTCAAAAGGAATTAGGAAACTCTTTAGGTGTCAGTTTCCAACAAATCCAAAAATACGAAAAAGGCTTCAATCGTGTAAGCGCAGGGCGGTTACAAGAAATTGCCAACAGACTGGAAGTTCCCATTACCTTTTTTTACGCGGATATTTCAAAAGAAGATATCCCCACAAAAGAATATCCCTCACACGACGATCAAGAAATCTATAGCGAAAAAGAACACGCTCTTGTAAAAAATTTTAGAGAACTCCACCCTAAAAAACAGAAAGCAATTTGGTGGTTAATTTCTGATTAGATAAAAACGCCCACAAAGCTCCAATCCTTTACTTCATACAGATCCACGCCTTTACGCTTTTAAATCTTTACAGAAAAATTCTCCAAACCAACACCCCACACCACCTTAGTCAACACTGGTCCATTAACAACACAACCTCTGGTTCTAGCAAAATATCCCCTACGGACTTCAGATCATCACCCTTCAAACGGATAGTATGCCTTGCCTTATCCCAAATATTTCTGCTCTCTTCACCACACCTCAGAACAACACTCTTTTACGACTGTGCAGCATAGCCAATGTTTTAATTTTTCTTGCCAATCTTTTGAAATTACTTTATCACTCAAAAGATGCTTTGGTCGTCTACGCAGCGATCAATAAGGGATTTGAAAGTCCGAAAGCTCAGTACAAAAAATCGATGCCACTTTACGGCATCTCCCGGATTCCGGGAGCTTTTGCTATGTCCAGGTGCGATAAGCACTAAAAGCAAAAGGCTGACTGAGCTCAGTGCTTTCAAACTCCCGGATACCAACGCGAGGGCGCTCGCAACCGGTGGGGGGCATAAAGTGCAGACCAAAAATTCACATTTTAATGATATTTCGATTGGCAAAAGAATTCGTCATAGAAGAATTTCAATGCGGCTTTCTCAAAAGGAATTAGGAAACTCTTTAGGTGTCAGTTTCCAACAAATCCAAAAATACGAAAAAGGCTTCAATCGTGTAAGCGCAGGGCGGTTACAAGAAATTGCCAACAGACTGGAAGTTCCCATTACCTTTTTTTACGCGGATATTTCAAAAGAAGATATCCCCACAAAAGAATATCCCTCACACGACGATCAAGAAATCTATAGCGAAAAAGAACACGCTCTTGTAAAAAATTTTAGAGAACTCCACCCTAAAAAACAGAAAGCAATTTGGTGGTTAATTTCTGATTAGATTTGTAGTTGATTTCAGATTAGGCAAAAAAGCAGCATTAAAACATTATCCGCCGACACCCCCTGCCATTACCCGTCAACACCGCGTGCACCTAAAGCTTTCGATATCGGCTATCACCCGCCTCCAATAATGGTATTTACAGCAGCCCCTCAAGGTAGGAGGCCACCCCCACTTCAAACAACATCCCCTTGTTCATCCCCCCTTTGACAGCATCAGAGAGCAACAAGCAAAAAAGCAACAAAATTTTGGAAAAAAACCTTGAGCACCCTCACCCCATTATCTTCTCACCCATCATCTTCCCCATCTTCCTGCTGGCTCTTATGCGGAGCTCTTAATCTGATCTGGTTTAAAGATACAATTCCGATTGTGCCATTATGATATCTTTTTACATTGACCTTGTCAAGTTTTTATATTGTTCTTTTAATATTTCGTGTCATTCTTTCTCATAATCATCTCTCTCATACAAACACAATGCCCAAAACATAAAGCACAAAATACAATATCATTATGTTGCTCATTCACGCGTTTTTGAAAAACATACCTTACAGCTTTCGCCATTTCACGACAGTGCGCTGCAAAATAATGCTCCATACCTTGTGATCATAAAAACCAACCTCTCCCCCTTCACTCTCTCTTCCCTCTCTTATAGCGACCACGCCCCCTCCATCCCATTCTCCCCTCCCTCTCTCTGCTTCCCCTTCTCCTCTCCCATCAACGCACCAATACACCCTCTCTTCACCCCAACTTGTATTCCTTCCATTGACAAACGGCTTCCTCTTCGTCCTCCAATCCTCTCCATCCCATGACAAAAGCTCCCCCCGCCCCAAAGCATGCACAACGCCTAAAACCTTCACTTCATTTTCACAGAACCACATTTTTACAGCTTTACAGAATTAAGCCAAATGCAACATCCACCCAGCCCGCACCCTGCTCTGTCAAAAATCCAACATCTTATAGCAGATTTCTCTGACCACCCACTCGTGCAGAGCAGCACACCGTAAGCGCACCTCAAACAACGGTACTTTATGGGCATAAGAGGATTATCGCCCCTTCTCTCCCGTGGAATTTTCCTCCCCTTATGTTTCAGGCGAAAATTCTAAGCGATCTCCTTGTTTTGTAACGGTCACCGCTGTCTCGTCATGAATTTCTCCAAATAAGATTTTTTCTGCGAGCGGATCTTGAATTTCCTTTTGGATAATCCGTTTAAGCGGACGTGCCCCATAAAGGGGGTCATAGCCTTTATCGGCAAGGAACTGTCGGACTTCTGGTTTGATATGCAAGGTTATGTTGCGTTCATTGAGCAAATTTTGCAAATGTTGTATCTGAATATCAACAATCGCCTCCATATCTTTGCGTTGCAACCGTTGAAAGAGAATAATCTCATCGATACGGTTTAAAAACTCCGGCCGGAAAGCAGCTTTGACAACATTCATCACATCGTCTTTTGCTTGATCAACCGTTTGCCCTTCCGGCAAAGCGGTTAAAAATTCAGCACCAAGATTAGAGGTCATAATCAACAACGTATTACGAAAATCGACCGTTCTTCCTTGACTATCGGTCAAGCGCCCTTCATCTAATACTTGCAATAACAAATTAAAGATATCCGGATGTGCCTTTTCAATTTCATCAAAGAGGATAACTTGATAAGGTCTTCTCCGTACAGCCTCGGTCAGCACGCCCCCTTCTTCATATCCGACATATCCGGGTGGCGCCCCAATGAGCCGGGCTCCGGCATGCTTTTCCATATATTCCGACATATCAATGCGCAACATGGCATTTGGATCTTGAAAAAGAAAAGCGGCGAGAGCTTTGGTTAGTTCGGTTTTCCCCACACCGGTAGGTCCCAAGAACATAAAGGAGCCAAGGGGACGATGAGGATCTTGCAAGCCAGCCCGCGCCCTCCGGACAGCCCGCGCCACCGCTTGAACCGCTTCACCCTGTCCCACGACACGGGTAGCAATTTCATCTTCCATGCGCAAGAGCGCTTCGCGTTCTGCTTCCAACATCCGATCAACAGGAATGCCGGTCCAGCGAGAAACGATCCGCGCGACATGTTCAGCGGTCACTGTTTCTTCAACGAGATGATTTTGTTGGTCATCATTTTCGGCTAAAGTCAATTGTTTTTCAAGTTCCGGAATAACACTATAAGCCAATTCCCCAGCGCGTTGGAATTGTCCATCCCGCTGTGCAATTGCCAAAGCATTGCGTGCTTCTTCGAGTTGTTTTTTCAAATCGGCCGCATGCCCTAATTTTTGCTTTTCAGCCTGCCAAGCTGTTGTCATCTCGGCAGACTGTTGTTCCAAAGTTTTGAGTTCTTCCTGCACATTTTTCAAACGTTCTTTTGCCGTAGGTTCAACATCTGTTTTCAAAGCTTCGCGTTCGATTTTCAACTGTAAAATTCGCCGATCGAGAGCATCGAGTTCTTCGGGCTTTGAATCCACCTGCATACGCAAGCGTGCAGCGGCTTCATCGATCAGATCAATAGCTTTATCGGGCAAGAAACGATCAGTAATATAACGGGAAGAGAGTCGTGCTGCTGCAATCAAAGCGCTGTCTGCCAAGCGCACTTTATGGTGCTGTTCATATTTTTCTTTAATCCCACGCAAGATAGAAATCGTATCCTCCAGCGATGGCTCGGACACAAAGACCGGTTGGAAACGTCTAGCAAGAGCAGCATCTTTTTCGACATATTTTCGATATTCATCGAGGGTTGTTGCGCCCACACAATGGAGTTCTCCACGGGCAAGAGCAGGCTTTAACAAGTTGGAAGCATCCATCGGACCATCAGATTTTCCAGCCCCCACGAGGTTATGCAATTCATCAATAAAGAGAATAATCTGCCCATTTTCGGCTTGCACCTCAGCCAGCACAGCTTTAAGACGCTCTTCAAATTCCCCGCGATATTTTGCACCCGCAATAAGCGCCCCCATATCCAGAACATAGAGTTGTTTATCGCGCAAAGTTTCTGGAACATCCCCATTGATAATACGCAGCGCCAACCCTTCAACAATAGCGGTTTTTCCCACACCGGGTTCACCGATCAGCACAGGATTATTTTTTGTCCGCCGTGAGAGCACCTGAATGGTACGTCGAATTTCTTCTTCCCGCCCGATGACAGGGTCAAGTTTTCCCTCACGAGCATCTTTTGTGAGATCACGGGCATATTTTTGCAAGGCATCATATTGTCCTTCGGCATGGGGGCTTGAGGCTGTTTTTCCTTTGCGCAGATCATTAATTGCCTGATTAAGCGCCTGCGGGGTCAAGCCCGCCTTTGTCAGAATATCGGCTGTTTTTGCGGATTTTTCCATCAACAGCGCTTGCAAAATACGCTCCACGGTCACAAATTGATCACCGGCTTTTTGTGCAAGCTCTTCAGCCTGCGCGAAAACTTTTGCCACCGGCTGCGAGAGATAGAGCTGTCCATTTCCCCCTTGCACTTTTGGCAAAGCTTCGAGCGCTTCTTTAAGCGCCTTTTGAATAAGCTTCAGATCCCCCCCAGCTTTTTGGATAAGCGATGCTGCCAATCCTTGCGGATCATCTAACAACACTTTCAAGAAATGCTCCGGCATAAACTGCTGATGATCAGAAGCCAGCGCGTTATTTTGTGCTGATTGTAAAAACCCCTGCACGCGTTCGCTATATTTTTCTAAGTGCATTTTTTTCCTTTCTTGCGGGCTCCTTTAGGCACCCCTTTTTATTGATCGCCCCAGCCCTTTTGCTCTCTCAAAACACTAAACGAAAAGCTCTCCCCAGCATGTCACAAAGATCGCCCCACCACACGAACACCCGAAACGTTAAAGCATGAAGAACTGTCGTGTTAAAATGAATATGGGTTTTGATCCAAATGAGTGCAAGAGCAAAACATGAAAGAAAAAATAAGGACAAGAAAGGCGTGCAAAAAAGCATCATAAAACCAGAAGATAAAAGATTTTGCAAAACAGCTTCCCCCAAAAATGATCTCATCCCTTGCGAGCAATTGCCCATCCCCTAAAAACATTCAGAAGAGCGCCTTCAAGAAGAACATGAAAGCACACACACCCTAAAAAAATGGACTTTACCCCGTCATACACGCCCCTCTTCTTCCAACACACACCCAACATAAATCTTTCTCACCCCCCTTCCATCAACGCACCAATACGCGCGCACCCTTCTCCATCTGAACTTACCCTTTTCCATTCACAAGATCTTTACCTCCAAATTCTCTCTCCCCATTCCACACCATGAACAAGAGCACACCCCTCCCAAAGCTTCCACAACGCATCAATCCTCCACGTCCTTG
This sequence comes from Bartonella sp. AU55XJBT, assembly GCF_028618525.1. Next base: position 91,761 of record NZ_JAQITC010000011.1, on the reverse strand, counting down.
AACTGTCTCTTTTTTCACAGATGCACGTTTTTACGCTTTCCCATTTTCACTCAAAAGCAGCCAACCAAAGGGGCACACGCGCTACTCAGTACACAGCCACGTTGTAAACAACACAACAGTTTAGCAACGCCCCTATCTTGAGATCACCGCCCTTGGGGAGCGACGCAACAAAATGCGCGACAAGCAAGCTCCACAATCCACGCACACAAAAAAGCACCTTAAATGCATAAAGCGATAGAACTGAGATCACCACAATTCAAAGATCAGTGTTTTACGCCATGATCGGGTCATGAGCGCATTGTCTTTTAGAAAAAAGAAACGGCATAGAGATCTCAAATCGTTCAATGATCATTCTCTACTGTCGTATGAAGGGGGTGTTAACATTTTACTTTTTTTAATTTTTATAACACCAGTCATTCCAGTGGCAATAATGAAGGCAGACATCGCTAAAAAAGAGCCCATTAATCCGACGATTGCAAAAAGTCCAGCAATAAGGCCAGACACAGCTTCCGCAGAATTTGCTAGGGTTGAAAAGGTTCCAAAACTCTTTCCAAAATCTTCACGACGAGAATATAATTGAAGCGCTGAGACTAAACTAATATCCACAAATGCACCGGTAAAGCCTAAAACAAAGGCAAATCCTAAAATGAGTTTTAAAGAAAGCATTGCCGCTAAAGGCATAAAAAACAGAACACCCCCATAAAGAAGCCAAAAGATCATAAGCTTTAATGATGTAACATTGACGATCATTTTATGATAGAACAAACCGCCGACAATTGTTCCCACAGCCATGAGAGAAAAAAGTGAACTCACAAAGCTTTCCTCTACCCCTATAGAGAGAACAAAAGCTGGAATTAAAAATCTTAAAATTGCCCCTGTAAAGAGAATAGCAAAAGCCGAGCCAACGAGCGTAATAAATAAGTTATTATTTTCATTAGAAATAGTTTTAAGATAAGAAGCTGTTTCCTGATAAATTTTTATAAAATTGAATGATTGAGTCTCGTTTGAGTTTAAATTCATGAGATTCAATAACAGGATAATAGAGATAAAGTAGGTAAAAAAATCAAAGATGAGGACGGTGGATTTATTGGCTAAAAACAGTAGGAGGGAACAAACTAAAGGACCAATGACGGCGGCAATTTCATTGATAATTTGTGCAAGGCTATTTGCCTTTGTCAGACCCTTGATTGCAAACATTCTAGGAATAGCAGCTTGAAAGCTTGGTTGAAAAATACTTCTTCCGATTGTTGTACCTATGGCTGCCAAAATAAGCACAATAATATGGTCAGTCCCTGTTATAGTGGTTATGAACACGAAGAATGCAGCGAATAATCTCACCACTTCACTGAAGATCATATTTTTCTTCAAAGAAAAATTATCTGCAAACCAACCGCCTATAGGTCCAAAAAAGAGAAAAGGGATAAATCGAAAAAAATACACAAGACCGATCAAAAAGGCATTATCTGTTACTTCTAAGACAAGTAAAACGAAAACGACTTCATAAGCATAATCACCAACTTTAGAAATAAACAGAGAAGAAAAAAGAGCTAATGGACTCTTTTTTAAAAATAACTTCATATCACCCTCCCGATATTAAACTTTTTTACAGTTAAAGTTCCCCGCCCTTTCATACAATTGGTGATATGAACTTCAAAGGAACGCCCAATTCGTTGTCAAAATATCCCCGCTAAGTATTCCATACCCTAATATCGATCTCAAAGAACATTTTTTAACAAAAAGAGGATAATTCTTGATCTCCAAAAAATATTTTCATCTTTCCAATATCTTCATTTTTCTTGCCAATTTTTTGAAATTCCTTTATTACTTAAAAGATATTTTGATCGTCCACGCACCGATCAAGAGGGAAAACAAGCCCTAAATCCGAGCGTATGGTTGTGCCTACTCTTTGTGGGTATCCCGGGGTTCCGGGAGATTTTGCTATGTCCAGGTGCTTAACAGCACTAAAAGCAAAATGCTGACTCGGATTCAGTACTTGTTACTCCCGGAATACCAATGCGAGGGCGCTCGCAACCGGAGGGGGCTTAAAGTGCAGACCAAAAATTCACAGTTTCAAACTAAAAACCCACATTTTATTGACATTTCAATCGGCAAAAGAATTCGTCAAAGACGCATAGCCATGGGGCTTACTCAAAAGGCATTAGGAAGCTTTTTAGGGGTGAGTTTCCAACAAATTCAAAAATATGAAAAAGGGTTAAACCGTGTAAGCGCAAGCTGTTTACTAGAAATCGCTACACAACTACAAGTTCCAATAAGCTTTTTTTATGCAGACATTGTGACAGCAGATAGTATCTCAAAAGACCATCACACACACCCTGATCAATACATCTATAGCGAAAAAGAATTTTCCCTTTTAAAAAATTTTAGAGAGCTTACCCGCAAAAAACAGCAAGCGATTTGGTGTCTAATCTCTGATTAGACCAAAGCACACCCTCAAACATTATCCGTCAATCCCCCTAAAGTACAAGATTCAGATCACGCCCCTTAAAGAGCAGTGTTTTACGGCATGATTGAATAATCAGCTGCATTTTTGTTGTAACTTATAATTTTTCAATGACTTTTGAATGCCTCAATTAATTATTTATAGCACTTTTACTCTTTTTAGTGCTTTTTCCTCCGCTTCTTTTTCTAACTTCGTTTTATTGGCGTCTTTTTGCATTTCTATTGTTTTGTTAATCTGATCATCAGTCCCTGCTTTAAAGACAATCATTGTTTCAAAAGGACGAAATAATGACAATTGATGAATATTAAAAAAGATATTCATGCGCAAACTGGATGGATCAAAAATGCACCCCCCTGTTCTTTTTAAGTCATGTACAGATATCGCTTTTTTTGACATAGCAAGACCAATAACATCGCTATTTTTCTCACCAAAATTTTTTACTTTTAAAAGGTTATTTTTAGCGTCGTAAACTGGCGACATATTCATGACTTCGTCAAGAACTTGAGCTCTAAAATTAAAAATGAATATAAGATCACGTAAAGAACAAGCTTTTTTAAAAGAGCAAGCATTGTACAAACGTGAGTGAAATTCAAGAAGCCCGACTGCATTTTGAATGATTTTTCTAGCAAGGTCGCATAATTTTTCATCTAAATGGTAATCACGAATATCTGGAATGTAGATTTCTTGTGTTTTTTGCAACGGTGCAACTTGACTGTTTAATGCACGATCAATGAGCTTTTCTAACCAATCATAACACTGAGTATCATCACTCTTTATGAATTTCGTTCTGATCTCATCTAAAAAATTGCACAGCCCCTGTTCTTCTTTAAAAGCATGCTCTCTCCGTTCTCTCGTCATTGTAAATTTATATTTATCTTCTCGTTTATCCGATATATATGATTCTTCAGTTTCTGGATCATGCACTTTAAATTGATCAACACTTTCTCCATTTTTAACAGATATAAAATGCTCCCCCTTAAGAGAGTCAAAAGCCCTCACATGTTGCGATTCACTAAAAGACATACCCTGTTGAAGAAACATATTTAATGGATTGGAATTACCCGGTGTTAACGATATATCCTGTATTAAAGGCGTCACAATTTGCTGTTGAAGATTACGATCACTTATTAACGAATCTTTCTTATACTCATAGAAATCCTTTACGCCTTCTGGAAGGCGCCAATTGCAACTCTTTATTTCCTTTGCAAACCAGTTGTTAATTATTTCCTTGTTTGTAGCTAATTTCATGAGATTATCTCCCCCGCTCAAATTACAAATGATACTTTTTGTCAATAAATTCCAAGACATCTAATATAGTTTTTATTATAATTCTTGAAAAAAGTTCATTATCTATTTACTTTATTTAAATTAATATTAACCATATTATATTTAAATTGACAAAAAAGAAACTAAATTAAGAAAAAAATGCTATTTTGTTTTTAATATACATCTCCACTTAAACTTGACTTTGTAACGCAAGAGCAAAAATTTTAACCAAAAACATTTTAGGGACCTTGTTTTTTAAGTCTTCGTCTTGATTAAAAAAACTGAAGGTAGCCAAAACTTGATCGTGCTCGACCATCTATTATCCATCACCCACGAACAAGAGTACGATCAATACAGAAAAGCTTTTAAAACAGAAAAACACGCATCATTGAAAAAAATGTAAAGTCAGAGGTTTTACGCACCCTCCCCCTTTTTATTCAAACAGCAAAGAAACTCTCATCCGTTGTCAAAATATCCCCACTTAAAGTATCCCATGCCCCATATCCTCTTCACAGCATATTTTTTCACAAAAAAAGAGGACAATTCTTAAGCGCCCAACGGCTCTCATTTTCTAAATGTTTTCATTTTTCTTGCCAATCTTTTAAAATTCCTTTATTGATGAGCACGTGTTTTTGATCGTCCACGCAACGGTCAAATAGGGAGCTAAAGGCCCGAACGCTCAGTACATGAATTTATCCCGCTTTGCGGGTATCCCGGGATTCCGGGAGATTTTGCTATGTCCAGGTGCTTAACAGCACTAAAAGCAAAAAGCTGACTGAGCTCAGTACTTTTAGCCTCCCGGAATACCAATGCGAGGGCGCTCGCAACCAGAGGGGGGCTTAACATGCAAACCAAAAACTCACAGTTTCAAACTAAAAACCCACATTTTATTGACGTTTTAATCGGCAAAAGAATTCGTCAAAGACGCATAGCCATGGGGCTTACTCAAAAGACATTAGGAGGCTTTTTAGGGGTGAGTTTCCAGCAAATTCAAAAATATGAAAAAGGGTTAAACCGTGTAAGCGCAAGCTGTTTACTAGAAATCGCTACACAACTACAAGTTCCAATAAGCTTTTTTTATGCAGACATTGTGACAGCAGATAGTATCTCAAAAGACCATCACACACACGATGATCAATACATCTATAGCGAAAAAGAATTTTCCCTTTTAAAAAATTTTAGAGAGCTTACCCGCAAAAAACAGCAAGCGATTTGGTGTCTAATCTCTGATTAGACCAAAGCGCACCCTCAAACATTATCCGTCAATCCCCCTAAAGTACAAGATCCAGATCACGCCCCCTCAAAGGACAAAGGACCGTATTTCAAAAAGCTTACCAAACAAGCCGTCCCTTAAATATTCAACATGACACGCGCACAAAAACACCTAAATTGTAAATCTATGTTCCAATACCAACCTCAAAGAACGGTGTTTTACAGCATGGATAGGATAAAACTCTTGTTTCATTGATGAGCAACTCATTCAGAAGAAACAATTGACAAAGAACTGTTTACCAATATCCTGATCCCCAATAAACAGAATAATCCAATCACTCCAGAAAGAAGAAATAACTTCCCTGAAGAAGTGTGATCTAAAACAAACGCTCCAATAAATGGCGCGACCAACATCGCTAAATTTTGTATAGACTGCACCCATCCAGAAGCGGTCCCAATTTGTTCATTGAAATTGGTTACTAAATAAACATTAGAAGATATGGAAAAGTAAGCACTGACCATTCCAATGAGAAAAAAACAGAGCAACAAAGTCTCAATATGGAGTAAATCTAAGTAAAAAAAGCACACTGAGATCATTACAAAACAAACCATTGTTGACATCGCTGGCATTAACAACTCCGATATTTTGCCTGTAAGGGGTTTATGCTTTGATTTTTTTACACTCCAAAACCCATATAGAAAATTACCAATTGCCGAAGCGGATACCAGCATTCCAAGAACCTGTTTATTCATTTTCATTGCATGAAGGATAACCGGCAACTGATTATTTACCATAAAAACCATGGCAAAATAAATAAACATCACCCCCACATAAGCATACCAAGTTGTCCCACAAAGCTTCTGCTGTGATTTCATGGTATTCGCTTTTTTTATCATTGGCATTAAGACAGATTGCGTGCCTATACAACAAAACACCATCAAGCCTAGAAATGTCAAAAATCCAGAAAACAATAAAGTATAGGCGTCTGACAAAAATGCAGAAAGCGTACTGCCCAAAGCAGGTCCGCTCATCTTTGCCGCGCTATTGATCATGTTCAAAACAGAATAGTAACGGCTCCGTTCGCATTCAGGGACAGAATTTGCACTGAGAACGGAAATTGCAGGCATGGCGACACTATTGAATGTCGCTCGAATAACTGCCAATACAATAAATCCTTGCAGGCTCGTCGCCATCAATAAAGCGACAGTACACAGCGCCCGCAAGAGCAGTGACGCCCGCAACCAATGTATCATATACTTGCTACTTACAAGCATTCCAATTGGCTTAGACAGAACGATACCTGGTAATAATGTTGCTGCTCCAATAAAAGCGACATCATATTGATCTGCTTTCCAATAGAACACGGAGACGGTCAAAATCACGATGTAATCAACCCAGCCTCCAAATGACACCATGCCATTACCTAGTAAAAGCACCCGCAAGTGATTTTTTGTTGCCGCATTTACTTGCGCCAAAATACGACTCCTGCTTTTTCATCAGCAATGCTGATTGGATTTTTGATTCTTTTTTGCGCCCTAAAGGTATCAACAGCCTTCCTGCAACCCGGCAATTTATAATCATCAATGATAACAAAACCACCGGTGGTAAGTTTTGGATATGTATGTATTAAAGCGTCCATCGTTGATTGATACCAATCTGCGTCTATACGAATGACGCTAAACCGACAATGAGAAGGCAACTTCGGTAAAGACTGTGCGAACCATCCTTTGAGAAACACAACGTTTTCTTTAAGTAATCCATAACGCCGAAAATTTTCCTGTACTTCATCAAGCGATGCCACACAATCAAGACTATACTGAGGTAATTCTTTGATAAAACGGTGCCAAAACTGGTTTTGCAAATGCATATCCACCAAAAATCTGTTCCAATTTTTTGCACAAAACAGAAATTTGGGGATGTCTTGAATCAAGGTCTTCTAGCTTAAGCGTTGCACCAGCCTTGAACTGTTCAAGAACAAACTCCCGTTGCGTGACAGCTTGACCGTTATAAGTTGGAATGTTTATCGTAGCACCATTCTTAGAGATTCGCACAAGATTATGCAGTGATCCTTCTCCCGCAATTAAATAACGATCAAAATCGCGGACAGAGAACAAAGAATGCAACTTACTAGCAGATTTCTGTATTAACGGTCTTTTTTCAAAATAATTATCTAGAAAAGCTTGGCGTCCAACTGGACCTATAATCTGGTCGATCATAATATATCTCCCCCCCTAAAAGATTAAAGATGACGGCACCTTACGGCGCCATCATCTTTTTGGAAAACCTTAAAATAAAACGTGCTGTGCACTCACTAAGGCTGCTGATGGTACAAACTGAATATCTTTTTTACTAAGCGACATATTAACTCCTCCTTTTTAAATTTAACAATTAAAATATTTCATGGGAGCATTTATTTTATACAACTGTCAAGCTAAAATTTATACTCTATTAAAAAATAGTTTTCACTTTTGTGTATCATAATTATTGTCATTTTTCTCATTTAACTCTCGGAACTGAAATATTGATCTATCACCTCAAAAGATGTGGATTCCTAACAGTACTAGTCTTATAAACAGTCCAACTTCTTTCGGCGGATTCCTATTATTGTCTACTTATGCGATTCACTTGCATAAAACTCCCCTCCCCCAACATCTCTTTCAACTCATGCCTTTTCACCAACCCTTCCCCTCTCAACTCAAATGTCCAGAGTTTTTCTGCCCCCCAAGTTTTCCTTAGAAAGCTCAGCACCGCTGAGATACTGCACCCCTATCCCCCAAGCCTTACCTGACTACACAAAACGCACGCAATCTCTACCCTCTAGCCCCTTTATTCTTCTTCATCACTAATCTGTGGAGGTGGCGGGAGGATATAAGCCCCCGAAAGCCAACGATTAAGATCAATGGCGCGGCATCGGGGTGAGCAAAAAGGATAAGCAGATTTTTGAGACATTTGACCACAAATAGGACAAGGATGCACAGGACGAGTGTCTTTTGGCAAAGGGGGTTCTTGTTGCTCAGAGCGTTCTTTTGGACTATGCAGCTTCCTTTGACTTTGAGACGTTTGTGTTCTTTCCTCTTTCATTAAATTTTCTTCTGTTTTTATTTTTTCATTTTCGCTTTGCACTTTTTGCTGCTCTTTTTGGCACTCTTTTTGCTGCCTTTCACCCTGCATAGCTCTTACCTTCAAATTTCTCTACGGCATCTCTTCAGTCCACTGAGCATAAAGTGGATAGTGATAAGCAGTCAAGAGATCGGCTGTTTCCGCCAAAGGCAATCCCACGACATTCGAATAAGAGCCTGCGATATAGACCACAAAAGCCCCTGCTTTTCCTTGGATAGCATAGCCACCCGCTTTCCCTTGCCATTCTCCAGAAGCAAGGTAAGCCTTCATCATAGGAGAGGTTAAGCGTCTAAAACGGACACGGCTTTCAACCAATTTTACGGTTATTTTTCCCTGTTCATTCAAAGCACAAATGGCGCCATAAACCTTGTGCGCCCTTCCAGAAAGGAAACGTAAACATTCATAAGCCTCATCCTCCCCTTCTGGTTTGGGAAGAATGGTACGCCCCACCGCCACCACCGTATCAGCTGCCAAGATAATCGTTTTCTGCCCAGATAATTTTTTTTGGACGTTCTGCGATTTTTCTTGAGGGTTTTGATTTTCTTGGGATTTTTGAGCGTACCAGCGCAAGTTCTTTTGCGCTTTGAGTGCTTTTTCTTTTGCCAAACGTTTGGCAAGATTTGCGGGATGTTCTTTTAATTTTGGCGTTTCATCAATATCGCTTGCATAAACCTGTTGGGGCTCAATGCCCATTTGCGCTAAAAGCATTAAACGCCGTGGCGAAGCAGAGGCAAGCACCAAATGAATTTCTTCTCCCAAATGCATTTTCCCCCCAAGAGTTTGTGCCCAACGTTTTTCCCTCCACTTTTTTATAATTTTCATTTCCACCCCTTCAACAATCGGCTTATCTTTTACCCCATTTTAAGCGCCATTAATCCCCTTATTCTTTCTGTACACTGCCCCTACTTCTTTTTGTATACTTTCCGCACCGGCCTTTACACCTTTTCAAGGTCACTTTAAACATTCGCCTTTTCTCACGCAGAGAAAACCCCTTCAAGGTCTGTTAAAAATAACAGAAAGAATATTATGACTTTTACAAAAAAGCGCGGGGCCATCCATGAGATTACTTATAACGGTATGTAATGCGTCCTTTTGTTAAATCATAAGGGGTCATTTCCACCATGATTTTATCACCGGCTAACACGCGAATGCGATTTTTTCGCATTCTTCCAGCGGTATGAGCAATAATTTCATGATCATTTTCCAGTTTCACACGAAACATCGCATTCGGTAAGAGTTCGGTAACGATACCCGAAAATTCTAAAACTTCTTCTTTTGACATAAACAATCATTTCCTTATACAATGCGCATATTTTGTTAAGCTGTGCGTTATTTTCCAGCGTTCATACCCTATTTTCTCAAATTTGTGAATAAAAATTCCACAAAAAGGGAAAGGTTTTTCCAGTTTTCTCTTTTCTGTTCTCAAAAAACCTCACCCTCTATTTTGAGCATTCCAATTTCGTTCCCTCAAATTTTACCTGCCAATTTTTTTCAATTTTTAGGATGATTTTGGTTTAAGCATGACAAGAAATGATACCCATCTCCAAACTTTTCTCTCCCTATCTCTTACCCCTCTCCCTTCCATCCTCTCACCCCCCCCTCCACACACTTACCTCTCCATCCCATCTTGCCCCTCCACACACAAGAGGCTCTCCTCCAGTCACATCTCACTTTTCACCCCAGCTTTCCCCCATTCACAAACTCTTCACCCCAATTTGCTCACTCCATTCCACGCCACAGCAAAAGCCCAAACCACACCAAAGCCTCCACAAAGCATTCATCCTCCACGGCTTAAACGACCCTTCCCTTTTTACAGATACACGTTTTTACATTTTACCATTTTTAAAGAAATCTGTAGACTAAACTGCCGAAAAAAGCCTATTGACTTGCCTCCCACAAGACAAAACTTCCCCCCCACTGAAAAAACAAAAGTTTACAAAAGACCAACCAGCCTCTCGTCCCCACACGCTCTGTCAAATCGCCCCTTCAAAAACATGGAACAGACAAGACCAAACAAGCCTCATCCCCCATGCTAATCACTTCATGTGGTCCAGATCACTCCCCCTCAACGAGAACACTTCATAAAACACGCCTTGCTCTATCCCGACCTGTCCCGAATGCTTCTCTTCACCACTGCGTAAAGAGTTTGTTTTTAGGATATAAGAGAATAATTCTTGAGCTCCAAAAAATATTCTCATTTTCCCAATATTTTTCATTTTTCTTGCCAATCTTTTGAAACTCCTTTATTACTTAAGAGATATTTTGATCGTCCATGCACCGATCAAGAGGGAACTAAAAGCCCTAAATCCGAGCGTATAATTGAGCCCACTCTTGTGGGTGTCTTGGGATTCCGGGAGGTTTTCACTGTCCAGGTGCTCGACCGCACTAAAAGCAAAAAAGCTGACTCGGATTCAGTACTTTTAGACTCTCGGAATACCAATGCGAGGGCGCTCGCAACTGAAGGGGGCTTAACATGCAAACCCAAAATTCACAGTTTCAAACCAAAAATCCACATTTTATTGACATTTCAATCGGCAAAAGAATTCGTCAAAGACGCATAGCCATGGGGCTTTCTCAAAAGACATTAGGAAGCTTTTAGGGGTGAGTTTCCAACAAATTCAAAAATATGAAAAAGGTTTAAACCGTGTAAGCGCAAGCTGTTTACTAGAAATCGCTACACAACTACAAGTTCCAATAAGCTTTTTTTATGCGGATATTGTAACAAAAGACCATCATGCACACGATGATCAATATACCTATAGCGCAAAAGAACCCGCTCTTTTAAAAAGTTTCAGAGAGCTTACCCGCAAAAAACAGCAGGCAATTTTTTGGCTCATTTCTGATTAGACAAAAGCGCACAGAAACATTCTTCGCTCATACTATGCTTTTCAGTAAAATTATATCACACATCAAAGGATGAAATTTCATCAGACTTGAGCAAACTATCCCGAATATTCCTGCTCTTTTTCCCTTCTGAAATAACATTGCTTTACGACCATAACAAATAAAAAATGTTTTGATTGTTCTTGCTAATCTTCTAAGATTATTTTATCAATGGAGTGTTTTTGGTCGCTTACGCAACGATCAATAGGGATTTGAAAACCCCGAAGACTTGACACATAAATTTATCCCGCTTTGCGGGTATCCCGGGATTCCGGGAGTTTTTGCTATGTCCAGGTGCTTAACAGCACTAAAAGCAAAAAAGCTGAGTCAAGTCAGTGTTTTCAGCTCCCGGAATACCAATGCGAGGGCGCTCGCAACTGGAGGGGGCTTAACATGCAAACCCAAAATTCACAGTTTCAAACCAAAAATCCACATTTTATTGATATTTCAATCGGCAAAAGAATTCGTCAAAGACGCATAGCCATGGGGCTTTCTCAAAAGACATTAGGAAGCTTTTTAGGGGTGAGTTTCCAACAAATTCAAAAATATGAAAAAGGTTTAAACCGTGTAAGCGCTAAATGTTTACTAGAAATCGCTACACAACTACAAGTTCCGATAAGCTTTTTTTATGCGGATATTGTAACAGCGGATATTGTAACAAAAGACCATCATGCACACGATGATCAATATACCTATAGCGCAAAAGAACACGCTCTTTTAAAAAATTTCAGAGAGCTTCCCCGCAAAAAACAGCAGGCAATTTTTTGGCTCATTTCTGATTAGACAAAAGCGCACAGAAACATTCTTCGCTCATACTATGCTTTTCAGTAAAATTTATGCACCTCTCAAAGAGAGTGTTTCATAAGACACGACAGGTAACGCCACTCTAAAATATTCTTAATTTCTACGCACTTTCAAAAAAGTTTCCAACCATCATTTCTCCACAAAGCACCAAATAATCCCGCTTCTTGCCCCTCCACTCACAAGAGGCTCTCCTCCAGTCACATCTCACTTTTCACCCCAGCTTTCCCCCATTCACAAACTCTTCACCCCAATTTGCTCACTCCATTTCACGCCACAGCAAAAGCCCAAACCACACCAAAGCCTCCACAAAGCATCAATCCTCCTCTCTTTTTTGCGTATTTCTGTTTTCACGCTTTTACAGATTTACAGAAATATCTGTACAAAATGATGATACGACCACGTTTTTTTTAATGCCTTTAAAATCCCAGTCCCATTTTCACCTGAATCCCCCCACTTTAATTTTCATCCCCCCACTTTAATTTCCATCCCCCACTTTAATTTCCATCCCCCACTTTAATTTCCATCCCCCACTTTAATTTCCATCATAGAGATAAACCGGTTTATTATTTTATTGACCAGCATAAAATTTCGCGCTCCCATTTTGGTGATCAAAAAGGGACATAAAAAGTATTTTTACAATTTTTTAGAGAATCTTGCCCCACAAACAATGCTTTTTTTATAATGAACAAAGATCTATTGAATGACTTCACCCTCAGAAAGTGAGACATGAGCAAACTTTTTTGATTTTCGCCTTCAACATTCACAACGATAAATTGTTTTTCTACGTCAATATTTTTTCGTAAGGAGAATCATCATCAAAACACTTATGCTTTTCCAAAACAAAGGCTTCACAGAAAAAACATTGAAAAAGCAGATTTAAAAAAAAAAGGTTCGTCTCTCATAAACAAACCTCAGAGAAAATTATTGGGATAATTTTCAAAATTTTAAACTACCCCCTCTAAAAGTATCTAAAATACTTCAGAAGCACCAAAATGAATACAAAGAATTATCTAGCACAGAGCGAAAAAAAATCAAGAACAAAAAATTTTTATCGTTAATGAACCCTTAACAAACGAGGTTTCCTATTCCCCACCGTTCGACAATCCAACGGCTCAAGACAAGTCCCCTCGAACAAATCCTCCAACACCGCTCAACAATAACGCGTTTTTTTTAAAATTCACCCCCAAAAAGACGACAAACCAAGTCTTTTTTAAAAGATCAATCGCCAATAGACATAAAAGCCAATCTCTTCAATAAAAGATTCCTTTGAGAAGAACAAAAATCTTGATGAACACCGCCTCAGTACACTTGATGAACACCGCCCGAGTAAAAAAGAAGCGGATTTTTCAACATCTCCGCCTCTTTAACCGTAAAATTATGATGAGGAATAATTAAAAAAATTCAAGACTATGAAGGGAACCAATTCGACAACAATTCATACCTTACGGGGTCATCGGCGCATTGTCCGCCACCACATTCCAATATGGTTGAAATCAAATTTGCCGCGATTAAAAATACAAATAAGAAACTTGCTGTTTTGCTTAAGATTGGAAAAGAAGAAAACTCTTTAAACTTATGTGCCAATTCGCCTAAAATCATGACGAATGCCACAGCAAAGATACAAAGGACAGAAATAATGAAAGCCCAAGTATAAAAATGCAATCCAAAGAACGTTGAACCATATCCCAGATCATCAGGTGTGATATGCAAAAATACCTGCCGAGCAGCAACAGCACTGGTGACCATACAACCGATAATAACCATGCCATAATGGGTATTTTTCACCCTATGGTGAATATTGAGCAAGAACCCACATCCAGCCAGCATCAATCCAACGCGTTGCAGCAAACAAAGGGGACAAGGTAACTCAAATTTTACCAATTGATAATAAAAAGCGACCACCAAGACAATGGACAATCCAATTAGTCCTAGTGTATTCATAAAAATGACGAAATGAGGATTTTTTTGTTCAACATTTTCCATGGCTATTCTCTCAAAAAGATAAATTCAAAGTAGAAGTTGCGTGATGATTAAAGGTTAAAAGAATAACAACGAACAAAATAGCCCACAAAACATAACTTATATTTTTTTTGCCATACACCGTTGTTATTGCAGTGCCTAAAGCGATTAAAAATGGAAAAAACATAACTTTTAAATCTCCTTTCTTAATATCCGGTGTTTAATTGTTCTTTCTTATTATGAGGGTTCAACATATTAAAAAATTGGGCAAAAAAGAGACCATGGATTTATTATTCACAATTCATCCTTCACTTTATATTGTTGTTATATTTATGGTCTTATCGTTACATTTATATGCAGAAATATATGCAGAAATGATGAAAGAGATAATCGCCTCAAAACGCCTTTGAACAGAAGCATTAAAGCGTTGATTATTAGCATTCTTTGATCTCAACAATTATTGAAAGAGTTTCTTTCCCCCCATACCTAAACATCAAAATAAAAAGCCTTTAAAAGACACGATATCCCTCTGTTTATTTTTCTGGAAAATGTCCTTATTTACAACGCATTTTTGCCATAAAAATCTCTTTTTATCATAAATAGTGTTTCAAATTGCACCATTAATTGCACCATATTGTACAGTATATGGGAACGGTCTTTGTTTTAGCAACAAAAAAAGAGACATTTTCTAAAAACCTTTTAATCTTCAAGGACTTTTCCAGAATATATTTCCAGCATGTATTTTTTTCTTTTTACTTCAAAGTACATTTTCTTAGCATTCTTAAAGTAAAAGACACTCTTGCTGTTTAACCCCTCCCCCTCCAACATATTGAACAGCAAAAAGCTCAAAGGACAGTGTTTTATGAGCTTCAAGAGGGTATTTTTGAACTTCTGTATTTGCCCTTTAAATTTTGACCTTTCACTCTTACTTAAAAAAAACTGTTTCTCTGCCATCAATTGGCTTTGCAAAGAGATTATAAAACTCTTAAAAAGCGAATGATAAAGAATCGCCTTGAATCTTTGAAAAGGATAGAGAATGATGAAGAAATCATGTGATGTCGGGATTTTAATGGGGAGCCAATCGGATTGGCAAACGATGTGCCATAGTGCCGATATTTTGACGGCTCTTGGTATTTCTCATAGTTTGCATATTGTCTCAGCCCACCGCACTCCTGAACGTCTTTATCAATTTGCCAAAGAAGCAAAATCGGCAGGTTTTAAAGTTTTAATTGCCGGAGCTGGGGGTGCGGCGCATCTTCCTGGTATGCTCGCAGCACTTACGCCGCTTCCTGTTTTTGGCGTTCCAGTGCACTCACACTCTCTTTCTGGTCAAGACTCTTTGCTTTCAATCGTGCAAATGCCAGCAGGCATACCGGTTGGCACACTAGCCATTGGCAAAGCCGGAGCAATTAATGCGGCCCTTTTAGCCGCCGCTGTCATGGCGGTTTATGATCCTGATCTTGCCCAACGCTTAGAAGATTGGCGTGAGCAACAAACCGCCAATGTCGCGCTAACGCCTGTAACAGAGGTTTAAAATGACACCCTCCAACGCCACACCCTCCAACGCCACCCCCTCCGGCACGCCGGCCTCTTCCAACATGCTTCCTCCAGGCAGTGTCATTGGTTTAATCGGCGGTGGACAATTAGCACGCATGCTCGCCATAGCGTCCGCAGAATTAGGATTTCGAACGGTTATTTTTTGCCCTGAATCTGATTGCCCAGCCGCTCAAACAGCCAATAAGCATATTGTTTCCTCCTATGATGATACATCAGCCTTAGATGAATTGATTGCGCAGTGTGATGTTATCAGTTATGAATTTGAAAATCTTTCGCTTGAAACGATTCAATATGTAGAGGAAAGCAAACCTGTTTATCCTTCTTCCAACGCATTAGAGATCGCGCAAGATCGACTTTTTGAGAAACAATTTTTACGGGATCAAGGGATCAGCACCGCCTCATGGCATGCTGTTGACGATTCTTCTTCTCTTATTTCTGCTGTTGATGCCTTAGGTGGTCGTGGTCTTTTAAAGACACGTCGTTTTGGTTATGATGGAAAAAATCAGATCAAGCTTGATCGTCCCGATGAACAAACTTGTCAAGAAGCCTTAAAAACTTTTCAAGGACAGCCTTGTATTTTAGAAGAGATCGTTCCTTTTTTATCGGAAATTTCGGTTCTCTCGGCGCGGACAAAAGAAGGGGCACATATTTTTTATGATTGTCCTGAAAACCAACATCAAAACGGCATTCTTCATAAGTCGTTTGTTCCCTCTCATATTCCCCTTGAAGTGCAAAACGCCGCGCAAGATATCAGCATGACAGTGATGAATGCTCTTAATTATGTAGGTGTTCTTTGCATTGAATTTTTTGTCTTAACGGATGGTCGTCTTTTAGTAAATGAATTAGCCCCGCGTGTGCATAATTCTGGTCATTGGACGCAAAAAGCCTGCATCACCTCACAATTTGAGCAGCATATCCGTGCGATTTGTGGTCTTCCCTTAGGCAGCCCCTATCGCCATAGTGATTGCCAAATGACCAATCTTCTTGGGAATAATTTGAACACTTTAAAATATTTTCTCACACAAGAGCGCACTTCGATCCATTTATATGGCAAACGCACAGCCCAACCCTATCGCAAAATGGGCCATGTCATTCAATTAACGGGACCAGCGAGCAAATCTTAACCTCCCTATACAAACGTTTTTTCCCATTTTCCCCGAATGAACTGAAAGCACAAACACCTGCGCACACACCGCTATCCAACGGCTCAAGCAACGCCCTCTGAATCCCTCACTCCCCTTCCACTCTCCCTAACAAGGTTTCACACGCTCCTTATAAGCCCTACCCTTTTAACACCCCCCGCTCTCAAAAGACAAAATCCCAAACCGCTCAACAATCCAACGGCTCAAGCAACGTCCCGAACTCTCCAACGGCCCCTGACAGAGCTTATTTTCTCACAACTGAGAAGCTTTGAGCTTATTTTCACGCCTTATCCGTCTTTTGCTCAAATATTTTGTCTTTTAAAGCAACCATCCCCCCTCTTTTTGTCGCAGAGAGACCCTTGACAAGAGTAAGTCTTCTTGTTAGATTTCCTATCACTTTTTTTGCAATTTTCACTTACTCGTTGTGCTAATGAAGTGTGTTGATGCGTACCTTAAGGGTGCGTTTTTATTTTTGTGATCACAGTGAAAAAGTGTATGGTGTTATATTATGATGCAATGATACAATCATAAGGTGGTATTCGTATGCCGTATATTGTTTTATTGTTGTTATAATATTGTGTTATGTAAACTGTTTAAACGGTGAATAGGATGAAAATTAAAAATTCGCTTAAAGCACTCAAGGAGCGCCATCGGAACAATCGTTTGGTGCGCCGTAAGGGGCGTGTTTATATCCTCAATAAAACGAACCCACGTTTTAGAGCACGTCAGGGCTAATTTCTTTCAGAATAAATATTTTTATGCCTACTTTATTGTAGGCATTAAAAAGTTTTTCTTGAGATTTTTTGGGAGATATAAATCTGTTGGTTACGAGTCCACTGTTTGATCATATTTGGTGATTTATCTTTTGAGGGCTTGTTTTTATGGATTTTTCTATTTTAAAAGCTTTTCGATTTTTTCTGCTGCATTTTTTTTGTCTTTTTCAGCGCGCTTTTTTTCTTTCTTTTATGGGGATTTTTTGTTTTCTTTCTTCTGGCTACGGACAGAATCCTCCTTCACTTCCTGAAGATCGTCCTTCTCCACAATCGCTCTTACCCTTAGATGATCTCATCCCCAATTCTCCTCCTCCCTCTTCTGCAACGTCTTCTGATTCTGATTCATCGGCGATGATTCTTGAAGATTTCGACTCAGAGCAGCTTTCCTCTGTTGACAAAGTTAAGCAACACAAAGAGGCAGAAATTTTACGTTTATTGAAAGAATTAAAATATTGTGCTGATGTTGCGAAAGCAAAAAAGATCAGTCAACAACTTCAACTTTTATGGTCCCAATCGGGGAGTGAGACGATTGATCTTTTAATGTCATGGGCAGAAAATGCGATCAATAATGATGATTATGGGCTTGCGCTTGATTATATTGATAATATTCTTGCGCTTTTACCAACTCACGCTGAAGCTTGGATAAGACGTGCTTGGATTCACATTCAACTGAGTGATTTCAAACTTGCCATGCTTGATCTGAACCATGCTCTTGAACTTGAACCGCGTAACTACATTGCCTTTTTTGAACTTGGGGTTACCATGGAAGCGACAGAGCGTCCACAACTTGCTCTTAAAGCTTATGAAACGGCATTAAGCATTTACCCACAAATGCAAAGGATTCAAAAGCGCATTGAAGCTCTCTTAGACGAACAATCACCGCAAGCTCTTTGAACGGATCATACTGAAACAAAACCCTTTAAGTCTATTTCAAGTTTGCATAAAACGCGCAACCCATCCCAAGCTGAATAAATACGCCCTTCTCCCTCCAACGCCACACCCTCCAACGCCACACCCTCCCAACGCCGCACCCTCCGGCACTATGCCATTGGCAATGTTTTTTTTACAATCTTAGAAAATGATAAAAACGAAAGGCATCCCCTGCGTGCTCTCATAATTGATAAAACAGCCTTAAAATACACTTCATAAGGCAAAAAACGTCAAAGGCGATCTAGTTCAGTCCAAGAGCATCCTTGAAGAAAAAAATATTTCCCTTCAAGCTTTGCCGGCAAACATTTCCATAAAACATTAAAATAAAGCCTTGCCTAGAAAGCGCCAATCAAGCTTTCCCCCAAAAAAGCAATCAAACCTTGCCCAAAAAGCAAAGTGCCAATCAAACATCACCAATGAAAAAAGTTGTTTCATTCCCCTTCTCCCATCCAGTGTTTTTTTGATTTTTATACTTTGAATAAGCCATCCATCCATCCCACATTACTTTCCAGCCATTACCAGCAAGGGTGTAAAAAAACGCTTGTAAAACTTTAAAAAAATAAAACATTTGCGGTTATTTTATCTCTAGCAGAAGCTGTGAAATTGTTTTATATTAAGGAGGGTGTTCTGCGCTTCTCGACAGGAAATAACGTATTCCTGAGACCTTAGTGATCTCCAAGGGAGCTGTCCCTGATGAAGCCCGTGGGCTTTTTCATATGGCGCCCACCTATTTGTATAGGTTCCCGGGGTCGACTTTTTCCATCGGCTGTTGTGGATCACCCCTTTTTTTGCATCACTTTTCCCCCTAAAACTTTTTTCCCTACATTTTTCCCCCAAAATTGTTCATGCCCTTTTCTATGAGCCTCCCTTTTGTGTGAAGCTTTCTGTTCTATGAGCCCCTCTTTTCTATACAGCAAGAGGCTTAAGCGATCAAAATGACGATAAGCTTTAGCATCATGAGATTTGCAACAGCTCCTTCATCGCTTTGCGCGAGAGCAGCACAAGAATGGTGTATCGCGTCGTAATGCTTTTTAGCAAGAAGAGCGCGCCCTGTTTTCCCGTACACGGCTCTTATTCTGAGCAGCGGGTTTACAAAATAGCAAGCATGGCTACAATGGCTAAAATACCAACCGCTAAACAAGTGACGAGACAATGACAAAAGTTCCCCTCTGTGAAACAGCTTCATCGCTTCGCGCGTGCGCACGCAAGAGTGGTTTATCGCGTCGTGATGCCCTTTCAACAGAAGAGCGCGCCCTGTTTTCACAGCATGCTTGTTGCCACTTTCTTGAATATCTTGAAAAAAAAGGAACAGATTTTTCAGGTCTCATTTTAGCAGGCTATTTGCCCATTAAATCGGAAATTGACCCGCGTCCTCTTCTTGATGCGATAGCCTCACGCGGAGGGCGTTTAGCCTTACCCGCAGTACTTGATTCCACCACCATGATTTTTCGAGCATTTTCACCACACACGCGACTTAAACCCATGCGTTTTGGCACCTTAGGTCCCAGTGCAGACAACGCCACGGTTATCCCCAATAATATTCTTGTTCCACTTTCTGCGTTTGATCATCACTGTCACCGTCTTGGCTATGGAGGCGGCTATTATGACCGCGCAGTTGAAACCCTTAAAAAACAAGGACATCAAATGGCATTATGGGGCATAGGCTTTTCGTGTCAGGAGGTTACCTCTATTCCGGCAGCCGAACATGATTTACAGCTTCAAGGAATTTTTACAGAAAAAGGTTTCTTAAAATGTTAAAATGTGATTAAAGCGCCTATGCGGTTTTTATTTTTGGGTGACATTGTCGGTAACACAGGCTGTCAGGTTGTTTTTGAGCATCTTCCTCAACTGATTGAGAAATGGCAGCTTGATTTTGTTGTGGTCAATGGAGAAAATGCCTCTGATGGTTTTGGTCTTACCCAAGAGACATATCAAGATCTTTTAATGGCGGGTGCTGATGTTGTGACCACGGGCAACCATGCTTTTTCCCACAAAGAAGCGTTACAGTATGCGCATGAGAGTGATCGTTTTTTACGTCCTGCCAATTTCTCGAAAGAGACTCCCGGCAAAGGAGCAGGTGTTTTTACGGCTAAAAATGGTGCGCGTGTTCTTGTTGCCAATCTATTGGGTCGTGTTTTTATGCCGAACAAAGTTGAAGATCCCTTTGAGATAGCGGAAAATATTCTGCTTGCCTGTTCGTTAATGGAGCAAACCGATGCGATTATTTTTGATTTTCACGCGGAAACGACGAGTGAGAAACAATGTTTTGGGCATTTTCTAGATGGTCGTGTCAGTGTTATCGTTGGCACACATACGCATATTCCCACCGCTGATGCGCAGATTTTAGAAGGTGGCAGTGCGTATTTAACAGATGCCGGCATGTGTGGTGATTACAACTCCTCCCTTGGCATGGATAAAGAAGAACCGTTACACCGTTTTCTTTACCAAACGAAGCAAGATCGTTTTGAACCGGCCCGTGGTCCCGCCACCCTTTGTGGTTTTGCGGTTGAGATTTCCGACCGCACTGGGTTAGCAGAAAAAGTCTCAGCGGTGCGCATTGGTCCGCATTTAAAGCCTGAAGTTCCAGATTTTTGGTAGGCAAGCGCCCCTTCCTTCAAGCCACTGCCCCTTTCTTTAAACCGCGCGCCCTCTAAGCCTCTCCAACTTTAGCCCCGCGCCCCCTCTTTAGCCGCACCTTTTGATGGATCATGCACCATGCGTCCCTTTTGAAAACTCAGAAAAAGGCGATTCTGCACCTCCCCATCAATTAAGAGATCTCTCAATTATTTTCACGTATTTTTATGTATTTTCACGTATTTTTATGAGCGGACATTTATTGACATGAGTAAAGGACAATAACATATAAAAGTGATCACTTTTCCTGTGGGTAAAGATAAAGGATGATACAATATCACTATATTTATAAGTATAAATTGTGCTTACTTTAAAAATATTAATTTTGAAAAGTATTTGTTTGTGGACAATAAGCCTTCTTTATTATTTATAATTTCTATTGTATGTTTATCCATCGGTGGTTTAATCTCTACGGATATTTTTCTCCCCGCTCTTGGAGATATGCGTCAATATTACCAAGTGAGTGAATCTGAGATTCAGAGTGCGGTGGCCATTTTTTTACTTGCTTTAGCTGTTGGACAACTGATTTATGGACCACTCAGCGATAATTTTGGACGCAAAAAGACACTTTTGTTTGGCTTATTTTTGTGGTTTTTTACCACATTGAGTATAATTTACACCGTTCATATTCAAACTTTTTTTGCACTGCGTTTTTTACAGGGTCTTGGCGCCTGTTCTGGGATCGTTTTAAGTCGCGCTATTATAAATGATTTAATGGATAAAAAGTCCGCAGGAAGGCTTTATTTGGTTATTTTTCCTTTTGTTGGAACATCACCGGCGCTTGCCCCATTGATTGGGGGGGTGTTATTGCAAGTTTTTAATTGGCAAGCTACTTTTATCTTTTTAAGCCTTTTTATCCTTTCCACTATTTGTTTGTGTTATTTTGTCCTCACAGAGACTTTACCTCCTAACAAACGTCACTCTTTCACGGCTGTGGGGATCATTAAGGGCAGTTTAGAAGTCCTTAGAAATAAGCAATTTATTTTTTACGCATTGATCCCATGTTTTGCCTATGCAACCTATTTTGCTTACATTGTTGAGTCGCCTTTTTTTCTTACAGCTTTGGGCTTACCTAGTAACGATATTGGATATAGTTACATTGGTGTTTCTTTGACTTATGTTTTAGGCAACTTGGTTGCACGAAGATTTTTGAAGCAAGAATCTATGGAACGGACCATTCGACGTGGATATCTTATTTTTGTCTTGGGAGGGATATTATTTGCTCTCCAAATCTATGTGAGTCCGTGGCCCCTTGTCACAAGTGTGAGTGCCATTTCGCTTCTAACTTTTGGCAATGGCTTTTTGTTACCATTAGGTACAGCGTTAGCAATTTCCTCACATCCGCAAGCAGCTGGAGCAGCATCTGGTGTGATGGGCTCTTTACAATTAGGAAGTGCAGCATTAAGCGCGGCAATTATTGGAAAGATATCCGGCCATAATCCTCAAGCTTTTGCCCTTTTATTGGCAATATGCAGTCTTGTAGGTTTTGTCATTTATATTCTAAAAGCCAATTATTTTATCACCATAAATCAAGTCAAATAACCGAATTGGGGGGGGAACTATGCTTAAAAATCTTGATGTCACTTTGCGTGATGGAGGATATCGGAATCAATTTTCTTTTTCTCTAGATTACATCGTTGAACATTAAAAATCTAACAGCTGCTCAAATTGAATATATTGAGATCGGTTACCGTGGATGCTAGAGATGAGATTATAAAATATACTGGAAATTTTTTAGCTTTAGTGGGGGAAAAGTCACAACTTGCAACGGTTAATAATCAAACGAAAAGTCATTATATAAATCATGAATATAAGATTATCTCTGGGGCTGGTATGCGTTTGTGGGAGGATAATCCTGTTATGACGAATGCAATCATTGATGAATGGATTGATAGATTATGAAAAAGAAAGTTCTTGTATTACCTGGTGATGGCGTAGGAACAGAGGTCTGTGATGCAGCGCTAATGGTTTTGGAGTCATTTCAATTGCCGATTGAATTCACTTATGGTGATATTGGTTGGGAATGCTGGAAAAAGGAAGGAGATCCTGTTCCTCACGCGACTTGGCAAAAAATAGCTGAAAGTGACGCTGTTTTACTTGGAGCTGTGACCAGTAAAGGAAAAGAAGCGGCTTTAAAAGAACTTGCACCGCATTTAAGAGAGAAAAACCTTAGCTATACTTCTCCTGTTATTCAGCTTCGCCAAAAGTTAGGTCTGTTTGCCAATATACGCCCTATAAGATACATCCTTGGCCCCAAAAAACCTTTTCAGTTTTGTGTTATTAGAGAGAATAGTGAAGGTCTCTATGCGGGTTTAGATTTTCGGGGTATCACACCTGAAACATCCGCTTGGTTAAAACATTCCAATTTAGAAAAATATGGTCTTGAAGAAGCAGCATGGACAGTTCGTTTGCAAACACGCTTTGGTTTAGAGCGGTTATTTGAATACGCTTTTTCTTATGCACGGACACAAGGATTTGGACGGGTTACTTTTGCTGATAAGCCCAATGTGATGCGAGAAAGTGGACAATTTGCTCAAGAAATTTTTGAAAAAATCGCGCAAAACTATCCAGAAATTGAAGCAGATATTCATAATGTTGATGCGGTTGCTTTGTGGATTACAACAAAGCCAGAGCAATTTGGTGTGATTGTTGCTGAAAACATGTTTGGCGATATTCTCTCTGATCTTGCCGCCGGCGTTATGGGTGGATTGGGCCTCGCGCCTAGTGCAAATGTGGGGAGCGAGATTGCTTATTTTGAACCTGTTCATGGAAGCGCCCCACGCATTGCTGGGCAGAACAAGGCCAATCCTTCTGCGATGTTTTATACTGTGTCTTTACTCTTAGAACATTTAGGCTTTTACGAGGAAGCAAAACAATTATCTCAAAGTGTCGAT
This sequence comes from Bartonella sp. AU55XJBT, assembly GCF_028618525.1. The sequence continues at coordinate 68,125 of NZ_JAQITC010000011.1, read as the reverse complement.
CAAGTTATTCGTGCTGGAAAAACTGTACCTTATGATCTAGGAGGGAGTGCCTCTACACGTCAAATGGCTGAAACTGTTAGCAATTGTCTTACAAATCCTATCTCTTCATATCGTGCAGCCATTATTACTGTAGGTGATGAACTTCTTTCAGGTCAATATTTGAATACGAATTTACAAGATTTAAGCCAAAGCTTGGAAAAAAGAAATATTCAAGTCACGCGTCATTTTGTTTGTGCGGATCAATTACAGCAAATCAGTGAGACGATTGTCTCTTGTCTTGGACAAGAAGATTTGATTATTATCAGTGGAGGCTTGGGACCGACCTCTGATGATAAGACACGGGATAGCGTTGCTCAAGCGGTTAGGCAACCTTTGGTGCATCATGAAGATGTTTGGCACACAGTAAAAGATCAATTAGAGCGGTTAGGAATTGCACCGGATAAGAATAATGCGCGTCAAGCCTTGTTTCCGGAAACAGCAACAGTGCTTGACAATCCTACCGGCACCGCGCCAGGATTTTATCTTTCTTGTGATGGTAGCGCCCTTGTTGTTTTGCCTGGTCCCCCCTCCCAAGCTCTTGCCCTTTTAGAAAATTATTTACAGCAAAATGAGAAGAAATATTCTTCACCATCGCGTGCAGAATATGCTTGGACTTTGATTGGAATTGATGAAAGCACCCTTGCGCATTGGGTTGATCGTCATTTTGCACATGCACCCTTTGAACGCCATTTTTTATGGAAAAGCCCCTATGTTTTGGTGCAATTGGTTGGTCAATCATCCACTCCCTTGGCACAATCTTTAATCGAAGAATTTGAACATCATTTTCGCTCCCATTTGGTAGGCAGAGAAGTGACCACAGCGTGTCAACAACTCGCAAAATACGCACAGGTACATTGGTTGATCGATGATCCCCATCTTTTAAAATATTTTCAGACGCCAGAAAAAAATCCCCAAAATATTCCGCAGATTGAGGTTGCAGTGCGCCTCTCCCCTTCCATTGAAACATTAGAAAAGCAGCCAGAAAGCCTTGGACATGCGACAATAACAGTACAGATGAAAGGTTATGACGATGATCATCTGACGTTCCCCTATACACGACCGCTTTTAGGTGTTGTCTTACAAGAATATGCCGCTTGGTCGGTTTTAAAAAGAGTTTTGCGAAGGGAAAACAGCCAATGAGCCAATCACACTGTTGAAACATTGAAAAAACGCTTGAAGAGAACGCGCCTTCGAATACAGAAACCACGACGAGAGTGCCCTTTGTTTGATGAAATAATGCGTTTTCCTCTCACCCAAAGCGCTTTATCTCAAACCGCCTTTAAGAATAAAGGATAAGAACTTTATGATTTTTTAAATGAAGAGGAAGAGATTTTCTTGGGATATTTCTGCGAGGAAAAGGTCAACACCCGCCACCACAGCATTCCCTTCCTTTAGAAAAAACTATCGAATAATTTATTATGGAGAAAAAAGACTCTTTAAATTTTTTTACACTCATGAGAAATCAACCAGAAGGCTGTTTTCTAGCTTTCACGTGTCATTTTTCTGCCCCATTGCGGAACACCTTCTTCATGCGTATTCTGGGAGTCTGAAAACACTGAATCCGAGTCAGCTTTTTTGCTTTTAGTGTGTGGACACACCTGGACATGGCAAAAACTCCCGGAATCCCGTGTTCCTTATAAAGTAGGCTCATATCTCAGTTTGGATTTTCAGGCTTTGGATTCCCCCCATAAAACCGTATCGTACAACGAAAAATATTTGCTTGTTCATAAAGTAATTTCAGGAAATTTACAATAAAATTTAAAGGAATGTTTTTCATCTCTCAGCAATCAAACACAAAATTGCTTTTTTTTGCTTAGGTTTAAGCTCTCTGAAGCTTTTCAAAAGGACATGCTCTTCTTTATTAGCAATTTCATCATAGGATATATTTTTTTCTTTTGTTGAAATATCGGCATAAAAAAAGAAAATAGAGATATCTAGGATATCAGCAATTTCTTGTAGACGCCCTGCACCAACGCGATTGATGCCTTTTTCATATTTTTGGATTTGTTGAAAGGTTACCCCTAAACGATGCCCTAATTCTTTTTGAGAAATTTTCAACATCTCTCTTCTCAAACGAATTCTTTTGCCTATCAAAATATCGTTAGAATGTGGATTTTTCGCTTTCACTTCAGGTTCCCCCTCCGGTTGCGAGCGCCCTCGCATTGGTATTCCGGGAGTCTAAAAGTACTGAGTTTGGATCAGCTTTTTTGCTTTTAGTGTGTGGACACACCTGGACATGGCAAAAACTCCCGGAATCCCGGGACATCCACAAGAGCGGATTCATTTTTATGTACCAAACTTTAGGGCTTTTAGTTCCCTCTTGATCGCTGCGTATACGACCAAAGTTACCTTTTAAGGTATAAAGGAATTGAAAAAAATTTACAATAAAATTTAAAGGAATGTTTTTCATCTCTCAGCAATCAAACACAAAATTGCTTTCTGTTTTTTGGATTTCGCTTCATGTGAATTCCTTGAGGCTCTCATGTGAATCTCAAGCCCTGTTTTTTGCAGCACCTTCAGCACTGTTGTCAGATGATGAGGGTTGGCATTTTTCAAAAAAGACATCTCCCGCCATTGCCCCTCCTCTGTTCTACAGGGGGTTTTGCCATCACCGCCTCTAACAATACACCCCAAAACATACCTTAATGCATCGCCACCACCCCCCGTACGAGATTGGGCGTGTTCTTGGGATAAGATCACGCCGTTATCCGTTGAATTTTAGCACCACATCGGGCTAATTTTTCTTCCAATCTCTCAAAGCCACGATCAAGATGATAAACACGGTTAACGATTGTTTCGCCCTTTGCAGCCAAAGCCGCAATCACCAGAGAGACAGAAGCCCGCAAATCGGTTGCCATCACAGGAGCGCCTTGCAACTTCTCTTTTCCATAGACAGTTGCCGTCTCACCATCGAGTTTTATCTCTGCCCCTAACCGGTTGAGTTCTTGAACATGCATAAAACGATTTTCAAAAATCGTCTCCGTAATATGGGAAATGCCTAAGCCCCGTGTCATCAGCGCCATAAACTGCGCTTGAAGATCGGTTGGGAAAGCAGGGTATGGTCCTGTTGTAATATCAACGGGCATAATTTTTGTGTTTTTTGGATTTCGCTTTACGTGAATACCTTGAGGTTCTATTTGAATCTCAAGCCCTGTTTTTTGCAAAACCTTCAGCACTATTGTCAGATGGTTAGGGTTGGCATTTTTCAGAAAGACATCTCCCCCTGCCATCGCCACAGCCATTGCATATGTCCCCGCCTCAATTCGATCCGCAATGACGCGTATTCTTGTTCCTTTGAGTTTTTTCACCCCTTCAATGGTAAGCGTCGTTGTACCTTCACCCGTTATTTGAGCCCCCATGGCATTCAAGGTTCGAATAAGATTTGTAACTTCTGGTTCACACGCCGCATTCTCAAGAGTGGTTGTTCCCTTTGCCATTGTCGCTGCCATCAACAGTACATGCGTTCCTCCGACAGTGACTTTAGGGAAACGGTAATGCGCCCCTTTTAATCCCTTTGGTGCTTTTGCATGAACATATCCATTTTCAATGGCAATATGAGCACCTAAGCTTTTCAGCCCCTCAAGAATAAAATCCACAGGTCTTGTACCGATAGCACATCCTCCAGGAAGCGAAACATAAGCCTCCAAGCATCGCGCAAGCAGTGGTCCAATAACCCAAAAGCTTGCCCGCATTTTTCTCACCAATTCGTAAGACGCCCGTGTTGTGGCTATTTTTTGCGCGCTAAAATGAATGGTTCTTGAATTGGTCCCATCATCATTAAGCTCTTGTCCATCAACGGCATAGCCCACACCATGATTATTGAGAATACGAATAAGCAACTCAACATCAGCAAGATGCGGAATATTTTCTAGCGTAAGCGTTTCTTCTGTCAACAGTGACGCAATCATAAGAGGCAAAGCAGCATTTTTTGCCCCCGAAATCGGAATGGTCCCTTTAAGTTCTACCCCACCAACAATTTGAATAGCATCCATCGTGTTTTCCCTCTTTTCCTTTACGCCATCCCTTCCAAAGGTTTTTCTCCTTTTGAAAAGTTATGCTTTATTGATCGTTTTTTTAAAAACGCATTCTAATTATGAGAACAAATGATTGAGACATTTGGTTGCAAAGATGCCCTAAAAAAAACATTTTTTTTGCATTTTAGCGCTCTTCCTGCGCTCTTTTTCGACTTTGCTCTTTTCGCCGTTTCAGGTTTTGACGCAATTGTTGCGCCAATCTTTCTTGGCGTCGTTTTGCTTTTTCCTCTTGATGATTGATTCCATCGTGCTTATGTTTTTGATGCATCTGTGTCATTGCGCAACCTTTTAAACAGTGTTGAGCTTCTATCCAATCAACTCACGGCTTTTTAAAATATATTATTTAAAATATATTAAGAGTATAAGAACACTCTTGTCATGACATAAGATACGTTTTCTTGCAAGAATATACAAATGTTCTCTTGCCTATTTTCTGACAATATGGCACAAGACAGCGCAACGATTGAAAACGGCTGCGGTAGCTCAGTGGTAGAGCACTCCCTTGGTAAGGGAGAGGTCGAGAGTTCAATCCTCTCTCGCAGCACCATTTTTTTCTCTTTTTTCCTCTCTCTTCTTCTCTCTATAAGCCTTCCCTTATCGGCTCAAAAATCCCCATCAACACAGCTCTCCACAATAAACGAAACGAAAACACAACAGCACCCTTTCTCCCCCCTAGTGAAACAACACCTATCCCACCAATTATCCGTCAACTTAACCCGCCATGAAGGGACCTCTCACTGCCCCTCAAACATGCAACACAAAAGCAGACAAAACCGCCCCCATCTCCTCTTTCACTTCCCCAACATCTTCCCTCAAATGCTTCTCCCTCCCCTACGACCTTAACTTCCCCCCAACAAAACGGCCCCCACTTCCCCAAGCAACACTTCTCACGCTAAATCTCTGATGCCCACGCCCCCTTAAAACTAATCTTTTGATAGAACTTTTCCCCTCATCAACGCTGTACAAGATCCCTTTCTTCCCCGCCTTACTCTTGTTTTTCCTCTCAACAGACGCTTTGTCTTCAACTTTTTACCTTCCCCCTCTTTCAAAGCACTATCTGTTCTTATTCCAAAGCCTGTCTCAAAACGCTTAATGTGCTGGACCATCTTTTCCAAAGCTTCATTAAAACGATGAATTTCATTTTCAAGCTTTCTAATATAGGCTTCATCACGATAAGCGCGTTTAATCAAAGGAGGCATATCTGGCCAATAGAGCATCAAATCCACCCATTCGCGTTGAGAAATCCATAAACCTCCTTGACATTGAGCTTTATGTTCTGCTGGAAAATTTTTTTGCGCAAAATGAGGAATTAAAATTTCAGGTTTTTTTGTTTTAATTTCCAACAATCCATTTTCCCCCACAAAAGCATCCGGAGAAAATCCTTTTCTGCGATCATCAGCTAAAACAAAGCCAATACATTCCGGTTCTGTCTGTGTCAATTTTCCATAAAGCTGTCGTGCGCTTGGTTCTAATTCTGTTCCACGTCGCTGAGAAAGTGTTGTCCCTTCCTCCACGGTTTTTCCGGTAATTCTTTCTCCTGCCAATTTCATCATGACACTATGATAGCGTGATGTTTTTTGCCCCTGTTTTTTTTCTGCCATGACCATTTCAAACAAAGAAGCTGTAATCAAACCATTACGCGCTTTTTGCCATTCCTCTGTTCCCTGAACACAATCGATAATAATTGGCATGTTTTCCCCCTTTATCTGGCTCTTTTTTTAACACTATATCCTCTTTGCAAGATCCTCTTTGAAACATCACACTTTACCCCCCCACGCACAACATCCTCTTGTGCCAATAAAAACACCATAGACGCCTCCTCCCTCCAAAAAAACAGCCCCCCAACAATTCTTCCCCCCAAACAGCCCCTAGAAATGAACGAAAAAAAAGCACAAAACCCCCTTCCCCCCCCGTGAAACAACACCTACCCCACCAATTATCCGTCAACTTAACCCGCCATGAAGGGACCTTTCACTGCCCCTCAAACATGCAACACAAAAGCAGACAAAACCGCCCCCGTTTCCTCTTTCACTGCCCCAACATCTTCCCTCCAAGCTGCCTCCTTATCCCCCCTTCAAACACCCCCATCATCTTCCCCACGCAATATTTCTCACACTAAGTCTCTGATGCCCACGCCCCCCCTTAAAATTTACCTTTTTATGAAATTTCCCCATCATCAACCTGTACACCACCTCCTCTACCTCTCTCACACTTCACTGTCCAACAGACATTTTACATATCCCGCTAAGCTTTCTGCCTTTTGCGACAGCTTTTCCATTTCTTCATCCCCAAAAATCAATCAACCGCACACCAACCTTTCCCCCTCACGCACCGCGCCCACCCCTTTCCTCTTTTCTCCATACTGGTGCCTCCTATCGACTCTCCCCCCAAAAAAACAACGTCTCCCCCCCCAACAGCCCCTAGAAATGAACGAAAGGAAAACACAAAACCCCCTTCCCCCCGTGAAACAACACTGGAGACCTTTACCTTGCCCATCAATGATTTATCTCATGGGAGGGAAGAGCTTTTTTCCATGCTGCTATTGCACAACAGAAAAATCATGGTAGCAATACTCTTCCGACAAGTTGTTTGCCATATCCTCAGCCGCCTCTTGCGATATGAAAAGAACAGCATGGTGTTTTTGTGGTTCAAGTCTGATTAAATTTTGAGTCTTTCCAGCATAATAAAGTGCAAAGCCTCGATAAGAAGTCTTGAGATAACTTGGCATGATTACCACCAATAATCTGACAAGACATCACAAGGGCGTAAACGATGCTGTTTTTCATAAGAACCATAGAGATTATCTTCATAATCGCGTGCCACTCTTTCATCTAAACAAACATGATAGGCTTCACTATTCAAAATGAAGGGCTGCAACTGCGTATTTTCTTCATTCATTTCATAATTTTCGACATAACAATCAGCGATTTGTTCGGTCACGTCTTCAGCATGATTTGTTGTAAGATCAAATCGTAAAACTTTATAAACAGTTTCAGATTCTTCAATGAGTTCGAGTACTTCTTCAATTTCTTCGATAGGTCCTTCATAGCTATCGGGCTTTTCATCTTCACAAAGAATGATAATAATTTCATCCTCTTTAACGAATGGAATATTTTTCATGATTTTCCCCCTTTAGATAGTTGATAAAGCAGAGCTTCATCTTGACAAGATCAAATATAGCGTTAGTCTTATATCCTCTATAGGAGAGATGTCAACCATTTTATCCTTCATAAAAGATATATTTTAAATCTTTGCGGGGCTCAAATGACATATGTCAATAAAAATTTATTGTTCCTTATTCCCCTCATGTTTTTTTGTTGTTCGCTATTTGTTCTCAATTAATTGCAACGATAAACACACAGGAGAGATAAAATGAGTGATATAATATTAATAGAATACTGGAGTCGTCTTGATTCAAAAGCACAAAAAGAACTTATTTTAAAGCTTCGTCAACGGGTCGCCGCAAAAGAGTCAAAATTGCCTTTCTCTCTTCAGGAGACAACTTTGAAATAAGCTCTATAAATTCTTTATCTTCAGGGCTAGCGCCCTTATCGTAAAGAATATAATTCATACTGATATTAATTGCGTGACAAATTCGTGAGAGAGATTCGATTGTTGGTTCCTTTCCTTCAGAAAGGATAGAATGAAGGTAGCCCGCGCCTTTACCGGCAGCGAGAGAAACAGATCTTTTTGAGCGTCCACTTTTTTCCAAAGCGGTTCTTAATCTTTGACGCCAACCATCGATATTCATAATTTCACCATATAGCGCGTCTTTTAAAAAAAACACGTCCTTTTTACAAAATGGGCTTGAAATATCCTCTAAAAAGGATAAAATGAAGGAGAAAAATTTTATTTTTTAAGGGGGAATAAAAAATCATTTTTTGCTTATAAAATAAAAACACTTTAACCACGCCATAGGATACAAAAGACCGCTTCCAAAAGCTGATCCCCAAAAGCTGATCCCCAAAAGCTGATCCCCAAAAGCTGATCCCCAAAAGCTGATCCCCAAAAGCTGATCCATTGAGAAGTGTTGTTCTCTTTATTTTTTCCATCATTGTAATCTCAAATTTTAAGTTTTCATGCCCTTCAAGCACACCCACTCATTGATAAACATCATAAAGAAGTCTCTTAGTCGTTATTGAGCAGAGCCAAAGGCAACAACAAGCTAAATTTCTGTTTGCGCTTTTACCGTCAATGAAACTGTATAAGAAAGAAGAAAGTAGATTGCCGTATGAAACACGCTGATCAACAAGAAACTCCTCACTATGAATCGTCTAGGCTTCCGTATGTTTGTTGGTATCAAAATGATTTTCTAGGAGGTGTTCGCGGAATGCGTGCACACGAAATTGGAATTTATACGATTCTTCTCAATGAGATGTATGCACGCGGACGTCCTCTAGAAATATCGCAAGAACGTTTAGCGCGTCTTTGCGGTTGTGACAAGCGAACTTTTGTTAATGTTTTAGAAATGCTTATCCAAGAGGGTAAGATTTTAAGTTTAGCCAATGGCTTATGGAACAAACGTTGCGAAAATGTTTTTCAAGAGCGTGAAAAATTGCTTGAACAAAAATCCTTTGCGGGTCGTTCTTCGGCAAAAAAGCGCAAGAAAATCAATACTGAGATTCAACAACTGCTTAACGATCGGACAAGAGATGATCAACAAAGTTTAGAAGCTCAAAAGACAGAAGAAAAGGAAACACCTAACGGTGTTTTTGAAAAGAATAGGGTATTTGATGAGAACGAGCCTTCTCTTTCCAGCCAAGAGAGCTTTGAACAAAGCACGCCATCTCCCACATTGGGGCTTTCTTCCTCACTAGCCTCCTCCCCACCAGACTCCTCCTCACTGGCAGAAACCAAGCATGAAAACGTCTCTCCCAATGCTCCTCCAGCAGGGAGCGCTGGCGTTCTTCACACACAAATTGTCCCACGAAAACACCCCCACCCCGCCACCAATCTTGTGTCCTCCAGTTTCTCAGACTCACCTCCAGTTTGTTCCGACAAAAAAACCACCACCACCAGCATTGTCAAAGGGCACCGTCTTCCTGAAACTTGGCAAGCAGACATCAAGGCAGCCGTTTTGGAAGGTTTGAGTGAGAGCCAAGCCCATTGGCAAGCCAAGAAGTTTCGCGATTATTGGCAAGCCAAGAGTGGCAAAGAAGCCCTCAAAGTAGATTGGCAAGCCACATGGCGCAACTGGTTTCGCCGTGAGATTGAGCGATTAGAACAGCAAAAACAGGAAAGCGTTTCACCGCGCCTCTCTCAGAGCAACGAGAACCTTTACCGCAGTCTGATCAACTATACCGATACTTGTTAACATCACACGCCAAACCATTTTCTCACACAAGCAAATGCGGGTGCACCAATGTTTCAAAACCATAAACAAAACACCATCAGACAAAGTCCCATCAGGCAAAACAACCCTGAACACAACACCCGCAAACCGCCGCCTCTTCTCTTTCACGCGGCACACCTGCCCTTACCCACTCGTCAGCAAAGGCTCCGCTTTCCACACCAGCAAGCAAACATCAACGCAGCAATTTTGGAAGGTTTAAGTGAGAGCCCAAATCCATTGGCAAGCCAAGACCCGTAAAAAGCCCACAAAGCAGATTGGCACGCCATAAGCGCTACGGATTTTGCCACAAGATTGAATAGCAAGAACAGCAAAATAGAATCCCAAAACGCATAAGATCACGAATGACTATGAGCACAATTTTTGAAATCAAACAAAAACTTATTGCCCAAGCTGATCGGATAGCAGAAATGCTTCTTCCCCAAGGGCATAAACGTGGCAACCATTGGAGTGTTGGCAACACGCGCGGTGAGCCCGGTCAAAGTTTATCGGTCTGCTTAAGCGGCAGTAAAGCAGGCCTTTGGTATGATTTTGCAGAAGGCATTGGAGGCGATCTTTTAGACCTTTGGTGTGAAGTCAAAGGCATCAACCTCTCTCAAGCATTAGAAGAAGCACGCGCTGCTCTCAATCTGACACGCCCCAAACCTTTTATGGTTCCCCAACGTTCCTATCGCCGTCCCCCAGTTCCAAAAGGGCGCCCCCCGCAGAATCTGGTAAAAAACTATCTCCACAAAGAACGCTGCATTCCTCTAGAGATTATAAAGCGTTACCGCATAGGAGAAGAGGGTGAAAAAATCATTTTCCCCTTTTATAAACCCGATGGCACCCTTGCATTAGTCAAAGAACGGCTTACTCAAGCAGGCGCGAAAACAAAACCTACCACAGCCCAATGTGAACCGATTTTATTTGGTTGGCAAGCCCTTTACCCCACACCCCACACGCCCACGCACACCTCTGCGCCCACCGCCACAATCCACAGCACCACACACGCATCGGAACGCACAGCCACACCCCACAATGCTACGCAGATGCCTCAACATGCGTCCATAGACCCCACGTTGTTTCCCACGCTTTCTTCAACAAACCGAACCATTGTCATCACGGAAGGAGAAATTGATGCGCTATCGCTTGCTGCCTATGGCTATCCAGCGGTCTCTGTCCCCTTTGGAGGTGGAAAGGGGGGCAAGCACAATTGGATTGAAAATGAATTTGATCATTTGGAAGCATTTGAAACCATTTTTTTAGCCACCGATATGGACCAGCCCGGAGAAGAAGCCGCCCGTGAAATTGCCAGCAGGCTTGGGCGTCACCGTTGCTACCGTGTTTGCTTACCCCGCAAAGATGCCAATGAGTGTTTAACCGCCGGCATTGATGCTGCCACCATAGCATCGGCTTTTACTTCTGCCAAAAGCTTTGCCCCAGAGGGCTTACGACGCGCCTCAGACTATAAAGATCAAGTGATTGGGCTTTTTTGGCCAGAGCCTGAAAAACATCTTGGCTATACGGTTCCCTATCCTAAACTGAAAGACAAATTACATTTTCGCCCCGCAGAATTAACGCTGTGGAGTGGTGCCAGTGGTGCAGGCAAAAGCCAATTGTTGTCCGACTGTATACCCCATTGGATTGCGCAAAACAGTCGCCTTTGCTTAGCCTCTCTAGAAATGAAAGGAGAACAATCGCTCCGGCGTTTAACCAAACAAACGGGCGGCTTAGAAAAGCCTACAAAAGAGACTATTGAACGCATTTTGCATTTTTTAGACGATGGGCTTATCCTTTATGAACATGTTGGCAAATCAAGTGTCGACACCTTGCTTGATGTCTTTGACTATTGTCGTGCGCGTTATGGTTGTGATCAATTTATTATCGACAGTCTGATGCGGCTTGGCATTGCCTCTGATGATTATGCCGGACAAGAACAAGCGGTTTATAAAATGGTTGATTGGGCTGTTTTAAACACTGTTCATATTCATCTTGTCGCCCATGCCCGCAAAGGGGGGCTGGATAAGGATATCCCTGGCACAGAAGATATTAAAGGTGCCTCAGAAATTGGAGCAAATGCTTTTAACATCATCACCATTTGGCGCAACCGGTCGTTAGAAGACAAAATCTTTGCCACCTCTCTGGCGCAAGAAAAAGCCGATTTAGTCAAACGCCCCGGTGTCATTATGAATATTGCCAAACAACGTTCTGGGGATTTTGAAGGCAAAGTCGGTCTCTGGTTTGACCCCCAAACCTACCGCTATCGCTGTTCTTTTGAACAATCTTCTCCCCGGCGTTATCTTTAACGCCCCTCCTCACTCTTTAAAAAAAAACGTCCCGCCATCACACGCACAGATTTCATTCCCTGATAAATAAAAGGAAAAAGAAATCCCCAAATGAAGATCAATACATCGTGATTCGAGAACCAAAGCCAACTCCAACCCAAACTCTCTGCTCCCCACTGAGCAAAATTAAAGACAAGAGACAAAATGCAGATAAACAGCACAAAATTCAAAACACGCAACACCCTCTGCACCACCGTATCACTCTGCGCACGTATAAAGCCCCCAAGAGCACCAAGAGCAGTTTCAACAAGAGTGCCAAGACCAACGCCTTCAAGAATATGCCTCTTACGCTATTCATAACGCTGACGCCCACAACAAAAAGCCACAGGATACCCCCCATCAAGCAACAAAAGAGGGTCGTCTTCACGAACATTTGCCAAACAACAGGCAGACTTTTGACGCCCCCATGCACCAAACCAAGGACAGCGACAAAACTGCAAGAAAACAGCGCTCTCTTCAACAACAACGCCCCGCTAACAGTGTAACATCCCACGCCCACAGAAATAAAACTAAGGTAAAGAGCAATCACGCCATAAAAGACCACCCACCTGCCAAAAAACATCCACCTTGTAACCCCGCGGCGCGCAGCCTCCTTATCCAGAAAAATACACGCCCCAACAAAAAGGCAAAAAAACAGCAATAACAGTAAAAGCACCAAACTCTGCGACATCAACAAGTCTCCCCGCAACCATAAAATTAAAGAAAACGCCCACGATTCAATAAAAGCCTATTCTTTTTAAAAACAAAGCACAAGTCACCCCAACACACCGCATTCCCTCATGAAAAAAAGCGCTCATAACACGAACAAGAAGGACACAAATGCAGATTGAACCCCACTCATTCAAGGACCAAATCCAAGGCACACCCAAATACTTGGCGCCGATCAAAGCCAAGCTAAACCAAAATATTCGGGCTTGCTTATAAATAAAATCAGTAACAGCAGCAAAAATGAAACCAAACAACAGCATCTTGAAGAACAACCCCTTTTTTGCACCACGCCGCAGCATTACTTCATACCCCAACATAAGGAAAATGCTGGGCGTAGCATAAAATACCAAAGCCCGTGCAACATCACACCACTCCCCCATCAAATTATTCAAGGAAAATCCACCATGCAACAAAACACCTCTCTCTTCAAGATCCCAATCCATGCTTCAAGATGCGAAATCCATGGGACTCCCCCATAAGCGCCACAATCCAAGCTATCCCCCAAGACCGCACCCTCACGCACACACGCCAACACATGCCTTTTACCATCCCCCCTCTTTTTTCGAGAGCAAGCAACATTTTTAAGGAGATGAGATGAACCATCCAGATAAGAAAAAAAACACGCGCCCTCTTGAGCTTCACGAGAAAGGAAAGCACATGGGTCATTTAAAGACGCAAGAAGTCGCCCTTGAAACGCGCAATCCTTATTTTCAACCGCATCATCCAGAAAGTTCCAGCAACCGGCGCACCATTAAAGTTCTTGTCAATGCACAAAGCCGTCCCATTGCGCTTTTATATGCAAAAGGACATATCAGTCAGGCACAATATAAAGCCGCAGAACGGTTTTATTTTTACTGGCGTCACAGTCAGGCAGACCTGCACATGAGCCTTGACTACACCCGTGAAAAAGTTGCTTGTAGCCAAAGCTATACCCACCCCATTGAACGGCAAATAGCAGCCTCCAATCATTTAAAAACCATCAAAGGGCACCTTGGTATTCTTGGCTATTCACTGCTTGAGCAGGTTATTGGTTATGGACAAGCGATCAAAGAATTAAGTCCTTCAAAACGCAAACAAAACTCCCTTGCCGATCATTTACGAGATTGTTTAGACTTGTTAGCCTTTCATTGGGGCTATGCAAACCATAAACATTCGGAATAATCCCCTCTCTTTATCTATAGAGCAGGCAACATTTTTTCAACAATCCCCTGCGTTATCTGAAACACCGCTCCCAAAACATGAGAACCCCTAACACCCCCACATCACACGAAAATACTTCATTGTCCCCTCAAGTCACCCAAGGAAAACAGCTAACGCCACCCCCCTCCTTTCAAGACCCCAACAGAAGCCTGCACCCAGCATCTGAACTCTGTATCTACACGCCCCCACACCGCGCCACACGCCAACAGCTCCCCCCTCCATCGTCTCCACCCCATCTTAAAAAAACACGCGCTTCACGACCCCCTTACACGCAACACGCACACCCTTAAAAAACAAAGCCTTTTATCCCACGCGGGTCTATCGCACCAGTCTATCGCACCAGTCTATCGCACCAGTCTATCGCACCAGTCTATCGCACCAGTCTATCGCACCAGTCTATCGCACCAGTCTATCGCATCATGTGGTGCTCTCTTTGTTGTTTTTTTATTGAAGCATAAATATGGTTGCATACGTCATAACATCTTTAAAGACTTAAATTGACAGTGAATTGCAAAATAAACATGCAATGAAAAAGAAGTATTCATGACGTTTTAAAGCATAAAAAGCAAAGTTTTCTTTTTTGTAAAAAGTATTTTTATATTGCTCTCTTTTTAATTTTCTGCTAGTTACGGAAGAGTAAGTTTTTTAAATTCATTCTTTTTTGACATTTTTACAACCCAATATATTTTTACAACCCAATATTGAGAATCTTCTTATTATCGCCTTCTGTTTGAAGCAGAGGGCTTTTTTTATGACTGTATTGTCTTAAAACCCTCTTAAACTTTGTACTCTTCTTCCATAAGATCTCCTGCCAAATAGACCATTCTAAAAGAGATCATCATTCTTCTTTCAAATTACCTTAAAAATTCCCCCTCAAAGGCCGAAGGATTTACGAGAGAAGCTGTTTTACGGCATACGCTATTTTATAACACAACAGAATCACTAATATTTTTCTTTATCGTCAAAACAGCAATAAGGTATTTTATTCTAGCAATGGATTGATGAATTATAGTCTTCTGCTTTTCATCTTAGAAATTTTAGCCTAAAAGAGCCAACTCTCTCAGACTTTTCCTCTTTGTAACGGGCTTCTGTTATTTTAACGGAGGCTTCTCTTAAAATTCATCAAACCATCGACTCATTACAAGCAAAAGAGCCCGTGTAAAATAAAACACGTCCAAGATAAAGAATTACAAAAATTGACTCAATTTATTCTGTTCTATGATAAAGCACCCTTCCTTAAGGGGCGTCTTAATAAAGCCCTTAATAAAGCCATTGAAATCATTGAAATATTATACCAAATCCATTGGTGTCATCAAAAGCCAAATTGGAGACAAATGCCTCATAAATTTCATGTGAGCTAATAAAATCAAGAAAAAGACAAAAAAAAAGCACAAAAATATCTTAATTCTCATAGAGATCTCAATATTCATTAGCTGACCTTCATCAGTGAGTCTTACTCTATAACCCTCTCAAATATTGAGGAGACAAAGCAAATATCTATAAAATACACAAACCGATAGAGATAAAATAAAAAATAAATCTCTTGGGCTTTCTCTATTTTTATGAGATATGCCTTCCCCTATGGATGCACTCCGCCTTCAAAAGAGTGCATCCTTCCCCTCAAGGGATACATGCCTCACCCTCATGCGGCATGGATCCCAATCTCATAAAGGATGCACTCTAGCCTTCAAAAGAGTGCATCCTTCCCCTCAAGGGACACATGCCTAACCCTCATGGCACGTATCCCAATCTCATAAAGGATGCACTCTAGCCCTCAAAAGAGTGCATCCTTCCCCTCAAGGGACACATGCCTAACCCTCATGGCACGTATCCCAATCTCATAAAGGATGCACTCTAGCCCTCAAAAGAGTGCATCCTTCCCCTCAAGGGACACATGCCTAACCCTCATGGCACGTATCCCAATCTCATAAAGGATGCACTCTAGCCCTCAAAAGAGTGCATCCTTCCCCTCAAGGGACACATGCCTAACCCTCATGGCACGTATCCCAATCTCATAAAGGATGCACTCTAGCCCTCAAAAGAGTGCATCCTTCCCCTCAAGGGACACATGCCTAACCCTCATGGCACGTATCCCAATCTCATAGAGGGTGCACTCTAGCCCTCATAAAGAGTGCACCCTTCCCCTCAAGGGATACATGCCTAACCCTCATGGCACGTACCCAATCTCATAGAGGGTGCACCCTAGTCTTCAAAAGAGTGCATCCTTCCCTTTACGGGTTTGACTCAATTTTCATCACATCTCATTTTAATTTTAATGAACCCTCATTTTTATAAATCTTTAGTCAATGGCACAAAAAGAATTTTGTTAGCAGTTCTTTTGTCACCCATCTTACGGGATTCCACTTCCGGACAGAGCTTTCAAGCTTTTTTAAAATATCCAAAAATGGAATCAGAAAGAATTGATTTAGGCAATTAAGAGTAAATTTTGTCAAAATATAGACAAAGTTTATTCTTTTTTATGACTGTTGTATTTTTACTATAGTCATTTAAAGTGAATCTATATATGATCCGTATCGATATTTATTTATAGAAATAAATATAGGAGAAAACTATGAATATCAGATATTTTTTCGTAGCAGGGGCAATCACAAATGGTTTAGCTCTTGCGATTCAAAAGTCTGATCGTATAGTCAATAAACAGCCCTCTCCTATTGTTGCTCCTTATACTGGTGAGAAAACGCATTTACAGTTTTTAAACCCCGTAGGGAGCCCTTCGGATACATTGAATATACTGAGAATAAATAACAGACAAGAATCAATAAACAATATATATGAAAAAGCAAAAAGTTTATTGAATGCAATAGTTAGTTTTTTAGGATTGATTATTGTATATTTTATAAAAATAATTGCTGTTAAAATATAAAATACAAACAGCGCTTAAAATAAAATTATATACATTTTGTATACATTGAAAATTAAACAAAAAGGCCCTTTTAAAAGAGGACCTTTGTTTATCGATATTTATTTATAGAAGTAAATATAGGAGAAAAAAACTATGAATATCAGATATTTTTTTATAGCGGGGGCGATTACAAGTGGTTTAGCTCTTGCGATTCAAAAGTCTGATCGTATAGTCAATAAACAGCCCTCTCCTATTGTTGCTCCTTATACTGGTGAGAAAACGCATTTACAGTTTTTTAAACCCGTAGGGAGCCCATCGGATACATTGAATATACTGAAAATAAATAATAGAACTGCATCAGAACAAGCATTAATAGATAATATATATGGAAAAGGAATAAATTTATTAAATGCCTTCGCTAGCTTTTTAGGCTCCCTTATTATATATTTCATACAGCTGATTTTTACTAAAGCATAAGACACTAAAAGTTCTTAGAGTAAAATTGTATACATTTTGTATACAGAGCAAAATTAAATAAAAAGGCCCTTTTAAAACGGGGCCTTTGTTTTTATTGATCCAATGTTACTCTCCTAAAAGACAACATTTTTTACTTTCCCACATTTCAAAAGACAAAAACTTTAGATCCCAGGCTCTCCCCTCACACCTCTTTCATTAATGATGGCCACAATCTCAGTTCTTCCAGTAAATTCTCTGTTTTCAAGAAAATAGCCTTGGTACCCTCCACACCATAGGATTCATGTCCAAGCCTCGATGAACAAGGCACTTACACGAAAACACCACAAGTTTTCATACCAATATCCACACCTGAAAGGAGTATCGCCACGCCGTCAAAGAACGTTTTTATCACGCTCTCTCCCCTATAAAGAACGAAATTTCTCAATCTATATCAATTGGCTATATCAATTGGTAGAAAATCCAGTTTTTCTTGAATCGTTTTCGCCTCTTGCATACTTCACCCCCCACGCCGGAAACAACAGTGTTTTCATAAGCTCTATGGGAAAATCTAGCCCTCAAATATTCATCATACACTTTTACAAAAAACAACAGAATGTGTAAAAGATCACCCTACTTAAAACCATAGCATTTTACGCAGTCAATCATGATGTATTCTACTTTATTCAGCAGAATATTCTCTTATCTCTAGCGTGCTTTTTTTCACATAATGAAAGCATAAAGCGCGTCTTCTAAAAAAAAAGGAATAGACTTCAAAAAAACAAGAAAGAGACAAATTTTCCATCATTTGTCCGCCCCTATTTTTAAGAATCAAATTATTTTCAGATTATTTTTTTAAAACATGATGTACTTCTTGATTCTTTCGAGCCCTTTTATTTTGCTTTGGTATCAAAGCATCTCAATGGTGGCGCTTCCCCCTTTCAACAAGAATGCTTTTCTTCAAATCAGGGGGGACTTCAACAAGTGCATAAACTAATCAATTTTTATATATCCATAAATGCAGGTTCACCATCTTTGATATAAGTAATATCCGGGGAATATTTTACGCCCCCTTTTTCAAAGACACATGGTTTATCACTCACAGTGTATCCTTGTTCCCTTAATTCTTGTTTTTTCTCCTCGACTAAATTTTTATGCAAAGTGCGTTTTTTATTGCACAAATTAGGGTCTCTCACTCTAAAAATCTGATAGCCCTCCACGTCTATAGAGAACATCAGAGCAACCTGTTCCAGCAGACCGTAACTGAATTTTCCAGCCTTTTTCACCTCTTGCGCCATTACCATCGCGCGTTCCAGATGAACTTTTTCAATGGTTTCATCAAAGCCAAGTGTCTCGCCTGCCGCAAAACGTTCGTCATAAGAACCTAAAGTCTCCACATCCCCCAGCAAGGCAAGAGCACCAAGATGCAGCAAAGCATAAGGAGCCAACTCTGCTTCAGCCGTTGACCATGTTAAAGAGTCTTTTTCCCAAGGTGGAATACGATATTGAGAGCAAAGCATTTCATGCAAACAATCATCTTCCATTGTCCATTTTAAAGTTTTATCAAGGGCTTTTTTAAAACGTGCAACGCTTACTTTTTCTTCAAAAATTTCCAATCCATTGGGCACAAAATTGATAAACATCGTTGGCAAAACCCCAGAATTATGAGGATTAATGGTCTGACAAGCGGCCGCAAAAATACCACTCATAATGAGAAGCCCGCGATCAAAGGGTGAAAAGTCTTCCACTTGTTCTTCGTTATAGAGAAACTGCACTTCACGATCAGGTAAAAAGAGCGTTGCCAAATAATCTCCTTTTCCCTCAATGTCCACGGACCACCCCAAGCTTTTTAAAAGCACTGTTGCACTTTCTATCGTGAGAATTTCATGATCATCATAATCGACAAAGGGTTCTTTTTCCTTTTCCTTTAGTTTCAAACGCCTCTTCTGCACCACAGCTTCATCTTTCCAAAACTGTTGCATTGCCAGATCATTTTCTTTCAGCACTTCTTCCAACGCGCCTTTCACTTGGAAATTCATTTTCATCCGTTTAAAGACAGAGATATAAAGAGCCAAAACAAGCATGATAATGACCATGAAAACAGCAATCATCACCCAGAACTGGGGATCTAAGAAACGTACGACGATAGGATCAATGTTCATTTTTTCCCCTCATTATTTACAAAGCCCGTGCGACAGAGAACTTATTTGCTCTCGCTCAGAGAGCGCTTGGTCTAGTTTTTGAATATTTTCCTGCAATTCACACGTCACTTTTTTACGAAGCCGTAACATCACCGGAATCAATAAAAGGGCACAACCGATTATGAAGTCCGTTGTTTTCAGGATAACGGCATGCACAACATGTTGCCACCCTATCAGCTGCCAATTTAAGACATTTGGTATTCTTAGCATCATTATCCAGATGATAATAATAACCGCAATAGCGAAGATAATTTTATAATCCTTTGCTGAAAGCAACGCTTGCTGAAACGAAAAAGAATGCGCTCTTTTATGCGCTTCTTGCTCTGATACCCAATTTTGCTCCTGCATTTTTCCCTCTCACTCTTTGAAAAAACCCATACGGTAGAGAGCTTATTTGCTCTCGCACAAAGATTGTTTTTTTCTCGTTTCTGGATCTTTTTTTTCAATTTACGCATGATGATGCATGCAAAACCCCAATATCACTGGAATCCGGAATTAAGAAAAGTGCACAAGCCGTTATGACTTGTGTCATGATAAAAATTATAAAGAAATCATAATATTCGTGGCGCCTTAGCCCCTTGACCACCCTCTCCACTCAAACGATAAAGGAAATCCCAATTTGTCACTCTAGGCTTTAGAACCTCATACCTCTCAGCCCACACTGCCTTTAATACCCGTATTGCCTTTAAACAATGACAGTCGACAATTCAAGTCCTTTAATCAAGGGCGGTCGACAATTCAAGCTTTTTCTGCCCCAAAAGTCCACCCTCAACGCTGCTCAGCAAAGTTTTAGGACAAAACCATAAAGAACCCCAAAACATCTTAAGAGGCAAAATGTGATAGAGAGCAATAACCATCAATCTCAAATTTCTCATCATTTCTTCAACCATTTTTTGCCCGCTCATGATTCCTCAAACGCTATCTCCTGTTCTTTCACACGCTTTTCAGTTGTTGTTTTAAACAGTAATATTTTCTCGCCTGCTTAAAGACACCATAATAAAGTTCCAAAATCGTTATGGGAAAACACGCAATCCAAAGTGTCACGAGCATAAGTACGAGACCAAATACCATGACAAGAATATCATCTATTTTTACCCTATCACCCTTTTTATACCGATGCTTTTGGTGACGGATTATTTCCCCCCGTTGCCGGTGTATTTCTTTCAATTTTCGAGTATTTTTTTTCAACAAACGCCACAATATTATGCAGACAATCAACATAATTGGAATCAAGGCAACAACACACACGACACTCACTTCCCAAAGTAGGCAGAAAGAGTGAAAAAGGGGTGTATCTTGCCACCCTGTCAATTTTTCTTGTTCCAAAGCTGGAAAAAAGAAAATCCTGTTCCCCAGCTCAATGCTGAGTGAGAGGAAACAAAGAACAACACATTCTTGCATAGAAGAAAACTCTTGCTCAAAAAAATCGTGCAGTCCGTTATAAAATGTTGAATTTTTCCCCTTCATTTCTCTTCCCTTTTTAGACAAACATATTTCTTTTCTCACGCCCACTCTTTTAAGCACGACGAAAAGTGCGATATATGCCATTCCCTTGTTTTCTGGTAAATCCCCCCCAGATTAAAAAAACGCTCTTACTTTCCAAATGATAAGAGCCTCATCATCATCACAAACGACAATGGGCTTCTTTCCCCTCAGACTTCTTGCCCCTCTTTGCCTGATGATTCTTCTCCCCCCTCTTCTTGTGTCACGAGAATGCGTAAACCTTGCCTCTTCTCCCTCATGATCACTGCGCAAGCGCTCTGTTAGGCTTTTCTTTCACGCGTTTCAATTCCTTTTTCACTTGGCAATAGATTCTCACGCGCTTAAAGAAAAAAGAATAAAATTCCAGAATAAGCATGACAACCACAGTGGTAAAAGAGACTTCAAACAAAACGATAAAGCAAAGGAATACGATAAAAACACGGTTTATTTTTTCTCTATCGTTTTTTGCGGGATGATTTTGTTGACTGGTTTTTTGACCCCGTTGCTGAAGAATTTCATTCAACTGCTGAATGTTTTTTCTCAACAAATGTGTTAAGATGAGATAAAGCCCCAAGAGAACAGGTATAGAGGCAAACACACAGACCATAATGACTTCACGCAGCACAAAGAATGCTAAAAGAGTGCTATCCTGCGATACGGTCAACGACCACTTGAAGTCTAAGGGGATCACAAGAATTCTATGACTTATCGCTATAAGGATAGAAAGAAGACAAATGATGCTATGCTCTTTATAAGAAAGAAAGGGCCCTTCCAGAGCAAAAGAGCGCGGTTTTTGATTTGAGGCTGAATTTTCCCCCTTCATTTGCTCTTCCTTGTTTACAAAATACGTATTCTTTTTCTTTCTTGACACAAATCATCTCTTAAGTAAAACGCATTGTCACCCAATAGAAGTCCTTACAGAGAATGCTCTAAAATACACGGGATATTCCCAATATTGCCCAAAGACACGGATATTCTCAATCTTTATGGTGTCAATCTTAAATACCACCCCTTCGCGGTCTTGTTTTAAAGAAGCACGCGCTCAACACTTCCAAACCAACGCGTATCACCCGCATTTCATAGGTCCTCATGAATGGTATAGCGATAACGCTCTGATAAATTTATAAAAATTCAGCACCTCATTCCATCACCCCCATGGCTTTAACAGTCTCATCGCACACCATCATAATGTCTC
The DNA here is from genome assembly GCF_028618525.1 of Bartonella sp. AU55XJBT. The sequence goes on along the minus strand of NZ_JAQITC010000011.1, from coordinate 46,276 downwards.
AACCAGCCCCCCCAACCGCCATATCCCACCGCCACAATTTGTAAAAACCATCGCAGCAGCCGAGGGGTCTCTTCTCGCAAATTCCATTTTTCAAGGCTCATAGTCGTGTGTTTAAAAAAATGCGCTTATAATGCCTTTTGAAATCAACCAGTTGGGCTTATCTTTCATGGCAGGACCACACAAAATGCGCACCACCATCTGCGCATTGATTGCCGGTGGTGTATACGCTTTATGAGTTACGCATGATGTCAAATAACCTCTTCCAACAAGGATTTTTCTTTAGATGATAAAGGTTTTCCTTGGAAAGTTATAAGGAAAGAGATACAAACACATTGTGAACGGCTTTCTGATGAAATGTGCACATTTTTAAAGCAACGCATTTAAAGAAAAGGGGTGGGGACATGCAAAAAAAGGATGCGCATTATCGTTATTTAATCGTAGGGGGCACAGGGATGCTTTCTCCTTTTTGTCAATCCCTCAAGCCAAAAGAAGCCATTATCGCCGCACGCTTTCTTTCCCACAAAGTCCAGTTTGAAGCATTCCAAAAACAGCATCTGTGCATCCCGTTGGATTATGATTGTGCAGCATTACAGACACAATTTTTAGAAGCCGTGAGCCAATGGCATAATTTAAAATATTGCATATTATGGATTCATTCATCCGCCTTTGCCTTTTCTTGCGCATTAATTGAACAGTTAGCTCTTTTGCCTAAACCACCGTGCATTCTTCACATTTTTTGTTCCAACGTTCATGATCAAATGATCACTGAGTGCGCACGCAAAAACAAGGTTGACTTCATTCCCATTCAAATAGGACAAAAGACAACGTCAAAAGGTTCACGCTGGCTAACCCATCAGGAAATAAGTCAACAGATCCTCGATGCCATAAAAAATCATATGAAGAAACAAAACTTGTAATTCAGTCTCTCTTTTTGCTTTTTCTTGACCAAGCAAGCGCCCTTCAAACTCTGTGCTCCCAACTTTCTCTTAAACAACACTCTCTCAAATCATGGGCATTGAAAATAAACACGCCTCCATGGCAGTCATGAGAAAACAATAAAGACAATCCTTTTAAAAGCCAAATCTTTCAGTAAATTGGTACAAGACACCTCCCCACACTTCCACTCTCTTCCCCCATGCCTTCCTCACATCTTCCTCAAACCTCACGCTCCCCACAACAGCTTTCCCATCACTAATGCCATTCCAGCTTATTTACAGCTCTTCCCTAGACGCTCTCTATCGTTTCACCTGCAGCCCTATAGCTCCTTCTCCCAAATAGCCTGTCTCCATTCACCTTTACCGCACCATTCATGCCCTCTTCAGCCGACTATCCTTCCCACAACCGTCATACTCTTGAACAACGCACACACCCTTGGAATTACAGTTTCACGTTTTTACGATTTTAATTATTTACAGAAAACCGTAGAAAGCTAATACCATCCCAAGGCTATTGATTTAATCCCCTTCAAACAAAGGAAAAGGAAAAAGCAAATGTAAAATGAAAGAAACAACAGCGTGCACCATAGCCCCTCCATGCCCCTTCAAGACCATGGAAGCAATGACATGATCTAAAAGGATTCCTTCACGATATAAGGGGGGCTACATGCGCTTTTTCAGTGCTGCATTTAATTGCCGTGTAACCTTATAATAGGATATCAAACGTTTGATAAAAGAAATATACAGCGCCACAATGGGTACCGTTAAGAACAAATCCAAAAGCCCCCCCAACAGAGCCATCAAAACCACCGTGGCAGCTGCCGCCATCTCGTAATGCATTTTACCCTCTTTCTTTTATAAATTGCCTCTCCCCTTTATAAATTAATTGAGGGGTTTTAGTCACTTCTTCCAATTGCTGAATCTTCTTTTTTAGCCGAGAGGTTAAAATTTCACGAAGGACCACCATAACAGGAACCGTTGCCAAAAGACATGCCGAGAAAACAACAAAGTAAAAAAAGAAAATGTACATAGAGATAAATCTCTTCTCATCGATCGAAAAATTCATCTTTGTATAGAAAGTCACATAGACATAAACTTTGAACACCATAATGATGAAAGAGAGGCATGCGTGGATGACATAATCTTTATTGGAAAAAGAGAGCCATTTTTTAAACGCATGGGAACTTATTTCTGTGTTCAGTGCTAAGTTTTGCTGCACGATCTCTTTGCAGCTTTTTTTAGAGAAACAAAAACGCTGCGGCTGTTCTTTCATCAGACGTCTTTGTTCTTTTACTCTGAAATAGAACCTCAAACGCTTGAATAAAGAATAATAAGGCGCCACAATCATCATCATGACAAAAAGAGCAAAAACCGTCACAACCTCGAGAAAAAAACAGCCAAACGGTAGAAAAAAAATAAAAAGGGCAACATCCTCATTTCTCATGGCGATCATCTCACCGATTGATCTTTAACGGCTGTGTTTCTGCTTCCAGTTTTTGCTTTGTTTTTTCCAATTTACGCTCTTTAAAACGACGAACTCCCCAAAGGATCGGAAACGGTGTGAAAAGACAAAACCAAATCAACATCGGTAAGAGAAAAATAAGAGAACCAATCCCCTCCCATCTTGTCCACTGCAACGGCTGTCCCAAAGACTCTGCACCGGCAGGAACTTCTAAAGCCATCATGATAAGGCCCGTATAAAACATTGTATAAAAGGAGCGCCCGATCATTTGATCCCTTTCCACCCCCTTACAGCTTTCCACTAAAGAGAGCATAAATTTTTTGAATGAAAAGAAAGACTCTTCAAATATTGCGTTTTTCTCCTGCATTGATCCCCTCTGCATTTTGCATGCGCCATTTTAAGTTTTATTTAATTTACCTAAATTCTTTATTTTTCTCAATAATTTTCTGTATCAATCCCAATTTTTACATCCATATATTCTACTTTCCCATCCTTCATGTAAAGAATATGGGGACGAGCCTTTTTCCCATCAACCTCACAAATCGTGTCCTTTTCGTAAACCGTATATCCCTGTTGCCTTAATTCTTCTCTTTTTTCTTCGAGCAAATTTTCGTAACCAGAGCGTCTTCTATTGCACAAATTTGGATCTGTGATTCTAAAATAGTCATAACTCTCCACCTCCATAGAAAAACTCTTTGCCGTCTGTTGAAGCAGATCATAACTGGGCTGTTTTGTCTCTTCTACCGCCTTAGCAATCGCTATCGCGCGTTCCAGATGCTCTTCTGTAATGCTTGTCTCAAAGCCCAACCTCTCACCATTCATAAAGCTTTTGTGATAGGAGTCTAAAGTTTCAACATCACCGACCAAAGCGAGAGCCGCAAGATAACGCAGCGAATAAGATGAAAACTTAGGGTCCACAACTTTGTGTTCCCACGGAAGAATGTGATATTGAGAACGAAGCATGTTGCCAAGATCAACCTCGCCCATAGCCTTTTCGAAAGCTTTCTCAAGCGCATGGCGTAAACACCCCGCACTGACCTTTTCTTCAAAAATTTCCAATCCCTTCAGATCAAAACTCAATTCGAGAGCAATCAATCTTCCAGAATTATAAGGATCAATCGTTTGGCAAGCCGCCGCATGGATACCAGAAACCACCGCAATGGCACAATCAAATTGCAGATACCCCTTCTCAGCATTATAAAGAAACTGTACTTCACGATCTGGTAAAAAGAAGGTTGCCAAATGATCCCCTTTTCCTTCAATTTCTACCCTCCCCCCCAAACTCTTTAAAAGTGCTGTTGCACTTTCCATCGTGAGAATTTCCTCATCAGCAAGAGAAAACGCTTTGAACTCTTTTTCCTCAAATGATGGCTTCATCATCGGTGTTTCCCCACTGGACGGCTCAAAAGCAACCGGTTGTTTATAAGCCACGCGTCTTAATTCTTTTGTCACTTGGCAATACAATCTCACCCGCTTGAAAGCAGAGTAATACAATGCCCAAATAAACATCATGCACACAGCAGAAAGCAGCGTGAAGAAAAGAATGCCGACACCCCACGAGAATAAAACAACTATATCTATCATTTTCCCCTCCCCTTCACGTGCTCGTTTGCCGATAAGTAGCCGCTATCCGCTTGGCCAATTGCTTGCTCCAACTGAGCAATCTTTTTTTTCAACAAATGCGTAAAAGTAACACGAACCCCAAAAGCAACAGGGATCAATATAAAAATTAAATCTAATATAAACAGCATGATAAGCAAGAGAAAAGCCGCGACACTGGCTTCCCACTCTGTCAACTTCACCCCAAGCAATGCTGGTAAGAAGAGCGCTGTTCTCAAAGCTGAAAGAATGAAAGTCATGCAAAAGATGACTTTATAATTTTTGCGTGTTAGAAACGCCTCTTCCAAAGAAAAAGCGCGTATTTTCCCATCCCATGGTGCATTTTTTTCATGGTGACTCATTTTTACCCCTCATTGATCTAAAAAGCGTCCTTACAATGAATTCAATTTACCACGATCAATCGCTTTTAGATCAACCGCACATTTTTTCCCTTGATCAAACATCACACCCATAAAAGCGCTCCGACAAAGCATAAAAAAATCCGTATATTCATTTTGCCCTCTTCTTTACGCTCTTATTTTGTTAAGAAGGAATTTTTCTCCGCTTGGCCAATTGCTTGCTCCAACTGAGCAATCTTTTTTTTCAACAAACGCGTAAAAGTAACACGAACCACAAAAGCAACAGGGATCAATATAAAAAGAAGCACGGATAGAACAATCAATATGAATATGAGAATGAAGAGGCTATAATTCCACCACCCTGTTAAATCCCACTCAAACAACATAAAAAGTGCCACTTTAAAAGCCTCAAGAATAAAGGCAAAGCAAAAGATAATTTTATAATTTTTGCGTGTTAGAAACGCTTTTTCCAAAGAAAAAGACCGTTGTTCTTCATCCGATATTGAATGTCCCCCCTGATGCCTCATTTTTATCTCTCATTTGTCTAAAATTTTAAGCTATTTTCATGAATCGACGCTTTTGTCCTCCACAATTTTTATATCAATCGCTTTTATCCCCCATCTTTTATAAAAACAATATCAGAAGTGCATGAGAGTCTACTTTTTTCCCATTGATTTCAACCATCATGTTTTCATCCCTCACAGTGTATCCCTATTGTCTTAGATACCTATTTTGTCTCCTCGAGACATTTTTTATAAAAGAGATCTTTCTATGGCATAAATTGAAATGTCTGGCTCTAAAATTCTGAGTGGTGTTTTTTTCCCAAGAGAAGTACCTTTCAAAAAAAGAAGCAAAGCGGTTCAAGAAAATCATCCGCGCGTTGCTTTGTCTTGAAAACAGCTTAAGTTATCAAGCCATCACCAAAGCCTAGCCACGCACCTTCTCTTAAACCATCCTCAAAGCATGGTGGAGATGGATTTTATGTGTGTCTCAAAGCCCAGTCTCTCACCGTCCCTAAAGCTTTTGTGCTCAAAGGGTCTCACCACCGCCCCTCAAAGCGCGAAAGCCCCTCAAGATATGCACAGCATAGAATGCTTTATTTTCTTCTTTTTCTTCACTTTTCTCCCTCCTCTTCATGAGAGAGTTCATGAGAAAGGATCATCAGTGTTTTTTTCTGCTCAACCTCTTCTTCCAGTTGTCGCATCATTTTCTTCAACTGATGATTTAAAATAAAAAGCATTATAAAAACAATGGGTAAGAATAAAAAAGCCCCGGCAAGTACCCATGCCAATGGCTCTAAGACAGTCATAGAAAAAAAGTCCTTCCTTCTCCATAGCTTCACGATAATCATTATAATTGTCGGAAGTGTCACCATGACGGTCGAAAGAGTGAATATTTTTTTATAGTCGGCCCAAACAAGCGAAAGCTTTTTTTGATCAAACAGGCTGCTGTTTTTCATTTTTTCATTTTTTCACTTTTGAGCGATCTGTTGTAAAGCGCTATCACGTTCATTGAGCACACATTTCAGCTCTTTTTTCACACGACAATAGAGCCGCGCACGCTTGATAAACAGATAATAAATGACCACAATGGGCACCCATATTAAAGCATTGAAGAGCGTAAATAACAGAATAGAACAGGCTGCTAATGTTATAAGACTACTGGTCATTTTGTTTCCCCTTGCTCTTTTTCACTTTGCGCATTCTGCACACGAATTGCCTGATCGCGCTGTTCTATGGCTTCGTCCAGTTTTAGAAGCGTTTCTCTTAATTTTCTGGTTAATTTTATACCCATGACCCCAATGATCGGAACAACGAGCAGAGTTCCTATCCATATAGAGGTCCAGATCAGCATGATAAAGGAAACGCTATCACTCTTCCACCATACAAAATTCGTGGTAGAGAAAGTAATTTCTAGAAGAAAAATAAGAATAAGAATAGAAAAGATTATTTTACATTCTTTTGCATAAAGAGGCAGAGATTCTTTGAAATTAAGCAAACGCATTTTTGCCTCAAGGGTCTTATGCGTGAGATTTTGTCTTTTCATTTCTTCCCAGTCATTACGCAACTGTTGTATGGCTTGCTTTTGTTGCGTCGTATTCTTTTTCAACTCTCGAGCAAGTTTAAAGGACACCCTCATGTTCTTGATCAACAGGTAAGGAAACCTAACAAGGACCATAAACATTAAAATGACAATAATGAGGACCCCTAAAAGAGCCAAATATTTTATCATAACGTTCCCCTTTTTTCTCTATCGCCTTTTTTCTCTACCACCTTGAGATGAAATTCATTATTTCCATTCTCTGCTCAAGCAAATATTTCTAATTTTTTGACTGTTTTTTCCACGCCACACTGAAGGAGACTATAGAGAATTAAAATGATAGGCAAAGCCACCACAATACACGACCAGACCCACAACAGCAGCCCCATGACAAAGTCAATAACGTAAAGCAATAGAGGCGTATGATTGTGCAAAAAAATCGCAGATTTTGGAAGAAAAGCTGCAAAAACGATAAAACCAACGAAAAGCACCAACATAACGAAAGTGATCAAAAAAAGCATTCGAGACTCTCCTCTTGAAAGTTCCAAAGATTCTTTAAAAGAAAGAGCACTCAATTGTGTCGCAAGGGCTGTCTGTCCCCTACCCTCTATTTGATCACGCCTCAAATTCTGCGCTGGACTGTTGTTTAATTTCCGTCGCATTTCCAATAACAAAACTGTCCGTTTTATCAAAGAATAATAAAGTGTCAAAACAATCTTCGCGGTAGAAAAGAGTACCGAGCAACATGCACCACAAATAAAGATTGTTGTCCCTGCGCCAATCAACCATCCAATGATGAAAGAAGCGTTCACATATTCCCCCTATAATCTTGTGTTGAGAGATTGGTTGTCTAAAGGTTGCTGCTCTGACACTGTTTCCCACAGCTGCATCATTTCCTTCACGTCCCGTTTAAAAATGGCGAGGAAAATAAAAAAGAGTGGAAAAAAAATAACAAGAGAACTCAAAATTATTGACGGTATAAAACATAAAAAAGCCCAAACACCCTTCCACCCCGCATCACGCAGATGTTCAATGATAGGATTTTTAAAAGAGTTTTGAATCATTTCTTGAAAATTTTGGTGCTTCATTGCTTGAAGCTGTTCTTTAGGAATGTCAAAAATTTCCCAAGACTTCGTAGAGAGAGAAGTGGCAAAAAGCACCAATAAGAGGATAGCCAAGCAACAAATGATGACATAATCTTTTGTGGAGAGAACCATCCACTTTTTAAAAGCGGCCGATTGGCCCAACACGGATTGCGAACCAAAAACCTTCTCCTCACAGGCAGATGACTGTTGTGATTGATCTTTGATCATACGGATACCCCCCACGTCTAAAATGTTCACGCCTCAATATTTGATAACACGCAATCAGCGTGAGGGAACTGCTTAGCACTCTTCTCATCATGAAGCAAGCATGAATAGTTTTTTTTAAGTTTTTTTAAATTCCTTGAACACCTGACACCAGATACTCTCTCAACGCTTACAAGCTCCGCCCCCTTTTCCCCCTCTTGATCGATCACACAAGCCCAGAGAGCTTTCCCTAAAGGACACTGTTTCGAGAACACCCCCTTAGAACACCCTACTTCTATAATACCCCACTGGCGAAAAAACAACCGATGAACTAAAATGCCCCGACAGCATCCTTAAAATTTTTTACATTCTCATTTTAAAATTTCTTAAATTAAAAAGATCCTCTTTTAACATTAACAAGAAAGGTTTCGTCTCTCACAAGCCCCCCAGCTTTATAAACGCCTCTTTTATCTTAAAGACCCCTTTTCCCTAAGGATTTTCTTATACAGCTTCTTTGGATAGGGCATCGCACCCTTTAAACGACAGCCCCCTTCTCATGCTCAGCCCAAAAACAGCAAAAGGAACTTTTAGCTTCTATAAAGGATACATAAAAGAAACTCGCTAAACCGAATTACTTGATCGTTGATCATTTATTTTGAGCCGTTAAATGATTATTTTATTTGAAAATATAGGACATCTTATGTTATAATGACGAATATGAATAAGGTTGTTTTATAGCATTCTCTTCCCCCTCACATCAGGCAAAGCTCCTCTATAAAGGATTATCTTTAATTTAAGAGGGGTGTATCTGTAAAGGACTCTATAAAAATAAGGAAGGAGCTACATGGATCTTTATTTTTTCATTCACATGTAACAAACATTCACATGTGACAAAAATTTCTTTTCATTTTTTCCAGAGAAGTTGAGAAATTTATAGAAAACAAATCATCCACGATCAATGCTAAAAAGATAAGGATAAGGATAAGCATGATGGGGATGGCGTAAAAACGGTAGGAAATATCTTAAAGATGATTTTTTTGCCCTACAACCTTGCTGTTCTTTATACTTAAAGGCTTCGTTCTTTTTTGGCTTTGCAACGGCTCATATCCCCCAGTATTTTCTTCCCTCCTTCGTATTTTTTCTCTTTTGTATTTTCTCCCCCTAATATTTTTTTAAAGTGCTTTTTACAATTCCTGTCCCCCGCAACAGACAGTTTCTTTTTCATTCAAATGGTAAATTCATGAAAATAGGTAAAAAACGCGGTAGACCGAGAATAACCGGCAAACAGAGAGAGCCCAATGGCCGTATTTCACGTGCCAAAGGCCCCAGCAAATTGGCATCTCAATCAGCGCTCCAAGCAGCCATTGAAATGCGTGCAAAACACTTTGGTTTAAGCCTTGAAGAAGCAAAAAATCCGCTTGTGGGGAGCTATATTGGGCGTCTTTGTTTGCTGGGCTATAAAGGGGATTCATCAGGCATCAGTCAAGAGCAATATGACACGGCGCAACAATACTTGCAAATCAGAAACGACTATTTATGTGCCAAAGGTTTACCAAACGGCTATTATGACGGCTTTAAGCATAGCGCATCCGATGAGAAAACAAAAAAGCAATGGGTTGAAAGAGCAACACAACGCTATGAAGCGATGCAAGAAGCGATTAAAGAAGCACAAAATCTGCATCGTCAACACAACTTTCAAGCAGCATTACAATATCTTGTTAGTGAAGATCAACCGTTGCCAACGCTTGTTGGCTCACTGCGCCTTATTCTTGATGCCCTTGATAAACATTTTGACTGTTCCAGCCCAAAGAGCATTCACTAAAAGACATCAATATCATCTCCCTCACCAAGGCTAAAGCGTCTAAAACCCCACGCCTGGTTTGTAAAATCCGCCTCTCAGAAAAGAGCCACTTAAGATCCACAGAGCGCGCTTACCTTTTCATCGGAGTTGCGACCTTAAAACCCGCCTGCAATAAACAAGCCTCAAAAGCGCCCACACGCCCTAAAAACACACCAATCTGTCAAAGCAACAAACTCCCTCAAAGGACAATATTTTACGGAATAGACAAAATAACCCTCTCTTCAGACACTCCTCTGCTGTAAAAAGCTGCTCCCTTCATACACCTAGCCCTTTCTTTCTCAAAGGAATGTTCTTTGCCCCATCAAAAAAAATTTCCCCATAAATGCGCTTTTTCATATAGCTTTATTTCCACGATAAAAAAGGACAAATCATTGTTTTTCTATTGACAGAAGATGAAAAATCGTATTTAATGACAGATGCGGTAGAAGGGTATTTGCGTCTTAATTTCATCATTCAATGTTTGCGTTATTATGAACTGTTATAAAACAGTGTGTTTTGTTGCAACGTATGAGGTTGTATAAAATTTTACTGTTTAGGGGGTGAGCATTGACTATTTGAAGGGTTTAAAAGCTTACTGTTTGGGAGTACCTTTCATCTTTTTTAATTGTCTTTCTTTTGCCTCACCAAAAGCAGTCTTTTTAAGATATTCAAAAAATTTGGCTTCACGTCCCCCCTTCTCATAAAGCACCCGCAACAAAACACTATCCCCCTTAAAACCCCAATGCAAGCGATCACAGCAACGCTGAGTAATAAGCTGAACACAGCCGATCTCTATTGATGCACAGTACATTTTGAGCCGCCCCACACTGCAAAGCCCCACACCACAAAGGGTAAAGATCACTCCCGTTGCTTTATAAAACAACGACACCTTTTAAGCCAAGGAGCACTTGGGATTCACAAACAATTCCCCTTAAAATTTTTCCATAAAGCGCCATAAACAAGCCTCATAGCTCCCGCGCCCTAAAAACACATCAATCTTATCAAAGAAACACACGCCCTCAAAGGAGAAGTGTTTTAGAGCCTAGCAGGGATCATTTGATCACAGAAAATGAAGACAATCTTTTTAGGGCTTTTGGGGACTTTTTTGGGAAAAAATCCAAAAGAATGTTTAAATAAAATAGGCAATATTGGTTAAACGGCTCTTGCGGATAATATCATTTTTTCACACGGAGAACTGTTGAAAAAAAGACTGTCCTCTCTTCACTGAAATAAGCCATGTGATAGAAAGAACTTAAAATATAAAGATAACATTGCACATTCCACCCGCCAATTTTCTCCAATTTTTATAGCGTTAAGATCTGTAAAAAACACGCGGATTTTTTGAAAATGAAGAAAGTTTCTGGTTTTAAAAGTCATCTTATAAAAAAATCGCAAAGATGACTTTTTTCTTAATTTTCAAGAAACAACAGCTTTCTTTCAAAACATTGTTTAGTCAAAATGTAAGAAAATAATATTGCGGATCGACCATCAATATGGAGGCTAATAGTATGAAGCCACAAGATTCAAAAGACATTTCCTCTCGTTCATCACCAACACAAGAAGAAGCAAGTGCACAAGAAGAAGTCAGCGCGAATGAATCCTTAGAAGAGCTTATTGCCCGTTTAAAGCAAAACTCCCTCCAAACAAAAGAAGAACATGTCACCCCAAATTCTGAAGAATTACAAGCTATTATTGCAGGCTTAGAAGATGATCTTATCACCGGCCGTTGGATTTTTGCTGATTATGAAGATACCGATATTAGACTGTTGCCGGCTCTCGTCAAAAAAGCCAACAGCAAATACCCAGGGATGAATCTCAAATTGGCTCTTACAGCTGAAGATCTTACCCACGCACTCAAAGAAACAATAGAAAGTGGCGCAACTTCTTCTCGATTTGTCGTCAATATGGGGAGCAGAATCCATTTTGCGGCAATAGATTATAAAATTGTTGATGACAAAATTTCTTTGATCATGTTTGAACCGACAACATTCAATAATATTAGTGCTGGGAGACTAGGGATAAAAATCAATCAAACCCTTGAATGTCTTCAACTTCCTCCTTATTCTTTTACCATGGCTGAAATGGATATTCAGCGAAGTTCTTCTGAATGTGGGATGTTTAGCTTAAGCCTTGCCAAAAAGCTTCATCTTGAATCTGATAAATTAGAAAGACTGCACAAGGATAATATTAAGGGGCTATTATGTGAACCCAAAACACCTCTATCTCCTGAAAAGTTAGATCCTTATCTTCCCGTCAGTTTATACAAACATGCGCAAGGGCGAAAACGTCTCGAACACTATCTCAAAGCCAATCCGGAAACAGCGCATGAAAAAGTCAACAAAAAGCAAGAAACGCTTGTCGAAAGGTTTGAAAAAAACTTAACAGAAAAAGGGGCAAAAACCGTGTCTGTTTCCCCCCACAAAAAAAGGATTACGGAATACAAATCTTTGATGATGTAATTTAAGTCTTTTTCTCTATTCCCTCTTCATTAAGCACAAAGCGCTCCTTCTTTATAGCTAATTTATAGCTAAGATTGCGATAAGCAAAGCAGTTTTTGCGTTCGTAAAACAAAAATAGCAAGCAACTTGTCTGTTAAGAACAAAAGGCTGTTTTTCTCTCAAAACCAGCCCCTTTTAAAACTGTATCAAAATTCCAAAGCTCTTTTTCGCAATAATTCTTATGTAGATAGACAAAACGCTGAACGAGTAAAATATTGAATGCTTTCTTTTTCAATCAAAGCCTATACCCACGCTTATTTTTCTGAGAGTATCACTTTATCTCAAGCGCCTTCATGCCATCGGCTCAAACAACTGCAATGGAGTATGCTTATCATACCTCAACCAATAGCCAGCCCCCACCAACAAGACTCTCTCAAAAACCAGCACACGAAGGAAATATCACTCCCCTATCATCAGCCAAAGGCAAAGCCCACCACATTCCCCTTGGTATCCCCAAGGAGGATACCATAACCAACCTTTTGATTTCATTTAAGTTTTACGTCTCTTCTATTCTTGAAGCGTGAAAAAATTCATTTTTAATCTGTCGACCAGCCTCACATGACCTGTGAGGCTTTATTTTATGGAGAAGCAAATGAGAAAAATATCAGCAGCAGGGCTTTCACTCATTAAACAATGGGAAGGATTGCGTTTAGAAGCCTATAAAGATGCCATCGGGGTGTGGACAATTGGCTATGGTCATACCAACACGGCTGGCAAACCATTTGTTCACAAGGGCATGATCATCACAGAAAAACAAGCCGAAGAAGTTCTTTCTCAAGATTTAAGACAATTTGAGAATACCGTTGAAAAAAATGTGACGGTTTCCTTAACAGATGAACAATTCGCCGCGCTTGTGTCATTTTGCTATAATGTAGGAATAGCGGCTTTTTGCAAGTCGACTCTGCTTAAAAAACTTAATAACAGCGAATATGAAGCTGTTCCTTCTGAATTACAAAAGTGGACCAAAGCGGGCGGGAAACGTCTTCACGGTCTTGTGCACCGTCGTGCAGCAGAAGCGGGATTATGGGCAAAAGGGGCTTATGTTTCTCCCAATTATCAAACGGTTGAAACAAAAGAACCCATGGGTTTTCTCAAAGCAGAAGCACTCACCCCCATTATTGGTTCTTTTTCTGGGCTTGGAGGTTTATTGGCAGGCAATGGTCCCATCCAATGGGCTTTAGCAACCATCATGGTTTTAGCCGCCTGTTTTGGCATTTTCTTTGTAACAAAACGCTTTCGGGAGCAGCGCTTATAATGGAATGGATGAAAAAAAATTTAATGATCACGGGAGCAGCCCTGACTGTTTTTTTTATCGCTTTAGCAAAAGCTTTTAGGCTTGGCAAAAAGCTTGAACAGCAAAAGCAAACAGAAAGAATGCTAAAGTCATCAACAACACGGCTAGAGGTGGAAAATGAAATTAATCAAAAAAGTGATGCTGATGTGCGCGCTGCTCTTATTCACTGGTTGCGCGATAAAAACAATCAATGAGCCTTGCATGGGTTGGATGCCCATTTATTTAGAGCAAAAAGATCTCACGAACATCAGTTCACATCTCGCCAGAGAAATTTTAAAACATAACAAACAAGGGGAAGGCTTGTGTGGGTGGAAACATGGCTAGAAAAAAAACAGAAAAACAAACAGAGCTTACAGAAAAGGAAAAAGAAATTCTCCAAGAAATCATCATGACTTATAAAAGTATAAAAGTGATGTCACGCTATACGAAGTGGATTATATTCATCATTTTCCTATTAGTGCTTGATTTTTCACGGATCATGGATGCTTTGGCAAGTATTTTTACACAAAAATCGAATATTCAGCTCTAAAATAAACAATGAAACATGAGACGTGCTCAATCTTAAAAAAACATCCGTTATTTTGAAACCACGGAAAGATTTTATGGCTGATTTTTCACGTCTCATGCGAAGTTACACGCTTCACAAACGCTATTATGCAATGAATTTTTGGGCATTATAGCGGCATTAAGCGGCATTAAGCGGCATTAAGCGGCATTAAGCGGCATTAAGCGGCATTAAGCGGCATTAAGCGGCATTAAGCGGCATTAAGCGGCATTAAGCGGCATGAAAAAAGATTTTTTTAAAAAAGCCCATGAGGAAGAAACTTAAGCTGACAGAAGAAAATATTCTTGGGAAACGAACATGCCAACGGGAAGCTTTTAAAAGCATTCAAAAAGTGTTCTTTTCAATAAAAGCATCGGTGAGCAACAGAAATCGTATTATGCTAAAAGGATACCCTCTCCATCTTTTATGAAGCCTAAAGGTCAGCCCTTATAAGTTTCATACACTTCATAGCAGCATTATACCACGGCACCCCAACCCCTGCACCACACACCAGCACCCGTACTACGCAGCAGCTCCATCGCGAAATGAGCTTGAAAGCGCAAAGTCTCTTCTCTACTGTTTTCTGTGAATAAGCAAAATCGTAAAAACGTGAAACTGTAAGATAAGGGTTTGTAGTATGGGATTGGTGTGTGGTGCGGAGTTGGGTGCTAATTCAACCTTTTACCCCTGTGCTCTTCCACCTTCTCCATTTGCCTCTACACCTCTATTCGCCCCACGCTTCATCCAATTATTCTCAAACCCTCATGCTCTTGACAAAGCAAGCACACACCCTTTGCCTTTACAGTTCCACGTTTTTACGATTTTGCTTATTCACAGAACACAGTAGAGAGCTGATAAACATTTTAAGACTATTGATTTAATCCCCCTTTCCACCTCCCCCATCCCCCCCAACTCACCCACACAGCCACGACAACCAACCCTCGCACCACGCACCAGCTCTATCACGAAATGAGCTTGAAAGTGCAAAGTCTCTTCTCTACTGTTTTCTGTAAATTTGCAAAATCGTAAAAACGTATAACTGTAAAAAACAGTAAGAATATCTGTTTTGTAAGAAAAATGACGGCTGTGGGAAAGAAGATCGGGAAAAAGGCACAAATGAAAGGAATGAAAGATGGCATGCTGCTCATAGAGCCATTAGGACTGTGATATAGATATAATATTGGGGACCATAAGATAGACCTTTAGAGATAGACCTTTGGAGTCTTCTTTTTCACGTAAAGGAAAACCTTTTTAAGACTGTGAGAAACAAAAGAAATAGACAAAAAAAACGGGTCGAAAAGACCCGTTTCTTTATTATTTTTAGGGAAAAGAGCTTAGAAATCCATTCCACCCATTCCACCCATTCCACCAGCTGGCATTGGAGGCATTGGAGCATCTTTCTTTGGCATTTCAGCAACCATTGCTTCTGTTGTAATCAGAAGGCTTGCAATGGAAGCTGCATTCTGAAGCGCAGAACGGACCACCTTCACAGGGTCAACAATTCCCAAAGCAATCAAATCACCAAATTCACCGGTTGCGGTGTTGTAACCATAATTGTCAGCATTATTTTCCAACACCTTGCCAACAATAATAGCCGCTTCTTCACCGGCATTGGTAGCAATTTGACGTGCTGGTGCTTGGAGAGCACGACGAACGATATTGATACCCGCTTCTTGGTCAGGATTACTTCCCTTAACGCTCAACGCACTTGCTGCACGCAACAATGCGGTACCACCACCAGCAACAATACCTTCTTCCACAGCAGCGCGTGTTGCATTCAAAGCATCATCCACACGGTCTTTCTTTTCTTTCACTTCAACTTCTGTTGCCCCACCCACACGGATAACAGCAACACCACCAGCGAGTTTAGCCAATCTTTCTTGCAATTTCTCACGGTCATAATCAGAAGTTGTTTCTTCAATCTGCGCTTTAATCTGATTAACGCGTGCAGTAATTTCAGCCTTTTGCCCAGCACCATCAATAATGGTGGTGTTTTCTTTAGAAATATTCACTTTCTTAGCACGACCAAGCATATCCAAAGTGACATTTTCAAGCTTAATGCCGACATCTTCAGAAATCACCTGACCCGATGTCAAGATAGCGATATCCTCTAACATAGCTTTACGGCGATCACCAAATCCAGGTGCTTTTACAGCAGCAATTTTCAAACCACCGCGCAATTTGTTCACCACGAGCGTTGCCAAAGCTTCACCTTCCACATCTTCAGCGATAATAAGAAGGGGTTTTCCAGATTGCACAACCGCTTCCAAAACTGGGAGCAAGGATTGCAAATTAGATAGTTTCTTTTCGTGAATGAGAATGTAAGGATCATCAAGATCAGCAACCATTTTCTCAGCATTTGTGACAAAATAAGGGGAAAGATAGCCACGATCAAACTGCATTCCTTCCACGACTTCCAATTCCGTTTCAGCGGTTTTAGCTTCTTCCACGGTAATGACGCCTTCATTGCCCACTTTTTCCATGGCATTTGCAATCATTTTACCAATTTCTTCAGCACCGTTTGCGGAAATGGTACCTACTTGTGCAATTTCTGCTGAAGTTTGAATTTTTTTGGCTTTTTTGAAAAGATTAGCCACCACTTCATCCACCGCAGCATCAATCCCGCGTTTAAGGTCCATTGGGTTCATGCCGGCAGCAACAGCTTTAACGCCTTCTTGCACAATAGCCTGTCCCAACACCGTTGCCGTTGTTGTTCCATCCCCAGCAATATCGTTGGTTTTAGAAGCAACTTCGCGCAACATTTGTGCACCCATATTTTCGAACTTATCTTCCAGTTCGATTTCCTTTGCAACGGATACACCATCTTTTGTGATGCGGGGTGCACCAAATGATTTATCAATCACCACATTGCGCCCTTTAGGTCCGAGTGTCACCTTAACCGCGTTAGCAAGGATGTCGACACCGCGCAACAAACGCTCACGCGCTTCACGGCCAAATTTGACTTCTTTAGCAGCCATTTAATTTCTCCTTGGAGTTTTTTCAAAATAGTACACAATGAAAAATTGAGGGTTTCAATTAGCCCATAATTCCCATAATGTCAGATTCTTTCATGATGAGGAGATCTTCCCCATTAATCTTGACTTCAGTTCCAGACCATTTTCCAAAGAGGATACGGTCTCCTGTTTTGACTTCTAAAGGCACACGCTTTCCGTTATCATCGAGAGCGCCATTGCCAACAGCAATCACTTCGCCTTCTTGTGGTTTTTCTTTTGCTGTATCAGGAATGATAATCCCACCAGCGGTTTTATTTTCAGATTCAACCCGACGAACAACGACACGATCGTGAAGTGGGCGGAATTGTATATTAGCCATGTTTTAAATCCTTAAAACTGAACATAATTGCATTAATGTTAGAAAGTTCTTGCTAGCACTCTCTCACTGTGAGTGCTAACACTATCCAAGATATAAAATCGGCCTTTCTCAATGTCAAGGATAGCGATAAAATAATTTCTCTATAAAAAGTTTCCACGTCTTGCTTCTTCGTGCCATTTCGCGTTATTTAGCTTTTTAAGAACCCGTGAACAAATAAAGGATCTTATCATGGTTGAAACACGTCAGGAAACGGATAGCTTTGGAACGATTTCGGTACGCCAAGATCGTTATTGGGGAGCACAAACTGAACGTTCTCTGCATAATTTTAATATTGGCAGTGAAAAGCAGCCTCTTACCATCATTTATGCTTTAAGCCTTATCAAAAAAGCCGCCGCCCTTGTCAATATGGACAAAGGCAAACTTTCTCAAAAGATTGGCAAAGCGATTGTCACAGCGGCTGATGAAGTTCTCTCTGGCGCTTTTGATACGCATTTTCCTCTTTCTGTTTGGCAAACAGGCTCCGGGACACAAAGCAATATGAACGTCAATGAGGTGATCGCCAACCATGCGAGCATGCTTTTGGGAGGCAAACTGGGCAGCAAAAAGCCTGTTCATCCCAATGATCATGTCAATATGAGTCAATCCTCCAACGATTCCTTTCCCACGGCGCTTCACATTGCCACCACGCTGCAAACACGCCAACATCTTTTTCCTATTCTTGAAGCGCTCATTACCACTTTCAAGAAAAAAGAAGAAGAATTTGCCGACATTATCAAAATTGGACGCACCCATACACAAGATGCAACCCCCTTAACGCTTGCCCAAGAATTTTCAGGTTATCGGGTCGCCCTGGAAGCCAATCTTCATCGGATTGAAACAGCCCTTGTTGATGTTCAAATGCTTGCTCAAGGCGGAACAGCTGTGGGAACAGGGCTCAACGCCCCGAAAGGCTTTGACGTTGCCTTTGCAGAAACGATCAGCACCCTCACAGGCATATCCTTTAAGACGGCGCACAATAAATTTGAGGCGCTGGCTCATCATGGTGCTCTTGCGCATTTCCA
The DNA here is from genome assembly GCF_028618525.1 of Bartonella sp. AU55XJBT. The sequence goes on along the minus strand of NZ_JAQITC010000011.1, from coordinate 28,022 downwards.
TGGCAGCTTGAATGCTCTCGCCGCTGATCTCTTTAAAATTGCCAATGACATTCGGTTTTTAGGTTCTGGTCCCCGTTCCGGCTTAGGCGAACTCAACTTGCCTGAAAATGAACCAGGCTCCTCTATTATGCCCGGCAAAGTTAACCCCACCCAGTGTGAAGCCATGACCATGGTTGCAGCCCAAGTTTTTGGCAATCATACCACCGTCACCTTTGCCGCCAGTCAGGGACATTTTGAACTCAACGTCTATAAACCTGTTATTGGCTATAACGTTTTACAATCGATTACCCTTCTTGGGGATTGCATGCGTTCTTTTGATATGCATTGCATTCAAGGATTACGCGCCAATCGGGTTCATATTCACGCCCTTATGGAGCGTTCACTCATGTTAGTCACAGCTCTTGCCCCAGAAATTGGCTATGAAAAAGCCGCTGAAATTGCCAAAGCCGCGCATAAAAATGATACCACTTTGCGCACTGAAGCCCTCAAAGCAGGCGTTTCTGGAGAAGATTATGACCGACTGGTTGATCCTAAAAAGATGATCGCTCCCCAATAAGAATCTAACAAAGAAGAAAAAAACTTCTTAAACCTTATCCCTCAAAGCCATCGGGGCACCTACGCCCCGATGATAGCTGTCTACAGTGTTTATTTTAAGCTCTCATCTCTATTTTGGCTCTGGTCAAAAAGAGATAATATATTGATGTATAACGATAATATAGCATTATTCAACGCGAATAAGAATCTCAAATACCATGAGATTCTCTCATTTTAAATTCCTTTATATTGGTTGAAACAATCAAATCACTTGGCTTGACATCACAAGCGGAATGTGTGGGAGGTATAAAATTTTTATAAAAAAGGACTCAAAATGCCTCTACTCCCCCTCCCCCCCGAGCAGTGCTACGGATTGGTCCACAACATTTTAGAACAGGCCTAAGTGTGTGATAATACCGGCTTGCTCTTTTTTTACTGAAGCGTAACCATAGGAATGCTTCTCAATGAAGCAACAGCGGTTGGAACAGAACGCAATGCTGCGAAAGATTTTTGACTTGAATTGTTTCCCTTTGCTCAAAACAATCTAAAGCCCTTTCAAGAATATCCTTTAAAACAACGCATACTCAATTTGAAGCGCTTGCGCATCATGGCGCGCTTGCGCATTGTCGCACAAGCTTAAATCCATACGCTGATCTCTTTAAAAGCTACTCTCTTTAAAAATTGCCAATATTAATCGGTCTTTAGGTCACGATCCTCGTTCCAGCTGAAATGAACGAGAGAATGATTTATCCTTTTCCATAAAAGAAAACCACATAGACGAATAGCACTCCCTTCTTTTTATGCTTCATACCGCCCCTTGTTATTGTTCATATCCCCCTTTTTTTAACATTCCATTCAATCAATCCAAACGCAGCGTTTGGATCATCACAAGCAAGCTTAGTATAGCGATAAAAACAATTGAAAACAGAACATTGCTCTTTTTCTCAAACCCTCAAGGCTATCGCCACACAAAAGGAGTCTCAAGATTAAAAACTGGCAAAGATATAGGGAGGGCTCCCTGCGCCCTTTTTTAAACCGAAGGACATTGATATCAAACCTATATTAAGCACAAAGATAACAATCATTATGGATAATGTATTTATACATTAACAATAAAAAGTATTTTTATATCTACAAAATAATATTTTTTAACAAGCTAAAATTTTATTTATTAAACCGTAATGTTTTCTACAATACAGAGAACACTGAAAGAATACAGCCAAAAAAATCCTTTAAAATTAAGATATTCTCGATGAAAGTAAGATAAACACGTTTTTCAAAAAACGCTTAACACTGAAAAAATATGGATTTTTAGTATATTTTATTTTTTCATAATGAAATTATATATAGATTTTTTTAACTAATTTATGCATAATACATTATGTAATTGAAATAAATTGGGGACGTTTTATGAATACAAAATGTTTAATTGCACTCTCTCTTTTCACTTTTATGACTGCTTCAACAGTGCAAGCCGCTGATACAGTGATGTTTCAACCATCAAAACCGAATGTTACAGCGTCAAGTGGTTTAGCACCAAGGATTGCACCAAAGGCTGTTTCCGCGCCTTTTTCTTGGACTGGTTTTTATTTTGGTGGACAAATTGGACATGTTTCCAGTAACAGCACTTTAAATTACGCACCAGAATCCCATGATGGGAAATGGGCTTGGGTCAACAGAGATCTCTCACCGAAACCATCGGGATTTGTCGGCGGTTTTTATGTAGGTTCTAACATTGATCTAGGAGATAACCTTATTGTCAGTTTTGATACGGATATGATCTGGTCTGGGCGGAAAGACACCCAAACGGATAATGGCAAGCAAATTCTCGATAAATTGGACTCTCTTAATGCCGTTTTTCACGAAGCTGGGATTCCTATTATAAAACCTGCAGCTCAGGATGAAACGATACCCAACTATGGTGATCTTGTTGTGAGCAGTGTAACATTGAAAGAAAAATGGGCTGGCGCTCTGCGTGCGCGCATTGGTTTTGCTTCCCATCGTCTGATGCCTTATATTGCAGGGGGTTTTGCCTACACACAAATGCAATATATCCTATCGCTTTTAACAAAGTCGCAAGAAGATTCGACAGTATTTGCTTCTGGCAATGTGTTCGATAAAACAAAAACAATGATTGGTTATACTGTTGGGGGTGGCTTTGATCTTGCCATGACAGATGACATTATCATGCGAACAGAATATCGTTATACAGATTTTTTTAAACAGAAATTGGCCAATGATGAACTTAAAATGAGTGCCCAAGCGCATAATTTTCGCCTTGGCATCGCTTATAAATTCTAATGTTAAATTCTAATCGCTTATAGAAAATAATGAAATGTTTAAAAAACCCTGTTAAAAGCGGGGTTTTTTTCATGCCTCTCTCCCTTTTTAAAAAGACGAAGACTCTAAAGACCAGCGCTCAACGATCAACACACAATCGCAAAACCGTCCAGCTTCTTGCAAGCCTCTATCGCCTCCCTCTTTCATGTCATGCATTTGAAATAGAAGAGCTTTACCCTCACACCATTGGACATCATCGTGAAATAAAAATAAATAAGAGCCCCGATATTTCTTGAAAAGAAATACAGATACTGGGCATTAACTGCAATTTCATAGGATGATATTGCTCTCTTCCTCACTCTCAAAGGATAAAGATTCTAACCCCTATTTTCAAAACCCCATATCGGTTTGTAAAAACACAATAACTCTTAGCGGGCTCCTCTCACTTTTTCACCCATGGGATTACCTTAAACTTAAAGCGCAACAAACAAGCTTAAGAAGATCCAACACACAACTGAAAAAAATACTATAACGTTTCCCCAAGGAAGTTTACATACCCTCTATCACAACATCTCAAATGACGGTGTTTTATAGTTATTGTATTCCAGAGTGGAGAGAGGATATTGCATATCCATTTGGAGAGAACATAAAGTTATCAACGCAAGAACAGATCCAGCCTCACCATTTCCTTTTGTTTTTTACTTTACGACTTTCAAAAGCCTCTAAAGCAATATCTTTTAAAGAGTAGAGATTACGTAAACAAAGACACATAATATCCTCGCACCCATTTGGCATACAAAAGTTGCAAGAGCAGGATAAAGGGAAAACTTTATAAAGTGGTGCGGGTGGTCGGACTCGAACCGACACTCCTTTCGGAACCAGATTTTGAGTCTGGCGCGTCTACCAGTTCCACCACACCCGCACATTGTTATAAAAGACAGGGCTATAAAAGACAGACTTGTCGATCATTCTTTTGCACTATATGAAGAAGGATAGATTCGTCAACAGCAGACTTCTGATTTTTTAAGAATTCCTCTCATTTTCTTCTCTGTTTGAGGGAATATTTTCTTTATTGGATTTCTTTATCGGATTTACAGCACTTTCATTTGTAAAGTTTTTACCTCTTAAATTTATAAAAATCTCATGATATTAAACAAATTAAAGCTTTGGACGATTTCTTTAGCAAATCGGCGTACAGCACCACACTGGCTTGGTTTCATTGCCTTTATTGAAAGTTCTTTTTTTCCAATTCCCGTAGATATTTTATATATCCCGCTGCTGCTTATCCGTCAAAAGCAGGTTTATCGCTATGCTTTCATTGCAACAATTTGTTCTGTTTTAGGAGGCATTACCGGTTGGTTTATCGGACATTTTGCTTATGACACCCTTGCCAAACCCATTTTAGAATTTTACGGTAAAGTTGAAAGTTTTGAATCTCTAAAAAACAGTGCCACCCTACAATTTCTGATTATTTTACTGATAACATCAGGTTTTTTTCATCTTCCCCCCATCAAAATTGTCACAATTTTAGCCGGTGTGATGAGTGTCCGTCTTGAACTTTTCATTCTCATTTGTATTTTTTCCCGAGGCGCTCGTTTTTATCTTCTCGCGTGGCTGATTAAACATTTTGGACAAAAAGCAATGAATTTCCTAAGACAGCATTTCAAATGGATTATTCTCGTAGGGTGTGTTAGTCTCCTTTTGATTTATGGGATTTTCATAGCTTTTTTAAACAAGAAGCTTTTATAAGGAACAGACCCCATGGCATGTATTTTGTCTTCCCATTCCCTTTTAAACAAGCATCTTCATCGAGAACCCAGCAGAAAAGAACAAAGTTTATGGGCTTTTTTTCTGGCTTTTTGCTTGTCCGCCACGGTAGGTCTAGCCCTTTGTTTTGAATATCTTGGTGGGTATCTTCCTTGCGATTTATGTCTTATCGAGCGTTTTCCCTATTACGGTGCCGTCCCATTTCTGCTCTTAGCAGGTTTTGGAGCGTGGTTTTTTCGCATGTCTTCTTGGATACAACTTTTATTTTTATGTGTTTTTGTCTTAATGAGCATCAGCCTTGTTTTAGCCATTTATCATGCCGGTGTTGAATATGGCTTTTGGGAAGCTCCTCTCAGTTGTGGCCTAAACGCTGTGCGCAAGACCTCAGACGTTAACCAGCTGCTTAACCAATTAAACAACATCCACCCTCCTTCTTGTTCAGAAGCCCCCACCCATTTTCTTTTTCTTTCATTTGCCGGTTGGAATGTGGTTGCAAGCCTCTTTTTCACCCTTATGAGCCTCTATATCACTTCAAAAGGCATTCTTTCAAGCCACAAAACATAAACGCCCCCCACAGACAGAACAGCATACTTTCTCTTAAAAACACCACATAGCGCATGGGTCTCCACAGCCACAGGAACACCCAGCACAAAGCATCCATAACACAAGAATTATCCCCTGTAACACGCGTCCACAAACATCATCTCATCATCAAATTTCTCCTTGAACATTAAAACGAATGAAACAACCTTTTGTTGTAAAATATCCTTCTGTTTTTTTCATGCCTTTGCAGATTTAATGTTGTTATCAATGTTTTCCTTCCCAAAGGGAGGCGGAACAACAAAAAAACAACGGATATCTATATCTTATTGTTTTGCTTCTCTGTACTTAACAGCAATATTTTGATAGAAGCTGGCAGCAGAGAAGCGATCAGAAAATTAAGTGAGGGGACCAATAAATATTGAATGGTCAACCATGCCTGAGGATAAAAACACAACGCCTCCCCCTCCCCCGCTCACACCTGTAGAAATCTGTCACCTTGAAGCACCGCATAGTGTGATGGAACATGATCATGCTGCATGGCGAGAACATGTGAAATTAGGGGATCTCAATGCCCCTTACACAAAACCCCCTCATATAAAACCTCGGCTCAAATCAGCACCGCGCATTCGACAAGTTTTTTGGTGCGATTTTCCTCATGATTCGATCCTCCCTGAATTCTGGAAAAAACGTCCTGTTTTAGTGCTTTCTAAGAATGCAAAACTCTACGGGAATGTTACGGTTTTGCCATTTTCAACAAAATCACAACCGAATAATCCTGCGGCTTATCCCTTACAATCTCCGATAGAACATAAAAAAGCATGGATTATCTGCAATTATGTAACAACCGTCTCAGTAAGCCGTCTTAGTTGCTCACATAGTGGCGCCCCAAGATTATCAGAAGAAGAATTTCATAAAGTTGTTGCTCTTATGCTCAAACATTTACCCCGTTTGAACCCTTGACTTTTAAAAAAAATAAGCGTATATAGAAAGGCATATACGGCATCAGTAATGGTGGCCGCTTCCCCGCAAGGGGAGATAGGAACGAAGGAGTGGGAAACCACTCCTTTCGTCATTGAGGCGCTTGCTTTTTGTTTTAAGCGATCCAATAAGAGTATCACCGTCATCACGCAAAAGAACGATCACAAACTAAAAGTAAAGAGTCTTACCCGATAGCAAGGATTATAATTCTCTCTTTAGAAAACTTTTTTATAATAAACAGTCCTCAAGCTATATTCTCCTCACACGGTTACCTATTTCCTTTAAACAAGCAATTTTAATGGTCAACTTTATTTCCAAGAAACACCCCCTATAGCGGAATATATTTTTCTTTGCCCCCCCCTTGAAAGCCCTTGATATTCTCCAAGTGTCATTCTTTAACGTTGACCACCATCACCATAAAACAAAAGCTTGTTCATCACTTCCATTGGTCAGAAATAAATGGACAAAAGAGGCACTGAAATATCAATCATCCTCTGGACAACAGAATATCATTCCAGAGTGACCACACCATACAGCCGTTATTCTTTTCGCATTTTCATCATAATAAATCATAAGATATCCTTTTCTTATTATACCATAGAGAGGGTTTTACTATGGCGCCAATTTTTCAAGAGAAATCCTTCACAAAGCGATAGAGAGCAAGGTTTCTTTAGGGAGAGCGCGCAGGACGCCGTATTTTGACCTTTTCCATCACAATGATAAATTCAAACTTTAACCAACGCGACAACACGCTCCCTCTAAATGATTTGCGCACCACCTCATCCGCCACAGGCTGCTCCAATATTGATCCATTCATCGGTATATTTCCTTGAGAATTTTTTGCACTTTTGCGCACTGTGAAAAAAGAAAAAATTTTTTTTAGCATTGTCATTTCCATAGCATTTTCAATTTCATTGCATTTGATTCGAATTGAACAATGCCCAAAAAAATCCAATAAAAATAGATGGTTAAGTTATGAAAACGAGAAGGTAAGTTTTACTGCCCAACAATGTCTATTTCCCCCTCTCTGAACAGTCATTGAAAGACGATAAAATATTTTCTTATGTAAAAACAATGACTTATAACCTATGGGAGGATAGCTTAAACCTCCCCCCTAGAAAGGCATTTCTGAATCATCAAGAGGAGCAATTATCACTTTTTTAGTGTCTTTTTTTCTGATAAAGAAACGCTAGCTTTTGTTTTTGGAGCCCCTCCGGTAGGATCCCAATTAGCAACACTTGAAACCTGCTCAATGAAATCCTTTGTTAATTCACCATTTTTCTTTACATATTTTTCAGCATTCTCTTGCACCCATTCTGCAAGCGTTGCTTTAACACTTTTATTTGGTGCAGCCTCGCTCACCTCTTCCCATGCCGCCACAGCTGCAGCAAGCTTTGGAGCATAACGTGGATGATTTGGATTTTGAAACGTATATTTGTGATCTTTAATGTTGTCAGAATCATTCTTAGGAAAGAAAAATGCAGGGCGATAACCACATGATAAAAGCCATTCTTTTAAATCTTCAACGAAAACATGTGAGGAATCTGCATCTATATTACCAAAAAAATCATACGACCATTCTATCTTTAACCGATAGTCTTTTCCTGCTTGAACGATAGCATGATAAGCTCCTCGAAAATTAGAAGTTTTATCTAATGAGACGAGACGGTGACCTTCGTAAATACCACTCTCTTCTGGTTTTATTTTGTTGAAAAGAGTACATTTTCCTGGATTTAATCCGGCTATTAAAAACGCTGCCTGCGGTATTGTTAGTTTTTGAAAATCCAAAAACCATTCTAACCCTTTATTAATTTCCATATACTACGTCTCTTTATGATCTACAAAATTTAACCATTCTTTTTAAACATCAAGAGTACTCGTCCTTTGATGTTTAAAGACTATGCACTTCTCCCATTGCAACTCACCTCATTCATCAAAATGAAAACTTCCCCCCTTCTCGTGATTCACAAGGAAATGATTGTGATTGATTCAATATAAGAAGTTTTGAAGTGAGAGAATCCTACTGAATTTGGGGCTTTCATGCAAGATATAAGGTAATAAATGATCCTTCATAAAGCATCAATTTTCATGCGTGATCAAACAATTTGAAATGATAATATCTCGCTCATTGATACATTCCAACCTTTCAAACCAATCCCAATCACAGCACAAAAGATAATTTGTTAGATGCCAATAAATCCACCTCAATGCTAATATCATAAGGGGACTGGCTTACACTTAAAACGCGATGCGGGATGTAAAACGATCCAATAAAAATACCGAGAATACCGTACTAAAGACTGTCGCAAACATTGGGGACTAAGCAGATGTCATGGTACCGGTTTATGAAGCATCAAGATGTGAAGACTCAATGAATGTATAGTATTTCATAGGGGGAATGTATAGTATTTCATAGGGGGAATGTATAGTATTTCATAGGGGGAATGTATAGTATTTCATGAGTGCCTTATTGCTCTATCCTTCACGAATATCCTTGCAAAAAGGGACTTGGGTCCCTTGAGACAAGGTCTTTTTTAAAGAATGTTCTCAAATTCAAAAAGTTTTTTATCGTCTTTTGGACGCATCAACTAAATGATGGCGCTGGCTTTATTTCTTTCCATACAGTCTCGGGCCTAAATCCATTGGCTCTCGTACAATAATTGGAACGCTCTATTGCAACGCTTCTTTAGCAAAATAAAGCCTATTTTCTCTCAATCCTTCACGATGGCCCTCTCGACAGCCCTAGATAAATCTCCTTTATTGATTTGATTGGTCAGCTTTACGTTCATGGCGCTCCCACATTTTTTTCTTTTTTTCTCACTGCAACCTTTTTGCAATTTTTCAGTTTGTAACTTTTAGGTTGACTTTTGGTTTATTTTTCTTCATCTTTTAGAATTATTCTAAAGTGCAAAGGAACAGAGAATGTTGAAATCGTTTTTTTCATTTGTACAGCGTAAAGCTCTGTTCTTTCGTTCGGCACAAAAAATGCTTCTTCAAGCACTCAAAGTCAAAGAGCAACAAGCAGCACTCTATTTAAAATATGCAAAAGCGCTAGAGCCTTATTCCTCTAAAGAAGCAGCGGTTTTTGCCGCTATGGGGATTCAAGAGCTTGAAAATTATAAGCAACTTTTGTGTCTTTCTTGCCATAATCGTGCGCACACGGCGGATGGATTATGTGAACAAACTTCTTTTGTAAAAAGCAAGGGGAGCCAACCCTCCCCTAAAAAAACAGCAGCAAATCACACCATAAAAAAGCCCTCGAAAGCGCAAAAACAAACACTTTTGACATGGATTCAACCAGGTCTTGCCGGATTAATGGATGGCTCTGTCTCCACCCTTGCCCCCATTTTTGCTGCCGCTTTTGCCACAGGAGAAACGCATCAAACTTTTTTGATCGGGCTCTCAGCTTCCATTGGAGCAGGACTTTCAATGGGTTTCACAGAAGCAGCCCATGATGATGGCAAATTATCAGGGCGCGGTTCACCATTGAAAAGAGGTCTTGCCAGCGGCATTATGACAACATTGGGCGGGTTAGGTCATACGCTTCCCTATTTAATCAATTCTTTTTACCTCGCAACAGTGATTGCCTGTATCATTGTTTTTTTCGAACTAGGCGCCATTGTCTGGATCCAGAACAAATACATGTCGACCCCTTTTTGGCGCGCCTCTTTACAGGTCATCATTGGGGGGGCTTTGGTTTTTGCCACAGGGATTCTTATCGGCAGTATTTAAAAACACGCGCCCCTATCCTTTCGATCGCAAATATAATTGAGCTCTCTCATAGGGTATCCCTTTTAACGGAACACGCAATCATCATTAGCCATGCGCAAAATGCTCTTATGGTGCTTTGGGATATATGCTTTGGAGTCTTGTGGATCAGCAAGAGATGATAACCAAGCTTTGGGGACAACCTGCATCAAAACAACTTTATCAACTTGGTTTTATGGATATCTTTTGTTAAAGTACCATTTTTTCTAGATCTCATATTTTGGAAATGCCTTGATCATGCCGCACCCTGAAACCAACGCACCGCTAAACAACCAAGAAAATTGTGTCTCTTCAAAATCTTCCCACTCTGTGACTTTGTCCGTCGAGATTCTTGCACACGGACAAGGCTTAGAACTTCCTCACTACGCGACAGCCGGTTCTGCGGGTCTTGATCTACGCGCCGCCCTTGGAGAAGAAGAAACGCTCATCCTTTCGCCAGGGCAGCGTGCTCTTATTCCAACGGGTCTCATTTTTCATTTATCTCCAGGCTATGAAGCACAAATACGTCCACGCTCTGGTCTCGCTTTAAAACACGGCATCACCTGCCTTAACACCCCTGGGACAATTGATAGTGATTACCGTGGCGAAGTCAAAGTTTTGCTTATCAATTGTGGTCAGGAAGACTTTTCGATTGAACGAGGCATGCGCATTGCCCAAACCGTCATCGCTCCCGTCACAAAAGTCACTGTCTGCGCCATTAAACCAGAGCAAACAGACAGCCAAAGTCATGCAGAGAGCCGTGGAACAGGAGGTTTTGGTTCCACAGGGCATACTTAAAGCAGCTCAAAGCAATACAAGGCTCATATCTAACGACTCTTTCACTTCTCAATCCCTTGATTGTTTAGAGCCCCTTAGATTTTGAACTCCTTTCTCTTGATTTTTGAGGTTCCTTGAGCCTTTAAAGCAAAGCAGCGTCTGCTTACACCCAACAAGGCTCTCATCTTTTCACCAAAAGCACAAGCTCTGCATGCTTTCTCCTCTCACGTCCCTTCTCACCATTCACGCCCCCCGTAACGTTATCAATTCAGAAAATCTTGCGTTTGAAACAATAAAACTTCCCTTTCGACGCAACAGCGGGTTCTACTGGTCTTGATTGACATACAATCCTTGAAGAAGCAAAAACCTTTGCACTTAAGATATACCCTTATTCCAATACGTCTTTTCTTGATCACTTAGGACTTTTAAAACACGCATCCTCCTTCCCGCTTCTCACTTAAACGCACAATCCTCCACATACCCCTCCCCCCTCACATGCCCGCAAACCCCTAAAACAAATTGGTTAGGATAATCCGAAAGACACCGCCTCTTGATTAGATTTAAGCAGAATGCATTGTCTTGTAAAATAAGCGATTCAAATGCCATAAGATTATCTCATGACCAATTTGTCTTTTCCGCCATCAGACCATATCTCTTATCCGTTAGCCGCAAAATTGAGAGCGTTTTATAATCCGATCAGACTGATTTGACGCTATCCAGCGCATATATCTTTGGTTAAATCAATCGATGACAATGCCATAATCAATTTCACTTTATATCTTTGATGAAGTTTCTTTGCTTCCTTCAACAAAGCTATTTTTTTATCAGACATTTTTTATCATGGGGCAGAAGCTGTTCCAGAAATATGAGCGTTTTCCACAGTACTGGTTGTTTCCGCCTCCACATGTCCCAGCACGTTAGCGCCCGCTTTCTCGATAGCACCGTCTGTCACAACAGGTCCATTTGTTTCATCTGCTGTTTTATGATTGTCCCCACCCCTTGCGGCAAGAGTGGGAGAGTTTTGCAATCCGACAAGACCGATTTTCCCATATCCAGCCATGCGTATTTGGTTTAATAAATCGATGACAATGCCATAATCAATTTCACTATCGGCTTTGATTAAAATTTTTGTCTCTAAATTTTGCTTAGTTTCTCTCAACAAAGTTTCCCTTAACGCGGCTTGTTCTATCAGATGATCGCCAATGTAAAGAGAGTGATCTTTTTGCAAAGTAACATAAAGGGGCTCATCAGGTTGAACCACTGAAGGCGCTTGAGTGATCGAAGGAAGCTGAACAGGAATGACAGATGTTGCCAACGGTGCAGCAACCATAAAAACAATCAGCAACACCAACACAACATCAATAAAAGGGGTCACATTGATTTCACTGTGCAACCCACTTTCATCGAGATCGAAATCATCATTAAAGCTTGCTTTCATTTTTTATGACTTTTCTGTTGTCTTTGTCGATCAAGTTCACGACTCAAGAGCCTTTCAAGAGCAGCAGCGATATCACCTAAATCACTGCGATACCCATTCAAAGCACGCATAAGGCTATTATACATAACAACGGCAGGGATCGCTACAAAAAGCCCAATCGCCGTCGCAAATAAGGCTTCAGCAATTCCAGGAGCCACCACATCAAGCCGCGTTGTTTGCGACTGAGCAATTCCAATAAAAGAATTCATAATACCCCAAACTGTTGCAAAAAGCCCCACAAAGGGTGCAATGGCGCCAATAGTTGCAAGAACAGCGCTTCCACAGGCAACACGGCGTGTTGCCGCCAGCAAGCAGCGCGACAAAAGTGAATGAACCCTTTCTTTTAAACCTTCATGAACATCGCGGACATAACCATCGCGAGAAACATCTCCATATTGATTATTTTCCTCATAAAAGAGAATATCTTCAAGCGTTTGTGCAGTTTTCCTTGGATTGGTTCTCTCACCCGAACTTTCGCTTGTTCCTTCAGGAGCAACAAAATGGACCTCTTGCGTCGAAAGATAGACCTCTTTAAGGACTTCTTTGAGAAAAAACACCCCAGCCCCTTTGCTTTCTTTCAAGCTCGCAACCAAACGCGTAAGAGTCTGAGCGTTCAGAACCAATCGGAGTTCATGACGCACGCGTCGTTTTGCCAAAGTGATCTCAATAATTTTTACAAAAGCAATTGTCCAAGATATCAAAGAAGCAAGCAATAAAAGAATGATAACAGCTTTTACCACCCAATCAGCAGCCATAAACATAGAAAAAGGCGAAAAATCATGCACTGCCAATACAGCAGAACTCTTCTCTAAAGGGACTGTTTCAGATTCCATTTCTATCTCACACTCTTGTGGTCTTATCTTCAATCATACGCTGAATCATCATTCCCGCAGAGCACCCCTTTTCCACACTGCCACTTCTCTTCAACGTCACTTCCGCATTCTTCTTAAGAAAGAAAACTTGATAAATCAAGTATAGTTTTATTCCCTAAACACTCTCTTATTTCTAAAGAAATCATTCAAGAAATTTTTTTATAACCCTTCAAAAGTTTATCTTACTTAAGTCACCTTACTGTGTAAATTTGGCAAAATGATAGACTTGTAAGAAATCTCCCGTATAATATCTCACTATGTAAAAATAACGCATCATCTTTCTACTTACAACACATTGACTTATAAGAATAATTGATCATCATTGCTGTTGAATAAGCCCCTCAGATGCAAGCTTTTCTCATTTCAACCGCTCTTGAATAAAGAGAACAAAACATATACCTGCAAGGGATAATTTATACGGGATAAACAACAAAGATTTTTCCCTTAAAGAAAAAGATCTTTAACCTTTAAAAAAACAGCCCCCCAAAAGCGAGAGAATGGTACTGCATACCTTGAAAGGCATAAAACAATTTTAAATTGCACAAAAAGACAAGGAACCAAAAAACACTTTTAGCGTTACCCCAGCAGTAAAAATTTTTGCTCCAATGCAAATGATTACGATGAACACACCAACACAACGATACAAGAGAGGGAAAGAACATCATGTCTAAGAACAAAACAACACAAAACAATAAAACCACGGCAGAAAAAGACCTACAAAACGAGCTCCAAGGACAATTAGAAACGTTACGTCATGAAATTTCAGGGATGACCTCCACACTGACAGATCTTGGTGCCAAAAAATTCAATGCGGCCAAAGATAAAGCGGAAAAACTGTATCATACAGCGAAAGAAAGTAGTGAAGACATCATGTCTCAAGCAAAAGACAAAATCAGCGATCTTGAACAAACCATGAATCAATGTGTTCGCAAAAATCCTGGCAAAAGCGTTTTGTTTGCAGCAGGGGTTGGTTTTATTCTTTCTCAATTACTGCGTCGTTAAGCAATGCATAAGTTTATCGCTCCTCTTTTAAACCATCTTGTCGGTGGAGGGCTTAAAAGCACTGTCAAGCAAGTACGCCTTCAAGCCCTTTGCTGTGGGTTTATTGGCATTTCATTATTCATGGCTTTGTTTTTTTTATGTATGATTGGTTTTCTTGGGTTATGTACTGTTATGAAACCTCTTGCCGCCGCCAGTATCATGTTTTTAATTTGGCTTTTTCTTGCTGGACTAGCGCTTATGATCAGTCGGGTTCTCAAGGTTTATCAACGCTATGATCACCAAAAAAGGACCGAAGAACAACGCCACAAACTGATGACAGATGCGACTGTTTCCAGCCTTGCTGTTCTCAGTCAACATCTTCCTTTTGCCAAATTGTGTGTCCCCATTCTGGGACTAGCAACGTATTTTCTGTGGAAAAAAGATAAAAAAGACCGCTTTTCAGAGTAAAATATGCAAAGCTGTCGCTCTTAATCCCCCCGGTGCTTTCTTTTACAATAAAAGAAAGCACCTTTTTCTTTCATCAATTTTTTCAGCTTCTTCAAGCGCTTGAGAAGAAACCTTCTTCATTTTGGCTCAAAGTTCCATAAACCCGCTTAAACCTCTTTCCCATTTCTCCTCATATATACAGCGAAGCGAAATGACATTATAGGGGAAGGAAATGCGCTCTCATATAGCACTACTTGCAGATACCAACCTATACGCGTAAGCGAGCTTTAAACACATTAATTTTCCAAACACATTAATTTTCCGTAGCGAGAGTTATCCACTCAGATCTATGTCGCTTGTGATCAACTTTAAAGCTGTTAAGGCTTGTTGTGGCATATTGTCTTTATTTTAAAGAGCACTGAAGAGAATTCTTTATCAATTATGGTCAATGGGATTATAGCTCCCGTGATCTCTTCTCCACTCTTCTGGTTGTTGAAATTGGCTCGACCACAAGCCATTTTTTTCTTTTTGAGCGGTCAATTGTAAGTTTTTATAGTCTGCTGGTGAGGGAAAATGCTGCTGATCTTTTGTCAAAACCATCAACCCTTCTGCAAGCCCTAAGCGTGCCAGATCCACTCCATCCACAAAACATTGAGCATAATGAATTTGTTGAATGACACGGGTTTGCCGACAAGTAACATTTTTATCGATTGTTTTTGAGACCAGCCACGCCGTGACAAAAGCCCCACAGGGCCATTTAACACCATGTCGTGAGGCGAATTGCCGCATTTCACAGGTTTCCACACCATAGAGGCGGATATTGCGCACAATTCTTTTTCTCCATCCATCATCTGTTGGTGTGATCATTTTAAAGGTCACACCGCTTGTGACCTCTATAGCACCGGAATAAACAGGGACATTTTCTTCATAAAATTGTGATGACAAAGATTCTAAAGATAAAGGCATTTCTTGTGTATGATCATGATCCCGTACTTTTAAATCTGGTTCTTGAAACTGTTTTTCCACGGTCTTTTTTATTTTTTGCACAACAGGGTTTTGCATAACATCTTCAGAGTTTTGACGAAAATAAAAAACAGCCGCAAGAATAATATATATAAAAACCAGATATTTAAATGATGATCGAAAAGTTTTTTTTAAAAATATCATTTTGTATATTATAAAGAATTTTGTTTAATTTATCTAAAAAAATAAAATACTATAAATGAAACAGTAGCATTTTTAATTTATTTCCGTTATACATTACATTTAATTAATATTAAGCAATTTTTAATTTAATATGCGGGGAAATTTTCATGAAAAACATGAATAATTCGTTCAATCGTGAACACACCTTACAAAAATCAATTTTATCCAACACACAAAAGAAATGGCTAACCACAGCCTTGATGCTTTTTATTGCTTTTCTTGCACTCAGTGAGCCAGCATTTGCAGAAGGCTTCGGAAAAATTGAAACTGCTCTTGATAAAATAATTGAAGTTTTAACAGGAAAAATTGCCACATCGATAGCGACGATTGCGGTTGCTGGTGTTGGACTTGCATGGATTGCTGGTTATGTTGAAATGCGTAAAGCATTTTTTGTTTGTGTTGGCATTGGCATTGTTATGGGTGCATCGCAAATCGTATCCATGCTTTCCCATTAATCTTTAGCCTTTCAAAAATCATGAAAGAGCACGAGAAGCTAACGGAGGATACGTTATTTCTTGCTTGCACGCGCCCTGCAATGATTGCAGGCGTGACGGTGGAAGCTATGGGATTAAATGGGATAGGATCGATGATATTGTTTATTATGGCAGGCAATATTTTTCTTTTAACCATTGGTGTTGCCATCCATTTCATATTCAAGGAAATCCTAAAGCATGACCATAACAAATTTCGTATTCTTCTGACATGGCAAAAGACAACTATTTTTGCCAGAAATTCTAGTCTATGGGGTGGAGGAAGTATTTCTCCATTACGATTAATTCGTAATTATGAGGAATTGAAATGAAAACAGCAGAGCGCAAGCGTGAAAAGCAGCCAGAGGCGATTATTCCTTATGTACGTCATGTAAACAAGCATGTCATTGCACTGGATTCACGCGCGCTCATGATGGTTGTTAAACTTGAGGGCATTAACTTTGAGACAGCAGATATTATTGATCTGAACGTGCTTCACGAACAGCTCAATAATCTGTTTAAGAATATCGCTGATGAACGGATTGCGCTTTATAGCCATATCATCAGAAAGCGAGAAACGGTTTATCCGGATGGCACTTTTCGATCGGCATTTGCCAAGCAATTAGATGATAAATACCGTGAACGGATGGTTTCACAGGATCTTTATCGCAATGAGCTTTATCTTTCAATTTTGTGGAATCCACACGTTGATAAGACGGATAAATTAGTAGAATTTTTCAAACGGTTAGGCAAAGCCAAGCAAGAAAAAACGGAAGTTGATGAAGAATCGATTCGCAAGCTTGAAGATATTACGACAGATGTCATTCAAAATTTAGAGCGTTATGGCGCAAGAAGATTAAGTCTTTATGAACATGAAGGCATTATTTATTCGCAGCAAAGTGAGTTTATTCACCAACTGGTAGGTGGTCGTCGTGAACGCATACCGCTGACATGGGGGACGATAGCGTCGACTGTTTATTCAGACCGTCTGATTTTTGGGAAAGAAGTCATAGAAATACGCACCGAGGCGGGCCAGCGTTTTGCTGGCATGTTTGGTTGGAAAGAGTATCCAGCCAAAACCAGAGTAGGCATGGCGGATGGTCTTTTAACGCTTCCCTTTGAGTTTATTTTTACGCAATCTTTTATTTTCAAGAGCAAAAATGCTGCCAAGCAGATTATGGGTCGCAAACAAAACCAGATGGTCAATGCCGGAGATCGTGCGGGCTCACAAATCATGGAGCTAGATGATGCGCTTGATGATCTTGAATCGAATCGTTTTGTTTTAGGGGAGCATCATTTATCGTTAGCGGTTTTTGCTGATGAGCCCCAAGAGTTAGCGGATAATCTTGCCAAAGCGCGTTCTCGTCTCACCGATGGTGGTGCTGTTATTGCGCGGGAGGATTTAGGGTTAGCGGCGGCTTGGTGGGCACAATTGCCTGGCAATTATGCCTATCGCACCCGCTCTGGCGCGATAACCAGCCGCAATTATGCAGCGCTTTCACCTTTTCATTCTTTTCCGGTTGGCAAAATAGATGGCAACGTGTGGGGACCAGCGGTAGCCTTGATGAAGACATCTGCTGGTTCACCGTTTTATTTTAACTTTCACTTTGGTGATTTAGGCAATACCTTTGTCTGTGGTCCGTCAGGTTCTGGTAAAACGGTTATTGTTAATTTTTTACTAGCGCAACTTCAAAAGCATGATCCGAATATGGTCTTTTTTGATAAGGATCGTGGAGCAGAGCTTTTTGTCAGAGCGGGTGGCGGCACATATATGCCTTTGAAAAATGGCAAGCCGACGGGGATAGCACCCTTAAAAGGTTTAGATTATAGCAATCCAGCAGACAGGGTTTTTTTACGCCAATGGATTACCAAGCTTGTTTCTGCTGAGGGTCAAAAAATCAGTGAATCGGAAAGGCAAGATATTGCTTCTGCGGTTGACCAACTTGCTCTATTACCTAAGGAACAACGGACCATATCGGCCTTACAAATGTTTTTTGACACCACGCACAGGGAGGGGATATCGGGGCGTTTAGAGCGATGGTGTAAAGGCAATGCCTTGGGATGGGTTTTTGACAATCCGGATGATGACATAGGGATTGATGCAAAATTTATTGGTTATGATATGACGGATTTTTTAGACAATGACGAAATTCGTCCACCATTAATGATGTATTTATTTCATAGGATTCTGTCTCTGATTGACGGGCGTCGTATTATCATTGTCATTGATGAGTTTTGGAAAGCGCTAGAGGATGATTCCTTTAAAGCCTTTGCGCAAGACAGGTTAAAGACCATTCGGAAGCAAAATGGTTTGATGTTATTTGCCACGCAATCACCCAAAGATGCGATTAATTCGACGATAGCTCACACCATTATAGAGCAATGTCCCACTCAGATTTATTTTCCCAATCAAAAGGGCAACCACGCGGATTATGTAGAGGGTTTTAAATTATCCGACAGGGAGTTTAACCTAATACAAGCAGAATTAAGCCGGGAGTCACGGCGTTTTCTCATCAAGCAGGGGCAAAGTTCTGTTGTAGCAGAACTGAATTTACGCGGTTTTGATGATGAAATAGCCATTTTAAGCGGCACCACGAAAAACATTGAACTTCTCGAAACGATTATGGAAGAAGTGGGTGCCTCTCCAGAAAAATGGCTTCCCATTTTCCAAGAAAGGTCAAAACAATGAAAAAACTTTTATGGGCAACAGCCTTCTGTGCAATTTCTTTAGGCTTAAAAACGAATGCCTTCGCCATCGTGGTATTTGATCCCACAGCCGCGACGAACATGGCGGAACAAATTCGGCAAGGCACACAACAAATTAACAAATTGCAAGAACAAATTCGGAACGGCACACAACAGCTTGACCAATTAAAGAGCCAACTCGATCAAATGAAACAACTCTATAGCTCTTTAAATGCCAAGCCTGACATTTCGGGATTGAAGGAAATGTTTAACAAGCAAGGGAGCAATGGCGCTCTACCTTCTGACTTTAACCACTTTCAACAATCGATGGGCAGCGGCGGCGGCGGCGGCGGCGGAAGCAGCAGCAAAAACGCACAAAAATGGCAAGAAGAGCTTAAATATAAAGAGCCCTCAGGGGGTGCAGGATCAAAAGAAGCGGTGGATGCTTTTTACGCAGAGGAAGTCAAAAAAGCCGAACAGCACATAGTAGGACAAGCCGCAAAAGGCCAAGACGTCTACGAAGAAGCCAGTGAAACACAAAAAGAAGTTAACAAGCTTCTTGATGAACTTGGAAACACTGATGAGGCTGGAAAAATTCAAGGCATTCAAGCCAAATTATCGGCAATACAAGCAAAACTGCAAACACAAGTTCTTCAAATGCAAGCCGCCGCGATGATCCAACAAGCAGAAGAAAACGCTGCAAAAGCCCGTGAAAATGAAGAGTTTAAAGCACGATATAAAGATTTTGCAAAAAAACTCCGTGGTCAATAAAAGGTAAAAAAGAGAGGGGCTAAAACATGAACAAGATCATCATCACAACATTGCTACTTTGCACAGGGCTCATCACCGCTGGCTGTGAAAAAACCTATAGCGTCGCAGAATTAAAAAAAGACAAAAAACTGATGGAAGAAGTACTCGTGAAATGTTTAACATCAGGGGATCTTAAATCGAAAAATTGTAAAAACGCAGAGCAAGCTGAATTTGAAACCCGTAAAAAATGGGGAGGTTTTGGCTCTACAAATGATGAGCAGCAAAAATCTGAAAAACAAGGGGACAATCACTAATCATGAACAAGATCACCATAACAACATTGCTACTTTGCACTGGGCTCATAGCTGCTGGATGTGAAAAAACCTATAGCGTCGCTGAATTTAAAAAAGATGAAAAATTACGCCTAGAGTGGGATGCTAAATGTGGATTTGCAGGGACTTCAAAAAATTGTGAAAACATGCGGTTAGCATTCTTAGAACTTGAGAAGGAACGTCAGGCAAAAGCTAAAGAAATATGGAATGCTACATTTGGGATAAAAGAGCATGCTGAGGAAGAACAAAAAGCGAAAGAAAAAGCAGAACAACAACAGGACAATCACTAATCATGAATAAAGTTTTCATAACAACATTGCTCCTTTGCACAGGGCTCATCACCGCTGGCTGTGAAAAAACCTATAGCGTCGCAGAATTTAAAAAAGATAAAAAATTATTTGATGAATGGGTCGTGAGATGTGGAGGGTTAGGAACTTCAAAAAATTGTGAAAACCTAAGATTAGCAGCTTTAGAACTTCAGAAAGAATATGAAGCAAAAGCTGAAGAGAGAATTAAAAGACATAACGAAAATATGCGCAAAGCGGCGGAAGAATTTAAAGCCGAAATGGAAGCTGACCTTCAAAAAAGAAGAGCCGAACGAGAAGCGAGAGAGCGAGCTAAAGCCGAACGAGAAGCAGAAGAGCGCGCTAAAAGAGAAGCGGAGCGGAAACAAGATAATAATTAAGACACAATAAAGAGCGGAGCATCTCAATGGCTGTAGAAACAAAAGGCATATTCACTGATAGAGATGATATGCTAATAAAGACCCGTACAGAGGCAACGGATAACATCTATTGCGCTTTAGCTGCTCAACTTAAAGAGCTGTACACACTCTATACTTCATTTATGGCAACATTATGTCACAGCCCTAGATTTATCATCACTGGTTATAAAAACCAGAACACAAGCATAATTTAAAAATTGTGCTCAAACCTTGTAAAACTGAAAGGAAAAAGGGGAAATATTTATGAATAAAGTTCTCATAACAACATTGCTACTTGGCACTGGAATTATCGCTGCTGGTTGTGAAAAAACCTATAGCGTCGCTGAATTTAAAAAAGATAAAAATTTGATGGGAGAGTGGAATGCTAAATGTGGATTCGCAGGAACTTCAAAAAATTGTGAAAACCTAAGATTAGCACAACTTGAACTTGAAAAGGAATATGAAGCAAAAGCTGAAGAAAGAGCGCGTGAACGCAAAGAAGAAGATCGTAAAGCGATGGAAAGATATGAAGCCGCAATGGAAGCTCAACATCAAGCAAGGCAAGCTGAAATAAAAAAACTAAAAGCTGAAATAGAAAAAAGAAAGGCTGAAGAAAAAGCAAAAGAACAAGCCGAAAGAGAAGCAGAAGAGCGCGCTAAACAAAAACAAAATAATGATTAAATTATAAAAATACACAATGAACACTGGAGCATCTAAATGGCAGTAGAAAGCAACGGCATATTTACTGAAATAGACAATATGTTAATGGATCCCATTACAAAGGCAATGAATGACGCCATTACACATAACTATTGCGCTTTAGCTGCTCAACTTAAAGAACCTTACAGGCTATACAATAGATTTATGGCAACATTATGTCTGTGCCCTAGATTTATCATCACTGGTTATAAAAACCAGAACATAGCATAATTTACAAATTGTGCTCAAACCTTGTAAAACTGAAAGGAAAAAGGGGAAATACTGATGAATAAAGTTCTCATAACAACATTGCTACTTTGCACTGGAATTATCGCTGCTGGCTGTGAAAAAACCTATAGCGTCGCAGAATTTAAAAAAGATAAAAAATTGATGGAAGAGTGGAATGCTAAATGTGGATTCGCAGGAACTGCCAAAAATTGTGAAAACTTAAGATTAGCGCAGCTTGAACTTCAAAAGGAATATGAAGCAAAAGCTGAAGAGAGACAGCGTAAAGCCGCAGAAGACTTGGATAAAAGTTTAAAGGAACTTAGGGATAAAGAACACGCTGAGCGGGTAAAATGGAGAGCTGAATTTGAAGCAAAACAACGAGCTAAAGCTGAAAAAGAAGCGAAAGAAAAAGCTGAACAGAAACAGGGTAGTGATTGAATCACAAGCGTTCATACTTAGAAAAGTTAGATAGAACGGACATGCAATGGCATTTGAAAATTTACATATTTTTACCACTATAGATACACATTTAGTTAACTCCATTACAGAAATAATGGAGGATATCATTTCCAATCTCGCAGCGTCTTTAGTTACTCCGGTAAAGGCGTCTTGTACAATCTATATTGCATTTATGGGGTACAATATTATCTATGGGCGTTATTCTATCCCCTTATGGGAGTTTATAGCGACAACCTTCAAACTCGGCATCATTGTTGCACTCACAACACATGCTGCTCATTATAACGAGTGGGTCAAAGATATATTTTTCAACGATCTGCCAAATGCCATTGCAAATGTCACACAAGGTGCAGCACACTCGGATCAAAATGTATGGGATAATATGTTAAGACAAGCGGGTGCACACGTTTTTGACCAATCAGATAAGTACACAGCATGGACTGACACGGGTAAGTTTCTTGCCGCATGGATTGCTGGCTTTATCTGCTTACTTATTGCCTGTTTAGTTTCTATAATAGGTTTTATCGTCTCAGTATTTGCTAAACTTGGCTTATTTCTTGTCCTATCAATAGGACCAGTTTTTATAAGCCTCTACATGTTTTCAGCAACAAGACGATTTACAGAATCATGGTTAAATCAAACAATAAACTTCATCATTTTGCAGGTGTTGACAGTATTGCTTGGTAGTCTGTATGTCAATCTTGCAACGAAGATCTTTTCAGGAAGCACTGAAGATATTATGTTTTCTTTACTTAACTTCATGGGTGTTGGCTTTTGTGGTATGTATCTTTTCACTCAATTACCTGATATAGCATCAACTTTAGCCTCTGGGGGCGCTTCTCTCACAAGTGCAATAACGGGAACACAACGCGCTGGAGAAATTGCTGAACAAGGAGTTAAAGCTACAGCTAAAGCGATAAAAAAAGCTATAAAAAAATTATTAACATTATTGCGGGGGTTCTAAATTTAAAATGCGGAAATTTAAAAAAATTGGGGTCATCTTGCCATTTCTTTTTCTCAGTGGCTGTATGTCTTCACCAAACACACTGAAGTCACTCCCAAAGTGTGATGGATATTCTAAACGTCCACTCAACAGATCAATGTGGAATTGGGAAGGGAAAAAACCCACGCCCACGCCCATTATCATCAGTAACAACACCCCTTCAACCCTAAAAGAAGGTAAGCTGGAAATGCTTCTGGCACAAAAATTAACGGATGAAGAAATCAAATCTTACAAAAATTGCGGGCAAAAAGCATGAAAGAAAAAGACATAGAACAATACATTGCTGAAGCACGCTCGTTCGATCAAGATCGCATGCTCGCCTCACGCCGCACCGCCCGCGTCTCGCTTGCCATTGCCGGCATAGCCGTTGCGGTTGCAATAATGTCTTCTCTCGCGGTCATCACCCTCACGCCCCTTAAAACCGTGGAACCTTTTGTCATCCGTGTGGACAATTCAACCGGCATCACTGAAGTTGTGGAAGCCTTAAAAGAAGGTCCCACCAATGTCGACGAAGCAATCACACGCTATTTTGCTGCAAAATATGTCCGCTCCCGTGAAGGCTTCACCACAGAAGAAACACAACACAACTTCGAAACCGTCTCTCTCCTCTCCTCTTCTGAAGAACAGGAAAGATTTGCCAGCTGGTATGGAGCAAGAAATCCCCAAAGTCCTCAAATTCTTTATAAACACGCCAGTGTCACCGTCACGATAAAATCAATCTCCTTTATCAATGACGATGTTGCCCAAGTGCGTTACTACAGAACAATCCATGACAATGAAAACAACAAAGAATTCATCACCCACTGGGTTGCAACTCTCACCTTTGAATACATCAACGCCCCTATCTCTGTCCAAAATCGTCTGATAAATCCTCTAGGGTTTATTGTTAGTGAATATAGAACTGATCCGGAAGTGGTCAACTGATCATGACAAAAAAAATTCTTTTTCTTATTCTCAGCCTCCTCGCCCTTTCTCCTACACCTTGGAGCAACGCCAGTATTTTTCCCACCCGTGCGCCAAGTGATAGCCGCATTCGCTTTATCAACTATGATGCCTATAATGTCACAAAAATTATTGGCTCCATACGCTCATCGGTACAAATAGAATTTTCTGCCAATGAAGAAATTGCCCATGTCGCCATTGGCAACAGCGTTGCATGGGAAGTCGCCCCCGCTGGCAATATTCTTTTCCTCAAAGCGCGAGAAGTCCAACCCATTACCAATCTCCAAGTCGTCACCACAAAGCTTGATGGCTCAAAGCGCTCCTATCAATTTGAACTCATGGTCAAAGATGGGGAAATTTCCTCTGGACAAGAAACATATTTCCTTGTGAAATTTCGCTACCCACAAGAAGAAGCAGAACAAAGAAGACTCGCCGCCCTTATGCGACAAGAAAAACAACAAGCCCAGCGTATTGATAATGTCTTCAACGCATATGAAACCTACGGACCACGCAATTGGGCTTACACCGCTCAAGGCTCTATTACGCTCGAACCCTCCTCCGTTTACGACAATGGCAAAACCACAACATTTACATTTCCAGACAACCAAGAAATCCCTGCCATTTACATCGTCAACAATGACGGTACAGAATCGCTGGTTCCCAAAACCACAAGAGGCAACATGGTTATTGTCCATGCCATTAGCGCGCACTTCACCTTAAGAAAGGGAAAAAACGTCCTCTGCGTCTTTAACGAAGCCTATCAACCAAAAGGCACAAATCCAAATACCGGAACAACCTCACCATCTGTTGAACGTAAAGTTGCATCAGATCTTTAAACATCTTTAAATTTTAAATAAGCGGGAATTGAAGGGGACAACTTATGAGTGATAAAACCACCATAGAAGATCGAGGATCAATAGGGGATAAACGCAACAATATCTCACAAAGCCTTGGCAAAAAAATAGTTGTCGCAATTGCCTGTATAGGAATCTGCGGCTATGTGCTCTGGAACATCTTATCCACCCCCACAGAACAAAAAAACACCGCAAAAGCTCATAAAAAACAAGAACAAAGCTTTCACAACACCCTCGCGCCTTTAGAGCTCGTCCCCTCTGACCCGCGTGCCAACATAGCGCCAATAACCTTACCACCCCCACAACCACTCGCACCAGAACCCAAAAAAGATGACCCACTACTTGATGCCGCAAGACGTGCCCCTGTTCTCGCTTTTGCCAAAGGCTCTAAATCTGAATTAAAAGACATCGTCAACACTGCTCTAAACCCCCTTGACAAATTCCATGCCCTTGAAAATCTCGCGAATGCGCAAAATTCTCCTGCCCTTCAAAACACACAAAATTTTGCAACCCTTTTAAAACCCACCACAACAGAAGAAACAAAAGCAAAACTCATCGGCAATAGAAACTTTATCATCGCCATGGGAACCTCTATCCCCTGTATCTTAGAAACGGCATTAAACAGCGACCAACCAGGCTTTGCAAGCTGCATAATCAACCGTGATATCCTCTCTGACAATGGGCGCGTTGTTTTGCTTGATAAAGGAACCCAAGTCATTGGAGAATACCGCGGTGGGATAAAACAAGGTCAATCTCGCCTCTTTGTGCTCTGGACAAGAGCCAAAACCCCAACCGGTGTCATCATTCCCCTTGCCTCACCAGCAACCGACACTTTAGGCAGAGCTGGTTTTGATGGCAACATCAACACCCATTGGTGGGAACGCTTTGGCTCTTCCCTTTTACTCACCGTTATTGATGGTGTCACAACAAACCTCACCAATAGAATGCAAAAAAAATCCAATAAAGCAGGTGCAAACAACTCTGCGGGTGGTGGTTTTGAAGGCGCAAACAACATTGGAAAAGATACTGCCACCATTGCCCTTGAAAATCAAATCAACATCCCTCCTACTCTAGAAAAATTTCAAGGCGAACTCGTCAACATCTTTGTAGCAAGAGATCTCGATTTTTCATCTGTCTATAAACTCGTCGTAAAAAGCAAAAGAAACCGCTCTACTCCTAGCTATTCCTTTTTTCATTAAGCCAATAAAGTCACATTATGCCATCAGCAAAAAATGCAGAACGAGCCTCTATCGTTTTAACAAAATTAAAAATCTTAGATGACTTCCTCAATAATGAGAATTTATTTGAAATTGTCGTCAATCGCCCCGGCGAAGTAATCGTCGAAGGTCCCAATGGTTGGCAAACCCACATTCTACCAGAACTAACCTACAGCGAGCTAGAAGGCATTGCAAAAGTCGTTGCTGCCTACACAACACAAAAAATCAGTGTAGAAAACCCTGTTCTCTCCGCAACACTCCCCAATAACGAACGCATACAAATTGTTATGCCTCCAGCTGTTGCAGCCAACACCATCAGCATGACAATTCGTAAACCTTCATCGCGCACTTTTTCTCTTGAAAGTTTACATGAAAACAATCTGTTTTCTGTCGCCCAAAACACCAGTTTCACACCCACGCAACAAATGACTGAACGGCTATCCGAACTCTCTGATACAGAAAAAGAGCTAACAGATCTCTTTATCGCTAAAGATTTTTGCAACTTTTTAGAACGCGCCGTTATTACACAACAAAATATCTTAATATCGGGCAAAACCGGATCGGGAAAGACCACCCTCTCCAAAGCTTTAATTGCCAAAATCCCTGACTATGAACGAATTCTCACCATTGAAGACACCCCAGAACTTGTCGTTCCGCACGCCAACAAAGTCCAACTTTTTTATTCAAAAGATAACCAAGGCTTAGCAAAAGCAGGCGCAAAAGAACTCCTTGAATCAGGCTTACGCATGCGCCCTGATAGAATCCTTCTACAAGAGCTGCGTGATGGTACAGCCTTTTACTATATCCGGAATGTCAACTCTGGTCACCCAGGCTCTATTACCACCGTCCACGCCTCAACAGCCCTTGCCGCCTTTGAGCAAATGACCCTTTTAGTCAAAGAAAGTGACGGTGGCGGTAATTTAGCAAGAGAAGATATCCGCGGGTTATTAATTTCTATGATAGACATCATCATCCAATGCAAACGCCTTGAAGGTAAATTCCGTGTAACAGAAATTTACTACGACCCCTTCAAACGTCGAGACGCTTTTTAAAAAAGATCAAAAATTGATGGAAGAATGGGGAGCAAGATGTGGATTTACAGGAACTTCAAAAAAGAAGAGCCGAACAAGAAGCGAAAGAACGCGCAGCAGAAGAACAACAACAAGAAAGTCACTAATCATGAACAAGATCATCATAACAACATTGCTACTTTGCACAGGACTCATCGCTGCTGGCTGTGAAAAAACCTATAGCGTCGCAGAATTTAAAAAAGATGAAAAATTATTTGATGAATGGGTCACAAGATGTGGAGGGATAGGGACTTCAAAAAACTGTGAAAACCTAAGAGTAGCAGGCGCTGAACTTGAGAAAGAACGTCAGGCAAAAATTGACGAACATAATCGCAAAATAGACGAAGAGTTTAAAGCTAAACGAAAAGCCTGGATTGAAAAAATTGAAGCTGATACTAATAGATTACGAGCTGAGCGAGAAGCAAAAGAGCGCGCCGCAGAGGAACGAAGAGCAAAAGAGCGTGCTCAACAGCAACAGAATAATAATTAAGACACGATAAATAGCGGAGCATCTAAATGACAGTAGTAACCAAAGGCGTATTTACTAAGATAGACAATATGTTGATGGAACTCCTTACCGAGATAACGGACAACATCTATTGCGCTTTAGCTGCTCAAGCTAAACACTTACACGTATTCTATACTCCATTTATGGCAACATTATGTCGCTGACCTAGATTGATCATCACTGGTTATAAAAACCGATAACCTAGCATCATTTAAAAATTGTGCTCAAACCTTGTAAAACTGAAAGGAAAAAGGGGAAATATTGATGAATAAAGTTCTCATAACAACATTGCTACTTGGCACAGGACTCATCGCTGCTGGCTGTGAAAAAACCTATAGCGTCGCTGAATTTAAAAAAGATAAAAACTTACGCCTAGAGTGGGATGCTAAATGTGGATTTGCAGGGACTTCAAAGAATTGTGAAAACATGCGGTTAGCATTTTTAGAACTTGAAAAAGAATATAAAGCACAAGCTGAAGAAAGAATTCGTAAAG
>NZ_JAQITC010000010.1 GCF_028618525.1 Bartonella sp. AU55XJBT | reverse complement strand
CTCTTACCATATATCTCTCACCTTATCCCATCCTTATTTGATCCTTATATCCTCTTAGAGAACCTAGTGGCTGTTGTTTTCCAGAAAAAACTCTAAAAAATCAATCAGGCAGTATTATCCTTTAGAAATATTGTGTGTTATTAATAGGTAAAAAACTAAACCTCTATTATGAGAGATATGTTATGGCAATGTGATCATTGCCATATTTATTCGTAATACAAAGAAAACTCTGTACAGCTGTAGTGTGTAAAACGACCACACAATTTAACTTAGAAGGAAATTGGAGCAGAATAAAATATTATGGTGATGGCAGAATGCCTGCAAAAAGAAAATGGCTATGTCATGTAAGAATAGAACTATTTTTTATCAGAATTTAAGAAGGAACACACTCAGATGCTGGTAGTTTTGGTACGTTTTTTCTAAAATTTTCTATTATGGCTGATCCATAAGCTCTAAGATATAAATTGAGAGAGAATATGCGACATTAAAAGTTAAGCGCGCACGAGGGAAACAACAAGGAAGCATAAGAACGCTTGTGTAAAATCGCAATCTTAGCTTATTTAATTTCTATTAGATCACTATCAAGCACTATAGGATATTCAGTCGTTTGAAAAAAGGATTTTATTTTTTCAGAGCTTGAGGAGCGAATAAATTGAGATTTCTGCATAAAGTAAACATGAAAAAATTGTGATTTATTGATAATGTCTTTTATCAGATAAGAGGATGAAAGGGATGATAAAAGGGTATTTCTTTCAATATCGTAACGTGAATCAATAAACAATAAAATGCCAACACCATTCTCACATTGATTGACTATAATGAGTTGAATATCTGTAGCCAAAAGAGTGCAACCTTGAAGATTTAAGACATTTGTAAAATCGTGTACAGAAATTGAAGTTCCCATAATATTATAAAAAGTTGGTATTCTTCCTTTCAGGTGTAAGGTATGGCCATGATAGCCACAATCGCATGATTGATCATATGCAATATGAACAACATCACCAGTGGCGTGTTCAAGGTATGGTGCGTCTTCAGGATAAAAAACAGAGACAATTAATTCATCATTTTCAGGATTTGATTTTACTTGAATGTGTCGTACAAGATGATAAACGTTACCATTAATCTCGGAACACTGGAATCCTATAGGACCAGCTTCTTGGGTGGTAAAGCTAAGAGGCTTAATATGCAATTCAGGGATTATGTCTTTTATTTTCAATACAGATTCAGGTTGAAAGGTTTCTCCAAGATAGAATAGGTTTTTTAGACATTTTAATTTTTGCTTCCAAGATACGATAATAAGTTTATCCGCAAAACTTGGCAGGCATATGATGGTATCGATAGAGAATTCTTCGATAGCTGAACTCAGAGTTTCAGGATCAACCATAGAGGCAAATGGATAATATGTTACTTTGAGAAGGCGACAAATTTCATGTGCAAATAAAAAACCACCCCACAATCCTCCAGCTGTGAGGCAATTGGCAACGGAGCTTACGGAGCAGTTTTTAAAAACAGTTTCGAGCTTCTTTGCCGCAGAGTGTGTTACAAACTCATAATTGAGCCATTTGTGGCGAAGTGTTCTAGGCACTCTTGTTGTGCCACCGGTTGCAAAAATTATATGCGACATTGAAGTTCCTTATTTTTTTTAGTTTGCATGAGGCAAAGGCAAGAGGCAAAGGCCGAGACACCAACAATCATGGCAAAAAGCAAAGCGATATGATTGTTGAAATGGCTGATGATCCATCCACTTGTCCATGAGCCTATAGCTTGGCCAATATTTGAAACAACAAGAATATAACTAAAAAGAACACTGGAAGAAACGGATGCGATTGTTTTCCCTGCTTGATAGTATATCTCTGGAATCATGACAGATTCATAGACACTGTAGGCAATTAACGCAGTCACAGCGGTAAAGACACCACCCATGAGGAAAAATGAGGAGAAACCTCCCATAAAGCAGAGCAGATAAAAAGTTGATTTATCGGAAAGGGTGAGATGTTTATTGATCACCCCCTGCCAGATACAAATGCTGATGCCAACAATTGAAAAGAAAACCCCACTATAAGGGGCCAGATTGCTGTCAAATTTACTGAGAAGCGTCGTGGTGGTGATGAAAATTCCCATGAGGAACGCACAGAGCAAAGCCGCAACCAACAAATAAGCAATAGAACGATTATGTATTATTGTTTTTAAAGAAAAAAGAAGAGTTTTTTTTGTTTTTTTATCCTTTTCAACGGATGATTTTTTATGGGGGTAGTGATAAACAATTTTGAGAGATAGAACACAAAAATACAAACCAATAAGTGCAAAAAAAGCCATGAGAAAAGCTGATGCGTTATATTTTATGGCAATCGTTGCAACAAGTGGGGCAATAACGACAGCAGCGTTTTGAAAAAACGAATAGAGGGTTAAAGCGCGCTTAAGAGCACTTCCCTTGAGATGTTCTGATAAAATTTCTCTCAAAAATGGCTTTGAAATTGCTTTCGAAAAAGCCGTTAAGGTAAAAAAGATCAACCATGCAGAAGGTTTGAGCGATAGGATAACGCACAGGAAAGCGGTACTCCTTAAAATAAAGGCGGTAGCCATTAAGAGTTTACGCGAAAATCTTTCTAATAAACCCGTTGTGGTTATCATGAGAATGCTTTCAAGGATTACCGATCCAGCGAGATAAAACGCAACATTGGCAGCAGTTATGAGAGAAGAGTTTCCAAGTAAAGGAAGTACAAAGAAAAAGGAAAATTCAGAAAGAAAAACTGCGCTATAGATAAAAAAAGTTATTTTATTTTTGCCCATGGAATTTCCATAGAAGTGTCGTTAAATGATCAAATACATTTTGTTGTATCTCTTGAGGAAGTTTTGTTAGCCTTGTTTCTGCTGTGCACATTTCTTTGAAATAGTATCCTTCTTGATTCACCAGCCAGTCCACTGCAAGAAGATTGTTTTTTGTTTTTTCGACGATGTTTTTAGAAATATCGAGCATTTCAGGATAGAATTTTTCCTTGCCATATGCGCTTATAAAAGTTTCTTCAGTAAGAATTGTATTTTTGCCCCCGCGTGCAACATCTCCAATATAACCGTCTCCTTGAGGTGTGCGGAATTTCACAAAACAGAGTTTTCCTGATATAAAGAAAAATCTTACATCCTGTGCATCCTTTACAAAAGGCATTAAAAAATATTCAGAAGAAGAAGTTGAGATCAGATTTCCTATACTCATTGCATGTTTAATCCATCTGATTTAATGACACCAAATCCCATTCCTGAGCCAACGGGTTTGAAAATAAAAGATTCATATTCTGATGAAACAAAAGATGTGATTGTAGGAACTGTTTGTTTATGATAGCCACACATCGTGAATGGAAGCACTGGAGCTCCTAGCTTACGTGCTAATGCCATTTGCGCAATCTTATCCCACTCAAGATTTTCTATGCCATAAATGCATTCGTTGAGAAGGTGTGTACCACTTATCCTAAAATAATTTCTTAATGTGAGACTGATGGCTCTTGCTTGTGGGTTTAGATCTGCTTTGGATAAAATATATGCAGAGTGATCTGGATTTAGTGGAATACCTTGATATAGAAAAATAAATTCATCTGCATGATTTGCTTTGATAAGGCAGTCTTCTAATTTTAAAAACTGGAATTTGATGCCTCTTTTATTAAACTCTTCTGTGTATTCTGAATAGGAATATTCTATATCTTGTGCGTTGGCATATTCTTCTTGCGCAACAATCCAATAAAGTTTCATCGCTAAATCCTTTTCATGACAATATTTAATGGAGAAAAAAACATTTTAATTATTTCATCGACTTTGAGAATGTATAAAGCCGCTAACGATTGATATTGGTGTTGAGTGCATTTCTTTATTATTTTAGCCATGAGCTGATTAAAACGGTCTTGTGGTTTTAGTTGCGTTTTCATGATTTAGAAGAAATCTTTTCTATGTGTTGGTTTCAAAGCCATAGGCTTTAATTGTAATATTGCGGGCGCATTTTTATAAGCTGTTATGATCTCAGTAAGTGGAGGAGAGCTCTGTCAATTCATTCATATTTGTTGCAAATGTTTCGAGATCATGTTTAGTATGTGCTGCTGATATCGCCACACGAATAATGCTTTTCTTTTTAGCCACTGTTGGATATATTGCCGCTGTAACCAAAAAACGCGCTTTCTTAAATTATATGAGGCACTTATCGCTTTGTCTTCAGCACCCATAAAGATAGATTTAATGGGACTTAACTTTTCCTGTACCTCAATGTTGGAGACTCTTTGATCAAAATAAGAGATATTTTCGTGCAGTTTACATTGAAGTTGGTTCATTTCTTGTGAAAGATGAATATCTGCAGAAGCAAGGCAAGCTGCTATTCCTGGGAGAGAAGGTGGACCACTAAAAATATAGTTAAGCGCATATTTTTTAATAAAAGATGCAGCTTCTTTGTTGCTAAATGAGGCTGAACCACCATGGGAACCAAATGCTTTTGACAAAGAAGAAATTAAAATAAGATTTTTTTTGTATTCTTCTAATAAATGCAGTGTATAACCACAGCCATTTTTTCCGATAATTGAGGTACCGTGCGCATCATCTGCGTAATAGTATCCGTTGTGCAGTTTCGCTAATTCTGTTAATTTTTTAACGTCATTTGCTCCGCCCATAGAACCGAGAGAGTCAGATACCAAAACAGGCGTTTTATTTTGTAATTTACTTTTCTGTAGGCTTTTCTCTAGTGCTGTAATATCTTTAAATGGGATTCTTATATAACTTCCAAATTGTTCAAGTATACCACGTAAAATTTGCACCGATGCATGCGTTTCTTTATCTATAATCCATACAACACCATTTGCTGTTATAGGATATCCTGGAAGTTCTCCTGGACCTAAGATGGGCATAACTGCAAGATGGGTTGCACTTACGGAATTAAATATGACAGAGTGGGAATCGAGAAAAATGGTGTTTAATTTTAATTCAAGTTCATAAAACAATATACATTTTGCACGCGTTCGTGCAGCTGCATATTGCACACCAAATCTCTCTACAGAAGATTTTACGGCATCACTTAACGCTGGATGACGTTCTAGCCCTAGATACGAACATGACATAAAATCAATATAAGTCTTTCCTGATTGAGCAACAACACTGCGCCCTGATGTTTATGCAACAGTCGTCAGGTCATGGAGACCTTGATCCCATATCCTCTCCTGATGGTTTTGACTGTTCCTCATTCTATTTGATAATCAATTGACATCCCGCATTTTTGTTTTTCCCCATTGCATCTCTTACGAAGAGAATACGCTAATCTCATCTCCATAGATTGTCAACATATGAATGAGATGAATGATTTTGTAACCTTTTAATGAAATTATATTTTTTTAGTGGAAGGTTATTCATCCTCTTGAAATAGAGAAGAAAAACGATAGAGTTCGCTAACATTTTTCAATTCTCTTTTAGCGCATGCGTTGATATTTTCCTCCATGGCGTTGTAAAAATCCCCTCTCAACAAGAGTGCGCCTTAATCTGGCAAAATCGACCGTAAAGAGGCTGCATATCTTAGAGATTTCCGTTTCGTTATAGATTTTTTCCCTTTGAAAGGCTTGGGAAATTTTTATCAGCATCTCTTCTGTTTCTAATTGGCGGTCGCTTAAATTTTCTCTTTCTCGTTCATGTTTATTTTCTAGCATTTTCCACAGTGTCTCTTCCGCTTTAAATCCGGCTGTTGTGTTTTGAATAAGACCAAGATTCAAAAGACGATTGATGGATTTGTGAATGGTTTTCGCATCACAATCGACAGTTTTTAGGATTTCAGAAAGATTTTTTGCACCAAGGATAATGGCAGCGTAAACAGTGCGCAGTGTTGGTGAGGTCATGGCAGAAATCAGTGAATTGGTCGTGTTGCGTTTGTGAAGTGTTTCTTGTCCCATGGGCAAAAGATCATTGCGAAGGGGCAGTTCATTGATCTCGATGAGTTCTGCTTGGAGCGATTGTGAGCGTACAATTTGCTCAGTAGGGGTGCGTTTGCGAATAATCCCCAGACCACTTTGGCGATATTTGTGATTTTCGGGAAGGGTTAAAGCTTCATAGGAGCCATCAAGACGGTAGAGAATTTCTTCCCACAAAGGGGTTCTGACGCGTCTCACCCGTGGAGTGCCATCGAGAGCAACGGTTGTTGTCATGGTTGGTTCATGCAAACAGAGATAACCACCAGCACTGATATGTTCCCAAAGTGTGATAACAAATCGCACATCATCTGCCGGCGTTCCAGCATCAAGCCAAGCAAAATCTATGGGTCCCCAAGATTTGAGAGTGCTTTCATCAAGAGAGAAGAAGTTCTCATTCATAAATGTTACCATGTCTTTTTCAATACGCTCGTCTTGGAGCAGTTTTTGCCATGCTTCTTCAGCGGATTGACTGTCTACTGAAAAATCATCAACGGTGATCAATCGTGGTTGATAATTCTCAAGGACCCCTGAAGGATCAAGTAAAGCTGTACGTTCTTCAAAAGTGGAGGATTCTAAAAGTTTTTTATCCCGTTGCCATGCTTGTTTTGCTTTTTGCAGTGCTTTAGCAATCAAGCATGTGCTATCGCCTGCGCCGATTTCAAGAACTGTGTGCGGTCTTGCCATTTGAATGAGCGTATAAAGAAGTTCAATACTGTTTTCTGTTCCCATACCAGGTCTTATCAGGGGCATCTTTTGATCCTTATTCTTTTACCAAGCGCAGCATTCCTGCTTTGACAAGAAAGGTTGTTGTTTGTTCTATGGGGTGTTGAAGATGCATTTCTGTTGTGGCTTTTTGCAGGAGAGGTTTGGTTTTTTCATTCAGCCGGATTGTGCGCCCGTTGAGTTGATTAATGGCAAGGGTGCCAAGAGGAGAATTGATAATACGACATGTTGGCTCTCGTAAAAGCGCTGTTGCATGATCTTTTGAAAAGGCTTGTTGATTTGTTTGAATGAGACCGTGTCGCAACAAGGATATCAAAAGATTTTCTGCGTTAAAAAGGCAACCGTTGAGTTTGATTTCTTTCAAGGATTGAACGCAACAACCTTCATGAAGCGCTGTAAAGGTTTCTACATCAAATCCACCAAAAGCTCTGCTTTTGGTGGAAACAACGGTGATAGGTTGAAGTTGGCGTTTGCCAATGAGTGCCGGTTTATTTTTTATGATTTGTACGTCCTTTGCCCATTGAATGTGTGCTAGGGGGGCTAATTTGCGTGGGTAAACGGCAAAAGAATTAATGGTTATGGGTGGTGTGGGTTTTTGTAAGGCAAGGGTGTGGATGTTTTCATTTAAGTCATGTAGCATGGTATCTGCTAATTGCCATACATAACCGCCTGTTCCATGGTAAAAATTTAAGCCTATAGGATCTTGTTGCATGATGTTATCGGTTTTTTTTGCTTTAAAATATCAAGTTTTGGCAATGGTTGTTCGTTGCTCCACACTCAAAGAGTGGTTCATAAAAGTCCTATCGGTTGCTATGGGGTTGCAGGGGAGAGAGAATAATTTGACTGGGATTTGATCGGGTGGTGATTGCCATGTCCTTTTTTAGCATGGTTTGCTTGCTGGAATAGATAGCAAAGTCTGTTAGGCATGATCACCTTCCTTTTTGTACAGAGCGATGTTTACGATAAAGCCTAAGATGCCTGTAATCATGGTGGCGATACTAATGATAAGGAGTGTGTATTGGGTATGGTGCACTTTTACAAAACCTGCACTGATAAAACCAATGCATACGGCTGTCTGTATGATAAAGATATAGGCAGGCATTTGACTGTTTCGTTGTTCTTTTGGGATGGCTTTCATCATAAAACTTGCCATCAGGGCATTTTGCACACCGTTGGCACTCCCAAGAATAAAAAATGAGAACATCATGAACCATGTGAAGTTTGTTAAAGAAAAGCAGAAAATGGCAAAGCCAATGGTTGCAGCAGCCAGTGATGCACCGGCGGCATTGCCAAAACGGTGGAAAAGGCTAGAAAAGCAGAGTGGACCAACCACAAGACCGAGACTTATCATGCTGCTGATCATGCCATAGGTTTGTGCACTGAAGGATAGCTCGGTGCGGATGCGGACAATCGACAACACATTGAGAGCAGAGGTGAGTATGATGGTAAGGGTGAGAGGGGCAAGAGCATAGACAACCTTTTTTTTACGCAAGAGCCCTGTTAAGTCTAGCCCCTTTTTGCTTTGCTGTGTTGTGCTTGTTGTTGGCACATGCATTTTTAAACTTTTAAAACAGACTATGGTGATCAAGGCTGTACAGAGAACCATGATGGATAGTACAAAGAGCCCTTTTTGTCCGTTTGATAGACCATACAACATGCCTCCTAACAGTGGTCCAGCAATATAGCCAAGATTACGAACCGTTTGGATAACGCGGTTGATGCGGTCTAGTTGCTGATCATTGTTTGCTAATTCAGGTACAGCAACAAGGATAGCAGACCAAAAGATTGAACCTGCACAACCCAGTGCAAAAGAAAGGGCAATATAGAACCAAAACTGGTTGGCAATTGCGGCTGTGGCTATGAAGAGTGCTTCAAACAATAAAACAACAGTCACTGTGTGCGCTGGCTGGAAGCGGTGCAAAAGACGCGGGGCAATGGGACCTGCACAAATTCCTCCTATAAGCCCTGCAAAAAGCAGCATGGAAATGGAGGCTGTACTTTCTGCTAAGTGTAAAGCGAAAGTGACTTGAGCTGTTTCATCGGCAAAGCTGCTCAAGCTCAAAACAAGAAAAAGTCCTATTTGGGCAAAAATTATGGATTTTTTCTTTATCACAATGCCCCCCAACATGCTAAAGCTTTTACGGTTTTTAAAATTTCCTCCTGCCCATATCTATAGGATTTATCATTTAATTTTGCTAAATCTAGTTTTTTTCCTGATGAAAGTTGGGAAAGAAAGTGCTCTAGAGGAGAGCTATATTCAAAACTGGCACAATGCCCATTGGCAGCGATGAGGAGTTCTTTTGTTTCAGTTAAGGGCACCCATTGGAGGGTTGCAGACGGGCGAAGAGAGATTTCATTTTCAATTTCAGAAATATCAATAAGGGGGCGACCGACGCATAAACGTGAACTTGTATCGTTAATTAATTGAAAAACCAGCATATGACGTTTTAAGGTACCATTTGCGATGGTAGATTTTAGTGTGGAGTGTTGAAAAGCATTATCAGGGTTTAAATTTGCTCTTCCTGATGTGCGGATATCATGTCGCGTTCGATCATCAAGATGGAGTAAATGCGTGACATAATCTCTATGGTGTTGTGCATCGTGTGCTGTTTCCCAAAAAGCGATATTGATATTTACAGCAACCTTTTCTCCCGTTTCGGCAACATGGAAAGCATCATATGGGAAGTAGGCAACACGATCTGTCAGATTTTGCAGCGCAGTTGCTGTTGGTTTATGCTCTTCATATTCAGGATATTTTAACCCTTGAAGGTCTTTTCGTGTGCTGGGCCATGCAAACATCGTTTTACCATCCTGTAGCGTAAAAGCAAAATTATGAGCATGATCCACATGGATTCCAACATGGGTAGAAGAATACCGGCCAATAAAGCAGTCAATATCTACGCGTCCACCAGGACTAAACCCTAAAGAATGTGCTAATTGATTTGCAAACTGCTTTGCTGCGTCCCACAATACAGGGGTTGCAGCATATAACCCATAATACATGATCGCCCATTCTTGTCCTTCGGCATATTAGTCAACGCGGTCAGTATATTCTTCTATAGTCCTGTCCGTATCTAAAACAAGAAAATTTGGAAGAGGATGTGGACTCCGCACCCCATTGATTATCGTTACTACTTCGGATTTAGGATTAAGAGCTAAGAGTTTATGAGGATGTAGTGCGTATTGCTTTAGAGCATCCAACACATCCCTTTCAGTGAAAGGGATGTGCGAAATTGACAATTCAGCTGCTTGCTTAGCCCAAACTTTTCGGGAAAAGCTCTCTGAAAATAATTCAAACATGCTCTTAGTAATATGCTTAATTTTTAAAGTTAGATGTATAAATAGATCTGTATCAACAATACATTATTAAACTTCTAGCGAACCATTCATATCAAGTTCATCTTGATATACTTGAACATCGCTGCGCTGAGCGTATTTAACATTCTTCACAATTGGCACAACTTCGTCAGCAGCCAACTCAATAACATCTTCTACTTTATTAAGTGAAATATTCATATATTCCTCCCCTTATAATTAGTAAAAATACGCGATAGTTTAAATAAAAAACCACCACATCCTAACATCTAGCATGGATTTATTTTTTTTTGTCAAATGCTCCTCTCCCAAGATATTAGAGTTAAAATTTTTTCCTTCGCATATCTGGTATGGTTTATCGTTTCATTTTGCTTTGTCTAGTTTTTTGTTGAAAGTGGAGAAAGGAAACTCTTTCAATAAGGGCTGTATTGAAAACGAGCATAATATCTCTTTGCGATGATAAGGTATTCTTTTGTTTTTTAGTGAGGAGCTTTATGAGAGGAGCAAGACAGTAAAGTTTCCTATAGGAGATGCAATGATATAACTATATGATAGATAAAGTGTCATCAAAAAAATGCAAAAAAAGCTGCACAGTCTGTACAGCTTTTTTTTTCGGTTTGTGTGAAAGCTAAAAGTTTTAAAGCTTGAAAATATCCTTGCGGCTTCTGTAACCATAATAACCACAAACACTGGAAATGATGGCGCCTATCAGACTGCCTAAAAAGCCCCACCATCCCATCTTGGAGGCTGTGTTCGTGACTTTTGTGGCTTTGTTTTTTGCGACTTTGATGGTATCCTCGAGATTATCAGAGAGGGTTTCAGCCCGTTCTTCCAGCGCTTTTATCGCGTTTTCAGTTTTTTCTTCTGCGCTTTGATAGAGTTGAAGGGCACGGTTGGCTGCTGTTTGTGCATCCGCACGGCTCATGCCATTGTTCGTGAGGGCTTTGATGATATCGCTTCGATCAAATTTTGTCCTGAGATCTTCTACACGATCAGAAAGGCGATCTTCTAAATCTTTTAAAGTGGAGCGGTAATGAGAAGGATCCTTTTTAAAAGCTGTGATTGCAGAACCAATATCACTGAGTGCTGCCTGATAGGATTGTTTCAAACGATCAGGATTGAGGGCAGGAATGTCGCTTTTATGGAGAAGGGTGCGCAACTCATTGCCAAGTTGGTCAAAATTGATGCTACTGTCATTGTTTTTTGTTAAAAACTTTGCAAAATCCTCACTGTTTAATTTTGTAAGTAGGGGGGAAATATTGGTTTTGAAACTGTCTATGGTCTTTTCGATCATGGAGCTGTTTTCTAGGGCAGCTTTTGCCCCTATTTTTGCTGTGCTTGAAACCACGTGGATGGCTTGGAGGGTCATCAGCAGTGTTATGAGAGCCCAAGTAAGAAAGCCATGAAGAGCGCCAGCGGTTTCAGCAAAACGCCCAGCCACCAAGCTTCCCAAAGCAAGGCTTATCAGCATAACGATAAGAGAGCCTATGCCAAAGGAGAGGAAAGAGCCTCCAAAAGGGGAGGACGAGGTAAAATCCATTTGGCTCAATCCTAATGCTCCTATTAGAAAAGAGAGGCAAATTGAGGTCGCGAGAGCTGTTACCAGCCCGGCAAAAATGGCGGACCATGAAATGGGTGTTTGAAAAAAAGGATATTCTGTCTCTAGGGATGTCTGCCCTAGAAAATTCGTATCGAAAGGTGTGTTTTCAGGAATGCGGGTTTCCATGTTTTATCTCCTTGAATATGCTGGAGATACAATGCCTTATTGCCAATTATGTTCCAAAATAGATGGATAGACGCTAAAAATGAATAGGAAAGACGCTTTAATGTTTGTTATGAGACGAAAAATGTTGAATATACAATTTTAAAGATCTAATTTATGCCTGAAGAACGGCGTGTTTCTCTCTATGGTGTATATTATCATTGCATCTTTTACGGGAGAGAATAATTTTAAGAAATTGAATGCTATCGTTTATTGGTTTCTAACCTATAAAGTGAAAGAAATATCTGTTAAGAATATTAATGTTCTTATGTGAGGAATATTTTATAAAATTGAGAGAGTTTGGTGTTAGGGCAAAAATAAATATCAATCCAGAATATTATAAGAGTTCACGGATTAAGTTAAATAAAAAAGCGTGTTGACTTTTTATTCTATAATATTTTTCACTAAATTAGATGCTAATTTTTATTATGTTTGTCTTAAGTAAAAATTTTTATGAAATAAGTACAATATATTGGTTTTGGGGTGTTTTGCAGAAGTAGCATTATACTCTATGAGCTGATAGACCAAACTTCTTTACAATAATGATTTGTGTTGATAGGCTCTTTAAGCTATTGCTCTATTTATATCATAGTGATTTGGGGGTAGAGACATCAGAAATTGTTTTTCTGCTTTGTGTTTTATCAATCGATTTTGATGGATAGTATATAGAAAGTAGGATTATTGCTGGGGTGAGAGATTGTGCTTTTGCTTATGATATTAATGAAAAAAGTAGTGAAAGATTACAGAAAAGTGTTTGTAAAGGAAAGCTTATTCAGGGGTTAAATTTTTACATCTGAATCATGTAAAATAGATTTTTATTTATTAAAAAAATAATAGAAATTTAATCTTATAAAGTAGAATAATAACACTTTTAATTATTATTATTTATATGTATAAGAAAAAATATCATTATATTCTTATTTTTAACAAAATACTCTTTAATCTCTAACTTTAAAAGTGTGATTTTATTTATGAATCGTAAATATACTTTACCATTTATTATACTTATTGTATGTTTGTCGACAGGGGGATTGATCTCTACGGATATTTTTTTACCAGCGCTGGGAGATATGCGTCACTATTATCAAGTGACACAATCTCAAATTCAGAGTGCAGTAGCCGTTTTTTTGTTTGCATTGGCAATTGGACAGCTTATTTATGGACCGCTCAGTGATAATTTTGGGCGTAAAAAAACACTTTTATTGGGTTTATTCTTGTGGTTATTCACGACACTTGGTGTGATTTATACGGTTCATATTCATGCTTTTCTTGTGTTACGTTTTTTGCAAGGTCTTGGTGCTTGTGCGGGACTTGTCTTAAGTCGCGCGATTATCAATGATTTGTTGGATAAAAAAGCAGCAGGAAAACTCTATTTGATTGTTTTCCCTTTTATTGGAATGTCGCCAGCACTTGCACCTTTCATTGGTGGACTTTTGATACAAGTTTTTCATTGGCAGGCAACTTTTATCTTTTTAAGCATTTTTATATTTTTGACCATTTTACTGTGTTATTTTGTACTCACAGAAACACTCCCTCTTGAGAAGCGACAGCCTTTTTCTCCTATAGGATTTATGAAGGGATATTGGGGCGTTCTTAAAAATAAACAATTTATTTTTTATGCACTTATTCCGTGTTTTTCTTACGCTGCTTATTTTGCTTATATTGTGGAATCGCCTTTTTTGCTCACAACTTTGGGTTTATCGCCGATCCATATTAGTTACAGCTATATTGGTGTCTCATTGCCTTATATTTTGGGAAATCTTTCGGCGCGATGGTTTTTTGAACGCGAGTCTATGGAAAAAACAGTAGGTCGAGGGTATATTATTTTTGTTATAGGAGGTGTGCTCTTTGCCGTGCAAATGTATCTAAGCCCATGGCCTCTTGTGACAAGTTTTATGGCTATTGCTGTTCTTACTTTTGGCAATGGTTTTTTATTGCCGTTAGGAACAGCGTTAGCGATTTCGTCGCATCCGCGAGCGGCGGGAGCGGCTTCTGGTGTTATGGGATCTTTGCAATTGGGGAGCGCTGCACTCAGTGCTGCGGTTATCGGAAAAATCTCTGGTCATAGCCCACGGGCTATGGCAACTTTGTTAGCCGTGTGTTGCATGATTGGTTTTATCATTTATATTCAAAAAGCGCGTCATTTTATGACTTCAGAAATAAGCTGAGTGAAATGATAAAAAGATATTATGCAGAAATATTTCCGATATTTCGCATGCTTTTGAACTCTGTTATTGAATGATTTTTTTATTCAGTTGTTTGATTGAGTGGATTTAAAATTCATCATAAACTTCGCTTGAATTGAATAAATTGGTTGTTATGGGGGGGATTTTGTGGGCGTAGAATTTTGTCAGATCTGTATTTTTATGACATTTAGGGGAAAGAGTTTTGGCTCTGATGCGTGTGTTGAAGCAAGAGGAGGGACCGATCAATGAGCTGTCCTGTGGTTATTCTTTCTCCTGTGATGCCCATTTGGGATCAGGGGGCTTTTTGCGCTCCATTGACAAAGCTATGTTCATCAAAAGGATTTCCAATCTTTCTGCTAGATACGCTTTCTCTTTTTCCTAAGAGTGCTCATTTTCTCAATCATTCTGCTATTGAAACGGTATCTTTTATAAGAGAAAAATTGGAAAAGTATTTTAAAGAGCCAGCGGTGCTTGTGGGATTTTCTATGGCTGGAATGTTAGTACAAATATTGGCACCACGGCTTCCTAATGTGCGGGCTGTACTTGCTGTCAATGCACCTGGCTATCCAGATAAGCTTTTGCAGCGGCGCCTTGGAGAAATTTTGATTCATTTAGAAAATAATGATTTGTTGGGCGCTTTGGAAACACTCAATGTTTTTATGCATTCTTGTGGCGTCATTAAAAAAAGAGTTGCCTTAGAAATTCCACAAGATCAAAAAAGCATGGCACTTGAACGGATGACAAGAGGATTTAAACTCTTATTGGCATTGGATGCTAGAGATGAGATTGTTAAGTATAAGGGAAAGTTTTTAGCGTTGGTGGGTGAAATGTCGCAACTTGCAACAATTAATAATCAAACAAAAAGCCAATGTGCCAATCATGAATATCGAATAATTTCTGGGGCTGGCACGCGTTTGTGGGATGATAATCCTGTTATGACGAATGCAATCGTTCGCGAATGGATGGAGGGATTATGAAAAAGAAAGTTCTTGTGCCATGGGGTAATGGGCTGGGACCAGAAATCCCTGTGGGGCATTGAAGGTCTTAGAGTCATGATTATTGTCCTTTGAATTTACTTATGGTGATATGGGGTGGGAATGTTGGAAACAGGAAGAGGATTGCCTTCTTCAAGTGGCTTGGTAAAAAACTCCTGAATGCGATGCTCTTTTGCTTGCTCCTGTAGCCGGTCAAGGAGACGCAGCAAAAGAATTTGTCCTTCATTTAAGAAGGGCGTCGATCTCCATATCTTTCTCCTGTTCTTCCTTGGTGCCAAAAATGAGGTCTGTTTGTTGAT
The DNA here is from genome assembly GCF_028618525.1 of Bartonella sp. AU55XJBT. Next base: position 83,822 of record NZ_JAQITC010000010.1, on the reverse strand, counting down.
AGATGTCCCATAAAATATATCATTGCTTTTTAGTAGTCTTTTCAGTTTTGTGTTATCAGCAAAAATATTGAAGGTCTATGTGCTGAATTGGATTTTCTTGGCGTCACTTTTCTAGCGCATAATGTTGTAATAGATTTTGCTCTTTAGATTAAGAGGATGAGATACATGCATCGTATGATGTTGTTTTTATCTAACCATTAATCTCTGCTTTTGATGTAAAAAAATGGCTTTGATGAATTCAATATCAGGGGATTTATCTGGCTTTTCCATTTAAGATGCAAAAAAAGATTAATGGTCATTGTAAATTAATCTGTTATCTTTCATTAGGAGCATATGAAGGAAATCCAGAGACTTTGTGTTCCTCAAGTGTTGTCAATAATCGATATTTTTTGTAAATTAGAAAGAAATGTTGTGAAAAGACAAGATGCGGTGTCATTGACAGAAAAATTTTGCAAATTTTATTGGAAAATATGTCCGTGAAGCGTTGATTGCGGATATGGGCTGTTCAATTATCTGGTCATACATTTGCTGTAAAGATTTCATAAAGTGCTTCCTTTATGCCTTTGTGTAGATTGCGCGATGGTTAGGTGTCCGCTTTGAGGAAATGTTTCTCAATTTGATAACAGGAACAGCTCTTTTTTCTGTAAGACGGTGAAGCTGTAAGAAGTGATCGTTTAACACTTTTATTTTTTTTAATTGACCATTGCGTGGGAATTTGTGTGGAAAATATTTGATACGGTGCGTTTGTGGATGAACAAATTTTTGACGCAATTCATCTAGATAGGAGGATCATTGCAAGTTTTTCAATGGTTCGTGTCCTATATGTTGTGATGCGCGATGGTTTTTTAAAGAAAAAAAGAAAGGGCTTTTATGTATCGGATTGATTACAACAGTTATCGTTCTGTCAAGAGTTTTAATCGTCGCGTTCGTTTTCTTGTCATGCATTATACGTCTATTGATTTTAAAGCATCGGTCATGGCGCTTACAGGAGAAAAGGTTAGTGCACACTATCTTGTTCCTGATCCTTCAGAGCAGACATATCGTGAGGCTGGATTTAAAGATATGCGTATTTTTAATCTGGTGGATGAAAACGAGCGTGCGTGGCATGCAGGTGTTAGCGCATGGGCTGGGCATAGTCATCTCAATGATGCATCTATTGGGATTGAAATCGTGAATTTAGCGAAAGGTCATTCTGAATCTTCAGAAGAGACCGTTGATTTAATGGATCATCATGGCGAGGAATTTAACTTTCCTCCCTATAACCCAATACAAATTGATGCCGTTAAAGAGCTTGCATTGAATATTCTTCAACGGTATCCCGATATTATGCCAACGGATGTTGTGGGGCATAGTGATATTGCCATTGGAAGAAAAAGTGATCCAGGAGCAGCTTTCCCGTGGAAAGAGCTTTATAGGGTAGGGATAGGGGCATGGTATGATGATGAACCCAAAAATCGCTATCAAGAACAATTTTCTAAGAGTTTTCCGTCTAAGGAGGAGGCTTTGGCAAAGCTGGGATGTTATGGATATGATATTTCAGCGGCATCTACTGAAATGGGATATAAAAATTTGATCCGAGCTTTTCAACTTCACTTTCGTCAAGAAAAGTATGATGGGATTCTTGATGTTGAAACAGCGGCCATTCTTTATGCATTGGTTGATAAATATTTTTCGTGAATTCAATTCGTTTGAATTAAAAGATATTTTATGATGACGTGTGAGCGCTTATTTTTTGCGGATTGGTTTCATATCAAAAAGAGCATTTATCGTTTTAAAAATTGTATGGATGGTATAAGGTATTTTATGGAAACATAACTCTATAAAAAACTTTATGGTTTGCAGAGATGGAGGTTTGCTGTTTCTTTTTCTTATATTCTGCTTCCTGAAGAAACGGGCAAAGTTAAGGTATTGTGTATAATGGGGGCATTTTGTTCGTACAAGATAGAATGCCTCAAATAAAATGGACTTCTATTGTATGTTTATTTGTTTGTTTTAGAAAATATTTTTTGGTGCGTATCACACACATATTTTGCAACGGTATTCGTAAAGAGTGTAAAATCCTCTGTGAAGTGTATCGTCTATTGTGCATCATCATTCCTACATTTCATAAAAAAACAAGCCGGCACCATTCTACACTTTGCTCACTCTCAATATTGCGCGACAGTCTTTGACATTTGAAACGATTTATAGGTATTTGTCGTTCTTTTTTATTCAGCTTTTATTTATACGCTAATCCTCTTTGTGAGGCGCAAGGGGATAATTGTGATTGGATTTTAAAAATAAAAAAACTGGCAACTCATGTTGCCAGTTTTTTTAAAGCCGTAGCTTAGCTTAACAAAATTAAAATGAACGCTGTAAACGGATCATACCTTGGAAAGCATTTTTTCCATGAAAGAAATGTTTTTCATTATCATTTGCATCCTTTATAATCCGATCATCGTTCCAAGAAACGTAGGTTAATTCAGGTGTAATCACAAAACCTGGAACCAGCGTGTATGCAATATTGACAGATGTTGCAAAGGTTTTTACAGCACTATAAGAAACTTGCATATTCAAATCTGCTTTTGGCGTGAGTTTGTAAGTGGCACCTGCCCAAGCAGCCCATTTACCGCCCCAGTTTGCATAGATCGTTGTGCTTTTTCGTGATAACTCATCAGCTTCATTTTCTGTGTAGTAATCAACACCATTTTTATAGCCAGCCATCACCCATAGGTTGAAACGGTCGTTAACATTGAAATCTGCACGAACTTTCCCAGCCCACTTTTTGTAGTAAGCATCATAGGCAGCAACCGCTGAAAAACCGCCCCATTTTTGCATAAACTTTATACCCAAAACCACATTGGGGGTGTAATTTTTAATTCCTTTACTTGGAAGCGTATCTTTTGTGACAGGAACAAGTTTCCCATCTTTCTCAATATAGTTGTCTCCTATTCCTTTTGTTTCTTTTACGCCAGGAAGAGAATCTGCATTATTGCCTACTTCAACTCCGATAATAGCAGAAAATCCGGCATCACCGTTAAAGGTGTAGGAAATAAAATTGGTGCGTGTTGTACCGGCAGGCGCTACGCTGTCATCATTGAGAACATTCCCATACCCACCAGTCCAGCTGTTGAAAATGGTATCGTCAAGACCTACACGAAAGCCACCCAGTTCAATATAAGCGGCTGAAAGTTTTGCACCAGAGCCATCTTTACCATCACCCCAGCTTGAGAAAATTCTCGCATATGAACGAAGAGTTCCCATTTCTGTTTCAGAAGCGGCTTGAAAAACAAGGGTAAGCCGTGATGATGCACCATAGGTTTCTCTTTTGTTGTTTAGTTCAGCTTCGGTAGTTGCATCGATATTACCACCGCCGACAAAATCAGTACGAACACTGCCTGACAAACGCATGCAGGTTTCTGTTCCAGGGATATAGAAATATCCTTTTCCGTAGGCATCACAAACGCGAACATATTCTACGGGTTCAGGTTCGGCAACAACTGTTGAAGCAGCATGGGCTCCAGAAATTGCTAAAAAAGCTGCTGTAGAGCTTAAAAAGAGGGATTTAATATTCATCTGGGATCTCCGAGGTCCGTTTAATTTTCTTCTAAAGAATATCACTTGCCTAATGCATTAAAGATAAGGGCATAAGTAAAATACGCGGTACTTATCACTCTAGCTATACTAATCTTTTTAGAGTTTCAAATATGAAATGAACTTTTTGTAATGTATCTATGTACTATTCGATAAGGTGTGGTAAAAAAGACACAATTTTTGTTTCGTTAACTTTGAGCTCAATGGAGAGAATAAAGAAAAAAATTTCAGATATTTGGGAAAAAAATCGAAAATGTCTTGAACTTTCTATTGATACCATTTATGCAACTCCTTGGAGAGGTGGCCGAGTGGTCGAAGGCGCTCCCCTGCTAAGGGAGTAGGGCTCAAAAGGCTCTCGAGAGTTCGAATCTCTTCCTCTCCGCCATTCTGCTATAAAATCAGTGTATTATATAGTAAGTTTGAGGATTTTAAGCCCGTGTGGCAATAGTCCTTGACACTGAGCGTTTATTAAAAGTCTTTTTCCTTTTTACATCGTTTTTACCCATACGGTTCTTTGCTGCTTATGATGTGAAAGCAAATGATTTTTATCGATACGTTATCTGTTGAAAGCTCGATATGGCAAGGGTCTAAAGAAGTCTTGATCTCTTTTCGAAGAAAATCTTTTAGAAAAAACTTTGTCAGTGATGGTTTTCCTCTTATTAAGACTTTTTAGAGTGTTTTATCCATTTCATGATGACCAAACCACATAGGAAAAAAGTAAGGGTCGGTAAGATGAGGTAATAAGAGGGAGAAACTTTTGCAGGAAGAAAAGAAATAATACTTAATACGGTAATTGAACATAGTCTTCCGCTAAAAGATACAGCACCGACAACACCAGAAATATGCTGCGTTTGTGTTTGGTTTAGTTCTGAGAAAAATAAGCTTTTTGCTCCTATCGGGACAGTGCAAATAAATCCATGGATTAAAGAGAACGCAATGACGGATGCAGCTGTTTGATTGTTATGAACGAAAAAATAAAGCGCGATGCACATCAGAGAAGAAAAGAAGGAAAAATATTTGATAGAATTCTTATATTTTTTATCAAGGACATGATACTTAGACATCAGTAAATTTGAAAAATACTGTGCTGAAAAGGCTCCAATATGACAGCACATAAGGACTAACATTTGCGAGCCATTGAGGTGATCAATTTTCCCCCCCTTGCCAAGGATAATTGGTTGCCAAAAATGATAAATAATCTGAATTCCAGCGCTAAAAAGACACATGAGGAAAATAAACCATGCTCCTCCCACGGTGTTTTGAAAGATCCAGAGCGTTTCCTTGGCATTGTGCAAGATTGTTTTTGTTTTGTGTGTTTCAATCGTTGATTTCTTTTCTTCAGGAACAATAAGGAAAACCAAAAAAATAAATCCCATCATGAGGCATGAGATAATATATCCCATAAAATATTGTCCAGAATAATAGATCGTTCCAATGCCTACGATTCCACTGAAAATACTTCCGAAAGAGTTCACTTGGTGATAAAGATGGGCATGATGCGAAAAGTGATCGTGTTTATCACCAAGAGAATGGTAAATCCATCCGTCAATGGCGCTAACAATAATGCAAATGCCTGCTGCATAGAGAATTTGCGCAATAATGAGCGCTGTCATATGAGGGGCTTGAAGGCATAGAAGATAAAATACTCCCGTCATAAAGACACCAGCCATCACGGAATATTTACGTCGATATCTGTCCGCTAAAACAGCACAAGGAAAATCAAGCAGGAGAATAGTTGTGGAAAAGACAACTTGAAGTAGTGCTAATTGCGCGAGACTCACCCCCATCGACATTAAAAAAATCGCATGGTAGACACCAATGAGCATGCGTACGGCATTATAAGAGCCATAGGTGAGAGCAAGGGTGCGTGGTCTGTTCATTTATGTTGTTCCACAAACCTTACAGTGAGGATTTTTCTTTAGAGAGCGTTCTTCTATGAAGAGCTGGCTGCTCCATATTCCCACGCGGCGATCAGTGGAAAGAAGGCTTCCATAACCACCCAAAAATTTAAGAGCATCATTGGCACACATGGCGGCTGAAAGAGCATTCACAGGAGAAAATGTAGCAACTTTGAAGTTATTATTAATCATAACACAAGCGTCATAAATAAGATGGTCACTTTTTGCCGGAAGATTGCCTATAGATGAGCTGCATGCATAACAACCAGTTTGCCCAGGTATGTAAAATGGACCAAAGACAGCTATATCATTAACATAACCAGAATTTATATAGGCTTGTTTATTTTTTACACACCATTCATTGATCCATACTCCTAGCTGATCAGGAGAATCAGCAGAAATAATCCATAAATCAGCTTTGGGTAACTTTTTAATATCCCCTTTTTTAGTCATCAACATTTTTGTATGCCCCCCATTTCTTTCTGACTGTTTCTTCGTATCAGTGTACGCTTAAGAACTTTTGTTTTCGGAAGACCTATATCTTCTTCAGTAAAAAGAATTTGCCTAGTAAGATTGGTTAACTCGATTACATCATTGTCAACAAGAGTCAATTTCCCAACACCAGAGGCTGCAAGCATTGCTGATACATGATTACCAATCCCACCACAGCCTAAAATGATGACACTTTTTTTGCAAAAGAGTATGCTGAATGGAGGCTGGATGCATACCATAACTTTGGTAATGGAGATGACTTCTAGAATATCGATTATTGAGAATATTGTTTGATGTTTCAGATTGGACAAGAAAATGATTAGAAACAAGAAAATTAAACGCACGATTAAAATTTTCTTTTAACATGAGCGACGATAGTGAATTATAAACCTCATCTACAGTCTTTCTTTTGATCCATTGTGCTGCAATAAGGACTAAATTACCCCAAAATTTCTTATCATTATTATTATAAACATCTTTTAGCATACTCCAAAACGGCATCCTTTTACGAATAACAATATATCCTGTCTCTCAAATTATAGCTTGGCTCATTGTTTGTCCCCATTGATTCAATCAATCTTCCTCTGAAAAATGCCGTTTGAGAAAAATGCATCCTATCAGTTTATATTCTACGATCTTTAATTAACTTAAGGAATGTAGCAATAAAATATACTATAGCAAATGATAAATTTGAATTTTTGTAAAAAAACGCAATTTTTGCGGCTGCTGATAAAAAACAAATTTCTATTAAAAGTAACTTTTATATCATTCAATATCATTGATCGTTTTTATCCGTTTTTGTGTATGCCTCATTTCATGAGGAGGAGCATACTTATTAATCAAAAGATTATTTTTGATTGGCTTCAAATAGTATATTAAATTCTTTTTAATTCACGTATAAAGTCATTAATTTTCTCCCATAAAGATGTAAAGCTAGACAGAAAAGTTTATAACTAATAAATTGAATAAATTAATTTTTATATCTTTATTCTGTCTGTAGAATGTTTCATTAGTGTATAATCTATCTCTTTTTATTTTTATCGTAGATTATCCTAAATGGATTGAATAAATTTCACTCCGAATCTTTTGATGAGGATTTAGGTATTTGTTTTAAGGTATTTTGTACGAAAAAATAGAAAGATGTTTACAAGGAAAGTTCTGTTGAGAGAAGCCTTATTGCTTATCGTATTTTTGCTGACATATCTTGTTCCCGCCTCGCGTGGCTATACGGGCGTGGATAAATTATTTTGTTCCCAAGTCATTAAGGAGCGGGATGAGGCTGTTCAGAGGTTAGATTCCATTGCGTTTGAAAAAGAAAATGCGCAAAGGGGATGGAATGATACAATGAAGGTATTAGGGGTAGCGGTAGAGGATTTGAAGAGAATAGCTCTTGAACAGCAGGAACTCTATTTGGCAGTGCTGAAAACTATGCCAAACAACAAACAACTTTCTTATAAATATGAGATAACGCAAAAACGAAACGCTGCAATTTTTGAGCGGCTCGAGAAGGTTTTTATGCTATTTGAACATGTTGAGAAAAGAACAGAAGCCTTTCGAGGGCTAGGTGAAGCCAATAAGTTTAAAGATCAGTCTCAGTCATTACATACTTTAGAAGTGATTTCTAAACATCATGGGCATGTTGATGGACTTAATAAAGAACTTGAAAGGCTGAATCACGAAGTTGATCGTTTAAACAACAAACTTAAAAGTCTGAAAAAAATATCGCGATAAAGAAACAGAAAGTTGTTCATCGATGCAATGGGGAAGAATGCATGAGATGATTAACAACAATTTTATTGAAAAAGGAATAATCGGTGGGATTTGCAATAGTACTTATCATATCCGTTATGGTTATTATAGGAACTCTTTGTTTTTTGTGTAACAGGAACTGTGAAAGAGCAGAAAAAGCTAGATGGAAAAGATATAAAGAAGCACGAGAAACAGGCTCTGAAAATGAAGAATAAAATGAGACTAATATGACAATACAAGAAATACAGCCATTGCATGAGACACTTCAAAATCTAGGTCATAAGGTTTCGGGAGTCTCTTCAGCATTTGATAAAGAATCTAAAGTTTTAGCGTTTAAAGAAGCTATGGCACTTTCATCAAAGGATTATAAAATAATCTTTTGCATATTTATAATAAATATGGCTTTAGGCTCTGTTATCCAGATGTTGGGTGAAGCCAATAGAGAGTTCGATATTCTTACTCTTATATGTATTTTTATCGCATTCATCTCGTTATGTTTTTCGATAGCTTCTCCTATTATTTTAATTTTATACATCCGATTGACAAAGAAATTGGAAAAAACACTTCAGCAATTAGAAGATACTCTTGAGCAGCGAGATAAAGCTCTTACCGCACAAAAAAGGAGAGAAAAATGACGGTTCTTATGATTTTGTTTTTTCTCGCCATTATAATTATTGGTTTTGTTTTAAACATAGCGATTATTATGCTTTATTATTCTTTTATTAAGCGTTCAAAATTGTATAAAAAGGTTATTTCAGAATTAGAAAAAGTTATTAAAGAACGAGATGCAGCAATCGAGGGATTATTTGAGAAAGAACAATAAAAGCGACGCAAGGCTTAAAAGTTTTCTTATGGCACTCATTTTGAATATAGAAATGTGTCATACTGATGGTTGAATAGAGTGTGTCATGTTTTAGATAGAACAAAATAAAGAGGGGTCAAAAAACAGAGTTTAGATGTGTCTTTAGCATTTTTATCTTCTGTTGAGATTGGCAAAAGTCTGTACCTATTGATATGGAAGCCAAAATCATCGAGCTCTTAGATCAAGAAAAGGCTTTTCTTTTCAGAAAAGGCGTTTATCTTTCTCGAAAGAATTCCACAATCAAACTTTTTACTCTGTTGCAACATGAAACTGTTATCACGTGTATGAGAGTTTTAAATGGTGTGACGCAAGAGGGCTTCTCAGCACTCAAAAAATTGTTAGAATTTGTCTAGAACGTATTTTATAGAGGCATGTTGAGAAAAATTATTTCCACAATTTTATTTTCGTATCCCTTACGTTTAAAAATAACAAATTACACACAATAAAAAAGAGCATGCAGCTCTAGAGAGGATTTTAAAGATTTTGACTTTTTAGAAGTGTAAATCCTTTGGGCATTAAGGATGGCAAAAATACCTTCAAAAGAAGTCTTGATTTAAAACAATTGAGGGACGTGTTAAAAAATCCTATACCCTTATGTTTATTTGCACGGCTCTCACATAAAAAAATGTGTATAAAACAAAAAGAATTACCGTTGATATAAGGTTAATGGTGCCCGGAAGAGGACTCGAACCTCCACGCCTTGCGGCACAGGTACCTGAAACCTGCGCGTCTACCAATTCCGCCATCTGGGCTTATAAAAATCATCTAAGCGTGTGAAGCAATTCTGTCAATAAAATTATAGAATTTATTTTCTTCGTTTAAAACGATTGAATTAAATTTTTTTGGGGGCATCATGATTTTGAAAGTCTAAGGTGTGATGATTGTCTTTGATGCAATGGTTGAATCGGGATTAAAGGTGTAAAGAATAGGAATGCCGGTCGCTAATTCTTGAGATATAATTTCCTCACTACTGAGACCTTCAAGCGCCATAATAAGAGCACGAAGAGAATTGCCATGTGCTGCGATCAAAACAGTTTGAGAGCGCAAAATATGAGGCTGGATATGATAAAGATAATAAGGCCAAATGCGTGCACCGGTATCGCGTAGACTTTCTCCATTCGGGGGGGCAATCGTATAGGAGCGGCGCCACATTTGCACTTGCTCTTGCCCCCATTGTTGGCGCACTTCATCTTTATTTAAACCAGAAAGATCTCCATAGTTACGTTCATTTAATGCAGAGCTTTTGATCACTTCTAAATCCGGTTGTTCCGTTTGCTCTAAAATATGCTGAGCTGTTTTTTGGGCACGCTGTAAAGCAGATGTATACGCGATATCAAACTTAAAACCAGATTCTTTCAGTTTTTTTCCTGCTGCTATCGCTTCGGCATGACCTTTTTCCGTTAAATCAGGGTCTTTCCAACCCGTAAAAAGGTTTTTGAGATTCCATTCGCTTTGTCCGTGACGGATGAGTACAAGTGTGCGTCCCATTCTGAATTGCCTCTATTTTATTGATTATTTAAAATTCATCGTTTAATCCCAAGACATCGAGCATTGAATAAAGACCATTTTCATGGTTTTTTGCCCATAAAGCGGCTTTTAATGCGCCATTGGCAAAGATGGAGCGTTCTTGCGCTGTATGGGAAAGAACAATGCGCTCATGGGAACCGGCAAAAATGACACTGTGTTCGCCAATAACTGTTCCACCCCGTGAACAAGAAAAGCCAATGGAGCCTTTTTCGCGCTTCCCTGTATGGCCATTGCGTTCGTTGACACGTACATTTTGCAGCATAACATGACGTCCTTCAGCCGCTGCTTGTCCAAGAAGAAGAGCTGTTCCAGAAGGGGCGTCAACTTTGTTCGCGTGATGCATTTCATAAATTTCGATATCAAAATCATTGGCTTCTAATGCTTTGGCTGCTTTCTTTACAAGGTTGGCTAAAAGATTTATTCCAAGGCTCATATTTCCGGATTTGACAATTGTTGTATGTTTCGCAAACTCTGCAATTTTTTCTTCTTCTGTTTTGCTAAATCCTGTGGTGCCTATAATATGGACAAGTTTTCTTTGAGCAGCATAGTGAGCATAAAGAATACTCGCTTGGGGTTGTGAAAAATCTACAATCCCTTCTGTGTTTGAAAAAGCCTTTTCGGGATCATCTGTGATACAAACCCCAAGAGAATCTAAACCAATTAAGGTACTGGCATCTTTTCCTACAAAAGGCGAGCCTTTGCGTACAAGAACAGCACAAAGCTCTACATCTTTCCTCTGCCGGATTGTTGTAATGAGTTCACGTCCCATTCTTCCATTTGCACCAACAACTGTAAGGCGCATTTTTATCTCCTTATGATGCTTTACTGCCTCGTAGTATAGGCAAATTCTTGCCTTCTTTCCAACCGTTCTTTTTCTTTATAGGAAAAAATTTTATCGTTTAGGGGAAGTGGGATAAGATTTACAAATTTACAGAGAGATGTTTTTTGTTCAAGTGTGTGATGGATAGGGTGAGGCTTGCTTGAAAAGCCTAATAGGGCTTGTTCATTGCTTGGCGTTTTTATTTCTCTCGTTCTTTTATGGGACGCGTCCTTCATATAAAATAAACACCTTAAATAAAATACACTTGACTTATGCGCTTGTCTTAAAGAAATATGTTTCATAAAAGCGCAAATTGGCACTCTCATACGCTTTGTTAGCTTTTGGACCTTGGAATGATTCATAGGTATTTTTATTCTTTTCTTATACAATTTTTTTGCACCCCAATCCCCCCTTATGACGCATAAGAAAAAGATTTTAATTGATTCAATTGAGGAAGATCATGCCTGAAAAGTATTTAAAATTCATGATTCAATTTTAAAATTTATCATTTTAAATCAATATTTTGTCTATGAATAAAGTACATCAAAGGAAGAAGAAACAGGAAGATGTCTGAGAAGTTGCATTATTGACACACGGACGTTGGTCGGATTCTTTATTTTTTAGAGAGAGCAGTTGAAAAAATCGTTATTTTGTAAAAATGCATGATGGTGCTTTTTTTATTAAAAGCAAATAGTGTGCATGTTATACACTGCGTTTTTTCATAGATTGGGAAGAATGGAGGGTAACATGTATTAAGTATTGTTATTTTATTTTCTTAGCTTTCAATGGCGCTACAGCTCTCGTCTTTAAAAAGAGATTTTAAAACCCTTTGTTAAATATTTTTATCTCTATACTGATCTTTTTGTAAAAATGATTTTTGGGGTGCATGATAAGAGGGCTTGAAATAAGAGATTATGGTGGATTTTTAGTTTCTGTTCAATGGAATTATGAATCAATCTATTCTTGTATTTTTTATACGCAGATATAAAAATTTATAAATGGGGAAGTCTCCTTTAGGTAAAATATCACTTTTACTTGTGTTTGTGAGAGGAGACTAGAAATCAAGATCAGCATAGTGAGTACTTGCAACAATTCCACGGACACGATCTGTTAAAAGAGAACGAAAAGAAGGTCGTGATTTAATCCGCATATACCAGTCTTTGGCTGCAGGGGATTGTTCCCAGTCAATTTCCCCTAGAAAGTCAAGGACAGAAACAGCGGCTGCTGCTGATAGGTCAGCATAGGACAGGGAAGAACCCACTAAACTATCACGAGAGGCACAGAGCCAATTGAGATAGTTCATATGGGGTGGGATATTGGCCCGTGCATTGCGTAAAATTTGTGAATTGGGAGCGCCACCGCCAATGGCGAGGGGCATTTCACGTTTATGAATTCGTTCTCGTACAATATGGCGTGTTGCTTCATTTTCAAATTTATTTAAAAACCAATCATTGAGACGTCGGACTTCAGCACGATCTAAAGGATTTTCCGGAAAGAGTTTATTGTCTTGTCGTAAACTTCCATGGGTTTCATCTAAATATTCACAGATAACAAAGGGACCTGATAATGGCACTTCGTGTTCATCAAGAAAAACAGGAACATGACCGGCGGGATTGAGAGCAAGAAATTCATGTCTTTTCGCCCATTCATATTCTTCAATCAGTTGAGTGGTTACACCATATTCCCCAAGAATGAGGCGTATGAAGCGCGAAGCAGTGGAGAGGGGAGAGTGAAAAAGTGTCAGCATAATTTACACAACTAAATAGAGTGGATAAGAATTCTTTCAAGTCATCCCTTTTTATAAAGATGCTTGATGAGAAGTACAAGATCATTAGCAGCTGCTGGCAATTATGCTTAATAAATTGTTAATAATATGAATGCTTTCTTTTATGCAATGGTTTGCAAAATGGCAGCACGTAATTCTTCCAAACCGCATGCTTTTTCTGAAGAGGTTGCAAGGATCTCAGGATATGCTGCTGGACGTTTGAGAAGTTTTGTTTGTGTGGTCATCATTAATTTTTCTAAAGCATTTGATGTGATTTTATCGCTTTTTGTCAAAACAATTTGGTAAGAAATGGCTGCCTTATCAAGGAGTGCAAGAATATCTTCGTCATTATTTTTGATTCCGTGTCGTGAATCAATCAAGAGATATACACGCTTTAGTGTTGTGCGTCCCCGTAAATAGCTAAAAATCAAATCTGTCCAAGCATCAACCAGATTTTTAGGTGCAGCAGCAAAACCATAACCTGGCATATCTACCAATGCGAAAGGGGGAAGGTCTCCTTGTTGTCCACTGAAGCCATCGGGGACAAAATAATTCAGCTCTTGAGTGCGTCCTGGTGTATTTGAGGTTCGCGCTAAGCCTTTTTGCTGGACAAGTGCGTTGATTAAAGATGATTTTCCAACATTGGAACGTCCCGCAAATGCGATTTCTGGTGGTCCTTCAGGGGGAAGAAAGCGTATGGCTGGCACACCACGAATAAAAACCCAATTGCGAGAAAAAATTCCAGAAAGGGAAGAATCTCTTGTCATTCTTGCACTTCTTTTGGGGCTTGCACTTCTTTTTTGGGTGATTTTCTCCACATGGCTCTCAAATTATCAAAAAGCTCAATTTTAACTCCTTGGCGTTTCATCATGATACCTTGCTGAATGATGGACAATATATTGTTCCACGCCCAATAGATGACAAGACCAACAGGGAAAGAGGCAAGCATAAAAGTAAAGACAACAGGCATCCATGTGAAAATCATCGCTTGGGTTTGATCTTGAGGAGCCGGATTCATACGCATTTGTAAAAACATCGTTATTCCCATAATCAAAGGCCATGCACCAATCATAAGAAATGCTGGCGTTGTATAAGGCAAGAGACCAAACAAGTTGAAAAGAGACGTTGGATCGGGGGCTGCTAAATCTTGAATCCAGCCAAAGAAAGGTGCATGGCGCATTTCAATGGTGATATAGAGAACTTTATAAAGAGCAAAGAATATTGGAAATTGAACCAACATCGGCCAACAACCGGCAAGAGGATTAATTTTTTCGGTTTTATACAGTTCTATGATTGCTTGCTGTTGTTTGGTTCGGTCATCAGGATATTTATCTTTTATTTCTAGCAACCGTGGTTGTAGAAGCTTCATACGCGCCATGGATTTATAAGATTTATTGGCAAGAGGGAAAAGAAGTGTTTTTAAGAGCACTGTAACAAGAAGGATGGCAATACCAAAATTTCCTGTTTGTTTATAAAGAATATCAATGAGGGAAAACATTGGTTTGGTGATGAAATCAAACCAGCCCCAATCAATTAAAAGAGCAAACTTATTGATTTTTAGGTCATTTTGATAGTGATTAATGATTTCAACTTGTTTTGCACCTGCAAAGAGACGATTTGTAACGGTTTTTGTTTCATTGGGGGCAATCGTTAAAAGTGATCCCAGCAAGTCAGATTGATAATGCGTTTGCAAACGATCAAAATAAATAAAACGGCTTGTATATTCTTTATCTTGCGGGGGAATAACCGCTACAGCCCAATATTTATCGGTAATACCAATCCAGCCTCCTGTTACTTTGGAAAAAGTCATACTCTTTTGTTCATTATCAGGATTTGGATCAAGCTCTGCTAAGGTTTTATATTTTTCAGTTTTGAGCGAATCCCCTGCAATACCGATCATCCCCTCATGAAGCAAATAGGTGGCATTGGTATGTTCTGGTGGTGCTGCACGTGCAACGCGGGCATAGGATGAGAGATAAATCGGTTGATCACTTTCATTGCTAATAGAATCCTCAATGGTAAACATGTAATGATCATCAACAGAAAGGGTACGGCGGAAGATTTGCCCCTGTCCGTTATTATAGATTAAAGTGATGGGTGTTGAAGGGGTCAGGGTTGTATTGTTTCCCTCTATTTGCCACTGTGTATCGGATTGAGGTAAAGCTTTTGCTGGCAAGGATGCACTTGCAAAACCAAATTCAGCAAGATAGGTTGTTTTAAATCCTTTAGGATTCAGCAAATCGATTTCCGGTGATTTTTTATCGACGGTTACACGATATCTCTTGAGGTGAAGATCATCAAATTTTGCACCAACAAGATTAATAGAGCCTTCCAGTTCATTGGTTTTGATCGCGACACGCTCTGTTTTGGCTAATACAGCTTTCCGGATTTCAGGAGTCATTAAGTGTTCGATGATCGATGTTGCTTGATGCGTTGAGGGATCCTCAGAAGAATTTGTCGTGGTCGTAGAAAGGGCTGACTGTTGTTTTGATAATTGCTGTTGTTGTGCGATGACTTGTTGTTTTTGTAACTTTGCTTGTCTGGGAGCAACATGAAGAAACTGCCATGCGATGAGCACTACGAAAGATAAGCCAATAGCGATAAAGAAATTGCGGTTATATTCCATTCGTATTCCCTTGTTGTCGTTGCTGATGTTTTGTTTTTGGTTTTATTCGCCGATTTAATTCACTAATTAAAGATGTGAAAGGCACATGTAATGCGTCACGATACGCTACAATGACATAGTCAGTCCCTGCTTCCATGTGATTTGTTACACCAACTCTCACGGCTTCACGCAAACGCCTTTTGATACGATTACGTTTTACAGCATTACCGTTTTTACGGGTAACAGTGAAGCCTACACGCGCAACAAGAGAAGATTTTCTTTCTGTTGTTTGTTCACGAGATTTAACTTCGAGTAAAAATAAAGGACCACGACGTTTCTCTCCTGTACGAACAGCCAAAAAGTCTGCTCTTTTGCGAATGCGGCAGGGATGTTTTTTCTTCATAAAAGAACATCTCGCAATTTCACTAAATGATTGGCTGACCAAGCATTAGAGGTTCATAACAAAAGCTTCACAACGAAGAAATAATGAGTAGTCCTCAACGGTTGTGAAAATTTAAATGGTTAAGCAGAGAGCCGCTTACGTCCACGAGCACGTCTTGCAGCAATAACTTTACGTCCGCCAGCTGTAGCCATGCGTGCACGAAATCCATGGCGGCGTTTACGGACAAGTTTAGAGGGTTGGTACGTACGTTTCATTTATTTAAATACCGCGGCGTGCGGCCCTTCTTAATCTTCGTTTTATGAGCAGTTCTGCGCGTGATGAACAATTTTATTCTATCAGACAGCTGTTAACCCATAAGAAAAAATATGAAAAAAGTCAATCTCAGATTGTTTTTCTTACGCTTGAAAAAATATAAAACACCTTATAACTGTTTATGACACTTTTTTTATGATAATTTGAAAATGTCAGAAAATAACGATTGAGTCTACAGAAAATGAATGACAAGAACGTTAAAGACTTAAAGAACGCGTGACAGATTATTGTATGCTCAATTAAAAAAATACTTTGATATTACGAGTTTTTCTCAAGTTTTGTGTTTTATAAAATCCTTATCAAAATATTTATTAAAGTGTTAGCGCACAAACGTGATTGATAGTCTTTTAATAGCAGATTTTATGCCTGAGTTTTTTATTTATAGGGTGGTTTTGTGTTTTTGAAGAGATAAAATGTAAGTCATTTATACTTTGTAACTCTTAACTAAAGTAGAAAATGTTAGGTGATCGACCTGTCAGTATTTTTCGTTCGTATGCTTGTATTTGTTGGTATTTTATAGAGAGGAAAGAGCGTGGATCCTATCACAAGTGAGGCTGTCCGCAACGTGTTACGTAAAGTTACAGGACCAGGTCTTGAAAGCGATATTGTATCGTTGGGGCTTCTTTCAGAAATATTAATTGCTGATGGCAAGGTTTTCTTTTCCATTACAGTTCCTGATGGACGTGTGCAAGAATGGGAAGCATTGCGCCGTTCTGCTGAAGAGTTGGTCTGTGCTTTGGAAGGAGTGAAATCTGTTGTTGTCACGCTTACAGCAGAAAAAACAACAAAGGGAACGCCTCGACGTAGAGCGAATCTCTTGCCTGTGAAAATGCCCGTAGAAGGTGTGCGTCATGTCATGGCTGTTGCTTCTGGAAAAGGAGGAGTGGGAAAATCGACGATGGCGATCAATATCGCCTTAGCTTTACAAGATTCAGGTTTCAAAACAGGGGTGATGGATGCAGATATCTATGGTCCATCTTTGCCACGTTTGACAGGACTTGTTAACCAAAAACCACAGCTCATGGGAGGAAAAAAGATTCAACCTCTTGAAAAATTCAGTCTTAAATTAATGTCAATGGGCTTTTTGGTTGAGGAAGAAAAGCCCGTGGTATGGCGTGGTCCTATGGTTATGGCTGCTGTAACGCAATTGTTACGAGATGTTGTATGGGGACCTTTGGACGTTTTAGTCGTGGATATGCCACCAGGTACAGGGGATGCACAACTAACGCTTGCACAGCAGGTACAATTAACGGGGGCGTTGGTTGTTTCTACGCCCCAGGATCTTGCTTTAGTTGATGCACGTAAAGCGATAGAAATGTTCATGAAAGTCAATGTTCCTATTTTAGGACTGATTGAGAATATGAGTTATTTTATCGCTCCTGATACAGGAAAACGCTACGATATTTTTGGTTATGGTGGAGCACGAGGAGAAGCGGAACGTCGAGAGGTCCCGTTCTTAGCGGAAATACCGCTTGATGCAGCTTTACGATTTTCTTCAGATGAGGGGGTCCCTATTTTTGTTGCTCAGCCTGATGGCGAACATGCTCAACTGTATCGTACAATTGTTGATCAAATAAAAAATAAGTTCTTTTGAATGTATGTTTGTTTAAGAAAGTTTGCTAAAACATAACGATGAAAGATATAAAAATAGTTGCTCCTTTGTAAGGGAGATATCCGGAGAAAATGATCTTCTATCATCATCTTTTTATTCGGTTTTTCTATGTTCAAAAGCATTGAAAGAAAGATTTTTAAAAAAGTGGAGATGATGCATTCTTTCACGTTTTCATTTTTCGTTGTTTTTATTAGGATATGCTTTTTACGCCAAAATTTTCAAGAGTACATGTATGTTTCTTATGCAAGCGCTTGTTTTAAAAGAGAATACTTCCCAATAGCGTTTCATCTATTTCATGAGAGTGCCTGTGAAGGGTATAACGTAAAAACTTTTATGGAGTGTTGTATAGATCTCATATCATTTTTACTTAAATAAAAGAGATAAATCATACCCATTATACTCTTTTCTTTCTCAATGTTGTTTCTTCTTTTAATAAACAAACATTTTTTATTTCATGATAAAAGAAAGTAAAGCGGGAAAAGATTTCGTCAGTATTTTCATTCAAATGTTAAAGGATAAATTATCTTTCTATAAGCAATTTGGTGCTATAAAAGTATCTTGAAGATTAGTCAAAAAGATTTATTTCTATTCATGTTAATTAAATGAAGGGATAAATTAAAGGGATAGACATTTAAAAAGCCCATTTGTCTTGCTCTTGGATCTATAGCAGACAATTTTATCAATTCATGTTCACAAAAAGCTAAATTAATTGATTCATAACTCTCATCTTTGAGATGAGAAAAAATGTTGGTTAAGTTTTTTTAGAAGTGTTCATTTTTTGTAAAGTCGCTTCAAGAGCCGTTGTTAAAGCTCTTCTTCCTCCTTGATGAGAAAAATAATTTGACAAAAATTCATTTGTTCCTCCCTTTGTTGAAAACTCTTTTTCAAGCAGTGCAAAATTAAGAGAGGTAGAATGATCCGTTGCTATAATTTTACGCATTTCATCCGTAAGATTTCCAAACATCATGGTAAGAAACTCTGCTGATTGCTGTTTTTTCAACCCCTGTGTTATAAACCATTGATGAGCTGTTTCTATAAAATTAAAATACACGCCCATAAGAGAGCCTGCTGTCATAAAAAGATTAAACTGTTCTTCCTTCTCTAGCACCAATGTGCCCCCCAATGTATCAAATAAGGTGCGTAAAAAGGGATGATCGGGATAAATGGGTGTCAAATTTTTACACTCTGCAACAAAAGGTAACGGAACAGCACGATAAACTTTATGGTTGATCCACTCTTCCACTTCTGCTGCTTTTGCCATAGCGAGAACGGAAATAACCAACTGTTCTGGACGAAAACGAAGAGAGCGCAAAACGTCTTCTGCAATTTGGTTGGGCAAACAAAGAAAAACACAATCACTCACATCGAGCAACGCTTGGTTATTTTCAGCAATCATAACCTTATCATAAGTGCGTGAAAGACGCTCTGCTGTTTGTGTATTGCGCGGTGAAACAATAATGGAAGAAACATTAAAGGCGCTTGTCATGAGTCCCTCAATCATTGAAGCGCTGATTGTGCCTGTTCCCAAAAAACCAAGTTTCATTTTTATTCCTCAGTTTTGCATTTTTAAATGAATCTCAATCAACAGCTTAGATGTTTTAACTAACATAAATGCTAATTGAAGAAGCAACGCAGAGCATTGCAAGAATAATCAACCCCAAATAGATTTTTGGCTTGTCAAATAGAACAGCAAAAGCAGAAAACCAACCAACAACAGCTGCAGCTAATGCAAATAAAAAACCTGGTTTATTCATCAGTACAATATGCATTGCCATTAAACCACCAATAATCAGCGCTCCAAAAACAATGAGCAAACCTGTTGCAAACTTTTCATAATCATCCATATTTCGCTCCTTATAGCGCTCAAACGGTTATAGACTTTTTAACGCATATACACATAAAGGCGAAATGTTTTTTATTGAGTATGGTTAAAACGTGATTCGCATCTTATTGATCAGAGGTAAAAAATGCTGGGATATGTTGTGGCAAGCGCCAAGGTAAAATTGCTATCAAATCAAAGCGTACAGACAAAAGGGCATAATCTTTTTGTCGTGCGAGCCAAATATCGGCTGCTGCCTCAATTCGCCTTTCATTCATATGGGAAACCGCTTCCATTGCTTCTACCAGCGTTGAACGTGCTTTAACTTCAACAATTAACACAAGATTTCCACGTCGTGCAATTAAATCAATTTCTCCACACTTTGTTTTAAAACGCATTTCGGCTATGTGGAATCCTTTGAAACGCAACCACCAAGCGGCCAATTTTTCTGCACGAACTCCCCGATAAAAAGATTTTTGTCTCTGTCTTTTTTGTATCATCTTACGCATTATTTTACATATTTTTTAGAAAAATTAACCGCTGAAAAAGTTCCTGCTTTTTAAACCCAGTCTTTTTTGCAACCAAAGCTGCGGCTTGAGCCGTGGAATGTGTCTGTGCGTGTTCTAATAACATTTCATCAACTTCTTGATCACTTATTACATTTAAAAAAGGCGATGATGATTCTCCAACAAGCACAACAATTTCCCCACGAATCTGTGTCTGTTTTTTATAACTTTCCAACAAACTTCCCAAATTAGAAACGTCTACAGTTTCAAACTTTTTTGTTAATTCACGACAAATGGCAGCAGGTCTATCCGCCGAAAAAAGAGTGACCATATCTTGTAAAGTTTCAATAAGACGATGCGGTGATTCATAAAAAATCAAAGTCGCTGGAATCTCTTTTAATTGTTCTAATCGTTTTTGACGCTGCGCTTTGCGTGCACTTAAAAAACCTGCAAAGAAAAAGCTATCTGTAGGAAGCCCTGTTGGTATCAGAGCTGCTAAAAGAGCTGATGCTCCAGGGATCGGAATAATTTTATGACCTTCCTTACGGGCTGCTTCGACTAATCGAAATCCAGGATCAGAAATAAGCGGTGTTCCCGCATCTGAAACAAGTGCTATCGTTTTATTTTCCGCTAAAGCCGTTAAGAGCTTTGGACCTGCTTTTTGCGCATTATATTCATGATAGAGAAAAGCTTTTTTTTGAATACCGTAACGTTGCAACAAAACACGTGTTACTCGCGTATCCTCACACGCTAAAATATCAACGCCTGCCAGCACTTGCAAAGCACGAAGCGTAATATCTGCAAGATTTCCAATAGGCGTTGCTACAAGATAAAGCCCTGGCTCTATGATGGGGGACGAATAAGCATGCGCACCTATAAAATATGCATTCTCACACATGCTCTTTTCTCTTCATCAAATTCCCCTTACTACAAGATATTATCCGTACTCATAAGTTATTTTTGCTCACTTTTTACCAGCACATTTTTATCATTACAACGGCTTATTTGCTCGTGCCTCCTTGCGAAATAGTTGATCACTTCACAAGAGGATAACTTTTTGTATCGTGAAAGATCTTATGCATGAAGGTGATTGATAGATTTCTGATCTTAAGGGAAATATTTTGATTCATTGCGTTTTGTCTATTTCAATTTTAGGAGAATGAATAATGATGATATTGGGGAGAGGTTACATATTGGGGTAGAAGGGACCCTCGCTGCCTTGTGGACAGGTCCAAATGATGTTTTGGTTTGGATCTTTGAGGTCGCACGTTTTACAATGTATGCAATTTGAAGCGTTGATCCTATACGTTAGATGATCATGAGACTCTAGCCATTCGTAGACAGCGGCGGGGCAATAGCGTGTAGAAGGTCCTCCATAGATTGCATATTCGGAGTCCTTTTGTTTTTCCAACGAGGCTATTTTTAAATGACAAGGTTGATTTTCTTCATGGTGCGTATTGGAAAGGGCAACACTTGTAAGGCGGTCAAAAGTTATAATACCATCGGGCTTTGGGTAAGCAATGGGGTGAAATTTTTCTGCTGGTTCAAGACAAGCATAATCTTCCTTGCCATGGGAGAGTGTTTTAAATAAGGAAAATCCAAACAGTTGTTGCCACCACATATCAAAACCGGCAAGTTTAATTCCATATTTTGTCCCATATTTTGCCCATAGCGGTTTGGCATTTCGCACTTTATAAAGATCTTTGCCAATGGGTCCTTTTCGCCATTGTTCTTCGATTTCTTTGACCTCATCATGGGTACGTCCTTGTGCAAGAGCGGTAGCAATTTTATCGGCGGCTAATATGCCTGATAAGATGGCATTGTGTGATCCTTTGATACGAGGAACATTGACAAAGCCAGCAGAACAGCCAATAAGCGCGCCACCAGGAAAGGTGAGCTTTGGTACAGATTGCCACCCTCCTTCACTGATAACACGGGCACCATAGGAAAGACGCTTTGCACCTTTGAAGGTTTCATAGAGTTTTGGATGTGTTTTAAAACGTTGAAATTCTTCAAAAGGAGAAAGATAAGGGTTTTTGTAATCTAAGTGCACAACAAAACCGATAGAAATGATATTGTTTTCTTGGTGATAAAGAAAACCACCTCCACCGGTATGACTGTCTAAGGGCCAACCGGTGAAATGTTGAACTAAACCGCGTTGGTGTTTTTGCGGTTTAATTTCCCAGAGCTCTTTGAGACCAAGACCAAACTTTTGGGGTTCACGATTCTTGCTAAGGTTGAACGTTTGTATCAGTCGTTTTGCAATGGAGCCGCGTGCGCCTTCCGCAATTAGTGTATATTTTGCCAATAATGCCATACCAGGCATATAATTTTTTCCAGGAGTTCCATCTTTATTACGTCCCATATCCCCCGTGAGGACACCAATGATGGCTCCGTTCTCATTCTGGATGGTCTCTGTTGCGGCAAAACCTGGATAAATTTCTACACCTAGTGCTTCGGCTTTTTTGCTTAGCCAGCGGCAAACATTCCCAAGTGAAACGATATAACACCCGTCATTGGATAAGATTTTGGGGTGCAAGATATTGGGCAATCGTGTCGCTTTGTGAGGTTTTAGAAAAAAAAACTGGTCACGGGTAACAGGGGTTGTGAAGGGATGGTCGTGGTCACTTCTCCATTCCGGTAGGAGTGTATCAATACCGATGGGATCAACAACGGCGCCAGAGAGAATATGGGCTCCAACTTCAGTCCCTTTTTCAACAATTGTGACAGAAAGTTCAGGATTAATTTGTTTCAGACGAATTGCAGCGGAAAGCCCTGCAGGACCTGCTCCGACAATGACGATGTCAAACTCCATACTTTCACGCTGGTCATGCAGAGGTGCTTTCATGGCTTATAAAGCTTTCTCCAATTCTGGAATAATTTGGTGGAGATCACCGACAAGGGCGTAATCGGCAATTTGCATGATGGGTGCTTCTTCATCTTTGTTAATGGCAACAATAATTTGTGCATCCATTATACCGGCTAAATGCTGGATTGCACCGGAAATGCCAACAGCGATATAGAGTTTAGGGGCAACGACTTTTCCTGTTTGTCCAATTTGCCAATCATTAGGAGCATAACCTGCGTCAACTGCTGCGCGGCTGGCCCCTAAAGCAGCATTTAATTTGTTTGCAAGGGGAAGAAGAAGGGTCATAAATTGTTCTTGTGAACCAAGACCACGCCCGCCTGAGATAATAACACGTGCAGAGGTAAGATCAGGACGATCACTTTTGTTGGTTTCTACTCTTACAAAAGAAGAAAGATTGGGATTGGGCGCTGGTGTTATTGTTTTAATGGGTGCAGAATTATTTTGGGAAGGCGTTTGTGTGAAAGAGGCTGTGCGAACGGTGATAATCTTTGTGTGATCATGGCTGCGGATAGTTTCAACTGCATTGCCTGCATAAATGGGTCGTTTGAAGGTATCGGGTGAAAGAACGGCGGTAATATCTGAAATTTGCATAAGATCAAGAAGGGCAGCTACGCGCGGCATCACATTTTTTCCAGTACTGCTGGATGGCGCCATGATCACATCATAATCATTGGCTAATGTGATAATTGTATCGGCTATAGGCTCGGCAAGTTGATGGGCTAAATAATCAGCGTCAGCAATAAGAACTTGCCGCACACCATTAAGTTTAGCACTCTTTTCTGCTATCGTTTGAATGTTTTCTCCACAAACTAAAATATCGATATCGCTCTTGAGTGCGTGCGCAGCGGTGAGTGCTTTTGCGGTTTCTTCTGTATGATGATCGGCTAATAAAAGAATTGCCATAAATTTTTACCCTTTTATGTGAGTATTGCTTTTACTCTAGAGAATATTAAATGCAGTTTTTTTGTTTTAGTGCGCTGATAAGCTCTACCACATTAGCAACTTTAATCCCAGATTGACGGGGTTTGGGCTCTTCAACACTTAAAATTGTTAGGCGTGCTTTCGTATCGATGCCAAGATCAGCAAGAGCTTTTTGTTCAATGTTTTTCTTTTTTGCTTTCATGATATTGGGGAGAGAGGTGTAACGTGGCTCATTGAGCCGTAGATCGGTTGTCATAACCATGGGAAGGGGAAGGCAAAGGGTTTGTGTTCCATTATCAACCTCACGCGTAACGGTAGCATGCCCATTTTCTATGTTAAGATGTGAGGCAAAAGTTGCCTGTCCCCAACCAAGAAGAGCGGCAAGCATTTGTCCCGTTTGGTTGTTATCATCATCAATTGCTTGTTTTCCTAAAAAGACCATATCGGGTTTTTCTTCATCAACAATGGCTTTGAGAACCTTAGCGACGCTTAAGGGTTCAAGTGTTTCATCTGTTGTGACAAGAAGTGCGCGATCAGCTCCCATGGCAAGTCCTGTTCGTAAAGTTTCTTGGGCTGCTTCTGGTCCAATTGAAACAAGAACAACTTCTGAAATTTTACCAGATTCTTTTTGGCGAATTGCCTCCTCAACGGCTATCTCGTCAAAAGGATTCATAGACATTTTTACGTGAGACAGATCAACGCCTGTATTATCGGGTTTGACGCGTATCTTGATATTATAATCAACAACACGTTTGACAGCGACAATTATCTTCATGATGATCCTCTTTGTTTGTCTGGTCACAAGTTTATAGCAATACGCATAAGAAACCAAATTGTTTAGAATGAAGTCTCATTTATAACTTATGTTCTCTTTCATATAAGTTTTTTTATGTTTACGTGTACTTTCTCGTCGTCATTTCTTTTGCATTTTTATAATTGCCTTATTTGCTTGAATAAAAAGTAAAAAAATCAATCTCTCTTGTGAGAATATTCTTTTTTCATTTCATAGGCTTTTTTTATGATGGTGCAATAGGGACTTTATACGATGAAAAATAAGTGAAAAAATAAAAATGGGGGCATGATTTTACGTTTCAAATTTTGAGGGAAGAAAAATTAAAGACCTTTCTTTCAAATATTGGGGATCAATATTAGACAAATATTTTAGATAAAGATTGGAAAAAATATTTCTAACAAAAAAATTGGCAAAAAATTGGGAGTTCTTAAAGCTCTATTTACTAAAATAGAGTACTCTTTCTCATCATTTCTTTCGATTCTTTTCAAAAAAGTTAATGAGGGGTAGGCATTTGTGAATACGAAGGGTCATACGATCGACCAGGTTGCCAATCAGGTTCGGAGTGATCAGCCTTCTTTTTTTATTAAGCAGAAGGGGAGAGTGGATACGCCTGTGGAAGTAACAATGTCGGATATTGCTCAAAAATTACGCACTGTTTATGAACAAATGCAAATGAAGCATTTACCTCGTCCTTTGAATCCGCAGGGGACTGTCGAAGAACATTTTAAATCTTACTTAGATGACATTAGCCGAGCCATTTTGGCTGAATATTATATTCGTCGCCAAAGGGAAAAAAGACTTTTTGAGTCTTTAGAGCAGATTAAAACACTTGTTCAAAGTTTACAGAGTGAAAAAAAAAGCTTAGAAGAGGCTGCAACACGACGGATGCCTCATTCAAAATTATCTGATTCCGTTGTGCAGAAACTTGCTCATATGGAATGTGAGAGAAATCAAGAACGCTTATTCCTTCAAAAGGCGCAAAGTTTTTCAGGACAAAACAGTTTAACGCCACTCCAAATAAATGCTGAAAATGCGTTGCAGCAAGAAAATAAAAGCTCTCTACCCAATGATGCACTTTTTCCAAGTGATGCTCTGAAGTCTTCTTTTAAAAAGACTGAAGGAGCAGCGGAGCATACTGTGATAGAAGAAAAAGGTATAGGAGTTCCAGCATCTAACCATTGTTCAGTACCTCATCATTGCACTGAGAATGATTTTTCCCCTGCCTTAAAGGTGCAGTCCCGCAGACATGTCTCTTTTTTATCTTATTGGTTAAAAAAAAGAGCCCTTTGTTTTTTAACCGTTGCATTTATGGGTGCGATAACGTTATGTTTTTATAGCTTTTTAAAAGGAGCTCGTTTTTTTTAGTTTTTACGCTGTTGATGTTAATAGATGTGAAATGTATTACGCATTCATAAATTGTGCGAAAGCTATGGCAATTGAAATTATCCTTTTAAACACGCAACAGAGATTATTGGAAAAGAGGAGAGTTGGAGAAAGACTCTCCAATTGCTAAAAAGCCTCAAATTATCTTAAAGGTTCTGCCAGTGAGTATTTATTTGCCAATTGCTGAAATGTCACTCAATATGCTGATCTTGATTGGTATGGGAGTCGTTGCTGGTTTTTTTTCAGGACTTTTTGGCATTGGTGGTGGTTTCCTCATTACGCCTTTATTGATTTTTTATAATATTCCTCCTGCTATTGCTGTTGGAACAGGGGCCAACCAGATGATTGCATCATCTGTAACGGGGGCTATTACACATTTTAGACGACGGACTCTTGATATCAAGCTTGGCATTATTTTGGCCATGGGAGGAGGGGGTGGTTCATTAATTGGGATTCAGATTTTTTCTGTTTTGAAAAAGTTAGGTCAATTAGATCTTATGATTTCGCTTCTTTATGTGATTCTTCTTGGAAGTATAGGAAGCTTGATGATTGTTGAAAGCTGGTATGATATGAGGCGCAAGCGTAGGTTAGGAAAAGCCAATGTTCGTCTTGCAAGTCGACATCGACATAACTGGATTCATCGCTTACCGTTAAAAATGCGTTTCCGAGCTTCTATGATCTATGTCAGCATTATTCCAGTGTTAGGGATTGGTCTTATTGTTGGGTTGTTGTCTTCTATTATGGGAATTGGTGGGGGATTTTTTATGATCCCTGCATTGATTTACCTTCTGCGTGTTCCAACCAATGTTGTGATAGGGACTTCACTTTTTCAGATTACATTTGTGTCTTCTTTCACGACAGTTTTGCAAAGTATGACTCATCAGTCCGTTGATATTGTCTTGGCTTTTTTGTTAATGCTTGGAGGAAGTATTGGTGCACAATATGGAACACGGGCTGGACGGAAGTTAAAGGCTGAACAATTGCGTATGGCCCTTGCGTGTTTGGTGTTGATTGTGTGTATGCGTCTTGCTTTTCAATTATTTATACGCCCTGATAATCTTTTCTCTCTGGATATTCTTATGAGATAAAAATGGGTAGATTATTTTCTTTATGCATCATTGCAAGTTGCTTTTGTTTTGTTTCTTTTTCTACATGGTCACATGTGGGGACAACAGAAAAAACATTTATTGATCAAATTGATCACGAAACTGTCCAAATTATCGTCACAACGAATACGATTACGGTGGATACAAATTTTGCGGGTCGTGATCTTTATATTGCTGGTGTTTTGGAAAATATTGATCCATTATATTCTCAACAGAACCGTTATGATGTTGTTGTAAGCTTGGAAGGACAAACTCGGCCAATGATCATGCGGGAAAAAAAACGCAATGCCGGTGTATGGGTTAATACGGATTCCCTTATTTTTAAAAATGTTCCTCTTTTTTACTCTATGGTCACAACGCGTGAAATTGATGATATTACCAGCATCGAAGATTATAAACGTTTGGGGGTAGGGGTACTCTATTTACCATTACAGACAGATGAAAAGGATCAGAAAAAAGTACAAATTTTTCGTGATGAACTTATAAAACTGCAAAAAGCTAAAAGTCTTTATTATGAAGAAGTAGGCGGTGTTCGTTTTGGTTCTGATAAACTTTTCACAGCACATTTTCGTTTACCTGCCAATATTCCTGTTGGGCATTATAAGGCTCGTGCTTATCTTTTTCGTGATGGGCAGTTTATTGATAGTGCAACAACGACTCTTGAAATTGTTAAAGCACATATCGCTTATACAATTTTCTATGCGGCGCACAAGTATCGTTTCCTCTATGGTATTTTTGCGGTGATTATTGCTGTGACCACAGGATTTTTATGTCGTTTGATTTTTCGAAAAGATTAGCGAAAAAAAATGTTATAAGGCGTTTATTTTTTATGAAAAATGCGTAAGACAAGAAAAATAGGCACAACAATAATAGCGCCCGTCATGGTTATGTGGAAGAAGTTTTTAAGCGTTATAAATCCTGTTCCCCATAAAGAGTGAAGAAAATCTATTATTTTGTGTATGAGGTTGTGAGGTGTCCATCCAAAAAATTTCATTACAATACCAATGAAGAATGAAAGGATAAGTAATTTTAGACTGATACTGCTGAATATTTCTTTAAGAAATACATAAAAAGAATTTGTCAATTTTTTCTTTCGGCTCATTTAAATATACTTTCGAATCTCTAGTGTTTTTGTTATATTATTATCATAAAGGAAAAATATTTTCTTATTTTTTTATCACCTTTGTACTGGTGTAATATCGGTGCCGGTCGTTAAAATATACGCGTATTTTTATTATTTCTTGCGTTGTTTTCAGGGGACTTCTTTTATTAAATAAAAAATCCTTTTTTCTAAGGATTTGTAAGGGAATTTTTATAACGTTTTAATGTTTCGCATCAGAGTGAAAGTTCTCATCCGTTAAAGATTTTGTAACGGACTTATTATTATTTCGTGTATAGAAATAATATTTCCAAGCAATTTACTTAAAAAAGACTATCTATTCTGATAATGCTGTGCTTATATAGGAATTATATTTAGATATTTCAACCTTAGTGAATTGAAAAGATATTTTTTGCTGAAAAATACAGGCAATGAATTGAGTGTTATTAAAGGAGCAAAGGTATTAAAATAGGCTGTTGAAAAAATTTTTGTTCTGTACGGATGTGTGCGAAATATCAGGAGTTTATGGTGCTTATGCTCTTTTTGTTTTGAAATAAGATATTAAGATATAATGAGGAGCTTGTTATTGAGTGGGGAATTATGGAAAAATTCATTTTGCAGAAGGCGGAGAGGTGCTTGATATTGAAAAATGAGTGAATTTTTCTGTTTTGTTGAAAGATCAAATTATTGTTAAGGCTTTTTATTATTAAGGTGCTTGCACTAACAGGGGAGTGCTTTGATGGCGGAAAAAACGCTAGAAGAAAAAAGGAGAGATAAGCTTGCTCGACAAAAGAGAAAGAATTTCTGTCTTAATAGTCTTCAAGGGTAGACGCTGTGATATCATCAGTAGATTTTGATATCGGTTATACCATTTATTTATATTAAATTGTTTTTTGATGCATATTGAGGGTTAGCTTTATAAGTGTGGCAGGAGGAGTGGTTGGTAAGTGGTGTCGCTTGAAAGTTTTAATCACATTGTTTTTCAGAGCCTATGGTTTGTCTTATCTCATTATTTTGCACGTTCTTGTTGCGTGGGGAATTTATACAATAAACTTTAAAAGGAAAAGTCTATGAATTTGAACAGAAAAATATTGAAAAATAGCAGCTCTCTTGTTTCTGCTCTTATAGCAATGGGGATGTTTATACAACAGGCTTCAGCAAAAACGCCGGCGAATACCCTTGTGATGGCTTGGAATATGGATGCAATCAGTACGTTTGATCCCGCGCAACTCACAGATGTTTATGGAAGTGAAATTATTCGCAATGTTTGTGATAATTTGGTGAGTGGTGCTACAGATAATCCTGCTAAAATGGTTCCATCTTTAGCAACACATTGGGATGTTGCTGGGGATGATCACAGTACGGTAATCACCTTTCATTTGCGTGATGGTTTGAAGTTTAATGATGGGAGAGAAGCCAACGCCAATGATCTTATTTGGGGGATGAAGCGGGTTGTTAAATTGAAGATGGGGAATGCAGCAATTTTTAATGAATATGGCATTACAGAGCAAAATGTTGATGATGCTTTGCAAGCCCCTGATGAAAAAACAGTGGTGATGAAATTTGATAAGCCTTATCCAGCAGAACTTATTCTTAATAATATTGTGGCAAGTCCTGCGACAGCTTTGCTGGATCGTAAAACAATTATGAAGCATGAAAAAGATGGCGATCTGGGCAATCAGTATTTGAAAACGCATGCTGCTTGTGTTGGTCCTTATCGGTTAAAAAGTTGGCGCCCTGGAGAAGCTCTTTTGTTGCATGCAAGCTCTCATTATTGGGGAGAAGCTCCTAAACTGAAGCAGATTCTCATTCGTCATGTGGCAGAGCCTGGAACACAACGTTTATTGTTGCAAAAACATGATATCGACGTTGCCCGTAATTTGACCCCTGAAGATCTTGCAGATCTACAAAAAACCACAGATGTTAAAATCGAGGAAGTGTTAGAGCCATCGATGATGTATTGGGGCTTCAACATGACAAATCCCATTTTTGCGAAGGAAAAAGTACGCTTGGCGATGCGCTATCTCATAGACTATGAAGGTCTTGGTAAAAAGCTTCTAAAAGGCGTTGGTGTTCCACGGGCAAGTTTTATTCCTCTTGGCAACCTCGGGGCTTTGGATGAAAAAGAAGGGCAGCCTTTTAAGCTTGATATTCAAAAAGCCAAGAAACTTTTAGCAGAGGCTGGTTATCCGAACGGATTTGAGGCCAATTTCCTCGTTTCAAATGATCCTTATAGGCTGCTCCTTGCCCAATCTCTTCAAGATAGTGCAGAACAGGCGGGGGTGCATCTTAAAATTGAGCGTTTGGCAGGGACACAGTTGTTTTCCAAACTTTATGCACGGGCTTTTGATACGATTTTTGTTGGATGGAATAATGATTCTGCAGATCCCCATACAATGGCTTCACGTCTTATATATAATCCGGATAATCGGTTTGAGGCAAAAAATACAGCCTATCCTAGTTGGCAGCATGGGTATTTTGATACAAAGATGAATAAAAAAGTTGAAGAGGCTTTATTTCAAAAAGATCCACAAAAACGGGCCAAAATATATGCTGATTTACAACGTGAATTGATGCAAAAAGGACCTTATGCGTTTATCTTCCAGAAATATACTGTTATCGGGATGACACCTAATGTCAAAAAGTGGGTTTGGAATAGCGCACCACAAATTTTTTATAATAAAATTGAAAAATAAGTGGGTCTTTAATGCTGTCAAATAGATAAAAAGCATAGCCATAATATATTCGGCGTTTTGCATAAGTTTTTGAGCTTTACAATACGCCGAATTTATGGCTGAGGAGTGCGTGTGTTGTTGAAGATCTTTTCAAGACATTCTGTGAAGAGAGATTTTTTCTTCTCATTGAAGGTGTGTTCGTGTGAATGTTAAGATTGAACATATCAACTTCTCTGAATGGGAAAGAGGCAATTTCTTTGCTGAAAAAAAAACGTACAACCAATGTCGCATAATTTATTATTTCTAAAGGATAAAAGGCTTTGCAATATTGAAGCAAAAATTCTTTATGGAAGTATATTGAGAAGGCGAGGAATATCAGTTTTTTATGATCTCCGTGTTTTCTTTTGCTGTGAAAAATGATGAGATGCCAATTGGAAGGTGTTGTTTTTAAGGGAGTGAAGCAAAAACTTGAAGAAAGAGTAAAGGTCGTTGCATTGGCAAATTGACGAATTTTTCTGTTTTATCGATATTTCAAATTCTTATGAAGGTTCTTTGTTATTAAGGTACTTGAGCCAATAGGGGGAGCGCTTTGATGATATTAAAAGAGGTTTTGGAGTGAAGGTTTTAAAACTTTATCTCTTGGAGCCTATGGTTCATCCCATTTTATTATTTTGCGTATCTTTGTAGCATGGAAAATTTATCCAATAACCTTTAAAGGGAGAAATCTATGAATTTAAAAAGAAAAATATTAAAAGGGAGCAGTCCTTTTGTTTCTGCTCTTATGGCTCTGGGGATGGCTGTACAACCAGTTTCAGCAAAAACACCGGCCGATACCCTTGTAATGGCTTTGAATCTTGATTCAATCGAGACTTTTGATCCTGCGCAGATCAATGAACGCTATGGCAATGAAATCGTTGCTAATATTTGTGACAACCTCATTGATTCCGCTACAGATGATGCAGCTAAAATAGCGCCTTCTTTAGCAAAGAGTTGGGATGTTTCAAATGAAGGCGGGGGTACAGTCATTACTTTTCATTTGCGTGATGATTTGAAGTTTAATGATGGTCGTCCTGCTGGTGCTCATGATCTTGTTTGGGGGATGAGGCGGGTTGTCAAATTGAAGTTGTCGGCAGCGGCAATATTTAACGAATATGGCATTACAGAACAAAATGTTGATTCTACTCTTCAAGCACCCGATGAAAAGACAGTGGTGATGAAGTTTGACAAGCTTTATCCAGCAGAAATAATCCTTGGACATATTCTTACGACTCGTGTTGCGGCTTTACTTGATCGTGAAACAATCATGAAACACGAACAAGATGGTGATATGGGAAATCGCTATTTGGCAAGTCACGCTGCTTGTGTTGGTCCTTATCAATTAGTAAACTGGCGTTCTGGAGAGGCAATTTTGTTGCGTGCAAGTTCCCATTATTGGGGAGGGCCAGCAAAATTGAAGCAGATTCTCATTCGTCATATTGCTGAGCCTGGGACACAACGTTTATTGTTGGAAAAACACGATATTGATGTGGCGCGTAATTTGATGCCAGAAGATATAGCCGATCTTCAAGCAACAACAGATACTAAGATTGAAAAAGTGTTGGCTCCATCTGTGATCATGTGGGGATTCAATGTGACAAATCCTATTTTTGCTAATGAAAAAGTGCGTTTGGCAATGCGCTATCTTATCGATTATGATACTTTGGGAAAGACGCTTCTTAAAGATGTTGGTATTCCACGGGCAAGCTTTATTCCCATTGGCAATCTTGGAGCTTTGGATGAAAAAGAAGGGCAACCTTTTAAACTTGATCTTCAAAAAGCCAAGCAGCTTTTAACGGAGGCAGGGTATCCAAATGGTTTTGAGGCCAATATTTTTGCAGGAAAATCTCCTTATCCTTTTGCTTTGCCTATTGCTCAGTCTATCCAAGACAATGCAAAAAAAATAGGTGTGCACTTTAAAATTGAACATTTTATCGGTACGCAGTTGTTTTCAAAACTTTATGCACGGAGTTTTGATACAATTTTTATGGGATGGAATAACGATTCTGCAGATCCTTATACAATGGCTTCACGTCTTGTTTATAATCCGGATAATCGGTTTGAGGCTAAAAATACAGGCTATCCTAGTTGGTGCCATGGCTATTTGGATGAAGATATGAATAAAAAGGTTCAGGAAGCCTTATTTCAAAAAGATCCACAGAAACGGGCACAAATCTATGCTGCCTTACAGCGTGATTTTATGCAAAAAGGACCTTTTGCCTTTATCTATCAGACATATAGTATTATCGCTATGACACCTGATGTAAAAAAATGGGTGTGGAATAGTGCACCACGTATTTTTTATAATGCCATTGAAAAATAAGCATGTTTTCAATGTTGTAACATACAACGATGAATGTGATGATGATATCTTCGGTGTTTTGTACAAGGTTTAAAAGCTTTGCAAAATATCGAAGTTTATCGGTAAAATGGATTTAAAATACATTACAGAATAATTCTAACATACTCTTCTTGAAAGAAGGGCTATGCATTTTATAAAAATTCCTATATATAGGCATTAGGATTGGAGATTTCAATCTTAAGTGAAATAAAAAATTTATTTGTTTAAGAAATGGGCATACTGAATATAAGCAGAATTTAGTATTTTTTTTAGAAAAAGCGGGGACCTTAAAGTGTGCTATTGAGAAAAAATTGGGTTATATGTAGATGCGTTGGGGGAATATGAGATTATTGTGGAGCGAATGCTTCAAATTTATCGTCTTTCCTAAAAAATGATGAGAGGCTGGAGATTGTCCGGAGATTGTCCTTTGTATGGGGGCATCGAAATGCTCAAATTTCCTTTTGAGAAAGGAGAGGAGTGGGCATTGATGAAAACTATGCTTGTGAGGATTGTTAAAGTATCAAAGGGTGATTGAGGTTTTTAAAATAACCGAAGTTGGTGTTCTGAAGATTCTTTTTAGAAACTCGCAAAAAATTTTTAAAGCAGAAATTTTGTTTGGTGCGATAAAGAAGATCTTTAGTCTGTATGTTCAAAGTTACAGATGTTGTGACATCATCAACAGGCGCTGTCATTTGTGGTGCTCCTCATTGTTTATCAAATCATTTTTCGTTGTCTCTTTTGTTTTAGCTACTAATGTTGTCTAGGGGGGCTGCTTTTGCTGTTTAAAGGGTTTGATATTTTGTCTTTAGGAGGTGTGTTTTCTAAGCCTGATCTTTTTATTTTTGCACGTTCCTGTTGCAAGGGAAATTTACACAATAAACTTTAAAGGGATAAATCTATGAAGTTAAAAAGAAAGATATTCAAAAGGAGCAGTCCTTTTATTTCTGCTATTATTGTTTTGGGGATGTTTGCGCAACAAGTTGCAGCAAAAACACCGGCTGATACCCTCGTGATGGCTTGGGATCTCGATGCGATTAGTAATTTTGATCCTGCGCAGCTCAATGACCGTTATGGTGCTGAAATTGTTATCAACGTTTGTGATAATTTGGTTGATTCTGCTAAAAATGATGGAACTAAAATCGTTCCTTCTTTGGCAAAGAGTTGGGATGTTGTAAGCGATGACCAGAGTACAGCGATTACTTTTCATTTGCGCGATGGTTTGAAGTTTAATGATGGTCGTCCTGCTGGTGCTCGTGATCTTGTTTGGGGGATGAGGCGAGTTGTCAAACTGAAGCTGTCTAATGCAGCAACTTTTAATGAATATGGTATCACAGAACAAAATGTTGATGAGGCTTTTCAAGCACCCGATGAGAAGACCGTGGTGATGAAATTTGATAAACCTTATCCAGCAGAGCTTATTCTGAGCAATATTTCCACTAATCGTACTGTTGCTTTGCTTGATCGTGAGACCCTTATGAAACATGAACAAGATGGTGATATGGGAAATCGCTATTTGGCAAGTCATGCTGCTTGTGTTGGTCCTTATCGGTTAGAAAGTTGGCGTCCTGGAGAAGGGATTTTATTGCGGGCAAGTTCCCATTATTGGGGTGAGGCGCCCAAATTGAAGAAAATCTTAATTCGTCATATTGCAGAGCCTGGAACACAACGCTTGCTGTTGGAAAAACACGATATTGATGTGGCGCGTAATTTGACACCAGAAAATATAGCCGATCTTCAAGCAACAACAGATATTAAGGTTGAAAAAGTGTTGGCGCCATCTCTGATCGTATGGGGATTCAATGTGACAAATCCTATTTTTGCCAATGAAAAAGTGCGTTTGGCAATGCGCTATCTTATCGATTATGATACTTTGGGAAAAACGCTTCTTAAAGATGTTGGTATTCCACGGGCAAGCTTTATTCCTCTTGGTAATTTTGGGGCTTTGGATGAAAAAGAAGGGCAACCTTTTAAACTTGATCTTCAAAAAGCCAAGCAGCTTTTAACGGAGGCAGGGTATCCAAATGGCTTTGAGGCCAATATTTTTGCAGGAAAATCTCCTTATCCTTTTGCTTTGCCTATTGCTCAGTCCATTCAAGATAATGCAAAAAAGGTGGGTGTGCGCTTTAAGATTGAACATTTTATCGGTACGCAGTTGTTTTCAAAACTTTATGCACGCAGTTTTGATACCATTTTTATAGGATGGAATAATTCTTCTGCAGATCCTCATACAATGGCTTCACGTTTTATTTTAAACCCTGATAATCGGTTTGAGGCTAAAAACACAGGCTATCCTAGTTGGTGCCATGGCTATTTGGATGAAGATATGAATAAGAAGGTGAAAGATGCCCTCTTTCAAAGAGATCCACAGAAACGGGCACAAATGTATGCTGATTTACAGCGTGATTTTATGCAAAAAGGACCTTATGCTTTTATCTATCAGACATATAATACTGTCGCTATGACACCTGATGTAAAAAAATGGGTGTGGAATGGTGCACCACGTATTTTTTATGCTTCCGTTGAAAAATAAACCTGTTTTCAATGTTATAACTTATAAAAATACGATCACAATATCTTCGACGTTTTGCATAGGATTTAAAAATTTTGCAAAACGTTGAAGTTTATCGCTAACAAATCTATCCGTTGTATAGGAAAGATTTTCTCAAGATATAGCTCTTTTAGAAAGAGATTTTTTCTCATTAAATTTTTATGGATGTTGAGATTGAATATTTTCACTGTCGTTGATAAAACTTTGGACGAAATAATCAGTATATTTTAAACCTTGATGATTTTTGATCATCAGTTTGAGATTAAGGGTAGAGGTTGTTCCCTCATTGCTACCACGGGTATTGTGTGAAGCTATACGTTAAAAAATTAAAGATGCGTTGTTTTGAAAAGATCCACAAAATGGGCGTAAAGAGTTGAAAAATGGTAAGTTTGTTTGGTGAAAAGCCAGTTGCAACGAATATTGCGGAATTTACTGTTTCCGAAATAGCTGGTGCTTTAAAGCGTGTTGTTGAGGAAAAGTTTGGATATGTACGGGTACGTGGGGAGATCTCGGGTTACCGCGGTGCTCATGCTTCGGGACATGCTTATTTTGCCTTAAAAGATGATAAGGCGCGGTTGGAAGCTGTTATTTGGCGCGGGTTTATGGAAAAGCTCAAATTCCCTCCTGAAGAAGGAATGGAAGTTATTGCTGTCGGCAAGCTTACGACTTATCCAGGGTCATCGAAATATCAAATTGTCATTGAAGCTCTTGAACCAACAGGGGTTGGTGCTTTGATGACTCTTCTTGAAAATCGTAAGAAAAAATTTGCAGAAGAAGGCTTATTTGATGAAGCAAAGAAAAAGCCCTTGCCTTATATGCCTCGAATTATTGGTGTTGTAACATCACCAACGGGGGCTGTTATTCGCGATATTATTCATCGTATCTCTGATCGTTTTCCGTTGCATATTTTGGTTTGGCCTGTCCGTGTTCAGGGGGAAACAAGCGGGAGCGAAGTGGCTGCTGCTGTTGAAGGTTTTAATGCACTTGCTTCAGGAGGGCATATTCCAAAGCCTGATCTGCTTATTGTTGCACGAGGAGGGGGAAGTTTAGAAGATTTGTGGGGGTTTAATGACGAGGCTGTTGTTCGTGCTATTTATGCTTCTGACCTTCCCGTTATTTCCGCTGTTGGGCATGAAACAGACTGGACTTTGATTGATTATGTCGCTGATTGGCGTGCTCCAACCCCTACAGGAGCTGCAGAAAAGGCTGTTCCTGTTAAGCTTGATCTTGAAGTAAGTGTTGCGTCACTTGGGGCACGTTTGCGTAAAGGACTTGCACGTTCTTTTGATTTTCATCAACAAAAGTTGCGTGCAGCCAGACGAGGTCTTCCCACTGTCGACCAACTTTTTGCTCTACCGCGGCGTGGTTTTGATGAAATTTCAAGTCGGTTACAGCGTGCTCTTTGTGTGAGCTACGATAAAAAACGTTTTTCTTTTCATGCCCTTCACCTCCGTCTTTCGCCACGTTTGTTAAAGAGTGAAAAAGCACAACGCCACACAAAGGAATATACGGCACGCCTTCATCGTGCTTTTATGCGCAGTGTAGAAAAACAACGCGCGGCGTTAGAGTTGGTATGTAGGCTTTTAAAAAGCACTTCTTATCAGAATATTTTAGAGCGTGGTTTTGTTTTGGCTTTGGGGCAAGATCATAAACCTATTAAACGGTTGGTACAGTTTCCGGAAAGTGGACCAATAAATTTGCGCTTTTTTGACGGAGATATCTGTGTTGTAACACAAGAGCCTGTTTCTCCGACACGTTCAAAACATAGGAAGATAAAGTCGCCAAGCGATGATCAAGGAACACTCTTTTAATATGGTAAAGATTATGCTTGCCGATGGTCTTCTTAAGGGAGTGGATGGAAAAGTTCGTTGCGCATGGGCAGGAACGGATCCACTTTATTGCGCTTATCATGATAACGAATGGGGAAAACCTGTTTTTGAGGATATTCCTCTGTTTGAAAAAATTTGTCTTGAAGGTTTCCAAGCGGGGCTTTCTTGGTTTACGATTTTAAAAAAACGCTCTTCTTTTCGCATTGCATTTGATGATTTTCACTTTGAAAAGATTGCTCATTACGATGCGCTAAAGGTGCAAATGTTGATGCAGAATAAAGGCATTGTTCGTCATCAAGGAAAAATTCGTTCAGTGCTTAATAATGCCTTGAGAGCACAGGAAATTATAACCGAGTGGGGGAGTTTGTCCCACTATTTTTGGTCTTTTCAGCCACCACAATCGGAGCGTTATGAAAAGATAGATTTTCAAACATTGTTAGCAAATCCCATCACTCCAGCTTCTATACGTCTTTCTCAAGATTTAAAGAGGCGCGGCTGGACGTTTGTTGGTCCCACGATTTGTTATGCTTTTATGCAGTCTGTAGGGATTGTCAATGATCATCTTGAAGGGTGTTTTTGTCGATAAACTGGTAAAGTTTTTGTCATAAGCGCAGTGACCAACAGGAAAGTCATTGAATTTTTTCATCAATATGCAGATGATATAACTCACTTGTATAAGATAATTGAAGTATACAGAGGATACGTATAGTGATATTTTCTTATTGTTGTTAGCCTTCAAAATGACAAAGGTATACTTTTGAGAATGAAAAAACAAATACAAAAAAGCGTAATATCTTAACTATCCTGTACCTGGAGTTAGATAAGGATGATATTTTATATATAAAGCAAGATACCATTGGGGTGCTAATTCATGTGCTTTCCTAAAAAACATTTCGCTCCTAAACTCATTTTCAACGGTGCTGGTGAATGGTATAAGAGTGAAGCTATTGAGCATCACTATCTTACGCTTATGAAGGAATGAGCCTGTACTATTACACACACTTTGCCAGTCTTAAAATATTATGTACAGTGCTTGGCATTTGAAATGGTTTAGAAGAGGTGTTTTTATCTCGGTTAATGCCATGGACATTATTATACGTAATGAATATTTTATTCATGTTTATTGATAAATGCAAAATGGTTTTTAGATAGGGCTGGTGTTGTATTATTATATTTTGCTTGGGTTGTATAATCGGTGGTTTATTTGTGGGGTGGTCGATCGTTCAAGACCTTTCTAAGTGATACAAAATAAAATGCTGCGATGAAAAATTGACGTTAAATAACTCAAGCTGCTTGTGTTAGTTTTTTTTATCTGATAACTTTCTACCATTAAGACAGGGGTGTTGCTGCGTGTGAGTTCCAGTTTTGGGGAGGATATTTAAGCTTAGACCGACGGGTATTCACTCCATTGCTTCGTTAAATCTCTGTATGTTGCTGTTTGGAACTAAACGTTTTTGTTACAGCATGTTGTTTGTTATTTTATTTTTATAGCAGCAAAGCAATGATGCAAATTAAAGTTTAGAAGGATTTATATTCGTTATGTCTTTGGGGAAAATTGTATAATGAATTTTGTTTTGATGATTAATTAGAGGCTGATAGAGTCTATTGTTGTGTGCGAAGAAATATTATGAAAAGTATGTGATATTGGTTGGTAAACATATATTCCATGTTCACTATGGTTTGATTAAGACTATCAATTAATGAATTTATAAAGTGTATGGAATTTAAAAGGAGATGACTCTGTATAAGTGATGAGAACGTATTTTCTCAATCTTTATAATTATAAAGATGCCCTTTATGATTATAAATTTGCATGTCACTTCAGTGTCATTCATTGATAAAAAATAAAGGGGAACGTCTATGAGCTTGAAGAAAAAAATATTGAAAAGGAGCAGCTCTCTTGTGTCTGCTCTTATGGTCCTTGGAGTGGTTGCACAACAAGTTGCAGCAAAAACGCCGGCGAATACTCTTGTGATGGCTTGGAATATGGATGCAATCAGTACGTTTGATCCAGCTCAAAGTAATGATGTTTATGCAAGTGAAATTATTGAAAATATTTGTGATAATTTGGTGAGTACAGCGGCAGATGATCCAACAAAAATAGTTCCATCTTTAGCAACACATTGGGATGTTGCTGGGGATGATCACAGTACAGTGATTACCTTTCATTTGCGTGATAGTTTGAAGTTTAATGATGGGAGAGAAGCCAACGCCAATGATCTTATTTGGGGGATGAAGCGGGTTGTTAAATTAAAAATGGCCGATGCGGCAACTTTTAATGAATATGGCATTACAGAACAAAATGTTGATGATGCTTTGCAAGCCCCTGATGAGAAAACGGTGGTAATAAAATTTGAAAAGCCTTATCCAGCAGAACTTATTCTTAATAATGTTATTGCAAATCATGTAACTGCTTTGCTTGATCGTGAGACAATTATGAAGCATGAAAAAGATGGCGATCTGGGCAATCAGTATTTGAAAACGCATGCTGCTTGTGTTGGTCCTTATCAGTTAAAAAGTTGGCGCCCTGGAGAAGCTCTTTTGTTGCATGCAAGCTCTCATTATTGGGGAGAAGCTCCTAAACTGAAGCAGATTCTCATTCGTCATGTGGCAGAGCCTGGAACACAACGTTTATTGTTGCAAAAGCACGATATTGATGTTGCGCGTAATTTGACCCCTGAAGATCTTGCAGATCTACAGAAAACAACAGATGTTAAAGTGGAAAAGGTGTTGGTGCCAAGCATGATGTATTGGGGATTTAATACGACAAATCCCATTTTTGCGAAGGAAAAAGTGCGCCTAGCGATGCGCTATCTCATAGACTATGAAGGTTTTGGCAAAAAGCTTCTAAAAGGAATTGGTATTCCACGGGCAAGTTTTATTCCTCTTGGCAACTTTGGGGCTTTAGATGAAAAAGAAGGGCAACCCTTTAAGCTTGATATTCAAAAAGCCAAGGAACTTTTAGCAGAGGCTGGTTATCCAAATGGATTTGAGGCAAATTTTCTTGTTTCAAATGCTCCTTATACTTTAGCTCTTGCCCAGTCACTCCAAGATAGTGCAGCACAGGCGGGGGTGCGTCTTAAAATTGAACGTGTCGCAGGGACACAGTTGTTTTCAAAGGTGGATGCCCGAGCTTTTGATACGACTTTTATCGGATGGAATAGCGGATCTACGGATCCTCATACAATGGCTTCACGTCTTGTTTATAATCCTGATAATCGGTTTGAGGCAAAGAATACAGCCTATCCTAGTTGGCAACATGGGTATTTTGATACAGAGATGAATCAAAAGGTTGAAGAGGCTTTGTTTCAAAAGGATTCACAAAAACGAGCACAACTCTATGCGGATTTACAACGTGAATTGATGCAAAGGGGACCTTATGCGTTTATTTTTCAGAAATATAATGTGATAGCGATGACACCTGATGTCAAAAAATGGGTTTGGAGTAGTGCGCCGCGTGTTTTTTATAGTGAAATTGAAAAATAAGCGTGTCTTTTCGTGTCGTCAAAGATAAAAGGAGTTTGATGCGTCATTACATGACGAAAATATTCTCCTAAGTAAGAGCCCTTCAGTTTTTAAAGAGGATGAAATTGCTGAGGATTGTGTCGTATATGATTGACGTCAGTTATAGGGAGAGATGAATATGGGAAGTTATATTGGAAAATTTTTGGTTTATGGTCATACAGATTCTCAGCGTCCTAAATAATAGTTTGATGTATGAGAGAATTATTTTATAGATGCTTGGTTCGATTAAATGAAGTTGATGTTTGATACCATGCTGTTTAAAAGGTGAAAGACCAAAATC
The DNA here is from genome assembly GCF_028618525.1 of Bartonella sp. AU55XJBT. The sequence goes on along the minus strand of NZ_JAQITC010000010.1, from coordinate 42,474 downwards.
ATAATCACTTTGTGTGAAAAGGTACAAAAATACAATAGGAAGAGATAAAATGGGGAAAAAAGAATGTTGAAAAGAATTTGTGTTTTATTAAGCACAATAGTTTTTTTTAATGGGGTTGTAACATCAGCATTCAGTGCCTCATCTAAGGACATATTGGTGATGGCATGGAATATCGATTCAATGAGTAGTTTTGATCCAGCACAAACTGTTGAAGTTGTGACGAGTGAGTTGTTGACGAATATTTGCAGCGCGCTTGTGCAATATGATGAGCATGATCCTACAAAAATTCGTCCTGCTATGGCAAAATCTTGGGACGTTTTAGATCATGGCAAAAGAATAGTTTTTCATCTTCGTGATGATTTAAAGTTTGATGATGGAAGAACGGCAACGGCATATGATCTCGTATGGTCAATGCGACGGATTATTAAATTAGGCTTGAGTTATGCTCAATCTTTAATGGACTATGGATTTACCAAAGATAATGTTGAAACAAATATTCAGGCTCTTGATGATAAGACTTTACAATTAAAATTAGATAAATCCTATCCTATTCAGCTCATATTGACGGTTATTGGGCAATCTTATGCTTCTGCTTTGCTTGATCGGAAAACAATTGAAGCGCAGAGTATTAACGGTGATATGGGGAATAAATATTTAGCGACACATTCGGCTTGTGTTGGACCTTATAAATTGGCAAGTTGGTCTCCAGGGGATAAAGTTGTATTAAAAGCTACGCAGCATTATTGGGGGGATGTGCCTAAAATTAAGCAGATTGTTGTACGACATGTAGCGGATTCAGCTAGTCAAAGGCTTCTTTTAGAAAAAGGCGATGTGGATATAGCGCGAGATCTCTCCTCAGAGGATATTTTAGACCTTGAAAAAAAGGGGGGAGCAGTCAAAATTAGTCGTGTTTTGCGTCCGCAGATTATTTATCTATCGTTAAATAATAAGAATGCAATTTTTGCGAACGAAAAGGTCAGATTGGCACTTCGTTATTTGATTGATTATGAAGGTCTTGGAAAAACTGTTTTGAAGGGGATTGCTATTCCGCGGGCAACTTATATGTCTTTAGGTGTTCCGGGTGCTTTGGATGAAAAAGAAGGTCTGCCTTTTAAGTTAGATTTGAAAAAAGCAAAACAGTTAATTACTGAAGCTGGGTATCCTAACGGCTTTAAAGCTAATCTTTTAGTAGGTAGCCTTAGTTATATGTCGTCTGTTGCACAGTCTATTCAAGCGAATGCACACAAAATTGGTGTTGAGCTTACCATTGAAAAAATGGCTCAAAATCAATTATTGAGTCGTGTACGTGGTGGAAATTATGATACGGCCCTTATGGGGTGGGGGAGTGCTGATCCTGATGGACATCCTGCTTCATTGAATCATGTGTTTAATCCTGATCCAACATTTACGAAAAAGCATAATATGTATTTGGCTTGGCGCGCTGGATATTATGATGAAAATATTAATAAAATGGTGATGGATGCTTTGTTTGAACAAGACCCTAAGAAGCGTATTATGCAATATCGTACTTTACAGCATTATGTGCTAGAGCATGGTCCTATGGTTTATTTATTTCAGACATATTATACCGTTGGTATGGGAACTGATGTTAAAAAATGGGTTTGGAATAGTTACAGACTTTACTACAATGAAGCAGAAAAATAAAAAGAAGCATGTTATAGAGAAGAATTGCAGAACATGCTTAATAAGAAATTGTTCCATTCTATAAAAAAAGGTATTCACTTTATGTTTTGTCGCTACAGAGGGGATTTTTATAATGGTTTTGCCACTTTCAGAGACTGAAAGAGCTGTATCAGAAAAGCAGAAAAAATTATTTTTATGGGATTTTTTGTTCAAGGGATTAAAACTTCTTATTTCAGTTTTTATCACATTGCTTGGGTTGGTGACGATTACTTTTTTTCTTGGTCATCTTCTCCCCCTCGATCCTGTTCTATCTATTCTTGGTGATAATATTAGTCAGGAAGCTTATGATGCCATGTATTATAAGCTGGGTCTTGATAAGCCGTTGATTGTTCAATATTGGAAGTATCTTCATAATGTATTTTTGTTTGACTTTGGCGATGCTTTAACGTCTGGGCGTCCTGTTTTAGAAGATATTATGCGCGTATTTCCTGCAACATTAGAGCTTGCAACGGTCGCTATTGTCATTGGCACAACTCTTGGAATTCCCTTTGGTGTTTTTGCAGCAATGTATCGCGATTCATTTATTGATTATGTTGTCCGTGTTTTTACACTTTTGAGTTATTCTACGCCGACATTTTGGCTTGGGCTTATGGCATTGTTTATCTTTTATGCTAAACTTAGCTGGGTTGGTGGTCCAGGACGACTTGATTTTCTTTATGAATATTCTTTTGAACCCAAAACAGGATTTTTTCTTTGGGATACTGCGAGCCAAGGACAATGGGAGGCTTTTGGGAATGTCTTTAGTCACATTATTACGCCTGCTTTGATTTTGGCTTTCGGAGCTATGGCTTATATTAGTCGTATGACTCGTGGGTTTATGATTGAGCAACTCAATCAGGAATATATCATTACGGCACGTGTAAAGGGATTATCGTGGGCGCGAACGGTTTGGGGGCATGCTTTTCGGAATGCTGCTGTTCAAGTTATTACCGTTGTTGCACTTTCTTATGCTTTTTTATTAGAAGGAGCAGTTTTGACGGAAACAGTTTTTGCTTGGCCTGGTTTTGGACATTATTTGACAAATGCTCTTCTCGCTGGAGATATGAATGCAGTTGTAGGATGTACTTTACTTGTAGGATTTATCTTTGTCGCCATTAATTTATTTTCTGATTTGCTTTATCGCATTTTTGATCCAAGGACACGTTGAATATGACAGTCAGTAATCATCATCAATCGCAATCATCATCTTCTTTGAGCTCTTGGTTAAATGACCCTGTTCCACGGTCCATAATTCAAGCAAACATACAAAGAATTTATCACGCACTGGTTAAGTTTTTTCATAACTTTTCGGCTGTATTCGGTTTGCTTATTATTTGTATTATTATCATATGTGCATTTTTTGCTCCTTGGATTGCTACGCATGATTTTCTTAGCAATGATCTGGGGCATCGGTTGCAGCCACCTTCTATAGCGCATTATTTTGGGACAGATGAATTAGGACGTGACATTTTTAGTCGCCTTGTTTTTGGTTCCCGTATTACTCTTTATGTTGTCTTTCTTACAACCATTATTGTCGGTCCAATAGGCCTTATCGTTGGGACCGTCTCTGGTTATATGGGGGGATGGGTTGATACTGTGCTCATGCGTATTGTCGATATTTTTCTTGCTTTTCCAGGTTTGATTTTAGCTCTTGCCTTTTCAGCTGCATTGGGACCAGGGATAGAAAATGCTTCTATTGCAATTTCAATTGCAGCATGGCCACCAATTGCACGTTTAGCACGTGCTGAGACTTTAACGATACGTTCTTCTGATTATGTTTCTGTGGTTCGCTTGCAGGGTGCTTCTGCTTGGCGGATAATTTTGTTTCATGTTGCACCCATGTGTATTCCTTCAGTGATTGTCCGATTAACTTTAGATATGTCTGGGATTATTTTAACGGCTGCTGGCCTCGGATTTTTAGGGTTGGGAGCTCAACTTCCAAGTCCTGAATGGGGGGCAATGCTTTCCTCAGGGCGGGAATTTATGATGACAAATTGGTGGTTGGCGGCAATACCAGGCTGCGCAATATTATTTGCAAGCCTTGCTTTCAATCTTTTAGGTGACGGTCTTCGTGATGTATTGGATCCACGCAATGGATAATAAATTATTAGAAGTAGAAGATTTACGTATTTCTTTTCCTACAACGCGCGGCATTTCAGAAGTTGTGCGCGGCGTTAGCTTTTCTGTCGGAAAAGAAAAAATTGGAATTGTTGGTGAATCTGGGTCTGGAAAATCGATGACTGGACGGGCAATACTAAAGCTGAGTCCAAAATCAGCCATTGTTAAAGCTAAAAAAATGCGCTTTGAGGATGTTGATTTATTGACTGCAAGTGAACCTCAGATGCGAAAAATCCGCGGTAAGCGTATTTCAATGATTTTACAGGACCCCAAATATTCACTTAATCCACTCATACGGATTGGGGAGCAGATTATGGAGGCTTACCGTATTCATTACCGTGTTTCAAAAGTTGAAGCGCGGGAGAGAACCATATCTATGTTAGAATCTGTCCATATTCGTGATCCTGAACATGTGATGCGTCTCTTTCCTCATGAAATATCTGGAGGGATGGGGCAGCGTGTGATGATTGCAATGATGCTCATTCCGAAACCTGATTTAATTATTGCTGATGAACCAACATCTGCTCTTGATATTACGGTTAGACGACAAGTTTTATCCGTATTAGATGAACTTGTGACAAAGTCTGGAACGGGGCTTATTTTCATTAGTCATGATTTGAATATGATTGCCGATTTTTGTGATCGTATTTTGGTGATGTATGCGGGACGTGTGCTAGAAGAGTTGCCTGCTTCTGATTTGTCTCACGCTTGTCATCCTTATACAAAGGCTTTGCTAGCAAGTTTACCACGGCTTGATAATCCTGTTGATGTTTTGGCTGTTCCTGAGCGTGATCCTGATTGGTTGTATAATCCTACGATTGTTAATGGTGTTGAGGAGGTTCCTCATGGCAAATTGTGAGAATATTATTGATGTTTCTAATTTATCTGTAACGTTTGGGCATAGGCACAAGGCTGTAACCGTTGTTAAAAATGTTAATTTTCATATTAAGCGTGGTGAAGCTTACGGTTTGATTGGTGAATCAGGATGTGGAAAATCGACTATTTTGAATACACTGGTTGGGCTTATTCCAGAATATAGTGGAAAATTTCTTTTTGATGGAGAAGAGGTCGCAAAAAAAAGAGACAAGAGTTTTCTGCGTCGTATTCAAATGGTTTTTCAGGATCCTTATGCATCCCTTCATCCAAGAAAAATGGTTCATACGGTTCTTTCTGAATCGCTCAAAATCCATGGCATGGATAATCAAAGAGAAAGGGTAGAGGATGCTTTAGATTCCGTTGGCTTAAATTCTTCGTTTCTTTATCGTTATCCTCATGAATTATCTGGAGGGCAGCGTCAGCGTATTGCGCTTGCTCGTGCTTTAATTATCGAGCCAGAGGTTTTGTTGCTTGATGAGCCAACATCTGCATTGGATGTATCGGTACAGGCTGAAATTTTAAACTTATTGAAATCGTTACGTGCGAGAAAAAAGCTTACTTATTTGATGGTATCCCATGATCTTGCTGTTGTTGCCCATATTTGTGAACGAGTTGGAATTATGCATAAAGGGATTATTCTTGAAGAGCTTAGCAATGATGAATTGCGTAATTTACATGCACAACATGATTATACAAAGGTGTTTTTTGAAGCCAGTATTGAGCCTATTGTTCATAGAGAACAAAGAGCGTGATCGTTTTTTGTTTTGAAGTTTTTGAAGATGTTTGGCGGCATTGTTTAAAGGGAAGGGAGGATAATAGGATTTTTTTTAGTCATGAATTTGCTGGATAGTGTTTGAGCTATAATATTAAAAATCCTATTAGAACCTTGGTTGTAAAATATACAAGTGACTTTAACATAAATTCTTCGTTTGACAGTGTTGCCCTGTTTTTTGTTTATCATTTTATGTTTAGTTGTTCTCTTTTTTAGAGCTTTGGGCATTATTCATTGGAAAATGCTAAGCTTTATTCTTTATAAAAGAAGAGTTTTTTGTAAAAAATTTCCAATGATCAATGATAGTCTTCAAATATTTTGCTGTTTTCTGTTTTAAAAATCACTTAAAAAACAAATCGTCATAAACCAAAAAGGCAGCACAATATGCTGCCTTTTTTTCGTTAAATAGAATAGAATGAATAGGCTATTTTTCTCATTTTGATTTAAAACTGATAGCGTATTCTGCCTGAAAAACTTGCTCCCGATATACCCGTTTTCTGCAGCTTTTGTTGATAACTCACATCACCATGAAGGGAGAGGTTCGTGGACAATTGTGCATTGATGCAACACCGCCTTCAATTGCAGGTCCCATAGGATCAAGTTTATAATCCTTATCAATATGGAGCGCTCGATCATCCCCAAAGGTTTTGATCAAGTTGATTTTTCCATAGAAAGACATAGGATGATTGTTTTCAGTGGCAATGGTTTTGGTCAAACGTCCGCCAATACGGATCATCCATTGATGAGGATTTTGCATGTCAATGGTCAGATTATTAGCATCTAAAATTGTATCAAACATCAAATGTTGATAGGCAAATTGTGCGTGAGGTTCGAATATTATGCCTTCCATTCCGGTGGCAAATTGTTTGCCAACAGTTGTGGAGATTGTGAACATCTTGGCATTTTTCAATTTTGCGGTTTTGCCAACGAGAGCATTGGCGATTTCTCCTTTTAGGATGCCATGGGATAAAGTGTATCAAGATAGAAACCATTGTTATGTTGTAGGGTGCCATAGGCTGTGAGTGACCACTTATCAATGGTGCTCTTCACTGCGTTTTTCATATCCTTTGGAGTGAAAGAAAGCTGTCCGTAGGTTCCGACAAGACTGAAATGTGGTTGTGGTATTATGCCCTTCCAGCGCTGTGAAGTTGACACCTCCTTGAAGAGCGGCATAGCGAAGATCAGCACCATACCCATATTTAAGAGGCCCCCCCCCGCGCGGATGATAATGTTCCTGTGCTTCCATAGGTGTATAAGAAGAAGCCATTCTGTTTTCCTTGTTGTTTTCTCAACACAGATGTTCTGAGATTAGCTAACAATGCGCTTTGCTCAGACATATCGGTCAATCCACTATAAAAGAGAGCATTTGGCATAATCAAATACTTTGTATTTATGGCACGACAGTTTTTACTTTTGAGTTATTATCAAGAAGTACTGGCTGTAAGCGAAAATCCCAAAACTTTTTATTTTCTCCTGAAAGATTTTGTTTACCATTGTTTTTACTATGGTTTGACATTGTTTCATAAGCTTTCAGTATATATTTATAAGGTGAACCACTTATTGTGATATAGCCATTTGCTAGTTTAAAAGAGTTCAGATTTGCTTTTCCAAAAACTTGAATCAGTGAAAAATCGTGCATATTGCTAGGAGTAGAATTATTTTCTTCAATATTGTTCTTTTTTAAATGTCCAGTGACATAAACCAATGTAGTACCTGAAACATCACCATGAATCAGAAGACGATCTGTTTTTTGCTCTGTTATTGGCTTGCTATCATTCCACAAAGTATTGAAAGAAATCTGTGCATTGCCTGTTGCATTATAGACGGCTTTAGTCTCTGGTTTTCCAGAACCTATATGCAATGTGTGGTAATGTCCTTCTATTGGTTCTGCAAAAACAATAGAGCTGTTATTGAGATTAAGAACAGAAACATCAGAACGTGCTCTTTGAGCAATATCGAGCAGCTTGCCATCAGCATCTTTTTCTTGTGTACTGGTTTTCAATGTCCATTTTGTATTGTTTTGCAGATCAAAAACTGTTTTGAAATTTTTTTCAAAGTCTACTCTACCCTTTAAAACAGAATGATCGGCATTGAGTGTAAAGGCAGAATTATTTTTTTTAGCTGAAGCTTTGGTTATCAATAAAACATCAGCATGGATTTCTGAATTTCTGAGATTCACTTTACCAGTTGATTCATTTGCATTCATTCCAGTACCATTTTTGATACGAAGTTTTGTATTGGTCAAATTAACTTCTGCTGTTTTATTGTTGTTAGATTTTTCAAAAGCTATCCCCCTGTTTTCTGCTGTTGCAGAAACATCTCTCACATCAATATGTCCATTATTACTTACAACAAATGCATCTTTTTTCGCAATGACTGTTCCTCCTATCATGGTGATGGTGGATTTTGAGTCTTTTGCATAGAGCCCACTGTTATCAGATGATGTAATTTGAGCATTGTCAGTTAAAGTAATAGTGCTGCCTTTTAGGGCATATATTGCTGCACCTTTTGCGCTAAATGATCCTCCAGAAACGGTTATTTGAGAATCATTATTTGAAACTATGCTATTGTTTGTTTGCTTAACCGTTACATTTTCTAAAGTAATCTTACTTCTTCTTGCAATTATTCCATTGATCAGTAGTGCATTGTCCTTACTATTTAGTATTGTTACATCTTTCAGTTTATTATTGCTCTTATTTTTTAAAAGGTGAACGCCAGCTTCGGAACTCTTAATGGTTCCTCCGATCATTTTGATTGTGCTATCGTTTTGCGCATCAATTCCGATTTTAACATTACTAATTGTTGTATTTCCAAGCAATTCAATCACACTGTTAGAGCCAGAGGCAGCTGCACCAGCAGCTACACCGCTGCCATCATTCGTTGCTTTTAGAGTAACATTTGTGACCGTAATATGGCCACCTCTGTCTGCTTCTAAGGCCGTAGATTTTCCTGTCACGCTTCCTGTTGTCATTGTGATCTTGGATCCAGCACCTTCTGCATAGAGGCCTCCTTCATCATGGGATGTAATTTGAGCATTATCGGTTAAGATGATGCTGCTGCCATTTTGAGCACATATTGTTGCATAGCTTGAATCAAGTGATCCTCCAGAGACTGTTATCTTAGAATGATTATTTGCAATTATGCTGTTGCCTGTTTGAGTCACTTTTACATTTTTTAAAGTAATCCTACTTTCTTTTTCTAGAAATATCCCTTTGCCTGAATTTTTCTCTTTACCGGTCGATATTGTTACATTTTCCAGCTTATTTTCATCGCTTTTACTATTCACAAAGCCAATGCCAGTTGCGGAAGCCATAATGGTTCCTCCAACCATTTTAATTCTGCCACCATTAATTGCCACAAGCCCAACTTCAGTATTTTTAATCGTTGTGTTTCCATACAATTCAATCATACTATCAGAGATAACGGCTGCTGCACCGACCCCATGGCCATTTGTTGTTAGAGAAACATCGGTGACCTTAATGTATCCACCGTTTTCTGCAAGTAATGCTTCTTCTCCGGATACTTTTCCACCCGTCATTGTGATGGTAGAATGTAAACCATTTGTATAGATTCCTTTGCCATTTGATGATGACGTAATTTGGGGAGCGCTTTCTTTACTGTTGATTAAAGTAATTTTGCTGCCGTTTTCAGCATATATCCCTACGTCTTTTCCCTCAAATGATCCTCCAGAGATCATTATTTGAGATTGATTATATGCAACTATGCCGTGTTTTGCTTGTGTAACGGTTACATTTTCTAAAGTGACATTACTTTCTTTGTCAGTAGCTATTCCTGTAATAAGAGTTTTTTTATTTTTACTGCTTGATATTTTCACATTTCTTAGCTCGTTTTTATCACTCTTGCTGTTCGAGAAGTTAGCGCCTATGCGAGAAACTGTAACGATTCCCCCGATCATTTTCAGCGTAGCACCCTCTTTTACTTCAAGACCAAATAAAATGTCAGAAGCAGTTCCTTTAATTGTTGTGCCATCTAGCAATTCAATTGCAGTGTTAGAGCCTTCAGCTATTATAGCGTATGCATCGTTTGAGTGTGTTACTGTTAAATGCTTACCGATGATTTTACTGCCATTTTTTGCATGAAGTGCATCATAGGTATTTCCATGTATTGTTACGGTTTTTCCATCAAAAACTTTAAGAGATTTAGCATGTGCACTCAATTGAACATTAAACAGTATAATTGCTGCTGTTGCCATAGATGACAGAAGGGATTTTTTACACACAAATACTTTCCTTTTGAAGCCCCTAATATTCACTTCCCCGCAGTCTTCAAAAGAAGAATAGAAGATAGATATTGATTTTAATAATGCATAAATTTGATAGTTTATTTTGCTTTTTTTGTCAAAATTAAAGTTTAATTTATTTTTGAATCTGCAATATTTAATTTAGCAAATAATGTATTTTTATTGATAGCGAGATATACTTTGGTATCAATATTTGGTTTATGATTAAAGAAATACAGAAATAGAAAAGACATTAGAAAAGAGCAGTATTTTAAAAGTTGTATATTTTCTAAAAATGGAAGAGCTTCTATCGTTTTAAAGTCAATAAAGAATAATTTTTTTGTGTGTAGTTTGACTTGATGTTTTATACTGGGTGGAAAAAGATGTGATTAAGGTGGAATCTGTGATGACTAATTGTTCTTATCTCCATTTTTCATTAGGTAAGCTATGTATCAAACGAGTCTTTGAAAGCAAAAGTGAGAGAAGGCTTTGAAAGGTCTTTGAAAACCCTGTGAAGATTTTAAAAAAGTCTGTGAAAGCCCAGAAAACCGCCTTTGAAGACCCTTTGAAAAAAATCCGATAAAATGTGAAGCGCATTGCAAAATCAGCCAAAAATAACCAAAAAAGCAAAAAAGATACGCGCCTGTGTTTTTCCTTTTAAAAATGCTGCGCTTTTAGAGGTTGCAGAGAATTTGTTTCGCAATGAATTGTCAGTGATTGACCGTGCGCTTTTTGTGCAGACGTATCGCGAATTGTGGGAAAAGAAGTACGGAGAGATTCAACGTGGTGGTGACCATGGTAATCAATATACAAAGGACAAAGTGGCAAAGGTGCAAGTTGCACCTTTGCCAAAAGATGGTTCTGTAGAGCACAATGAAACTGGGTGTGAAGGGGACAGAAAATCAAAGGTGCAAGTTGCACCTTTGATCGGTGGTGAGACAGATTTTGAGCAATTGGTGCAACTTGCACCTATTGCTCAAATAGAGGGAAAGGATGGCAAAGGGACAGTTTTATCTTTTGCTAAACATGTGGCGGACCGCATTGGTTTTTCTCAAGATGTTGTAAAACGTCTTAACAGCATTGCACGGCATTTACAGCCGGAGTTGCGGTCTGTTTTGCGGGGGACCGCCTTAGCAGATAATCAAGCGCAGTTGTTGAAATTAGCAAAGATGGAGCCGGTTTCGCAACGGCGGGTGGCGATTGCTTTACAACAGGTTGAGGGGGATTTACGGCGGGCTGTTGATTTGGTCAATGGGATTAATACGCCTCCGCAAATTAATGAGCAGGAACGGATTTTTGCTCAATTGTTGAGTGTGTGGCAGAGAGCAGATGCACAGACACGGGCGCGGTTTTATGATTATTTGAACAAACAATCGGGGGAGGGGCAGGCATGAAGACGCGTGGTTCTCATCAACTTGATTTTTTTCAAAAGCCGGTTTTTCCTTGCCGTGAACCCGTTGCGCAGATTGATTTAGTGCGGTTTCGCTCACGCATTAAGCGGGCGATGGCACGCGCTTTAAGAGAATGTCGGGTTGAGCGCAGTGTGATTGCAGAGCGTATGGCGCATTATTTAGGCATTGGTTGTTTGAGTAAGGCGAGTTTGGATGCTTATGTTGCGGAAAGAAAGCAGGTGGATATTTCCCTACCACGGTTTAAGGCATTTGTGCGGGCGACAGAGGCATTTTGGCTCTGGGATGAGGTGGTGAGTGAAGATGGTTTGCTGTTGTTGCAAGGGGATGAAGCGCGTTTGGCAGAAATTGCGCGCCTCCAGCAGGAACAGCGGGAGATTGCTGTGCGCTTGAAAGCCATGCGTGCAACACCAGTGCGCATTAAAAGGGGGCAGCCATGAAAGAATGGTTTAGTATTGCTGAATTGGCTGAAGCGGCTTTGCCAGGATTGCCGAAAACAAAGATCGGTCTCAACAATCTTGCGCTTAAGAAATGGCGTTTGAATACACAATTGTTTCGCCAAACATTAGGCAAAACCAAGCCGGTTTGGGAGTATCACATTTCTTTATTGCCGGAGGGGGCGCAGGCGGCATTGTTGGTGCGGTTTGGAGTGGGTGTTGATGTGAAACAAACGCAAGGGGAGCAAAAGACAAGTATTTGGGTGCGTTATGAGGGGCTTTCAAAGGCGCATAAAAGGCGCTGTGAAGAGCGTTTGAAGGCGCTTTGTTTTTGGGAAGATTTGCTCCATGGCGGTATGGGTGTGCATGATGCGGCAAGTTTGAGTGCGGTGCAATTTGGGGTTAGCCGGATGTCGCTTTTTAATTGGCGGCAGATGGTTGAAGGGTATGAGAGGTGTGATTGGTTGGCAGCGCTGGCGCCTTGTTATGGTGAGGAGACTGTTTCGCAATTTGCGCCGTGTCATGAGGGGGCGTGGGAGGTTTTATGTTCGGATTATTTGCGTTCCTCTCGCCCTGCTTTTTCGGCATGTTATCGGCGGATGGTTTCGGTTGCGCAGGAGAAAGGTTGGGCGCCCATTCCTTCTGAGCGGGCTTTGCGGCGTCGTTTTAAGGCGCAAGTTTCCAAAGCGGTTGTGGTTTTAGCGCGTGAGGGAGAGGAGACGGCAAAGAAGCTTTATCCCGCCCAACGGCGTGATCGCTCGAGCCTGCATGCACTGCAAGCAGTGAATATGGATGGACATAAGCTGGATGTTTTTGTGAATGTTCCTTGGACAGAAAAGCCTGTGCGGCTTTATCTGATTGCCATTCAAGATCTTTATTCGGGCAAGATTTTATCGTGGCGCTTATCAGATGCTGAGACTTGGGAAATCGTGCGTTTGGTGATTGGGGATATGGTGGAGGCTTATGGAATACCAGAGCGTATGACCTTGGATAATGGGCGTGCCTTTACCAGCAAGTGGATTTCTGGAGGTGTGCAAAACCGCTTTCGTTTTAAGATTAAGGCGGATGAACCGCAGGGTCTTTTGACCAGTTTGGGCATTCAATTGCAATGGACCACACCTTATAGCGGACAGTCTAAACCGATTGAGCGGGCATGGCGTGATCTGGCAGAAGCGATTTCTAAACATCCCTTTTGTGCGGGGGCTTATACGGGCAATAAACCGGATGCCAAGCCGGAAGATTATGGCAAGCGTGCGATAGGATTTGAAGAATTCAAAGCCCATGTTGGTGCGCAAATTTGTGCACACAATGCGCAAGCGGGGCGTAAGGCGGTTAATTGTGCGGGGCGCAGTTTTGATGAGACCTTTACTGAGAGCTTGCAAGCCGAGGGGACGATAGTTCGGCAAGCGAGCGCAGCACAGAGGGCTTTATGGCTTTTAACCTCTGAGGCATTGCGTGCGCAAAAGGGGACGGGCGAGATCCATTTTTATGGCAATCGTTATTGGGCGCGGGCGTTGAATGAGCATGCGGGGAAGAAGGTTATTGTACGCTTTGATCCGGATAATTTGCATCAAGATTTACGGGTTTATGATTTGAACAATCGGTTGCTTTGTTTGGCACCATGCCTTTGTGATGTAGGTTTTTATGACCAGCATGCGGCGCGCTTGAATGGGCGTTTGCGTAAAGAATATGTGAAGGCTGTTAAAGCAGAAAAACAGCTAGCAGCAAAGCTTGCGCCTGATCACTTGGCCGATGTTTATGGGCGCTTTGAGAAAAAGGATGAAGCGTTGAAATCCAAGGCTCCGATAAAGCCGAAGGTGAGCCGCTTGATGCCAAACCATGTGGGGAATTTAGCTTTGACAGCAGACGATGATGAGGTTTTGGGGGAGGAAGAATTTAGCACGCACTTGCATAAAGCTTTAAGAAAGTTTTCCGCCTCTGATGAGGGGCGTGAAGTGATTAAGTTTCCTAAACGATAGGAAAGGAAAGAGGGGGGATTTGCAAGAATTCTCAAAAGGAAGCTGGTTTTGTATCGCGTACCAGCTTGAAGCGTTAACAAAGAAAGGGGGGGGAGAAGTCTTAATCCTTTAAAAGTTTTAATCAATACAATTAAATTTTTAGGCAAATCTTCAGATGCCTTTATCTGACTAGGTGAGGAACATGGAGTGATTCAACTTTCCCAAAAGACGAAGGAGAAGGGGATTTTATAAGGTTAGCCGTTTTAGTATCGCGTACGGCTTTAAATGTTCATTGAAGACCAAAGATAAGGGGCTGGTTGGAGCCCTTCCCCTTATCAGTAGTCTAAAATCAATACGAAAGGGGAATATACATGAAAAACGCGATAAATGCAACGGTCGATAAAAATCCTTGGGCGCGACCTAAAATCCAGCCTAATGGAACAGCACAAAACCGCAACAGTGATGATATTGCTTTATGGGATGCGCTTGTGGATTCAGTGCGCGCTTTAGGACGGACGAATGGCTGGACTAAAGCAGAAGTGGCGCGGCGCATAGGTATGCCGGATGGCACCTTTTCGCAGTGGTATGCGGGTAGTTATGCGGGGCAATTGGGCAAGCAAAATGCCAAAGTGCAACAATGGGTTGAAGCGTTAAAAGAAACGGCAGGGCTTTTGGAGATGATCCCAGAAAAGCCTGCGTTTCAAAAGAACCGTATAGCTTGTGAAATCATTGACACGCTAACACTGGCACAAAGTACGGGGGATATGGTGATGATTACGCTTGATGCGGGTAGTGGCAAGACGGAAACCTGCCGCTATTACCGCTCTACCCGCCCGCATGTTTATCTGGTGACAGCCAGCCCGCATACGCGCAGTGTTCATGGTATTTTGAATGATATGGCAGCAGAATTGGAAGTGGTGGAATATAATCCCACCCGCTTAACGCGTGCCATTGGCAAGAGATTAGAGCGTGTGGGGGGTGGAACATTGTTGATCGTTGATGAGGCGCAAAATTTAACGGATGAGGCGATTAATCAGTTGCGTCACTTTGTTGATATCAATGGTACGGGGCTCGCTTTGGTTGGGAATGATGAGATCTCGGGGCGGTTGGTTCACCGTCAAAATGGTCCCTCTTATGCGCAAATTAAAAGCCGATTGGCAATGCATCTGAAGCGCCGCAAACCCTATAGTGAGGATATTGCAGCGCGTATTCATGATTGGGGAATTGAAGATGTTGGGGCGATAAAGTTTTTGACAGGGATAGGCTTAAAGGCTGGAGCTTTGCGGCAAATTGATAAAACCATGATGTTGGCACGTATGGCAGCGCTTGGAGATGGGTGTGAGGTGACCCTGAAACATGTCAAAGCGGCATGGAAAAACCGTGACGTGGAGGAATTGGCATGATCCCTTTATGCGACAAAGAATTATCCGATACGCTTGTTGGTCTTTATGACGATTATCAATGTGGTTTTGATATTGGAGAAAAGCTTAAATTGTGTGTTGATTTGGCGTTATTGCTTGAATTGGAATTGAGTGTTCACCGTTTGGGGGAAGCGGATGCGGTTTTGGAAGCTGAAGTTGCAGAAGTTTTGGCTGAGTGTGAAGGCTCTGATCGAGATGAAGATAAGACCAATCGTGTGATTTATATGGATTTTGGAGGCGGAAAATGATGGAACGGAACCCTTATATGGTGAGCGATTGCTTGGTTGCTTTGCGCTCTGCCTTATTAAAACATGAAGTGAATGGGATTTTTTTGCATGGACAAGATGTTCGAGAATTAAATGAGTATTTGCGCCGCCTAGCGGGCTATAACCACATTTTAGGTCATGAGCTTATGCGGTGTCGTTGGCAATTGAAAGCGGGATGTGCGCCTTCTTCAGGGGATGTTGTGCCGTTTCGTCGTTTTCAAAAAACATAAGGAGGAAGTTGGTGATGAATCCACAAATTGAACTTGAAGGCACACGTTATATGAAGGATGCAAAAGGGGCTTTGGTGCCGGTAAGCCTGATCCGCCCTGCGGATTTATTAGAGGATGAAACGGTGCGCAAAATTATGGGTTTTGCGAAAGAGTTATCGGCAAGGATTGCACGTTTTAACAACCATACGATTGCGGATTTGAGTGATTTTGATAGTTTGCTTGCGCAAGAATATGGTGTAGAGCGGCGTGGCAAAAAGGGCAATTGTACTTACACAAGCTTTGATGGTTTGCAACGCATTAAGGTGCAAGTACAGGAAAGTGTTGATTTTGGACCGCAATTGCAAATTGCCAAAAGCCTTCTTGATGAGTGTTTGAATGAATGGTCTGCGGATGCGCGCCCTGAAATCCGTGCGATTATTACGCGTGCTTTTAATACGGATAAGGAAGGCAAGGTGAATCGGGGCGAAATTTTTATGCTGTTGCGCTTGGATATCAGTGATCCCCGCTGGAGAGAAGCAATGCGGGCAATCCGTGAAGCTATTCGTGTGACGACCTCTAAGGAATATGTGCGTTTTTATGAACGAGACACATTAGAAAGCTCTTGGCGTGCGGTGACCCTTGATATGGCGAAGACGTGAGGGAAACCATGTCTTTAGCGGCTATTCATATGGGAAGGCGTGCTTTAGCGCTTGATGATGAAACCTATCGGGCGATGCTTTATCGCCTGACAGGCAAGTACTCGGCAAAAGATTTGAGTGTTTTAGAAAGGCGTTTAGTCGTCGATGAGATGCGCGCGTGTGGTTTTCAACCAAAAGCTAAGCTTTTAGAGGGCAAATATGCCAAAAAGCTTCAAGCTTTATGGATTGCAGGGTGGAATCTTGGCATCATTCGTGATCGTTCAGATCAAGCCTTGGTGCGTTTTGTCAAAAGACAGACAGGGATTGATCATATTCGCTTTTTACGCGATAGCGATGATGCGTGTAGAGCTATTGAGGCGTTGAAAGGTTGGTTGCAACGTGAGGGTGGGGTTGACTGGAAAGGGAAAAAGCTTCAAGATTCATGGCAGAAAATGCCAGGATATTTGATTTTGTGTGCCCAATGGAAGCGTTTAAATCCCGATGCTGTGTTTGATATGGAATCTTTTCATCAAAGTGTTATGGCGTTAAGTGGTAAAGCTTTGGGCGAGATGGATGGGGGCGATTTTAGAGAAGTGATGAATGTTTGGGGGCGGAAAATCCGAAAAGGTGTTAAAAGCGAGGGGTAAGCATGCATGCAAGAGGAAATCTATAGCGATTTTCCTGCCTTATTGCGTGAAATAGCTGATGTTGCGGGCAGTGAAGCGGCATGGAATATGATGCGTGCTTTTGGCGGACGAGAAGTTTATATACCGGGGCGTCTTGAGAATGCGGATTGGTTGATTGAAATTGTTGGGTTTGAAGAGGCCGAGCTACTCATCAACCATTTTTGTTTTAATGGTTCTGGTGTGCGCCTTCTTATCCCCCTTGGTAGAGATGCTGAACGGCGGCAAAAAATGATGCAAGCGCTGCAAAAGGGCTGGTCGGTAGATGCTGCTGCAGCTGTTTCTGGTATGCATGTGCGTACAGCCTATCGCTTGAAGAAGAGAATTTCTTCAAAAGAGCCACAAGGTTTATTATTTCCAGAGTTTTATGAGTATTGAGAGTTTTGACTGACAGTGTCAGGCTTATCTTGGGGGAGTGAGACCCGATAAACTGCGAATGGATTTTTATTCATTGAGTGGTTTGTTATGATTTCAATAGATGCCTCTTTTCTTCATCGCCTTGCGCCTAAACTGACGCATCATGCGCGCCAAGATTTTATTATTGTTGAAATGGCACGGGTTCTGCCTGAAGCTTTGTCTTATGGGGCGATCACGACACATTTACGTGTTGCGCATTTTTTAAGCCAATGTGCCCATGAGAGTGATGGGTTTTTTACTGTTTGTGAATATGCCTCTGGGCATGCTTATGAGGGACGCAAAGATTTAGGCAATGTTAAGCCAGGGGATGGTGTGCATTTTAAGGGGCGTGGTTTGATCCAATTAACGGGGCGGAATAATTATCGTCGTTTTACGAATTTTTGGCGCTTAGTCGATGAACAAGCGGTTGATTGTGAAGCATTTCCAGAAGTGGTGGAAAGATTTCCAGCAGCGCTTTGGTCTGCCATTTGGTTTTGGCAGATGAAAGGTTTGAATAGGTTTGCTGACCAAGATGATGTCGTGAGGATTACTAAGGCGATTAATGGGGGCAAGAATGGACTTGTGCAACGTTTGACGTATCTTAATCGCGCTAAAAAGCTTTTGGGGCTGTCATGCGAGGTGAAGGCATGAAACCGTCTTATCGTGGTTCTCGACGTTATTTATGGTGGTCCTTTTGGTTTGCTTGGGGGGTTATTTTTTTGCTCATTTCTGGTGGCTTGTGGGGGGCACCGCATATTGTTGATATGGCCGGCATTTCTATTCCTTCGATGGTTGCGATTATTGTTGGCAATTTGGGTGTGCACCGCGGTTTTGGTTCTGTGGATTTTTCTAATAGGAAACATTCCCATAAGCGGCATAGCAGCTCCTATGATGGGGTGGAGATAACGGGGTGGGGGGATAAGCGCAATGTTTAATTCTGTTTCAAAACTGTCTTTTGGTTTGTTGTTTTTGGCAAGTGTGATGTTTACGGCTTTTGGCTTTATGAAAGCGCGAGTTTTAAAAGCGGAAAAGGCGCGTGATTTGTATTGGCAGTTGGAGATTGCCAAGGTTTCAGCACGTGCACAGCTTGAAATGGAGCGACAAAGGCAAGCCGCGTTTGAAGCCGAGCATCAAGCGCAAGGGGTGATTTCGGCTTTGGAACAAAAGCTAGTGAAAATGGAGAAGGTCAATGCAGTATTGCCAACTACTGGCTGTGGTATTGGGCTTGAGCGTGTGCGCTTGCTCAACACCCAAGCCAAGGGATAGTTTTGCGTATCAGTTTTTATCGGTTGAATTGCCGCCTGTTGTTCGCATGGCGTGTGCTCGCCCAGCTTTATTGCCAGAGCGTGCTTTGAATGGGCGCGAAGTGGTGCATTATTGGAGCCGTGATCGCGCTGCTTTATTGATCTGCGAACAGCGCAGAAAAGCAGCGGAGAGAGCGCTTTTAGGCAAGAGGGAGGGGGCTTTCAAGTGAATTTAGATATTAGTGTGGCCAATGGTTGGTTGTCTTTGCTTTTATCGGTTATTGCGATTTGTGGGGTTTTGAGAGCCTATTTTTCTTCTGGTGCGCGGGAAATGCTGAAAGACATGACAGTGCTTAAAGAGCGTGTGCAAAAGTTAGAGACGGAGATGGACTTTTTGCCAGATCGTGATGCGCTGCAAAGGTTGGAAGTAAATATGGAACGTTTAGATGGTCGTCTCAATACGCTTTCTGCACAGTTACAAACGGTGGGGGCGATTGGTGAGCGCTTGCAAGAGTTTTTACTGGAGAATGCCAAGAAATGAAAGCAGATATGGATAAAATCATCCGTGAAGAAGCGCGGCTGATTATTTTAAAAGGGCTTGCTTGTGAGCGCAGTGAAACTTTATCGAGTGCGATGATTGAGCGGCTTTTATACAGTTATGGTATCCGGCGCGATCGCGATTTTGTGCATAATGAACTGGCTTTTATGGAAGATCAAGGTGCTGTCACATTAAAACAGGCAGGTTCGGTTTTTCTTGCGGCTTTAACAGAACGGGGAGCGCGTCATTTAGACCGAAGCTTTTCCATTGAGGGGATTAAGCGGCCTAAACGTTCATCAATAAAAGACGAGGTAAAAGATGCGCAAGGTCGGGCGTGGACGTTTAACGGCGATTGATTTATTGCCGCAAGCTTGTGATCAAATCATTGCTGCAGCTGCTGAGGCTTTAAATGGGCGTGAGAAGACACAAATGGCTATTTATAGTGAGTTTAAAGTGGCTTTGAAGGCTTTACAAAAGGAAACGGGTTTAAGCTTTTCTATACCCTCTTTTTCGAGTTTTAATCGTTATTCTTTGCGTTTAGCGGTGATGTCACGGCGTCTAGAACAGACAAGAGAAATTGCAGCAAGCCTTTCAAAACGTTTTGATGCCAAAGCTTCTGATAATATTACTCTGTTGACGGCAGCGGCGATTAAAGAACTGATTTTTTCCACGTTAAGCAGTGGCAAAAACCTTTCACCAAAAGCGGCACAAGAATTGGCCAATGCGCTCAAAGGGGTTTTGGCTGCTGAACATTTGTCGACCACGAGGCGGCAAAAGTTGGAAAAGGATTTTGCCTCCAAAGCAAGCAAAGCGGTTGAGGTGGCAGCAGTCGCAGCGGGGCTCTCTAAAGAGCGCGCGCGGGCTATTCGTGCGCAAGTGTTGGGGGTTAAAAATGACTGAAAGGCTTCCCTTAAAAAGTTATGTCTTTGATCATCAAAGTGGTTTTGATATTTGGCAGGCGAGTACTTTTCCAAAAGAGCAAGATCCTTTAGCGGAAGGGATTTTGATGGCGCATCAACGCGCATGGATTGAAGATAAGTCCCCATTAAAATTGGTTGAAAAGGGGCGGCGGACCGGCATTACTTTTGCGGAAGCTTTGGATGATACCCTTATTGCTGCAGCAACGCGTGAAGCTGGTGGCGATAATGTTTTTTATATTGGAGACACCAAAGAAAAGGGACGTGAATTTATTGGTTATGTGAGCAATTTTGCTTCAGCACTTACCAGAAATAGTGGGGATGTGGAGGAATTTTTATTCTCTGATCAAAGGGGGGATGGGTCAACAAAATATATCTCTGCTTATCGGGTGCGTTTTGCTTCAGGTTTTCGGATTGAGGCGCTTTCGAGCCGCCCTGAAAATATCCGTGGGTTACAAGGTATTGTGGTGATTGACGAGGCGGCGTTTCATCAAGATGTGCGCTCTGTTTTGGATGCGGTTAATGCTTTGTTGATTTGGGGAGGCAAAATCCGTGTGATCTCCACCCATAACGGTGTTTTAAACCCTTTCAATGAATTGATCCGTGAGGCGCGCGCAGGCAAAGTGCCTTTTTCGGTGCATTGTTACCCCTTTGGTGAAGCTGTTAAAAATGGCTTGTTTAAACGGGTTTGTGCCATGAAGGGGAAGGTGTGGAGTTTAGCATCTGAGCAACAATGGGAAAAGCAAATCCGTGCCTCTTATGGGGTGCGTTTGGCTGCTATGCGCCAAGAATTAGATGCGATACCGGCCGATCAAGAAGGGGCGGCTTTAACACGCTTACAGATTGAAAATTGTTGTGCGCCTGATATTGCGGTGTTGCGTTTTGCTTGTGTGGATGATTTTAAAAATCAATCGGATGATCAACGAAGTCAAGCTGCTCTTCATTGGTGTGAGGGGCACCTAAAGCCTCTTCATATTGAGCTTGACCGGCGGCGCCAACATGTTTTTGGCGTTGATTTTGCGCGGAGTGGCGATGCAACGTCGATTGTGGTGATGGAAATTGGGCAAGATTTGGTGCGCCGTGTTCGTTTTATGGTGGAATTGCGCAATACGCCGTTTGACCAACAAAGAGAGATTTTATTTTATGTGGTGAATGGTTTGCCGCGTTTGTTGGGGGGCGCTTTGGATGCACGGGGCAATGGGGCTTATTTAGCCGAAAAAGCGGCGCAGCGTTATGGGGGGCTGGTGCGGGAAGTGCAATTGTCGCAAAGTTGGTATGGCAAAGAAATGCCGGCTTATTTGGAAGCTTTTGGGGATGGGTCCATTGTTTTGCCGCGCGATAGTGACATTGTTGCGGATCATCAAGCGCTTGCTTATGTCAATGGCATTGTGAAAATTCCAGACAATCATCGTTTTAAAGGCAGTGATGGTTTTATGCGCCATGGTGATAGCGCCATTGCTTGTGCTTTGGCTTATTTTGCTAGCCGGCAGACGCCTGAAATTTATGATTATACACCTGTGAGAGAGGCTTATGGTTTTGATGAAAGCTCACTCTTTTCAACGCCTTTTTTTTCAACAATGCGATCAAAGATTTATTGATGGGATAATGAGATGGTAAAACTTTTAGATCAGTGGGGTAGGGCGCTTCATATCAAAGGGTTGGAGAGAGAAGTCGCAAGCCCTACCATTAATGGTGTTCGTGATGTGTGGTCACAAACCATTGTGAGTGGTCTTACCCCTATGCAACTTGCTGATATTTTGCAACAAGCAGCACGGGGTTATCCAGAACAGTTTTTCCAACTTGCCGATGATATGGAAGAGCGTGATTTGCATTATCGTGCTGTGCTTGGCATGCGTAAAAATGCTTTGACAGGTGTGGAGCCTGGGGTGATTGCGGCAAGCAACAGTGCACAGGATAAAAGAATAGCCGATGCGGTGCGCGAAGTGATTAGCGCGCCTACTTTTGTTGATGATTATGTGGCGGATTTGTTAGATGCCTTGGGCAAAGGCTATGCGGTTGTTGAAACCTTGTGGGATAAGAGTGCCAAAGAATGGTGGCCGGTTGCATGGAGGTGGCGTGATCAGCGGTTTTTTCAATTGGATAGGCGAGACGGTTTTCATTTGCGTTTAAAAGAAGAGGGATCTTTGCACGGAAGTGAACTGCCTGCTTATAAATTTTCCATTCACAGACCAAAGTTAAAAAGTGGATTGCCAATCCGCTCTGGGCTTGCCAGACTTGCGGCTTGGGCATTTTTGTTTAAGTCTTATACCTTGAAAGATTGGATGGCTTTCTTAGAAGTTTATGGCATGCCTTTGCGTGTAGGTAAATATGGTGCGAGCTCTTCTGAAGCAGAGCGGCGGGTTCTTATTCAAGCGGTACGTGATTTATCCAGTGATGCGGCCGCCGTTATTCCCAAAGAGATGGAGATTGAGTTTATTGAAGCGGCAGGAGGCAGTGGCAATGCGGTTTTTGCCGCAAAGGCGGAATATTTAGATCGACAGATCTCTAAAGGGGTGTTGGGGCAAACGATGACGACGGATGATGGGGCGTCTTTTTCGCAAGCCCGCATCCATGAAAATGTGCGCCATGATATTGCCAGAGCTGATGCACGGCAATTGGCTTTGACAGCTAATCGTGATTTGATTGTACCGTTTGTTGAGATTAATTTTGGGCGCCAAGAGCGCTACCCCCTTGTCTATTGGCCGATTTCGGAAAATGAAGATATTAAAGCGATTAGTGATGCGCTGGAAAAACTCGTGCCTTTAGGTTTGCGTGTTGGGGCGCAAGAAGTACGCAATAAGATTGGCTTTTCGCAACCAAAAAAGGAAGAAGATGTTTTAAAGTCTCCTGATAATGCGCTTGATGATGAGAGGGGACAAGAGGATGATGCGGGGCAACAAAAAGCTCATGTTTGTGCTGATTGTGGGGGTGCTGTTGATGTTTCTGTGACAAGAGAGGGCAAGGGTGGAAAAAAGCAGGGTGGAAAACATCATGACGAATTGGATCGGCTTTCGAGTGAGGCTTTAAGTGACTGGGAAGAGGATTTAGAACCCCTTTTAGAGCCTTTTAAAAAGCTTGTGAGAGAGGCTAAAAGTTATGAGGATATCCTCAAAGGCTTAGATGAATTGTTGGGCGAGATGGATCATCATGCCTTGGCAGCACGCTTGGCAAAGGTGCAAATGATTGCGCGGGGACTGGGGTATCATGGATGAGGAACTTTTTAAAACAGCACCCAAAGAGGTCACCCGTTATTTTGCCGCCAAAAATATTGTTCCAAGCTTTGATTGGCGGGATATAGCACCAGAAGAGCATGCCTTTTCCTTTACGGTGGCAAAATCAGTAGGCTATGACATTTTAGAGGATTTTAAACAAGCGGTTGGAGACGCTATCAAGCATCAAGTTCCTTTCCAAGAGTTTCAAAAAAATTTGATGCCGATTTTACAGGAAAAGGGCTGGTGGGGGAAAAAGACCAGCATTGACCCGAAAACGGGTGAAAAAAGTGTGGTACAGTTGGGCAGCCCGCGGCGTTTAGAAACGGTCTATTGGGCCAATACCATGAGTGCCCATGCGGCAGGTGAATGGGAACGTACACAAAATAATAAAGAGTTTTTGCCTTATCTGACCTATGCGTTGTCGAGTTCAGAACATAAGCGTTTAGAACATGAAAGTTGGGTGGGTTTTACGGCACCGGTTGATGATCCCATTTGGGATTGGCTTTATCCCCCCAATGGCTGGCGATGTAAATGCAGTGTGCGGCAGGTAAGCCGTTATGAGGCAGACAATTTAGGCTATGAAGAGGGGGCAGCGCCACCCCATGTGGAGGAGCGGGCTTGGCGCAATAAGCGGACGGGGCTTGTTGAAAAGATACCCGTAGGCATTGATCCTGGATGGCATTCTAACCCCGGGAAACATCGCGCGCAAAATTTAAGCAATTTTTTAAGTGATAAAATTTCCCTAATGGGGGACAATCGCAAACGCATTGCTATTGAAGATATTGTGGGCTCACCACTTTTGGAAGCGATGTTTGAAGGACATATGCCGCGTGGATTTATTCCCATTGCACCTATACCACAAAAGGTGCGTGACGCTTTTACAACAGAAAGTTCTCTTATTCGTTTATCTTCAGACAGTGTGAAACATATTTTATTAGAGCATCAAGCACGTGCTCTTCACTTGGAGGATTTTCGTGGTGCCATTCAAACCTTCATAAAGCCCTACGGCGTTATCAGACGCAAAGATGCACAGAGTGTTGTGTTTTTGGGTGAAAGTGGTGGGGCGTGGTGGCGCTTTGTGGTCAAATGGGTAGCAAGCAAACAAGAATGGTGGCTGACCTCCATGCATAAAAAGAGCTTTCGCGAAATTCAACGTTTGTTACATGCTGCTGAAAAGAAGGGCGAGAGGTTGTTATAAAGAGAACAACAGGAAGAAAGTCCTATGATTTTAACGGAAAAGAGGCGAGGAAAATGAGAAGGCGTGGAGGGCGGTCAACTCCTCGCAGGTCCGGTAAAACCGTCCTGGTATAACTGGCTCACGCCTCGCGGGTAATCTAACAGTTTAAACATTCAAAAGCAATCTTTAAAAAAAACGCGTTTTGAGAGAGGCTTTTTGTATGGAGTGATAATTTGTACCTCTCACTTCACAATGGCGCTCTATCGCCTTTGAAGTGCCTTTGAAAACGATTTTATGAGAGGGTTTGGTATTGGGGTTTCTCTTACAGGCTATAAGAGGGAAAAAAAGTGCTTTTTTTAAGAAGTGCTCTTTTGACTGACACTGTCAGGCTTATGAGTTGAAGGGGATTTCGTGCATTGTATTGCCAATGATAATTGTAAAGCAATAGGCAATGTATGGAGCAAGAATTTTACGAAGATCAAAAAGAAGGGCAGGCTGAGATATGTCATGACGAGACATTTCATGGCAAGTTTATTGATCTTTGCCCAGACGTTTTATGCCAAGATATCACCGTTAGCCAAGCACCGGAATGGGTCGAGTTGTTGCCCAAAGCGCCCCATGTGAAGGCGCGTGATGGACGGGAATGGCATTATGACCCACAAAGGATTTTAAAGGCTTTTGCAGCCAATAAAGGACCGCTTGTGATTGATTATGAGCATGGGCAACATCACCGTGCGAGAAATGGCTTAGAAGCGCCTGCAAGTGGCTGGATTGAAGAATTGGCAGAGCGGGATGGTGCGATTTGGGGACGCGTTAAATGGACTGATATGGCTACCAAAAAAATTATTGCCCGAGAATATCGCTATCTTTCGCCTGAGTTTCGCCATTCCAAGAAAGGTGAAATTTTGAATTTAGCCGGTGCTGGTTTGGTGAACCGTCCAGCCCTTGTCATGACGGCTTTAAGCCGTGAACAGCCTTCCCCTATAACTTTGACGGAGAAAATGATGGATTTGACAGCCATTGCCAGTGCACTATCGCTGGCAGAAGATGCTAAAGCAGATGAGGTTTTAGCAACGCTTAAAGCGCGCGAAAAGGAACGCGTGGAATTAAATGCCCAATTAACAAAAGCGCAAGAAGATTTAGCGCTTTTGCAAGAAGAGCAAAAAAACAGTGCCATTGAGAGTCTTTTAGACAAGGCAATTGAAGAGGGTAAGATTTTGCCGGCTGCGCGCGAGGAATATCGTGCGCTGTGTAGCCTTAAAGGGGGCATCGAGCATTTTAAAAGTTTGGTCGAGAAGTTGCCGGCGCTTGCCTCAACAAGTCCTTTAGAGGCGTGTGCTTTGGTGCAAGAACAAAAGCTTGCTCCAGAAGAGGTTGCTCTTGCAGCACGCCATTATCAAGAAGAGCAGAAGAAAAAAGGCTTCGACATCACCATTAGCCAAGCGGTTGATTATATTTGCGAACAAAAGGAGCGCCAATCATGAGTACGATGATTTTGATTAAATCTTTTCGCGCCACCGATGTAATCTCACCTTATTGCATTGTTGCGGCGCGCACCGATGGTTCGGTGGCAACGGCTTCTGGTAAGGGTGATAAATTATTAGGGACTGCTGGCTCTCTTGGCGCAAAGGCTGGTGAGATGATTGATGTTGGCCAATGTGGTTGGAGCGAAGTGGTTTGTGGGGGCAATGTTTCCTTTGGTGATTTTTTGACCTCTGACCCAAAGGGGCACGCCATTAAGGCAGAAGCAGCAGATCGCACCATTGGCATTGCCATGAGTGATGGCTCTGCTGGTGATGTTATTCCTTTTAAAATGAATTAATCGAGGCTTAAAATGAACAGACCTTTTCCCATTGATCCAACACTCACTGCTATTGCTATTGGTTATCGTAATCCAGCAGGTTCTCTTATTGGCGATAAAGTTTTGCCCCGCGTTTCTGTTTTAAGTGAGGTGTTTAAATATAGTGAATTTCCTCTAGCGGAAAGTTTTACGGTTCCTGAACTTGAAATTGGGCGGAAAGGACGCCCGAATGTGGTGGAATTTTCTGCCTTTGAACGGGAAGCTAGTGTGAGAGATTACGGGCTTGATGACCTTATTCCCAATTCAGATATTGAAGCAGCAGCTCGCGCACGGGCAGAAAAGCGCTCTCGTTATAATCCCGAAAAAACAGCTGTAGAGGGACTTGCCAATTTGCTGGAATTGGGGCGTGAAGTACGTGTTGCAGCTCTTGTACAAAGAAGTGAAAATTACGCACCAGAGCGGGTGATAACGCTCAAAGGTGAAAATAAATTTAGTGATTATGAAAAATCTGACCCTTATGCCACTTTAGATGAGGCGATGGATAAAGCTCTCGTCTATACGCCCAACACCATTGTGATGGGCAAAGTTGTTTGGTCAAAACTCAAACGCCATCCTAAAATCATTAAAGCCGTTAAAGGAGGTGGCACTGCTGATGGTTTTGTCACCAAGGCGCAATTTGCTGATCTGATGGAAATACACCCTGAACGTTTACTCATTGGTGAATCGCAAGTGAATTTGGCCCGCAAAGGGCGTTCAGCACAATTGGCACGTGTTTGGGGCAATAAGATTGCACTGCTTTATATTGACCCCACCAAACAACAGGCGGATGGATCGGTCATCAGTTGGGGTTTTAGCGCCCAATTGGGTGAACGTTTATCAGGGGTGATCCAAGATCCAGATATCGGCTTGTCAGGCGGTAAACGGGTGCGTGTGGGGGAACGTGTGTGCGAATTGGTGGCAGCAAAAGATGCCGGCGTTTTATTGCAAGAAGTTGTCTAAGGGAAACTTTGAAACATGGCTTATGCAAGCAAAACATTGATTGAAGAGCTCTGGGGTGATGACTTCTTGGATGACTTATGTGGAATGGATGAGAATTCTGATCCAGTTTTTTCAGAGCAAGCCATTGCCCGCGCTCTAAACCAAGCAAGCGGTGAGATTGATGTGCATTTGTCTCATCGCTACTTGGTCCCGATTGCTGGACAGCCGGCGGCTCTGGGCATGATTTGTGTCAATATTGCTGTTTATAATTTAGCCATACGCCATACGGCACTGACCACAACCATTGAAGATCGTTACAAACAGGCGGTTGAACTTTTGAAACGCATTGCGGAAGGCAAAGCGGGTTTAGGGGTCGATGAACCTAAAATTATGAGCGAAGATGGCCCCGTGCGTGATGGGGCTTTTTTTCATGCTAAGCCGCGTTTGATGGGTAGGTAACATGTCTGTTTCAACCCATATTGAGATTAAAGAGACAGGGCTTGAAGCGGCTTTATCCTTTTTACAAAAGGGCGCTGATAGCTCGATGGGGACTTTGGCACAAGGGGTTGGGCGTCTTATCCAAGAGAGCACAAGGCGGCGGATTCAAAGCGAAAAAACCTCCCCCCAAGGAGAGAAGTGGAAAAACAATCATGCTCGCACCTCCATTCTTTATGCCAGTGGGGCGCTTTCACGCTCCATTGATATGAAAGCCTCACCAGAACAGGTGATTGTGGGCTCTGGGTTGGTTTATGCGCGGATTCATCAATTGGGTGGGGTTATTCGCCCGAAAAATGGCAAAACCCTACGCTTTTTCTTGAGAAGCAGCAAGGCACAGCGCTTTGTTTGTGTGCCTCAAGTGACCATGCCGGCGCGCCCCTATT
The DNA here is from genome assembly GCF_028618525.1 of Bartonella sp. AU55XJBT. The sequence goes on along the minus strand of NZ_JAQITC010000010.1, from coordinate 14,620 downwards.
TAGGGCTTTCAGAACACAATAAAGTGGAAATTATCAAAGCGGCAGAAGATTGGCTGGGAAGGGTCTTTTCATGAGTCAAACAGTCACACAAGCAGGGCGTATTAATGCGTTTCGTGAGGCGGTGATAAGGAGCCTTAAAAGCGCTCTGCCGGATGTGCGCGATTGTGCCTGCCAATTTGGGCGTTTTAACTTGGAAGAACTTGAAACACAAATGCTTGTTGCGCCAGCAATACGTGTTGCAGTGTTAGAAAGCCGCTTAAGTTCTGTTGCTTCTGGTCAGATCAGTGCAGAGCTTCATTTAGGGGCATTTATTATCACCACGGGCAAGGAACGGGATGTTTCCAGTTGGCTTTTGGCAGAAGCGATAGGGGTTTTATGCCATAGCGGACAATTGTGGGGGTTAACGCATGTAAGCGCCCCGCAGGATGTGTCAATTGACCCCATTATTTCTGCGGCGATTAAGCAGCGCGGTGTATCGATTAGTGTGGTGGAATGGCATCAAGATTTGCATCATTTAGGACAAGATATTTTTGCGGGTGAAGACAAACGACAACTTAAAGCCGGATTGATCTCATGTGATGATGAGGTGGGGGCATGAATGATGCACATCTCTTAAGCGATACCTTTCGGCAAATCATGAAGCGCCTTGATGCGCTTGAACGCTGTCTTGCCAACCAGCACATGATTGGGCGGGTTGCAGAAGTTGATGGCCATAGGGTGCGGGTAAAACTTTCCGAACAGGGTTCCAATGGACAAGCGGTTTTATCGCCTTGGCTACAAGCGCAAGAAGCTTCTGGTGCTGTTTCAAGCAATATGCCCCTCCATGTTGGTGATCCGGTGCGCTTGTTAAATCCCCATGGCGAAATTGGTTCTGCCTCTCTGGTTGTACGCGATAGCTATAGTGAGGATGCACCTAATCCCGCACGCTCACTGCGAGAGCTTGCTCTGTGTTATGCGGGTGGTGCTTTGCGTATCACGAAGGATGAGCTTATTCTCTCTCATGGGGAAAACCAAATCCGTTTGAGCGCACAAGGGCTGGTGCTTTGTCATCAATCAACCCGTGTTGAATTGACAGGCAGCGTGCAGATTCAAGCAGAAGATTTACAGCACAATCAAAAATCTGTTGGCGCAAGCCACAAACACGGTGGGGTCAACATGGGTCCCTCCACAACCTCTAGTCCTCTTTGAGATGAAGGAGTTTTTATCATGCGTGAGAATACTTATGTTATTTTAACCAATGCCGATTTTGTTGCAGGTCAGCGTTCACCGGGCAGAGGTGAAGAAATTTGTTTAAGTGAGGAAGCGGCAAAATATCCGTTGTTGCTTGGTCAGATTGCTGAAAAACCAGCACCTGTTGTTTCTGCCCCCCCAACGGTTTCTACCACAAAGACAACAAAGGGTGCTTAAAGCATGCGGTGCGGGATGAGCGAAAAGGATGGCTCTCTCTTATATGGTTGGGATCATTGCCAACAATCCATTCATAAATGTTTAATGACAAGGGTGGGAACACGGGTTTTGCGTCGTCATTATGGGTGTGATGTTAGAGAATTCCAAGATGCCAATGCTGATCCTGCGACGATGATGCAGCTTTATCAAGCAATTGTTGAAGCTTTGGATGATCCAGAGTGTGGAGAGCCTGGGTTTTCGCTACAGAGGATTGATCTGACAAAAGCAACGCGTGAAGGCACATTCCATTTTGTTTTAACCGGTGTTTTTTATCCCGATGGGCATTTGGGGGATTGGTCACACAAAGAGCCCATGAGCATCAATTTAGAGGTTGGTGATGACAGAGTTTGAACCTTTACCACTCCCACAACTCCCTTTGCCACAAATTATTGAAGAGCTTTCTGTTGAAGCAATTTTAGAGCAAAAGATCATGCGTTTGACTGAGCTTTTTGCAGCGCATCATATCCCTTATAATGTGGAAAAGACGGCTTATGATCCGGTAGTCATTCAATTGCAAGCGGCCGCTTATGAAGAGTTGCTTTTGCGCCAGCGGATGAATGAAGTGGCGCGCGATAATTTACTCACATTTGCCCGTGGAACAAGTTTAGATTATTTGGGGGATTTTCATGGAGTCACGCGCCTTTTGGATGAAGATGATGCGCGTTTGCGCCGCCGTATTCGCTTAAATAGACAAGGACATTCCACAGGCGGCACAGCACCACGGTATCAATATTTTGCCCTCTCAAGTGATATCCATGTCAAAGATGCTTTTGTTTATCGTGAGGGTAAAAGCCCGCTTATTCATGTTGCGCTTTTTAGTGACGCCCCTTCAGGGATGGCTGATGAGGCTTTAGTTGCAAAGGTGCAAGCAGCCCTTGATGAGCCTCATGTTAAAATGACCAATGACCAGATCCTTGTGAAAAGCGCGGTGCAGCGGATGATCGATATTTCTGCTGATTTTTGGTTGTTACCGGATGAAGGCACCTTTGTTTTGGAAAAAGCGGAACAGAATTTAAGAGTAGAATGGGCGCGTGCGCAAAGGCTTGGGCGTGATCTCTCAATAAGTTGGATCCTAAGCCGCTTGATGGTTGAGGGTGTTCACCATGTGAACATAACACAACCTTATGAGGATATTTTTGTCGCACCGGATGAAGCGGTCGCTTTGGGGGATATTGTCTTGTCTGAACGGGGGCGTGCTTATTGATGCTTTCCTCACTTTTGCCCCCAAATTCGAGCTTGTTTGAACGCTGTTTGGCAGAAGCAATGGCTTTTGAGCCTCACGTTAAAACGGCACTCGAAGAAATACCCCGTGCAAAATTTATTACGCGTCCGCCTTCTTGGTTGCCCTTTTTAATTGATGAATATGGTCTACAAGAATTAAGCCCTTATTTCTCTAACCTTTATGATTTGATTGATTCTGGTCTTGCATGGCAAAATATTCGCGGTTCTCTTGCGGCAATAGAGTTGGGGCTTGAATGGCTCCAGATTACAGCACGCTTTCAACCTGCATGGACGGGGCGTGCATGGTGGAACGCCTTTCAACTCTACTTTGATCAGTTGCCTGAACGGAAAAGCCTTGAAGCCATTGAAGCAATTACCGACCTTTCCAAAAGTTTGCGCTCTGATTTTCGCCGTGGTGTCATGGGTTATGATGTGCAAGCTGTTGAATGCAATATGTCACGGCTTGATGACAGCATGTTGGAGTATGAGAGCGGTGTGCGCTTAACAGCTGGGAATACGTTGTTTTCCTTTGGGCGCACGACAGAGATAGAGCGCGTTCTCACAAGAGAAGAAGGCAAGCTTATTGGCAATTGGATAGATGATGGGGATGAGGAATTAAGCTGGGATCAAATCGATTATCCATGGGATATGGCAAATTTTCCGTGGTGTTCGGTTAAAAAACATGAACGCGCCATACTCATGGCAGAGTGGTTTCATGGCCGCACGCTTTATCTCGTGTTAAGAGACCCCCAAGATGACGTGATTGGGTTTCGCAGATGCTATGCTGTACAGCCTGTCGAACAGGCTTTGGATGGTGTTTATAACCATTCAAGCGGCAGATTCCAGCCATCCCCGATGGGCACGGCGCTTTTTCTAGCAGCACGCACAGATTTTCACGATGTTGACGGGAGACAAGCAGCATTTGTTTCAATTTTGGTTCACGCTACCCCCGCAGAAAACATAGCGGTTGGCAAGCTTTGGTGTGAGCCTGATGAACTGAATGGCGGTGTGGAGATACTCAAAACGCCTGTCACTATTCCTTTGCGTGCCGATGTTCGCGAACAATTCAAGATTTTATTGAGGTTTTAATATGAAGCATGAAAGTGGTTTGCCCTTTGCAATTGACAGATCTCGTGGCAAAGAGGAACAACAAAGCGTTGTCTTTTATGGCACGCGTCCTTTTATTCAAAGTGGTGAACTCAATGAAGTTCAAACCATCATAAGGGGACGCCATAACCGTTTGGGGCGTCTTGTGGCCAAAGAAGGAGACCGCGTTGAACGTGCTGATGCTTTTGTCAATAAAGACATGAGGACCGTCACTTTAACGGATGGCAAGATTTATATCGCAGGCGATATCTTTCCAGTCTCTGAAGCTGTACTCAACAATGTTTCCATGATCGGACGCTTGGAAATTGGTGTAAAGCTGCAAAAAAAATGGATAACACACGAAGATGATCCGGAGCTCTTGGGGCAAGTCCCTGGCACCTTGGCAGAAGGAGAGCCTGGTGCCGCACGCGAAACAGCAAAGCTTGTTTGGGCACTGAAAGAAGATACACAGCAAGGCACTTTCTTTCCGGTTTATATCTTACAAGATGGTGTTCTGATTGATCAAAAATCCCCATCACTGCTTGAACCCGCCATGCAAGCCATTGCGACATATGACAGAGCCCATGGACATTATATCGTGAGTGGCTGCCGTGTGAGCGCATTGGGACAAAACAACGGCTGCCAAGTGTTTAGTATTCAAGAAGGAGAAGCCAATATTAATGGCTTTAAACGCAAGCGCCTTGCCGCCTTGCGCCATGAAGAGATGCAAGATTTTTCTACAAGCGTTGTTCCAAGCGAAACACATATTTTTGCGCCTCAAAAGGGCAAGACAAGCTTTACCTTTAAAACCTATTATGCTCCCATTGCCGATATTCATTCTCTTTTGCTTACAAAAGAAAAAACTGTCACACTAACCCGTGGTGCAGTTGCTTCAGGGCGTGATGGTGTTCCTGATAAAAGCATCACCGCGTTTATCAAAGTTGTTCAAGGAAGCAAGGAATTTAAAGAAGGCACAGATTTTAAAAAAACAGGAGACACCATTGATTGGGCACCCGTGGGAGATGAGCCGCTCCCCGGAAGTAGCTACACGGTCACGTACCGTTATCGCGCTAGCATAAAAGCAGATAAAGTCACAGCACAGGAAATTACAGTATCAGGTGGTGCTGATGGTGGTGATATTATCGTCAGTTATACTTACAAATTACCGCGCATTGACCGTATAGGTCTCAACACACAAGGCAATGTGGTTTACATCAAAGGGGTTTCATCAGACCAACCCATGGCACCAAGTGTCCCTGATGATGTGTTGTCCCTTGCAACTATCACCAACAATTGGCTTGAAACGCCGGTAGTTGTCAATGATGGCACACGTGTTGCCCCCTATGATGAGATGTGGCGCTATTTTCAACGGGTGCTCTCTCTTGACCGGTTGATGCAATTAGAGCGCATTAAAAGCAATGTGGACTCTAAAGAGCCTGTCGCTAAAAAAGGCATGTTTGCTGACCCTTTTCTAGATGACTCTTACAGAGATGAAGGCTTTCAGCAAACAGGCGCTGTAGGCAGTGGCATTTTACAGCTCGCCATTGATCCAACATTTTACACTGCTCCTTTAAAAGCGCCTGTCACCCTTGACTGGACAAATGAAGTGATCATTGCACAAGAATTGACAACGGCTTGCGAAAAAATCAATCCCTATCAAAATTTTGCACCCCTGCCTGGTACAGTAACTGTTGACCCCGCAACAGATTTTTGGCACGAACAGCGCACCGATTGGCTCTCTGGTGTCACCAATCAGATCATCATGGGCAGGAACCGTGGCAGAACTATCCGTAACACAGAAGTGCATGATGATCTCATCAATGAGACCCAAAAACAAATCGATTTCTTAAGACAAATTACCCTTCACTTTAAAATTGAAGGTTTTGGCAGTAGCGAAATCTTGGAAAGTCTTACCTTTGATGGTGTGAATGTTTTGCCAAAAACAAAGCTTGTTGCTAACACCAAAGGCACCCTTGAAGGGAGTTTCAAGATTCCTCCAAACATTCCCGCCGGTACAAAAAATGTTATAGCACGAGGGAAAGGTGGAACAACAGCAACGGGGCTTTTTACCGGTCAAGGGGTGATTGATGTAAAGGTGATGCGGCGTACCACCACAGTGAAAATATGGACACAAGTAGACCCGCAAGCCCAAGTCTTTACCCCCGATGAAACACGGCAAATCACAGGGATTGACTTTCATCTTTGCAAAATTGGCAATCAGAACCATGATCTGGTGATTGATTTGGTCACCACTGAAAATGGCTATCCGACCGCCGATATTCAAGCACAAAGCTTTTATTCTATGAAGGGCGCAAAGCTAGGTTGGGCAGAGGCACGCTATGATGTACCACTCCTTGTGATGGATGACCGCTTAACAGCTTTTGTCATTAAAACTGATGATGCTGATCATTCCCTCTCACTCGCCAAACTTGGAGATTTTGATGCAGAACACCAGAGATACGTCTCGAGTCACCCTTACGTGACGGGTCCACGCTTTTCTTCAGTTAACGCGCAAAGCTGGACCGCCCATCAAAATGAAGCACTGGCGTTTCGTGTGTTGGCGGCCCGCTACACACAAACAGAAAAAACCATTGATCTTGGCACATTTGATCTTGTGGACTGCTCTGATTTACAAATACGCGCAGCCATTGAATTGCCTTCAAGCGACTGTTCTGTCATCTTTGAAATTGAAAGAACCAACGGCACGGTTTATCAATTGCTTCCCTTTCAATTGCTAAGCCTTACCGAATATATCAGTGAAAAGGTAAAGCTTCGCGCCATTCTCAAAGGGACAGAGAAGCTTTCACCGGTCTTATTTGCTCCTGTTCAATTGATTGCGGGAAAGATCCATAAGGAAGCCACTTATGTCACGAGGGCTTTTGCCTTTGGGGAAAAGGCAAGGTTAACGAGCTATATCAAAACCTTTTTACCGGGCGGTGCAACCTTCTCACTCGAGATGCAACTGGATGATAGTGCTTTCACCCCTCTCACATTAGACGAAACAGAGCAGTTATCTGAACCGCTTTGGACAGAGCGAAAATTTGTGAGCAGCGACAAAACAGCCAAACAAGCGCGCCTCAAACTCACCCTTACCGGTGGACCAGCAGCGCGTTCCATGGTGTGTGATTTTGGTGCCGGCATATTGTGATGGGAGAATGAGAGATGACAAAAACCAAAAAACTCGACATGGACTTGCCCAAAGAAGGGCGCTTTATCAGTTCTGAATTCCCAATCTTGCGGGAAAACTTGACGAAAATTGATCAAGCCATTGTTGATATTGAGGACAAGCTAGACGAAAAAGCCCCTTTAAAACATACGCATACAATAAGTGATGTCATAGATCTTGAAGCAACCCTTAAGGCCAAGATGGCAGCGGATAAAACCTTCACTTTTGCTGATTTAAGCGATATCGAGGGCGCTAAGGATGCAGCAAATAATTATGTTCTCTATAAATCAAGCAATAATAACTTCACCTTTGGCAGTGCTGTCTCCCTGTTAGGTGCACACCAACATAAAACCGAAGATATTGTGGGGCTTGATGATTTTAGAGCCAAGATCAATCAAGATCTGACAAGTTATGGACGTCTAGCAAGTCCAAATGAATGGCAAAGTTATAATAAATTTACCAGCAAAATCACCATGAGTGGTGGCTTAGAACTGTTGGGCAACGCATCATTGAACCTTATCCATAATGGTGAAGTGATAACAAATTTAAGTGCGAGTGGTAGCTTGCTTAAAGGACCACTAACCGTTGATGGTAACAAGGTTTATACTAAGAGCGAAGTGGATGCAGCTATCTTGACACAAATAAAGAGTCTTAAAAAAGATTTGACTGATAAAATCACGAATTGGACTGCCCTTGCTGATGCTGAATTGCTCTATACACAGGATGGGAAAATTCAATGGCCCGATTGGGTAACGGATAAAACCAAAGTAGAAATCCAAGCTTGGGGTGGTGGTGGCAGTGGAGGTGGAGCTGATACTCCATGTTTGGGTGGTGGAGGTGGTGGAGGTGGTTGTAGCGTGTGGTATGGCTATAAAGCAAGTTTAAACGGTCATGAGGATATCACAATTGGTTTAGGAGGAGCTCGTGTTGCATCACGCGGTGCAACAGGCAATTCTGGAGGAGCAACAGTCATTGGAAAAAATTTTATTACCGCCGCGGGAGGACGTGGCGGCAGTGGTGCCTATTATCGCAATGACTCCAACTATTCTACAGGATATGGTGGAGCTGGAGGGATTGGTGGAAACTTCGGCTTGGCAACGGACGAACACTTAGGGCTTGCCAAAGGGGGGAATGGCTATGCTGGGACTGGTGGAGGCTATGGAGGTAAAAGTGGGAATGGAGGTGATGCTGGGGGTGATACATCAAGGGGTGGTTCTGGAGGAATAGGGCAAGGTTCCTATACTTCAGGAAAAGGAGGGCGTGGTTTTGGTGGTGGCGGTGCCGGTGCTCACTCTGATTCTTCTCAAAGCGGTGCTGGAGCCGATGGCGCTGTCCTTATAAGATTATGGAAAGAATGAATGGATGCACGACTAACCAAAGAGATAGCACAAGTCAAATTGATGCTTGTTGTATCATGGCTTAAGGTTGTAATAGTCTTTTTTTAAGTCCCTTTTATCGCTCTTTTAAAGCCCTTTTAAAGGGCTTTTTTTGACTGACAGTGTCAGGCTTATGGAGCATGGTGATGGTTGTTATAGTCTCTTCATTGATTTGGAGAGCAAGATGGCAACAGAATTTAATCATGGGATTCGCATTGTAGAGGCTGGTGAGGATTCCCGTCCCTTAGCAACATTTGATCAAACCGCTATTGGTGCGGTTGTCACAGCTCCTGATGCTGACAACCAAATTTTTCCCCTCAACGAACCTGTCCTTCTCTTTACGCATGAGGTGGAGAAAATCCAAAAGCTTGGGACAAGAGGCACAGCTCTTGATGTGATTAATGCTGTGTGTGCACAAGGGATCGAGGCACAAATTATCCTTGTGCGCGTGGAAGAAAAATCAACCATTGCTGAGACACAAACTGAGATGGTGGGGTCCAATACGGCTTTGACTGGTGTGCATGCCTTATCGCATGCTAGAGGTCATTTAGGGGTAGAGCCTGGGATTTTACTGGCACCAGCTTATAGTGTAGGGCGCCTTGATAATGGCAAAAACCCCGTAGCAGATGCGCTTGAACAGGTTGCCGAAAAGCTACAAGCGATTGCGGTTTTTGATACGGGTGGTAAAAACACGGAAGAAAGCCTTGCCTATCGTGCGGATTTTTCCTCACGCTTTTGTTATTTGATTGACCCTTTTGTACGGGTGGCAAATAGTGAGGGTGGTTGGAGTATTAAACCGGCAAGCCCTTTTGCGGCGGCGATGTTTATCAAGCGTGATAAGCAAAGGGGTGGTGTTTTTTGGTCTCCTTCCAACCAAGATGTTAAAGGCATTTTAGGCACGGCGCGCCCGATTAGCTATTTTGATGGCGAAATCGATCATGAGGCTAATCGCCTCAATCAAGCCGATATTGCTACCTTTATTCCAGCACGGCTTAGCCAAAATGCCCATGGGCAAATGGCTGCCAATGGACGCATTTTATGGGGCAACCATACCACCTCTAGCGATCCACTCTGGCGTTTTGTCAATGTGGTGCGCACCCGTGCAGCATTGGAAAAAACCATCATTAACAATTTCCGCCCTTGGGCGAATGATGAGAATCTGACCGGTCAACATGTTATTGCCATCACCCGCTCTTTGACCAGCTTTCTTGATGATATGATTGCCCGTGGTGCATTGCTTGGTGGGCGGGTTTGGTTTGATCGTGATTTAAATTCCAACAGCACTTTACAGCTTGGAAAGTTACGGGTGGAATTTGATGCAGAAGAAGTGCCACCTTTAGAAGATTTGAGTTTCGGCAGCCGGCGCAATAGCGCTTATTTTGACCGGTTGGCGCAAGATATCCAAAAGAAAATGACCTATCAATTTGGCGATACGCTTGAAACTTATCGCAAAGCAGCAAGGAGTGAAGCATGACTTTACGCATTGTACGCGGTTTTACGCTAATTGTTGATGATGATGTGAATCTTCATCTCGATCTTGAAACGCTTAAATTGCCCACGCTGGAAGAAATCACAGAAACCTATCAACCAGGCGGTTCTGATATGCAAATTGATGTGAGCGGTCTTGGTGTGAAAGCTCTCGGTTTGCAAATGAAAATCCGCAGCCACACCCCAGAAATTATCGGCATCTTTGGAGGTCCTCCTGGTCTTCGTCATAAATTTACCGGCAAAAAACATGTGGTGTCTGAAGAAGATGGGCGCGAGCATGAACATTCCATTGATGTCACGGGGCGCTTGGTCAAAGTTGATAGCGAAAGCTTAACGGCTGGAAAAGCGACAGGCTATGATTGCGAGATCAAAAATATTTGGGACTATACAGAATTTTGGGATGGTTCTGTTTTGCATCGCTTTTCCTTTAAACGGGGCGGTTGGCTTGTCCGCAATGGGCAAGAGATCGGTTCTCGCCGCCGCTCTATTCTCAATTTATAGGAATTGATCATGACAAGTTTACAAACAAGCATTGAGGTGGAATTAGCTGTTCCGCTTCTTTATCAAGATAAAGGTGGCAAAGAAACTCTCTGCAAGAAATTGACCTTTTATCGCCCCACTTTCAAACAAGCTAAGCAATTAGCCGTGTTGATTGGACCACAGCTTGCGAAGTCACTTTTGCCCGCTGTAGAAAAAGATAAAACATCCTTGAGCAATGATGTTCTTTTTGCCAAGCTTTGTGAGGCTTTATTGACCCATGAGGCTATGGAAGGAATAGCTGTGCTTTTAGCCGATATGTCTCATGAATCCGTTGAATTGATTGATCGTCTTGATGTTGTTGACATTATGGCCGTGTTTAAGGCTTTTTTTTCTTTTTTTACGCAACGCCAATCCTCTCTGCCGGACAATTTGGAGCAGAACTAGCGCTTTATTATCACTGGTCTCCTTCAGAGATAAACCAGATGGATTGGCTGGATGTGATTGCCTATCGAGAAGAATTAGCACGCCTGAAACAACAAGAATATGAAAGCCATCAGTTAGGATAAGAGACGATCATGGATGTTTCCCTTGTTGTGCGTTTTGTTAATCATCTGCAAGAAGGGATAGCCTCTGCTAAGCGTGATCTTGCAGCCTTTAGTTCAGATGTTGCCCATTTCCAAAACAAGACACGGCAGCACTTTAAAAATTGGTTTGATCCTGAGCACTTGAGGGAAGCAACAGCAAATGCGGAAAATGCTTTCAACCATGCGCGTGGACGCATGGTGGGTGCACTTGCGCAAACAGCAACCTTGATTGCACCCCTCTATAAAGCCATGCAATTCGACCAATCGATGAAAGGCTTGGAAAAAGTTCTCGATGCTCCCCTTCATCGCTTAAAGGAATTGCGCCGCTTTGCTTTGGAAACCTCCACCAAGATTCCGCTAGCGGCGCGTGAAGTTTTGGAACTGATGACCAGTGCCAGCCAAGCTGGGATTGGCGAACAAGATCTAGAAGCTTTTAGCATTTACGCTGCCAAAGCAGCTGTCGCTTTTGATATGACGGGGGATGAGATTGGTGAGCGTTTTGCCAAATTGCGCAATGTCTTTAAGCTTAATCAAGCAGGCATTGAAGATTTAGGCGATGCCATCAATCATCTCTCTAACCACATGGCCGCCAAGGCAAGCGAAGTATCTGACTTTACCAATCGTGCGACCGGTGCGGCAACCATGTTTAAGCTCACTGCCCGTGAAACCGCGGCTTTTGGTACGGCAATGATTTCTGCTGGTATTGTGCCTGAGAGTGCAGCGCGTGGTTTCAATGCGATGAGTGCGCGCATTCAGGCGGGGGGCAAGCATATTGAAGATGCTTTTGCCAATATCGGGCTTTCTCGCGAAAAGTTCATGCAAGATCTGGACAAAGATGCCACCGGTACCTTGGTGCGCTTTTTTGATGTTTTAGCCAAATCAGAACAGGGGATGCGTTCCCTGATTGCCATTGCTGGGCGCGATTTTACTGGTGATTTTGCCAAATTGGTGGGTAACCCCGAATTGTTAGGGCAAGCTTTAGATTATGTGAAAGACCCAAAAGTCTTTAAAGGCTCGGTAGAGCAAGAAGCAGACAAACAAGCAACCGGTGCGATCAGGCAATTTGAACTCTTACAAAACCGTATCGTGGCTTTGGGGATTACCATTGGTGAAGTGCTTCTGCCCCCTGTCAACAGTTTGATGGAAAGTGTTGGCAATTTTACCAATGTTCTTATGGCGTGGGCGAATGCCCATCCCACTTTAACAAGCGCCATCATCAAAACCATAGCTGCCCTGATGGCTTTTAACATTGCTCTGCGTGTGTTGCGCTTTGCCTTCGCTGGGACACGCCTTGGCTTGCTACAGTTGATAGGCTCTTTTATCAAACTTGTTGGTGTGAGCGGCAAGCTTAAAACAAGCTGGCGAGGCTTAGCAGCTTCAGGGCGTTCCTTGAAGCTATTGATGGCAGGGCTTGGGGCAAGTTCACTCAAACTTTTGCGACCAATGACTTTATTGGTGGCTGCGTTTCGGGGGATCGCGGTTTCAGGTGTGGCATTGGTGAGTACTTTTGGTTGGGTAGGGACAGCGATAGAAGTGGTTGGGGCGGCTATTTCCTCTGTGGTTGGTGCTGTTTTTACCCCGATAGGGGCTCTGATTGCGGCTGTTGTGGCGGTCATCATGGCCAGCTGTTTTGCTTTGTGGAAATATTGGGATCGTTTCTCTTCTTTTGTCAAAGGCTTTGCACGGGGAATAGCACACGCTCTTGGACGTGCCTTTGAAGCCGTCATGCGCTTTTTTGGTGCTGATACCGCAACGATCACTAAATGGAAAAATATAATCGCCAATGCTTTTGATTTCTCTGAACATTGGCAAAAGTTCAAACAGGGTCTTGGCGCTGTTTCTCAAGGGTTTGGCAATGTGTGGGAGGGTTTTAAGCAAAGTCTCTCCAACTTTTGGGGCTGGTTAGGAAGCTTTTTTGCCCGCGAAACGCTCTCTGATGATGCCAAAGCCGGTATGGAACAAGCGGGAGAAGACTTGGCCAATTGGATTGTTGATGGCTTTATGGCACCCATCACAAAGTTGAGTGATTTTTTTAAATCTTTACCAAGCCGCATCAGAGAATGGATTGGCAGCGTTGATTTATCCGACCTGTTTCATTTACCAAGTTGGCTTGGGGGCAAAACAGCTATTCAACCGATTGCACAATTTGCGGGGGCTGGTCATGCCAATCAATCTCGTAGAGAGCAAAAAGAAAAAGATCTTTCCACCACCACGCACAATCAAAATGTCACAGTGCATGTCAATGGCGCCCGTGATCCTGTTGCTACCGGTCGTGCGGTTGCTCACGCCATTCAACGCGCACGTGCCAATGCTCTGCATGGAGGAACAGAATGAGGGGAGGGAGCCTATGAGAGATCCTTTGATGATGTTAGGTCCGCATCAATTTTATGTGGACTGGCTGAATTTCCAATCCTTTGAAGAAGAGTTTTCCGCTTCATGGGTTTGCCTAGAGCGTTTTGGCAGGTCCCCCAGTTTGCAATTTACTGGCTATGGCAATGATCCCAAAACCATTCATGGTGTGTTGTTTCCAGAAGAATTTGGTGATCGTATAGCGATAGACGCCATCAGCAGCACCATTCGCAGAGCCAAGCCTGTCCAGATGCTTCGTTGGATCAATGATACGACCTATAGTGTCCTTCTCCATGGACCTGTGGTGATCACCAGTGTCAATAAAGACCACGACTATATCAGTCGCTCTGGTCAATCACAACGTATCCGCTATTCCATTACGCTCTTGCCCTTTTTTAATGGGGGAAAACCACAAGGACAATATCAGGTAGGACAATACCAAGAGGGATAAACTCCATGAAGATACCAGCAAAGCATGTTGTTGTAGAGTTAGAGGATATGAGTCTTGATCTGATCTGTTTTCACCATGCCATGGCTGTTTTAGGAGACCGTTCTCAAGCTGGTTTACTCAACGGCTATTTAGAAGCCACCTTGGAAGCCAATCCAGAGATTGCAAAATATGGTGTGCTTTTACCGCGAGGCATAACGGTCATTCTGCCTGAATTTGTTCTTGTTAATCCCAAAAGCACGGTGAAGCGGCTATGGGATTAATGCGTACACACCCCTTTATTGTGGTCAAGGTGGGAGACAAACCTGTTCATGAGGTTTTTTACCAGCGTCTTTTAACCGCAACCATTACCGATCATGCCGGTAATGAAGCCGATACATTTGAAGCAGAATTTGATGATGGTGGCAATTACTTAGAGGTTCCACAAACGGGCAACGCTCTGCAGGTGATCTTTGGCTATGAGAACAGCATCAGTGCTTTTATGGGGCGTTTTGTTGTCGAATCCGTTGTGAGTTCAGGTAGCAGTGATGGGGAAATTTTACGCCTTTGTGGCAAAAGCGCTTCGATGCGTAAAGAACTCAAAGAACAGGCGAGTGAGCATTTTGATCACAAAACTGTTGGGGAGATTGTTGAGACACTCGCCAAACGCCATGGCTATCAAGCAAAGGTAAGTCCACAGTTTAGCAAACAAACTTTGCCTTATGTGATTCGTACGGATCAATCGGCTGTTGATTTTTTAACTCGCCTTGCTGATCGCATGCAGGCACGTTTTTTGATCAAGGACAATAAGTTTTTATTTTTAAGCGGAGATAACTTACCAGCCCTCGACATTCATAAATATGACTGCTCCAGCTGGGAATTTACCCTTGAGCCACGCACGCAATATGGCACCATTGAAGCCTCTTATTTTGATCGCTCAAAAGGGCAACAATGCCAAGTCAAGCATCAGACAGGGTTCAGCGGTCCCGTGCGCTGT
>NZ_JAQITC010000001.1 GCF_028618525.1 Bartonella sp. AU55XJBT | reverse complement strand
GATTTTGATTGCAAACCTTTTATCAGCTTGTGCATTAGCACCAAAGCTCAAACAACCCAATGATAGGAACCGTGTGCCTATTAATAAAACAATCCCTGCCGAAATTAAGCGAGGAGACAGATGAAAACAAAACAAGCAAAACCAGTGAAAGCCGAACAACTTAGCAGTTATTACGAAGAAAGTCGTGGTCTAGAACGGGATCTTATAAGCGAATTTATAAGGTCGCGCAGAACGGCGTGGCGTGTAGCAAGTGCTGTTGGTCTTTTTGGCTTATTCGGTATGATATGTGGCGTCATTGGATTTTCCCAACCAGCGCCTACACCTTTAGTGTTACGCGTTGATAACACAACAGGTGCTGTTGATGTTATTTCAATTATGCGCGAGCACGAAGAAAGCTATGGTGAAGTTGTAGATAGATATTGGCTCAACCAATATGTACTTAACCGCGAAACTTATGACTATGATACTATTCAACTGAATTATGATACAACAGCACTTTTAAGTGCAGCTGCTGTTCAGCAAGAATATTATAAAATCTATGATGGGGAAAATGCACGAGATAAAGTGCTTTCCAACAAAGCACGTATCACTGTTAAAATACGATCAATCCAGCCTAATGGCCTTGGTCAAGCAACTGTACGTTTTACGACTCAACAACTTGACAGCAGCGGTGCTGCTACTGGACCAAAACAGCACCAGATTGCAACAATTGGTTATACCTATGTCGGTGCACCCATGAAATCATCTGATCGATTGCTTAACCCTCTTGGTTTTCAAGTAACAAGTTACCGTTCTGACCCAGAAATACTGTTGAATGATTAAGGAATTGATTGTTATGAAAAAACTTGCATTTGTTGTTCTATTGTCTTCGTTTTCTTCTCTTTATACAGTACCTGTGCAGGCACTCAAAAGTCCATCAAATTCACAATATGATCACCGCATTCGCTATATAACATATAACGAAGCCGATGTGGTTCAAATTGAAACAGTTCTGGGAGTAGCAACACATATTATTCTTGAAGAAGGTGAACAGTATATCACTCATGCCTTTGGCGATTCAGAAGCCTATGCCTTTGCGCATAAAGGGCGGCATATTTTTATTAAACCAAAAGCAGAACTTGCCAATACCAATCTCATCGTTGTAACTGACAAACGGAGTTACAAATTTCGACTGCAATTTCGAAATGACCGTGCGGGATCAACCTATGAATTGGCTTTCCATTATCCCGATTCAACCGATGAAAAGTCAGAAGAAAACAACCGACGCCTTGCGATTGAACGTGGTTTTCACCAAAGCGTGAAGGGCTATAATCTCAGTTACACCATGAGCGGTCATCAAGATATTGCTCCCATCAATGCTTGGGACAATGGGCGTATTACTTACTTTAAGTTTCCTGCTAACATGGATATGCCATCGATTTATGTCGTAGATGCTGAAGGGAATGAAAGCTTAATACCGCGCACCGTCATCGGTAGTTCGAATGATATTATCGCCGTTCATAAGGTCAATCCTAAATGGATCATACGACTTGGTAAACGCGCTCTCGCTGTTTTTAATGAAGCCTATGACCCCCATGGTATACCAAACACAACTGGAACAGTATCTTCGGTGGTTTATCGTATCAATAAAGGAGGAAAATAATGTTTGACAATAAGGAAGGAGATGAAAAAGGTAGGAAACTGGACAATATAGAGCAAAAACATATTGAAGATGCCTATGGGAGCTCTGAACTAGGTTCAGATCGCCGTCCGACAATTCCAGGGACCCGTGCATTGTTAATTGTAGGACTTATTGTCATAGTAGCGGTGCCAATTGCTCTAACTTGGAAGGCTTTAAAAATGGGTAGTACCGTGGAAGTAGAGGAAGAAAAAACACAACAAACGGTACAGCAAATTATACCGAGCTATATCCCCCGGGTTATAGAAGAGCCCAAACCTGTAGAAGAAGAAAAACCAACACAGACTGAAGATTCAAGCCTAGATATTTCACCAGCCTTAGCTAAACTTCTTCAAACAACCGTTCCCCCACATATGCTCCAAGATTCTGAAGAATTAGCGCGTAAACGTATGCTTAGTTCTAGTCTTAACAATGGTGGGAGCGAAGGATCTACAGAAACTAAAACATCGAATGATGACAGTGGTGCATTAAATCTCCAACCTGTACGTTTAGGTCGATCACATGCGGCGCAACTTCGTAACCGTGATCTTTTGATTACACAAGGAACGCAAATAGATTGTACATTGGAAACAAAAATCATCACGTCACAACCTGGAATGACGACATGTCATTTGACACGGGATATTTATTCTACAAGTGGTCGTGTTGTCTTGCTTGACCGTGGTTCTAAAGTCGTTGGTTTTTACCAAAGTGGCTTACAGCAAGGACAAACACGTGTGTTTGTACAATGGTTACGCATTGAAACCCCTTCTGGAGTTATTGTCAATCTTGACTCACCTGGTACAGGTCCTCTTGGTGAATCAGGTATTGGTGGCTGGGTTGATAGACACTTTTGGGAGCGTTTTAGTGGCGCAATTATGGTGAGTATTATCGGTGATTTAGGAGAATGGGTAAGAGGTAAAATCAATAAAAGTAGCAAAGAGGATAAAGAGAACCCACAACCTCAAGGGGCTCATAATGCTGAATCAGTAGTAAGCGATGTTCTTCAAAATTCGATCAATATAGCACCAACTCTTTATAAAAACCAAGGCGAAC
Organism: Bartonella sp. AU55XJBT; assembly: GCF_028618525.1. The sequence continues at coordinate 305,813 of NZ_JAQITC010000001.1, read as the reverse complement.
GAATAAATATTTTCGTTGCTCGTGATCTGGATTTCAGCGATGTCTACAGTCTCGTCACACGTTAACCCGATACAAAAAGATCAAGCAGTTTCTCAGCTTTTGCAACCGCTTGATCGTTTCTTAGAAGATCCTAAGATCACTGAATTATCGATCTGCCGCCCCTGTGAAGTATGGACAAAAAGCTTCAACGGGTGGCAGGTTCATAGCGTGCCAGAGCTAACAACAGCTTTTTTGCAAACGCTTATTACAGCGATTATCGTTTATAACGGCATGGCTCCTAAAAGTATTAATTACGTGCTCTTGCCTGGTGGACAACGTGGTACAATTATCCAAACGCCAGCTGTCATTGATGGCACTCTTTCTTTTGTGATTCGTAAACATTCTCTTATCGTTAAGACGTTAGAAGAACTCAAAGAAGAAGGAGCATTTGATGATTTTTCCGATGTAAGTTTTAACAAGCCTTCAGCAAAAGAAGCCAATAACTTGTTATCAAAGCAGGACTTCACGCGGTTAGAACCATTTGAAGTTCAGCTCTTACAACGTAAACGTGAGGGAAAAATTCTTGAATTTTTGGAAGAATGCGTCCTTCACAAACGCAACATCATCATTGCTGGCAAGACAGGATCGGGGAAAACAACATTTGCCCGCTCGCTCATTGAAAAAGTCCCTGTAGAAGAGCGTATCATCACGATTGAAGATGTTCATGAGCTTTTTCTACCCAATCATCCTAATCACGTAAATATGATTTATGGTAACAATGTGGGTCGTGTTTCAGCTGAAGAATGTCTAGATGCCTGTATGCGTCAATCGCCTGACCGAATTTTTCTTGCTGAATTACGAGGCAATGAAGCATGGGAATATCTTAATTCACTCAACACAGGTCATCCTGGATCGATTACAACGACGCATGCCAACAGTGCTTTGCAGACCTTTGAGCGCTGTGCCACCTTGATTAAAAGATCAGAAGTTGGCCGTCAACTCGAGATAGAAATGATAAAGATTGTTCTTTACACAACAGTTGATGTCATATTGTTCTTTAAAGATAGAAAACTTTCTGAAGTTTTTTACGACCCGATTTTTGCTAAATCAAAAATCGCTTAAATAAGGCTTGCTCTCTCAATGAAAGCACACAGACGAAAAAAGCCGTAACCAATTGTTACGGCTTTTTCATTGAACACCATCTCTTCTCTTAGCCTCTCCAATGTATTTTTTACACGCTTCATGAACAAAAAAAGAAAAAAGTGAATAGAAAAAAAATCGCATATGAGATTCTATCGATCATTCTCTCTATTTATCTTTGGAAAATGTATATTTGATGTAAAAGAGAAAAGAATAAATTTTGATTTGCCTATCAATAAGAGCTTCGTGAAACAGATACCGATCATCACCAATAATTATCGTCATCAAGACAAAAGCTTATTTTCAGTGATCAATAAGTATGTTTTTTACCCAAACAATCTTCAGATACGAAGAACCCAATATAAGTATAGTATCATTCTGATTGAGCATCTATAACTCACATTTCATTCGGGAATAAAAAGTACAGTGACATACCGATATTCCTTGAGAGAAGAAAGATTCTTATTCCATACCAACTTGTCAACAATCAAATTTCTCTAAAGAAAGCTTTACTAACCATATCACGTGGGACACATATCCCCACCTCAAAGGATTAAACTTCTCAACCCAAACTGATCTTTCAACTCTCTGTCTCCTTGCCTAGCAGAGTGAACTTTTAACCACTTTAAGCACACATCGCAAATGACGGTATTTTATAGCACAACCAAATAAATACACAAAGAATAACGGATCATATCATTAATACTTTGTAGAGCTCTCTTTTATATTAAGAAATATATTTTACACTGAAAAATAAAGATTAAACCTATATAAATTTGATATTTCCTCAAAAGCCTTTTTGGGCTCTCTAATAAATTCAAATCGTTTGACGTTATAATAGTTTTAAACTCCTACCCCCTTCATTATATAATCTATCAGAATAATAGAGAGTGATTTTATGCTCTCCGATTTTGAGAACTATAAATTTTGTTTTTTTTAATGTACTTAACAATCGAATGCCTAAAACAAAATATGACCTTTAAATATATGGGATGATGATATCAAAAGCCTTCAATCACTGCATATCAACAATATTTTCGATATTATAATAAACGTATCATAAAATTACGAACTATCGTCACTCATTTGTATTTCATTTGAATGATTTACATACGTTATAATGTTTGTATTATTCTTTGTTTTTTATGCTCTATTGTAAGATAAGCTTTTTATAAAAAACGATTAAGTGAATCATACATTAAAGTGAGAGTTTTGATACAGATTTAATGAAAATAAAAACACATAGCATATTGTTTTTACATAACATGCTGTTTTAAGTATTCATTTTACCCGAAAGACTCATGTCTTTTTAAAGTAATAATAATTATGTTGACCATCTTATGGAAGCCAATGGGCTCTTAGAGATTAAATCTCCAAAGGCCATACTATTTCGAGCCTGAACCTTTACTTTCATGAAGGCGTCATTTTTTAAAGGCGGCGTTCAACCATGAGTTTTTTAATTTCAGCAATCGCTTTTGCTGGATTTAATCCCTTTGGACAAGTTTGCGCACAGTTCATAATCGTATGACAGCGATAAAGGCGAAAAGGATCTTCTAAATTATCCAGACGTTCACCACACATCTCATCACGTGAATCTGCAATCCAGCGATAAGCTTGGAGCAAAACAGCGGGACCCAAATAACGATCACCATTCCACCAATAACTTGGACATGATGTTTGGCAACAGGCGCATAAGATACATTCATAAAGACCATCAATTTTTTGGCGGTCGGAGTGACTTTGTAACCATTCTTTTGCAGGCTCTGGCGAAACAGTTTGCAACCAAGGTTCAATGACTCGATGTTGAGCATAAAAGCGCTTTAAATCAGGAACCAAATCTTTCACAACCGGCATGGAGGGCAAAGGATAGACCTTAATGGGGTGCTTTACATCATCCATACCTTTGGTACAAGCCAATGTATTGGTTCCATCAATATTCATCGCACAGGAACCACAGATGCCTTCACGGCAAGATCGGCGAAGTGTCAAAGTCGGATCAATATGGTTTTTAATAAATAAAAGCCCATCAAGAATCATAGGGCCACAAGCAGAACGATCCACATAATAGGTATCCAGATGGGGATTTTCCTCATCATCAGGCGACCAACGATACACGTGAAATTCTGTCAGTTTTGTCGCACCTTCAGGTTTAGGCCAAACCTTTCCCGGTTTTACTTGAGAATTTTTGGGAAGCTTAATTTGTACCATATTTCATTCTACCCTTAATAAACCCGTTTTTTAGGTGCAATGCGCTTTAAATCGATTCCACCATCAGCTTCAGATGTTAATGGGTCCACATGGACAGGTCGATATGATAACGTCACCTTACCTTCTTTTGACAAATGTGAAAGCGTATGTTTTCGCCAATTTTTATCATCACGCTCTGGATAATCTTCACGGGCGTGAGCACCACGGCTTTCTAAACGTGCTGCTGCAGAATGAACAGTCATGATTGCATTTGCCATGAGATTTTGAAGCTCTAAGGTTTCAACCAAATCAGAATTCCATATCATGGAACGATCTGTGACTTTAAGATCAGACAATTCCTCCCAGATTTTATTCATCCGCTGGCATCCCTGTTGCAAAGAATCTTCTGTACGGAAGACTGCTGCATCTTCTTGCATCGTGCGTTGCATTTTTTCACGCAATAGAGCTGTTGGTATTGCTCCTTGTGCAAAGCGTAAACGATCAAAACGCGCTATAATTTCGTCAATAGCTTCTTCATTCAAAGGCGGAATTTCTGCATTCCGATCAATAACTTCACCTGCACGAATGGCAGCAGCACGCCCAAACACCACAAGATCAATCAATGAATTTGATCCCAAGCGGTTAGCACCATGAACAGAAGCACATCCCGCTTCACCTACCGCCATCAGTCCTGGTTGAATACGATCAGGCGAATCAGCCGTTGGATTGAGAACTTCCCCATAATAGTTGGTAGGAATCCCCCCCATATTATAATGAACCGTTGGCAAGATAGGAATCGGTTCTTTTGTAACATCCACCCCTGCAAAGATTCGGGCGGATTCAGAAATCCCTGGTAAACGCTCATGTAAGATTGCAGGATCAATATGATTGAGAACCAAATGGATATGATCCTTCTTTGGTCCAACGCCACGCCCTTCACGAATTTCAAGAGTGATACAACGTGAAACCAAATCGCGTGAAGCTAAATCCTTAAAGGAAGGCGCATAGCGCTCCATAAAGCGTTCACCTTCAGAATTGATTAAATAGCCCCCTTCCCCACGAGCGCCCTCTGTAATGAGACAGCCAGAACCATAAATGCCTGTAGGATGGAATTGCACAAATTCCATATCTTGGAGGGGTAATCCAGCCCGTGTGATCATTCCACCCCCATCACCCGTACAGGTATGTGCTGATGTTGCAGAAAAATAAGCACGCCCATAACCACCGGTTGCAAGAACAACCATTTTAGCAGAAAAACGGTGTATTGTACCATCATCGAGATTCCACGCCACAACCCCCGTACAAACCCCATCGGTCATGATAAGATCGAGTGCAAAATATTCAATAAAAAATTGCGCATTATGCTTTAAGCTTTGTCCATAAAGCGTATGCAAAATGGCATGGCCTGTACGATCTGCTGCAGCACAAGTCCGTTGAACAGGGGGACCTTCACCAAATTGTGTCGTATGTCCACCAAAGGGACGTTGATAAATTTTTCCTTCTTGCGTTCGAGAAAAAGGAACGCCATAATGCTCTAATTCATATACAGCAGCTGGGGCATTACGCACCAAATATTCCATTGCATCGGTATCGCCCAACCAATCAGAACCTTTCACGGTATCATATAAATGCCACTGCCAATTGTCAGGTCCCATATTTGAAAGTGATGCGGCAATTCCCCCTTGTGCTGCAACCGTGTGCGAGCGCGTTGGAAACACCTTCGTGATACAAGCTGTCTTTAATCCTTGTTCTGCCATACCCAGTGTTGCACGTAATCCTGCCCCCCCTGCCCCAACAACAACAACATCAAATTTATGATCTACAGTGCGATAAGGGGCGTTACCTGCTTTAGCGCCCAAAGATGATCTTGTACCCGCCATATTTGTTTAACCCCCTAATGCAATTTTTAAAAGAGAAAAAATAATGACACCGCCCATGAAAAAACAAAATAAAATATTTAAAGTCAAAAAGAATAACCGGAAACCTTCTCGTGGAATATAATCTTCAATCACCACCTGCATAGCAAGTTTCATATGGTAAAGAACTGAAAGAGTCATCAATCCCATCAAAATAGCCACAATAGGATGTGCAAACCTTGCACGCACAATACTATAGTCCTTGCCCACAAGCGAAAGAACAAGAACAATAAAAAAGATCAAAAGTGGTAGATTGATAAACCCTGTCAAACGTTCTCGCCAAAAATGCTCTGTTCCTTCATGTGCACTCCCACGCCCCCGTACTTTTCCAAGTTCCGTTCGAAAATCTTTTTTCATGTCTCTTTTCACCCCCAGCTAAACAACGGTATATCCAATAATCCAAATTGCAAAAGTAACAATAAGAGAAATAAACACTGTCGCCCAAGCAGTAACTGTTGCCTTTTCTTTTGCTAAAAGGCAAGGCTTCAGATCCCAAACAATGTGGCGAACACCCCCAACCATGTGATGAACCCCTGCCAAAGTATAAAGAAACAAAATACACAATCCAAACCAAGAACTATAAATCTCGTGAACTGTTCTAAATGCCTCCTCGCCACACGCAATAGCAATTAACCAAACAGCAAGAAAGACCACTCCAACATAAAGGGCCATACCCGTAATGCGGTGTGCAATGGACATGGCCATGGTAATTGTCCAACGATAAATACTGATATGAGGGGAACGAGGGCGCTCTTTTATCCTAGTTGTCTCTGTCATAAAATATCCTGACCTGGTTTTTGCAACCGCAATGAACGAGAAGGTTCACATAAAATGACCAAATATACTCTCTCGTTTTTACTTGTTTGGCATCTCAAGATACCGATTACAGGTCGGTTGTCTCAAATAACGGATTAAAGGTCACGCATAAAAAAACCGATTACTCCACGGATATGATCCGCAAAACTTGCCTTAATCTAATACACTTTTATCTTAACGTCAAAAGCCTAACATCTTTTATCAAATATAAACAGACATTTTTTCAAACTATACTTATTCCGTTTGAGTATCCACGACATGTGCAATGATACCCTGCACTTTACCCATTCATGTAAGAATAAAAAAGAGACAAAATTTGGATAGGTTAAACATTTTTGTGTCTCCTCCAAGCCTTTTAAATGACAAAACGAATCACTAAAAACACAAATAAGCGGCATAAAAGCCGCTTTTGCATAAAGTTTAACCGATATAATTTTTACTCAGCAACGTGCATTTCAACATCTGCGCTTACAGGGGATGTTCCTACTTTTTCAGCTTTTTTTCGATAATCTCTCTTTTCAGCAATACGGGCAGCTTTACCTCTCAGACCACGAAGATAATAAAGTTTTGCTCGACGCACTTTACCACGACGCACCAGCTCAACCGCTTCAATCAAAGGAGAATAAACAGGAAAGACACGTTCGACCCCTTCCCCATAAGAAATCTTGCGGACTGTAAAAGTCTCATTCAATCCACCGCCCGAACGCGCAATACACACGCCTTCATAAGCCTGAACACGCGTCCGCGTACCTTCCGTCACACGCACCATGACACGAACTGTATCTCCTGGTTTAAAGGCTGGAAATTGGCGCTTTTCTTCAATTTTTGCACATTGTTCAGCTTCAAGCTGTGCGATAATATTCATTTTTTTATCCTTCACGTTCTTTATCGAACAGTCAGAGCGCTCAACTCTTACCCAAAAAGCCTCGTACTACGAAAAGATGCTCTTTAGGCTATGCCTTACACAGGAGCGAATACACCGTTCCTTCATTTTACTTTAGGAACTATAGAAAACCTTTTATTTAAAATTCTCTCAAAAAGAGAGCCATGCAATACACCACCTTATCCTATGAATCAAGTTTTCTGACGATTTTTATCATAACGCGCATAAAGATCAGGACGACGCTGACGTGTTAACAATTCGGCTTGGCTTTGACGCCAATCCGCAATTGCTTTGTGATGCCCTGAGTTTAACACAGACGGAATCGCTCGTCCTTCGAAAAGAGAAGGGCGCGTGTATTGGGGATGTTCCAGCAAACCATTTTCAAAACTTTCACACTTTGCAGAAGCTTTGTTTCCCATCACGCCAGGGAGAAGACGGATAATAGCATCTAAGATAACCAGTGCGGCAGTTTCACCGCCTGAAAGAATATAATCACCAATAGAAACTTCTTCTAATTCCCGTGCTTCTATGACTCGCTCATCAACACCTTCAAAACGTCCACAAACCAATGTTATACCCGAATTACCAGCCAAACGACGCGCATAAGCTTGATCAAAAGGGCGCCCACGAGGACTCATCAATAATCTTGGCGAATCCTGTGGACAATGATCAATCGCAGCCGCCAAGACATCCGCCCGCATTACCATACCAGCCCCCCCTCCAGCGGGTGTATCATCAACGCTATGGTGTTTATCCAAAGCAAAATCTCTAATCTGCACTGTCTCCAGTGACCAAATTCCGCGCTCTAAAGCTTGCGCTGCTAAAGAATATCCTAAAAAACCAGGAAACATTTCAGGATAAAGAGTTAAAACGCGCGCCTGAAATTTCATTTTTATTTTTTCATCCTCATTTTATTCAACAAACTCTTTTAAAATCAAAATCACACAAACCAAATCGATATAACGCTATAGCGTTATTGGGAATCTTCTTGATCTGCGTTCTATTCAACAGGAACATCTCAAGATAACAAGATAAAATGCTACAATATCTGCTCAAAAGTGCATTCTTAATCTTTGCATACTTTTCACTTTTTATTGACAAAATGCACCGGTTATTTTTTATCTTCACCTTTATTTTTTTTAAATTTCAGCCATCTCCTTATTGATCATTTTCTCCCTCACTGCTCAGGCCAGCAGCCATGGGGTTAACAATAAGGAAACCAGAATCCATACAAATTTGTGGTACCGCCACCTTACTAAAGGGAATAAGCACTCTTTTGCCTGTATTCAAACGTATTTCAAGCAAATCACCAGCCCCAAAATTATAAAAACCACACACTTCCCCTAAGATTTTCCCCCCATATTCTTGAACATGCAAGCCTATTAAATCGACTTGATAAAATTCATCCTCCTCCAAATCATCACTCAATTGATCACGCATCACATAAAGGTGAATCCCTTTTAAAGACTCGGCATCATTACGATTATCGACCCCTTTAAAACGTACAATCGCGTTATTTTTTTGTGTGCGAAGCGTTACAATTTCATAAGAACGCCCCATATCATCATAAAGAGTCCCGTAAGATTTGAAACGCTGTGGCTCAGCACTTAAAATTTTAACAAAAACTTCCCCTCTTATACCGTGAGGCATACCAATAATGGCAAGATAGACTTTATTTTTAAGCTTTTCTTTATTATACTTCATGCAAAAACATTATCTCTTAGAAATGAACCCTCAATCTTAATCATTTTTATTTCAATCTTGTTGCCATATGAGACAATCTTCCCAAAAGACCTTTCTTGGTGACAAAAACAAATTACAAAGGAGAAAGTCTTATGGCAAATATTATGCTATTTTACAAAGATATCACGCCAATCAATAAAGTTTCCCATAAAAATCTAAAATTTGCGCCACCAAGTGATATGTCTTTTGCCAAAGATACGCACTGGGTCCCTTTAGCAAGTACTGAATATTTTCAAGCCGCCCTAGACTATCCTATTTTATTTATGTGCGCTGAAGATGAACAAAAAAAACGGCACTATACATCGGCTGCTCTTGTTGGTCTTTCTAACGACGAAAATGACTATATCGCCTCTGATAAGAGTTGGAAAACCAATACTTATGTTCCGGCTTTTGTTCGTCGTTATCCTTTTGTTTTAGCACAAATTAGCAATGAAAAAGAACTTTCTGTTTGCTTTGATCAACAGTCTGGGATGTTTAATGAAGTCGCAGGAACAGAACTTTTTAATTCTGATGGCTCTATTTCTCCTTTTATGGAAGAACGTATTCGTTTTCTTGAAAGTTTTAAAATCGCGATGGAGAAAACCTCTGAATTTATTGATGCTCTTGTGGAAATGGATCTTCTCAGTCAAAAATCAATCAATGTGAAAAACGATCAAGGTCTCTCAGCACAATTAGAAAATTTTTGGGTTGTTGACGAAGAAAAATTAAATAAATTATCGGCAAGCCAACTTGCCAAGCTTCATAAAAATGGCTTTTTAGGATTAATTTTTGCACATTTGATGTCAACGCATAATCTTTTAAAAATACTCTCTCTCAAAGGTGAAAAGCAACTTATCAATCGTGAAGAACAACCTGAAAAGAAAAATGGTCACGTCAACGATGAAAAATCTACAAAGAAAGAGACCCTCAACTAGATAATGCCTATAAAAAACGACAAGAGAAAAGATGAAAATAGTTCTCTCATTCCAGCCGACCATGCGGTTTTAACCGCAAGGAAAAACTGGTTAGAGCATCTCGTAAAAACACGTCGTATGTCCGCACAAACAGCGCAAGCCTACGAACGTGATACACGGCAATTTTTATCTTTTCTCTGTCAACATTTAAGCCAAGCACCAACTTTCACAGATCTTGCTCATTTACGCGTCAGTGACTTGCGTGCTTATCTTGCTTATCGGCGTACAAACAATATCAGTGCACGCTCTTTAAGCCGTGGGGTAGCAGGCATCCGTTCTTTTTTCAAATACCTATCTCGCGAAGGAATCGTCAATATTCCCGCTGCTCAACTTATCCGAAGCCCCAAACATCCAAAATCTTTGCCAAAACCTTTAGCAATACAATCAGCTCTTCACGTCGTCAAACAAGAAAATCAGCTAGAAAACGAACCTTGGATTATTGCTCGTAATGCTGCTGTCCTTATGCTTCTCTATGGCTGTGGAATGCGAATATCAGAAGCCTTAAGCCTCACACCAGAACAATTTTCTGATCCTGAAAAAATAAGTTTATACATAACAGGAAAAGGAGGCAAAACACGCCTTGTCCCTCTCATCAAAATTGTTTACGAAGCTGTCCAAAATTATCTCAAATGCTGCCCATATCCTTTAAAAGATAACCAACCCATGTTTCGCGGTGCGCGAGGTGGTGCCCTACAGCCTGCTATCATTCAGAAAACTGTACGCAACTTACGCGCAAGTCTCGGGTTACCAGAAACGGCCACCCCCCATACACTACGCCATTCTTTTGCCACCCATCTTTTATCACGGGGAGGAGATTTGCGAATGATTCAAGAACTTCTTGGGCATGCGAGTCTTTCTACCACACAAACCTATACCCATGTTGATACAGACCATTTGTTGGAAATTTATCAAAAGGCCCATCCTCGTTCTTAAAAAAGCTTCATCACAAAAATTAAAATGCTTCAACCTCAAGTGCCAAGGCATGGACACAAGTTGCTAACTCTTCTTGTAAAACTTGATAAATCGCTCGATGGATTTCTACGCGCGTCATCTTAGAAAAAGAAGAAGATAAAATTTTCACGCGAAAATGTGTTTCTCCTTTACCATCAAAAGCATGTTCATTATGGGGATGCCCCTCATGAAGATGACTCTCGTTAATCACTTCAAGTTTCTGCGGATGAAAAGCATCCTGAAGCTTTGTCTTGATTATTGTTTCTATAGACATTTTCCATTCCTTAACAAAATGAAAGGACAAAAATACACCCGTTTCATAATCAAATAAGTGTGAAAACAAATTTTTCAAAAGTCAATTCTTGTAAAATTAATCAATTTTGCATAAAACCAAGAATATGACGATAACATCTAAATTATTCGATTCAATTCGCATAAGCTCAAATAAAAAACAAAAAGCTGAGCCAGAAGCGCAACAGTGTCAGTGGGAAGGCTGTGAAAAGACAGGGACCCATAAAGCACCAGCAGGTCGAAATCACGAAGGGCAATATCTACATTTTTGTATTGAGCACGTGCGTGCCTATAACAAAAATTTTAATTACTTCTCAGGTCTTAGCAATCAAGATATTGCAAAATTCCAAAAGGATGCTCTCACAGGGCATCGTCCAACATGGCCGACAGATCTTAGCAATGGTACATCGAAAAAAACAGCGGCCAATTATGCAAAGATTCGCTCTGGGACAGCAGCCTATCAAAATCGTATGCGCGATCCCTTCACGCTTTTTACTGAGCGGCGTTCAAGCAATAATTTCTCACGAAAATTAAAGCCCTTAGAAGCAAAAGCTTTTGATACACTGGGGCTACAAGCAAACGCTTCAGCAGAAGATATCAAAATGAAATATAAAGAGTTGGTAAAAAAGCACCATCCTGATTCCAATGGTGGTAATCGTGCTTCAGAAGAGCGCTTTCGCGATGTTTTGCATGCTTATAATTTGCTCAAAAAGTCTGGTTTGTGCTAAAAAATACACACTTATATGACCCCATTCTCATTGAGACCATCACTCTTTACATAAAACATTCTTATCTTCACAAAACATTATAGAATACGTGAAAACGATCTTCCTTCATCTCTAAGGCTCTCGTTATAGAGCATTGCATAAATGCTCTAACTCTTGTATCGTTTTCTCATGAAATAAATAGCGTCCTTTCCCTGCCAGAAACATCATGACAAATCTTAACCTTGAAAATACACCCGATATTACAGTTTGTGCTCGTGATCTATTTCATATTAAAACAGATATGAAAATCCCTGCTTTTAGCACAAAAAGCCCCCATGTTCCGGATATCGATCCCGATTATCTTTTTGACCCGCAAACAACTTTAGCGATTCTCGCAGGTTTTACTTTTAACCGTCGTGTCATGGTTTCGGGCTATCACGGAACAGGGAAATCAACGCATATTGAACAAGTTGCTGCCCGTCTCAACTGGCCTTGTCTTCGCATTAATCTCGACAGCCATGTAAGTCGTATCGATCTTGTAGGAAAAGACGCTATTGTTTTAAAAGATGGCTTACAAGTCACTGAATTTAAAGAGGGCATTTTGCCATGGGCTTATCAAAATAATATTGCTCTTGTTTTCGACGAATATGATGCAGGGCGCCCTGATGTTATGTTTGTCATCCAACGTGTTCTTGAAACCTCTGGCAAACTCAGCTTACTTGATCAAAGCCGCGTTATCTCTCCTCACCCAGCATTTCGCCTTTTTGCAACAGCCAATACCATTGGTCTTGGCGATACAACGGGGCTTTATCATGGTACCCAACAAATCAATCAAGCCCAAATGGACCGCTGGTCTATTGTAACGATACTTAATTATTTACCCCATGATAAAGAGGTTGATATTGTTTGTTCAAAGGTCAGACCTTTTCAAACGGCTGAGGGAAAAAAGACAATTTCACAAATGGTTCACGTTGCTGATATGGTCCGCCAAGCTTTTATTAATGGGGATCTTTCAACAGTCATGAGCCCACGCACCGTCATTACTTGGGCAGAAAATACCACAATTTTTCAAGATATCGGTCTTGCCTTCCGCTTAACCTTTCTCAATAAATGTGATGAACTTGAACGTGCCACTGTCGCAGAGTTTTATCAACGCGCTTTTGGACAAGAGCTTCCCGAATCACTCATGCAGGGTGTCTTGTCTTAAAGGAATATGTCAATTATGGCGATCGCCCCTGACGACAACAGCAAAAATCAAACAAACAATCCTCCCCTAAATACGCTTGATAATGGAGCATTTAAGAAAGCTCTTTCCAATTGTATGCGTGCCATTGCCGGTACATCCCACCTCGAAGTTTCCTTTAGTCATAACCGTCCATCTTTGAGCGAAAATTGTGCACGTTTACCAGAATTACCACAACATGCTACGGATAAAGATATCACAATTACCCGCGGATTAGGTGATTCCATGGCTCTGCGCAAAGCATGGCATGATAACCGCATTCACATGCAATTTTCTCCACTAGAATCAGAGGCACAGACTATCTTTGATGCCCTTGAACAAACACGTGTTGAAGCAATTGGTACTTTAGCCATGGAGGGGCTTGCAAAAAACCTTGATGCCATGCTCGCCGATAAATACAAAAGAGCCCATTATGAAAAGATTAGTAACCAAAGTGAAGCCCCTATCCAAGAAGCATTAGCCCTTTTATTGCGCGAAAAAATAACAAAGCGCGCAGCCCCAAAAGAAGCAGGCCCCGTCTTAGAATTATGGCGCCAAGAACTTGAACAAAAAGTTGCAGCAGAACTCAATGAGCTCACGCATCATATTTACAATCAACAAGCTTTTGCACAGATCGTTCGCCAAATGCTTGCTACACTCAAAATGACAATGCAACAAGCTGAAGCTTCTGACAGCCAAAACGATAAAAAATTAAAAAACGAATGTGAACCTCAAAACAAAACAGAAGAAGAAAATAACAACAAAAAGCACACTCAAAGTGAAGAACAAACCAGCACTGAACAAGAAAGTGATGGACAAAACGAAGGAAAAACACAAGCAACACAAACAAACGACAATGATCAAGCTGACGGCGAGAAAAAAAATGGCCCTTGGCAAGAAAAGTCGAGCAAACCCAAACGTCTTTTTTCCGATTCAAAACAAATGGAAAAACTTGGCAATTATAAAATCTTCACCCGTCAATTTGATGAAATTTTGGAAGCAACCGATTTTTGTTCTGAAAATGAGTTAGATCACTTACGCCGTTGTCTTGATAAGCAAATCGATCACCTTCAAAACATTGTTGGACGTTTAGCCAATCGTCTCCAACGCCGCCTTATGGCACAACAAAATCGCAACTGGAACTTTAACCTTGAAGAAGGCTATCTCGATACAGCACGGCTTCCACGCCTGATTATTGATCCCATGCAGCCCCTTTCTTTTAAAATGGAAAGTAACACCCAATTTCGGGATACGGTTGTTTCACTCCTCATTGATAATTCTGGTTCAATGCGCGGACGCCCCATTAGCGTTGCCGCAAGTTGTGCTGATATTTTGGCACAAACGCTTGAACGTTGTGATGTCAAAGTGGAAATTTTAGGGTTTACCACCAAAACTTGGAAAGGGGGAAAATCACGTGAAAAATGGCTAAAGCAACATAAACCTCATCATCCTGGACGCCTGAATGATTTGTGTCACATCATCTATAAAAGTGCTGACACTCCGTGGCGTCGCGCACGCCGCAATCTAGGTTTGATGATGCAAGAAGGATTACTCAAAGAAAATATTGACGGAGAAGCTTTAATTTGGGCGCATCAACGCCTTTTATCACGGCGTGAACAACGTCGCATTCTTATGGTCATTTCTGATGGTGCCCCTGTTGACGACTCAACACTATCGGTCAACGCCAGCAATTATCTGGAAAAACATTTACGCGCAGTGATTCAAGAAATTCAAACCCATTCCCCCATCGAGCTCATTGCCATTGGAATTGGTCATGACGTCACCCGTTATTATCAACGTGCTGTAACAATTATGAATGCCGAAGAGCTTGCAGGTGCCATAACAACACAACTAGAGGCACTTTTTAGTGATAAAACACCTCAACTTTATAAGAAATAAACCTGCCTTAAATCAGCAACAGGTACATTTTAAAAAACCAGTTCTATCATTAAACCACCGGAATTTGATGGCTAACAACCTGAGAAGATAATCCCACAAATTGAATATCAAACTTTAAGGACGCTTCTACTTTACTAGATGCATTATGTATTCTAAAAGAAATACTCCATCCATCTTCAAAAATTATAATAAGTTTGTTTTTACTTTCTGGTTTTATTGAAACTGATAAAATTTTGCTTGGAATTCTCCATTTACGACCATATCCTAGAGTACCATTCAAATTAAAAGACTGAATAATCACCCGTTTTTGTTTAGATCTTGTATCTATCATAATCTTATAAAAATCATAAGAACCTATAACATACTGAAACAATAGCTTAACAAATTTATCTTGATAATCTAAACAAAGCCTTTGAAGTTCTTTAGAGAAAGATTCTAAAATTGGTAGATAAATTCTACTTTCTTTATCACCTATGTCTCTAAAAAACATTTTCTTATCTCTAAGCTCTATTAAATAATCAAAAATAGGCCTAATTTCATTAAAGTAAATGCTGCTACAAGGATAACCTGTCCATTCTTTACCAAAATCTATTTTACTGGAAAGGCGAGGATGTTTGATAGCGCTATGATTATGTTTTGCAGAAATACCAATAGGATTTTCAGGAACTTTTAAAATAATATCACGGACATCTCCTTTGATCCCAACAGAATCTTCTTGAAGAACAATAGTTTTCGTATTTCTAATATTTTTATCATGTAACTGTAAGAAAACAGCTGCTTCAATAGAAGCAAGATTTAAAAGTCTTTTGTCAGTGTCATTAAATAAATTATAAAAAGATTCCGCTACTTGAAAGGATGAATTAAATTCTATAGGAGCCTTTGTTGCTTTTTTAAACCCCATGGCCAAAGCATATTCAAAGGCTTTTCCATTTTCTACCTGATTCATGCGATTTCCTAAAGATCTTTACTCAAAATTACAAGTTCATTTGATTTTTTATTGTTTCCCATACCGTAAGTCCATTCAGGATTAAGTATTTTATGTCCTTTATAAAGTTCTCTAACTTCTACACAATCATTATAAGATAAAACCCATCCCTGACGCTTTCTTAAAAGTTCAGCAAGAGCTTGATGATCAAAAGAATTATGTTTATCGCCTTTTTGACCGTAAAGCTTTTGATTAATAAGATATGGAGGATCGCAATAAAGAAAATCATTAAAGTGTTTAGGAATACTTTCTGTAAAATCTCTGTGTTCCACTGTAAAATTCTCAATCTTAAAATCTTTAAGCCGTTCAATAGAACGATAATTGAATCGAGGATGTCCTGGAGACATACCGCCAGAAAGTGTTGTTCCAGAAAAAGAAGAACGATTAAGAGCAAAAAAAACCGCAGCAATTTCTAATTGATTTTTAATACTCCCAAAAGTTTTTTGGAGATTATAAAACATTGCAGGAGTCATATCTTCATATTCTCTCACTTTCTCTGCAAGAGCTGAAGCATCTTTCAAAAGCATCTGCCAAAAAATAACAAGCGGCTTAAAAGCATCATAAGCATAAACCTTTGTTCCTATTTTTGCTAAGGTTAATTCAATTGAACCGCCTCCTACAAAAGGAGAACATAAAGTTTTTTGTTTTCTTATGTAGTTATTAATAATCATAGGAACAGCACGACTCTTCCCTCCAGGATAACGAAGAGGTGATTTTACAATAGGTAGCTCAATAGGCTTTTTTTGTTTTTTCAAAGAAGTTAATATAAAATTGTCAAATAAAGCCTCTCTATGATCTCTTTGATTTATCATTTTGTTCATACTATCAGCTCCAAGTATCACATTTTCTAACTCACAATATATCTGAAATAAACACTCGAAGCATTTGCCAAATTTTACAGAGAGCGCATTACAACGACTTGTAAATCACTAGCATATCTGCGCAAACATTTGCTACTAAAAATAATGATAAATACCAGTATAGCCACACTTTAAAACTGCCAAAATTTGATCCATTGGTATTTAATTTTCTATTTATATACTACTCAAGTATGTATCAAACTGCTTTTATCCTTATAAGAATTAAGCTTCTTATAGCTCAAATAACCATCTGTAAGAAAATAAAACTCCTAACAAGATATTTCTTAGCTTTTATAAGAGCTTTACTATCGTTTTTAATACTGATGAGATACTCTTATCTGACATTGGATCAGTCAAAGCCATTTCCTTACACATCATAAGCAGAAATTATGTATAAATGAATATCATTTGACAAAAGAAGCAAAATACCTCTTATAAATCTTAAAAGGCAACCATTACAGAATATAATGTATAATCGTCTTTCCTTTAGGAAAACAAAAAACAAAGGTTATTATTTGTTACAAGCAAAAGAGGAATCGTCCTTTGCATGACTTTGGTAAAGAGGAAGTTTTACAATGTTAAGAATTGTCCCATAAGGTATCAACATCAACAGACTCATAACAATTTTTACGGAAAAATCGCCAAAAGCAAGCGAGAGCCAAACTGGCATGCCGATCCCTCCCAAAACAGTATTCTCCACCAATGAACTGTCAGCATACCCTGTTATCTTATCAAGAACGGCAAAAGAACTCGAAAAAGCAAGAGAAAAAAACAACACCGTATCCAACGCCGACCCAACCAACGCTGCTGCTAAAGGCGCTTTCCACCATGTTTTCCGTCGCAAAGGCGTAAAAACAACAATATCAAGGAGTTGCCCAAATAAAAATGCCAAACTAGAGGCAAGAGCAAGCCGCGGTGTTGCCAATATCCAAGAAACAAAAAAACCGGCAAAAAAACCAGCATAAACCACACACCGCGCAGCAGATGGACCATAAAAACGATTGGTCAAATCATTGATGAGAAAAGCAAATGGATAGGTAAAAGCCCCATAAGTCAAAAGCTCATTTAAATCAAACCAATAGACGGGATATTGAACCAAAATATTAGAAGCAGTGACCGCAAGACACATTGCTAAAATAGAAAAAACAACATATCTTCTCTTTTGCTGTTCTAATAAAAGATCGCTTGAAAACATTTTTTTTAACCTGGGGTATGGAACCAATAAAATAATAGAGCGATCAAAGAGAGAAAAGCCCAAAATGCGCACTTTTAGAACAAAGATCCGCGATTAGAGCATCAATCCACCAAAGATAATGATACGAACAATCACGCTGCTTGCTCAGCTTTTTGCTCGCTTTCTTGCTCAGCTTTTTTCTTAATGATTTGGCGTTTTAACAAACGCGCACGTTGCGACAATTCTTTATCGTCTGCCTTGACCAAAAAGCTATCAAGACCACCGCGATGCTCAACAGAACGCAACGCACTCGCTGAAATACGCAAACGATAACTTTGCTGCAACACTTCTGAAATCAATGTCACATTGCAAAGATTTGGCAAAAAACGACGCCGAGTCTTATTATTCGCATGGCTGACATTATTACCATACAGAACCGTTTTCCCTGTCAATTCACATGCACGAGACATAAACTTCACCCTTAAACTCTTAAGAAACTTTCAAATCCCTATACCCAAAGAACACAATAGCACGCACAACGCAGCCTTGAACGGGCATCATTGGGAAGTCTCTCTCTAATAGGGGCTCGACAACAAAAGGTCAAGTCTTTTATCAAACCTTTTTCATCTCTTGCTGGCTCAATCTTCATCTTTTTCCAAAATCAAGGCGTGCAAATTCCACCCAAAAGCGTACAAAATACTTTTTTTAAAGGCATACCGTGTTAGAATAAAAATCTATTGTTCTGAAAGGAAGCATAAATCATGAACAAAAAAGAGCCCCCCATGACAAAGCTTCAGGGAAATTCTTGCCGTTTTTCTTCTCTTTTGTTTGGAACTTTATGTATTTGTTTTTTTCTTCTCTTCAGTGCATTAGGCATATGGCAGGTGCAACGGTTAAACTGGAAAACAAATCTTATCACCAGTGCCAATCAGCGCGTTCACTTAGCCCCCATAAATGCCCCTAAAAAAGATCAATGGGCTGATGTTACTTTTGAAAAAAGTGAATATCAACCTGTTGTTATCACAGGAAAATTTTTAAAAAATAAAAATATTTTGGTCACTGCTGCTGCTCAAAACACTACGGGTTACTGGGTTTTGACTCCTTTACAAACCGCTGACAACACACTGACTTTTATCAACCGTGGCTTTATTCCCATGGACGAACGAAATAATTTTCAACACTCAGAGCAATCCCATACAAATGCCTCATCTCAGCAAGATTCTACCATAAACACAGAACAAACAACAATTATCGGTTTATTACGCATGAGTGAAAAAAATGGTTTTTTCCCACGCAAAAATAATCCTGACAAAAATGTGTGGTATACGCGTGATCTTCCCACTATGGCAGAAAAACTTGGGTTATCCACTGTTGCCCCTTATTTTATTGATGCCAGAAAAACATCTCCACAAGCAAATCTTCCCATCGCTGGTCTTACGATTATCCATTTTCGAAATAATCATCTTGTTTACGCAATCACGTGGTTTATTTTAGCTGCTGGAGTATTAGGCGCTTTTCTTTTTCTGCTACGGCAAAAAAACTAAAAAATAACAATTAAAATATCCATCCCCAATATAGTCATTAAACAGTTTGGCCTTTTCATAATAAAAAAGATCTTAATGCTGTCATATTGAGCCTTTACACAGCACAAAATTTTTAAGAAGCAATGTGTTTGATTTATAACAATAATTCTATCTTTTATAACTTAAGATTAAGAGCTCAAATATCCGTAAGACTCTCTTTTGCTTCAAATCTTCTGACCAAAGCCAGCAAAATCATTCTCGTGCTCCCTCCACAAGCAAAGAGAACCGTATAGATAAAATTATTGAAAATAAGAAGATCAATACTTCCTTCTTCTCAAATGCCAAGTATTGTTAAAGTAAGCATTATTAAAGTATAAAGAGAATGGGTGCCTCAACCTCGCACTTTGTAATTACAGATCATGGGTCTAATGGATTTGCTATACTATTCACGAAGGATTTACACGACATTCTTCACAAGACAACCATAAAATGAAAGTTGATTCATTGAAAAATGCTTACTTTAAAATAAACGCGCGTGAATGCACACTGTAATAGCATTTTATTTTGCATAAAAAGCGTAATCTCATTAAAAAGGCAATGCCCAAAAATGTAGGGTAATACGTCATTTCCACTCTTAAAAAAACATTATCATAAATGCTTTTACAAAAACATATGGAAACGTTTTGTATTTCAAACCGGCTATGAAGATAAAAATTGAATTAAAAGAGACTGTTATCCCTATCACCACACCTCCAATGACGGTATTTTACAGTATAAGAAAAAAGGAGAGTCATCGTATATTTTAAAAAGACAGTTTATCCTTTCAGTGTATTTTGCTAAAGGCTTGTGCTACAAGCGTATAAGCTTGTTTTGCTGAAATTTTAACTCTTTCATTTTTAAGGCTTCTGTTATGGGTGTTGTTGCCAAAAATTTTCCCATACCTGATCTTCATCGGGTGCGTCGTGTTCTTTTTTCTGTGTCTGATAAAACGGGTGTGGTTGCCTTTGCAAAAGCCCTTCATACGACTTACAATGTTGAATTGATT
This sequence comes from Bartonella sp. AU55XJBT, assembly GCF_028618525.1. The sequence goes on along the minus strand of NZ_JAQITC010000001.1, from coordinate 285,539 downwards.
TCAACAGGAGGAACAGCCAAAACCCTCATAGCTGCTGGTTTACCTGTAAAAGATGTTGCTAAAGTTACAGGATTTCCTGAAATAATGGATGGGCGTGTAAAAACACTTCATCCTTTGATTCATGGTGCTTTGTTAGGGGTAAGAGAAGATCCTAGCCATAGGGAAGCTATGGAAAAGAACGGCATTCATGGAATTGATCTCTTGGTGGTAAATCTTTATCCTTTTGAAGAGACAATCCAATCAGGAGCCGATGGACAAACGATTCTTGAAAATATTGATATCGGTGGACCGGCGATGATTCGCGCTGCAGCAAAAAATTATGCTTATACCGGTGTCGTAACAGCGATAAATGACTATGATTCGATTCTCGCCGAATTAAAACAGCATAATGGATGTTTAAGCTTATCCATGCGTCATCAGTTAGCAATGCGTGCGTACGCGCACACTGCTGCTTATGACACGGCAATAGCAGCATGGTTTGCACGAGATTTAAAAATTAAAACACCATCATGGCAGAGTTTTTCTGGTCATCTTGAAAGTGTTATGCGCTATGGAGAAAATCCCCATCAACAGGCAGCATTTTATCGTAATAATGAAAAACGTTTTGGCGTTGCAACAGCAAAACTTTTACAAGGCAAAGCACTCTCTTATAACAATCTGAATGATACAGATGCAGCCTTTGAGCTCGTAGCAGAATTTGATCCGCAAAAAACCGCTGCTGTTGCTCTTATTAAACATGCCAATCCTTGTGGTGTTGCAGAAGGGAAAAATTTGAAAGAAGCTTATTTGAAAGCTCTTATGTGTGATAATGTATCAGCATTTGGTGGAATTGTTGCTTTAAATCAAACTCTTGATGAGGAATGTGCGGAAGAGATCGTTAAAATTTTCACAGAAGTGATTATTGCGCCTGACGCGACAATGGCGGCACGTGAAATTATTGCTAGTAAAAAAAATCTTCGTTTGCTCATTACAGGTGGCGTTCCTGATCCTCGTTGTGGAGGACTTCTTGCAAAAACACTTGCGGGAGGCATTTTAGTGCAATCACGTGATAATGTGGTAGTTGATGATCTTAAATTGCAAGTGGTAACCAAGCGAGCACCAACTCAAGATGAAATGCGTGATCTTCAATTTGCTTTTCGTGTAGCAAAACACGTTAAATCAAATGCTATTGTATACGCGAAAAATAGTGCAACAGTTGGTATTGGGGCTGGACAAATGAGCCGCATTGATTCAGCAAAAATTGCTGCAAGTAAAGCAGCAGAAAGTGCAAGGAGAGCAGGCTTAACAGAAACTCTCACAAAAGGATCAGTGGTTGCATCCGATGCATTTTTTCCTTTTGCAGATGGTTTATTAGCAGCAGCTGAAGCCGGTGCGACTGCCGTCATTCAACCAGGAGGCTCCCTGCGTGATGAAGAAGTTATCACGGCTGCGGATGCACAAGGTTTAGCGATGGTTTTTACAGGAATACGACACTTCCGCCATTAACAGCACTTTTGCTATCAATATTAGCAACATGAATAGTGTCGGTGATTTTCTCTTCTATATAAGACAGACGTTTGAAAGAGTTTTTCATAGATCGTATGTCGATTGATAACCATTGAAGTAGGAGAAGTTATTCAATCGAAAGAATCTAGGCATAATAAAGAAGTTATCACCACAGAAAATGCGCATAATTTAGCCATTGTTTTAGGAATAAGATATCATCGTTATGAGTGCCTTTAAAAGTTGCCTTTTTACGTGGGATACGTGTTAAAGGGCGTTTGTTGTGTGTAGATGCATACCTGTTATGACATTATAGCACAACTATTTTTAGTAATATGCTCTATTCTTAAACTAAAGAGTGTAACAAAGTTTGAGTACAGGATATGAATATTCTACGTTCTTATAGTAATTGGCGCCGTTATCGCCGAACCGTTAATGCGTTGAGTCGTCTTTCAACATATGAACTCAATGACCTTGGCATTTGTCGAGGCGATATTGATTCAGTTGCGCGGCGCTATTCGCGTAAATCTTTCTAAGATTTGAAGAATATTTGAGAGCATACTTTGCTATAAAGAAACGGACATTTTGAGGCTTTGTATTATGGCTTCGTTTTTAGTATAATAATACTTTGATAATAACACAAAGCAGAAGGGATTTTCCCTGAGTACCTTGCTGTAATGTCGTTTCTTAAATTCTCAATGTTTCTATGAGGAACGGCTTTTGATTCATGAAGGATGTTCATTATTTTGCGTGTTTGATGAAAGACTCTACTGGGAGAGTGTCTTATTCTAAGTCTATCTATATTGGATCAACTATAATCCTGTCTCTTGCACGTTATCAAGCGAGTAGCGCGCGGTGTATGGAATAAAACTGTACAAAAAGGAATTAAAAAGAACCGTCTCAAACGCCAAGAGAGTGTCGCAACATTAAAAAGCAACCTTAGGTGTGTGATGATGCCAGCGTATTACTCTATAAGCAGCCATAATGTGATCAAAACAAAAAATATTGATCACGATAATACACTCAAAAATTTTTGAAAGATAAGTAACCGTTTAATTTTCCTCTTAACACCTTTAAAGAATGAAGATTCTTAAAACCAGTACCGATCTGTCAATAATGGTCCGTCAACAATCTCACTTGCGCTAAAGCCCCCCTCTTAGCATTACCTCATAAGATTCTATAAGCAAACTTTGCTTAAAAATATCTATCCCATACACTTACAAAAAATACTTTCGTGTAAAAATTTACACAGTCCTTCAATAGGATATATCCCCAATAAACGATGATATTTTAGGACATAAAAATAAAACGCGATAGACCATAAGAACAATGTTTTGATTTTTTATCAAACGGCTTTACGAATAAAACGCCAGCGAACCTTTTCCTGAAATGCAGGGCGAAAATATAAAACGATCTGCTGTGTCCGTTGTGGACCTACTAATTCCGCAAAATCCACCGAATCTTCAAGACAAATATCGGCATCAGGCGAAATAAAATACCATACTTGCTCGCCCGCTACGTGCCCATTCTTTACCGCTAAACACACACGCTCACCATCATAGTTAACGTCAACTTGTGGATGAAGATGAAACCGAACAGCAACATGATCTTGTTCACTTTGCGCTCTCCTATGTCTCTTTCCCTCTTTATTGGGCATAAAAAAGCGATCAAAGCCTTCGATCATATCCCCACTCGTCGCCAAAATAAGACCACGCTCATGAATAAGATTAAAAGGGCGCACATAACCATTATGGCTCGCAATAAAACCTGTTTTATCGGAATCCTCTATACGGTGCACTTGAACATCGGTCGGTCCATTAAACAAAAGGGAAGCGCCATTTTTCTTTTTTTTGTAAAAAACGCCTACCGAACAATCATTAAGCGTCGCTGTTGAATGGGCTGCAGTAACACGCCCTAAATGTCGATAGTCTTCCCGCCCATCAGGGTTAACACCGGTATTGATAATAAAACGGTGTCCTTGTGAAGACATTTCAAAAGACAGACATCCCGAACAAGCCTGCTGTGCTACAAAGCGTGGTGGGAATTTTCCTGTATCGGCAAGAATTGTTGTTTGATTGGCTTTTAAGCGCTGAAATCCTGAATAACGGGCATAACTAAAAGGATGGCCTCCTGTTTCATCAAGCTCCAAAAGTGTCGATAACCGTTCCGACACGAGGGGACCAACCCCATTAAAATGCGCCAATGTTTGATCCTCATGGATAAAGAATCGCAAAGCGGGCAACATGCGCTCAACAGAATCAATCAAAATACGGGGTGCTGTTTCATTGCTCCGCATAAAAAGGTAACGTAAAGATAATAAATCTGATAATAAATTAAGCAAAATGATAGGACTACGGGAAATATGCCCACCATCAACCAAGATCTGAAGCGAAAGCTCTTCTATAAGCGTGGTTTGTACCTTTTTTTTCACGGCTGCAGAAACAGGCAAAGCAAGAGATGCAAACGTCAAAGCTGTTGCTGCTTGCAAACGTTGATCATTGTGTTCCATACTGCAAATTATTACGCGCAAATAACGAAATTGCAAACCAAGTGCCCGTAAAAAGCGTTTTTCAAACCGCTCGCTTGCCCCTTCTAACAACATTTTTGAGTGACAAATCCACGAGATCAAACGCCGCGCGACAACAGGACCACTCCAAGCAAGCCCTTTTACCTTTTTGCCAGCATGGTCCAGCCAATCTTCTAAAAGAGAGCGCGCATGCGCTGCAGCTAAATCACTTTCTGCTGCTTCCATATGGCGCAACCAATGAAAATCATGCAGAGCCGCTTCCCATTCGGGCGTTGGTGAAACCAATGAAAAGGGTGAAACAGCACCAGAATGAACAATATGACCAGCAAAAGCAAAACGACCGTGATAAAATTCATGCGCCATTATCGGATCAGCCACATGCAAATCAATGGGATACGCTAAAATTTTATGAGGACGAAACCCTGAAAACCGCCAACGAAACAATGGCCCAACCCATAAACGCCGCATAACATGCTGTAGCGTATCGATACAGGCTGCTATTTTTACCTGAGGAGCTTTTACCGCAACCGCCAAATTTCATCTCCATCTATGCTGAATCAGATACAATTTCGACCATTTTTGTAAATGAAGCGTTAATTAAGCAATTTTTCGTAAGCGCGCAGCAAAAAAACCATCCATTCCTAAAAATGCGTTTTTTTCATCATCAAAATTTTTATGACAAAAATCTGCCGGCGTCGTGCGCAACATCCCCTCACAAAGCAAATGAGTGAGCTCCCCCATTTCTTCTGGATCGATAGGGTCTAAAACAATATCATTGCGTATTGATAAAATTTTCTCAATAAGATCTTCACCTTCTTCTCTTGCCAATGAACAATTGGAAAAAACAATCCGCCCTCCCACCTTTACCAAGGCAATGGCAGCGATAAGCAAATCATATTGTAACGTCGCTAACTTGACGACATCATCCCTCGATTTCGTCCATAAAATATCGGGATGACGACGGATCGTTCCTGTAGAGGAACAAGGAGCATCAAGAAGAACCGCATCAAAAAGCTGTGTGGGATGGAAATTTCTCACATCTCCCTGCCAAATGTGAACGGAAAAATGGAGCCGTTCCATATTTTCTTTTAAACGCTTGACGCGGTTAGCAGAAAGCTCAATGGCTGTCACCTCTGCCCCCTGCAAAGCCAATTGTGCTGTTTTCCCCCCAGGGCTCGCACAAAGGTCAGCAATACTTTTCCCCCGAAGCTCTCCTAATAAACAAGCAGGCAACGCTGCGGCAAAATCTTGAACCCACCACGCCCCCTCACGATAGCCTGGTAAATCAGAAACAGAACATGCCAAACGATTCAATCGAACAGAACCATTGGGCAATACCACACCGCCAAGCCTCTCTGCCCATCCAACACAATCAGACTTTACTGTCAAATCAAGCGGAGGCTCCACACTTTGAATTTCTATAATTTGACGCGCCCTTTCTCTTCCATAAGCTGATACTAAAAGCTCTCCAAACCACGCTGGAACATCTTTAATGGTAGGAATCAGTTGGCGTAAAGACGCCGCCTCACGCGCAACATTGCGCAAAAGAGCATTTACCACTCCTGAAAAACGGCGCATACGAGGATCAAATTTTGCCACACGCACAGCTAAATCAATAGCCGCATGATCAGGAATATCAAGATAAAGAATTTGCGCCACACTGATATGCAAAAGATGCTGAAGTGAAAATGCTTGTGAAGGCAAAGGACGCGCTAAAAAGCGTGAGAGAGCCGCCGCAATTGACCCTCGATAACGCAATGACGTTGTCAAAATAGCCCGACACAATAAACGATCTCGTTGTGAAAGTTTTAAATATTGTGGGTGTCCGTGTTCATTATCTGTCAAACCAGAAAGAGGCGTATCCTTATCAACGACCGCCCCTAAAAGACGCACACACACCTGCCGAACAGCCAATCCTGGAACATCTTTTTCAGACACATGCACATGCCCCGCTTTTTTGTGCTTCAAAATAACACCTTTATACTACTGCTTCCTCAAGTATACTACTGCTTCCTCAAGAGGTCTCCCAGAAATCTCCTCAAAAATTTTATGAACGAGAATTTTTTGAATTTTCATAACGAAGCCAAGAAGGACGTTTTGTGACTCGCTGAAAAGTGCTATCTTCTTTCTTACCTGATGCATGAGTCTGACTGCTAAAATCTTCATAATTTCTCTCGTTGCTTTTTTTATCTATAGCGTCTTCTCTATTCCACCCACCACTTTCAGCAAGAATCCCTTTCATCTCTTCTGCTTGCCGATAAAGAGCAGCAATACGATTTGCCGTTGCTGGATGTGTTGAAAAAAGACTATCCGCTCCCTCACCGCTCAAAGGATTGATAATAAATAGATGCGCGGTTGCTGGATTATGCTCTGCTTCTTCATTGTAAACCCCATGCCCCCCATCAGCAATTTTACGCAATGCTGAAGCCAACCATAAAGGATTACCACATATTTCAGCTCCCCTTCGATCCGCAGCATATTCACGCGTACGGCTAATGGCCATTTGTACGAGCATTGCAGCAAAAGGTGCCACGAGCAGTGCAATAAATCCTCCAATTGCCCCCGCACCATGAGAATCTTCCGAAGAGCTACGCTGTCCTCCCATAAAAAAAGCAAAATTACCAAGCATTGAAATTGCCCCTGCAATCGTTGCTGTTAGAGTCATGGTTAAGGTATCACGATGCTCAATATGAGCAAGCTCATGCGCCATAACGCCAGCAATTTCTTCTGCACTTAACCGCTCTAACAAGCCGCGGCTGGCAGCCACAGCGGCATTTTGAGGATTACGTCCTGTTGCAAAAGCATTCGGCTGCGCGCTATCGAGCACATAAACTTTTGGTTGAGGAAGAGAAGCTTTTTTCGCTAAATCGCTTACGATTTTATAATAAACGGGTGCGGAATGATGATCAACCTCACGCGCCCCGTACATACGTAAAACGATTTTATCTGAATTCCAATAAGAAAAAAAATTTAAACCACTCGCCATTAAAAGAGCAATGATCATGCCACTGCCCCCTCCAACAAGATAACCAACCCCCATAAAGAGAGCCGTTAAAAAAGCCAAAAGCATGGCTGTACGCATTATGTTCATTACTCAAAAACTCCATGATAAAAGTCTACCAATACTATATGATGGTGTTTTCTTTCTGCTTCTTCAATGGAATAGGTGTAAAATGAATAAAAAAGATGAAAAAACAAGCCAAAAAAATTCAACTGCCGTTCAACAGCAATCTCTTCCTCCCGCAGCGCAACGCGCCCTTAAAGAAGCTGAAGAAAGGCGAAAAGACAAAACAACAAAAGAACAACCGTTGGAAAACGGTGGACGCGGCGGCAAAGACCCTTCCCGCTATGGAGACTGGGAAATTAAAGGCCGCGCCATCGACTTTTAAAGCCATAGATTTTCAAAATTGAACTTAAAAAAACCAACACCGTTTTAAATAAACACCCTTTTAAAGAAGATCCGTTTTTGATTAGCAAAAACGGATAATATTTATTCTTCTAGAATTTTTTTAAAGCGTTGATTAAGCAATCATGCTTCTTATTCTGAAGCAGATTCTGCTTCAGCCGCAGCGGCTGCTTCCTCTGCTGCTTGCTTTGCTGCTGCTATACGTTCTTGTGCTTTTTTACCCGGTTCACCTTTATGTGGATTATTGCGGGTTGGACGTTTTTTTAAGCCAGCCGCATCTAAAAACCGTAAAACGCGATCTGTTGGTTGAGCTCCTTGCCCAAGCCAATATTGGATACGCTCTTCATTAAGTTTCACCCTCGATCCATCTTTAGGCAACATTGGATCCCATGCACCAACACGTTCAAGAAATCGCCCATCGCGCGGACTACGAACATCCGCAACAACGATATGATAATAAGGACGTTTCTTTGAACCTCCACGGGACAAACGAATTTTCAATGCCATATTTTTCTCCTATTGTCAGCTCTGGCTTTCGTTTAAATTGACTTTTTTTATTTTTTGCTCTTCAGCAATAATTTCATGGTGACGCACAACTTCTTTAATAATAAATTTTAAAAATCTTTCAGCAAAATCAGGATCAAGATGACTTTCCATAGCCAATTGTCGCAAACGCGCGATCTGATGTTGCTCACGCAGAGGATCTACTTTAGGCAAATCATAACGGGCTTTTAAGCGCCCAACAGCCTTCGTACAACGAAAACGCTCTGCTAAAATATGAATCAACGTTGCATCAAAGTTGTCAATAGATGCTCGTAAATGTGCTAATTCGTTTAATACTGTTTCCTGCATCATATTCCTTTCCCTCTTTACATCTTATTTTTTCTTAAGATGCTGAGGAAGTTTTCCCCTATCGGCAATGCCATTGGAAAGACCAGGAAATGTAGAATCACGTCCGGGAAGTCCGGGCAAGACCCTTCCTCCATGCCCATTTTCAATCTGCTTTTGAAGCGTTGAGAGTTGCTTCAGATCCAATCCCGATAAATCAGGCACAGCTGAAGAATCTGCGCCTCCCATCCCACCAAAACCCATTTTGGACCCAAGTCCTCCTAACATTTTTCCCATAAAGCCACTTTTTCCTTTACCACCCATAGCTTTCATCATATCAGCCATTTGGCGATACATCTTCAAAAGTTTATTAATATCAGCCGCTGTTGTTCCAGACCCCTTAGCAATTCGTTGTTTTCGACTATGTTTTAAAAGCTCAGGATTCGCACGCTCTTGCGGTGTCATGGATGAAATAATAGCCAATTGACGATTAAACAAACGATCATCAAGACCCGCCGCCGCAATCTGTTCTTTGACCTTCCCCAATCCTGGCAACATACCCATAATACCGCCCATTCCACCCAGTTTTTTCATTTTCTGCAACTGTTCTGCAAGATCATTTAGATCAAATTTTCCGGCTTGCATTTTTTTTGCAAAAGCGGCAGCTTTTTCATGATCCATTGTTTCCGCAGCTTTTTCAACCAAAGAAACAATATCTCCCATTCCGAGAATACGATCAGCAATACGACTGGGATGAAACTCTTCCAAAGCCTCTATTTTTTCACCGGTTCCAATTGCTTTAATTGGCTTGCCCGTCACAGCACGCATAGAAAGAGCAGCCCCCCCACGCCCATCACTATCCATCCGTGTTAAAACAATCCCTGTAATCCCTACACGCTCATCAAAAGAACGCGCAAGATGAACAGCATCTTGTCCCGTCAAACTATCCGCCACCAACATAATCTCATGAGGAAAAGAACATGCTTTAATTTCAGCCAATTCCAGCATCAAAGCTTCATCAATATGATTACGTCCTGCCGTATCAAGAAGAAGCACATCATAACCGCCCAATTTAGCAGCTTGCACAGCACGTGATGCAATATCAACAGGCAATTGTCCGGCAATAATAGGCAAACTTGCAAGTTTTGCTTGTTCTCCCAACTGACGCAATTGCTCTTGCGCAGCGGGACGACGTGTATCTAACGACGCCATAAGAACTTTTTTATTGTGCTTATCAGTGAAACGTTTTGCAAGCTTCGCTGTTGTGGTGGTTTTTCCCGAACCTTGCAAACCAATCATCATGATAACAACTGGCGCTGGTGCATTCAAATCACTCAGAACGCTTTCATTTCCAAGAATATGAACCAATTCATCATGAACAATTTTAACCACCATTTGGCCTGGTTTAATTGATTTAACAATTTCAGCCCCAACCGCTTTTTCCCGAACCCTATCAGTAAAAGAACGAACAACATCAAGAGCAACATCAGCTTCCAATAAAGCGCGACGAATTTCACGCAGCGCCTCTGCAACATCCTGATCTGACAAAGCGCCACGCCCGGTCAAATGAGACAGGATAGAACCAAGTCGCTCTTGCAAGGATTCAAACATTATTTACCTCATCATCGCCTAACAAAGTTGCAGAACAAACAAACCAAAAGAGCACCCGAGAACGCATCGCGCCGTCGAATGTTGACCTCTGAGATCTCTTCATACCCTTGCATTGGGGTCTCAGTCGGTGGCTCCTAGTTAATTTTGTCACTGAAAGCTTGCTCCTTCAAACAATAAAACCCCAGCTTTGTCAAGTTTTATCATAAAATGTCTTTTTATACGAAGAAATAAAAACGGCAAATACTACACTTCAAAACTTTCAACTTCAACACACATAAAACACCCTGTTTCCTGTTCTATATTCCATAATTTCCCGCTAGAGATATCAAACCAAACCCCATGCAATGTTAAAATACCTTGATCTTTGCGAAACTTTATCCACGGAAACGTCTCTAAGTTTCTCAACGAATGGCGAATAGAAAGCTGCTCTAAAGCTGTTTGTTTTTCCGGCCAAGACAGTGACTTATTATTCAAAACGATTTCTGCGGCTGGCGCTAAAAGACTAATCCATTGGCCAATAAAATCATTTGACGATAAAGATTTACACGTCTCCTTAAGAGCTGTAAGAACGCCTCCACAATGGGCATGACCAAAAACAACAATATGTTTCACCTCAAGCAATTGCACGGCATATTCAAGAGCCGCTGATGTTGCATGATATTGATTATCAGGAGAAAAAGGAGGAACCACGTTTGCCACGTTGCGCAGGGTGAAAATTTCCCCTGGTTTAGCATCAAAAATCATTTCTGGGATAGCACGCGAATCACAACAAGCAATAACCAAAACTTCAGGTTTTTGCCCCTCAATTGCCAATTGCTGATAATGTGCAGTTTTATATGAAAAATGATTATTTATAAAGTTTTGATAACCACTTAAAAGTCTTTCTGGTAAACGAGTCATTCTCTCTTTACTTCTAATTCTCTCTTTACTTTCATTTCGTATATTTAGAAAAACAAACTATTACCATACAAAAATACTAAAAAGGCCTTTTCGTTGATGCAAAACATTTCTTTAAAGTGCAAATTATTACTAAAAACGAGCAAAAAAGAAGTCATTCTTTTCAAATAAAGAGCTATTTTCTTTAAGAAGAAAGTGTTACAGTATAAAAAATATAATGGCCTTCTCTTAATATGAAGAGAAGAAAAGACCTCTAAGAGCAAAAAAGGGAGAGTAAATGTGTTACAACAAAAAACAATAGAAACAAAAAACACACCAGACAAAATAGAAAAAATCCTTTTTGCTCAAACTGATAAAGAAGATATCGCTTATTACGAAAATAAAGAACTTCAAAAAGCCGCCGCCATTGCAGTAAAAGCTTTTAATCTCCATCAAGCAGGAAAAAATACTATCTGCTTTGAACAGAATTTAACCCGCAATAACAGACCTATAACTGTTATTACCCTTGTCAATGATAACAAACCCTTTCTTCTTGATTCTATCTTAAATCTCGTCAATCAACACAAAAACCATATTTATTTGATTGCACACCCCATTCTTGATTGTCCTTCCGGAAAACGCATCAGTCTGATGCAAATTCACATCGAGTCATTAAACAAACAGCAGACACAAAAACTTGAAAATGAACTCACCTTAGTTCTTGAACAGGTTAATGCTGCTGTACGAGACTGGAAACCTATGCTTGAAGAAGTTGAAAAGCATATTCATGCCTATCAAACAAGCCTTCCCTCACATTATAAACAAGAAGGCGAAAAGGCTATTGAATTTCTTCACTGGCTCACAGATGATAATTTCATCTTCCTTGGCATGCGCACTTACAACTTCATCAAAGATCAGAGACCTCTAAAATCTTTCACAGCGAGTAACGTTGAACTTGGTATACTCGCGGATGCTTCCATTCATATTGTTGACGATGAAAGTATGAAAGAACCACCCCAAGAAGTCTTATCCTTTATGGAAAGTGATAACCTGTTTATTGTGACAAAAGCAAACAGCCGCTCCAAAATTCACCGTTCTGTTTGGCTCGATTATATTGGTCTTAAAATCTTTGATAAAGAAAACCAGCTCTGTGGAGAATTACGCATTGTAGGGCTTTTTACCTCTTCAGCTTATACGCGCTCTATTTTGCAAATTCCTTTCTTAAAAGAAAAAGCCCAAACTATTATTCAACGCCTTGGATACAATCGTGCTGACTATTCAGGAAAAGCCCTTATCAGTGTTTTAGAAACCTATCCAAGAGATGAAATGTTTCGTGTTGATGTTGACACACTAACGGAAAATGCCAAACTTATCCTGCAATTAGACGAACGTCCACGTTTGCGCGTGCTTGTCCACACTGATTCTTTTGGACGCTTTGTTTCTGTCCTTGTCTATGTACCACGTGACCATTACAGCAGCAGCCTGCGTGAAAAAGTTGGCGAACATTTTGTTGAACTTTACAAAGGCGACTTTTTTGAATCCTATCCGCTATTTCTGGAAAGCACTCTTATCCGTGTCTATTATATTATCCATCGCAAAGTGAGCGAAACTGTTCCACTTCACGAGCGCACCACACTTGAACAACATGTCCGTTCAATCGCACGAAGTTGGGAAGATAGCGTTCAAGCCATCTCTCTTACCCACAAAACAACAGAACCACAAACCCGCCTAGCCAGTGAATTTCCCAACAGCTATCGTGATTTATTCTCAACAGAAGATGCCATTAAAGACGCCGGACATATTCTCAGTCTTCATGATGATAACCCCCTTTTCGTGACCTTTTATCACGCGCAAAACAAAGAAAAACAGAACATTTCTCTTCGTCTCTTTCACCGCCATGAAGCACTTGCTCTTTCCAAACGTGTTCCACTGCTTGAAAATATGGGGTTTCGTGTTATTGCTGAACAAACCCTTGAATTACCAGATGGCAATGGGCAATCTGTATATCTTCACGATATGCAACTAGAGAGTACTTTCCAGCTCAGTCTCGATTTTGAAAAAGACGGTCAAAAACTTGCCGAAACTTTTGAAGCCATTTGGGCACAAAATGCTGATAATGATGCCTTTAATGCCCTCACCCAAACAGCTGAGCTTGATTGGCATGAAATTGCTATTCTGCGCCATTACGGGCGCTATCTCCAACAAGCTGGAATTCCTTACTCGCAAGACCGCGTCGCCCAAACTTTAAATGCTTATCCTGACATTACCAAAGAGCTTTATGCTTTATTTCATTTAAAATTTCATCAAAGCCATACAGAAAAAGAACGAGAGAAAAACCAACAGATTATTCAAAAACGCATTGAAGAAAAATTACAGAAAGTCTCTGGTTTAGATGATGATCTTATCTTACGCCGGTATAGTAACCTTATCGATGCGAGTTTACGAACAAATGCCTTTACACCTCTTAGCGATGGAAATCCACGGCGTATTTTAGCCATCAAATTAAATCCGCGCCAAATTGAAGGTTTGCCTGAACCACGTCCTTATCGGGAAATTTTTGTTTATGGACCAGAAGTTGAAGGAGTCCATTTGCGTTTTGGATCTATTGCTCGTGGCGGAATTCGGTGGTCTGACCGCGCACTCGATTATCGCACCGAAGTGCTTAGCTTAGTCAAAGCCCAACAAGTTAAAAATGCAGTTATCGTTCCTGCAGGAGCAAAAGGTGGATTCTATCCCCATCGCCTTCCTCAAACAAGTGATCGTGCTGTCATCATAGAAGCAGCACGACAAGCTTATACGGACTTTATAACAGCTTTGCTCTCCATCACAGACAATCTCATTCACGGCAAAATAACTGCGCCCCACAATGTCATCTGTCATGATGACCCTGACCCCTATTTTGTTGTCGCAGCCGACAAAGGAACAGCAACCTTTTCTGACACAGCCAATGCCATCAGCCAAGCAAACCATTTTTGGCTCGATGATGCTTTTGCCTCTGGTGGCTCAGCAGGGTATGACCACAAAGAAATTGGAATTACAGCGAAAGGTGCATGGGAAGCCGTCAAAAGACATTTCCGAGAATCCTTTAATCAGGATATTCAAACAATGCCCTTCACCTGTGTCGGTGTTGGCGATATGTCTGGTGATGTCTTTGGCAATGGCATGCTCCTTTCAAAACAAACAAAATTGATTGCCGCTTTTGATCACCGCGATATCTTTATTGATCCAGATCCAAACATAGAGGAAAGCTATGCAGAGCGTGCGCGTCTCTTCAAACTACCTCGCTCAAGCTGGCAGGATTACGACCAAAGCAAATTATCAAAGGGCGGAGGTATTTTCTCACGAAAAGAAAAAACCATTACGCTCTCCCCTGAAGCAGCAGGAGCCATCGGTTTCGAAAAACAAACAGGAACCCCCTTTGAAATTATCTCTGCTCTTCTCAAAGCCCCTGTTGATCTTTTATGGTTTGGTGGCATTGGGACTTACATCCGCGCCACAACAGAAAGTGATGCCCAAGTAGGTGATCGTGCAAATGATGCCATACGCATTACCGGAGAACAAGTGCGTGCAAAAATTATTGGTGAAGGGGCTAATCTTGGCGTTACACAACGTGGACGGATTGAATATGTTTCAAATGGTGGTCGTTGCAATACGGATGCCATTGACAATTCTGCCGGTGTGAATTGTTCTGACATTGAAGTCAATCTCAAAATTGTTCTTGCATCAGCACTTCGTGCTAAAACACTCACCCGCGAAGAACGCAATAAACTCTTGAAAAAAATGACTCCTCAAGTCGAACAACTCGTCTTGCGCAACAATTATCTACAACCTCTTGCTCTTTCTTTAGCAGAAAGCCAAAGCACAGCTGATTTACCCTATCAAATACGTTTTATGCATGATTTGGAACAAAAAAAGCTTCTAGATCGTAGAGTTGAAGTGCTCCCTGATGAGCAAGTTTTACGGCAAAGAATAACCCAAGGAAAAGGTCTTATCCGTCCAGAACTCGCCGTTATTTTTGCCTATGCTAAATTAACACTCAAAGAAGAAATTGCTCATAGCCCCATTGTTGATGATCATTATTTCAACACAGCCTTGCTGAATTATTTTCCAACCCAAATTCAAGAAAATTTTGAGAAGGAAGTCATTAACCATCAACTGCGTCGTAATATTATTGCAACGCTGATTGCCAACGATATTGTCAATCGTGGAGGTCCTACTTTTGTTAAACAACTCCACGATGCAACAGAACAAAAGGCTGAAAATATTATTCGCGTTTTCATTGCCATCCGTGATGGTTTTGAAATTCCCCAATTGTCTGATCAAATTGATAAGCTTGATAATAAAATCCCCGGTCTTGTCCAAAACAAACTCTACGCAGTAATGACCCCAATGCTCTTTGAAACAACCAATTGGGGTTTACACAACATGGATCTCTCACGTCCATTAGAAGAAATTGTAAAAACAATAAAACAAGCCCGTAATGTTATTGAAAAAGAGCTTATGCATTCTCACGATAACGATATTAAGCAAAAGATTGAAGAAAAAGCACAACACTACAGTGAAGAAGGAGCACCAAAAACATTAGCAAAACAACTAGCTCTTTTGGAAGCTGCTCCAACAATTTGTGATATTTCTTTAATTGCAAAACAAAGCAACAGCGATCTTATTAAAACTGCAGGGATCTATTTCTCACTTGCGCAAATCATTCGCATAAACCGAATTAACGAAGCGAGTCGCACAATTCCTATCCTAGATTACTATGATAGTATGGCTTTAAGCCAAGCCAAAGAAAGTATTTTCGAAAGTTTGCGGCAAATCGTTATAAAAATCCTCAAAAGTTATGGAAAAAAAGAAGATCCTTTTACCACTTGGAAAAAAACAGAAGAAGATGATATTCACAATATTACAAACCGTATTAGTGCCCTTATTGAAAATGATCTCAATATTTCTCGTTTTACTTTTGCAGCAGGGTTGATTTCTCAACTGCAAAATACTGGCTTTCAAACTTAAAATGAATATAAAACGATCTAGTTAAAAACTGCCGTTCTATCCTACCACAACGAACCAACAAAGGTAGAGCGGGAATTTTTGTTTTGGAGATGCAGCATCCAAAATAAAAGCCTCGCTCCTTATCACAACAGAATTGCTTGTAACCATTTCAAAACGACAACAGGACAGGAATGGATTTTAACAATTGATTTCTCAACGTAAAAACATCAACTTTCAGATTTAAAAGCAGTACGTTTGAGACAAATATTAAGAAGATTCAGTACTTTACGAGATGCCTCATCTTTTATATACTAAATTGGAGCGGAAAAATTGTGTGTCTCGGTTTATGTAATCTCTAAAACAATAGACAATCTCATTTAGGGAAAACATGAAGTTTTAAAGGTATAAACCTGTTCCCATTCTCACCATCATTTTTTAATTCAGTTTTACGGATTTCAAAGGCATTTAGAGCAATGTCTTTTAAAATAATGGAGAATTTTGATTGCCTCACGCTTTTGTGTATCACGTTCTTTAAGAGAGTTACGACTTTCATATAAAACAAAGCGCCCCAAATAAAATACACTGCATTGCATATTCATCGGCATGTTTTAAAGCGACATCTCTCAAAGCGCACCCAAGCACATTTCACGGCGCCTACCATGAATAGTATAATGATAAAGCCCCCAAGAATAATATAAAATTTATAGAGCACCACCATTTTTATACTTGTGAAGAAGTAAGCCGGCACCATCACACACTTTTCCAGCCCCTAATATGGCGATACCTTTGAACCGTTGAGACGGTTTATAAGAAGCATTTTTAGCCTCTTCTTAATAAATGATCCACACGGCTTTCCCATTCACAACATACAAGGAGGAAGGTTTTTGTTTGATGCAATATAAACAAGATTGAAATGAAAAGAGAATCTTACGATCTTCAAGACTCTCATTCAACATGTAAAACAGTGAACACTTTTTATAAAGCAATACCTAGCCATACAGACGCTCTTACTAATTTCTTCTCAAACCTAAAGTGGAGCAAGACGACCAAGTTCTAAAAATCCTAGTTTTACCCAGCCATGTCTAATAGTCAAAGAAAGAACGGGGGCGCCATCTGCATTTTTAGGCAGTGTACTCAAAATAAAAAGTGACGCTTGAAAATCATCCGTTTCTTCAGGAAAAAAATGTTGCAAAGCTTCAAGGAACTTCACGTGCTGTATACAAACAAGTTCAAATGTTGCTGACAAATATCCTTCATCATCAAAAGAAAAAGGTCCACTAATATGCACCCCGCCGCCTATATGAAAAGCCAATTCACCATGCTTTAAAATGCCACTTTTCCCGTACAGATTTTGTTTCCAATTTTTTCCTTCATTATCAGACAGAAGAGAGGCATCATTTAAAATCCATTCCAAATTGCCATCAATTTTCGGAATTTCAACAGAAGAAGATATAAAAATTGGAGAAACATCCAAACCATCAAAAGTCATATTTCCTGAGAAATGATTCTTTTCACGTTTAAGATCAAGACGCAAAAATTCTGTCGTTATTTTTTGAGAGACATCTTTTGGCTCTAATGGCTGTGAAACCCCATCAGGAGTATCTTGCAACAATGCCGGATTTTCAACATTTTGTTGTGTTGTTTTTTTGTCTGTCGCTTTTGATCCCAATGCTTCTTGAAGCTTTTGATTCTCAAGAGAAGAGGAAAGAGGGGAAAGTTCAAGCCCTTCAGCGATAACCTTCAATGTCTGACTTGTTTTCCAATAAGGCTCTGTTTCAATCACCAACTTACGCCAATGAGATACGGTGGAAGTTTTCCCAGAGAAAACAATTGATGCAGGAGAATCAACATTAAACTCGACCAAATGAGGGGCATAAATTGGTGCACCAGCTGTCAAACGCCCCGTCGATAAAGAAACCCCGTATAAAGGCCAAGAAAATTGAAATTTGTCACAAACAACACCAATCCGTAAAGGATAACCATTCTTGCGCACATTCTCACACACCGCCGCCATATTACCGGAAGATGCTTTTGCAGATATATCAGAAACATAGTTTTCTATTTTACGTGAAAAAAAAACCAGAAAGCGCTATAAATGAGGATCAGAGCAAGACAAAACAGCCCACACAATAAATAGCGCAAAGAAAAACTTTTTTGTGATGATGGTATTTGAGAGGATGTAGACAACTTTAAAACTTTCTTTATCTTTTGATTTTAACCCCACCCTAAAAAGGATAAAGTTTCTTAAACATTCACCAAGTTTACAAACAATCCAGCTTCTTAATCTCGCTGGCTTTATCTGCTGATCATATCATGGAGGTCATAATTCACCGCCCTAAAGTACAGCATCTCACACGCCCAAGAAGCAAGAATTCCTTAAGAAAACCCTTTACACCTTTTAACAAAAAATACCTTATATGTAAAGTTTTACATGCGCTGTTTATCTTTAGCCTTAAACGACATTATTTTACAATACAATAAGAATAACAATGGCAAGGTATTGATTTACAATGATAACTTACTGTTTTGCATATTGAATTGAGAGACCCGAATATCGTAAGATTCTCTCATTTAAAACCTGTTCTAGATTGAATTAATCAAAACCATTTCCTTACACGTCAAAAGCGAAGCTGACGTAGAGGTAAAAACTGTACAAGAAAGGACAAAATGCCTTTTCATGAATCATCGAGAAATGCCAAAGGCTGTCGCAATATTAAGAGCGGACAGAGTGTGTGATGATGCCGGCTTACTCTTTCACAAGTATAAAGATTGCAGTGCTCTATAGATTTTATATTATGGGAGCTTTATCATTATACTATTCATGGTTGGCACCGTAAAATATGTTTAAATACGCTTTGAGAAATGTCTCTTTAAAACAAGCCTTTAACGATGCAACCAAATGACGCTCTGTTTTACATGAAGGTCGTGAGCTCACTAAAAATAAGCATACCCTCACATAAGTGCTGGCGGTGTACAAAAGATCTGCCGTAATGCACCTTCAAACCATTGGCTTAAAGCTCGATCATAGATTAAACGCCCTTTCAAATGTGCACAAGCAGGTTGAGCACCTTTTTCAGTCAATTTATGTGCCGAACGTACAACCAAACGCCGCATCATAGCGCGCGTAAATTCAGCATGAAACTGCAAACCCCATGCATTGTTCCCATAACGGAAAGCTTGTGTAGGATATGTATGCCCTGTTGCCAAAAGCATTGCCTCTTTTGGTAAATCATAAATACCTTCATCATGAAAATGATAGACCATTTCTGGCCAATTCATCAATTCCTTTCCTTGTGGGGTCACTTCGAGTGGATACCAACCCACTTCAACAGTCCCATCACTTCTTGTACCAACGCGCGCCCCTAAATTTCGTGCTAACATTTGTGCTCCAAGACAAATACCCAAAAAAGGCTTATTTTCCTTTAATGATAACGAAATCCAATCAATTTCCTCACCAATATAAGCTTCGCTGTCATTCACACTCATTGGTCCCCCTAAAATAACAACACCGGCATAATGCTCTAATGTATCAGGGAGTTTTTGTCCAAAAATAGGACGATAAACATCAAGAACAAAACCATTTTGTTGTAAAAATTTTCCCAAACGCCCCGTATAGGGAGACCGCCGATGAATAACGACAGCAATCCTTGGTTTGCTATTTTTTTGCTTTTTATCAAGACATCTCTGATTTAAAAACATTTTTTAATCAATCACTTCTGCAACCGAGCAGAACTTCATTTTTAAAGCATAAGAGAATAATTTTATTGGACAAGATTAACGATATTGTTTCTTCTACATTCATTGTTTCTTCTGAGAAAACCCTCAAATTACCCTGTTGACACAATTTAAAATAAACGAAATTTTTTTCTCGATAAAGACGTGTCCTCTTCTTCTGTTTTAACTCCTGGATCATCAACGTTTAAATGAATTTGGCTGAATGTTTTTGCATCTTGTTCTTTTATATATTGTCTTTCCACCTGCATATTATGCAAAAAAGAATCGTCTATAGGCGTTAATTTTTCAAGCTTCTTATCTTCAACACCCTCATTTTCTTCTACAACGTCCTCTTTATCTTGCTTTTTTGGCGCAATATTGACTGCCTCTAATGTAAGAGAAGGGACACAGGGAGGCGCTTTCCATTCAAAACAGCCTAAACGTCCACTGATTGGAGAAACAGCTGACCAAGAAGAAAAAATAGACCCCTCACACATCCATACTGGATCACGTTCAGCACGAAGGGCTAAGGAAAGCCATTGCCGCACAGCACCTTGATTGTTTCCCTTAGCCTCTTCAATATCTGCCAATAATAAATAAACACTTTCCCGTGGATGATACTGCAATGCTTTTTGTGCCTGCTCTCTTGCTAATGTCGTTTCACCAGCATCCAAAGCAGCTTTGGCAATAAGAAAAACCGACTCAAATGTATCTTCATTATAAGAAGCAAGTGTCTTAGCCCTTTTTAACCGCTCAACAGCTCCTTCTTCTTTTTCAAGATAAAGCATCCCCAAATCAGGATGAGGTTCCTTCTGCCAAGCAGCTATAATCATTTTATCCGCTTTACGCGTTTCATTTAATTTATAGAGAATATCAGCCGCTATAATTGTTATTGGAACAAAATCAGGCGCCAATTTATGGGCTTTCAAAATAGCTTCACGTGCTTGTACAGGATGTGTATCAAACAGATGAAGAGCCTGCCCACTTAACAGTAAAACCTCGATATGCTGCCGCTCTGGAGTTGCGCGAACAGAACGCGGGAGAGCTTTTTGCGCTCTTTCAAAAACAGTAAGTGCCTTATCCCATTTACCCTCAGCACCCAACCGATCAAGCACCGCCTGATGCGCCCACAAAAGTGCTGGTGATAAAGACAGCGCCTCTTCTGCATATTGTTGTGCTGCCTCATAAGCTTTACTCTTCATCGCTTCACGAAACAAACCATAAAGTCCAACCAGTTTTGTTGGATCTTCCTTTCTCATCTCCTCAAAAAGACCGATAGCGCGAACAGAGTTATTTTGTAAAGACAAAGTTTGTGCTTGTAAAAGCTTTACCAATGGCTCTTGTTTTCCTGCAAGATATTTATCAACCTGTGCTTCCATTTTTTGCGCAACCATACCATCACCAGCAAAAGTTGCAAGAATTCCCTTTGAGAGAGCTTCATAACCGCGCTTTCGATGGCGTTTATAAAAATAATTGGAAAGAGCACTCGGTATAGAAAAAAAGAAAGACAATAACCACCATAAAAGCACTAGCGCTACAAACAGCAAAGTCAGCACACTTAACACTGTAAGCAATGAAGTAGAAAATCTAAAGTGCAAAAATGTAAGGACAAAAACACCATTGTGATTAGCAACCCACCCAAAAGCTAATCCAAGAACACAAACAACAAAAATATAAATAAAAACACGTATCATCTGGAGCCTATTTACATCTTTGTTGCCTTAAAAGACCCTTGTTGCACAGACAACAGCAATTGCTGCAGCAACTGTTGAACAGCAATATGTCTTTCAAGCTGCTGAACAAAATCTCTTGAAATATCTTTTGCATTTTGGGGTAATGATTGCCATTCACTCAAAGCCTTTTCATAATCACCCGCTTGAAGAGCAACTTCCATGCGCGCTGTAATAGCCCCAAGCGTCATCCCTTCAACATTTCCAATCGGTCGCGAAACAACAAGCCCTTTTATCCACGCTAAAATTCGATCAAAAAAACCAGCATCTGACGTAACAATATTTTGTGTACCAACAATTGCATCGGCAACATGAGCAAAATCAACTGAAAGTTGTGCTGAACTTGGAAGACCTACAGTAGCTGTCTTTTGCAACACATCAAGTCCATCAATCGAGGGCGATAACTGCTGTAATAGCTTTAATTCATTGTTATAAGATCCTCCCCGCTCTACAGCATTTTTTAACGAACTGATCGCTGTAAAAAGTGCCGTATTTATTTCTTTTTTCTCACTATTTTTAACAGTAATTTCTTGCTGTAGTGATTCTAACTGTTTTTTTAACGAAGCAAGATCATTCGCATTGCTCTGCCCGACAGACAAAGCTGTTTCTATCCCTTTTGACTCTCCAACAAAAGTTTGTACAACCTCTTCAAGCGTTTTTACTTTTTCCCCTAAATTCGCAAAAGCTTCTCTACTTTCTTTTTGCAAGAGTTCATCGTTTTTCATTTTTTGAAACTGTTGTGATGAAAAAGAAGAAAACGCTGTTTTTAACGCATCGATCTCTTGAAGCAGCCGCTCCAATTGTTCTCTTGTTTCTTCACCTTGGCCTTTTGCAGCTTCAGCGATCTGTAAAACTTTTTTCCCTTCAGCAGAATTGCTCACAAAAGGAGAAGAAAACAACCCCACCCATTGAAGCCCCACAAAAATTCCCAAAGAAATAAGTCCCCCTAAACCCCCTGAAAGGGGCAACAAAAACCAAGCTGTACGAGAAGTACTTTGATCCTGATTTTGCATATTCTGTTTTTCTTGGACATGAGATTCTACAGAATTGTGTATTTTTTCCTCTGAATCATGGGAAACAGCTTCATGTTCAATGACTGGTTTCTTACGACGCGTACCAGCATAATGTGATTTAACTTTTGGTTTTGAAGAATCGACCATTTTTGTCACTTTTCGTGCACACTTTTTTTAATGATAAAACAATAAAATGAAAAAAGTTTTAAAAATGAAGCTTTTCTCAAATATTTTCGTTTGCTTTACACTCTTTTTATAAAGCGTATAACTTTATAGAAATTTTCTAAATCGCATTTTTATCAAGAATATTTACAATGATAAACTTTAATAGACAAGTTTTTAAAAACACATCTGAATTTTATACTCAAAAATACATCTTCATTTTTTAATCCACAATGTCGTGAAATTCAAAAAAATGCCAAACAAAATCATTCTTTCATAGAAAAATCAATTTTTAAGAGAAATACTTTGCATCTTTTTCTGTTCATGATACGCACGTAGGCAAGAAGCTTAAAAATAAGGTTTTGCTTAAAATGCGTCTGTTGGGAATAGAAACAAGTTGTGATGAAACGGCAGCGGCTGTCATTGAATACAACAATGAATCAAACAGCCGAATTCTTTCCAATATTGTTTGGAGTCAAATTGACCATCATGCACCCTACGGCGGTGTTGTTCCCGAAATTGCTGCCCGTGCTCATGTTGAAATCCTTGATCATTTAATTCTGCAAGCCCTCACAGAAGCAAACACAAAATTAAAAGATATTGATGGTATTGCAGCCACCAGTGGACCAGGCTTGATAGGAGGGCTATTGGTAGGTGTTATGAGCGCAAAAGCACTCTCTCTTGCCACTGGAAAACCATTTATTGCCGTAAATCACTTAGAGGGACATGCTTTAACAGCTGTGTTAACGCACAATGTCAAGTTTCCTTATTTATTACTTTTAGTTTCAGGGGGTCATACACAAACAATCCTTGTTCATGGAGTAGGCAACTATCAACGTTTAGGAACCACCATTGATGATGCATTAGGAGAAGCCTTTGATAAAACAGCAAAACTTTTAGGTCTTCCTTATCCTGGTGGACCAGCACTTGAAAAAGCAGCTTTATTGGGCGATAAAAATCGCATCCCTCTTCCACGACCTTTAAAAGGTGAAAAACGGTTAGATTTTTCTTTTTCAGGTCTCAAAACAGCTGTTCGACAAGCTGCAACAGCCATAGCTCCTCTTACAGAAAATGATATTGCTGACATTGCAGCAAGTTTTCAAGCCGCCGTGACCGATACGGTGTGTGATCGCGTTTGCCTAGCTCTACAACACTTTACCAACCAATACCCTCTCTCTCGTAATCAAAAAAAGCATTCTCCTGCTCTAGTTGTTGCAGGCGGCGTTGCAGCAAACCAAGCACTTCGCTTGACATTACAAGAACTTGCACATCAACATGGTTTCGAATTTATCGCACCTCCTCTTTCCTTGTGTACGGATAATGCAGCCATGATTGCTTTTGCCGGTGCACAAAAACTCACACGTGGAGAAACAAGTTCGCTTGATATCGCCCCTCGCTCACGCTGGCCCTTAGATGAAAAAGCCTCCCCCTTAATCGGGACGGGACGCCGCGGAACAAAAGCATAAAAAAATTGCTTTCCCTCACCTTTCAAAGAACAAAGATTTTCACTCAATCCGGTCTGTAATCTAGATAGTTATTGAATCAATTTCCCACCTGTAAACGATTCCATCTGCTTCTCATTTCACACGATTCACTTAACTCAAAGCTTGATACGCAAACTTAAATATTCACCACATATTCTAAAAACACTTCATATTTCAAGGAAACTGCCTTATATCACCATATTTCAAATAACTGAGAAACTTTAAGTCTATTTTTCGATACATTGATATATTTTGCTGCTAAAAGATAAAAAAAGAGCAAAATACTTTGAAATATCAATGGAGAGCGTTCCTCCACGATACATTATTTCGAAACAAAAAACAGATAATGCTCGTTCTTTACACCATTTTAAAAATCATCATTGATGATGTTACCAATATACTTATAAAAATGTATATGAATATATAACAGTCTATGAAAAGGTAAATGCATGGCTTATTGGCTTTTTAAATCTGAACCCCATAAATGGTCATGGGAGATGCAAAAGAAAAAAGGAGTTGATGGCGAACAATGGGATGGTGTGCGCAATTATCAAGCCCGTAATAATATGCGCACCATGAAATATGGCGAGAAAGGTTTTTTTTATCACTCAAATAAAGGTTTAGAAATTGTAGGCATTGTAGAAATATGTGCTGAAGCACACTCTGATTCTACAACCTCAGATCCACGCTGGGAATGTGTGGATATCCGCGCACTTTGTGACATGCCAACACCTGTTTCATTAAAACAAATTAAAGCCAATCCCAAACTAGCCAATATGGTGCTGGTTAATGCCAGCCGCTTATCAGTACAACCCGTGACGGAAGATGAATGGAAAGAAGTGTGTTTAATGGGTAACCTTAAAAAGGAAATTCTTTGATTCTAAAATAATAATTTTTTATTCATTAATTCATATGGAAAAGTGCTTTATAACGTAGAAGAATAAGCACAACGCATTCCTTACGCGTTTTCATTCTAATATACTCTCCCTTGTTATTTTTTATTCTGCACCCTTTCTCGATACAGCCCTCCCCAAATTGCACAAACACTCTCTTCACGACGTATCTTTTCAGCATAGCTCAAGGGAAGGCTTACTCAACAATTATAATGGACAACGCCACGAATACTACACCGACCTCTTCGCATACAAATGCGCCGAAAAAACTAAACCAAACGTAGATAAAAACATGCCTCTTATGAAGAATCTAAAATAGCAACGGTATAGCAACATTGGAAGTAGGCTCAAATATATGATGATACCAGCTTGTTGCTCTATGAGAGTAAAGATTGTGGTCTCCCCTAGCAAAAACACACCCCAAAATATAAAAAACTTCTAATCAATGTATAAATATTCTGCACATGAAAGATACATCTTCTTTTCGTCAAGCAACCATAGAAATTATAAAGGTTAATTTGTTTAAGACTTTCTTTTTTAACTTTCCTCTTTTCATTTTTCTTGCATGAAAGCTCATTTTTCATAAAACTGCTCTTTACCAATCAGTGCATCAACATGTCTATAAGGAAAAATATGAACAACTATACTCTTTTAATCGTTGAAGATGATGATCTACGCCCCATTTTGGTAGAGCAATTGCAAATGCATCAAGAGTTTGAAATTTTCCAAGCAAAAACAGTTGAAGGGGGAATGAAAGTAATCCAAGACGCAAATATTGATCTTGCTATTTTGGGACTTGAACTTCCTGATCTGGATAGTCGCAAAGCCGTTAAACAATTACGCACCCAAGGATTTCGTGCCCCCATTATCATGATAACGAATGATGATACAGACTGCGAGACTATCTTAGATCTTGAAACAGGTGCCAATGATTATGTGACTAAACCCTTTCGCTTTGCAGTGTTATTAGCGCGAATTCGAGCACAGTTGCACCAATATGAACAAAATGAAGACACAACCTTCCATATTGGCCCCTATACTTTTAAACTAAGACAAAAGCTCCTTCTTGATCAGAACAACAATAAAATCTATCTCACAGAAAAAGAAGCAGCAATTCTTAAATGCCTCTATTACGCCAATGATAAAATTGTCAGCCGTGAAACATTGTTAGAACAAGTTTGGGGTTATAATGAAAATGTTATCACCCATACTTTAGAAACCCATATCTATCGTTTACGACAAAAAATCGAAAATAATCCCTCTAATGTACAAATTCTCATAACCGATCAAAATGGGTATCGTTTAAACCTCTAATTTGATATAAAAAAATACCGCTCTGCTCACTGCTTTAACTTACATTTATGAGCCTAAATTGAGAGATATTTTTTTTCCATCTCTTAATTTATCTCCTCTTAAGAGACAGGATAATTCATTATAAGAATGCTAAATGTTTATCCTAACGATAAAGAGAGCCATTAAACACCACCATCTTTACACTTAATAAAAGACGTAAGCGAGCACCAATCACACATTTGAGCCTGCTCTAAAATGTTGTGACAGCCCGACTTACAACCTTTAAGGTGGTCCATAAAACTCATAAGAAGCATGTTCTTTCTTATATAATTTTAACCTACATGACCCACCCATTTATAACGTACAAGAAAATAATTTTGTTTGATTCAATATGTAGAAAATTTGCAATAAGTAAAAGCCTCATCCATTTGCTGTTCTTATACCAATAGCAAAATGATTAATGATCTTTATAAATTAAAATATTTCTTGTCTGTGGGGATAAAGCAGGAATAAAAACACGTCGCGATTGACGACGTTGTACGAGCAACCCCTGATAAACACGTTTTTGCGCCTGACACATTAAGAGCCCACCAAAATAGGGAAAAAGATGGCGTGTAAAGGGCTCATAAAAAAATGAGAACAATCGCGAAACATAACCTGTAGAGGGCATATAATGGACAACTTCCTGTATTGGTCCAGAAACAAAATTTGTTTTTTCAAACAAACGAATAATCTGTTGCCGAGTATAAGGTTCGCCATAACCAAAGGGAGTGGTCGTATTGCGCGCCCAAAAACCAGAGCGATTAGGAACAATAACAATCAAGTGACCATTGGGAGCTAAAACACGCCATATTTCATTCAACGTTTCAAATGAATTTTCTGTATATTCTAAGGCATGGACCAATAAAATACAATCAACCGATGCATCAGAAAGCGGCAAGTCTTCTTCAAAAACAAGGGCTGTAGCAACTTGCTCAGCACAAGGCCAAGGCGAAGCACCTTGCCTAGCTGGCATAAAAGCAAAACATTGTTGAGTACGTTCATGCAATGCAGAAAGATAAGGAAGTGCATAGCCCAACCCCATCACCCGTTTATCGCCAAGATCGGGCCACAATAAATTCAATTGGTCACACAGCGTTTTTTGCACACGCAGCCCAAGTGCAGAAGCATAAAAATTTTTCAGTGTAACGATATCCAACTCAATATACCATGTAGAAATAAATTTCAAATATTACAGGTTTTCATATATTCAACCTATATGGATTTCTGCGTTTTCTCCGCAATAGTGAACATTTTAATATTTCACATTTTAAACTTAAATGACCCCAAAAAACCGTACAACAGGATAATGATTGCACCACAAGAACTTTAATCATTTTCTTTTGAGATGAACTCGATAGAAGTTTCTCATACGTTGTTTCTGACATCAATTAAGAAAAAAGCCAACAATTTGTTAATTAAAATGCAGCAACCTTTCAAGATAGTTTTTTTCTACTTCTGGAAGATGTTCCTTGCCCAAACGTTTGCGAATTTCATCCAAGATTTGCCGCGTACGCATTTGATCACTTTCTTTTGGGAGTGCCTCACCTTCTTGTCCTTTATCTGTTTTTGAAGAAAGTGGACGCCCTAACGGATCTTTCGGACCAGAATCAGTGTTTTGATCATTTCCTGTTTCTTTGAGTGTTTCACGCATTTTTTTCAAAACACTTTGGGCACCTTGCCGCAAAGATTCTAAAGCATCAGACTGATTTTGTATAGATGCCTGATGATTTCCATGATCAAGAGCATCTTCTGCAAAATTCATTTTTTCTTCCGCTTTTTTCAATGCACCACCTGTTTCAAATCCCTGTTCTGATAATTCTTTTTCTAATGTTGATAATTCAGACTGCAATTCAACTTGGCGTTTTTTTAAAGATTTTTTTTGTGTCTCCGGTACACTTTCCCCCCGTTTTTGTTCCATCTCTAACTGATGTGTTTCATTGAGAATTTCCTGCTGACGACGCATTAAATCACCAAGTTTATCCATCTTTTCTTTCATTTGTGCAGATTGGCTTTTGTCTCCCTCATTTTGATTGCCTTTTTGCACATGCAAATGGTCAAGCGTCTGTTCAATTTCCGCCAAGAGCTGTTCCGCTGCTAAAGAAGAGCCCGTTTTAGCCATTTCTTCAATGAGATTCAGCTTTTCTTGTAATGTATCTTCAGAAAGGTTAGGACTTTTCAAGCTTTTAGAATTTTTAGAAACTTGACCATCTGGTGCTTTTTCAGCCAAAGCCTGAATATACGCATCCATAGCTTGACGTAAATCTGCCATAAGCCGTTCGATTTCTGCCGCTGGAGCACCATATCGCAGCGCATCCCGTAAAGCAGCTTGTGCTTGTTTTAAATTTTTCTGCACGGATTCAAGCTGATACCCTTCAATACCTAAAGCAATCTGCCATAAATAATCCACCACACCACGCAAATCCTCTTCTGTTTGTGCCAAAGAAAGCCTTGTCCACGCACTTTGTAGAACGAGAAAATGCGCTGCATTTTGAAGCCCCTTTTCTGGACGCACAAACAAAGCAGAAAGCATATCCAATACGTGCTCTCTCGCAGAAGCATCAAGAGCAAGTAAACGACGCAATTCACTGACAGCACGCGCAACAGGATTTGAAAAAACACGCTGCGGTAATGTCATAACAAAAGTTTTGCTACGCCCTTTCTGCCCCGCACCATCTTCTGCCACCAAAGTAATTTTGACTTGCGAACCCGCCCATGGATGCGCTGAGACATCCTGTACTGTCCGCATTTTACCCTTTCCACCCCGTGGAAGAAGAAGTTTCATTTCCGGTGCTTTGTAAAGAGAAGAAGCATTTTTATTCTGAAAGAGAGGCTCTATTTTAACAAAAGCCTTTGTCACACCATAATCATCATCCAACACATACCGCAACTCTAGCGACCCCGTTAAAATCCGCCCTGGTTTTTCCAGCCAATCAATTGTTGGAAACGCATCCTTAATCATCTGCAAATGCCATTGTTGTTTTTTATGACGTGATGAGATAAACAAATCCATTGAATGCTCTAAATGGGTTTCAAAATGAACAATTGGATCATTGAAAGCTGTTTGTTCCGTTTTCTCTGAAAACGAAACTTTTTGCCCATCTTCTACAGTTTTTGCTTTGACTGTAACACCAGCCCCATTGACAACACGCACAACCACATCACTCCCTTCAGGAATTGCCAGTTGTGCTTTTTCATCTTTTGTCAAATAAATCGGTGCCACACCGGTATAAGCAGGTGGTGTTACCCAAGCATCAATCCGCATGAACTTTTCATCAACAACAGGACGAAAATCAAAAGCATCAGCCAAACGTCCCCCACGTGAACCAAAAGAAAAACTAAAGGCACACACAAAAAGAAGAACACACAAAGCCCTCAAAGCCAAAGGATCATAAGCCGCACTATTAAGAGAGATAAATCCAGTTTTTAAATGATATAATTGCTCCGCCATTCGGCGTTGATGCTCACGCCAAATAACAGCACTAAAATCCTCTTCATTTTCAGAACATACATGATCTGTCTGAATATTCAAAGGCTGGTGTTTAAGATCATTAACGCGTTCAAGACGATGATCCACTTCCCGCATTGTGGGAAACCGAAAACCAATAAGCAAAAATAAACTGACCCCAGCACAAACAAGCAACACCCCAAGTAAGAGCCAATGGGACCAATAGCCTAGAACGCCAAAAACCCCCAACCAACTAAGCGAACAAAAGAGACTAAGAACAAGGAAAAATGGCAACAACCGTATCCATACCCGTTCAAATGAAAGGATCCCCCACATAAAAATGCGTACACACAAAAGCTTTATTTCAAAGCTCTTGATGTTTTTATTTTTCATAAACAAGCATTTTTCCCCTTTTACCGTGATGTATTAAGATCATAAAACCCATACAAGACAATTTCCAGAAAATAAATTATTTCATCAAAGTTTAGTAAAAATAAGACCAAAAAACATTTAAGAATGCTCGACCCAATCAGGAATATGATCACATTCCATCAATTGCGCATAATCAAGACGCGGACGAATAACCGCATAACGCGTATCTTGGACAAGAACTTCAGGGATCAAAAGTCGACTATTATAAGTACTCGCCATCACAGCACCATAAGCCCCAGCTTGCGTAATTGCCAAAAGATCACCGGGTGCCAAAATCGGCAAGCAGCGATCTAATGCTAAATAATCACCAGTTTCACAAACGGAACCCACAATATCTGCATGAATAAGGGGGGCACCTTTTACTGCTTTTTTCACAAGGACAACGTCCTGCCAAGCATCATAAAGCGTTGGGCGCATCAGATCATTCATCGCCGCATCCACAATAACAAAATTCCGCCCTTGTCCCTTTTTTAAATAAAGAACAGAGGTTACCAACACACCAGCTTGGCCCACAATGCTACGTCCCGGCTCCACCACAATATTAATCCCTAAAGGAGCAATATGCTTCTTTACCAGCGCGGCATAATCAAAAGGAGAGGGTACAGTGTGTTGTTCACAACCATAGGCAATACCAAGCCCACCACCAATATCGATATGCGTTATTGCATAACCATCGCTCCACAATTGACGCACACAATCTGCAATAAGAAGGAAAGCCTCTTCAAACGGCTTTAAATCACAAATTTGACTGCCAATATGCATATCGATACCGCAAACCTGCAATCCAGGTAAAGAAGCAGCTTTTTTATAAGCCTCTCTTGCCAACACCAATGGAATACCAAACTTATTTTCAGATTTTCCTGTTGTAATTTTCTTATGAGTTTTTGCGTCAACATCTGGATTAATGCGTAATGAAACACGGGCTATCTTTGAAAGCGCAACAGCACGTTGCGACAACTGTTCAAGCTCCGGTTCTGATTCAACATTAAAACAATAAATATTCTGAGAAAGAGCAAAATCTATTTCTCTCATGGTTTTACCAACACCAGAATAAACAATACGATGTACCGGAATACCAACAGCAAGGGCGCGCCGTAATTCACCTTCTGAGACCACATCAGCACCCGCCCCATTTGCCGCTAAAAGCCGTAAAATTGCTTGATTAGAATTAGCTTTAACCGCATAAGCAATCAGACTGGGCATCCCTTGAAATGCCTTTTGATAATCCTTAAAACGTGTGACCAATGCATTAGCCGAATAACAATAAAAAGGCGTCTCCACCTCTTGGGCAAGAGCAGCAAGTGAACACCCTTCAGCATGAAGCATACCTTGATGGTAGGGAAAAAAATTCATATTTTCCTCCTACTTTATCAAACGATCAAGAATAAAAGGTTGATCATCTTCACTTTTAGCAGCAGATGGCCCCTTCACAGACTTTTCCACACTTACAGGAGGCATCTCTAATGACCCTTTACGCCCACACCCAGCGACAACGACACCCAAGCCCCCCAAAAGGACAATCACCAACCCCTTTACTATAATTTTCATCTGCCCTCTTTCTTCATCTCGATCTCTTTTCACCTTTAAAGCACAATCATTCAAGTGTTCACAAGACGCTTTTTTCAATATGCAATTTGCCAAAGAACTTTTGAAGATGCCGCCCCCAAAAGCTTTTACGATTTTCAACAGACTTTTCAATGGTCACAACATCAAAAAGCGTCGCATTAATATCAGAACAAATTGCTTGAAATTCATCTAATGATAAATCCTGAAGGCGATACTGTTTTTTCTGCCAATGCTACAGCACACTCTGCCATATGATGTGCCTTATGAAAAGGAATCCCTAATTCCCAAACAAAACAATCAGCAAAATCTGTAGCTGTCACATACCTTAAATCCGCTGCTTGTTTCATGGCTTTTTTATTCACTTTCAAATCAGCAATCATTCCTGTCATCGCTGTTAATAGATAAATCCAAACTCAAAGTTCTATCAAACACATATTCTTTATTTTCTTGTACATCCTTTGAATAAGCAAGCGGTAATCCTTTTATCACCGTTAACAATCCCATAAGCGCGTCATTTTATCGACCTACTTTTGCCCTTACCAGCTTTGCTGCATCAGGTTTTCTCTTTTTTGGCATAATCGATGAACGCAGTGAAAAAATATCTGACAAACGAATAAAACAAAACTGTTCACTTAACCAAAGAATGATTTCTTCTGCTAAACGCGAAAGATGTATTGCACAACGAACACCAGCACTTAAAAATTTCAATGCAAAGTTACGGTCAAAAACACAATCAATTGCATTGCCTATAGATTTTCGGGAACCCAGCTCTTTTGCTATCATAAAGCAATCCATAGGAAAATTTGTTCCTGCCAAAACCGCAGGTCCCAAAGACGATTCATTCATTCGCTCAATGGCATCCATGCATCCGCGATAAATCGCGACCAAACATTTCAACATAAGCCATTCTATAATGATAATGACCCAATGTTACGGGTTGAACCAATTGTAAATGCGTAAAGCTTAGCAAAAAGGTCTTAACATGTTTTTCTACAAGAGCAAGCAATTGCTTTATAAACTCCTTTAAGGCTTGTGCTACTTTCTGCACTGCTTCACGAATACATAACCTAAAATCAACAGCCACTTGATCATTGCGTGAATGCGCCATATGTAAATGCCTCACAACAGAACCAACCAACGTGCTTAGCCACATTTCAATATTCATATGAATATCTTCAAGCTTTTGTGAAAAAACAAATGTATCTTCTTCAATTTTTTTTGCGAATAATTTTCAAATCATGAGAAATTTTTTCATAATCAGACTGTAAAATAATCTCTGTTTGCGTTAACATAACAGCATGAGAGAGCAAACCTTCGATATTTTTGCCGATAGAGCTTTTAATCAACATCAATTGAGGCGTTCATTTCTTCCATAACGGCAGCGGATCCTGCGATAAACCGCCACACACATTTGGTTCTTTACCTTCTCATCGATCATATTTTTAAAACATCCATAAAAAGGATAAAATCATGATTTCTCAAAGTTTTAATAGCTCAAAGAAGAAAAACAAAAAGAAGATAATCTTTATCGCATCCTTTTTTGTTGCCATTATTTTGGTTGGTGTCAGTTTATACGCAATAAAAAATCATCATGACAAGACGGTCTCTTCTTTTGCCATCGCTCTTTCAAAAGAAAAAACAGAAAAAAAACAAGACAAAAAAATGATGACAATCCAAAAAGCCGCAACAGGCTTTTTTGCTCATATGCGATTTATGGATAAACCCTTAGATATGAATACCTTCTCTTTTAAGGATATTCATGGAAAAGACCACACACTCGCTGAATTTAACGGAAAACCGTTACTCATCAATTTATGGGCTATCTGGTGCGTTCCCTGCCGCACAGAAATGCCGGAACTGGCGCAATTAAAACGCGAATTAGGTGGAGAAAATTTCGACGTCATAGCAATTAACATCGATAAAACGGCTTCTGTGAAAAAAATTCAGAAATTTTTACAAGATATTCATGCGGATAATTTAGTCTACTATCGCGATGAAACCATGAATATCTTCAACGACATGAGAAAACAAGGGCTTGCTTTAGGACTCCCCATCACATTTCTCATTGATAAAAAGGGATATCTCATTGCTTCCTATAATGGGGCAGCGCCATGGGCCAATGATGAAGCCAAAGCACTTATCAAAGCTGTCATGAAAGAAGCACAATAATCTAATAACCACGTCTTTTTAAACGTTGGATTGTCAAATCCAATGCTGACAAAAAAGCAGAACGATCTTTACCACAAAAAGGACGTGGTCCTCCTGTGACATGCCCCTGCTCTCGCAAATCCTCCATTAAATTGCGCATGGCTAAGGCTTGACCAATTGAATTTGCATCAAAAATACGCCCCGTTGGCGAAAGACAAAGTCCTCCAGACCGTACAACACGTTCTGCTAAAAGGATATCACTAGTAATAACAATACTCGCCTCATGCACATGGTCGACAATCCAATCATCAGCCCTATCAAGCCCATCAGAAACAACGATTCTTTTAATGAGTTCTTCTTGGGGAAGAGAAAGAAAACGGTTTGCGACAATAAATGTTTTAAGCTGATAACGATTCATAACACGATAAATTTCAGCTTTTACAGGACAGGCATCTGCATCAACCAATAAATTAATAGCTGGTCTTATTCCTTGCCCCCATCTTTTGTCTTTCATAGGATCTACAGGTTTTTTCATTCACCGAGACGATTGCCAATAATTGCGATAAAACATTATTGCAGCGTTTATTTCACCCCCCAAAATAAAAATTGCACTTAATATATAAAGAAAGATAATGGCAACCATAATAGATGCTAACCCCGCATAGGTTGAAATATAATCAAACATCGTTAAATATTGTGCAAAAGCAAGAGAAGCCATAAACCATACAAACATTGTCACCACGATTCCTGGCAAAATATCTATAAATTTCCGCTGCCCTGCTGGAAGCCATTTATGAACAATCAAAAGACTCATAAACAAAATAACGACAGCAATTGTATAACGCCATAAACGAATAATACCAATATATTCAGTCATAAGAAAAGAATGATTTTGCATAGTTTTGATCAACAAAGGCGCTAAAATCAATAAAAAGCTCATCACAACAAGACCAAAAGCGCCAAGGATCACAAAAAACAAACTTTGAAAACGACAAAACAACAAACTCCGTTGATCCGTCACACGGTAAGCTTTATTCAAAGCCGTACGCAAAGCTTCTATTCCATTGGAAGCAAAATAAGCCGCTCCAATAACAGAAAGCGTCAACACACCCCCTTGATGGAGGGTTAAAACATTGACAATTTCCTGCGATAAAGGTTCAGCAATGACATCAGGCAATAACTGTATGAGCGCTTTAATTTTTTGCGGTGTATAGGTAAAAGCCCCGAGAAAACGAGCAAAAGATGTTCCAAAAATAAAAAAAGGGAAAAATGCTAAAAGACCTGACAGCGCAACATGGCTTGCGAAAGCACTCCCACTATCACGCCAATAATGACTTATTGCGTCACCAAAAATACGATAGCCATACCAAAAGATATTTCTTAACAAACCTCAATACTTTCTGGTAATATCTTTTTTTCAGTTATCTCATGCTTTATAAAAACCATCAAGACTTTAAAAACAAACATTTTTTAGTATAAAGGGCAATAATCCATGTGGTCAAGCCTCCTCCTATTCAAAAACTGAAAAGCCAATAAATTTTACCAATCAAATATCTTCTGTCTAGAGCGTTTTATTTTACACGAGAGCCACCCTCCATTACAGGCAGTACCATATATCGTCGCACAAAATATCGTTGGACAAACGACTGAGAACAGTGCCGTATCTTCATCACAACGAACAATTTAAAAGAACAGATATCCTAAGATGCATGATAAGAATAAGCAAAATAACAGCACAAAATTCAAAGATGTCTTAATTTTACATTTCCTCTTTAGAAACGCTATGACGACCAAAATCAGGGGCATCAATTTCCTGACCCGCCGCAATGATATTACGGCGCACAGCACGCGTACAGGTAAAAAAATTAAACAGTGTTTCACCATCACCTATACGAATTGCCTGTTCTAAAAAAGCAAGTCCTTCACTAAAACGGCTCAACATTTCTAAAATAGCCTCTTTATTGTGCAAACAAATATCCCTCCACATAACGGGATCAGAAGATGCCAAACGCGTAAAATCACGAAAACCGGAAGCAGAATAAGCAATAACTTCTGAATTGGTTACCTTTTCTAAATCACTCGCTGTCCCAACAGTATTATACGCAATCAAATGTGGCAAATGCGAAACAATCGCTAAAACAAGATCATGATGCTTCGGCTCCATCTTTTCGACACGCGCCCCACAAGCTTCCCAAAACGCTGTCAATCGTGCAACAGCTGTCGCATCACTATCTGCAAAAGGTGTTAAAATACACCAGCGATTTATAAACAAATCAGCAAAACCAGCATCTGGGCCCGAATATTCCGTTCCAGCAATAGGATGTCCCGGAATAAAATGAACCGTTTTTGGCAATAAAGGCGCCATTTCTGTAATAACCAATTCTTTTGTAGAACCAACATCACTCACAATCGCCCCTGGCTTTAAATGATTATGAATGTTTTTTGCCACCTCTGCACTCGCTCCAACAGGAACAGAAATAATAACGAGATCAGCACCTTCAACAGCCTTTGCATTATCCGTTGTGTAAAAATCTCCAAGTTCCAATTCGCGGGCTCTTTCCAGTGTTTCTTGACGACGTGTTGCAATAGAAACCTGAGCTGAAAGATTTTTCTTTTTAATCACTCTTGCTAAAGAAGATCCAATCAGACCAATCCCAACAAGCGCTATTTTTTCAAATTGAATAGGGGGCATCTTTCACCTTTAAAAATTCTTTGCAAACAGCAACAAAGACAGTTGTAACAATCATAATTTTTCTGTTTGTTCGTCTAAGAGTTATGCGCAAAATATTAAAAAACTACAACGAGAGAATAATACAGTTTACCCTGCGTAAATAAACAACAGATCATTTTTATCTATAAAACATACGAAAAATGGAACACTAAACTTTAAAATTCTCAATTCATTGCTTACAAGCATACAACGCATTGATTCATAAAGATAATGACATTATTTATTATATTGAAAAAGATCCCTTAAAATACCGCAGAATTATTTTATTTTAAATCTTCTTATGTTGAGTTTAATCAAAATCATGTCTTTTGCACCTTACAATAAGAACT
Source organism: Bartonella sp. AU55XJBT (assembly GCF_028618525.1). Next base: position 248,838 of record NZ_JAQITC010000001.1, on the reverse strand, counting down.
TCTTCTCCACATGCCTTTTTACGACTGTCTAAAACAGCAGTCTGAATTCTTTCCATTGCGTAAGAAATCTGTTCTAAGTTCCAATATTTTAAAGCTTGTTCAACAATTTTTTCCGTTGAAAAAATGAATGAACGCGCTTGAGAAACCACTGTAAAAGCTGATTTCCCTTCAACCTCTACCTAGTAACGTAAGAGCTGTAATTGCTGAAAATACCTCTATGCTATACTCAAAATAAAAAATCATCATATTTTAAACATATTTTAAATATGTTAAGCTGCCATTTGCCGTCGTGCGATAATTGTGAGCCCTAACAAAGCTTGACGAATAATGGCTTCACCCAAAAGTGGATTTTTACGGCTTTCTAAAACAGCCCTCTGAATTCTTTCCATTGCGTAAGAAATTTGTTCTAAGTTCCAATACTTTAAAGCTTGTTCAACAATTTTTTTCCGTTGAAAAAAAATGGGGGGACGCGCTTGAGAAACCACCGTAAAAGATGATTTTCCTTCAACCTCTACCTGATAACGCAAGAGCTGTAATTGCTGAAAATGCCTTTGTGCTGTATTTAAAATAAAAAAAAGCGCCCCCTGCAATGCTGCATGTCGATTAAAATGCGCTTCAAAGCTTGATATATCACCCAATAAAAGAGCATCAATGACTTCATCTTGAGAAAAAGCACTGACATCACTTACAACAGCTTTCACATCTTCAAGAGTAATATGAACATTTGAAGCATAAAGACAAAGCTTCTCTAATTCACCTCGTGATACAAGACGATCGGCCCCTAAATTTTCATGCAACCATCTCCGTGCATCCAAAGAAAGAGTCTTCTTAAACTGCCCTAAAACCTCATCAATCAAACTGTCAAGAGAACGCATATCATCAGCAAAACAGGGCAAAGCCATTGCATTTGCTGCCGTTTCAATAACATTACGCAACCCTATTCCTTTTTTTAAATCCCCTGCCTCAATGAGAATAAAACTTTTTTCTGGTGGTTTATCAATCAAAAGCTTCAAGGCTGCAAGAAAACCTTTTTGGTTAGCAGCATTAGAAATCCATATTAAACGGTCTCCCCCAAAAAGCGATAAAGTCCGCGCTTCATTTTCCAAACGTGCAGGATCTTTATCAATTTCAGCAGCATCCAAACGAATTGTCGAAAATGGATCTTCTATTGCTATCTTTGTAAGCTTGGCAAAACGTTGAGCACGTTCGCAAATAAGACCACGATCTGGACCATAAATGAGAACAATAGGAAAAGCACGTGAGAAACGCGTTAGAAATTGATCAACCTCATGTGCTTTTTTTTGAGCCACACTCTTAATCCATTAACAGTTCATCATTATCAAGAACTTCCCCGCGAACTTTCTGAAACATGTGAATTAAATCACTAACATCCAAGCCCTTACGCTCTTCATGACAGACATCCAAAATCACTTTTCCACCATGCAACATCAATGTGCGATCGCCATAATCAAGAGCCTGACGCATAGAATGGGTGACCATAATAGTCGTTAATTTTTTCTCTTCAACGATTTTTTCCGTCAACCGCATCACAAAATCAGCCATTCCAGGATCAAGTGCTGAGGTATGTTCATCCAGCAATAAAACATCTGCATGTGCTAACGTTGCCATCACAAGACAAACGGCTTGGCGTTGTCCACCAGATAAACTATCCATAGGATTTTGAATATAGGCTTCAAGACCAATGCCTAATTGAGCAATTTTCTCTCGAAAAAATTGTCTTTTTTCATGGTTTAAAGCTGAACGCAAACTACGGCGATTTCCTCGAAGAGCAGCAAGAGCCAAATTTTCTTCAATTGTTAAAGAACCACAACTTCCCTTTAACGAATCTTGAAAAACACATGCCACCTTTCCAGCACGTTCGCTGACTGATTGCCTAGAAACATTTTGTCCATTGATAACCACTTTTCCTGTCGAGGGAAGCATTTCCCCCGCCAAAACACTGAGCAATGTTGATTTACCGGCACCATTCGAACCGATAACCGTAACAAAGCTACCCTGATCAATTTTGAGGTTAATATCAATTAACGCCTGTTTTTCCAAAGGTGTTTGCGGTTTAAATGTTACCCCAACATGAAACAACTCAATCACGTTTATGCCTCCTCCAATAGCGTGGCACAATAAGAGTTAACACAACCAACAGTGAAGTAATCAACTGAAGATCTGTCGACGTATCAATACCAATTCCATTGGCTTCAAATGCAAATTGCACCGCCACACGATACAACACAGACCCCACAATACAACTGACTATAATCCAAAAAATATTGCGCGTACGAAAGAGAGTTTCGCCAATAATCACAGCAGCCAATCCAAAAACAATTGTACCAATTCCACCGGTAATATCCGTTGCAATTGCAGTTTGAATATAAAGAGAGCCACCAAGTGCAACACAGGCATTTGAAAGCCCCATACCAAAATAAATCAATGCAGATGTATGAACCCCTTGCGCCGTCGCCATGCGTGGATTAGCGCCCATTGCACGCATAGCAAGACCTATTTCACTTTCCAAAAAGCGCCAAATAAAAAATGCCACAACCAGCAATACAGTACCAACAAAAAGAGGGCGCACAAAGATATCGGACAACCCAAACAGATTATAAAAAGGTGTTAAGGCTGTATCAGCAAGCGCTAAATTAACATTAGACCCTCCCATAATTCCCATAATACGAAGGTTAACCGTATAGAGCGCCGACATCGTTAAAATAGAAGCCAAAAGATTCAAAATGCCAAAACGCAAATTTAACATGGCTGTTAATAAGCCAGCAGCCATACCTGCACAAAAAGCGCATGCCATAGCTGTCCATGCATTAAAACCTAAAAGAATCAAGACGCCACAAACGCAGGACCCAAGAAGAAATGAGCCATCAACTGTCAAATCCGGAAAGTCCAAAACGCGAAATGAGAGATAAACCCCTATAGCCACAAACGCATAAATAAGACCTAATTCCACAGCGCCAGAAAAGGCAAATATATTCATGTAAAGACAATCCCCATGAAAACTTAACGTACTTTTATTGTATCAATACTCTCTCAACAAAAGTTATTGAATCACTTTTGTTGCGCGGACAATAACAGTCTGCGGGATAACGATTCCTGCCTTTTTTGCTGCTTTCAGATCAATTCGAATGTCATTATTAGCTGCCTGCACAACATCAATATCACCAGGCTTTTCACCCTTTAGAATACGCACAACCAACTTCCCAGCATCAACCCCAACATCGTAGAAATTCACACCTTGCGTCATAAAAGGGCCACGTCCTATCGTATTCGCATCAACAGTAAACACAGGCATATTGGCTTCCTGTGTGACCTTTATTGCGCCCTCTAAAACAGACAGAATCGTGTTATCAGCAGGAACAAAAATAACATCGACCTTCCCGATTAAAGCGCGTGTTGCTGCCTGAACATCTGAAGGTTTTGGTGCCGATGAAGGAATGATTTCAATTCCAGCTTTTTTTGCGACATCCTTTAAGGTCTTAAGGGTTGAAACAGAATTTGCCTCAGAAGCATTATAAAGATAACCAATTTTTTTCAAATCTGGTTTTACTTCTTGCAAAAGTTTAACACTTTCAGCAACATCGATACGATCAGAACTCCCCGTCATATTGCCGCCAGGCTTGGTCAGCGAAGAAACGATTCTAGCTCCGATAGGATCAGAAATCGCTGCAAAGACGATAGGTATTGTTTTTGTTGCCGCAAGCATTGTTTGTGCTGAAGGCGTGGTAATCGCTACAATAACATCGGGATTATCACCAACAAATTTACGTGCAATTTGCGTTGCTGTTGAAATATTGCCCTGTGCTGATAAAAAAGTCAGTTGAAAATTCTCACCTTGCTTATAACCATTTTCTGCAAGAACATCTTCCACCCCTTTACGCACAGCATCCGCTGCAGGATGGATCATAATTTGTGTTAAAGCAACTTTAACGTGTTTAACTTGGTCATCGGCTTTTGCAACGCTGTTCATCATAAAAACAGCTGCGATGACAATCCCTAATATATTTATTCTCTTCAACATTATACTCCACCCCTCTCCATGCAAAAATTAAAAAAGGAACAATTCATTACTGAAAAATTTTCTAAAATCAATCTTTATTTCATTTTATCGAAACATAGACAAAATAAATCAAACTGAGATGATATTTTTTTGTTGCAATTCATAGAAGCCTACGCCATACAGGCAAAGTATATATCGAATCGGTGAGCGGGTGTAGCTCAGGGGTAGAGCACAACCTTGCCAAGGTTGGGGTCGTGGGTTCGAATCCCATCGCCCGCTCCATTTGAAGTTTGATTTATTGTAGCTTGTTGCCCAACAGTATTTTGCCCAACAGTATTTTGCATTGTCTCCTTGCCATCGCGAGGGTAATTTTTTTCTAATATTGGCGGCAGATCTTTTGCGACCCTTCATGTTATAAAAACTTATGTAAAAGAATTTGGGATCACCTTTGAATTAACGAATTTTTACGGCCCTCAGTATTAAAAGATCAATGAGAAATGGTAAGGAAAACAAATGTTAAACAAAACAAAAATTAACTTATCATTAGAAAATAATTTTTGTTCAAAGGTCCGTTTTTTACCAAAATTATGTCCCCAAATGCAGGTTATTGATCTTTCAAATGGTGTATCTTCGATTCATTCAACATTTTCTTCAAACACATTCAACATTATCTCTGCTAAAAATTTACAAGAAACGATACCTGCAAACCAAGCAAAATCCATAATTGATTCCTTTAATGCACAAAAACTCCCTTTGGCTTGGTGGGTTGGACCTCATTCGTCTCATTACAACGTTGATGAAATTCTTTTATCGATTGGCTTAGAGCATGTTGAAACAGAGGTAGGAATGGCGGCTTTAGCGCAAGATATAGATTCACATCTGACTTCTACGCCAGATAACTTCAAAATAAAAGAAGTTGAATCACTTCAAAATTTTAGAGATTATGGAAATGTTATGGCATCAGTCTTCGAGCCTTTTGATAAAGAGGCGGTCATATTTTATGAAACGATAGGAGGCTTTTATAAAAAAGATCCTAATGTAGATCTGTTCGTTGGTTATATAAATAACAATCCTGTAGCGATATGTTTTTGTATAAAAGCGGATGGCATTGGTGGAGTGTATGATATTGTAACCAATCCAGATTTTCAGAAAAGAGGTATTGGGACATTCATAACAAAAATTGCTATTAAGCATTTAAAAAGAAAGAAATGTCATGTTATTGGTCTGCAAGCATCTCACGAGGGAATTAGAATTTATAAAAAATTGGGTTTTATAAATTTTGGTGAATTTAAAGTTTATTCCAATAAACACATGGTCATTTAGCGAAAAACTCTTTTTTTCCTCTTCATTTAAGAAAATTTATTATTTTCAGCAGAACGCAAATATAACCAACCAATCGATCAACAGCGAATATGATGGGATGAACGAGCTTTAATATCGCTTTGTAAAAAGTCTTTCCCTCTATCCTTTTTACCATCAAATTTTGACTTATAAGAGTCTCTTGGCTTTCTATTTTTTCACTTAAAATTGCTTCTGAATAGAATATATTAATTATAAAAATATATATAAAAGCAATAAATTATAACTTTTTTCTCTCTCATTTTTTTAAATACAAAACAACTGTTAAGCGACAATGTGCTAACATTTATCCGTGATAAGTCCCAAATGGCATATAATGACGAAAAAAATTCATAGAGTGAAAATTTTTTACAATAAATTGTTGTCTCAATCTTTCCACAATGCATAAAAATGGTGAAGTGGACCTCGTCCTTTCCCTACTTTTAAAGCATTTGAAGCCGTTAAAGCGCCATGTAAATAGTTCTTTGCTTGTTTCACAGCGCAGTCTAAAGGTTGTGTAGGCAATAAAGCTGCAATGGCAGCAGAAATGGTACACCCTGTCCCGTGATCATGCGTGGTTGAAAGACGAGAAGCTTCAAGCATAACCAGATTTTCATGATCACAATAAAGATCTGGACTAGAGCAATCGTAATTTTCTGTACTACTTCTGGTAAGCGTATTCAAATGTCCGCCTTTTAACAAAACCGCATGACACCCTAATGCCAACAATCGTGGAGCATATTGATACATAGTTTCTAAAGACCATTGTACTTCACATCCCAATAACAGTGCAGCTTCAGGCAAATTTGGCGTGATCAAAGTTGACATCGGTACAAGAACATCACGCATAATTTCAATGGCATCAGACTTTAAAAGAACATCACCGCTTTTTGCAACCATAACTGGGTCAAAAACAATGAAACGCACTTTATGATAAGCAAGACGTTCTGCAATAACCTGTGCAATTTGAGCATTTGCAACCATACCAATTTTAACGGCATCAACGTGGATATCCTCAAAAACAGAATCAATCTGATCTGCAACAAAAGAAGCATCTAATGCCTGAAAAGAACGCACACCCTGAGTATTTTGTGCAACAACAGCTGTAACCACACTCATACCATAAGTTTTCATAGCTGAAAAAACCTTCAAATCCGCCTGCATTCCAGCGCCACCAGAAGGATCTGTTCCCGCAATAGATAAAATCCGTGGAATAAAAAATTCATCTTTTTCTAATTCCATCAACCTCTTTCCTTCTGTTTTTAAATATCAGAAAATGAATTAGCTAAAAAATAGATGCTTGAAAAAACATAAAGAAGATGTTTTCTCATGTGAATTATATTATATGAAGTTTTCTTATAGATATAAAATGGAAAATATAGTGCTTATCCTTCGTTCTATTCTTTTTACATTCGCTTTTTATACCACAACTTTCATACAAATGATTCTTTACGCTCCCATTTATTTTCTCATGCCCCGAAAAAAAGCGTGGATTGTTCCTAAAACATGGGCGCGCGTTACACTCTTTTTGCAAAAATACATCGCAGGCACACGTTATGAAATTGAAGGATTAGAAAATCTCCCACAAGGGGCCTATATCATTGCTCCAAAACATCAATCTGCATGGGAAACTTTTAGCCTTGTTCCCTATTTTGATGATCCCACTCTCATTTTAAAACGTGAATTGATGTGGATTCCCTTGTTTGGCTGGTATATGGCAAAAACACAAATTATCCCCATTAACCGCACAACGCCCATCAAAGCCTTAAAAATAATTATACAAAAAGCAAAAGAGAAAGTAAAACAAGGACGCCAAATCCTTATTTTTCCCGAAGGAACACGCCGACAACCTGGTCAAGAACCAGATTATAAGTCAGGAATTGTCGCACTCTATAATGAATTAGGACTTCAAGTTGTCCCTATTGCACACAATGCGGGTTTATATTGGCCACGAGGTAATTTCCGTCGCTATCCCGGAACAATTCGTGTTCGTATTCTCCCCCCGATAGAAGCAGGTTTAAGCAAACGTGATTTTCTAAATCAACTGATCCAAAAAACTGAAGAAGCCTGTGATGAACTACTTCTTTTAGCCGCTCAAGATTCTACTCCTCCTCCTATGCCACCATCTGCTGTTCAGAAACTTCAAAAACTGAAGCATCATGAAACACTATTTTGATTGATAAAAGGCATCATTATGAAAAACAGTGAATAATCATTACAAACCAATATTTATATAATAAAATAACAGGCAAAATGTATGGTTATACGAGCTTGTTCCTTCCTAAAAAACATCAATCTCTTCAAGAACCTGAAATTTTTTAAAATCTTCATTATTTAAAAAGTATTTCTTGAGAGACTTCAATCATCAAACAAAATTCAAGGGGAAAATAAAATGAGTGTTGGTTTTTATCCACGTTAATATAGCAATTAACCATCTTTCCTCTCTATCCTAGACTTAAAAGCTTTGTGTGCTACATTAAAACAATTCTAAATAACGAATGAGAAGGAACTGGATTTAAATTCATGCAACGTCTCTTCTACAATTTATTTTTTTATTTCATTTTGAGTTTGTCGAGCACTTTTGCTTTAGCACAGCCTTTTATTTCTGTTGATGTTACAACGGGACATATCTTAAAACATAATCAAGCTTTTGAGCGGTGGTATCCAGCTTCCTTAACAAAATTAATGACTGCTTATGTTATTTTTCGCGCCATGAGCCGAGGGGAAGTTTCCCCCAACAAACCTATCACCATCAGCGAATACGCAGCAAAAGCTCCCGCGTATCGTTCAGGTTATAAAGCTGGTTCTGTTCTCACACTTGATACGGCCTTAAGTATCACCATGGTTAAATCAACCAATGATTTGGCCATTGCCATGAGTGAAGCCGTTGCTGGTTCACAGAAAGCTTTTGTACATAAAATGAATAGTGAAGCTAAACGTTTAGGCATGTTTGGCACCCATTTTGCAAACGCAAGTGGTTTACCAGATCCTCAAAACTATTCCACCGCACGTGATATTGCTCTTTTAGCTGTCCAAATACGTCGGGAGTTTCCACAATATGCTCATTATTTTTCTATTCCAGCCATTGATTTTGGTAATAACCGAAAAATCCAGCATAACTCAAACAACCTCATTGGTCGTTTTTATGGAATAGACGGTATGAAAACAGGCTTTATTTGCGCCTCTGGTTTTAATCTTGTTGCCTCAGCCACCCGCAATAAACGTACAATTATTGCTGTCATTCTAGGGGCAAACAACATCAGTGAAAGGGAAGAAAAAGCAGCACAACTTCTTGAAATAGGTTTTTTGCATCAAGGAAGCCCCCAATTAACACTCGCAACATTAAAACCTTATGGGAGCAACATAACGCAATCCAACAATATGAGACAACAAACATGCACGCCTGAAGCCATAAAAATGCATGCCAATTCATATGATGATCAAGGAAATATTATTCTCACCTCACCTTTTATCACTGCTCCACCTTCTTTTTCTCATCCTTTAGTAGTACATCTCATTCGTAGTCCACAGACGCCTAAAATAACAGTAAAACCACTAAAAAAACCCCATAGTCCATATAAAAGACGTGCAAACTATTCTATAAAAAAGCCGTAAGCCACAATTCACAATTTATGATTAATTATTTTGCCCCATTTTTCCAAAACTACAAATATCGTAAAATTCTCTCATTTCAAATCCATCGCTATTGAATCAATTAAAATCAGTCTCTTTCAGTTCACAAGGTGGATGAGCATAATAGATAAAATAATCAAAGTAAGGAATTAAAACTCTTCCTATAAGACCTTTCAAGTGCAAAGAATTATCATAAACATGAGCACTAAAAAGTAACATGATTGCACCCGCATTCACCTTTATAAACTTAAAAGTAGTGATAAAATGAATTTCGTAGGCAACTATCCATCACATACCCCTCACGCCCCATTATAAATGGAGTTGACGTCATAAGGTATGTTTCTTTAAAATAAAACCATGGTTGATGATTAAAATGAAAATAAAGCGCATTCCTCTCACGCTTATTACTGGTTTTTTAGGCTCTGGCAAAACAACTTTGCTCAACCGTATGCTACAAGACCCTCTCTTAACGGAATGTGCTGTTATCATCAATGAATTCGGTGAAATCGGTATAGACCACCTTCTGGTTGAAAAGACAACAGAAGGAATTATTGAGCTTGCCAATGGTTGCTTATGCTGCAATTTACGCAGTGATCTCATTGATACATTAATAGATTTAATCAATCGCATCCAGACAGGACAGATCAAACAACTCAATCACATTATTATTGAAACAACAGGGATGGCTGATCCCGCCCCTATTTTACAAATACTTTTAAGCCACCCACTGTTTATTCAAACACTGTCCGTAAATGCTGTTCTTGCAACATTTGATACATTAAGCACACTTTCCATATGCGAGCGCTATCCTGAAATATATAAACAATTAATTCTTGCTGATAAAATTATTCTCACCAAAACAGATCTTACGGGTCCACAATCCCTTTCAAATACGCTCCTTAACACACTCAAAAGAATGAATCCTACAGCACAAATCAGTGATGTCCACTCTGAAGATTTCTGTTCAAATCTATTAATAAATCGCACATTATGGAATGAAACAGGAGAAAATACACACCTTAAGCAAAATCTTACGACGGCTCTCCATGATCACCCCCCCCATAAAACCATTCGTACCTTTTCACTAGACTGTGAAGATCTTGTTGATTATGCCACAATTGAAACTTTTTTAGATCTCCTACAAGACCGTTATGGTGCAAAATTACTCCGTATTAAAGCAATTATCGCATTGCGTGATGATCCTTATCGCCCCCTTGTACTACATGGCGTACAAACATTTTTCCACCCCCCCATAAGATTGCCAGAATGGCCAAAAGGAATAAAACAAACACGTTTTGTCATCATTGCCGATGGTGTTGAAAAAGAAGCGATACAAAAACTTCTCAATGCTTTTTTTAATAAACCAGCCATAGATACTGCAGACAAAACAGCTCTCTTAGAAAATCCTCTAATCATTCCAGGAATAAAATTTTAATTCTCCCTTATAACGTTAAATGCATTGAGCCATAACCTCTTTACGCTTTTAAAGAAGCAAAACAGCTTCTCCATAGATTTTGCCAGCCCCCCAAATGTTTGGTAGCTCTCGGCACGTGAGACGATTCATTAGAGGCATTTTTATTGTACAATTTTATCCATATGCAGCGCTTTCCGCTTGTAACGTGCACGCGAATGATTTTGATTGATTCAAGATAAATAGATTTTCAGATAAAAGATCTTATGACATTCAGGCTCCTATTCAAACTGAATAATTATAAAATCAAAGTGTTATGATGAAATTTTTTAATGTCCATCAATCTGTAATCAGGTTATTTTCTCTCAAAATACACTTCTTTTGCGAACCACTTCATGTGATTCATTTCAAAATCCCATGAGATAAATTGTTGGTTTTAAATATTCTGCTTAACTCTATATTTCCCTAGCTTATTGAAACAAAACCTCTTAAGTTTAGACAAAAAACTAAAATCAACAGAGGTGATAACGTATTCTTAGATGTATATATGTATCTTATAGACCAGCACGATAAGACAATATTCTACAGCATAAAAGAATAAAAAGAGAGATGCATTTTATGTTTATTGGCTCTCCACTAAAAAACCAAGATTACTCCTCATATTGGTCTGCGAACAACTTAACTTTTCTGAACCAATTCTTCTTGCTCCTCCCATTTCAGCTGATTTATTTACATAAAGCTCTATGAAAAAACTCGGCGCTTTAACATATTGATTACTCACTCAAAACACTTCATGCGTAAAGTTTTTGTATATCCTGTATCGCCATCATCATACGCAATGTGTTTCACGATGTAGTAGGATAAAATAACACTCACTGCATAAGGGAAACTGAGGTTTTATCAATATCGCGATTAAAAATATAACGTTTTCCATACACTTCAACGGTTGGAGGTTGGCGATTTTCTTCAAAAAAATCATAACCTTTCTTAAGCATAACCCAAAATGGGTAATGAGGATCATTGCTATGACGTAACATATTATCCTTGGTCATACGGAAAGGAAAAGCCTGCAACTGGAATGCTCTTTGTCCTCCTTTAAAAGCATCCCGTGCAAACGCATAAATTTGAGCCATATTCTTATCACTCATAGAATAACAACCAGCAGAAAAGCAAGAACCATGTACCATAAGATTGCTTCCTGTCCGACCATTTTCCTGATCATAAAGGTTAGGAAATCCTATATTAAAAGAAAGATAATATTTTGAGTAAGGATTCATTTGGTTTGCTGTAATCGTATAAAAACCTTCAGGTGTCTGAAGATCCCCTTCTTTATATTTAGGTCCAAGCTTACCAGACCATTTACAAATACCATAGCGAGCAACCAAGATAAAAGGACCGGAACGAGATTGCTTCCAAACTTCGGCAACATTTTCTTCCTTGAAAAAGCGCATTACAATTGGTGCATAAGGATCAATATCATACAAAGCCATTCTATTCTGGATTTCTTGCGGAAGAGGCTGCTCAACTTTAGCACGAATAGAAGCTGGCAATCTTCCCTCACAGGCCGTCAATATTCCCATTATAAACAACACACACACAGTAAGGAATCTGTTAAATGTCATCGAAAAAAACTCCAATCCAACACCCCTCATAAAAAACAACTTATGTTAATGACCGACCAATTTGAAGATACTTTTCCCTTCGCTCTTGTTTGAGAACTTCACCATCTTTTCCAGCCATAGCTTTTAAAGCCTCTGAAATAATCTCACCCGTTTCATCAATGGCAATCTCTTTATCACGATGCGCTCCTCCTAAAGGCTCTGAAATAATGCCATCAATAATCTTTAAGCGAAGCAAATCTTGAGCGGTAATACGCATATTCATTGCAGCATCTTTTGCACGCGCTGGATCACGCCATAAAATAGAAGCTGCTCCTTCTGGAGAAATAACCGAGTAAATCGCATGTTCCAACATATACACTTTATTGGCAGCGGCAATTGCTATCGCCCCCCCAGAACCACCTTCTCCAATCACAACGGATACAACAGGAACCTTTAGACGCAAAGTTGCAGCTGTTGATTGAGCAATTGCTTCTGCTTGTCCACGTTCTTCAGCGCTCACACCAGGATAAGCACCTGCCGTATCGACAAAAGTAAGAAGTGGCAAACCAAAGCGGTCAGCCATTTCCATAATACGGACAGCTTTACGATATCCTTCTGGACGTGCAGAACCAAAATTATAACGCAAACGTGTTTGCGTATCGTGACCTTTCTCTTGACCGATGTAAGCAACTGCTTCTCCCTTAAAGCGTGCGAATCCAGCTTGAATAGCCTCATCTTCAGCAAACTTTCGATCTCCAGCCAAAGGTGTCACATCACTCAATAGGCGCTTAGAATAGTCCATAAAATGCGGACGATCAGGATGACGAGCAACTTGTGTTTTTTGCCACGGTGACAATTTTTTATAAAGATCGCGCAATGCCGTTTTTGAACGTGCTTCAAGACGCGCAATCTCGTCACTCATATCAAGACCGCCTTTTTCCTGAGAAATTTTTTTTAATTCAAGAATTTTCCCATCGAGATCAGCAACTGGTTTTTCAAAATCAAGATAATTATACATTTGTACCAACTCATTCAGTGTCACTTATACACTTATAATTTGTTTTATAAAGTCTTTTTCAAAAACATCACCTCATTCTTTAACGAGCCTTTTACGCATCGGCAAGTGGATGATGCTCATTAACGAGACGATAAAGTCCCTCTTCCAACACATGGGTATAAATCTGAGTGGTAGAAATATCAGAATGACCTAACAAATGTTGAACGGCACGCAAATCAGCACCATTTTGCAAAAGATGGCTAGCAAAAGCATGGCGCAACACATGGGGAGAAAAGCTTTCACTTTTTATCCCAGCCCTTTTAGCAAGATTTTTCAATTCCCTCGCAACAACTTGACGCGCAATATAGCCTGTTTCTGAACGCGCCGGAAAAAGATAAAGGCTTTTCGCATCTTTCCCTTGATCACGCAAATCCAACCACTGCAAAAGAATTTGATGGGCTTTTTTTGATAACAGCACCATTCGTTCTTTTTTTCCCTTACCGCGAACCAAAATACTGTATGCTTTCCCTCGCACAGCCTGCACAGGCAGACTCACCAACTCACTAATGCGTAAACCTGTTGCATAAAGCATTTCGCTCAACAGCTGAAGACGCAATGCGCGCAGATAATCCTTAGATCCATAATCTGCTTGATTAACCTCCAACTGCGCCAAATCAAGAAATTTTGTCACCGAATCTTCACTGATAATTTTGGGCAAAGGACGCCCTTGGCGAGGAGCATCAATATCATTGGAAGGATCATCTGCTCTTAATCCTTCTGCATAAAGAAACTGATAGAATTGACGCAATGTTGATAAACGGCGCGCTTGTGACGTTGCAGCAAAACCAAATGTATGCATGAGCGACAAAAGACCAATGAGATCCTCCTTTTGTGCTGAAAGGAGTGAAACAGAATGCGAAGACAATTCCTCTTGTGCCCACTGTAAATCATGCTGATAAGCCACAAGCGTATGGGCAGAAGCGCCTCGTTCAGCACTCATCATTTCAAGAAAACGCTCTATCACAATGTTACTTTTCATTGATTCATTCTCAAAGAAAGAACTAGCGAATCCAAAGGGACATCAACAGACATATCCACAGTTATAGGTTCAACAAAAACGACAAGAATGATCATTATACTAAAAAGAATAGCAAGCAAAATGAAAAGAATCATCAAAAGTCTGGTTAGTGTTGGCATAAAATAATAAACTTTCCAAAATACTCTATCTCTTATTCTATCTTATAAAGATTAACAGGAATTGACTTTAAAGCAGATAAATGCCGAAATAAGCTATGAAAAGTAATCGACCCCAACATCCGCCTCTGTCACAAATAAAAAGACAAATCTTATCATCTCTCGATAATCAAGTGCTTGTGTTTATTGGTCTTATGGGTGCAGGAAAATCAGTTATCGGAAAACGTGTGGCCACCATGCTTGATTTACCCTTTTATGATTCTGATCAAGAAATTGAAAAAGCAGCGCAAATATCTATCACTGAAATCTTTAAAATCTATGGTGAAGCGGAATTTCGTTCCCTTGAGCAGCGTGTTATTCTCAACCTGATAAAAAAACGTCCCCTTGTCTTAGCAACCGGTGGCGGTGCTTATATCAATCAAGATACACGAAAAGCTATTCAGCAAAATGGAATATCTATCTGGCTCAAAGCAGATCTTGATATCCTGATGCAACGTGTTTCAAAGCGTCCAACACGACCACTTCTTCAAACAGTAAATCCTAAAGAAACGATGCAAAAACTCATGGAACAGCGTTATCCTCTCTATGCAAAAGCAAACGTAACAATTAACAGTCATAAAGAAAGCCCCTATAGTGTAGCAAAAAATGTCATACGATCTCTACAACATTACCTCTATACAAAAAAATAACGATAGAAAGAATAAGCATGCAAGCCAAAACCGTCACCATAAAATTAGACAAGCACTGTTACGATATCATCATTGGTCCAGATCTTATTACGCAAGCTGCTTTACAAATTAAGCATTCTCTTCAGAAAAAAAATTTTCATCAAACGCGTTTAGCAATTGTTACCGATACAAATGTAGCACCTCTCCATTTAGATCCATTACAAGCAGAGTTAACAAAAAATAAAATCCACACTGTCCCTATCATTGTAGAAGCAGGAGAACAATCAAAATCATTTTCAACCTTGCAAACTATCATAGACCAAATTCTTGCCGCACGCTTAGAAAGAGGTGACTGTGTGATTGCTTTTGGTGGCGGTGTCATCGGAGATCTAGCAGGATTTGCAGCAAGTATGATCCGCCGCGGAATGAACTTCATTCAGATGCCCACAACGCTTCTTGCACAAATTGATTCCTCTGTTGGTGGAAAAACAGGCATCAACAGCCGTTATGGTAAAAATCTTATTGGTGCTTTTTATCAACCGCAATGCGTTATTGCTGATACATCTGTTCTTGATACGCTCCCACCACGTGAATTTCGTGCAGGTTATGCGGAAATGGTTAAATATGGACTCATTAACCAGCCTGATTTCTTTGAATGGCTTGAAAAAAACGGGCAAGAAATTTTTTCTAATGGCGCGATAAGAATAGAAGCCATTGTTCGCTCATGCCAATTTAAAGCTGCCATAGTCGCCCGTGACGAATACGAAACAAGAGAGCGTGCACTCTTAAATCTTGGTCATACCTTTGGACACATGCTTGAAACAGCAACCGCTTATGATTCCAAGCGTTTAATTCACGGTGAAGCTGTAGCAATTGGGATGATTCTCGCCCATCAATTCTCTGCACAACTGAATCTATGTGACCCCACACTCCTACATCGCATCGAAACACACCTTAAAGCTGTAGGTTTACCTACGCAATTAAAGGATATTCCAGGACGTCTACCAGATGCTGAAACATTAATGACTCTCCTTGCTCAAGATAAAAAAGTGTCACAAAATAATTTGACTTTTATTTTGACACGCGGACTTGGCCAATCATTTATTGCAAAAAATGTTTCACCAGATGCAGTTTTATCCTTTTTGGAACAAAAATTAACAGAAATTCGTTAATTCATATTGAATATAATTGATTCGTTTTTATACTTCTATTAAAGGAATAGCTATGATGATGTCTGCGTAGCTCAGTAGGATAGAGCACAGGATTCCTAAAGAAATTGGGCGCTTTTAGGAGAAATCCTTAAAGTGGATCTGCTCAAATTCGGGGAAAGCTTCATGGGCAAAACGATATGCCAATCCCGAGCCAAGCCTCTCTTCACATGAGAGGAAGGTGTAGAGACTGAACGGGCAGCACCTAAAAGGCGCAAGCTTCAAGGTGAAGAGACAGTCCAGACCACAAACAGCCGATATAAGGTTGGCGGTGAAAACCGAAGTGGTATGAATCCTGGGGTCGCAGGTTCGAATCCTGCCGTAGACACCATCTTATTAAGACAAATTACTTTTCATATAGGGAAGCATTATGAAAAAAACTCTACAAATTTTAGGATTTTTTTCCTTTTCATTATTTTTCAATGTCAGCAGTAGCTTAGCTGCTGCTTTAGTCATTGAAGTGTCAGGTAATCCAGAAACGCAAACCATAACCTATCAATGTGATATGGGAACAAATAAAGAACGCATTGAAGCAACTTATCACAACGCTGACGATATTTCATTGGTTGATTTCAAATGGAAAGACGATCGTATTATTGCTGCAAATGTTATTGCCGCTTCTGGAGCAAAATATGTGGGGGAGCATTATATCTGGTGGGAGAAAAATAAAGAAGTAACACTTTATGATATTCTTAAAGACCCAGAAGAAAAAAACCCCATCCTCTGTAAGGATGAATCACTGTTATTATTTTAAATAACTGAGGAAATATTCATGAAAAAAATTGCTTTTATTGTAGGATTTTTCGCTGCTTTAAGCCTACCGCTATTCGGTTCACTCAATGCTTTTGCCGGCTCTTTAGTTATTGAAGTCCCAGATGATCCAGAGCCAACAACAGAATCCGCTACCTATCAATGCGATACAGGAACAAGTAAAGAGCGTGTTGAAGTAACCTATCTCAATGCTGGAAACATTTCGCTTGCTGATTTCAAATGGCAAGGAAAGCGCATCATCGCTTCCCGTAGTATCAATGCTTCTGGAGCAAAATATATGGGAGGACCCTATATATGGTGGACAAAAGGAAACGAAGCCATACTTTCTGATCTCATTAATGATCCAGAAGAAAAAAATCTTATTCAATGTGTAGAAGAACAAAAAACAGAATAAAAAACCTTATTGTATCTTAAAAATCGCTCTGGCTCGTATCACCTGATATTTCTTCTGAAGCGGATGTTTGTTTTTCCATCTGACGTGATAAAAGGGCCAGCGGTTTTTTTAATTTATTTTCTGAATAGTGTCGATAAGCCGCTGCCTGTGATACCAACATAGAAGCAACCGGTATTGTTACAAATAAAAAAGTCATTAACAAAAATTCATGAAAAACAAAATGATGATCTACAAAAGTTGAATAAAGAAACGACGCAATAAGAATACTACCAGCACCCCAGCTTGTACTCAACGAAAGCATATGTAAACGCTTATAAAACGTGGGGAGACGCACGAGCCCTATCGTTCCAATCAGTGTGAGACCAGATCCTAAGATTAAAAAAACCGTAACAGCAAGTGCAACAACAAGCGATACATCATCCTTCATTCAATAATCTCCCCCCGCATGAGAAATTTTGCCAATGCAATACTTGATACAGGACCCAATAGGCCAATAATAAGAGCTGCCACAAAATAAATGGTTGTTCCTGAACGAATATCAAAGGTCAGAAACAAAAGAATAGTAATTATATAAAGGGCATCCAATCCGACAATCCGATCTTGTGCTCGTGGACCACGAATCAATCGAAACAGTGCGAAAATCATTGCTAAACTTAAAAAAAACTGCGAGAGATAAAGCCCCCAATAAAGGATCACCATACTCATTAAAAAATCTCCAAAAGTAATTGCTCATAGCGTTTTTTGATCAATTTTTGGTAATCATATCCATTTTTAAAATTTAAGACATGAAGCAAAAGTTCACTATTCTTTCTATTATAGGCAATCCAAACAGTCCCTGGAGTTGCTGAAAGAATACATGCCAAAACAGCTAAAGCTGTGCGACTTTCAAGCGAAATAGGTACCACAATAAAACCAGACTGCTGTTTTCGAGATCTTTTGGTTAAAACGAAGCAAGCCACAGCAATATTTGAAATGATAGAATCAATAAACACACGAAAAGACAGCTGAAAAACGGCACGCCAACTTTTAATAGTTATTTTTTCCGGCTCAAGAAGCCGCATCATCCAGCCCCCAAACAAAGCAATGATAACGCCTAAAAGCAACTGACCAAAATTAAAACCATTTAAGATCAGCCACATAAAAATAATTGCCACGCTAGAAAAAGGGAAAAAATAATAATATTTCACTGATGCATCCCCCTGTTTTCAAGAGAAGAATCATCTAAAACGCTACCAATATAATTTTGAGGTTCATACAAGCCTTTCGCTGTTTCAAACATATAACGACTAACAGGACCAGCGACAATTGTAATCAGAAAACACAAAGCAAGAAGAACAGCAACAGGTGCAAATTCAATCACCTGCACCCGTGGAATTCTCCCTTCAAGAGAAACCCAAAAAGTTCGAATGCCCGTTCGTGTCATCGCAATCAAAGCGGCAAACCCAGATAACGTGACAAAAATCATAAAAAGCCAATCGTGATAAACGGGTAGAGAGGGAGAAATATTTTCTTTACTATGGTTTAAGAGTGCCACAAACATCATAAATTTAGCAACAAAACCAGAAAAAGGAGGCATACCAACAATCAAAAGTGCACAAAGACCAAAACAAGCCCCAAGAATTGCTAAAGTTACCGGTAAATAAGTCCCTACTTCATCTTCTTCCTCCTCTTCATCATCCCCATAGACTTCCATTGTAACCGTCAAAACATTGGCTGCCACATCTTGACAGCGTTCAACCAATTCCACCAAAAGAAAAAAAGCACCCAGTGCCAAAGTTGAGGAAACAATATAAAAGAGTGCCGCTGCAATCAGTGCTGTATTGCCGATCCCAATTGCTGTCAACAATGTCCCAGAAGAAACCAAAACACTATAAGCTGCCAAACGTACCAAGACTTGACTTGCCAACACCCCAACAAAACCAAAAGCCATAGTGGCAAGCCCACCATAAAACAAAACCGTTTGACCAAAATGGTTAAAATGTGCACTTTCAGGTCCAAACCACAACAATGTTAAACGTAAAATAATATAAATACCAACTTTGCTTAAAAGTGCAAAAGAAGCTCCCACAGGCGCTACTGCTGCACTATAAGTTGGTATTAACCAAAAATTCAATGGCCACGCCCCTGCTTTAATTAAGAAAGCAATTCCCAAAAACGCCGCGCCTATTTCGAATAAAACAATATCCGTTGAGGCTATCTGTTTTATTTTTACAGCTAAATCTGCCATATTGAGCGTACCCACGATTCCATAAATGAGCGCCGCCCCAACGAGAAAAAACAAGGAAGCAACCAGATTAACCACGACATAATGCAACCCTGCACGCACACGCAATGGACCAGAACCATGCAAAGCAAGGCCATAAGAAGCTGTTAACATCACTTCGAAAAATACAAATAAATTAAATAAATCACCTGTTAAAAAAGCACCGTTTATTCCAACCATGAAAAATTGCATCAATGATTGAAAATGAGAACCCGCTTTATACCAATGCGCGCGCGCAAAAACCAATGCCGCAGTAGTTAACAAGCTAGAAAGAAAAAGCATCATAGCACTCAAGCGATCCAGCACCAAAACAATACCAAAAGGAGAAGGCCAATTACCAAGCCGATAAACATCCACAGTTGGTGCAACTTCAAGAGCACGCCTCACCAATAAAACAGCAACAACAACGAGCAATCCAGCAGAAAAAATACTGATGAGTGATTTCAATTTTGCACGGCGTTCATCAAAAAAAAGAAGAAGTGCTCCAATACTTAACGGCAAAAGAATAGGCAATATAAGAAGATGATGAACAAAAACTTCCATTATTGTACCTCACGTCCATCAACGTGATCTGAACCTGTTAAACCGCGCGAAACCAACAAGATAACCAAAAAGAGAGCTGTCGTTGCAAAACCGATCACAATCGAAGTTAAAACCAAAGCCTGTGGAAGAGGATCAACATAATTTGCCGGATTGATAATCATTGTAGGATCAACAATTGGCGCTGCATTACTCCGTGGTCTACTCATTGCAAATATGAAAAGATTGACACCATAGGATATTAAAGAAAAACCGAGAATGACTTGAAAAGTTCGGGGACGCAAAATGAGCCAAATTCCAGATCCGACAAGAACACCAATAGCCAAAGAAAGAATAATTTCCATTAATTTTCCTTCTCTTTTAAAGCAGGGTTTTTACCAATTCGGTAACTCCGTATTGATTGATGTGCCAGTGCAATTAAAATGAGAATCGTCGCTCCCAACACAAGAGAAAACACACCAAAATCAAACAAAAAGGCAGATGCTATAGGAACCTTTCCAATCAATGGCACATGAATATATTGGAAAAATGATGTTAAAAAAGGATACCCAAAAAACAAAGCCCCTGTTCCCGTTACAACCGATAGCAATAAGCCAAAGCCCATCCAGCGTAAAGGCAAAACTTTTAAATGATTTTCCACCCAACGAATATCCCGTGCAAGATACTGCAAAATAAAGCCTATCGCTAAAGTCACCCCACCAACAAATCCCCCTCCTGGAAGATCATGCCCTCGCACGAATAAATAAAAAGAAAAAGCGATAATAACAGAAAAGAGCCACCCCATAATAACAGAAGGAATATCCAGATAATTCAACACTGTATCCCCCACATTTCGATCCGGCTGTACTTTATCAAAAGCTTCCTGAACACGTTGTTGAAACGGTGCATCAATACTTTCAGGAGCAGGGCGGAATCGACGCAAAAGAGCAAAAACAGTCAAAGAAACAACCCCCAAAACAACAACTTCTCCCATCGTATCAAAACCGCGGAAATCAACCAACAATACATTCACAACATTGCGACCACCGGCACCAGAATAAGCATTTTTCAGAAAAAAATTAGAAACTGTTTTTCCTTGAGGACGTGTCATCATCGCAAAAGAGAGCCATGCAACACCAGCGCCTCCCATAATTGCTATGATGAAATCACGGGTACGACGTAAACGCACCCCAAAATGAACAGACGTTGGAGCAGGATTATGCACACGCTTAGGCAACCAACGCAAACCGAGCAATAATAAGACAGCAGTTACCACTTCAACAACCAATTGCGTTATAGCCAAATCGGGCGCAGAAAGCCATAAAAAGGTTGCACACGTCATCAAACCTGCTCCCCCCAAAAGCATGAGTGATGCAAGACGATGAAACTTTGCTTGCCAAGCGACTAAAAGCGCGCACAATCCACCAACCAACCACAACGCGAGAAAAGGAATATCAAGTGGAAAAAGCGGTAACCTTCCTAGTGTAATGAAACCATCACGCCAAAGCAAAAGACCAACAAAAATAAAACACACAGCAAAAATCCAGTGCAACTGGATTTGCAAGCGGCGCGTTGATAAAACAGATTCCACCGCACGCGCCCATTTCCAAGAAATAATCACAAGAATACGTTCAAAAATACGCAGTCCTTTCAAATGACGAAAAAAAGGAGCACCATCATCACAAGATAAAAAATAACGCCGCCCAGCAATATAGAGCAAGCTCCCCCCGAATAAAGCTACCAAACTCATCATTAATGGCGTATTAACCCCATGCCAAACAGCCAAGCTATAAGAAATCGTCATAGGTCCTAAAACAGACACAACAGCATTATCTAAAATAGGCCCAATTGTTAAATTAGGAAAAATACCAACAGCCAAACAGATAAACACCAAAAGTTCCATAGGTAAACGCATAAAATGGGGGGGTTCATGCGGAGTTTTAGGTAATGTATGAGGTTTTGGTCCCCAAAAGACACCATGAATAAAGCGTATAGAATAGGTCACACTAAACAAGCTAGCAAGCGTTGCCACATAAGGAGCAATCCAATCAAGCCATGATTCCATATGTGTTTCAACGGCTTCAGCAAAAAACATTTCTTTCGATAAAAAACCATTGAGCAAAGGAACACCAGCCATCGCCGCACTTGCGACTAAAGCAAGAGTCGCTGTAATCGGCATAGAGCGATAAAGACCTGTCAGCTTACGCATATCACGAGTTCCCGTTTCGTGATCAATAATGCCAGCGGCCATAAATAAAGAAGCTTTAAAAGTAGCATGATTGGCCATATGAAAAATCGCTGCAACACATGCAAGAGGACTCCCAAGGCTTAAAAGTGTCGTAATCAATCCAAGATGACTAATTGTTGAATAAGCAAGCAACCCCTTTAAATCTTGCTGAAACATAGAACAATAAGCCCCAAGAAGAAGTGTTGAGAGTCCTGAAAAGCCAACCAGCCAAAACCAAGACTCTGTCCCAGAAAGCACAGGCCATAAACGAACCAGCAAAAACAACCCAGCTTTTACCATGGTTGCTGAATGCAAATAAGCCGATACAGGCGTTGGAGCTGCCATTGCATTGGGCAACCAAAAATGAAAAGGAAATTGTGCACTTTTTGTTAATCCACCCAATAAAATACAAATAAGGGCGGGGATATAAAGCGAACTTGATCGGATCACATCTCCAGATTGCAAAATTTTATCCAGATCAAAACTACCAACGATATACCCAATCAATAAAACTCCAATAAAAAGGGCAAAACCACCAAAACCTGTAATCGTTAAAGCCATACGCGCCCCTTCACGCGCACTCGCATTATGATACCAGTAACCAATCAACAAAAAAGAAAAAATACTGGTGAGTTCCCAGAAAACAACCAAAAACACGAGATTACCTGATAAAACAATCCCTGTCATTGAACCCATAAAGGCTAGAAAAAAAGAAAAAAATCGTGGTACAGAATCTGCAGGATCCATATAATAACGGGCATAAACAACGACAAGCACCCCAATTCCTGTAATGAGTAAGCAAAAAAGCCACGACAGACCATCCATCCGGAGGATCAAATCACCTCCCCATTCTGGGAGCCAGGAAATATTTAAACGGATAATATGATTGCCACGAATTGCCGGATAAAGCATGATTGTAAAAAGAAGACTAAAGAGAGCAATGCCCCCAGCAAACCACGCTTCATTATTTTTTGCTGTCGAACGAAAAAAGCTAATAACAGCACTTCCACAAAAGGGAAGCAAAATGAGCAATATCAACATTGCTTCCCGTGTTGTCATTCTTGCCGCTCCATCCTGCCTTTAATATTTTGTCATTGACAAAACAAAAATTTATATTCTCACCCCCCATTCCACACTTAATGATAATAAGATTTAATAAAACTTAAAAGCATTTAAATTTTTCAAAAAATAATGCTTGCACAGAAATGCTGTACACCACAAAAGCTTTCTTTTTATTGTAAGAACAATAACGCCCACGACAAGAAGCAATTAAAATTTTATTTAAGCATTTCTATCTTCTAAAAAAGCGTGATAAACACTGTTTACGAGGACCATGAAAAGGCTGAAAACTATTATTATTTTGATTATAAGAGCGATAACGGGCACGACAAGATTCAATATGTTGTTTAAGCATCCATGGCTCTTTTTTTTCTGGATTTTCTAAAGAAGACGTTAAAAACACTCTGTTAGCATCTGATACAACTTTTAATGATGCGCCTTTTGTGCTTAAGTGTGATGATGTAACAAAAGCCGCTTCAGGATACCACCAATTATCTTTATACTTAACATAACCACGCCGATAATGATGATAACCCTTAAAACCATTAAGTTCTCTACGTCCCGTAAAAATCAAAGGCACCGAACTCTCTTGGACAGCGGTTTGAGAGACCAGTTTGGCTTTAGCATCACCTCTATTTTGCCCCAAATGAACAAGAGCAGTTGTTATAATGAAAAGACTGCTCATAAATACAAAAGCTAAAGCATAATATAATTTTTTTTTCATACGCATAACGCAAAACTCAAACCAATAAACAACAGCCGTTACAGAAAGCTTTTCTATTGCTAGACAGAAACAGATTCTTTTCTTAAGACTCTTTTTTCTTGAGACATTCTGTTACTCTTTGTACTAAACGCTGATCTCAAGAATAAGATCCTTCAAAAAAAGAATGAATAAATGATGATAAAAACCCCCTACTACCTTATAGACAAATCGAAACTCATCAAAAATATGCAAATAATTTCTCAGTTGCGAGAAATGTCAGGAGCAAAAGTTTTGCTTGCTTTGAAATGTTTTGCCACGTGGAGTGTTTTTGATTTAATGTCTGAGTTCATGGATGGAACCACCTCATCATCCCTTTATGAACTGCGTTTAGGAAGAGAAAAATTTGGCAAAGAAACCCATGCCTATTCAGTTGCTTGGGCTGATCACGAGATTGATGAAGCCTGTGGTTATGCAGATAAAATTATCTTTAACTCAATCCAGCAACTTCAACGCTTTTCTGATGCAACAAAAGCCATTCAACGAGGTCTAAGATTAAATCCAGGAATAAGTGCATCCAATTTTGATCTTGCCAATCCATCGCGCCCTTTTAGTCGCTTAGGAGAAACGAGCCAAAGTGCTATTAAAGAAGTTCTACCTCTCATCAACGGCTTGATGATCCATAACAATTGCGAAAATGCTGACTTTAATCTTTTTAATCAAATGCTCGGGTGCATGGAAGAAAAGTTTTCAGAACTTTTTTCTGCCGTAGATTGGATAAGCCTTGGTGGTGGAATTCATTTTACAGCTGAAAATTATCCTCTAGAAGCTTTCGCAGAGCGCCTAAAGCAATTTTCCAAAGCCCATGGTGTCACTCTTTTTCTAGAACCAGGAGAAGCCGCCATCACCAAAAGCACCACTTTAGAAGTCAGTGTTCTTGACACATTATATAATGAAAAGAATCTTGCCATCGTCGATAGCTCAATCGAAGCACATATGCTTGATCTTCTCATTTACCGTGAAAATGCCAAATTAGACCTCAATCAAGGAGAACACGAAATTATGATCTGCGGAAAATCCTGTCTTGCTGGCGATATTTTTGGAACATTTCAGTTTCAAAAACCTCTTAAAATAGGCGACAGACTGTCTTTTCAAGATGCAGCAGGTTATACAATGGTCAAGAAAAATTGGTTTAATGGTGTAACAATGCCTGCTATTGTTCTCAAAGAGTGCGATGGTACATTAACGCTGCAACGCCAATTTAGCTACAATGACTATCGGACAAGCCTTTCATAAAGATAACCATAAAAAACGTCATACAACAGTATTAAAAAGGAGATGAACCTACAATGAAAAAAAACGTTCTCATTATTGGTGCTGGAGGTGTTGCACAAGTTGTTGCACACAAATGTGCTCAAAACAACGATATTCTTGGTGAAATTCATATCGCTTCACGAACACTGAAAAAATGTGAAGCCATCATTGCTTCCATTAAAGAAAAAAACGCAATGAAAGAACAAGGTGTTCTCAAAAGCCATATGCTTAATGCCATGAATGTAGAAGAAACTGTAAAGCTCATCCAAAAGACCAAATGTGAAATTGTCATTAATGTTGGTTCTGCCTTTCTTAATATGTCTGTTCTTTCAGCCTGTATTGAAACCAAATGCGCTTATATCGATACTGCCATACACGAAGATCCTCTTAAAATTTGTGAAACTCCTCCTTGGTATGGCAATTATGAATGGCCACGACGTCAAGAATGTGAACAAGCCGGTATCACCGCTATTTTGGGTGCCGGCTTTGATCCAGGTGTCGTTAATGCTTATGCTGCATTGGCTCATAAATGTTATTTTGATAAAATCACAGATATCGATATTATTGATATTAATGCTGGAAATCATGGGCGTTGGTTTGCTACAAATTTTGATCCAGAAATTAACTTCCGAGAATTTACAGGACAAGTATGGTCATGGCAAAATAAAAAATGGACTTCCAATAAAATGTTTGAAGTCAGCCATGAATGGGATCTTCCCGTTGTCGGAAAACAAAAAGCCTATATGACAGGACATGATGAAATTCATTCACTTTCCAAAAATCTTGATGTCCAAAATGTCCGCTTCTGGATGGGATTTAGTGATCGTTATATCACTGTTTTTACCGTTTTGAAAAATCTTGGTCTCTTATCCGAACAGCCCATTAAAACCGCAGAAGGACAAGAAGTCGTCCCTTTAAAAGTTGTAAAAGCTGTCTTACCTGACCCCTCCTCTCTTGCTCCAGACTACACAGGAAAAACCTGTATCGGAGATCTGATCAAAGGCGAAAAAGATGGAAAACCAAAAGAAATTTTTATCTATAACGTAGCCGATCACAAACAAGCTTTTCATGAAACAGGAGCACAAGGTATTTCCTATACAGCTGGTGTACCAGCAGCCGCAACTGCCCTTCTTATTGCCACAGGCGAATGGGATGTTAAAACGATGGTCAATGTAGAAGAATTACCCCCCCATCCTTTCCTAAAATATCTTGATCATATGGGGCTTTCCACCTTTATAAGAGAACAACAAGAGGATAAAAAATTACAGTTTTAAATTTATCCCTATAGAAAACATAGGTCTGGTTTTTAAAATTATTGCAAAACTGCCCAATGAAAATAAACTGAATATTCTTATGAAATTATGTTTTTTCAAAAATTTTAGCTATTGGTTATATTTTGGCAACATTGGAATTTCTTAAAAACTTGAAAGAAGATCCAGACCATCTTTTTAAGACAGAGCAAGCAACGATTAAAAAGAACTAAGAGGCAAAAACTAACTTAATCATACTGTATGATCTGCTATTGTCCTTAGAGAGTGCCTCAACAAAAGATATAAAAATACCACCTTAAAAGGTGGTATTTTTCAAAATATTTAGCACCCGTTTCATCTTAAAAAAATAAAGACCCTTAACCCGCACCAATCATTAAACAATCTGCTTTCTTTGAAAAAAGACCGCTTGGCTTTCCACTTCATACAGCTCTATAAGAAAACTTTGCTCTAAATATAAATTGTAAGTATAATTTATTGTTGTGCACATTGAATAAGAGCTTCATACTTATAGAATTTTCTCATGACAAATCTATTTATATTGAATTAATCAAAACCATTTTTTCCACATGTCACAAGCGGAAGAGGTCCGTGTAAATAAAAGAGCAAGAAAAGAAAAAATACCTCTTATAAACGCTTTCAAATAACCAAAAATTGTATAATTGAAGGCTCGTAAATATAATTTATGGCACCGACTTATATCTTTTATTAATCATAAAGATAGTGGTGTATAATGGATTTTATATACTTCACGAAGAGCCTTACAGTTATACCCTTCACGAGCACACTATCGCGAAATAGATTTGAGAGCTTTGAGAGATGTTTCCTTAAAAAACAGCACGCAAATAGGCTGAGAATCCTATCCCAAAATTTTATAACAGGGATACCCCCCATAAAAACTAGAGATAGACTAAATACCACCGCTTTAAACGCGTGTGCACAACAAGATAATCAATTAAAACAGCACAACTGAAATTTGAAACTGTAATTATTGAGAAGCACACAACAAATTAAGTGGAACACCTCATACGATTGTTTTTCTCTCTCAAATGTTGTTGCATGCTTCACAAATATTTACTGTCCTCTTTGACCTTTTAAAATGTACTTTTGAAAAGCTTTTTAAATATGAAGCGGTTTAGCAAATGTTGCTAAAGCTGCTTCACGGACTGCTTCTGATAAGGTAGGATGCGCATGACAACAGCGGCCTAGATCTTCTGATGAACCACCAAATTCCATTAAAACTGCAATTTCGTGGATCATTTCACCAGCACCAAATCCAAGAATATGCCCCCCCAAAACCCGATCTGTTTTTTTATCAGCAAGGATTTTAACAAACCCATCACTCTTCTGCATCGCGCGTGCACGACCATTAGCCATAAAAGGAAATTTTCCAACATTATATTCAATACCGGCTGCTTTCAGTTCTTCTTCTGTCTTTCCTACACTCGCAATTTCCGGCTGTGTATAAACGACACTAGGAATAACATCAAAGTTAACATGCCCTTTTTGACCTGCCAAAATTTCTGCCACCGCGACGCCTTCTTCCTCTGCTTTATGCGCTAGCATTGGCCCTTTTACGACATCACCAATCGCATAAATTCCTGGAATATTCGTCTGCCAATGGGCATCAATTCCAATAAATCCGCGTTCATCTAACTGAACACCAACCTCTCTCAAGCCAAGCCCCTCCGTATACGGAGAACGCCCAGTCGCAATAAGCACAACATCAGCCTCTAAGGTTTCAGATTCACCACCTTTAACAGATTCAAAACTCACCTGAGCCGTTGAGCCAGATTGTGTAATGGCTGTTACCTTTGCACCCGTTTTATATTCAATCCCCTGTTTTTCCATTAACTTTTGAAATTGACGTGAGACTTCACCATCCATTGAGCCCAAAACTTTATTAAGATACTCAATAATGGTCACTTTAGCCCCTAAACGGCTCCAAACTGACCCAAGTTCTGAACCAATGACACCAGCACCAACCACAATCATACGCGCTGGTACTTTTTCAAGTGAAAGAGCTCCCGTCGAAGAAACAATCGTCTTTTCATCAATTTCAACATTCACCCCTGGAATGCTTGAACTCTCTGAACCCGTAGCAATAATAATATTTTTTGTTTCAATCGTTTGTTTATGACCATCTCTAGCAACAACTTCCACATGACCCGCACCCAAAATTTTAGCTGTTCCAAAAAAAGTATCAACTTTATTTTTTTTCATCAAAAAAGAAACACCGCTTGTATTAGCTGTCACCACGGCTTTCTTATGAACCATCATCTGTTCAAGGTTAAGTTTAGATTTACCAATAGAAATCCCAAGCGTTTCAAAACCATGCTGGGTTTCAGCAAACACTTCTGAAGCGTGCAATAACGCTTTAGAAGGTATACAACCAACATTGAGACATGTTCCCCCTAATGTTGTACGTTTTTCAATAATAGCTACTTTAAGCCCTAGTTGTGCCGCCTTTATTGCTGCTACATAACCACCTGGACCCGCTCCGATCACAGCCACATCATAAGACATCCGTTTCTCCTTTCATCCTGAAAACTGTATTTTACAAATCAAGAACAAGGCGTTCCGGATCTTCTAAGCTTTCCTTAACACGCACAAGGAAAGTTACAGCTTCTTGCCCATCCACAATACGGTGATCATAAGAAAGCGCTAAATACATCATGGGGCGGATGACAACTTGGCCTTCGACAACCATTGCACGTTCTTTAATCGCATGCATTCCCAAAATACCAGATTGTGGTGCATTCAAAATCGGTGTTGACATCAACGATCCATACACACCACCATTAGTAATGGTAAAAGTTCCACCTTGCATATCAGAAACGGCTAATTTCCCATCACGCGCAAGACGTCCCAAACGGCCAATCTCCTTTTCAATTTCTGCCAATGACATTTGATCTGCATCACGCACCACTGGAACGACAAGCCCTTTATCCGTTCCAACAGCAATTCCAACATTGACATAGTTTTTGTAAACAATATCTGTTCCATCAATTTCGGCATTAACAGCAGGAAGTTCTTTTAATGCATGACAAACAGCTTTGGTAAAAAATCCCATAAAACCAAGTTTAACGCCATGTTTCTTTTCAAAAAGATCTTTATAACGCTTGCGCAAATCCATCACCGCCGACATATCAACCTCATTAAATGTGGTTAACATTGCTGCTACATTTTGCGCATCTTTAAGACGACGAGCAATTGTTTGACGCAATTTCGTCATACGAACCCGCTCTTCACGTGTCTCTGGAACAGGAATCACTGAAGAACCTGTTGCAGAAGAAGAAGGTGTAGGCGTTTTTGTTCTTTGTTCTAATCCACCAAGAACATCTTCTTTAAGAATTTGTCCACGTTTTCCAGAACCTACAATATCACTTTTTGCTATATTATTTTCAACCATCAATTTTGTTGCTGAAGGTGAAGGAGGCATAGTACTGCTTGAAGCCAGTTTTTCCGATTCAGATGAAGCTACTGGAACAGATGTCGCAGAAGGTGAAAATGATTGGGTAACACCAGCTTCGCCAGCTTCCACCGCTCCTAAAAGAGCATTCACTTCAACCGTATCGCCTTCCTTGGCGATGATTTCAGATAATTTCCCAGCAACAGGAGAAGGAACTTCAACGGTTACCTTATCAGTTTCTAATTCAACCAAAGGCTCATCCATAGCGACAGCTTCGCCAAGTTTTTTAAACCATTTGCCAACCGTTGCTTCAGTAACCGATTCGCCCAAAGTAGGAACACGGATTTCAGTAGTCATAATATTTTTCCATACATCAGAGTAGTAACAAATTAAGAACCTAACGCGTCTTTAAGAAACGCAGCCAGTTGTTCAAGGTGTTTCACCATTAACCCAGAGGCCGGTGACGCACTCGCCGGACGTCCTGCATAACGAGCACGTGAATATTGCGCATTAATATGCGTCAAAACCCATTCCAAATAAGGCTCAATAAATGACCAAGCCCCCATGTTTTTTGGCTCTTCTTGGCACCAAAAAACTTCTGCCTGCAAAAAGCGCGATAACACATTCACCAAAACTTTTGCAGGGAAAGGATACAACTGTTCAACACGAAGAAGATAAACATCATCGATACCCTTTTTTTCACGTTCTTCATAAAGGTCGTAATAAACCTTTCCTGTACAAAGAACGACACGGCGAATTTTATTATCTTTCTGCAACTTCACGACAGAATCCTTGAGACATTCTGCATCATCAAGCAATACACGACAGAAACTCGTTTCTGGTCCCATTTCATTGAGAAGAGAAACAGCCCGCTTATGACGCAAAAGCGATTTAGGTGTCATTAGAATTAATGGCTTACGAAAATCACGCTTAATTTGTCGACGCAAAATATGAAAATAATTTGCAGGGGTTGTACAATTAGCAACCTGCATATTATCTTCCGCACAAAGCTGAAGAAACCGCTCTAAACGTGCAGAAGAATGCTCTGGTCCTTGTCCTTCAAAACCATGAGGCAATAAGCACACAAGACCAGACATACGAAGCCATTTACGCTCTGCAGATGAAATAAATTGATCAAAAATAACCTGTGCACCATTAGAGAAGTCACCAAATTGTGCTTCCCAAAGTATTAATCTTCGTGGTTCAGCAAGAGAATATCCATATTCAAAACCAAGAACAGCTTCTTCAGAAAGCATAGAATTAACAACTTCATAAAGCGCTTGCCCCTTTTGTAAATGATTCAAAGGAATATAACGCGCTTCATTTTCTTGGTCATAAAGAACTGAATGACGTTGTGAAAAAGTCCCCCTTTCAACATCTTCACCGGAAAGACGAACCGGCGCTCCTTCTAAACAAAGTGAACCAAAAGCGAGAGCCTCAGCGGTTGCCCAGTCAACGCTCTCACCAGTTTCAAAAATTTTAGCACGATTGTTTAAAAAACGCTGTATCGTTTTATGAACATGAAAATTTTCTGGAACTTCGACAAGTTTCTGACCAATTTCCTTTAAAGTCTTTAATTCAACACCCGTTGTTCTAGAATTTTGCTCATCAGCATTACTAAAAGCTTTGAGTCCCGTCCAGCTTCCATCAAGCCAATCAGCCTTATTAGGTTTATAAGAAGCACTTGCTTCAAACTCACCCTCAAGTTTATCGCGCCATAATTTTTTTTGTTGCTCAATCTCTTCTGAAGAAATTACTCCTTCTGCGATCAATTGATCACTATAAAGCTGAAGAGTTGTTTTATGATTACGAATTGCCTTATACATAAGTGGCTGCGTAAAGGAAGGTTCATCGCCCTCATTATGTCCATAACGGCGATAACAAAACATGTCGATGACCACCGGTTTATGGAAAATTTGACGAAACTCCATTGCTATTTTAGCAACAAAAACAACCGCTTCAGGATCATCACCATTCACATGGAAAATGGGAGCATCAATCATTTTTGCAACATCAGATGGATAAGGGGAAGAACGTGAAAAACGTGGCGCCGTTGTAAAACCAATCTGATTATTGATAATCACATGTAGTGAGCCTGCAACACGATAACCTTTAAGACCAGAAAGACCAAAAGTTTCTTGGATAACGCCTTGTCCTGCAAAAGCAGCATCACCATGAATAAGCAATGGCAATACTTTTGAACGCTCACTTAATGGGAGTGAATCAGTGTGCGTAGGCCCCACAAGTTGATCTTGTTTAGCACGTGCTTTTCCCATAACAACCGGATCAACAATCTCAAGATGAGAAGGATTAGCCACAAGCGATAAATGCACTTTATTTCCATCAAAGTCCAAATCAGCTGTCGTTCCTAAATGATATTTAACATCACCTGATCCCTCTACATCATCTGGCTTATAAGATCCCCCTTTGAATTCATGAAAGATGGCTCTATGCGGCTTAGCGAGAACTTGTGAAAGAACATTTAAACGACCACGATGAGCCATTCCTAAAATAACTTCCTGAACGCCTAAAGCACTACCGCATTTAATGATCTGTTCAAGGGCAGGAATCAGCGCCTCACCACCATCAAGTCCAAAACGTTTTGTCCCTTTATATTTCGTGTCTAAAAACTGTTCGAATCCTTCCGCTTCAATAAGCTTATTCAGGATAGCTTTCTTGTTTTGCTGTGTGAAAACAATTTTTTTATCTCGCCCTTCAATACGCTCTTGAAGCCATGCTTTCTGGACGGGATCAGAAACATGCATATACTCCACACCGATTGTTGAACAATAGGTACGATTGAGAATTTCAAGCATTTGCGGAATAGTTGCATATTCCAACCCTAAAACATTATCAATAAAAATTGGACGTTCATAATCAGCAGGAGTAAAACCATAAGCTTCCGGAGAAAGTTCTTTATAATCTTCTAGCTTTTCTGCCAATTGAAGAGGATCAAGCTTTGCCCGAAGATGCCCCCGAGCTCGAAACGCACGAATCATCATAATGGCATGAACAGAATCACGTGTTGCGCGAATAATATCTTGTTCACTGGAAGTTTTTCCCTTTTGAGCACCCCCTGTTGCTGCTTTTTCTTTTAATTTATCACCAAGATATTTTTCAAGAGAAGACCAATCACCATCAAGAGCAGAAACCAACTCACCATCTGGCTTTAATGGCCAATTATCACGCTGCCACGTTGCTCCTTCAGCATTTTTGAGAACATCTTCTTTGTTATCATGAAGGCCTTCAAAAAAAGCACGCCACTGTGAATCAACACTGGTGGGATCTTTTTCATACTGAGCATAAAGTTGATCTATATAATCCGCATTCCCACCATAAAGAAATGACGTCTGTGCAAAAAGACTATTTATCTCGTCCTGCCTTGCCATATACCTCTCCGGAACATCTATTCCGTCTCCTTATATCTCTTTTCGACCCTTAAACGCTCACAAAGCAGATGAGGAATCGAACATTCAAAAAAGTTTTACCTTTTTATACTCAAGTTTCTTTCACCTGAATTAAGAAAATTTTCTTAATTCAGGTGAAATTTTCTTTTAGCCTTTCAAAACTGACATCAAAGTCTTACCTATCTGTGATGGCGAAGGGGATACACGAATTCCTGCTGATTCCATTGCTGCAATTTTATCTTCTGCTCCACCTTTACCACCAGAAATAACAGCACCAGCATGCCCCATTGTACGTCCTGGAGGAGCCGTACGACCAGCAATAAAGCCAACAACTGGCTTTTTACGACCTTTTCTTGCTTCATCTTGCAAAAACTGTGCTGCTTCCTCTTCAGCAGATCCCCCAATCTCACCAATCATAACAATAGATTGGGTTTCATCATCCGCTAAAAACATTTCCAACACATCAATAAATTCAGTCCCCTTAACAGGATCACCCCCAATTCCTATAGCGGTTGTTTGTCCAAGACCTTCCTGACTCGTTTGAAAAACAGCTTCATAAGTTAAAGTTCCCGACCGTGAAACAACCCCCACAGAGCCTTTTCTGAAAATAGAACCAGGCATAATACCAATTTTACATTCGTTTGGCGTGAGAATACCAGGACAATTAGGACCAATAAGACGAGATTTTGAATTTTCTAATCGTGCCTTTACCTTAACCATATCCATAACGGGAATACCTTCCGTAATACAGATAATTAAACGAACTTCAGCTTCAATCGCTTCTATAATAGCTGCCGCTGCTCCTGCAGGAGGAACATAAATAACGGAAGCATCCGCGCCTGTTTTTTCTTTTGCTTCTGCAACACTAGAAAAGATAGGAAGAGTTTCACCTTTTGAACCTTCCCATGTTTCTCCACCCTTTTTAGGATTAACACCACCAACCATCTGCGTGCCATGATAAGCAAGCGCCTGTTCTGTATGAAATGTTCCTGTTTTTCCCGTAAGCCCTTGAACAAGAACTTTCGTCTCTTTATTCACAAGAATCGACATAACTTAAGCTCCCTTCACGGCTGCAACAATTTTTTGAGCAGCATCATCTAAATCATCAGCGGGAATAACATTCAAACCACTGTCCTTGATAATTGCTTTACCCTGCTCAACATTCGTACCTTCAAGACGAACAACCAAGGGAACCTTTAAACCAACTTCACGCACAGCAGCAACCACACCTTCAGCAATAACATCACAACGCATAATACCACCAAAAATGTTAACCAAAATGCCCTTAACATTTGGATCAGCTGTAATAATCTTAAAAGCAGCAGTCACCTTTTCTTTTGATGCGCCACCACCAACATCCAAAAAATTTGCCGGTTCAGCTCCATAAAGCTTAATGATATCCATGGTTGCCATAGCAAGACCCGCACCATTGACCATACAACCAATTGTACCCTCAAGAGCAACATAAGCAAGATCATGCTTTGAAGCTTCGATTTCTTTTGAATCTTCTTCTGAAAGATCGCGCAACTCTAAAATATCTTGATGACGAAACAAAGCATTATTATCAAAAGAAACTTTCGCATCAAGGACGCGCAAGTGACCATCTTTCATCACAATAAGCGGATTGATTTCTAAAAGACTCATATCTTTTTCACAAAATGCCTTATAGAGAATTGGAAAAAGCTTTTCACCATCTTCCCGTGCACTATCGCGCAATCCTAACGCATCACAAAGTCTTGCACAATCAGCAGAGGTAACACCTTGCGTAGCATCAATGGGCAGTGTGAAGATTTTTTCTGGTGTCTCTTCAGCAACCGTTTCAATATCCATGCCACCTTCTGTTGAAACAACAAAAGCAATCCGACCAACACTACGATCAACCAAAAGTGAAAGATAAAGTTCGCGCTCAATATCAGCACCATCTTCAATATAAAGACGATTGACCTGTTTACCCTCTGGACCAGTTTGTTTGGTTACCAAAGTTTTTCCAAGCATTTCTTGAACATTTGCAACAACTTCTTCAACAGATTGTGCAAGCCGAACACCACCCTTTGCATCAGGACCAAGTTCTTTAAACTTACCCTTACCACGACCACCAGCGTGTATCTGACTTTTAACCACATAAAGAGGTCCGGGCAATTTTTTTGCCCATTTTTCAGCTTGCTCTACAGAATAAACAGCAACACCATTTGCAATGGGAGCTCCATATTCATGAAGCAGACGTTTGGCCTGATACTCGTGGATATTCATGCATTAGTCCCTTTCTTTTATGGATTATTATTAATACTAAAGTTCTAATATTCTAAAATACTTTATTTTAATGAACGAAAGCTTGTTTTATTTACTTGAGACTAGGCACAAGAGCAATACAAGCTTCACAAAGCTTTTTAACCGCATTGACGGAATAATCAAAAGCATCTCTTTCCTCTTTATCAAGATCAATTTCAATGACCCTTTCAACACCACCCGCACCAAGTACAACGGGAACACCAACGTAGGTATCATTAACCCCATATTCCCCTGAAAGATAGGCTGCAACAGGCACAACACGCTTAGTATCTTTTAAATAGGCTTCAGCCATAGAAACAGCAGAAGCAGCTGGTGCATAATAAGCAGAACCTGTTTTTAACAAACTAACAATTTCTGCACCACCATCACGAGTACGTTGAATAATTTGATCAATTCTTTCCTCTGTTGTCCAACCCATTTTAACAAGATCAGGCAAAGAAATACCACCAACTGTTGAATAACGCACCAAGGGCACCATTGAATCACCATGCCCACCTAAAACAAATGCTGTCACATCTTTAACAGAGACTTTAAATTCTTCAGATAAAAAATAACGAAAACGCGCTGAATCCAGAATACCAGCCATACCCACCACTTTATGCACCGGAAGACCTGAAAATTTCTGTAATGCCCATACCATTGCATCAAGAGGATTTGTGATACAAATAATAAAAGCTGAAGGTGCATACTTTTTAATCCCAGCACCAACTTGTTCCATGACTTTTAAATTAATACCCAAAAGATCGTCACGGCTCATGCCAGGTTTCCGTGCCACCCCTGCTGTTACAATAACAACATCAGACCCTTCAATTGCTTCATAAGCATTTGCACCTTTTAAATTGACATCAAAACCATCAACGGGAGAAGATGCAGCAATATCAAGAGCTTTACCCTGTGGCATACCTTCCGAAATATCAAATAAGACCACATCACCAAGCTCTTTCAACCCAATAATATGTGCTAAGGTACCACCAATCATACCTGAACCAACGAGAGCTATTTTTTTTCGTGCCATTTTATTTTTTCCTAACTTTCAGATAATTCAGCGCACACTCATCAGCGCCCATAAACTGAATATTTTTGACTTCAATCATTTTTAAATAATATCATAAAAAGGAGTAAATAAATGAAATTTACAAATTTCTCTCCTTACAAAAACAACAACCCTCCGCAGAAACAATTATTAGAAAATTATCATGATGTATCGATAAAGTGAATTTAAAAAAAATACAACAGAATTATTACATTTCTTTAATTTCAAAGAGTTATTGTTTTTACAGTTTACGTAAAGGTAAAAGTATAATCAACGCTTCTTCTTCAAAAGAAAATGTTCTTCCCAAAACTTCAAATAATCGTAGCTTTGCATTTCAAAAAGACGTGACTGTGTTCTTTGGAATTCAAATGTTTCCGTGGTCTGAGCATGCCCCTTATACAAATCCTCCACCCCTGCTGCTGCCGACATAAATAACCGGATGTGGCGCTCATAAAGAATATCTATAAGCAAAATAAACCGTTTTGTTTCATTGCGACATGTATCATCCATGATCGGTACATTATCAATAAAAATCGTATGATAACGCTCCCCTAATACCAAATACTCAGCTGCGGCCAAAGGTTTTGCACACAAGTCTCGATAATCAAAGCGCACACAACCCGCAGCAAAACGCGGAATAGGAATAAGGCGCCCTCTTATAGAAAGCTCATCAGACCTTTCTTTATGTCCTTGCAACACATGTGCCCATGCTTGATCCATACATTCATCTGCTTTTTTCCCTAATGGTGTTACATACACAGACTTTAGAGTTGATTTTTCAAGACGATAATCTGTTTTTGCATCAAGATTAACAACACGAACATATGCTTTCAAAACTTCAATAAAAGGCAAAAAGAGTTCACGATTTAAACCGTTATAGTAAAGGTTATTCGGCGCCACATTTGAAGTCGCAATAAAGAAAACTTCTTTATCAAACAAAGCAGAAATAAGCCGCCCCAACACCATAGCATCAGCAATATCTGTTACACTAAATTCATCAAAACAAAGCACCTTTGCTTCTCGTGCAAGATCTTCAGCAACAGCTAAAATAGGATTATCTTGTTTAGATTTTGCACGCCCAGATGCTTGACGATAAACATTAATACGCTCATGCACATCAGCCATAAAATCATTAAAATGAGCGCGTTTTTTATGGCTCTTCGGCAAACAAGAAAAGAACAAATCCATCAGCATGGTTTTGCCTCGTCCTACTTCACCATAAATATATAATCCCTGAAAAGAACTATTTTCATTCCCTTGTTTTACAACACGAGCAAAATTTTGTTTTTTCCTTTTAAATATTTTTTTAAAAAAAGACCAAAATATCCAAGACCAAGGACGAGAAGCATTTTGTTCCGAAATTTTTTTTAATAAATGATCAAAATGCTCTGTTACAGCCAACTGAGCTGGATCAAAACGGACTTCCCCTTTAGAAACCAGCTCCTTATAGCGCGTTGAAACGAGAACCATCTAAACAACCTTTTTCCAACCGTTTTCAATAAAAAATACAAATTCTTTTCACGAATCTGCTCATATAACTTATTTTTCTTATAAACGGTCAAAAATGATCTAACGGCTTAAAACAACGGGATGATCATCAAGTGTACGTCCCTCAAAACGATCAACATTTGAAGAATAAAGAGCAATAATAACACGTCCAGAACTATTATAAAAATATAATCTTTTTCCTTTAACAGCCCACGATCTTACTTGGGAAACAATTCCTGGACAGTGTAAAGGACCAGCTCGGTACCCTTGTCCAAACTTTGTTTGTGGCGTTGCAATCCGACAAATTTTACCCCCCATAGAAAGACTCCATACCCCAGCAATACTTGCAGGAAACAAATCAGTAGCATTGCTTGGTAATTCGAGACTCGCCATTCGTCCATCGCTCTGAGAATCTCCTTTCTCATACATCAAAGCGTTTGCAGCTTCAGATACCGACGCAGAAGCAGATGATAAATCAGATACTTCTAGGGTTGTCATTTGTTGAGATGGATAAAAAACTTCTAATGCGTTACTATTATCATTACTGTCAAACCGCGTTGTTGAACATCCCCCTAAAAAAAGCATTACAGTTGACATTGCAACGAAAAACGAAATTTTTGAAAACGACATATCTGTACTCTCTCCCATGACAATAAATAAACTCACAAAAAATTAAGTGAATATTTTTTATAATTACAAAGATAAATTAACAAATTAAAAAAACAGGATTAAAATACCTTATTTTAAACAAAATAATTTACGTACCCAATTTTATATTTATTAAACACTAGAAATTTATAAGATTTTTAGTCATATATCCTTT
Source organism: Bartonella sp. AU55XJBT (assembly GCF_028618525.1). The sequence continues at coordinate 209,803 of NZ_JAQITC010000001.1, read as the reverse complement.
GATAAGTAATCTTTAGAATAGAGAAATTTCATGAAAACGCCATTTAGCAAAATGGACGGTCTTGGAAATCAAATTATTGTTGCTGATATGCGCGAAAGCACACAGGCTCTTACACCACAAGCAATTCTTGCTTTATCAGCAGATCCTGAAATGCATTTTGATCAAATCATGGCTATCCACACACCAACCCAAAACGAAGCCGACTTCCGCATCGAAATATGGAATGCTGATGGTTCAAAGGCTAAAGCTTGTGGCAATGGTACCCGCTGTGTCATTGCATGGCTTAAAGACCACAATTTTGGTGAAATTTTTCGTTTAGAAACCCCCGCTGGAGTGATCGAAGGAAAATACCAAACCGACAATCTCATTTCTGTTGATATGGGCTGCCCAAATTTCAATGCAAAAGAGATGCCTGTTTCACGTGAAATAGTTGATACCAATCATGTAGAGATTACAGCTGGTCCCCTAAAAGATGCTTGTCTTGTCTCTATTGGCAATCTCCACGCTATCTTTTTTGTTGAAAATGATCTTCAACATATTCCATTAGAAAAATACGGTCCAATACTTGAACATGATTCCCTTTTTCCAGAACGGTGCAATATTTCCATTGCTTGCATAACGTCAAAGAAAAGTCTAAATTTACGTACATGGGAGCGGGGAGCAGGATTAACACAAGCATGTGGGAGTGCTGCATGTGCCAGTGCAGTGGCCGCTTATCGACGTAATCTGATACAGCGCCATATTGATGTAAACTTACCGGGGGGAATACTTAATATTTTTTACCGAGAAGATAATCACATTATTATGACAGGACCCATAAAATATCAATTTAGTGGTTTTTTAAACCCTTTAACAGGGTACTACAAAAAGGATCACTCTTGATGGCAGTAGAAATTGTAACTTTCGGTTGTCGACTCAATAGCTACGAATCGGAAATCATTCGCAAAGAAAGCACTTCTTCAGGACTAGACCAACTCAAAGATGGTGCTATTATTTTTAATACCTGCGCTGTCACTGCCGAAGCCGTACGACAAGCAAAACAAGCTATCCGCAAAGCGCGACGTGAAAATCCTCTTGCGCGCATTATTGTAACAGGATGTGCAGCCCAAACAGAAGCACAAAATTTTGCCTCAATGACAGAAGTCGATCTCGTTTTAGGGAACGAAGATAAACTTCACGCCCATTCTTATCGTCAACTTCCTGATTTTGGTATTAACCATTCCGAAAAGGTGCGTATTAATAATATCATGGAAGTGCAAAAAATTGCTCCCCATATGGTCAGTGCAATGCAAGAGCGCACCCGCGCTTTTGTACAGGTACAAAATGGATGCGATCATCGCTGTACATTTTGCATTATTCCTTATGGACGTGGACCATCTCGTTCAGTTCCCATGGGTGCTGTTATAGAGCAAATTAAAAAACTGACAGACGAGGGGATTCAAGAAGTTGTCCTTACAGGTGTTGACCTTACAAGTTATGGTCACGATCTGCCTGGAAAAGCGACTCTAGGAAAATTAACTTCAGCCATTTTGCATCATGTCCCAGATTTGGCCCGATTACGCCTCTCATCTATTGATTCTATTGAAGCAGACGAAGAACTCATAAATCTTTTAGCCTATGAGAAAAGGATCATGCCCCATTTGCATTTATCTTTGCAAGCAGGCGATAATATGATTTTAAAACGGATGAAACGTCGGCATTTGCGTGAACATGCTATTCAATTTTGCCAAGAATTGCGTGCCAAGCGCCCTACAATGGTTTATGGTGCCGACTTAATAGCTGGTTTTCCTACGGAAACAGAAGAGATGTTTCAAAACAGTCTTTCTTTAATCAAAGAGTGTAATTTAACCCACCTTCATGTTTTCCCCTTTAGTCCAAGAGAAGGAACACCTGCCGCACGAATGCCACAAGTCAACCGTAAAATAATTAAGATGCGTGCTGAAAGCTTGCGTAAAGCAGGTGAAGAGGCTTACCAAAAACATCTTGCTCATTTACAAAACAGTCAACAAACAATTCTCGTTGAAAAAGATGAAATTGGACGAACAGAAGATTATACTCTTGTGCAAATTAAAGGTGCAAAAGCAGGAACAATTGTTCAAGCTCTTATCATTGACCATGATGGCGATAAATTAATTGCTGTCCTTCCAAAATTAAACGCTGCTTGAGCAGGAAAACTCTTATGACGAAATCTTTTATAAAAAAAATATTCTCTTATTCCAAATCCAAAGAGCAGGAAATAGAAAAAATTTCTGCTTCTGATAAAAGCGATATAATAGAAAAAAATGAAAGGATAAAAAATAGCCAAACCTCTATAGAGGAAGAAAAAGAGGAAAAATCAAAAAATCAAAAATCAACACCTACAAAACACGATGACCACCCCTCATCTTTAGAACTCCATTCTGATAAAGCCCCCAATTCTGGTAATGTTTCTCCTTATGGCAAAATTATTGTCACAAACACCATTCGTGAAAAAAAGAGTGAAGAAACTTTACCCGAACCCTCTGTGGAACAAAAAAAGACAGCGTGGTTTGGACGCCTTAAAAAAGGTTTAGCCCTTTCTTCACAACGCCTAAGCGGATCAATTAGCGACCTCTTTGTTAAGAGAAAACTTGATGAAGAGACATTGCAAGAGCTCGAAGATATTCTTATTCAAGCTGATCTTGGTGTAGAAACGGCAACACGCATCACGAATACTTTAGCTTCCAGTCGTTATGAAAAAGATCTCTCCCCAGATGATATTCATACGATTGTCGCTGATGAAATCAAAAAAGTTTTAGAGCCTGTAGCAATACCATTAGAGCTTGATCTCAGTCATAAGCCTCATGTTATTTTGCTGGTCGGTGTAAATGGTACTGGAAAAACGACAACTATTGGAAAACTTGCAGCCAAATTAACGGAGGGAGGACTAAAAGTTATGCTTGCTGCTGGTGATACCTTCCGAGCCGCAGCGATTGAACAATTACATATTTGGGGTAAACGTACCGATTCTCCTGTTATTTCAACCAAATTGGGTGCAGATGCCGCAAGTTTAGCCTTTGAGGCCTTTGAAAAAGCAAAAACAGCAAACAGTGATGTATTAATTATTGATACAGCAGGGCGTTTACAAAATAAATCTGAATTGATGGATGAGTTGGCAAAAATTATTCGTGTTTTAAGAAAACACTCCCCCCAAGCACCCCATACAATCCTTCAAACGCTTGATGCAACGACCGGACAAAATGCACTCAGCCAAGTGGAGATTTTCCGTGATATTGCCGGTGTTAATGGTTTAGTCATGACAAAACTAGATGGGACTGCACGCGGAGGAATTCTTGTCGCAATCGCAGCAAAATATAAATTACCCATTTATTTTATCGGTGTAGGAGAGAATATTGAAGACCTTCAACCCTTTTCTGCTTCTGACTTTGCCGAAACTATCGTAGGAAAACATGTATGAAACAACCTTTAACGAACCCTAATTCACACAATAATTCTGAGAAAAATATGAACAACAATAAAAAAACGCCTCTCTCACCAACATTTAAGTTTCTCTTAGAAATGGGACCATTGGTCGCCTTCTTTTTTGCCAATTATAAGGGAGAATGGTTGATAAAAAACATTGAATTTTTTCAAAATTTTAGTAAGCCTATTTTCCCTGCAACAGCTATTTTTATGGTAGCGATTATTATTTCTCTAAGCTTATCATGGATCCTTGCAAGACAAATTCCTATTATGCCTCTTATTTCGGGAATATTTGTTCTTGTTTTTGGCTTTCTAACGCTCTGGCTTCATAATGAAACTTTCATAAAGATGAAACCAACAATCATTAATAGCTTATTTGCTTTTATACTTTTTGGTGGGATGTTTTTTAAAAAACCACTTTTGCGTTATGCTCTTGACTCTACCTTAAAACTTGATGATTTAGGCTGGCAAAAACTCACCTATCGTTGGGCATTTTTTTTCGCTTTCCTTGCTCTTTTGAATGAAATCATTTGGCGTAATTTTAGCGATAATTTTTGGACAAGTTTCAAAGTTTTTGGCGTGATGCCTATAACAATTCTCTTCATGCTTACCCAAATGCCTCTTATACTAAAACACTCACAAGGGCTTTTTACAGAAGAGGATAAATCTAATTCTTAGATATAACATAATTTATATTACACGTTATTATATAAATTTTATCACTGTGCACTGTTCAGGAGAAAAGATATGTTGATTGAACAGTTCATTTGCCGAGAAGATAATTTTGGTGTGCTCATTCATGATGAAAAAAGTGGTATGACAGCAGCAATTGATGCCCCTGAAAGCAAAGCTATTCAGTATGCCTTAAAACGTCGTAATTGGATACTTAACATTATTTTTGTGACACACCATCATTATGATCACGTAGAAGCCGTTGCAGAATTAAAAAAAGTGTACAACGCTATGGTTATTGGACCAGAAGCAGAAAGAGATAAAATCCATCACCTTGATCAAACACTTCAACCTGATGAAAGACTTTTTTTTGGCTCCTATACACTTTTAGCTCTCTCAACACCTGGCCATACTTTAGGAGCATTATCCTATTATTTTCCTGAAAAAAATTTACTCTTTGCTGGAGATACACTGTTCTCTCTCGGTTGTGGACGTCTATTTGAAGGAACAGCAGCACAAATGCTGAACTCTTTAAAAAAGCTTCGTCAACTTCCTGATGAAACACTTCTCTATTGTGGACATGAATATACAAAAAACAATGCTCTTTTCGCATTAACACTTGATCCACATAATCAAAAACTTCAACAAAGAGCAGAAGAAGTTTTTTCATTAAGCTCACAAAATGCCATGACTTTACCTGTCACTTTAGGGCAAGAAAAAGCAACAAACCCCTTTCTTCGTTGGGATGATCAAGCAATCAGAAAAAATCTCTCAATGAAAGATTCTACAGATGAAGAGGTTTTTTCTGAAATTCGAAAAAGAAAGGATGTTTTTTAATTATGTTCAAAGTTGCATTGTGCTTTTTTTTCTTTTCCCTTTTCTATCATATGCTCAAGAAAAAAAGCAAGAAACGGTTAATCCTTCTCTTACATTACCTTTCATTGCCAATTATCCCCTAACAGAAGATCTTCTTTTAAAGCTGGAAAAAACCGAAAAAGAATGTAAAAATTTACCTCCAGAGCCAGAAAAAGAAAATACAAAAAGTGATTTCACCGCTGATAATGATAATATTGAAGGATATGTCGCTTATATTTCTAGTAAACAAGGATTGGTAAATATTTTAAGAGAAAATAATTTTACACCAAAAGATTTTGTTGTTGCTTTCCTAACATTTCAAACAACATTGAATGGGCTTACTGAAGAAGAAAATTCTACTTAGAAACAAAACTTTATCCCTTCAAGTAATATAGAATTTTCTAAACAACATATGTATAGAATAATCGAAATTTTAAAAGGAAATTGTTAAAAAAGTCTTTTAAAATAATTGATTAATTTTGCAAACGACGACAAATATCATCCAACTGTTCTAGTGAAGAATAATGTATTTTTAAATCACCACCTTTTTTACCATGCCGAATGATAACCTTCATTCCAATGACATCTGCAAGTAATTTTTCTAAAGATTTTGTTTCTGCATCTTTTTCCATAGCAGTACGTTTTTTAGTCTTAGGATTAGCTTGCTCATAGGCAAGTATTTCCGTTTGACGCACAGAAAGTCCTTCACGGATAATTTTTTCAGCTAATTCTTGTGGATTATCAACGGTTATAAGACACCGTGCATGCCCAGCAGAAAGTTGTCCATCGGTTAAAAATTGTTGTACTTTTTCTGGAAGTTTTAACAAACGAAGCGTATTTGCAACATGACTGCGACTTTTTCCAATGACGTGTGCTAAATCGACTTGTGTATAATCATGTTCATTCAGGAGCATCTCATATCCCTTTGCTTCTTCAATAGGATTAAGATCAGCCCTCTGAACATTTTCAATAATAGCCAATTCCAAAGCAGTTTTATCATCCACATCACGAACAATAACAGGTAATTGACTTAAATTTGCACGTTGTGCAGCACGCCAACGCCGTTCACCCGCGATCAATTCAAACCGATGAGGATGATCTCTTAAAGGTCTTACAATAACAGGCTGAACCACACCATGTTGACGAATTGATTGTGCCAAATTATCAAGCTCTGTTTCAGTAAAATGACGCCGCGGATTATGAGGATTACATGAAATAGATTCAAGAGGAACAAACCTTTCGGAAATGCTATTGGATTCAGTCAATTTATCAAAACTTGATGAACGTGCAAGATTGTTGTTTAAATTGATATCGCCAATCAATGCTGCTAATCCACGTCCTAGTCTTTTTTTTGAGAGATCATCATTCATAATTTTTCTCTTTGAACTTTTATATATTTTTTATATTTCTAAGCAGCAGCGCGTGCTTGTTTTTCACGTTGGATCATTTCTGATGCTAGACGCAAATAAGCTTGGCTCCCAGCACATTTGAGATCATAAAGCAATACAGGTTTACCAAAAGAGGGTGCTTCTGATACTCTTACATTTCGTGGAATAACAGTACGATAAACTTTATCTCCCATAAAAGAACGTACATCTTCAACAACTTGATTTGAAAGATTATTTCGTCCATCATACATTGTTAAAACAATACCTTGTATTTCTAAAGATGGATTAAGAACGGATCGCACTTGTTTTACTGTTTCAAGCAATTGACTTAAACCTTCAAGTGCTAAAAATTCACATTGCATAGGTACCAAAACGGAATCTGCAGCCCCCATAGCATTCAGTGTAAGAAGATTAAGTGATGGTGGACAATCAATTAAAATATAATTGAATTTTTTTTCCATTTCTGGATCATCATAGAGCGCTTTACGCAAACGTCGTATACGGTCTTGTGATGAAGAAATTTCCATTTCTACACCTAAAAGATCAAGTGTAGAAGGAACGATGTAAAGATTGGGTACAGCTGTTTTTAAAGCCGCTTGTGTAATTGAAACTCCAGAAACCAGAACATCATAAGACGACAAAGGACGGCTATTACGATCAATTCCTAATCCTGTACTTGCATTACCTTGTGGATCAACATCCATAATAAGGACATTTTCACCAATGGCTGCTAAAGCTGTTGCAAGATTAATTGCTGTGGTTGTTTTTCCGACTCCACCCTTTTGGTTTGCAATAGCGATAATTCTTGTTTCGCTCATTTTGCTTTACCCTCTAATATGATCGAATATGAGAAATTTCTAAAATAACAGAATTTTCATCAACTTTACTTTTATGTTTTAACAGATCAAAGTGCCAATTGGCAGAGGCATTTTTTATTTCTGTAGCGTAATCCCGACCTTTTTGCAAAAGAGCGATTGTTTTTTCTGTTAATAAAGGAAAAATAAGCTGTAAAAGAGCATTGAGCGGCGCTAAACCCCGTGCCGTTATAATATCGGATATGGGAATTTTTTGATAGATATCTTCAATTCTAGCATGATAAACCGTTGCAGGAAGATTGAGTTGAGCAATAACTGTTCGCAAAAAAGCAACTTTTTTTCCATTACTTTCAACAAGATTAATATGTCCTGTTCTTTTTTCTTTCAAAAAGATAGCGATCACAATTGCGGGAAAACCTCCTCCTGATCCTAAATCACACCACTGTAAAGAATGAGGATATAAAGGAAAAATTTGTGCTGAATCTAAAATATGCCGTATCCATAGATCTGGTATTGTTGCAGCAGATATTAAATTAATATGCGCATTCCATTGAAGTATTAAAGACTCAAACTGAATTAAATTTTCCATCGTTTCACGTGAAACAGAAGGAACAATATTTAAGAGTTGCTGATATTTTTGTTCGGTAGAAAAATCCATTAAGCTGTTTTAGCCTTTTCACGTCTTTTACGTTGAATATATGTAATAATAAGGGATAACGCAGCAGGTGTCATACCATCAATTTTTTGTGCATCAGCAATTGAACGCGGCGACATTTCTTGAATTTTTGATTTTAGTTCATTTGAAAGACCTGAAATTGCCTGAATATCAAGAGATGAAGGAATTTCTAAACGCTCATCTCTCTGAAGAGAGGCTATATCTTGTGCTTGTTTATCTAAATAAACCGCATATTGTGCTTCAATTTCTAAAGATTCTACAGTTTTAGAATCAATTGTTTGTAGTTGTGGCCAAAAATGTGAAAGACGCTCTAAAGTCATATGAGGATAAGCAAGAAAATCATAAGCCGAACGCCGAATTCCATCATGATTCACATTTAATCCATGAGCAGAAGCTTCATTAGGTGTTAAAAAGAGATTTTGGCATATTGATCGTGCTTGATCGAGCCGTTGTTGATTTTTCTGATAACAGTCCCACCTTATTTTACTGACAATCCCCCATTCTTGTGCCAAAGGTGTTAAACGCGCATCAGCATTATCAGATCGTAAAGATAAACGAAATTCAGCACGTGATGTAAACATTCTATAAGGTTCATAAACACCACGTGAAACTAAATCATCAACCATAACACCAATATAAGCTGTAGAACGACTTATAAATATTTCATCTAATTTACCCACTTTACGTGCCGCATTTAATCCAGCTAAAAGTCCCTGTGCTGCAGCTTCCTCATATCCTGTTGTCCCATTAATTTGTCCTGCTAAAAATAGACCTGGTAAAGAACGTAATTCTAAACTTCTTGTTAATTGTTGTGGATTAACAAAATCATACTCAATAGCATAACCAGGTTGCAAAACTGTAGCATTTTCCAATCCTTCAATGGTTTTTAATAGGGAAATTTGTACATCTTCAGGAAGAGAAGTAGAAAGGCCATTTGGATAAACTGTATCATCATTTAATCCTTCTGGTTCCAGAAAAATCTGATGTCCATCACGTTCCCCAAATTTAACAATTTTATCTTCAACTGAAGGACAATAACGGGGTCCTAACCCTTCAATATTTCCAGAATATAAAGCAGAACGGTGAATATTATCACGGATAATTTGATGTGTTTGCGCATTTGTGCGTGTTATTGCACATTCAATTTGTGGCTGTTTAATTTTCTCTGTTAAAAGAGAAAAAGGAACAGGATTTTCATCGGCTTGTTGTTTTGGGAGACGATCCCAATCTATTGTTTTCTTACTCAGACGAGCAGGAGTTCCTGTTTTTAATCGTCCAAATTTTATAGCATAATTTTTTAAATGCTCAGCAAGTTGCACACTTGAGAGATCTCCCATACGACCAGCAGCCCACGTTTTATCACCAATATGAATAAAGCCATTTAAAAATGTCCCCGTTGTTAAAACAACAGCACCGGAAAAAATTGTTCCTTGTTTTTTTAAAATAACGCCTGATACGGAATGATCTTTTAAAACCAAATCAATAACTTCATCTTCAATGAGTGTCAGATTTTCTTGTTCTTTTAAAAGTTTTTGAATGGCTTTTTTATAAAGTTGTCGATCTGCTTGTGTCCGTGGACCTCTTACTGCTGGTCCTTTGCGTCGATTAAGGAGCCTAAACTGAATTCCCGCAGCATCTGCTGCGCGTCCCATGAGACCATCTAAAGCATCTATTTCACGTACTAAATGCCCTTTCCCAAGACCCCCAATAGCAGGATTACACGACATTGTTCCCAAAGCTGATATTTTATGTGTCACAAGTGCTGTACGTGCACCTACACGCGCCGAAGCTGAAGCTGCTTCACAGCCAGCATGACCACCACCAACAATGACAACATCATATGATTGCATTTAATTTATTCCATAAAGAATATTCTAAAGTTTCACGTGAAACAGAACATAAGTTACATAATCTTTATAATCTGTCTATGAAATAATCAATGTTTCACGTGAATCATTATTTACCAACACAAAACTCTGAAAAAATAATATCAAGTAAATCTTCAACATCAATATCTCCCGTAATTTTTCCAAGAAAATCACCTGCACGACGGAGATGTTCTGCACGTAAACTAAGATCAAGAGAATGATAATTGAGAGAATTTTCAATCTCCTTAACAGCTTCCTTTAATAATTGAAGCTGTCTTTTACGCGCCGGAACAAGATTCCCAATTTCAGAAGCACGTTGATGACAAAATGTTTCAAGTTTTTTTATAAAAGAATCAAATTTTAAACCCGTTAATGCGGAAAATTGTATAGACCAATCCTGATCATTTTTTTCATAAAGATCAAGCTTATTACCAACACGCCATATTTCAGCCGATGTTTCTGGTAAATCGACTTGCTTAGGATTTCCTATATCATAAACCAAAATAACCAAATCAGCTTCTCTAACATGCTGTTTAGCAACTTCTATTCCTAATTGTTCTACCCTATTTTCTGTTTTTCTAAAACCAGCAGTATCCGTTAAAAAAATGGGTAAACCACCAAGAATAAGCCTCATTTCTAAAGCATCACGCGTTGTCCCTGCTTCCTCCGTTACAATAGAAACAGATCTTCCTGCAAGACGATTCATAATGCTTGATTTTCCAGAATTTGGAGCTCCCACAATAACAATTTTTAATCCATCACGTAAAATACTTGCACGCTCTCCTTCAGCAATATGTTCTCGAAGAGAAGTATAAAGATTTTCCACATCTTTCCAAATTTTATCAGATATTGCATTGGGAATATCTGCTTCATCGGAAAAATCAAGTTCTGCTTCAATAAAAGCACGCGCTTTCATAAGTTTATGGCGCCAATTACGATAAAGCGTCGTTAAATGTCCACTTGTCCCCATAACGGCTAAACGCCGTTGGCTTTCCGTTTCTGCCTCTATTAAATCAGCCAAACCTTCTGCTTGAACGAGATCTAATTTTCCTTCCATAAATGCACGACGTGAAAACTCACCTGCCTCAGCCATACGGCATCCAGAAAATGTCGATAATTCATCAAGAAAACGATTAACAACTGCTTTTCCGCCATGCAAATGGAATTCTGCACAGTCTTCTCCCGTAAAACTATGCGGAGCAGGAAAAAAAACAGTTAAAGCAGAATCTAAAAAACTACCATCACGAGAAGTAAGATTTCCATAATGCATAAAGCGTGCTTTAGGTAAACAACCACAAAGCGTTTTAACTATATCCACAACACGAGGACCAGAAAGACGAATGACTGCAACCCCTGAAGGTAACAATCCACTCGAAACAGCAAAGATTGTATCCACAGGTTCTATCCTAATAAAAACCCTAATGATTCTATGTATTCATTGAATCAAAAAATTCACTATTGTTTTTTGTTTGCTTTAATTTATCAATCAAAAACTCAATTGCATCTGTTACATTCATAGGCGCTAAAATACGACGAAGAACAAAAATTTTGTGCAAATCTTGTCGTGCAACCAAAAGCTCTTCTTTGCGCGTCCCTGACTTCAAAATATCCATAGCAGGGAAAATACGCTTATCAGCAACCTTTCGATCAAGAACGATTTCCGAATTACCAGTTCCTTTAAATTCTTCAAAAATAACCTCATCCATACGGCTACCTGTATCAATCAAAGCCGTTGCAATAATGGTTAAAGATCCACCTTCCTCAATATTACGTGCAGCACCAAAAAAACGTTTTGGACGCTGCAAAGCATTTGCATCCACACCACCTGTCAAAACCTTACCTGAAGAAGGAACAACCGTATTATATGCACGCCCCAAACGTGTAATCGAATCTAGAAGAATAACAACATCACGCCCATACTCCACAAGGCGTTTGGCTTTTTCAATAACCATTTCTGCCACTTGTACGTGACGTATTGCAGGCTCATCAAAAGTAGAAGAAACGACCTCTCCTTTTACTGAACGCTGCATATCTGTAACCTCTTCTGGTCGTTCATCAATCAAAAGAACAATAAGATAACATTCGGGATGATTAGTGGTAATAGAATGAGCAATATTTTGAAGGAGAACTGTTTTTCCCGTCCGAGGTGGTGCAACAATTAATCCTCTTTGTCCTTTTCCCAATGGAGATATCAAATCAATCACACGCGATGACATATCCTTCTCTGTAGGATCTTGTATTTCCATTTGAAATCGTTCATTTGAATAAAGAGGTGTAAGATTATCAAAATGAATTTTATAACGAATTTTTTCAGGTTTTTCAAAATTAATTGTATTAATTTTAAGAAGAGCAAAATAACGTTCCCCTTCTTTTGGGCTTCGTATAGGACCTTCGATGGTATCGCCTGTTTTTAAAGAAAATGACTGAATTTGTGAAGGTGAAAGATAAATATCATCAGGTCCAGGAAGATAATTAGCATCAGCAGATCGCAAAAATCCAAATCCATCTTGTAAAACTTCAACAACACCTTCTCCTATAATTTCTACATCTTGTAGAGCAAGTTTTTTCAAGATCGCAAACATTAATTCTTGTTTGCGCATAAGGGAGGCATTTTCAACTTCTAATGTCTCAGCAAAAGAAACAAGCTCAACGGGATTTTTGCTTTTAAGTTCTTGTAGTTTCATTTTTTGCATGAAATATGCTCTTTGTAATTAAGGAAAAGATTATCTTAAATAATTTATGGAAATTTTACGAATGGAATATTCTTCAAGAAAAAGCTATTCTACACTCAATTTTTTTAATCTGCAAGTACCACTTATATGAAATTTATTTGTGTAATTATATGAAAAGTTTTAAAAATATAAAACTCAAATAGTAGCTAATGTTTTTGTTACAAAATAATTAACTAAACATATAGCATTAATAAAATGCTATTCAAAATTATTTTTCACAGAATTTTTTATTAATAATTTTATATTAGAAGAGAGGTTCTTTTTATTTATAACTGTGTTTAGTGTGAATTATTTTTTATACCTTATTTATCCTCAATTTCATCCACAAAAGAGAAGAAAAAAAGGATAAAGATAACACTATCTTAAAGATATTATCCCCTCTTTTTTCTTCTAAGAGGTTTTATATTATCACAAGGGGGTTATCTGTGCATAATAATGGAAGATTTTTCCTAAATTTTAGTTTTATAAAAAAGCTTAGAGATATATACACATATCTTAACAAGGAGTTAAAATTTTTGTGACAAAAGAAAAAAAATCCTTTCATTTACACATGCTTTCTGATGCAACGGGGGAAACTTTAATCTCTGTTGGAAGAGCTGTAGCATCCCAGTATACAATGAGTCAGGCAACAGAACATATCTATCCTATGATTCGTAACAAAATACAGTTACAAAAAGCTCTTGATGAAATACAACAAGAGCCAGGTATTGTTCTTTACACAATAATTGATGAAGAACTTAAACTTCTTCTTCAGAAAAGATGCGAAAAAATAAAAGTTCCCTATATTGATATATTACATCCTGTTTTAAATGCTTTTCAGTCTTATCTCGGAATGCCAACCCATTTACGTGCGAGCGCACAACATGATCTTAATGCTGATTATTTTCGCCGTATTGAGGCATTGGATTTTACGATAGAGCATGATGACGGGCAATCTTCCAGTAGTTTATCTGAAGCGGATGTAATTCTTGTAGGAATTTCAAGGACCTCTAAAACGCCAACAAGTATCTATTTAGCAAATCGCGGAATCAAAACAGCCAATGTTCCTCTTATTCCTAATATTGATTTACCAGAATCCCTTTTAGAGGCAAAAAATTCTTTAATTATTGGTTTAATTGCTTCAGCTGAAAGGATCTCACATATTCGCCAAAATCGTGATTTGGGAGAAGGTTTTGCTCTTGATAGTTACACAAATCGTATTAACATAGGTGAAGAATTAATCTATGCGAAACGCATTTGCGAACGTTTTGGTTGGCCTATTATTGATGTCACAAGACGCTCTATTGAAGAAACTGCAGCGGCAATATTCGAACTTTTATCACGATTTCGTGAAGGAAAATGAGAGAAAATTCTCATGAACACAGAGACATTAATATTAGCATCTCTTAGTTTTTATCGTGCACAATTATTAAAAAAAGCAGGTTTAAATTTTTTGATTGAAGGAGCTTCTTTTGATGAAAGAGAAGTAGAAAAAAAAGCAAAAGAAAAAACACCTAAAGAACTCAGCTGTTTTCTAGCAGGTGCAAAAGCAAAAAATGTTTCAGATCGTTTTCCTGATTCTTTTGTTATAGGTTGTGATCAAGTACTTGATTTTGAAGGTAAAGTTTTTCATAAAGCAACAAGTATTAAGGAAGCACATCAACGTTTATGCGAGTTATCAGGAAAAACACATTCTCTTCACAGTGCGGTAGCTTTATTTAAAAATGGTCAAAAAATTTGGGTTGAAGCTTTTAGTGCACATATGTCCGTACGTTTACTTTCATCAAAATTTATTGAGCGTTATTTAGCACGCGTAGGAAAAGATGTTTTAAACAGTGTGGGAATCTATCAAATTGAAGGAGAGGGTATCCATCTCTTTGAAAAAATTGATGGAGATTTTTTTACTATTGTTGGTTTACCTTTGCTCCCTCTACTCGTAAAATTACGTTATTTAGGGATTATCGATGGTTGACTTAACAATAAAAAAAACAAATTATCCCCGCGCTTTTGTTGTTGGTTTTCCTATTCATCATTCAAAATCGCCAAAAATTCATAATTTTTGGCTTAAACAATATGGTTTACAAGGGGAATATCTTGCACAGGAAGTGTCTTCTGAAGAGTTCAACCATTTTATGAGTTCTTTAAAAACAATGGGCTTTTGTGGAGGAAATGTTACTCTACCTCATAAACAAGAAGCCTTTCGTTTAGCAGATTATAAAGATGAGAGAGCAACAATGATTGGTGCTGCTAATACACTTTGGTATGAAGGAGATAAACTTTGTGCCACAAATAGTGATGCCTATGGTTTTAGCGCTAATCTTGATGATTTTGCATCTGATTGGGGAGGGGAAACAGCTCTTGTCTTTGGGGCAGGTGGTGCTGCGCGCGCTATCCTATATGCTTTAAAAGAACGTGGATTTGAGCAGATTTATTTAGTTAACCGTACAAGACAACGTGCTGATAATTTAGCTCAGCATTTTGGAAAAAACATTAAAGTCTACGATTGGCATAAGGTCCATGAAATACTTTATCAAGCTGATTTGATTGTTAATACAACGTCCATAGGCATAAAAAATCCAGAAGAAGAAAATAATCCTTTTTTTTGTGATTTTCATAAGGCAAAAAAAACGGCATTAGTAACAGATATTGTTTATACACCATTGATAACCCCTTTTTTACAACAGGCAGAAGCTTGTGGTCTAAAAACTGTTGATGGGTTTGGGATGCTTCTCCATCAGGCTGTTATAGGTTTTGAACGGTGGTTTGGAATAAGACCACAGGTAACAAAAGCGTTACGGACAGCTATTTTAGAGGATATGAGTGAAGAGAGAGAATGAAGATCATAGGATTGACGGGATCAATTGCTATGGGAAAATCAACAGTTGCTGATTTTTTTAAGCAAGCGGGTATTTCGGTTTTTAGTGCTGATGAAGCAGTACAACAGCTTTATAAAAGCGAGCCAGCTTTATCACACATAGAGCGTATTTTTCCTGGTGTTGTTGAAAACGGTGAAGTTAATCGTTTGAAACTTTCTGAAATTTTGATTGATGATAAGGAAAAATTACAAACATTAGAAAAAATAATTCACCCTTTGGTGCAAGAAAAAGAAAAAAAATTTATTGATACAGCGCGCCACCAGGGGGAAAAATTAGTTATTCTTGATATTCCACTTCTGTTTGAAAAAAATGGTGAAAGTCGTGTAGATAGCGTTATTGTTGTTTCTGCTCCACCAGAAATACAAAAAGAACGTGTGATGATTCGCCAAGGGATGAATGAGAAAAAATTTGCCTTTATCAATGCGAAGCAAATGCCGGATGAAAAAAAACGAGAACGTGCTGATTTTATTATTGATACAGGGAAAGATTTAGAAAATACACGTCAACAGGTTTTTGATCTGATAAAGAAATTGCTAAAGAATTGAAGTTATGCGGGAAATTATTTTTGATACAGAAACAACAGGTTTAGATAAAGAGAAAGATCGCATAATCGAAATTGGTTGTGTAGAAATGGTTGATCGTTATCTTACGGGACGCCAGTTTCATGTTTATTTAAATCCTGAAGGCGTTATTATTCCTGATGAAGTTGTAGCAATTCACGGATTAACCAATGAACGCTTAAAAAACGAGAAAAGTTTTAGTGATATTGTTGATGAATTTTTGGAATTTATCAATGGTGCAACCATGATTGCACATAATGCGAGTTTTGATATAGGTTTTATTAATGCAGAATTAAAACGCGTCAATAAGCCGCTTATCAGTGTTGATAATATTCTTGATACATTGGCTATGGCACGACGTAAATTTCCTATGGGTCCTAATTCTCTTGATATTTTATGTAAACGTTTTGGAATTGATAATAGCCATCGTGTTCTTCATGGCGCTTTGCTTGATGCAGAGATTTTAGCCGATGTTTATATTGAATTAATTGGTGGAAAGCAGGGCGTATTGGGTTTTGAGAACAGAAGGAATGTTAATGAACATATCCAAAATGATAAAGATATAGCTTATGCAATTAAATTTCGTCCACAGGCTTTACCTTCAAGATTGAGTGCACAGGAAAAAAGGTTGCACGCTGATTTTATCAGAAAAATGGGTGAAAAAGCTCTGTGGAATAACTTCAAAATTCATGAATAACATCTCCACCGTATCTCTAAAAAAGTCACTTAAGATTAAGAATGAGAAATAAGGATATCAAAAAAAACGGTCGTTGTGGGGAGGGGAACACCACAACGACCCTGTCGCTACATTGTACCTCAGCTATCATAGGAGGAGCAAAATGAAAGCTATTAATCCTGTAACAGCAAAGAAAAGCTCTAGGTACGTAATATAAAGTGTAACGACTTCATGTCTTATGAAAAGAAAAAATGGCTTTTTAGAGGCAAAATGAAAAAAATTAAAATAAAAGTGAAAAAAATATATAAGGGGAATGTGTTTTTTTAGCTGAAATGGAGAAATAAAATTGTCATGAAAGCAACAGATCATCTTTTGTTGGTTGACGGATCAGGCTATGTTTTTCGTGCTTATTACGCTTTACCGCCTTTAAAACGTAAAAAGGATGGACTTCCTGTAGGAGCAGTAGCTGGTTTTTGTAATATGTTATGGAAATTACTTTGCGATGCTCGTAACACAGTGACAGGTATTGTTCCAACACACTTTGCTGTTATTTTTGATTATTCATCTGATACTTTTCGGAAACAAATTTACCCTCAGTATAAAGCGAATCGCTCTGAACCTCCCGAAGATTTAATTCCTCAATTCGCGTTAATACGCCAAGCAACAAAGGCTTTTAATTTGCCTTGTATTGAAAAGGAAGGCTTTGAAGCAGATGATTTGATAGCGACCTACGCACAATTGGCAACAAAGGCTGGTGCAAAAACAACAATTATCTCCTCTGATAAGGATCTTATGCAACTCGTCAATAAGCATGTATCTTTGTATGATGGAATGAAAGATAAGCATGTAGGTGTCTCAGAAGTTATAGAAAAATGGGGTGTTCCCCCTGAAAAGATGATCGATTTACAAGCATTAATTGGAGATTCGACGGATAATGTACCAGGTATTCCAGGCATTGGACCAAAAACTGCTGCTCAGTTGTTAAATCAGTTTGGTTCTCTTGATCTTTTGTTGCAACGTGTAACTGAAATTAAACAAACAAAACGACGTGAAAACATACAAGCTTATAGTGAACAGGTTAAAATTTCTCGTGAACTTGTTAAGCTTAAAACAGATGTTCCTATAGACAGTGATTTAGATGATTTTATTTTAGAGCCACAAGATGGGCCACGCTTAATTGCTTTTTTGAAAGCAATGGAATTTTCAACATTAACGCGTCGCGTAGCAGAGGCGACGGCATGCGATGCAGCTGTTATTGATGCACTTGATGTAGATATTGAATGGGAAAAGCCTAAGAACCAACATGATTCTAACATCAAGAACATAGAGCAAAAATCTCTTCATAAATTTTCTGAAAATTCTCCACAAGCTTTTGCACAAAAACGTAAAGATCAAGCACTGACTCAAAAAATTACAAGAGAGACTTATACAACAATTCTTGATGAGGAAATTTTAAAAGAGTGGTTATTACAAGCACAAGAGCAGGGTTTTTTTGCTTTTGATACTGAAACAACCTCTCTTGATCCGATGCAAGCAAAGCTTGTTGGTTTTTCACTTGCATTACAGCCAGAAAAAGCAGCTTATATACCTCTTGAACATTTTGATGAAGGAGAGGAAGACCTTTTGGGGGGTGGGCGCATTGCCTCCCAGATTGAGACCCGAAAAGCTTTAGCACTTTTAAAACCGATATTAGAAGATTCAGCGGTGTTAAAAATTGGTCAGAATATAAAATATGATTGGTTGGTGATGAAGCAATATGACATTGTGATACGTTCTTTTGATGACACCATGCTTTTGTCCTATGCCTTGGATGCTGGAACTTTAACCCATAATATGGATGATTTATCAGAACGTTGGCTTGGACATAAACCAATTGCCTATAAGGATTTAACACATAACGGAAAAAAAATTACTTCTTTTGCACAAGTAGATTTAAGACAAGCAACCCTTTATGCAGCGGAAGATGCGGATATAACGCTACGTCTTTGGCAAGTTTTGAAACCGCAACTTATCTCTCGGGGTATGACAAAAATTTATGAACGCCTTGATCGACCTCTTGTAGAAGTTCTTGCAAGAATGGAAGAACGCGGGATTCTTATTGATAGGCAGATTTTATTGCGCCTTTCAGGAGAATTGGCGCAAGCTGCTTTAATTTTAGAAGAAGAAATTTATAAAGAAGCGGATGAAAAGTTTAATCTTGCTTCGCCAAAGCAATTAGCGGATATCCTTTTTGGAAAAATGGGATTGCTTGGAGGCGCTAAGACAAAGGGTGGACAATGGTCAACTTCTGCACAAACCTTAGAAGAGTTGTCTGCTGAAGGTCATATTTTACCGCGTAAAATTATTGAGTGGCGTCAACTTGCAAAGTTAAAATCGACCTATGCTGATGCTTTACCTTCTTATATTTTATCAAAAACAGGGCG
This sequence comes from Bartonella sp. AU55XJBT, assembly GCF_028618525.1. The sequence goes on along the minus strand of NZ_JAQITC010000001.1, from coordinate 190,842 downwards.
TATTCATACGAATTATTCTTTGGCAATAACGTCCACAGGGCGGTTATCATCATCAGAGCCAAATTTGCAAAATATTCCAGTACGAACTGCTGAAGGACGTAAAATTCGAACAGCTTTTATTGCTTCCAAAGGACATCTTTTGCTTTCTGCTGATTATAGTCAAATTGAATTACGCATTCTTGCACATATTGCGGATATAAAAGCATTAAAAGAAGCTTTTGCTAAAGGACATGATATTCACGCTATAACGGCGTCAGAAATGTTTGGCGTTGCGATAGAGGGAATGCCTTCAGATACACGACGGCGTGCAAAAGCAATTAATTTTGGTATTATTTATGGTATTTCAGCTTTTGGATTAGCCAATCAATTAGGGATTTCACGTCAAGAAGCAAGTCGTTATATTCAACTTTATTTTGAAAGATTTCCAGAAATTAAAGATTATATGGAAAAGACTAAAAGCTTTGCGCGTGAGAATGGTTATGTAGAAACAATTTTTGGACGTCGTATTCATTATCCAGAAATAAAAGCAAAGAATTTAAAAATTCGTTCTCTTAATGAGAGAGCGGCTATCAATGCTCCCATTCAAGGTTCTGCGGCCGATATTATTCGCCGTGCTATGATACAGATGGAAGATGCTTTAAAAGAAGAAAATTTATCAGCAAAAATGTTACTTCAAGTGCATGATGAACTGATTTTTGAAGTACCAGAAGAAGAAAGTAAAAAAACCATGGCTGTTGTTAAAAATGTCATGGAAAATTCTACAATGCCAATTTTATCTTTGTCTGTACCCCTTGAAGTGAAAGTCATGACGGCTCAAAATTGGGATGAGGCTCATTAACTTTTTTTATTTATTTTTCAGGATGTTTATTGCATTAGCAAGATTAAGATAAGCTTTGATTGGCAAATGATCTGAGGCAATGCGTGCAAGTGGTGAATAGTGGTTTTCAAGATTTGTTACCAATTGGTGAGGAAAGGCAAAAACGCGATCAAGGGCTAAAAAGGGAAAGCGAGAGGGAAAGCTTGGTACAACTTCAAGTGTGCTATTAAAATAGGGATAAAAATGGTTTAAAGATGAGCCTTTTCCCATTCGCCATTCGTTAAAATCTCCAATGAGGAGTGTAGGCATAAGGGAGCGTTTTTGCAAAATTGCAAGGAGCATTTTTGTTTGTTGTTTACGAGAATAACGTAATAAGCCAAAATGAGCCGCAATAATACGAATAGGGCCTGCTGTCATTTCTAACTCTACAATGATAGCTCCACGTGGTTCAATACCAGGAAGAGAGATTTGTAAAGTGTCACGTACATATCCCTTTCGCAAAAAGAGAGCGTTTCCATGCCAACCGTGACCATGAGGTGACATAGTATTGAGAGGTACAGGGATCAAACCGGTTTCAGCTTTTAACAGCTGAAGATTAATCAAACCAATACGTTCTCCAAAACGTTTATCTGCTTCTTGAAGAGCAAGGATATCAACTTGTAATTCAGTGATAACACGGACAATCCGTGTAGGATTAAAAATTTTATCAACACCTACACATTTATGCACATTATAGGAAGCAACGGTCAGATCATAATGATTATTTTGGTTGAGGATATTTGATGGATGATGAGAACGGCTATGGATTGCCTTTAAAAGGGTGTTATGGAGCTTTTGTTGAATAAAACCACTAAACCAAGGGAGTTTTTGCTTGTAAGGCATTTTTGTCATTGTACGAAAAGAATAATTCCTAAAAGGTAAAGGATAAAAACTTACACTAAAAACAAAAGAACCTTGTCTCTTTTAGAAACAAGGTTCTTTCATTAAGCGATGATTTTTGCAATCAATCACGGTTTGAACCGAGAAATTGTAGCAAAAAGACAAACATATTGATGAAATCAAGATAAAGACTCAATGCGCCCATAATGACTTTACGACCTCTGGTATCACCTTGATCCCCTTCATAATACATCAACTTAATGTTTTGAGTATCGTAAGCTGTTAAACCAGCAAAGATAAAAACACCAATAATGGAGATAGCAAATTGCAAAGCACTTGATCCAAGAAAAATATTCACAACCATAGAAAGCAACAAGCCAATCAATCCGATGAATAAGAACGAACCAATTGCTGTAAGATCACGCTTTGTTGTATATCCATAAAGTGAAAGAGCTCCAAAAGTTGCAGCGGAAATAACAAAAGTTTGTACAATACTCTCTGTCGTATAACGTAAAACGATTGAAGACAGTGAAAGCCCAATTAAAGCAGCATAACCAAAAAAGAGACTACGAGCAGCACTGGTACTTAATGTATTAATTTTAAAACTGAGGAATAAAACTGCAACAAGTGGTGCAAACATCACAATATAAGAGAACGGCGATGTATAAAATGTTACTCCAAATGATGTCAAATAAACACTGCTATTGATCTGAGCTGCTGCTTGGCTCATATCTGTTGTCGTTGCTAATGATACAATTGCATAGGCAGCAGCAGCTGTAATAAGCAAACCAATGGCCATTGTATTGTAAACACCCAACATATAGTCGCGCAATCCCTGATCAATCGATGCATCAGCATGAGAAGCAGGCGTTGAACGTAAATTTTTAAAATTAGCCATAATATAAAATCCTTTAGCATATGTTCCGTCAGGCATTGGGTTTTTAAGTGTCTCTCTCATTTCAGAGACAAACTTTGTACAAGCCTTAATTTGGCGAATACAAAAAACCTTCAGAATCACTGGCGGAATTCCAGCATATTTTCCTCTTTATTATGGAGATTTATTTAAAAATTACAAGAGATTTATCGAAGCAAGGAACCTTACAAATTGGTAAGGAAATGGTTCATTTTCATGAAAAACATTTCCATTTTTCGCCATATTTTTGTAAGATAAAAAGACGATACTAAAACTTTTTTTATTATTCACAAGAACCCTATAATTCCCACTGACAAAATATCTATCTTTAAGGTGATAAGGAAAGTGTTGCGTAGCATCACGCTATTTACAACCTTCAAGATAGCATATGCTTTGCCCTGCCAGAACTCCTAATTGAATTGAGTTTTTATATAACACGTTGATATATAAAGATACATTAATTTTTCACTCTAAATATCCCTCCAAAAAATATTGTAAGATTTCCTGATGACAAATCTGTTTATATTCAATCCATCAAGAACATTTTCTTGCACGACACACAAGCAGGGTTGGCATGCCAATAAAAGCTGCAAAGTATTTTCTCTTAGAGTGTGACATATGGATAAAAAGATATTGATTTCTATTTGAAGTCAGTTTTTTTGTATTGAGCAAAGATGAAAACGTAAGGTTGAAGAGAAAAAAATCTCATAAAGAAAATACGTGGCCACAAGAATTAACCAAGAAAATTTGTAATTAGACTTATGGTGGTTAAAAATCTCTGTTTTTTAAGGCGATGAGAACATCAATGAGAAGATGTATGGTTGGAATGATGTCTTGCTTTCATCCAAGTACGCAGTTCTTCAATAAGGATGGCAATAACACCCAGAGTGATAAAACTATCTGCAAGATTAAAAATAGCAAAATGAAAAATATCATCAATGTGAAAAAGTATATAATCAGTGACATGATGAAAGCGAATACGATCAATAAGGTTGCCGATTGCACCCCCAATAATAAGGACAAGACCGAAGCGCATTAAAAATTTGTTGTCTTCAGTATTCTTCCATAACCATAAAAGAAAGATAATCACAATGATCGTGATGGCAATGATTCCCCAGTGAGAAAAGGAAGAAAAAAACGAAAATGCAATGCCAGAATTACGTACATGATAAAGGGAAAGGAAAGGAATAAGCGGAATTTCTGTTCCTAGAGGCATATTGTACATAACCCAATACTTAACAGCTTGATCAAGTCCTACTGTAAGGGCCAAGCCAAGAAGAAAAAAAGGGAGTGATTTGCGGATCATATTTTTTCCTCGCATGGTTCCAGTGTTAAATAAGGGCGACGGATTTCATAAAGCATCACAGCTGTTGCTACTGCCAAGTTAAGCGAGTCAGCGCGTCCACTTTGTGGAATACGTGCAAGTTTATCACACCGACTTGTCAGAATATCTGATAACCCCTGTTTTTCATTTCCCATTAAAAGGATTATCGGACCATTTTTAAAATCAAGCGTGCGATAATCGATAGATCCTTTGAGATGGGTGCCAACAATCATGCCTTTAAAGTGAGCTGACCAGTTTAAAAAGGCGCTTTCATCAAAACGATAAAGAGGTATAGAGAAAATAGATCCCATGGTTGCACGAACTGTTTCAGGTGAGAAAGGGTCTGTTGTTTCACCAATTAAAAGAACACCTTTAGCACCTACAGCATCAGCCGTGCGAATAATGGTCCCAAGATTTCCAGGATCACGCACACGATCAAGCGCGATGTAAACATCTTTAGCCTGCCCTTTTATCATTTCAAGAGGTTGCCATTTTTGTTTGAAAATACCAATAACTGTTTGTGGATTATCGCGTCGGGTAAGTGATTCCATAACCTTTTGTGAGGCTTTGATAACAAAACCACCATTGGCTACAGCGCGTGCAGCAGTATTTTCGATAGTGGCATTACCAATTTCGCTTTTAGAAAAAATAAGTGTCTGTATTGTCCAACCGAGATTGAGAGCATCAATAACCAATTTCAATCCCTCTGCCATGAAAAGACCTTCACGATTACGGTTTTTCTTTTGGTTAAGTGCTTTAAGATCTTTTATGATAGGGTTACTAAGAGAGGTAATTTCTTTCACTCTACCGGTTTTGGGTCCACACATATTCAAGCAATCCAACGGCTAAAAAGAGAAGTAGAAAGGGCGCGTCCTGCAACTTCTTCACGCAAAATGAGCTCTCCTGATTCGACTGTACCCCCAAGATTTACAAATGCATCGCGCATTAAAGCATGAAGTGCAAAGAAGGAAGCACGAATGGAATAAGCTGTAAGGACAACAGAGAGCGGTTTATCAGAGAGAAGTTTACGACAGTTTGTGATCATTGATGGTAAATGATCAAACAGTTGCCAAACTTCGCCATGGGGTCCACGCCCATAAGCAGGGGGGTCAAGAAGAATCATATCATAGCTTTTTTTGCGACGGAGTTCTCGCTCAACAAATTTTACAGCATCATCGCAAATCCAGCGAATAGAATGATCTGATAATCCTGCTCTTTCCTGGTTAGCTTTTGCCCACGCAATGGCTTTTTTAGAAGCATCAACATGGGTAACATTTGCACCTGCTCGTGCTCCAATTAAAGAGGCAATACCGGTATAGCCAAAAAGATTCAATAGTTTTATAGGACGTGCGGCTTTAACAATTTGTTCTTCCATAGAGCGCCAATGGGCATCTTGTTCAGGAAAAACGCCCACATGACGAAAGGAAGTAAAGCGACCTAGAAAAGACAGTCCATTCCAAGAAAGAGGCCATGTTTCACCAAGTGGTTTTTTAGGAAAATGCCAACGACCAACACCTTCTTCATCACGGTTTCCTGTGAAAATAGCATCAACATCACCCCATTTTTTTTGTGATAAAGCAGGCTTCCATAATGCTTGACCTTCTGGTCGAATAATTCGATAATCTCCATAACGCTCTAATTTTTGTCCATTGCCAGAATCAATGAGAGCATAATTTTCACTCATAGCTGTTTCTAAAATAAGAGGCAACTTTTCCTGCGGATATCTATTCTTGTGGGAGGGTTGAAAGCATTGTGCAGGCATGTTTTGTACTACGGTATATGAGGTATAAAAAGTTACATTATAAAGTTCTTAAATGTTTCGTAAAAGTGCAAAAGAGCTAAAATCAATTAAAGCACATATAAAAACAAACTCTGTATTGAATATAAAATACTAAAGAGAAAAAGACTTCATTAAAATACCATTATACCAGATTTGTGATAGATGTTTTCAACTTCTCGATCTCGGCTTGACTTTTTTTAAGAGCTTTTTTGCATTTATGATAGGAAAACCAACGGATCAGATTTCCTAATAAAATACCAAAACCAAAGAAAATAAAGAGCCATATAAAGAGGGGAGCATGATAAGTAAAATTTTCAGAATTTTCTCGAAAAGGATCAAGAGTTAACGGAACAATTTGACGATTAGCTACGATAAAAACAATCAAAAATGCTGTGATAATCACACCGATACTTGTTAGAAGAATACGTTTAATGATCATAAGTTTCTCACTGATTAAGACGGTCGCGTAAATCCTTGCCTGTTTTAAAAAAAGGAATCCATTTTTCTTCAACGGCAACAGCTTCTCCTGTTCTTGGATTACGTCCATTACGGGCTGAACGGCTTTTTACAGAAAAAGCTCCAAATCCCCGAAGTTCAACACGATCGCCATTGGCAAGTGCTGTTGAAATTTCTTCAAAAATAGCGTTTACGATATTTTCCACATCCCGTTGAACAAGATGCGGGTTATGACGAGCAATAATTTGCACAAGCTCTGATTTAACCACAATAGCCTCACTTTCACACAAAAAACCTTTTTATAATTGTGCACTTCATGCATATTACAACATATAAACGGATAAAAGCAAAATAAAACCAAGAAAAAACAAATTTCAAGAAACAAAATTTGAAAATACTTCTTATAAAGGTTATACAGATTAAAAATGCGGAATATTTAAGAGATTAGGAGAGTATGTCCGTACACAATCATTATGAAGTTTTTTCAACGCAATCATCTGTTGGAGATGTTTTTAAAAAAGCATCCCGCCATTCGCGTCGCATTAGCCACTTAAAAATTTTTTTACCCCTCTTAGCGTTAGTTTCAGGGGTGGTTTTTTGCTGGTTTACGTTTTTCTTGGTTCCCGTTACGTCTGATCCTATGCCTTTGAATAATGAAGAGAATGGAGTGACGAACTTGACAATGCTCAATCCAAAATTAGAAGGGTATACGCGTGCTCATGAACCTTATTGGCTTAAAGCAGAAAAGGCATTTCAAGATCATACGCGCTCTGGAATAATTGGATTGCAAAACATTACAGCGAAAGCATCTATGGGTCAACAAAGACAGGTTTTTCTCGCAGCACAAGGGGGTATTTACGATAATATTCACGGTTTTTTACAATTGGATAAGCCATTCACCATTACAACGAATGATGGAATGATGGCACAATTTATGTCAGCTAATATTAATTTATCTGAAAGACAGTTAAAAACAGATCAACGTGTTAATATTCAGCGAGCCGGTTTTCATCTTGCTGCCAATGCCTTACAAATTCGAGAAAAAGGAAAAAGCATGTATTTCCATGGTGGTGTGCATTTAGTACTTGAAAAGCAATGACTCAATCAGGATGAATCTTTAAGGAATATTTAAAAGAGAATTCATGTGTATATACAAACAGAAGAATTGAAAGAATGAAATCATACAAAAGATGGATAGGTATGACGTTGGCTTTTAGCATGGGAATGTTAGGAGGAGGAACGGTTTTAGGATATGCTGAAGGGACCCATTTTGGAATAAGTCTATCAAACGACAAAGAACCGGTAGAACTTCATGCAGATTCTTTAGAAATACGTGATAAAGAAGGGATAGCGCTTTTTAAGGGTGATGTTTCAGTGGCGCAAGGTGAACGTCTTTTACGGACGGAAAAATTAATTGTTTATTACGATAAAACTCATAAAGGAGCGGATAGAAACAAAGAAAATACGAAGGCATCATCTGTTTCTTTGTTTGGTTCGTCGGGCATACAAAAAATGGAAGCCTTAGGAAAAGTCTATATAAAAATAGCGACGCAAATTGCTACGGGGGATAAAGGCATTTTTGATGGAAAATCAAAGATGATGAGCTTGACAGGGAATCATGTTGTGTTAACAGATGGTGACAACGTGGCAACGGGATGCAAACTAACGGCAAATATGGAAAGCGGAAAAGCTTTTTTAGAAGGTTGTGAGACAACTAAGAAAAAAGGTCGCGTTTCTATTATTTTTAAACAAAATCAACAAAATGGCCATTAAGATTTCATGTTTGGAATCAAAAGAAAAAAACAGACTGATCAGTATGATTTTGCAAGTGAAGCTTCAAAAAAGCGCTTAAAAGGGACTTTGATTGCCAGCCATTTGATTAAAGTTTATCGAGGAAGACCAACGGTTAATGGTGTTTCTTTTGGCATTCGTACGGGAGAAGCCGTTGGCATTTTAGGGCCCAATGGGGCAGGTAAAACAACTTGTTTTTATATGGTTACGGGGCTCATAAAATCTGATGGAGGATCCATTAAAATTGATGGATTTGATATCACGCATCTTCCGATGTATCGACGGGCGCGTTTAGGTATCGGGTATCTTCCGCAGGAAGCTTCTATTTTTCGTGGTCTTTCCGTAGAAAATAACATCAAAGCTGTTTTAGAAGTCGTTGAAAAAGATCGTCTTAAACAACGTGAAGAGCTCGATAGTCTTTTACATGAATTTAAAATTGATCATTTACGTAAAATGCCTGCACTTTCGTTATCTGGGGGTGAGCGTCGACGACTTGAAATTGCGCGTGCTTTAGCTTCTCGACCTCATTTTATGTTACTTGATGAACCGTTTGCAGGTATTGATCCTATCGCTATTTTTGATATTCAGCAGCTTATTCGTCATTTAACGAAGCGTGGCATTGGTGTTTTAATAACAGATCATAATGTACGCGAAACATTAGGGCTTGTCGACCGCGCTTATATTATTCATACCGGCAAAGTGTTAGTTCATGGTCGTCCTCATGATATTATCAACAATGTTGATGTCCGCAGAATTTATTTGGGAAATCAGTTTTCTCTATGATTTCACAGCTTTTATGCGTTTCCATTGAAGTTTAACAGAAACAACATGATCGTCACAAGTAATCAAACCCATTTCAAATGAGGTAGATAAGGTTTCATTGTGATTATTAATAAAGTATATCATCGATATATTTCTATTACAGAAATAAAGGCAAATTTTTCTTTATTGTAGAAACGATGGTAATGTTGTTAAAGGCTGTAAATCAATAAAATAATGTGACTTTAGGGTAAAATTTTTTAATTGGGGTGTGCAAGAAGTTTTTCTCTGGTATTATTGAAAATCACCTTATTTATGCCAAACTTCTTTTATGAGTATCATCTAATAGATTTTCACTGAGTGGTGGAAGAGGCTTCGTCACTTAAGATGGGTTTGTTGTTTTATTGGTTGAGCTTACTCATAATTGTATCATAGAACAGGTATCACTAAATTAACTTAATAATGAGTGATAAATGGGGTTGAAAATAAATGCGTGTGTTGTTGAAAGGTGAGAGATATTTATTATATTTTCTCTGTCGAATCAAAGAACATATCGATGATGCTGTTTTGGGTATTTTGATTGGAGCATCCATCCATTAAATATTGCGTTTATTTAATAGGATTGTCGTATTTTATTGGCTTGTATGACGTATTTAAAATAGGAGAAAAGCTTTAGGTTCTTGTTATAAGGCTTTGTTTAAGCTATACAGTAATTTTCAGACTAAAGGTTTATTTTGCTCAATATGCTTCTCATTCTATTAAGAGCTCATTTTTAAAGAAAGAAAAAATTTAATGGGGAGTTATACGTTAACTCTTGTGACAAGTTTAGTAAATTTATGAATAATGCTCTTTTCTAGTATCTTAAGGAAATTAATTTTATGAACGACTTCATTTCTTTTTTTCTTTTCTCATGCTGTTAATGAGGAGCTAAAAACTATTTATTGTTCTGTTAAAAGTGATATGAGACGTATTAAGCCTTCACCCGTTATAAATTAAAAAATAAAAACACGTGCGATGTTGCGAAAAGTGAAAGAACTTCAAATATCGATACCGTTTATAGGTTTATTGATGAGCATTTGAGCGTGTAAGAGGAAAATTAAAGGATGAATTTGAGTGAGTTAATAGCACCGGAAGCAATTATTCCGGCTCTTAAGGCTAATTCGAAAAAACAAGTTCTGCAAATTTTAGCCGAAAAAGCGTCTCAGCTGACAGGTCTTAGTGAGCATGTAATTTTTGATATTGTTTTGCAGCGTGAGAAACTTGGTTCGACGGGGCTTGGTGGTGGTATTGCGATTCCGCATGGAAAATTACCTGATATTAATCGGATTATTGGTATATTTGCACGTCTTGAAAGTCCTGTTGATTTTGAAGCTCTCGATGATGAGCCTATAGACCTTGTTTTTCTTCTTTTGGCACCTGAAAATGCTGGTGCAGATCACTTAAAAGCTTTATCACAGATTGCACGGGTTTTGCGTCATGCTGATGTCGTGCAAAAATTGCGCAATACGCATAATGCTAATGCCCTTTATGCTTTATTGATTCAAACGTCAGAATCAAATGCGGCTTGAAAAAGATTATAAGTGTATAAATTGTATCTTAAAGGGCTGATAGTAAAAAATAACGTTATGCGATTCGCTATTGAGACAGAATCTAAGGTTTCTATGTTTCATGATTTAATATATTGATAATATTAAGATTATGACAAGACGATATCAGTGTGATATTGAATACGACGTATGAATACACTATAATAATTGAAAGGTGGAGTATCTTAAAGACATACATGTATTGAATGTGTAAAGTTGAGAAGTGATATTCACAAGACTATGAGGTTCTATGAAGTTTTTTGGGGAATACAGGGTGTATTTTCAAAGTTTTGCAGCAGATTGCTTGTGACGTAAAGAGTGTGGTTTATTTCTTAGCAGAGGGGTGATATATTTTCATCTTGTTTTGAAATCATATTGCTTAAAGGAATCGTTTTTTCATAAAAAACGAAAGGGGTTGTGTGAAATTAAAAATATTGTTTTTTAATGTGATTATTGAATAAAAAGTTCATATTTTGGTAACGACTAAAAGGTCACAATGGAACGTGAAATCTGTTTTGATTGCTGTGGAAATATTTCGCTTATTGAAGGAATTAGGATAATTACACATGAGTATCGAGGAGTTTTTGTTTGAACTTTTCCAATGAAGAGAATCTTGTTAGAGATTAAAGAAGTGAGCTAAATGAAGATGTTTGAAAAGACTGTTATTGCTGCATCTGTAATGGTTCTTGTTACAGCTGGGGTGGCGTGTGCACAAACGCCAAGCCGTTTAAATCAATTTGAAGCATGGGGAGCCTATTCTTATAAATCGTCCCAAAATACGATTTGCTATGTGTTATCTGTTCCTTTGAAGGCTCTTCCAACAACGGTTAATCATGGGGATAATTTTTTCTTAGTTACCAAGCGTTCTCAATCGCCTGTTTCGTTTGAACCGCAGTTTATGGCTGGTTATACGCTTCAAGAAGGGTCGAGAGTGACAGTGACCATTGGAGATAAGGACTTTGATTTCTTTACGAAGGATTCTTCAGCTTGGTTGGCGTCATCAGAGCTAGAAAAGCAGCTTGTTTCTGCTATGCGTGCTGGAAACAATATGACCGTGAAAGCAATATCAAAACGGGGAACGCATACCACCTATACTTATTCCTTAAAAGGGGTCACTGCTGCATTAAATGCGGCTCAAAAGTGCCATTAAGGTTTTGATAACTTCTAAAATAGTAATGTAAATTGGAAAGCAATGGCTATTTCCTATGACCTTAGACCTGTTGGTTCATGTTTAGCACAAAAAACAGATAATGTGGTGGTGAAGGAGAGTTCTAAGCTCTCTTTAATTGGATTATCGCAAGATGAAATAGTGCAAGCTTTAAAGACACTTGGTGTACCAGAGCGTCAAACGCGTATGCGTGCACGTCAACTTTGGCATTGGCTTTATGTCCGTGGCGTTTCAAGTTTTGATGAAATGCTGAATATTTCTAAAGCAATGCAGGAAACTCTTAAACGTCATTTTTCCATTGCACGTCCCGAAATTATTGGAGAACAAATATCAAAGGATGGTACACGTAAATGGCTCTTACGTTTTCCAGCACGTGGGGCTGGAAGGCCTGTTGAAATTGAAACGGTTTATATCCCTGAAGAAGGACGTGGGACCTTATGTCTTTCATCGCAAGTGGGATGTACATTAACCTGCTCTTTTTGTCATACGGGAACGCAGATGCTTGTTCGCAATCTGACGGCGGAAGAAATTTTGGCACAATTGTTGGTTGCACGTGATTGTTTGGGTGATTTTCCTGATAAGGATACTCCTGATGGGGCAATTGTTCCTGTTGAAGGGCGCAAAATTACCAATATTGTTATGATGGGAATGGGAGAACCTCTTTATAATTTTGAAGCTGTAAAAAAAGCTTTATTGATTGCTTCTGATGGCGATGGACTTTCTTTATCAAAACGTCGGATTACGCTTTCAACTAGTGGGGTTGTTCCTGGAATTATCCGAACCGGAGAAGAAATTGGTGTTATGTTAGCAATTTCACTCCACGCTGTACACGATACACTAAGGGATATGCTTGTTCCTATCAATAAAAAGTATCCGCTTTCTTTACTCATGGATGCTTGTCGTAATTATCCTGGTCTGTCTAATGCAAAACGAATCACATTTGAATATGTTATGCTGAAAGATATCAATGATAGTTTAGATGATGCTAAGCGATTAATACAGTTACTGAAAGGGATTCCTGCTAAGATCAACTTAATCCCTTTTAATCCGTGGCCAGGGAGTAATTATCAATGTTCTGATTGGGAGCAAATTGAGCGTTTTGCTGATGTTGTTAATCAAGCAGGCTATGCTTCTCCTATTCGGATTCCGCGTGGACGCGATATTTTAGCTGCATGTGGACAGCTTAAATCGGCTTCAGAGCGCTTACGAAAATCTGAACGTTTGAAACTTGAAAATGCCATTGGTCGTTAGTTAAAGCAATTTTCAGTCTATAAAGCCTGTATTTTTTCCGTAAATCTACGCGTATAAACCTTATAAACCTCATGGAGTGGCATGTGTAAGACAGAGATTAAAATGGATCAGTGCGAGATGAGCAGTTCTTACTTTTATAGGTTTAATAGGAGGAAAGAGATTACATAAAGTCTGTTTGCGTAATCTCTGAAATGAGGCGGTAACCTCATTTAGAGGAAAGTTTCAAGGGACATACATTTCATCTCACACTCTTTATTTAGGCTCTATGACTTTTAAAAGCATCTCTATGATAATAACTTTTAAAGAGTGGAGATATACATTGCTTGATGCTTTTGTTTATTGCATTCTTTAACAAGATTACACTTTACATATAAACGGCGTATCTAAAATATAAATACCATTGTTATATCCATTAACATGTTTTGAAAAAAACATTTCTTAATGCACTTCCCACCTCACGACAATGCCTGTGAAGAGCATAACACACAAAAGCCTCTATGAAATATATGATACCATTCATACTTTTAGGTTTCAATATTGTAGAAACGTAAAGCGCTTCACAATATCTAGAGTTCCAATTTAAATTAAAAACGATAAATTACACCTTATAAATCAATTTTTTGTAACGATAAGAAGATGGAGAGCAAAGCTGGTAAAAGTACCGGCAATAAGCCAGTCGAGAAAGCGAATATAAAGAGGGTTTTGTTTAAGGGTTTTGGTAAGTTTATGCGCTGTAAAAACAACAGAAATTGTAATAGGGAAAGAAATAGGAATGTAAGAGAGTCCTAAAAAAAGTAACTTTTGTGTTGCCATAGGATCATTCTCATTGATAAATTGTGGTAAGAATGTTGCGTTAAAGAGTATGACTTTAGGATTGAGAAGATTAATTCCAATACCAGCAAGATAGTTACGTTTAGAGCTTTGAGATTTAGAAGATGTTTGTTCAAAAGAAAATGTCGGTTTTCTCCGTAAAGCTTGGAAGGAAAACCATAAAAGATAAAAAGCACCAACAATTTTCAGAAGAACAAAAGTGTGTGGCGCAGCAAAAATAAGTGCTGATAAGCCAAGAGCTACAGCGGTAACCTGAATGGCAAACCCTGTTGCGCTTCCCAAGGCGCACATAATTCCAGCTTTTTTGCTTTGTGTAATGGTCCGCCCTACAGAAAGCATCATATCAGGTCCTGGAATAAGTGCCAAAATCAACGATGCTAAAGCAAATTGCACAATAACAGACCACTCCGGTAGAAATGACACGTAAATCTCCTCTTATTTTTAAGCCGTGTTCACTATTTACAATCTGATTCGCCTTTATTTACGCTTTTTGAGTCTTTTTAATGTTGTTTAAAGAGAATTTATTTTCACATTTCTTGCGCTGTTTTGATTTTTGGAAAAAAAAGAACAACACGTGTAAAACTTTTTTTAAGTGGGGGCAAATTTATGGCATTCTTCATCAGGAGGAAAGATTTTAGAAAATCCAGCATTTCTCATGCTCCTGAATATGTCCATTTGTGTATTTTTTCGCTGGCAGATGCTCCCGATCGAGCAACCAGAATCACTCTTGGTTTAAAAAAAGTGATACTATTTCAATCAACGAAAACAATTTATCTCCTGCAACTTTACTTGCAGAGTTAAATCATTATGAGCACAATAAATGGTATTGATCAGTTAGATTTGGTAGAAAATCGCTTTGTGGGGGTGAAATCGTGGGGTATTTATGAAGCGATTAGGGGGGGACCATCCTTTTAACGGTCACAGAGCGATAGAATCTTTAACACTAAATTGTAGGGTAGCGCATTTGAAAGATGAATTGATGCTCCGTTATGCAAAAACTCATTTATTATAGCTTTTAGTTTTCATCCGAATGTAAGATGTTGCAGGCGGCGATTGATTTATCTCAAGAACATATTGATAAGTGAAATTACATTAAAGCTCTATAAAGGAAATCTGGTTGTTAAAGGGCGTCAAAGTAAAAAAACACTTTATTCAAGTGCGTTGGTAACTTTCGAGGATGATCAAGATGCTTATGATCAAAGAGATGCAAACAGGTTTTATTAAATTCAATGCTCTGCGTTTGCATATGTTAAGCCATATGTCATCAAGGTGATAAAGAAAAGAAATAAAAAATATCTTTGACAAGTATCATGTGGGGCATTGTTTTTATATGAAACACATCATTTAAATATTTTTGTTTCTTGGTTTTTAAAGTTTTTTCGTTCACAGTTAGAGGTTTTACTTTTGTGCTGATAAATATGAGAAACAAGCCTTATGATAAGAGCAATGAAGACTTTGATAAGTCAAAACAAGATAATTTTGCTTTATCATGTTCAATGTTTTTTATTTTTCTCAGACAAAATATGTTTACAGCGAGGGTGGTTTTTTATTGTGCGTTAAGAATATAAAGAAATTTACATCTTTTTGCTTGCTATTATTGACGAATAAATTCAAGAACCATACACCCTCTTTTGAAAGAATATAATTTTTAGGATAAATAATGATGTATAATCAGTGTGATGCCCTTAGCCTTACGCCTGAATTAAAGGATGCGGCTGTTCAATCAAGAACTTGGCCATTTGAAGAAGCACGTAAGATTATCAAACGGTACGAAAAGACGGGTTATCCAGACAGTGTAATATTTGAAACAGGTTATGGACCTTCTGGTTTACCACATATTGGAACTTTTGGTGAAGTTGCACGTACAACCATGGTTCGTCATGCCTTTCATATTCTGACAGAGAATAAAGTAAAAACAAAGCTGCTTTGTTTTTCTGATGATATGGATGGTTTGCGCAAGGTTCCTGAGAATGTTCCTGATCGCGAGAAGATGGAACATTATCTTGGTCAACCGTTGAGCTGCGTTCCTGATCCTTTTGGAGATGATTATCCTTCTTTTGGAGAGGCGAATAATGCACGTTTACGGGCTTTTCTTGATCGTTTTGGTTTTGATTATGAATTTGCAAGTGCTACGGATTATTACAGTTCCGGTCGTTTTGATGAAACACTTTTAAAAATCCTCGCCTTTTATGACAAGGTGATGGCAATTATTTTACCAACATTGGGTGAAGAACGGCAGGCAACCTATTCTCTCTTTTTACCGATTTCTCCTTTTTCTGGAAAAGTATTACAGGTCCCGATGATTGCGCGGAATATTGAAAAAGGAACAGTCACTTATATTGAACCCGAAACAGGAGAAACCATAGAAACAGAGGTTACAGGCGGCAAGGTCAAGTGTCAGTGGAAGGTCGATTGGGCTATGCGTTGGACAGCGCTTGGCATTGATTATGAAATGGCAGGAAAAGACCTTATCGATTCCACAAATCTTTCTTCTAAAATTTGTAAAGTATTGGGTGGGAAGCCTCCAGAAGGATTTAACTATGAGCTCTTTTTGGATGAAAAAGGTCAGAAAATTTCCAAATCAAAAGGAAATGGCTTAACCATTGATGAATGGCTTACTTACGCCCCAACGGAGAGTTTAGGGCTTTATATGTTTTCAAAGCCCAAGACAGCCAAAAGGCTTTATTTTGATGTTATTCCCAAAGCTGTGGATGAATATTATGCGCATCTTTCCGCCTATGGTCGTCAAAGCTGGCAAGAACGGCTTAATAATCCTGTATGGCATATCCATAATGGTTGTCCGCCGCAGATTGATTTGCCGGTATCCTTTGCCATGCTTTTAAATTTGGTAAGCGCTTCAAATGCAGAGAATGCAGGGGTTCTTTGGGGGTTTATTTCTCGCTATGCTCAAGGAGCCAATGCACAAACTTATCCAGAACTTGATCAGTTAGTGCAATTTGCTCTTAAATATTTTGATTTTTTTGTAAAACCTAACAAAAAATTTCGTACACCAGATAAGAGTGAACGTGCAACATTAGCACAAATTGATGAAAAATTAGCCAATTTGCCTGAAACAGTTGATGGCAACACGCTACAAAATATGCTTCTTGATGTTGCACGGCTAACGGAACGTTATCAAGATCATAGCAAAAAAAGCCCTGAAGGTGGTCCTGGTGTTTCCAATGTCTTTTTTCAAATGTTGTATGAGGTCCTTCTAGGACAAGAGCGAGGTCCACGATGGGGATCATTTATAGCGCTTTATGGGATTAATGAAATGCGTGCACTGATTGCTGAAGCACTTGCACGACCTATGGAGGAATAATGGAACGAAGAGTGCAAGAAGTAAAGCGACGCCGTACATTTGCAATTATTGCTCACCCAGATGCTGGAAAAACGACATTGACAGAAAAGCTTTTATTGTTTGGTGGTGCTATTCAACTTGCAGGAGAAGTAAAAGCTAAAAAGGATCGTATTCAAACCCGTTCTGATTGGATGAATATTGAGCGTGATCGTGGTATTTCCGTTGTGACTTCGGTGATGACGTTTGAATATGAAAATCATATTTTTAATCTCTTAGATACGCCAGGCCATGAAGATTTTGCAGACGATACTTATCGCACGCTGACAGCTGTTGATAGTGCTATCATGGTGCTAGATGGTGCCCGCGGGATTGAGCCTAGAACACTGAAATTATTTGAAGTGTGTCGGATGCGGGATATTCCTATTGTTACTTTTATCAATAAAATGGATCGTGAGGCACGTGATCCTCTAGAGCTTTTAGATGAAATTGAAGAAAAGTTAGCGCTTGATACCGCACCCATAACATGGCCCATTGGGACGGGTAAAGATTTTGTTGGTACCTTTGATCTTCATCATAATCGTTTTCGCCAAAAAGATGATGAGATAACACAGCAGGTCGTTTCTGGCTCCCATGAAGTTGCAAATCTGCTTCCAGAGTATCAACGTTCAACTTTTATTGAAGGGGTGGAACTTGCTCGAAATGCTTGCAAAAACTTTGATCTTCAAGCTTTCCATGAAGGGCATATGACGCCGGTTTATTTTGGTTCGGCTTTACGAAATTTTGGTGTTCGTGATTTGATCAATGCACTCATTGATTTTGGTCAAAGTCCTCGTGATCAAAGTGCAGATCAGCGCAATATCATAGCAACTGAACCTAAAATGACGGGATTTGTTTTTAAAATTCAAGCGAACATGGACCCTAATCATCGTGATCGTATTGCTTTCTTTCGGGTTTGTTCTGGAACACTTGAACGCGGTATGAAGACAAAGTTGGTGCGAACAGGCAAACCGATGACACTTTCGGCTCCACAATTTTTCTTTGCGCGTTCACGCCAAATTGCTGATCAAGCCTATGCTGGTGATATCGTGGGGATCCCTAATCATGGAACGTTACGGATTGGCGATACTTTGACTGAAGGAGAAGATATCCTCTTTAAGGGAGTTCCCAATTTTGCACCAGAAATTCTGCGTCGTGTTTGTTTGGGCGATCCAATGAAAGCAAAAAAGCTTAAAGAAGCTTTGCAACAAATGGCAGAAGAAGGGGTTGTACAATTATTTATTCCTGATGATGGGTCACCTTCTCTCATTGGTGTTATCGGTGCTTTGCAAATTGATGTTTTAAAAGAACGATTGAAAATAGAATATTCTTTACCGGTAAATTTCGAACCAGCACGCTTTAATGTATGTCGTTGGATTTCAACGCAAAGCAAAGATGATTTGCAAAAGTTTCTCAGCAATCACCGTTCTGCTATTGCATATGATTTAGAAGGTGATCCAGTTTTTTTAGCAGAGAACCATTTTTCATTAAATTATGAGGCAGAAAGAGCCCCTAAAATAAAATTTTCTGCTGTTAAAGATTATCAAATACGCGCTTAATGTAAAGAAGAATCTATTATACAACAATTTTGTTGGTAATCATTTGTCACGTTGAGTTGGAGTATTTTTTTCTGAAAGTGATAGAGTATGTAAAGAACATTTTCAGATTGTATTATATAAAAAGAGCAATAAATTTATTTTTAATATTCAATAAGTTACGATATATTTATACTTTTACACCTTTTAAAAATTTAATATTTTTTTAGAGTGTTTATGTGAGTTAGAAAAAAGCTGTCGGCAATTCTTCGTTGAAACATATCAAAAATTTTTTGATATGTTTTTTCACGATAGCTTAAGACATGGAATGTCTTTCAATCTTTTTAAAATCTAAATTAAGAATCTCCTGTATAAATATAGTTTTTAATTGTATACAGTCAAAATAATACAAATAATCAATAAGATGGAATTTGTTATCCCAAATACAATATCATATGACCTATAAACCACGTGTCTTTTCTATTTCTTCTGGAACAGCTTTTTTACCTCACTTTGTTGATGCGCTGCTCTCTGGTACCCTTATTGATAATTTTTCTTCTGATGGAGATATTCAAACGGCTCTTGCCGATAGCCTTATTTATGTTCCAACACGTCGTGCGGCTCGCGCTTTGCGTTTAGCTTTTGTTGAAAGAAGTGATACACAATCAACCTTCTTACCAACCATTCGTGCTCTAGGGGATATCGATGAAGACAGTTTCTTTTTTGTTGAAAATCATACCAACACTCTCGATCCGCCTATTGGCGAAAGCGAACGTCTGCTGCTTTTAGCACGTCTTATTCGTCCATGGCGTGAAAACTTGCCTGCGCATCTGCGTGCCATGTTTGGTACAGAAGATGTGCTTATTCCGGCTCATAGTGCCGATGCACTTTGGCTTGCTCAAGATTTAGCACATTTGATGGATGAAATTGAAACAGAAGGAGCAGACTGGTCAAAACTTAAAGATATTTCCCCTGATATGGTTGCTGAATGGTGGCAAATAACGCTCGATTTTCTAACGATTGTTACACAAAATTGGCCACAAATCTTAACAGAAAAGCAACGAAATAATCCCGCTGAATGGCGTAATCAAGCACTTACAATGCACGCAGAGACTTTACGACGCACACAATCTGATAAACCGATCATTGCGGCTGGTGTGTCAGGTTCTATTCCCGCAGTTTCTCATCTTCTAAAGGTTATAGCCTGTCTACCAAAAGGGGCAGTTGTTCTTCCTGGCCTTGATTTTTATATGGATGAAGAACAATGGAATGCACTTGGCACAAGCAATAAAGAAAAAACAGCTTGTGCTTCTTTTGATCATGCAGAAAATATTTTTAGCCATCCTCAATATCATTTAAAAAAACTTCTTTCTCTCATGGAGTGTCAACGCGACCATGTTTGTGAAATTGGCCAACAGAGCACAACAAAGAAAAGGCGAATGGCGCTTTTATCAGAAGCATTCCGACCAGCTTCTACAACCGATAAATGGGTAAAAATTGTCCGTGATGATTATGAGGAACTTTGTGCAGATTGGTCATTTATTGAAGCTATAAATGAACGTGAGGAAGCTCTGGCTATCGCTGTTTCTTTACGAAGAGCTATTGAAGAACCCCAAAAAACTGCAGCCCTTATTACAAATGACCGTAATTTAGCCCGCCGTGTTGCTGCGGAATTACAGCGATTTGGTATTGAAGCAAATGATTCAGGGGGAATGCCACTTGCACAAACATTGCCTGTAATGCTTTTGCGACTGATCTTAGAAAATGTTTTGCAACCTGATGATCCCATTGCTTTTCTTTCTCTTCTTAAACATCCACTGACAACACTCCACCAAAACCGTTATCGCTTACGCGAACTGGTAGAAAATTTTGAAGTTTTTGTACTTCGAGGGAATACAGGGCGCATCAATCTTTTTGAATGTGATCAATTTCTTGAAAAATGGATTGAAACATATTCCCATGATCGTTTTGAAATGAATGCTCTTGATCAGCAGAAGTTTGAAGAAGCACGTTTTCTGTGTCATCTTTTGAAGAAAGCTGTTGAACCTTTAACCTCTCTCATGAAACAAGAGAAAGAATGCACCGTCAATGAAGCTGCGATAGCAACTGTTGAAGTTTTTGAAAATTTTGGTCGCAATGAGGATAATTCTCTTGCTCATCTTTATCAACACGAAGCAGGACAAGCCTTATCAAATTTTTTGCGTGAATTGGTCAGTGATCGATCAGGATTAACATTTCATCTTAGCGAATGGCCTGCGATGTTTTCTGCATTGATCGCAACACGTTCTGTCACACCTTCACCTGGAGGACATCCACGTTTATTCATCTGGGGTACTTTGGAATCACGTTTGCAAACGGTTGATACAGTAGTTATAGGTGGTCTTAATGAAGGATCATGGCCGATATCAACCCGAAATGATGCTTTTTTATCGCGACCGATGAAAATGATGTTAACTCTGGAACCACCAGAGCAGCGTATAGGTCTTTCTGCGCATGATTTTCAATGGGCTATGGGAATGGATAAAGTGGTGATGAGTCGCGCATTACGGGTTAATCATACCCCTTCTATTCCTTCACGTTGGCTACAACGTATAGAAACAGTTGTAGGAAAACAGGTTTGGAAACAAATCCGTGCACGAGGTGAAATATTACGCCATTGGACCAAGATGCTTGATCATACAAGCATGGTTAAAGATGTGGAACGTCCTTGTCCTGTACCACCTCTTGATATGCGTCCGCGTCATTTTTCAGTGACTGAAATAGAAACATTGCGGTATGATCCTTATGCTATTTATGCCAAAAAAATCTTACGACTCAAACCTCTTAAAGCACTGATTCATGATCCTAGCGTACTTGAGCGCGGAATACTTTATCACGCTATTCTTGCCGCTTTTTGCACACAAATAAAAAATCCAAATTCTGCAAATGCATTAGATGTCCTGCTTTCTATTGGACGTAAAGAATTTGATAAATTCAATTTTCCACCCGATATTGAAACAGTTTGGTGGAATAGTTTTGAAAATCTTGCTCCATTTCTGATTCAATGGGAACAAAGTTTAGGACCGCGAGAGCGATACTCTGAAGTGGTCTCACAAAAAATTCCTATAGGCAAAACAGGGGTAACTCTTTCAGGACGAGCTGATCGTCTTGATGTCTTGCCAGACAAAACGGTTGAAATTCTAGATTTCAAAACTGGAACCCCTCCTTCATCAAAACAAGTTCGTGAATTATTATTTCCGCAATTGGCTTTAGAAACAGCTTTGCTGATGGAAGGGGCATTTCCAGATTTTCAAGATCTTGTCCCCTCAAATTTATTTTACATTCCCCTGAACGGAAAAGGTGAAATTAAATCCCAATCTATTCTTTTAACGAAAAAAGAAGAAAAAACTTACCTCAGTGCAGTTAATCTTGGTGAAATCGCATGGAAAAATCTTATTGCCCTTATAACGTATTATCAAAATCCACAACAAGGCTATCTCTCACATGCTGTTCCCTTAGAAAAACGATATGAAGGTGACTACGACCATTTGGCACGATTGTGGGAATGGTCAATTGGTTTTCATAAAGAAGAATAATCATGAGTTTTTTTTCTATTCCTCAAGCTGCTCTTGATGCACAAGCAACGGCAACACATCCCCAAAAAAACGTATGGGTTTCTGCAAATGCTGGATCTGGAAAAACCCACGTTTTAAGTGAACGTGTTATTCGTTTGCTTTTAAATGGTACGCCTCCAGCACGTATTTTGTGCCTTACTTATACAAGAGCTGCTGCTGCTGTTATGCAATCACGAATTTTTCGTACACTTTCAAGTTGGAATGAATTCGATGATGCACAGTTGCAAGAAACCTTAACACGCTTTGAAAATAAACCCGTCAGTGCACAAAAATTAATTTATGCACGACAACTCTTTGCGCGTGCTCTCGAAACACCTGGTGGTTTGAAAATTCAAACGATTCATGCTTTTTGTGAATCTCTCTTGCATCAATTTATGTTAGAAGCCAATATCGCAGGGCATTTTGAACTTCCCGATGATATCAGTCGCAAAAAATTACGACAAGAATCTCGTCGCCAACTTTTAGCACGTCGTGATGTACAACCTGCTTTGCAACAGTTACTCCAAGTTATTAGCGAACATACTTTTAACAAACTTCTCTATGAAGCTATTGAAAAACAACATAAACTCTCTGATTTTTTATCGTCTCTTTTGTCTGAAAATGGAGAAGAAAAATTGCGTGCGCTTTTTAACTTAGCGCCCGATGAAACAAACCAATGTTTACTGGAACAAATTCAACAAACCGCACGTCTTCCTCTTTATGCTCTTAAGCATTGTGAAGCCAATGGCAGTCAAACTCTGAAAGATATGGTGGCAAAGTTTTCCCAATTAGAAGAGGTGCGTGATGAGACTAATATTCTCAAGATTATTTCTGACATTTATTTTAAAACAAAAGGTGAGCCGCGTAATTTTTCCCATTTATCTCGTAAAAAATCAGACGAAATTTGGCCTTTTATTCAACAAATGCTTGAAGATAAACAGAGCAAGCTTTCTATTCTTTTAGAGAAATATCAATGCGCAAAGGTTGCCACTCTCAATATGGCTGCTTTTCAGATCTGTTCCGTTTATCTCGAAATTTATACGAATCTAAAAAAGGCCAATGGCTTCTTAGATTTTGACGATCTTATTGAGCGTACACTTCATTTGTTACAGCGCAAAGGTGCAAGCCAATGGGTGCACTATAAACTTGATCAGGGGCTTGATCATATTCTACTTGATGAAGCACAAGATACCAACCCTGAGCAATGGCAAATTATTCAACTGTTGGCACAAGAATTTTTCTCAGGGTATAGCCAACGAACAAATATACGGACTCTTTTTGCTGTTGGAGATGAAAAGCAATCTATTTATTCTTTTCAAGGCGCGGCCCCAGAAAATTTTGCTGCAAATGGACGAATTATTCAAAAAAAAGTGCAGCAAACAAATCAGCAATTTGAAAAAATACAACTGCATTACTCTTTTCGCTCTACAGCGGATGTTCTTAAAAGCGTTGATCTTGTTTTTGAACCACCAGAAAATTATAGAGGACTTTCGGCAGAAAATACAAAGACGGTGCATGAAGCTATTCGTGTTCATAGTCCTGGTGAGGTTGTTATATGGGATGCCATTTCCAAAGAAACAAGCGAATTTCCGCATGATTGGCATTTAAGCGTTGATCATTTAGATACCCCTGAAGTCCGTTTAGCAGAAAAAATTGCTGAAACGATTGCTGGCTGGTTACAAAAAGGTGAAATGCTTCCAGCAAAAGGACGCTTAATATGGGCAAGTGATATTATGATCTTGGTCCGTAAACGTGATAAATTTGTCTCAGCTCTTTCTCGGGCTCTTAAACACCGTAATATTCCCGTAGCAGGGGCTGATCGTTTACAGCTCACCAAACATATTAGTATCCGTGATTTAATGGCACTTGGGCGTTTTGTTTTGCAGCCACAAGATGATCTTTCTCTTGCTTGTGTATTAAAAAGCCCCCTTTTTGCTTTTAGTGAAGAGGAACTCTATCAGCTTGCCGCATACCGCACCGGTTCTCTTTGGCAAAGCTTATGTATGCACACATCATCGAAAGCGCCTTTTAAAGATGCTTTTGAAAAATTGAACCATTATCGCGCTTTAGTGGATCAAATACCGGTTTTCGAGTTTTATAGCCATATTTTGAATAATGATAAGGGAAGACAAAAAATTCTGTCTCGTTTAGGATCTGAAGCCAATGATGTGCTCGATGCTTTTATGGATTATACGCTTAACATTCAAAAAACAGGATTACCAGGATTACAAGCTTTTTTAGAAACATTAAGTGCAAGCGAACCAGAAATTAAACGTGAATTTGAACAAAACAATGAAGAAATTCGCATCATGACTGTTCATGCCGCAAAAGGACTAGAGGCTGCTGTTGTATTTTTGGTTGATCCTGGTAGTGCGATTTGGCATCCTCAGCATGCGCCTCACTTGCTTAAAGTTCCTTTAGATGATGCACAAGGGTACGGACAACACGCTTTTATTTGGCGCCCCAATGAAAAGTTTAATACAAAGCTCTCTAAAAAAGCAATTTTACATTTAAAAGAGCGTGCCGAAGAAGAATATAGGCGCCTTCTTTACGTGGGAATGACACGCGCTGAAGATCGTTTATTTGTTTGTGGATATAACGGTAAAAAAACGCTCTCTGATACATGGCTACAACTAGTAAAAAAAGCCCTTGTACCCCATGCGGTTACTATAAAAGGTCCTGCAGAAGATATTGCAGCTTGGCGTTATTGCATTACATCTTCCTCTTCTGCCTCTATAATAAATCAAGAAGTTCCTTGTGCTGAGAGTCAAGCCTTACCACCTTTGCCTTCCTTTTTCTCTCATAAAGTACCAGTCGAACCAGTGCTCCCAAAACCTTTAAAACCCTCTGTCGCGAGCCTTTCCATTGAAGCTGATACAGAGCTTTCTTCAAGTCCAAAACAACTTTT
This sequence comes from Bartonella sp. AU55XJBT, assembly GCF_028618525.1. Next base: position 165,914 of record NZ_JAQITC010000001.1, on the reverse strand, counting down.
CACTTCACCTGTTTTAGGAGAAACAAACACCAACAGAGTTTTTTTCATTGAATATGGTCATATCATTCACCGATTGTTACAACATCTACCAGATTGCCCCCCACAAAAACGTCCAGATTATGCTCGAAACTATCTCAATCTCAAAGCTTCTCATTGGGAGGAAAGCCAAAGAGAGGATGCTCTTCGCCACGTTTGGAAAATTTTAGATCATGTTTACCTCAAACCTCTCTTTTCTGAGCATTCACGTGCTGAGGTTCCTTTAATGGGTATTGTAAAAATTCGAGGAAAAGAACAAGCAGTTTCTGGTCAAATTGATCGTCTCTACATCACGAAAAACAGCATTATCTTTGCTGATTTTAAAACAGGGATTCCACCTGAAAATGAAGCTGCTATTGCTCCTCATCATTGGTTGCAAATGGCGCTTTATCGAAAATTGTTGCAAGCGATACATCCCAATAAAGATGTCCAAGCTCTGCTTATCTACAGTAAAGAAGCCAAAATTTTTAAACTTCCTCCAGAAAAACTCGAGGCATTTCTTGATGAAATTGCCTTATAAGCTATTTCTTCCTTTCAAAGTATCTTTATGCTTTTTATTTTCATAAAATTATTCAAATAAATGCGCTCCACAATTTTTGGTGAAGAAAATCCCTTTAATAATTTATCTTTGCAATAACTTGATATGAATTGTTATCATACCAATCTATAAAAGTGAGTATAAAGGATAAATCAATGACGTGTATAAAAGTTGATAAGAACAATTTCGAAAGTGAAGTTCTAACCTCTTCCACCCCTGTTGTGGTTGATTTTTGGGCAGAATGGTGCGGTCCCTGCAAAATGATTGCGCCAATTTTAGATGAAATTTCAACGGAAATGCAAAATCAAGTTAAAATTGCTAAAGTAAATATTGATGAAAATCCGGAATTGGCTACCCAATATGGCGTGCGCTCTATCCCTACATTATTAATGTTTAAAAATGGAAATGTTTCATCAAATATGGTTGGTGCTACCTCTAAAGGACGTCTTTCTGAATGGATAAAAGATGGGCTTAGTTAATGCTTATACATAGGCAACGATAAAGGAGAGAAATTTTATCTCTCCTTTTGGCTTTTTTAAACATTCTTTTCTAAAATATATTGGTAATAGCAAGTCAATTAAATCAAAAAGTTAGATGCATTTATTTTAATGCTTTTAAGAATCCACACTGTTATGCATGATCATGTCGATGTTTTTTATGTGCGAATTGCAAAAGATTGTTGCAAACGTTCAATGGAATGTTGTGTTGATCTCAATGTCACATGACGTCCCTGTGCTTTATAGTGTAAGATGAGTGCAAAAGTGGCAATCTCTAAAAGGTCTGCACTTCTTTCTGGCCATTCAACGAGTAAAATGTTTTTCTCACGTGCTTCATGAAGCCCTAATTCGTCAATTTCTTCTGCCATAGAAAGGCGATAAAGATCAGCATGAATAATTTCAAACTGTGGAAGTTGGTAGCTTTGCATAAGAGTAAAAGTAGGGCTTGGAACATCTATAGTATTATCGTTTGCAAGCGTTTGGATGATTGTCCGTGCAATGGTTGATTTTCCAGTTCCAAGATCTCCTTGCAGCGTCACAAGATCCCCTGGCTTTAAAGAAAGGGCTAAATTTTTTGCAAAAAGCTTTGTTGCCTCTTCATTTTCAAGAAAAAAATTAAAATTCATTAAGGCTTTCATTAAAAAATCTTATCCCCTTTTAGGAGGGGGAAAAAACACTTAACTGTTGTTCCTTTTCCAGAACCGGTAAGAATTTCAACATGTCCACCGTGTAGTTCAACAAAACTTTTCACAAGCGAAAGACCAAGTCCTGCTCCTGCACGTCCACCATGGTGTGAATGGGAAGAAAAACGTTTAAAAATACGATCAAGAATGTCTTCAGGGATGTCAGAGCCCTCATTGTGAACGCTAAAGACAATGTTATCATCTTGTTCATCGACACAAAATTCAATTGTGCTCGCTTCCGTTGCAAAATTAAGTGCATTACTCAGGACATTCACAAAAATTTGATGTAAGCGTTTTTCGTCAGCAGAAATAGTGTTTAAGGAAGGAGAAATTTGTTGTAAAAGCGTAATATGACGTCCATTAAGGCGATCTTCTACACGTGCTACTGCTTGTATCATTGCATCGGCAATATTAACTGGTTTTATGTCTAACTCCATAATGCCTGCATCAAGGGTGGCAAGATCAAGAATATCATTAACAATATTTAAAAGAGTTCCTGATTCTGAATGAATGTGCCCAAGATATTCTTGTTGGCGCTCATTGATAGAACCGAAAATTTGATCCCGTAAAATATCGGAAAATCCAATAATGTTAGTAAGAGGTGTACGCAATTCATAGGAAACATGTTGAACAAATTCATTACGCAAACGATCTGCACTTTCTAAGGCTTCATTTCTTTCTTGAAGAGCACGTGCAACATGGACAGTGTCTGTAACATTCACAAAAGTAAGCATTGTTTGTCCATCGGGAAGAGGGACTAAAGTATAGTCAATAATCATATCATTTTTAAGATCTATACGACCCGAATATGTTTCACGTTTTTCAGCAAAACCGGTAATGAATTTAGTAAATTGATCCCATTCTTGTCGCACGGTTAAGGCTGAACAATGGTTTTTTAACTGTGTAATATGGGTTCCTTCTACCAGTAAATTATAAGGAAGCGACCACAATTTCGACAGGGAAGGATTCGATAAACGAAGGCGTCCATCAGCACCAAAAACGACCACACCTTCAGAAAGTTTATCAAGTGTTTCACCTTGTATTTTAATAAGTGTATTATAACGGCGCTCAAGATCAATTTTTTCTGTGAGGTTTTCATAAAGCCACGTGACTCCTCCTTGTGGATGAGGGTTCGAGACAACACGCACCGTACGACCATCTGGGAGATTCCAAATTTGTTGGTTTGATTCCATTTGCCGATAGGCTTTAAAAAGTTCTTCTTTCCACGCGCGCCAATCAGGATGTTCAGCAATGAGCCCTTTTTCACGTAAACGTTCAAGAAATAATGTATGGCTTGGTTCACTTTCTAAAAAGGAACTTTCTAATGGCCATAAAACTTTAAAAGCATGATTGCAGAATTTTAATTTTTGGTTTGTATCAAAAATGGCAACAGCTGTTGAGATTTGGTCAAGGGTTTCACAATGGCTTTGAAGAACATATCTTAATTCATGAGCAAGATTTTCATAGGCGCTGTCATCACGTGCAAAAGCAGCCATTCCTTCTGCTGTTGTGAGACGTGTGAGGTGAAAACGGCGCCGCTCTCCATCAATGACGGTATGAACATGTTCTTGAAAAATTGTTTCTGTTTCATTTGTTTTGCGTTGTGTATTTTCATTAAAAAGATCCTCCACTTCATCTCTGTCTTCACGAAAGTTTGTCATTTCTCTAAAGGCGCGATTGATAAAACAAATTTTTCCTTCGCAATCTTTTATCCATACAGGCTCTTGAATAAGATCAAGAAGATTACGCTGCATTCTCAGTTCAGTAAGAAGGCGGGCAATATCTTTCTGTAAACGAGCATTTTCGCTTTGCTGTTTTGAGATATCCTGAAAACGAGCAATGGCGACTGTCCCTGCGATAACCCCTGTAACTTGTAGCAGCACATGATTTGTGGTGGTGATAGAAAGTTCAAAAGGGTGACATTTACAACGCAGTTGAGTCAACGCATAATCAAGTTCTCGCAGAGAATTTTCTTCAACCCAGAGTTCAAAGCGCTGAAAATCTCGCTGATCAATGCCTATTTTTTGCAATGTGGAAAGGTTACCCACGACACGAGGTAAGGTTGTTGGATTTTCCCAAATAAGAAGGAATTGTTCGGTTTCTTCCAGAAGCCATTCATAATATTTAAGTTTTTCAGAAAAATCTGTCTGAATTATCTTCAAAGGCTTCTGAGCTGCTTTTTTTGCATGCATAATCACAGCCATGCACGTGAAAAATGAAGCACAAGAAATTCCTCCACATAGCGCTAAAAGCAACCATGGACCATTTGGCAAAGTGAAGGAAAATGGTAAATAACCTTCCAACGACTGAGCAACAGTGTGTGTCGGAGAAAAAAAGAAAAAAAGGCAAAATATATGCGTGCAGATTCGAATCATTTTTTGAGCTTTTTCTTTGGGGGTATGGTCACCAAAGTTGAGCACGACATCTTTCCCTTTTTTTAAACCCAAGGAAGCATTTTAGTAACGGTAATGGTTTGGTTTATAAGGTCCTTGCGGTGTAACTCCAATATAAGCAGCTTGTTCTTCTGATAAAACAGTTAATTTTATTCCTAACCGATCAAGATGAAGACGTGCAACTTTTTCGTCAAGATGTTTAGGCAGAACAGTGACTTCATTTTTATAGTGTTCTGCACGGGTAAAGAGTTCAATTTGCGCTAAAACTTGATTGGTAAACGAGGCCGACATGACAAAAGAAGGATGCCCTGTTGCATTACCAAGATTTAACAACCGCCCTTCAGAAAGCAAAATAATACGTTTTCCATCGGGAAAGGTGATCATATCAACTTGAGGTTTAATATTTGTCCACGGAAAATTTCTAAGGGCAGAAACTTGGATTTCATTATCAAAATGACCAATATTGCCAAGAATACACATATCTTTTACTTGTCGCATATGGTCTAAACGGACAACATCTTTATTGCCTGTTGTTGTGATGATAATATCAGCGCTGGAGGCAGCATCATCCAAATTAATAACTTCATAGCCATCCATAGCTGCTTGAAGTGCGCAAATAGGATCAATTTCTGTTATTTTAACACGAGCTCCAGCACCTGAAAGAGATGCTGCTGAACCTTTTCCTACATCACCATAACCACAGACAATGGCAGTTTTCCCCGCGATCATCACGTCTGTTCCACGGCGAATACCATCAACTAATGATTCTTTACATCCGTATTTATTATCAAACTTTGATTTCGTGACGCTATCATTGACATTAATAGCAGGAAAAGGCAGGAGTCCTTCTTTTTGTAATTGATAAAGACGGTTTACACCTGTTGTGGTTTCTTCGCTTACACCTTTAATTGCTGTGCGTTGTCGTGTAAAAAATCCTGGCGTTATATCCATACGCTTTTGGATTTGTTTGAAAAAAATTTCTTCTTCTTCTGTTTTGGGATGCGAGAGGATATCTTTATTTTGTTCTGCACGACTTCCCATGAGAATATAGTTTGTAGCATCTGCTCCATCATCTAAAATCATATTGGAAGGATTACCATCAGGCCATTGGAAAATTGCATCTATATAAGTCCAATATTCTTCCAATGTTTCACCCTTAACGGCAAATACAGGGATACCCGTTGCGGCGATAGCTGCTGCTGCATGATCTTGCGTAGAAAAAATATTGCTAGAGCTCCACCGTATATCGGCACCAATCACTTTTAATGTTTCAATTAAAACAGCTGTTTGAATTGTCATATGTAATGAACCAGAAATGCGCGCACCACGCAAAGGTTGACTAGAGGAAAATTCCTTGCGACAAGCCATCAAGCCAGGCATTTCAGTTTCAGCAATATCAAGTTCTTTACGACCATAATCGGCAAGGGCAATATCTTTGACAACAAAATCTTGAGCTGTCATTCTTCATTCCTTTAAAATCACTTTTTTAAAGACGGTAGGAGAAATTAAAAAAAAATGCAAGACAAGAAGAAGACTTCTTTACGTGAAAAAGCTCTTTTAAAATCTTTACCAACTTGTGTAATAAATACGCATTTATGGCTCTGAGTAATGATTTACGAAGAGGACAAGAAATCTCAGGATAAGTCTTATTATAAAAACAAAATTTTATTCTTTTTACGGAACGTTAAAGCTTTTAAAAATCTTCAGAGGGATACCTTTTAAAGAATAAAAATGATGTATTGCTTCACAGTTTTCATATCGACTTTTTTACGGGATAATCAAAAATAGTATACTCTTATCTTCCTCATTCATGCAGTTGTTTAGAAAAGGTATCATTACCTCGTTTCATTTCATGATTAAGCTTTTGAGCAAAATAATATAATGCAAAGCCATATATTGTTGTCTTTATATTTATGGATAGACAATCTCAGCGTAGGTTTTTCTGAATTCCTATGGTGCATCATGCTCCTGCATGAGGATAGTTTGTAAGAGATGTTTTTTTCCTGTTTTCAATAATTTTTTTCAAAAGACTGTAAATATGCGAGAAAACACTTTTTATGATATCATTTATGATATCAATGGAGTATTTAAAATGCAAAAACATCAATCTATTGAGCACATTGATTTTAAAATAGCGAACAACAAGCCATGAATTATAAATCAAATAATTAATTCAGTTTTGGAAGAATTTATTTTAGACGAGTAAGTTTTGGGAAAATTGACCATGTGGACGAAATCTCCAGAGATAACTTGGCAAGGACGCAGCGATTGCTTTAGGAGTAATTCCCACACCTTCTAAAGTATATCCATTTTCAAGAGCTTCTTGAGAAACAATGTTATCCATTTGCAAAAAACGTATCTGATTGGCTGTTACGAGTGTCGGTATAAAGGGCAATTTACCGATTGTTCCCAAAATTTTTCCAATTAATAGACCAGCAGAGAGGGGCATGGATAGAATTGTTTTTTTACGATGAATAATTTTGAGTATATTTTCAAGAGTATTTTGGAAGGTAATAATCTGGGGACCACCAAGATCATAATTTTTTCCCCAAGAAACCTGTCCATCTAAAGCGCGCGCAATAAACTCAGCAACGTCACCAACATACACGGGTTGCAATTTACTTTGTCCTCCTCCAAAAAGAGGTATAATGGGTAAAAAACGCGACAAATCTGCCAACGTGTTAAAGAAGCAATCCTCTGGCCCAAAGATAACAGATGGACGGATAATAATTGCTTGAGAATGCTTGTTATGAATGATTTGCTCACCCATAAATTTAACACGCGCATAAAGACATGAAGCATCCTCTTTGGCTACAAGTGTTGACATATAGATGAGTGGAATACCAGCTTCTGCTGTTAGTTCAGCAACATTGTAAGTACCATCAATTTGTGTACTTTTAAAATTAGATTGATTGGCTTGTTTTAAACTACCAGGCAAAAACACTGCGGCATCAGCTCCAAGTAATGCGCGTGCAACAGAGGCACGATGCTTGATATCCGTTTTAAGCATTTGGGTTTGTCCTACTTCTCCTATTTGGAGCATGTAATAAGCTTTTTGTGGACAACGAACAGCGATACGAACGCGATATCCTCGTTTCGTCAAAGTTTCAATGACATGACGTCCTACAAAACCAGACCCGCCAAAAACAGTAATAAGTTTAGGATGTTGATAAAGTGCACAATCAAGTTGCATGATTAAAAAGTCTATCTTTCAAAGCTTTAAAAATAGCCAATTTCTAACACGGTGGTGTTTTATTGTCACGCAAAATATCGCCAGCAAGATAAAGGGAACCTCCAATAAGGACAATAACCTCTTGATATTCTTCCTTAATTTTATGCAAAGCATCTTGTAGGTGCGCTTGGGCGGACGCAAAGATTCCTGCTTTTTGGGCTGATTCAGCTAAATTTATTGGACAGATACTGGCGTTATTATTAACAAGCGGTATCGTATATATTTTATCGACAAGGCCCGCTAAAGGACGAAAATAACCGACAGCATCTTTTGTATTGATCATGCCAGCAATCATAATAATGGGGCGATTTGTTTTTTTTCTCCATTGTGTAAGTTCAGCCGCAATAACTTTTCCAGCAGCAGGATTGTGACCACCGTCTAACCATAAATCAAATTTAGGAGATAATTGATCAACCAAATATCCGTGGGTAAGATGTTGCATCCGCGCGGGCCAATAGATATTTTTCAAAGCATCAATTATGACTTGTTCTGAAAGGTGAAAACCTGCTTGATAGACTGCTTCAAGAGAAGCGCCAGCATTGGCAATTTGGTAGTCTCCAATAAGATTAGGAAGGGGAAGATCCATAAGACCTTGATTGTTTTGAAAAACCATACGTCCATGTTCTTTATAGCTTTGATAATCTTGATCAAATAGAGAATAAGGTGCTTTATTTTTATCGGCAAGGGATATTAAAGTAGCAAGAGTTTCTTCATAATTTTGCTTCCCGATGACCACAGGAACCTTTGGTTTGATAATCCCCCCTTTTTGAAAGGCGATTTGAGAAATTGTGTTTCCAAGAAAGCTCTCATGATCATAATCAATGGGCATAATAAGCGATACAGCTGGTTTGTTAATGACATTGGTAGCATCAAAACGTCCTCCCAGCCCAACTTCTAAAATGACAACATCAGCTGGATGGATACGAAACAGCATAAAGGCAGCGGCTGTAAAAATTTCAAAAATAGTAATCGGCTCTTGATGATTGACTTTTATGATTTCATGGATTGTTTCAGCCAATAGGGTCTCTGTAACGAATTGACCACCTCCTTTTTGGCCTAACCGGCAGCGTTCATTCCAGTTGACGAGATGAGGTGAGCTGTACATATGAACGTTGTAGCCTGCACTTTCTAAAAGAGCACGGCAAATTGCTGAAGCAGATCCTTTGCCATTTGTTCCAGCAATGTGAATAACAGGGCCAAGTTTTAAATGTGGATTGCCAAGACGTTCTAAAAGTCGGACAATACGCTCTAAAGAAAGATCAAATTTTTTCGGATAATTCTTGAGTAAATCATCCACCACCCTTTGTACTTGATTTTGTTGCATAAATTTAAGCTGCTTTTGTTTTAGAAAGCGACATTTCAGGATCTGTTGGAGATGGGGTGGAAGGGTTAACAACAACAGGATGTTTCATCATTAAGCGTAAAAGACGTGCAATGGTTGTTTTCATTTCTAAACGCGATACAACCATATCAACCATACCATGTTCGAGAAGATATTCACTACTTTGAAAACCTTCTGGTAGGGTTTCGCGTATCGTTTGTTGAATCACACGTGGACCAGCAAAACCAATCATAGCGCCAGGTTCGGCAATGTGAATATCACCAAGCATGGCGTAAGAAGCAGTAACACCACCGGTGGTTGGATTGGTCAGAACAACAATATACGGAAGTTTTGCTTCTTTCAGCATTTCAATCGCTACGGTTGTACGGGGCATTTGCATCAATGAGAGTGTTCCTTCTTGCATGCGTGCACCACCAGAAGCAGCAAAAAGAACCAAAGGACACCTTTCAGCAATGGCAGTATCAAAAGCTTTGATAATAGCTTCTCCTGAAGCCATACCGAGGGATCCACCCATAAAAGCGAAATCTTGAACGGTTGCAATAATGGGTAAGCCTTCAATCGTACCACGTGCACTTAAAATATTGTCATCAACGCCAAGTTTAGAACGATAATCTTTTAACCGGTCAATATAGCGTTTTTCATCGCGAAACTTTAAAGGATCTGTTACAACTTTTGGATTTTCAAGAGCTGTATAGACACCATCATCAAAAAAATGCATGAGACGATTTTTGGCACTGATACGCATATGATAGCCAGAATTGGGAGCCACAAATTGATTGGCTTCCAAATCTTTATGGAAAATCATTTCACCACTGGTAGGATCTTTAATCCATAGATTTTCTGGAATTTCACGGCGTCCTAATATAGAGTTAATTTTAGGACGAACATAATTTGTAATCCAGTTCATCTTTATAGCCTTCCTTTAAATATTATACATCTTTTACATGAATTGAAAGAATATAGAACTTAAGCAGTTACATCTGCTTTTCCGGTGAAACAAACGAGTCTATTTAATACTTTTATCACTGTACGTATAGTTTGTTTTTTAATTTTTCCAATATCATAACAATCATATACATGAAGAGTATTCCCTATAACAAATTTCTCATAAGTTTTAATAACTTACATGTTTTTATTCTTTGACTTTTGGATTAAAATTCACTCCTTGCGCGATGGTTAACAAATGCCTTATTTTTTAATAAAAATGAACATCCAATTAATCATTCATATCAACAGTCTTGAAGAAAAGAAACCTTATAATATAAGAAGTTAACAGGGTTAGAATAATCCATTGAAAATAGTGGACATGACAACGTCATGTTAGCGAAACGCTAACACCAGAGCAAGATTTTTTTCAAATGGTTTTCTTAAAGAGCAGGCATTTCACATAAAATAAAGCACCCCCAAAAATATCATTTTTATTGTGTATTCACGCGTTGGTAGGTTTAAAAGTCTCACATATTCCAAAAATTCATCTCATGATGGTGCCCATGAAGAGTATACCATTCCCTCCATGAAAGGCATAAAATTCATGATGCTCCCCTATTTTTACTGAAATAGAAGGTACAAACCAATATCTTCATAAGCTTGGCAGTTTCCAATGTCACAATAATTCTTGCTTTGAGAGGGGGGATGGAGAGGTCTTTTATGCCTTTTGAAAAGTGCTTTTATCCACGCATTGCCTCCGTTTATAACATTTCAACAAACGATTATAATTGATTCAATATGAATAGGATTAAAATAAGAAAGCTTTATAATATTTAAGTTTTTTACGTATGTCATAAAAAGACTATCATTATAAATCAATATGTTGACTTTAAAAAGGTTAGCATAAAATTTTATAGTATGTTTCCTTTGGCTGGTAAGTTTTGTGAAGTTTAAAGAATATTATTTTTGAGTGATGCGTGCCATGGTTTTTTGGGAAAGCATTTTGTGTAAATGTGTCATAAAAGCAGCTGCAAAAAGTGGTGTAGCTAAATTAAGAATGGGAATCGAAACAAAAACCGCGATCAATAATCCAGCACCAAAAACCGTTGTATAATGAGTATGTAAAAAAGCACGCGCATCTTGCTCTGTTCGAAAACGATAAGCAGCAAACAAGAAATATTCGTGCCCAAGCAAATAACCATTAATAATATAAAAAGCAATGAAATTAACACCTGGTATGAAGAATAAAATAAAAGCAATTCCATTACCAAGAAGGCTTAAAATAACAAATTTAAAGGAGAGGATAAGAGAACGCCCAAATGGCATCGCTTGTCCAATAGGTTCATTTGGATAATCTTCCTTTTCAATGATTTCAGCAGCAGCGTCAATGAAAAAACTACCAATCATGGCTGTTATAGGGGCAATCAAAAAAGCCAACAAAAGAGCCAAACCAAGATTAAAGATGATAAGCATGCTAAATCCCAACCATCCTGCCCAACTCGGGAGTCCAGGAAGAAACTGAGAAACCCAAGGCCAAAAGTAAGACACAAAAAGTTGGTGCACACATAACCATAAAATGGCGAGAACAAAAAAAGTAATCCCCAATGCTTTTAGGATCATAATGCTATATTGCGAAGTCAGCAAACGTTGTAAAGCACGATAGGCAGCAGTAAAAATCATAGATTAATAAATTAAGGAAAGAAGCAAAAAAACAAGAAACACATTTAAAGAATATATTGTATTTCTTGAATTACAAGATCTATTTTCAATAACACTAAAGAAATACATCGATGTTTTTTTTGCAAAAAAGAGAGTTTTTCGTTTTTATATCAACGTATTTAAAAAGTTATTATTTGAAATGAGGTGCTTTTTTCTCATGAGGTGTAGGCATTTGGAGGGCAAAAAATGATACGATCATGTTTGCTAATTTTTGCGCTACGTTTTGTTTACGCATAGGGGGCCATTGTTCAACATTTTCTTTACTCACAAGATAAACTTGATTTGTATCAGCACCCATAACACTTGTACCATCTTGTTGAAGAGAAATATCATTAGCAAGAATGAAATCAGCGCCTTTTTCGATGCATTTTTTTTGCGCATTGGTAATGATATCACAAGTTTCAGCAGCAAAACCAATAACCAAGGAAGGGCGGTTTGGAGCATGTCCAATTGTTGCTAAAATATCGGGATTTTCAACCATATGGAGGGGTGGTGGTGTTTTATGAGCATTCTTTTTAATTTTGTGTAAATATTGCGTTTGACTGCGCCAGTCACAAACTGCGGCAACAAAGATAGCACCATCCGCAGGCAATGATTCTTGAACAGCTTGTAACATTTGTTGTGCTGTTTCAACGTGAATAGTTTTTACTTTTTGCGGATCTGCAAGATTAACGGGTCCACAAATAAGTGTTACTTTTGCTCCCAAATGCGCAAGAGCGGTTGCAATGGCATGACCTTGTTTACCCGAAGACCGATTAGCAAGATAACGCACTGGATCAATGGATTCATGGGTAGGACCAGAGGTAACGATGAAATGGCGACCAGAGAGAGGTTTTTCATGTACATCTAAAAGAGCCTCTATGGCAGAGACAATGGTTAAAGGTTCGCTCATGCGTCCATAGCCTGTTTCGTCACGTTCAGCCATATTTCCGATTTCTGGTCCGATAATATGAACGCCATCTGCGCGCAATTGTGCAACATTGCGAATAGTTGCTGGATGCGCCCACATGGCTGGATTCATAGCGGGGGCAATTAAGAGTGGACAGCGTGCTGCTAAAAGGACGCAATCGGCGAGATCATCTCCTATACCATGGGCTATTTTTGCAATGCGATTGGCTGTAGCAGGGGCTAAAATGATAAGGTCAGCATCACGAGCTAGTCGGATATGTCCGATATCATGTTCTTCTTCGCGTGAAAATAAATCAGTATATACCCTACCACCCCTTAAAACTTCAGCGGCTAAAGGCGTAATAAATTTTTGCGCTGCTTTTGTCATTATGACATTTAAGTGTGCTCCACGTTCTTTTAAACGACGAATAAGATCAAGCGCTTTATAGGCCGCAATACTTCCACCAATAATAAGAAGGAGTGATTTCGATTGCAATGATTGCACCTCAATGGCACTTGCATGAGAGAGGGGCGTGGTAAGAGCGGTAGGATTACTTAGAAGACGGCGTGCTTCTTCTTCCATAGAAATGCCATTTTGCGCGGCGCGTATGCGCAAAGCTTCTTTAATTTCAGGAGAGAGGTTACGAATAGTAATGCTGGCCATAAAATACCTCCAAGAAACAAAATGATTTCAATGATTTCATTGTTGATATTTTTAGCACATTAAGGAGATTAGAAAAGATGAAAAAAGTAAAAAGTGAAAAAAACGCAACAAAGTGCAATGATAAATAAGCTATAACGACCATAACGATTTCTACGACTTTGTTCGATAGAAAGTTGTTTCAGAGTAGTAGGAGAAAGATTAAAACCTGTTTTTCTCATTTGATTGAAATCTTCTTCTATACGCTGGAAATTTTGTATCAATTGTGGTGTTTTGCGTGCCAGCGAAAGAAGAGCTTGCACTCCTTCACTAAAGTCTTTTGCAACACCTACGGGCCCTAAATTTTTACTAATCCATTCTCTGACAACGGGTTCAGAAGCTTTCCACATGTTAAAACTGGGGTCTAATGTGCGAGCAACACCCTCCACGACAACCATTGTTTTTTGCAGTAAGAGAAGTTCGGGTCGCGTTTGCATGTCAAACAATTCAGTGACTTCAAACAACAATGTGAGCAACTTAGCCATGGAAATGCTTTGTGCTGATTGTCCGTGAATTGGTTCACCAATCGCGCGATTGGCTTGCGCAAAGCTTTCAATATTATGGTGTGAAGGGACATAGCCTGCTTCAAAGTGAGCGCGGGCTACCCGATGGTAATCGCGTGTAATAAAGCCATAAAGAATTTCAGCAAGGAAATGTTTTTCTTTTTTCCCAAGCCTTCCTGTAATTCCCAGATCAACAGCAACAATACATCCATCTGAGTCTACAAATAAATTACCAGGATGCATATCGGCATGAAAAAAACCATCACGTAATGTGTGGCGTAGAAAAGATTGAATAAGCGTAATGGCAAGCGCCTGTAGATCAAAACCTGCTTCTTTAAGCTTGGAAATTTCGGATATTCTTATACCATCAATCCATTCCATGGTGAGAACATTACGCCCTGTCCGTTCCCAATCAATTTTTGGCACTCGGAAACCGGTATCCTGTTGAATATTTTCAGCCATTTCAGATATGGCGGCTGCTTCTAAGCGTAGATCCATTTCAAGGCGTGTTGTTTGTGCTAAAGTATCCACCACACGAACAGGGCGCAGCCTTCGGGAGGCAGGGATATAATGCTCTTGTAAATGCGCAATGAGATAAAAACCTCTAAGATCTTTAGAAAAACGCGCTCGAATATTAGGACGGATAACTTTTACGGCACATTTTTTCTTATGACCGGTTTCATCATTATATTCAGCAGGATGAACCTGAGCGATAGAAGCAGCGGCAATGGGGGGATAAAAATTGATGAATAAATCATCAATAGAGCGACCAAGCGAACTTTCAATTTGAGCAATAGCGGCGGTACAAGAAAATGTTTCAACACGATCTTGGAGTTGTGACAAATCGTCTGCAATATTCCGTCCGACAATATCAGGTCTTGTGGCAAGAAATTGACCAAGTTTTATGTAAGAGGGTCCAAGCTTATTGATAGCATATGAAATATTTTCAGATCGCTGTTTCTTTTTTGTTTTGCGTCGTGCTAATGCACGCGCTATACGATGACATAACGCTGGAAATCCTTGAAGATCATCATGAGGAAGAGCACTTAAAACACCTTCACGTGCTAAAACCCATCCTGCACGCATCAATTGAAAGTAAGGAGAAATTTGCACCATTTTTAAAGTTTCCAACCTGAATGCAGTGCTGCAATCGCACCGGTGAGATTGCGGTACGATACGCGTGAAAATCCCGCTTGCTTGATCATATGGGCAAAATCATCTTGTTTAGGAAATTTGCGAATAGACTCAACCAAATAACGATAAGCATCGCCATCATTTGCAATAAATTGACCCAGCTTAGGGATAGCATAGAAAGACCAAAGATCATAAATTTTATCGAGCCAAGGCATCTCGACATTTGAAAATTCTAGACATAAGAAACGTCCACCGGGCTTTAAAACACGAAAAGCTTCTCTAAGAGCTTGATCAATATGAGGAACATTGCGAATTCCAAAAGCAATTGTGTAAGCGTCAAAGCTTTGATCTTCAAAAGGGAGATGTTCTGCATTGGCTTCAACAAAATCAATCAGAGGAGTAAGACCATTTTTTTGTGCGCGTTGTTTGCCAATGTTGAGCATAGAGCCATTAATATCAAGAACCGTAGCATGGGCTTTTTGGCGTGAAGCATTAAGGATGCGAAAAGCAATATCACCTGTACCACCAGCGACATCAAGAACTTTCCAGTGAGAAAGTGCTGGTGGAGAAAGCCATGCAACCATAGAATTTTTCCACACACGGTGTAGCCCTAAGGATAAGATATCATTCATCTTGTCATAATTTTCAGCAACAGAATGAAACACGCCATCCACCATGGATTGTTTTTGTGTTTCATCAACTCTTGTGAAACCAAAGGAGTGTTCCATACCCCCTTTGACGCCTACACGTTCTGTTTCAGTTGCCATATCTATGACCTTTCTTATTTTTCTTTTATCGTAAATGAAAGAGAGAGGTAATGTTCAAATACGAAAAAACAACGTGTAAAACTACGACGTTTATACAGCCAAAAACAGAAGAGTACCTTTAGATGTCAAGATTAGCAACGCTTAAGGCATTGTCTTGAATAAAAATACGTCTAGGTTCAACTTCATCACCCATGAGACGAGAAAAGAGTGAATCTGCATCGGTTGCATCATTAATTTTTACTTGTAAAAGAGAACGCGCATTGGGATCAAGGGTTGTTTCCCAAAGCTGTTCAGCATTCATTTCTCCAAGACCTTTATAGCGTTGAAGAGTAATACCCTTTTTACCGTTTATAAAAATGCTCTCTAAAAGGCTCATAGGTCCAAAAATACGCTCTGTTTTATCTTTGCGTCGTAAAAGAAGAGGAGGATGATATAGGTCGCTAAAATTTTGGGAAATGCGATCAATTTGACGTGCATCTGTTGAGTTTATAAGTCCCATATCAAGCGTGATAACATCTTTAACACCACGCAAAACACGCTCAAAACATAAACTCCTATTTTCTGTATATTGCCCACTCCATCCCTGTTCCATATCATCAGCAATCAGATTAAGACGCTGCGCGACGGCATCTGCTATTTTTTGTGCTTTTTCTTGTGTTGCAAAGGCTTCAGGGTTAAAAGCTCCAACAATGGCTGCTTGCTCAACAACATTGCGGTCATAACGGGTATGAAGGCCATTTAAAAGTTGACGGAATATACGGGCATCTTTAGCGATTTGATATAAATCAGCCCCTGCACGAACTTCTCCGGTTGAAAGCTCGAGAGTTGTTTCTTCTAGTCCCGTGTCGATCAAGAATTCTTCAAAGGCTGCTTCATTTTTAATATATTGAGAAGATTTTCCACGCGATACTTTATAAAGAGGTGGTTGCGCAATATAAAGATGTCCCCGTTCAATCAACTCGGGCATTTGTCTAAAAAAGAAAGTGAGCAGCAGAGTACGGATATGGGCTCCATCAACATCCGCATCTGTCATGATAATAATCTTATGATACCGTAATTTATCGGGTGAAAATTCATCTTTACCAATAGATGTTCCAAGAGCTGTAATAAGGGTTCCGATCATATCAGATGAGAGCATACGGTCGAAGCGGGCTCGTTCAACATTGAGGATTTTACCGCGGAGAGGTAAAATTGCCTGATTTTGACGTGAACGCCCACTTTTTGCTGATCCACCTGCTGAATCTCCTTCGACAATAAAGATTTCTGATTTTGCAGGATCACGCTCTTGGCAATCAGCAAGTTTTCCCGGCAGAGAAGTGATATCAAGCGCTCCTTTTCGCCTTGTGAGTTCACGTGCTTTACGTGCTGCTTCACGTGCTGTTGCAGCTTCCACCACTTTACTAATGAGAAGCTTTGCTTCATTAGGATGTTCTTCCAGCCATATTGAAAGACCTTCGTTGACCAAATTTTCAACAATAGGGCGCACTTCAGAAGAAACCAATTTATCCTTTGTTTGTGAAGAAAATTTAGGATCAGGAACTTTGACGGAAAGAATAGCTGTTAGTCCTTCACGGCAATCATCACCGGTTAAATTCACTTTTTCTTTTTTGGCAATCCCTGAAGATTCAGCATAACCATTAATTTGGCGTGTAAGAGCACTTCTAAAACCGATTAAATGCGTTCCACCATCCCGTTGAGGAATATTATTGGTAAAACACAAGACCTTTTCATGATAGGAATCATTCCACCATAGGGCAACATCAACGCTCATACCATCCTTTTCACTTGCAATGTAAATAGGATTATCAAGCAGGGCTTTTTTTGATTGGTCAATATATTTGACAAATTCTGTTAAGCCACCTTCATAATGCAATTCAACGGATTGAATATCAGCATGACGCTCGTCAACAAGAAGAATATAGACTCCAGAATTTAGAAAGGCCAATTCCCGTAAACGACGCTCCAATGTTTCAAAATCAAACTCAACCATAGTAAAGGTTTCAGAGCTTGGTAAAAATCTGATCTCTGTTCCAGTTTCTGTATTGCAATCACCAACAATTTTGAGTGGAGAATCAGCAACTCCATGTGTAAACGACATTTCATGAATTTTGCCGTTACGCTTGATTTTCATCCGCAACCAAACGGACAGAGCATTCACAACAGAAACACCAACACCGTGCAATCCACCTGAAACTTTATAAGAGTTTTGATCAAATTTTCCACCGGCATGAAGCTGTGTCATAATAACTTCAGCGGCAGAAATACCTTCTGTTGGATGGATATCCGTTGGAATTCCACGTCCATTATCACGAACGGAACAAGAACCATCCGCATGGAGAGTAACATTTACAAGAGTTGCATGACCAGCTAACGCTTCATCGATAGCGTTGTCTACAACTTCATAGACCATATGATGTAACCCTGATCCATCATCAGTATCACCGATATACATACCAGGACGTTTGCGTACAGCATCAAGACCTTTGAGAACTTTGATAGAGGCGGCGCCATATTCATCGCCTTGTGTCGGTGAGGTTATTTCATCACTCATAAGTTAATCCATTCCTGTGTTCAATTTACAATATTTTATCTGCTTTTTTAAAGCTTAATGTTCTGATCAGTTATTTATGGAATAACCACATTAAACATTTACCGTATATCAGCTCTAGATTCAATATCTGTCGATATATAATGGAGAGAATGATGAAACGATATTACACTATTATACAGTAAAACAACGTTATTTAGGCCAGTCATATAAGATAACTAAGCGCTTCTTTGATATATTTAAGTATTTTTACAGTGCGTGGTGAATATTTAACGCAGGGTTTATCTGTCTAGCCTTTCGTTAAGTGAGTAGTATGAATGGAAAGACAAAAGAACTTAAAAACGTAATTTATCGAGAGAAGCTGAGTTTGAAGAGTACAAAGTCAAATACCTTGATAATTCTATAAGGTTAATTTCTTTTTATATACTTGTTTGAGAATATTTGAGATCAAAAGTTTAAGCATTTTCAACGGATTTCAAAAAATATACGAAAACGGTTAAAGTTTTTCACAGTTAAAAAAAGAGCAAGAATTTTATTGATGAAACGGAAGATATTTTGGTGAAGTGCGTTAGATAATAATGAAGCGGCGTTGCATATTATCTTTGAAAAATGGGGAAGAGAGTTTGAAAATAAGAAAGCCTATACATGTAAAACAGCTTCAATGGCGTTTACGGTATTTTTTACGCCATAATTTATACATTCTTTTTATTCGTATTTTATTTGTAGCAGGGGGATTTTTATTTTTCTCTTACGCAGAAGCTGAAATAGCTGGAAGATTGCCTTCTTTTTTTGATTCGCATGAACATTTTGTACAACCTGATACCAAGGATATCATGCGTTTGCGTTTTGTAACAACTTTTGATTTTCCTCCTTTTAATTTTCTTGATAAAACAGGGCATCTTGCAGGTTATAATATCGATTTGTTGCGTGCTCTTTGCTCAAAATTAAAATTAGAGAAACTTTGTGAAGTAGAAGTGGTTCCTTGGAAAGAGCTTGTCGAGCATGTCAAAAATGGTGGTGCAGAAGTCATTATTGCAGGTTTAAAAGAAACAAGTCAAACCCAACAAGATCTTGTTTTTACAAAGTCATATTTGCGCTTTCCAGCACGATTTGTTGCTTCTCGACAGTTAAATCTTGAGGAAACAATAAGCGATCAATTGGTCCATTTAACCAGTGGTGTTTTGTCTAAAAGTATTCACGAAAAGCTTTTTCATGATTATTTTCCTAAAGCAAAATGGCAAGGATTTAAAGAGAGGGAAGAGCTCTATAAAGCCTTACAAGAACATAAAATTGACCTTATTTTTGATGATGGATTTTCTTTATCGTTATGGTTCAAAAATCAAAAATCTATTGATTGCTACCATTTTGTTGGGGGAGCATATATGGCTCCACAGTTATTGGGTCAAGGAATGCAGCTTGCTGTTGCAAAAAAGAACGAAAAATTGATTGAGATCCTCAATTATGCTCTAAAATCTTTAGAAGAGGATGGTAAACTGACAGAGCTTTATTTACGTTATTTTCCAATAAGTTTTTACTGATGAACAGTTTTTTAGTTAAGAGCTGTTAATCTTTCCGTACCGAGTCGATAGGAGATAGCTTCTGCGAGATGATGGCGCGAAAGATTATCGGATTCATCAAGATCAGCAATCGTACGCGCAACTTTGAGAATGCGATGATAAGCACGGGCAGAAAGATGCATTTTTTCACTCACCTCTCGTAAGAGTGTGGCGGCATTTTTATCAGGAATGGCAATTTGTTCTATGATTTTGGCAGGGCAATCGCCATTGGTTCGGATATGATCCAACCCTAGTATTGAAAAACGTTTGGCTTGAATGGTACGACACCGTGCGACGCGTTTTGCAACATCGCAGCTTTTTTCTGATTGCTCTGGTTGCATAAGGTCCATCGCTGTCAAAGCAGGAACATCAATCCGTAAATCAATTCGATCGAGAAGCGGACCAGAAATACGGGATTGATAATCGATTTGACAGCGTATTCCTTTAGCACAAACATGGCCTTTTTCACCTGCCATACCACATCGGCAAGGATTCATTGCGGCAATGAGTTGGAAGCGAGCAGGATAGCTGATATGATGATTGGCCCTAGCGATAACCGCTTCTCCACTTTCTAAAGGTTGACGAAGGGAATCAAGAACTTGCGGAGAAAATTCAGGTAATTCATCAAGAAATAACACACCGTTATGAGCAAGAGAGATTTCTCCCGGTCGTCCTTTAAGCCCTCCACCAATCATTGCGGCCATGGAAGCAGAATGATGTGGGGAACGAAAGGGGCAATGAAGTGAAATGGTATTATGAATCGTTTCTCCTGTAATAGATGCAATCAGACAGACATCTAAAAGCTCACGACTATCAAGAGGGGGTAAAATAGAAGGTAAGCGTTGCGCTAACATAGATTTTCCAGCACCAGGAGGACCGACAAACAAAAGGTTATGGCGTCCAGCAGCACAAACTTCTAAGGCACGTTTTGCTGTTTTCTGTCCTTTGATTTCGCAAAGATCTGGAAGTTCAGTTTCGATTGTATATTGGCGCGGTTGTGGACGTTTTTGAATTTGGGTTCCTTTAAAATGATTGACTATCGTGAGAAGAGTTTCTGGGGCAAGAATATTTATTTCTGCATTTGCCCATGCTGCTTCAGGTCCACATTGAAAGGGACAAATCAGTCCTTTATCGAGAGATACAGCTGTCATGGCAGCTGGTAAAACCCCGTTGACGGAAGTCAGTGAACCATCCAGTGACAATTCACCTAAAATGACATAATCTTGCGCTACTTCGGGAGGGAGGATTCCCATAGCAAGCATTAAGCCTACGGCAATTGGCAAATCATAATGTGAGCCCTCTTTAGGCAAATCAGCTGGTGCAAGATTAATCGTAATTCGTTTGGTTGGCATAGAAAGCCCACAAGCATGGAGGGCTGCTTGCACACGTTCACGGCTTTCTGCAACGGCCTTATCGGCTAACCCAACAATAGCCATTCCTATTTTACCGGATGAAATCATAACCTGTACATCAACAGGAACTGCTTCTAGACCGCGAAAAGCAACAGTTGTAATACGTGCGATCATTTATCTTCCCCCTTCAGACTTGGGAGAGACAATCATATCTACGCATAAAAATCAAGCAGCATCTCTATGGTTTTTTGAATGGAGAGATCTATATACGTACGCAGGTTTTCGTGGCGTTCTCATGGTAAGTTATTTGTACAAATTTAACCATGATAATATGGAGCGCAATAAAACACTTATAATAAGCTAAATGAATATGTTAAGAAAAAGGAATAAGGCTGTTTGTGTGATACAACAGAGCAGAATGTTGTTAAGATATGAGGGGAGGATGACGTTATGTATCGCAGAGTGTTATTTGATGTGATAAAACGTATAAAGCATGCAAAGTAGTCATATTTACCTTTCTTATTTTATATTATTTAAAGTGTAGTAAATGCAAGTGTATTAAAGGTATCTGATTTATGGTATCCAAAACAAGAATTTTGTTAAAATCAGGAACTGTACGCTGTGTATTTATAGGCTTGTGTTTCGTTTTTGCTTTTCCACAGCCGCTTGCTGCATTTGATTTTTTCGGCATCCCTCTTTTTGGTCAAAAGAAAAAAAATTCTTCTTCACAGTATGTCAAAAGTACAGAGAGATTTTATAAAGTTGATATTGTTACACCACCAGGGGCGCCACTGGAAGGTATAAAAATAGTTAAATCTGTCTCTTCTCTTTTTGCAGATAAAGAGAAAGCATCTGCGAGTTCTTCTGGTTTGTTAGCCAAAGCGCGTTCAGATTATCGGGCTATTCTTTCTGCTCTTTATGCTGATGGGCGCTACGGGGGTATTATTAGTATTAAAATTAATGGTTTAGAAGCCGCTGATTTAAGTCCGTTAACGCAACTTCCAGCACAATCCAATATCGTTATTACGATTAATGCTGGACCACAATATGTTTTTAGTATTGCAGATATTGATAAAGTAGCGCCTCCTGAAAAGCGTAAAGCGCATAAAATGCCCACAATTGAAGAATTGGGCTATAAAGTTGGCGCTATTGCCAAATCTGACATCATTTTGAAAGCAGAAAAATGGGCAGTAGAAGGATGGCGTCAACAAGGTTATGCGAAAGCTAAAATTATAAAAAGTGAGATCGTGGCTGATCATGCTGCGTTGCATATTGAAGGAAGGATTGTTGTTGATCCTGGACAAAAGGCTCATTATGGTCCTTTAAGTGTCCGTAATATAAGTAAGAAACCACGTGTCGATTCAGCTTATATCGCATGGATGACCGGATTGAAACCCGGTCAGAAATACGATTCCGATGCGTTAGCTAAGGCAAATGAACGTCTTGCACGCCTTGGTGTTTTTCGTGCGATCAATATCTGTGAGGCTGATACCATTAACCCAGATGGCAGTTTACCGCTTATGCTTATTGTACAAGAACGTAAACCGCGTCGTTTTGGTGTAGGGGGTAGTTATTCAACATTAGATGGTGCTGGTTTTGAAGCTTATTGGATGCATAACAATCTTTTTGGTCATGCAGAAGTCCTTAAAATTGAAACAAAAATAAGTGGTGTTGGCAGCAACAAAAAACGATCATATAATTTTAAAAATTTTGATTATCTTTTCGGTGGTACGTTTATAAAGCCGGGTGTCCTCACACCTGATACAGATCTCAGGTCAGAATTAAAAATACAGCAAGATGTTCTGGAAAATTATACAACGAAAGCTATCAAAGGGAAATTAGGTATTACGCATATTTTCAATAGTAATCTATCGGGACAGGCTGCTATAGAAGTTTCAAATGGTTACTCACGTGATATTTATTTTGGAAACCGTAATTTTACAACAATTAGTTTTCCTACTGGTTTGATTTATGATAGTCGTAATAATAAGTTTAATGCAACAAAAGGTCTATATGGTGAAGTTCTCATTGAGCCCTTTTATGAGATGCGTTTTAGCAATTTTGTTGCAAAAGTAACGGCAGAAGGCCGTTCTTATTGGGCATTGGATGAAGGGGATCGTTTTGTTTTTGCTGCGCGGGCAAAGCTTGGTACAATTCTTGGAAATAATACAGCACAAGTTCCTGCAGATACGCTCTTTTTTGCTGGTGGTGGGGGCTCTGTTCGTGGTTATGCTTATCGTAATATTGGTATCAAAACAGAAAATGATGCGATTGTTGGCGGACGGGCGCTTATTGAGGGATCGGCAGAATTGCGTGTTTCTTTAAATGATAAAATAGGATTTGTCAGTTTTCTTGATGGAGGTCTCGTAGGGGAAAAGGCGAATTTTGATTTTTCTAAAAAAATTAAATGGGGAGCCGGTATAGGAGGTCGTTATATGACAGGTCTTGGTCCTTTACGCGTTGATTTAGCCTTTCCTTTAAAAAGAGAGCAGGGTGACCCTCGCATTGGTTTTTATGTGGGTATAGGACAAGCATTTTAATGAAAAAAAGTGTATGTTTATTAGCTTTCTTCTTTGGATTTGTATTTTTTTTGGTTGGTGGTTTTGTTTTTGCGCAAAGAGAAGACCGTCTTGCTTCTAACGAAGAGATAGCAGACAATCGTTCATGGTTTATTTCTTTAATTGAAAGCAAGCTTTCAGCACCTAATCGTCAAGTTCGCTTACACAATATGCAAGGAGCGCTGTCTTCTCAAACATCAATTGATGCTATTACTGTCAGTGATAAAAAGGGGATTTGGCTTAAAATTACCAATGCCAAAATGGATTGGAATCGTCTAGCTTTGCTAAAAGGTCGGATGGATATTAATCAGCTTTCGGCAGAACAGGTTACGTTTTTGCGCAAACCACAAGGCAATTCTTCTCTTATTTCTTCTCTTGAGACGGGTAGGTTTTCTTTACCAAAATTGCCGCTTGCTCTTTCGATCAATAGGCTCACAGTTCAACATGTGACGTTTGAACAGAATCTTTTTGGTTTTTTTGCTGATATGTCCTTAGAAGGCAACGTCACTTTGGCGAGTGGTCATTTTGATGTTGATATGGTGGCGCATCGTTTAGATGCACCAGGGTCTTTTTCCGTTCTTACCAAGATATCAGAGAACAATCGTACAGCTCAAATTGATATCTCTGCTGATGAACCGCAAAATGGCATTTTGGCGAATGTTTTTAACATGGAAAAACGCCCAGCATTGAATCTCGCGATTAAAGGTGATGGTACTTTTGATGATTTGGTTATCAAACTTTCTTTAGAATCCGATCATCATTCTATTTTAGATGGTCATGTTATTCTTGCAAGTGTCTCAGAAGGACACAGTTTTTCTACGAAGCTAGAGGGTAGATTGGATCCTTTAATACCTTCTCAATATCGTCATCTCTTCGCATCTGATATAATATTAAAAGCAGAGGCAAGAAGGACAAGAGAGGGGGTGACCCACCTTGATCAGATGGTTTTTCAGGGCAAAGCAATGAATGTTATCGCCAATGCTGAAATAACAGCCGATGGATTTTTGCGGCAGCTTTTTATTGATGGTAAAATGGCTTTTGATAACGAAAAGGAGTCTGTTCATTTGCCTATATCAGAGGCGCCAAAACCTGCGAATACTCTTGCTTTGAACATTGACTATGGTCGCGAAGGACAACAATCTTGGAATGGGCGGTTGGTTGTCCATCATTTTAGCAATAAAAATATTTATATTCGCGATGCGGTTTTTGATATGGGGGGAGTAAGCGAAAATCTTGATAATGCGGCTTCTCGTCATGTTGGTGTTCAGGTTAATGGAACGCTTCAAGGGGTTAAAAAGATTAAGGGAGGGGTCGTAGAAGATTTAAGCCAAGCGGTTCATATGTATTTAGATACGGATATTGTTTCGAATAAACCAATTTTGATTCATGATCTTAGTGTTACGGCTCAGGGTTTTTCTTCTTGGTTAAAAGGGACAATGGAGAATTTTATTTTTAAAGGCGATCTTGGGTTAAAAGCCCAAACACTAGCTCCTTTGGAAGTATTCAGTAAACAACCCCTCTCTGGTAGTGCAGATATTAAAGCCAAAGGAACAATTGGTTTATTGAGTGGCATTTTTGATCTGAAATTATCAGGAATGGCTGATAATATGAAAATAGGCGTGCAGCCTTTTAATCGTTTATTCAAAGGAAATATCACTCTTTCAGGTGGTATTGCTCACAATACGATGGGCTTCATTTTACGTCATTTGAATTTGAAAAATCAATATACAAACATAAAAGCGAATGGTTATTTTTCGGATGAAAGCGCTAAAATGGATTTATCTGCTCAAATATCTGATCTCGCCAAATTAGATTCAAAGATAAGTGGTGCTCTTACGATTCAAGGAACAGCAAGAGGGCGCAATAGCCATATAAAGCTCAATACAAGTGCTCATATTGCTGAAGCGTTCGTTATGGGGAAGAAACTTCAAAACACAACACTTAACATAAAGGCACTTGTAGATAATACAGCACCCGTTACTTCTTTAACGGGGGGGGTAAAGGGTGAAGGAGTTTTTGCTCATAAACCTCTACATTTATCTGCTTCTTTTAAAGATTCTCATAAAATTCGAAAACTTGAAAATATTGATATTAAAGGAGGAAGTGCAAAAATAACGGGTGATCTTTCTCAACAACTTGGAGGTTTTTTGAAAGGAGCGCTGCATATTGATGCCGATGATATTTCAGTGCTTTCAGCGTTATTTTTACAGGATGGTAGTGGAAAAGTAAAAGGAGATTTTATTTTTGATGAACAAAATGGTAGGCAAAAAGCCCATGTAAAGGCACTTGTTAATCATTTGAATTTTGCCAAGAATAAAATAAAAAAACTGGCAATAGATGCCGACATATTCGATCCTTTTGGTACGACACAGTTTGAAGGCGTTATCAATGCAGAGCATATCCAAACTCCTTTGATAATGATCAATCGTTTAAATGCTCACGCCAATAGAAATAATGAACAGACGGTTTTTACTGTTCAAGCGATGGTGCATGATGCTCTTAATGCTCAGCTTTCTGGTCGTGTAATGAGTTTAGAACTTCCAAAAGGCATGAAACGAGAAGTGCAAATTGAAACCGTAGACTTAAAACAACACCATTTTCATGCAACATTGCCAAAACCATCGATAATTGTTTTTGATAAAGATGGAATGACAATCAATGAATTAGGAATTGCAATAAATGGCGGTAAAATTACCCTTGCGGGGAATATTCAAGATACCCTGAATTTGCAACTTACCGTGGATTCTCTCCCTGCTACTTTAGCCAATCTGTGGAAATCCGATCTTGGAGCAGCAGGGAGTGTAACAGGAAAGGTTATGATTCGTGGTCATTTTAAAAAACCTGATATAACCTACGATATAAAAGGTGAGGAACTGACAACCATTGCTCTTCAAGATAAAAAAATTATGCCTTTTTCGCTTTCTACTACGGGGAAAATCTTAGATCAAAACCTTACTTTGAATGCAAGTTTAACAGGAGAAGGAGTACAAGCACAAGCTCAAGGGCTGGTATCTTTAGAGAAAGACCAACTTGATCTCCATATTAATTTGCAAAATTTATCTGCACGTTTGGCAAATAGCTTTATTGCAGGACAAGCGCTTGATGGGACGGTGATAGGCAAAATTGATATTGGTGGGACAATGAAGGACCCATCGGCTCATTTTGAGCTTTCTAGTCAAAGCCTAACTACTATGACGCATAAAGGACCGATGTCAATCAATATAAATACTCGTGGTTCTTATAAAAAATCGACATTGCATATTGAAAATATGATAGCAACTGGAGATAAAGGATTAGATCTTTCCATTCATGGGCCTGTTTCTCTTAATGGTTCAGAGGCAAAATTAAATGTTAAAGGGATAATGCCTCTTGATTTTGTTAATCTCTTATTAGCTAAGCGTGGTGCGTATATAACGGGTACAGCAAGAGTTGATACAGTTCTTAATGGTGCGCTATCAAAGCCGCAATTTATTGGAAATATTTCTATAGCCGATGGTAATTTTTTGGATTCAAAAACCCATGTAGGATTGAATAATATAACGCTTGAAGGCAAATTAAATGGCGATCATATTCTTATAGAAAAAGCTTCAGCTTCTTCGTCTGAGGGAGGGGGAATTTCTGCTTCAGGCCGTATTTCTAATGATCTAGAGACAGATTTGATCTTTCATCTTGATAATGCCAATTATAATGATGGTTCTATGATTCTTGCAACATTGTCAGGTGAGATGACAATGACGGGTCATTTTCTAAATGATCTTGTTATTGGTGGAGATATCATTGTTGAAAAGGCTGAAATTTTGGTTCCTGATCATTTTCAAAATGCTAAGTTTCTTGATGTCAAAAATAAGAATTTAACAAAGCCAATTCAAACAACACTTGAACGTGCTGATGTTAAGAGCACGAATAAAAGTCCTAGTGCCACAGAAGAATCATCATCTGTTGTGTTATCAAATATGCGTGTTACAGCACGCAATCAATTTTTTGTACGGGGAAAAGGGTTAGATGCCGAACTGGGAGGGCGCATTAATTTAGCAGGTCCATTAAATGATGTGCATCCAGTGGGTGAATTTAGAATGATTCGTGGACGTTTTGATATTCTTTCACAACGTCTTAATTTTGATCAAGGACAAGCGAGTTTTAGCGGTAATCTTAATCCTACGGTTTATTTTGTAACCAACAATACCAGTGGTGACATTCGCGTCACTGTAACCGTAAGTGGAACGATTGATAATCTTAATATTAATTTTTCTTCACAACCGAATTTGCCACAGGATGAGATTTTGGCGCGTTTGATTTTTAATCGCTCTCTTAATGAACTATCACCATTTCAGATTGCTCAACTTGCGGCAGCCGCCGCTGATCTTGCGGGTGGTTCTAATACATCTTTGTTGAACACTTTACGAACTAAAATTGGGCTTGATGATCTTGATGTTATTGTTAATGAAAAAGGTAATACAGGTTTACGCATTGGACGCTACATACACAATAACATTTATTTAGGCTTTGAAGCAGGATCTGATGGAACGACGAAAGGGACAATTAATTTGGACATATCGCGTCACCTCAAAGCTAAAGGTTCTGTAGGAAATGAACAAAATTCGAGTATTGGCCTCTTTTATGAAAGAGACTACTAAAGATTGAAGTTTAAAAAACAAGTTCTTTATTTTTTTTTCTCATTTCTCGGGCTGGGAAGGAAGCTTAGGCTAGAAATATACTCAAAGGAGAAGTATTTTATTGCGATGTTAAGGGAACGATCTAAAATAGTTTATTTTTTGTTTATGACAGTCTCTAAAGAGACAAAATATTCATGAAAGAGAACATATTATTTTGCTGATTTATATTTATTTTAAAAGAATATTTAAACCTTATTCTCAAGCCCATTTCATGCTGTTGACTAAAGAGTGTATTGTATGCAATATATTGATTTATAAAGTTAATTTATCTTTATTCACCTTGAATTAGAACGTTGAATGCTGTAAGCTACTCTCATTGCAAATCTTTCTCATATTAAAGCAATCTACAATAGTCAAAGGTCTTAGAATAAATCTTTTCTTTTACACTGAGTGTATCTGTAATTTACAGCACACTTTTTGTAATTGGCAGCTTATCTTGTTGTGCTATAGAAAACTGTCATTTAAGGTGGAGTGATAGTAAGGCGTATAGCGCCTTTGACCAAATGCTTTGAAAGTATGTAATCAATATTTAGGAATGGTCTTATTCGTTGAGCCTTGTATACGTGAATCACATTAGTCATTATCGGGTGGAATAAATTCAATAAGAATCTGGATTGTCTATAAATTAGATTGAGTAGGAATTTTTGTTCTTTAGACCATAAATTCTTTGCCAATTCTTAATGGAAATAATATTTTTCTTTAGTAATTCTGTTTTTGCAAATAGGGCGTTAGCTTCTATCCATTTTTTACTCTAAGCCTTAATTTAAATACCTAGAAATTAGGACGTGTGTTTTTTGAACTGGATATTATGAAGTTTTTTATAAAACCCATGTTCTTTTGCGAGTAATTCTTTCTGAGTTCCTTGTTCAATCAGTTGCCCATTTTGTATGACCACAATTTTATGAGCACGAGCAATTGTTGAAAGGCGATGAGCAATAATGATCGTTGTGCGCCCTTTGGTGAGGTGGTGAATGGCTTCATTAATTTGTGCTTCGGTATGTGAATCGAGCGCGCTTGTTGCTTCATCAAGAATGAGAATTTCACTATCATGAATCATTGCTCTAGCAATAGCGAGTCGCTGTTTTTGCCCCCCTGAAAGATTACAGCCATTATCGCCTATCTGTGTATCATAACCATTTGGCAAATTCATAATAAAGTCATGAGCATTTGCTGCTTTTGCTGCTGCAATAATTTCGTCATCACAAGCGCCATCTTTTCCAAGCCCAATATTATATTTAACGGTTCCTTGAAAGAGAAAAGTATCTTGCCCTACATAGGACATCAGGTTTCTCAGAGAACGAAATGTTGTGTAGCGGATGTCTTGATCATTAATCAATATGCGTCCTTTTGTGGGGTCATAAAGGCGCATAATAAGATTGATAAGGGTTGATTTTCCTGAGCCGGATGGTCCTACCAACGCTGTCATTTTTCCAGCTTCTATTTCTAGATTAATGTCTTTCAATACCATTTTGTTATCAGTGTATGCAAAAGAAACATTCTCGAAACAAATAGCTCCTTGCGTTTTATTCAGATCTTTAGCTTCTTTATGTTCTATAACTGTAAGGGGACGGTCGAGTATTTCAAACATCGTACGGATATTGACCAAGCCAGATTCAATTTTGACACGGACATTTGCTAGTCTTTTTGCGGGTTCATAAGCTAAAAGTAAAGCAACAATAAAGGACATAAATTCACCTTGAACACCTGCGCGTTGGGTTGCAAGGTATCCAGAAAAACAGATAATACCGGCAATGGCGACACCTGTAAGTGTTTCCATAATAGGATTGGTAATCGCTTCAAGTGTTGCAATATTGTTTGTTTGCTTTTCAACATCACAAATGGCTTTGTCCATCCTTTTTTTCATAACTTCTTCTAGTGAAAAAGCCTTGATGACTCGAATACCAACAGCCGTTTCCTGTA
This sequence comes from Bartonella sp. AU55XJBT, assembly GCF_028618525.1. Next base: position 135,948 of record NZ_JAQITC010000001.1, on the reverse strand, counting down.
CGATTTTGATAATTTCACCAAGTGAAAGAAGTTCTTTTTCCATAAGGCGGCGAACACGTTTTAAAGCCATTCGAACACCTAAAAAAGCCAGTGGTCCTACGATTAAAGTAATGGAGATTAACATAAAGTTTTGAATGAACATGACAAGCAACAAACCACTAACGGAGAGCAAATCACGCACAAAAGTTGTGATAATCGTATCAATGATATTACGCACAGCTGTTGCATTATGGGTTACGCGAACAAGCAGATCAGATGACGTGTTATTGTGATAAAAAGAGACACCTTGTTCCATAAGGCGCGCATAAATTTTGCGCTGTTGTTCAGCAATGATACTGTTGCCTGCTTTGCTTAAAAAGTAAGTTTGGGCAAAAGTTGCAATCCCTTTAAGAATAAAGATAAAAGCAATGAAGCTAGAAATCAAAACGATCATAGCAAAATTTTGCGCATCAACAATATAATTAACAACATCACGCATAATCCACGCACTGGTTGCAGTTGTACAGGAAATGATGATCATTGAAATAATCGCTGCACTGTACCAACGCGCATGTTTATGAAAATTTTCTCGTAAAAGGCGGATAATGAGATGTTTATCAAAAGAGGAAAGTTGTTTTTTGGCCATGAAGTGCTTCTATATTTTCTTGTTGTTTTATGCAAGATTGAAGCGCTCTTAATTAAAAAGCCCCTTAATCTTTTTTACAAAAAGAGCCTTCTTCTTTCAATGTGCGTCACTCTATTGGCATTCGCATATTGCAACAGTCTCCTCTAGACGCTTGAAAAGTTTCATAAGAGGATAATGATCTTTTTCTATGCACATCATATTCCCTATGATGCACAAGCGAGCATTTTTGTTTGATTCCAATATTAAAAAATTTGAAATGAGAGAATCCTACAATATTTATTTCTCTTATTCGAGGAGAGGAAATATAAATTATCCATTGTTAATTAATGTGTTATTCCATTCCACTCTATGTAAAATATTGCGCAAGGAATTTTTCGTGCTTTGAGCATTTTAAAATACATTATTGACATTCTATAACATTGCGTATCTGCTTTATCCTACGACATTCAGAAGATTAGATTAAAATCAAAGAAATAAAAAATTTTTAAAGGCTTTGGTGATGAACCAACAAAAAGCGATCTATCTTTAAAAGGGATAGTGGCTAAAGTTTCTGAGAATACTGACAATAGAGTTGATAATAAGGGGAAAGTTGTAATGAGCAGATGATCTCTTATTTTGAAAAGTAAGTACGGGTTTATTCTCTGGCTTATTGAATACTGTTTGGTAAAGTGTTGCTATTAAGCCTCCCATCTTTTAAGCTATGAAGGGAAAAGCGGGTGTCGTCTCATACTTTGTCAGCTCGTGGGTGTGTTTCTAGAGTGATTCATAAGAGGTATTTTTACGACCTTTCTCATACAATTTTTATCCACACGATTCTTTTTGTTTGTTATGTGCAAGAAAGTGATTTTGATTGATTCAACATGAAACAGATCCGAAATGAAAGAATCTCACGATATTCGGGACTCTCATTCAACATGCAAAATAGTGAACACTCTTTATAAACCAATAAGTTGCCATTGCAAGTAACAGATGATGGTGGTAGTGCTAAAGGGCGCCATTATCTTTATAATTATGAAAGTTCAAGCCAACACCTATCATTTCTTTACCAGTTTCTATATTGTTACAGATTTTGGCATTTGAAATGGTTCACAAAAGATATTTCTACTTTTTTATATTTTATACATTATCTCTGTTTGTGATGTACAAGAAAATGATTTTTTGCTAAATTCTATGAATAAGAGAGCTGAAAATGAAGAAGATCTTACGGTGCTGACACTTTCTCATTTAATATGCAAAATAACAAATTCTTCTTATAAATCGAGAAAGCACTATTAAACTCTTAAAAGGATCTATACACATTTATAAAACCTTAAAAGCACCATACAATCCTACGACATGGTGCTTCTAAACGATATACTTATATGCTCATATTGATGAGTTGCACACAGACACTATTCGAATGAAAAGCTATTTAGGTGCTATCACCATCATTATTTGCCGTCCTTCAAATTTTGGTTCCAATTCAATCTTGGCAATTTCACTTGTATCTTCTTTTACACGCTGAAGAAGCTTTAATCCAAGATCTTGGTGAGCCATCTCACGACCACGAAAACGCAAAGTAATCTTTACTTTATCACCATTATCAATAAAGCGATGAACAGCCCTCAGTTTGACTCCATAATCATGGACATCAACATTCGGACGCATCTTAATCTCTTTGATTTCGATGACTTTTTGTTTTTTACGTGTCTCTGCGGCTTTTTTTTGAGTTTGATACTTTAATTTGCCCAAATCGATAATTTTACATACGGGCGGTTCCGCATTTGGGACAATTTCAACCAGATCAAGCCCAGCTTCTGCGGCTATAGCAAGAGCCTCTTGTATCGCAACAACTCCCTGATGTTGTCCCTCATCATTGATAAGTTGCACATGAGGCACCCGAATATCCTGATTTGAACGTGGTCCGTCTTTTTGGGTAGATGTCATTTTAAACGGTTTACGAATGGTTTATGCTCCTTAATTTTGATTCAACTACAGTTAATTTAATATACAATTATGCACATAAAAACAACTATAATTCGTGTCTGTTTCATTATTTGATTTGTTACTTTTTTAAGTAATTTAGATTATAAAAGTTTTTCCCTTAATTTAAAGAAATTGTTTTATGGAGGAGAAGAATCATGAATCAAAATATTCCTTGCCAGTTTTTTTCGTTTGAGGACACTGCTCTTGCAGTACGCCGTCGCAAAGGACGCCACTCTCCAGGTTTAGTTTGGCTTCATGGCTATCAATCCGATATGTTGGGAAGTAAGGCGATGTTGATTGATCAGTTTGCTCAAAAGCATGATTTGTCTTGTTTACGTTTTGATTACTCTGGCCATGGAGAATCTGAAGGAGATTTTTTTCAAGGAACGATTTCACGGTGGGTGAGCGAAAGTTTAGCAGCTTTTGAAACCTATTGCGAGGGGCCGCAAATTTTGGTTGGTTCCTCTATGGGGGGGTGGATTGCTTTAAGGCTTGCTATGATGCTAGCGCAGAAAAATAAGAAGCTCGCTGGTATGATATTAATTGCTCCAGCGCCTGATTTTACACAAACATTGGTGGAACCAGAATTAGGCCCTGAAGAATGGAAAATTTTGGAAGAAAAAGGCTATATTGAACGACCTGCTGTTGGTGATGAGGAGCCGATGCCTTTTACAAAAAAATTGATTGAAGATGGACGCGAAAATTGTGTCATGAGAGGATGTATTGATGTTGGCTGTCCAATTCATATTCTCCAAGGAATGGAAGATGATAAGATACCCTATCAGCATACATTGACTTTACTTGATCATTTACCTCTTCATGACGTAACATTGACACTTGTGCGTGATGCAGATCACCGTTTTTCTCGTCCACAGGATTTAGATTGTCTAGAAACAGCCTTGAGATCTTTAATTAATCAGATTAATGCAAAATAAGGGGGCTATTTATTGATGATGAAGATAAATATATGAGCATTTCTGAAAAGCATTTTATTTTTTCTGATCGCGCTATCCCTATACGCCTGCGGGAAAATAAGCACGCGCGCCGTCTTACTTTACGTATTGATGCCAGCAGTCGGGAGATTTGTGTAACAACACCACCAGCGATAAATCTCTGTACGGTTGAAAGTTTTATTGAAAAACATCGGTCTTGGATTGAGACGCGCCTTAAGCGTATACAAATTTCTCATGAAAATACCTATCTCAAAGAGGGCGCAACAATTCCTTTTCTAGGTGTTTCCCATACCATAAAGCATGAGCAAGGACGTGGAGTAACAGAAATTGTTACAGCAGATGCAGAGCAAGGGCCTCAAATTATTGTTTATGGTCAATTAGAATATCTCCCAAGACGCATTGCTGACGTTTTAAAAAAACAAGCAGCGCTTATTATAACACCTTTGGTGGCACATTATGCTCATCAGGTAGATCGTAAAGTCAAATCCATTTGTTATAAAGATACGAGAAGTCGTTGGGGATCTTGTTCAATTGATAAGCGTCTTTCTTTTTCTTGGCGTCTTATTATGGCTCCAAAAGCAGTTGTTGAATATGTTGTCGCCCATGAAGTTGCTCATCTTGTTGAAATGAATCACGGACCAAGATTTTGGGCTCTTTGTGAGAAACTTTGCCCTGATAGTAAAACGCATCGTGCTTGGTTGAAAGAAAATGCTCATAGACTGCACGGCATTAATTTTGATTCATATAACAAATGAGAAGCGTATAAATGAGAGGCGTAAAAAATTTGCAAATGAGAGCAATATTTAACGGAACTTTTTGTTGAGTGTTTCGTTGTGTGTGTGCTTCGTCATGCATGATGAGGAAGCCATTGAAGCTCTCAGCACGATTGTCCTCCCCTGCTTGGTTTGCTGAGTGTCTTCAATGTTTTTACTTTATCTTTTTTGCCATTCAGCGTAATAACCTTAAGTTCCGATAATTTATAATAAATGGGAAGGGGTTTTTATGTCTGTTCTTACAGATCCACTTCAGCTATTACAGGCTCTGATTCGTTGTCCTTCTGTTACACCGCATGAAGCGGGGGCTTTATCAGCGTTGGAACAATTTTTGGAAAAAATGGGATTTCATGTTGAGCGCCCTATTTTTACGGATAAAAATACAGCTAATGTTGAAAATCTTTATGCAAAAATGGGAAGGGCAGGACCCCATCTGATGTTTGCAGGTCATACGGATGTTGTACCGCCAGGTGCATTAGAAGATTGGACTTATCCACCTTTTGGAGCTGTTATAGATCAGGGGAAATTATATGGGCGGGGTGCTGTTGATATGAAAGGCGGTATCGCTTGTTTTATTGCGGCTCTCGCGCGCGTTCTTGAGAAACAATCTATTAAAGGAACGATAAGCCTTTTGATTACTGGTGATGAAGAGGGGCCTGCTGTTAATGGTACGGTAAAACTTCTCCAATGGGCAGAAGAAAAAGGCGAAAAATGGACTGCTGCTCTTGTAGGAGAACCAACAAGCGTAAAGGCTGTTGGTGATGTTATCAAAATTGGTCGTCGCGGATCGATTTCTGGGATTATTACTGTGAAAGGTCGCCAAGGTCATGTTGCTTTTCCAGAGCGGGCTGCTAATCCTTTGCCTTTGGCAAGTAAGCTTATTCAAGCATTGACACAAACGGCTTTAGATCAAGGGACAGAGAATTTTCAACCCAGTAATTTAGAACTAACAACCATCGATACCGGTAATTTGGCAGTCAATGTTATTCCAGCGCAGACAACGATTCGTTTTAATATACGCTACAATGATCTTTGGACAAAAGAAACCTTGATGGAGGAAATTGAAAAGTGTCTTGCTTTGGTGCACTCAAAAAATAATAGTGGTCAATATCCCTCTTATCAGCTTGAATGGATTCCGAGTTTAGGAGATGTTTTTTTGACCAAAAATGATAAACTTATTCAAATTTTATCCAATGCTATTAAAAGTGTAACAGGGAGTGCACCAGAATGCTCGACGTCTGGGGGAACTTCAGATGCACGATTTATTAAGGATTATTGCCCCGTGGTTGAATTTGGCTTACCAGGACAAACGATGCATATGGTAGATGAATGTGTCGCCCTTGATGCAGTGGAAACACTTACGGCTATTTATGAGCGTTTTATTGTTGATTTTTTTGCATAAAGAAATAATTGTTTGGTCCAATAATATCTTTATCTTATTTTGCCATAGAACCCTTTTGTTCCCATAAAATATTGTCATTTGAGGTGTTAATATATTAAGTGGTTTTAGAGTACGTGGTGCGCATTTTAAAGCTGGAATTTTTGTTCGTAAAGCCTTTAGTTTTGTGAATCATCACTTTTATCGCTTCTAAAAAAGAAAATCAGACCATCTCTAGCTCAAAATATGACGATAGCTTTTAGCATTTGAAAGTGTTCATAAAAGTCATTTTTATCCAAAAATTCCCTTACCTTTAAGGGGTAAGTGAATGGTTGTCATTAATGTATTGTAAATAGTTTTGAAATGAAAAAATCTTACGACACTTTAGTTTTATTTTTGCTATGACAAATAATTATGATCAATAAAATCAATGTTATAAAAACTTTAATTTGCAAGTTGGCTGATGACGTAATCAAGAACAATACGTCCTTTGGTTGTTGCTTTTAAGCGTTTGTTATTCACCATTTCGACCAATTCTTGGTTTTGTAAATCGATAAGTTTTTCTATTGGGATACGTTTGGGACTTAAGGTTTCATAGCGTGTAAGTTCCAAGCCTTCACAAAGGCGTAATCCCATAAGAAGCATTTCATTTGCCTGTTGCTGAAGAGTTAATCGTTCTGTTTCAATACAGCCATGCCCTTTTTTTTCGACTAATTCAAGCCACTGTTCGGGATTCTTTTCATTGATAGTGACATAACGTTCATGGTTTTCAAGGTGTGATAAAGATGTTTTTGAAAAGGTGGAAGAATGATTTGGTATGTTCTCAATAAAACGACCATGTGCTCCTGGACCAAAGCCTGCATATTGGTGATATCGCCAATAAAGAAGGTTGTGTGCTGATTCAGCACCAGGCATGGCATGGTTTGAGATTTCATAGGCAGGAAGTCCATACAGAGCTGTTATTTCTTGGGTAAGATGATACAGATCTGCTGCGAGCTCTGATGAGGGAAGGATAAGCCTTCCTGCATCATGAAGTCGTTTAAAGGCGGTTCCTTCTTCGATTGTCAATTGATAAAGAGAAAGATGGTCTGCTGCCAAATCAATAGCTTGTACAAGTTCAGATTTCCATTGTTCAAAGGTTTGTTCGGGGCGAGCATAAATGAGATCAAAGGATAAGCGTGGAAAAATTTTCCTTGCTAAATCAATGGCATAAAGAGCTTGTTCTACATTATGGAGGCGACCAAGTTTGCGCAATGCTTTATCATTAAGCGCTTGTATCCCTAGAGATAAGCGATTAATACCTGCAGCACGGTATCCGCGAAAACGCTCTGCTTCCACACTGGATGGATTAGCTTCCAATGTAATTTCAACTTTATCATCAAGTATCCACTTTTTTGCAAGTGCTTGCAAGAGGGCATCAACAGTTTTCGGCTCCATAAGAGAGGGGGTTCCCCCACCAATAAAAATACTCGTAATATGGCGTGGACCTATTTTGTGGTATTGTGTTTCTATTTCGCGCTCAAAGGCGGTGACAAAACGTAGCTGATCAACACCGTGGATACGAACATGCGAATTAAAGTCACAATAGGGACATTTAGCAGCACAAAAGGGCCAATGAATATAAATGCCAAAAGGTTCATTCATGAGAATGCCAAAAGGTTTTCTGCTAAAAGTTTAAAAGCACGTGCGCGATGTGAAAGAGGGGGAATATCATTGTGTTGCCAGCCGTGTTTTTGCTCTGTTGACATTTCTCCAAAGGTATTTTCATATCCATCTGGTAAAAAAATAGGATCAAAGCCAAACCCCTTATCTCCCCGTGGAGGCCAAATGAATGTTCCTTCAACGTATCCGCGGAAATAATCTGTATGAGTATCAGTCCACGCAATACAAATGACGGATACAAAACGGCATTTTCGTTGGCTTTTTTCTCGTGCTCCGACTTTTTGAAGTTCATTTTCTATTTTTTGCATCGCTTTTGGAAAATCACGTGTACCATCGGCTTGAATTGCCCAATCAGCTGTATAAACGCCCGGTGCACCATCCAATGCATCTACTTCTAAGCCTGAATCATCAGAGAGAGCAGGAAGTCCTGTCTTTTTTGCTGCTGCAAAAGCTTTAATATAAGCATTTTCTTCAAATGTTGTTCCTGTTTCTTTTGGTTCTGGCAAGCCAAGCTCTTTGGCTGATTGTATTATTAAACCGAAAGGTGCAACCAAAGTAGTAATTTCATGTAATTTGCTGGCGTTATGCGTCGCAATGACAAGTTTTTTATCTGCTATGCTTCTCATATAGATTTCTCCAAAAATGAAAGGGGGAACTATTTTTGCGCTAAAAACCAGCTTAAATGCTTATACACACACATTCTGCTTGCTTTTACATGATAGGGTTATTTTACACGTTTTATGATATTTTATTCAAATAAAATTTTTCGTATTTTGTGAAGACAATGACAATGATTGAAAAGATATGAGAAACGATTTTTAACGATTTTTTATGAAAGCCTTTTTATGGTAAAAATCCAATTTTCTATTTCCCGTGGTTTATAAACAATCGAGCTTTTCTTGGTAAGCCCTTAAAGAGACCAATTCCTGTCTTAAATACCCTAATCACACACTCTAATAAAAAACATATCATGCATAATTATATGCCTTATATCATCACTCTAAAAGATGGTGTTTTATGGCTCAATAGGATAATATATTTTGATACTACTTTAGATTATTTGACCAAACCTTGGCAAAACTTATATAAGATGAAGAGAGTTTTTTAAGTAGTGAAACAATTGTGATGAAACACAAACCTATTGATAATGAACTAAAATATCTTGATGAACGTTCGCGTGATATTTTCCGCCATATTGTTGAAGCTTATCTTAATGATGGTGAACCTGTAGGATCACGCAATCTTTCGCGACTTTTGCAACAGACCTTATCACCTGCGACGATTCGCAATGTGATGAGTGATCTTGAACATCTCGGTTTGATTTATGCACCGCATGTTTCGGCAGGGCGAATGCCAACTCAATCGGGTTTACGTTTTTTTGTTGATGCATTTATGGAAGCGGGTGATTTGCCAAACGAAGAGCGAGAAAATATTGAAATGCAAGTCAAAGAGGCAGGTCATGCACAATCGGTTGAACATTTTCTTGTTCAAGCAAGCCGAGTTCTTTCAGATCTCTCCCGTGGAGCAGGGCTTGTTCTCGCAACAAAACAAGAAGGAACATTGAAACATATTGAATTTGTGCGCCTTGATAGAGAACATGCTCTTGCTGTTTTAGTGACTCAACAAGGTGAGGTTGAAAATCGTATTGTTCATTTGCCAGAAGGGGTTACTCATGCACAATTGACAGAAGCAACGAATTTTCTCAATGCCCATATTCAAGGGCGCACATTGAGTGAAGCTAAAGGGGAAATTGCTTGCCTATGCACAGAAACACGGGCTGCACTTGATGATTTATCACATCATCTTGTTGAAACGGGATTAGCTCTTTGGGGGGGAGAAGGTGCTGATCATAAAATACATCTTATTGTTCGTGGACGCAGTAATTTGCTTGAAGATGTGAAAGCAGAAGAAGATTTAGAACGGTTACGTCATTTATTTGATGATCTTGAAACCCGTGAAAGTATGGCACAGCTTCTCGATTTAACGGATGAAGGGTCAGGGGTTCGAATTTTTATTGGTTCAGAAAATAAGTTATTTTCACTTTCTGGTTCTTCTTTAGTCGTAGCACCTTATCGAGATTCACAACAAAGAGTCATTGGTGCTTTAGGCGTTATTGGGCCTACACGGCTTAATTATGCAAGGATTGTGCCTATGGTTGATTATACAGCTCAACTTGTGTCACAGTTATTGCGTTAAAATGATGTAGGTAAGTATTTGTACTATAAAAGCTCATTGTATTAATATACATCTGTACCCCTTGATTTTTGTCTGTAAAATTTCGATATCGAGAATAACAAATCTTATGAAGGAATAGAATTTTTATGTCTGATGAAAAAAACAAATTTACTGACGCTTCATTTGAAAATTGCGATTTAAAAAATCCAGCTGATCGTAATACACTTAAACAAGCCGCGGATGAATTTTTAAAAACACATAAAACAGAAGCACATGGAGAGGTTGAAGAAGAAAGTAAAGAGGTTGATCCTTTAGTGTCTTTACAGGATGAAAACAAAGAGTTGAAAGATCAGCTTTTACGTCTTGCTGCAGATATGGAAAATCTTCGACGCCGTACTGCGCGTGATGTAGCGGATGCGAAGGCTTATTCCATTGCTAATTTTGCGCGGGATATGTTATCTGTTTCTGACAATCTCAATCGCGCTTTGGAAGCGATTCCAGAAGGTGCACGGGAAAGTGATGCTGGTTTGAAATCATTGGCAGAAGGTGTTGAAATGACTGAACGTGCTATGATGGCAGCATTAGAGCGTCATGGGGTGCAGAAAATTCATCCAGAGGGGCAAAAATTTGATCCTCACTTTCATCAAGCGATGTTTGAAATTCCTAATGCCGACGTTCCCGATAACACTGTTCAACAAGTGGTTCAGGCCGGTTATATTATCGGGGAAAGGGTACTACGTCCAGCGATAGTGGGTGTGGCTAAAGGAGGAACAAAAGAAGCTTCTGTTGAAATTGATTCGGCTTCACATCAATAAAAGCTTCTAACGTAAATGCAGCATTCCCTACAATTTTGCATGTATTGGGGACTTTTCTCAAAGAGTTTTTAAAGGGTGTTACAAACACCCTTTTATTTTTGAAGTGACCAATTTCCTTTGACAAGATACACGGCATCGCTTGAGGGAAATGGCGATGAAAATAAAACAAAGTGATCGACCTCAAAAGGAGAAAATGAAAGATTTCTTCGAAAGAGCAGATAAGGAACAAGATCTTCAGGTTTAGTATCGCGCAGTCGCGCAATAGTAATGTGCGGCGTAAATTCTCTTTTATCAGGCGTTAGACCTAAATGGCTACGAATAGATTGCATTTTTTTGTGTAAAAGATTGAGAGCTTCACAAGGTTTAATGCGAATAACAAGAGAGGGAGAAGTATTTTCTGAACCAAAAATATCAAAACCATCTATTTGTAGCATAAAAGGAGAGAGCTTTATTGTATCAAAGGCATGTCTAAGTGCATCTGCTGTAGCATTTTCAACTTCACCGAAAAAAGACAAAGTGATGTGAAAATTTTGCGGATTAATCCACTGCGCATTTGGTAAGCCCTTTTGCAACGATACAAGTTGTTGTGTTGTTTGTTGAGGAATCTGAAGAGCACTAAATAGACGACCCATAATATTATCTCCTTATAATGAAAAGATATCATATAAAGTGCAGTGAAAGATAAATTAAAAGGGAAGAATGCTAGAAAAGATAAGGCAATAGTATAGAAAAAGCATGTCTAAAAAATGCTTAGCATAATTATAAATGTACAAAGCTTATTTGTTGTAAGAAAATGGTTATGATATCGATAAAAATTGCGTTTTCATGATCCACATCACAATGATTTGAAGTCTGGGATTGCTTGTGTGTTATAAAAATCTGCAAATTGAGTAGAAAATAACGAAAGTTGATTGATTTCTGATTTCTGATTTGTGAAATTATCTTGATCTTTTTCTTTTGCCTAAAAGCCAACATATTCAGTCCAAGTCAAAATTCTTTTTTCTATAAAGATGTAAATCATACGATTAAGATATCTAACAGCCATGATACGCAACAACTATTTAAATTGGCGAAATAATGTTAGAAAAAAAGTGAAAAAAATTGGCATAAAAACGGAAAAAGCAATCAAAATTCATAATGATGGAAATTTTTTATTCTCTAAGAATCATCATCCTTGTTTATTGTGAGAAAGTGCTAATTTTCCTCTCCAAAGTTGTTATTGATGAGCTTTTCAAGAGCATTAATGGCGTCTGTTGCTTCTGGTCCCCAAACACGAATGGTAAGGTTACAACCGGCTGAAGCTGCTAGCATCATGAGTCCCATAATTGATGATCCACCAACGATTTTTCCATCCTTTTCAACTTCAACAGTGGCATTAAAATTATCAACAGTTTGTACAAATTTTGCAGAAGCCCTTGCATGCAACCCACGTTTATTACAGATATTGAAATGACGGCTTATTTGAGAGGGGAGGGCATCTTTGGAAAGCATCAGTATTGTATCATCCGCTATAAAACCATACTTGGTACATTAATATATTTACGCCCTGCTTCTTGTGCTATTCTTAACGCATCTGATAATGAAATATCAGGGCATTTTCGAATAGAAATCAATTTAATAAGCATGGGCAAATTAACCCCTGCAATCATTTCAACGCGTCCTTTTTCAATAGCAGGAATAGCTATATTTGATGGTGTTCCTCCGAACACATCTGTTAATATGATGACGCCATGATCTGTATTTGTATCGGTTACTGCGGCTATAATATCACCTCGGCGCTGATCTATATCGTCATCGGGATGAACGCATATTGTTGCGAACTTTTCTTGTGTTCCAACAACGTGTTCCACGGCATGTAAAAATTCAACAGCCAGCTCACCGTGCGTTACAAGCACGAGTCCAATCATTTACGCAAACTCCTGTTAACTAATAAGATCCGACCATATTGGTGGAAAAGATATTTTACAAGGCTTTGTCTTGCTGCCAAGAAAAATTTGCAAAAAAAAGGCAAAAAGTGTGATTTTTTTATCTTTAGAAAAAAATTAAACAGGTTTGCGCCATAATTTTCTAAACAAAAATGCTTCAATAGCTTGACAAATGGCGGTACAATCGGCTTCACGAAGAGAAGGAAGTTTTAAAAGAGGAATGTGCAAATCTTCAAATTGAAAAGTTTTATTTGTGGAAAAACGTTCATATTCGGGGCCGAGAAAAATAACACAGTCGATAGGTGTGTGCTTTTGAAATTCTATCATATAAAGACCAGCACCACGAATCTCAATACCGCCCTGTAAGTTGTCAGGCGTGTATCCGTGAAGTTTTCCATTTTCCACACGCAGCATTGTATAATCATCACTGATCAGTTTTGCTTCACGTTTTGACCATTCAGCGCGGTCAAGCAAAGCAAGGGTGAGGGTCGATTTTCCTGATCCCGAGGGACCTGTAATTAACAGTCCCTTTCCACCCAATTGAAGGCAATTTGCGTGGAGTATTTCACATTTTGTTTTCATGTCCTTTACTTTGGGTAAAAGATTATTTAACGAGGGGAAGCATAATAATAAAACGTGCACCAGTTTTACATTTTCCAAGTGACGGATCAATAATATTTTCAGCTGTAATTGTTCCATTGTGGGCTTCGATGATTTGCCGACTAATAGAAAGGCCAAGTCCAGAGTTTTGTCCAAAAGCATCTTCGTTGGGGCGATCAGTATAGAAACGTTCAAAAATACGTTCAATATTCTCTGAACGAATACCAGGGCCATTGTCTTCAATGGTTAAAATAAGAGTTGAAGCATGGCTTTTCATCGTAATGCAAATTTTGCCACGATTACGAGGAATAAAGGAACGTGCGTTTTCGAGAAGATTGGAAATCACTTGTCCTAAACGGAGCTCATGTCCCAACACAAGATAAGCTTTTCCATAAGGACGTGGGATAATATTAAGGCTTACATCGATGGTTTGTGCATTGCGATATACTTCCTGAACGGCATGAACAAGACTTTCCAAAAGCGGTGTCATATCAACGATCTCTGCGGTTTCTCGTGCAAGCTCTGCATCGAGCCGCGATGCATCAGAAATATCTGTAATCAACCGATCAAGACGGCGCACATCATGTTGAATAATTTCAAGCAATTTTTCTTGTGCTTCTTCATTTTTAGCCAGAGGGAGGGTTTCAACAGCACTGCGGAGAGACGTAAGGGGATTTTTTAATTCGTGACTTACATCAGCCGCAAAGCGTTCAATGGCTTCAATACGCATATAAAGGGCATTGGTCATGTCACGAATAGAGGTTGAGAGATGGCCAATTTCATCTTCACGCATTGAAAAATCAGGAATTTCTACACGCTGATTATTGCCATTCCGCACTCGGTTAGCAGAGGCAGATAATTTGCTTAAGGGATGGGCAATCGTATGGGCTAAAAAGAGCGAAAGAACCAAAAGTACACTGCCCACAACGGCAAAAACTTTAAATATAACCAGTCTTTCGGCTTTTACAATGTTATCAATATCCGATCCAGTGGTTGAAAGAAGAAGAGCACCAACCACTGCGCGATAGCGTTGAACAGGCACGGCAACAGAAACGATGAGTTGACCTTGTCTATTGCGTCTTTTGGCGGTAGAAAGAGATCCGTTTAATGCTCGGTATACTTCTGGATAAGCAATTCCACGGTTTTTAGTTTGTTCTCTATCAAGAGCAATACCTTTGCCATAAAATGTGTTTGAATACCATGAAGTAAGACGATCCCACATGTTTTGTTCTGTTTTAAGGGGGGGTAAATCATAGCTAAAAACTTCTCCACTCGAATAAAGAACCCGCGAATCAAGAAGGAGAGTAGCATCACGATCATAGATACGTGCTCGTGTCGTTTTAGGTGTGATGAGACGTCGTAAAAGAGGGGCAACTTGTTCAGGGTTAATGGGAAAATCCCAAGAGTCGGTTGATTGAGGGGCGGGTGTAACGCTTTCACCAGCCTGTAACTCTAAGAGTTTTTGGGGGTCAATAAGGATAGAGTTTGTATCTACTGTTGCAGAAGCAGCAATGGCTCCAGCAATAATTTTTCCTTGGGTACATAAACTTTTAATTTTTGCTTCAATCAAACCATCGCGAAATTGGTTAAGGTATAAAATGCCTGTAACTAGAACGGCAAGGGCAGCAATGTTTAAGATAACAATGCGGCGTGTGAGACTGGAAAAAAGCAATTGTCTAAAGAGACGTTGTATTCGAAGGTGTAAACGAGCAAACATAAGAAATGGCGTTGAGGGTATACTGTTAGGAGCTGTTTTTTTTAGAGTTTCCAGTTGAGAATTGTCTGTCATCGATTTGATTGCCGTTCAAATTTTTTCGACAAAGCAGTCTTACACCTCGTGAAAACGATAACCTACACCATAAAGAGTTTCAATCATTGCAAAATCATCATCCACTTGTTTAAATTTTTTACGCAGACGTTTAATATGACTATCAATGGTACGATCATCTACATAGACCTGATCACTATAGGCAGCATCCATTAAGGCATCACGACTTTTTACAACGCCTGGTCTTTGTGCGAGAGTTTGCAGAATCAAAAATTCCGTAACAGTTAAAATAACAGGTTTATCTTTCCATGTACAGGTATGACGTTCTTGATCCATGACAAGATCTCCACGTTTAAGAGAAGAGGTGGAAGAAGTTCCCGTAGAAAGTGGTTGGTTACGTGCATTGGAACGGCGCAAAATAGCCTTTACACGCTCAATGAGAAGGCGTTGGGAGAAAGGTTTCGTAATAAAATCATCAGCGCCCATTTTGAGACCAAATAATTCATCAATTTCGTCATCTTTAGAGGTAAGAAAAATAACGGGAAGATCAGATTTTTGACGTAAACGACGCAAGAGCTCCATCCCATCCATTCGGGGCATTTTAATATCAAAAATAGCTAAATGTGGGGGATGAAGTGTGAGACCTTTGAGTGCAGATGCTCCATCTGTATAGCTTTCAACCCGATATCCTTCTGTCTCAAGCGCAAAAGATAGAGATGTCAAAATATTGCGATCATCATCAACAAGTACAATCGTTTGTGTGATTGTTGGTGTATCTTTCATGGTTTCTTAGACCTTTCTATTGCTGCGGTAGCAAATTACCCACACTTATTTATATGGGAGTTCACATTTTTTTTGCAAAACAAATATGATACAAATTGTAGCAAAGTAAAAAACCTTTTATCATTCCTGTAAAATCTTGTTTTGCTTTCATAATTTATAATGTTTCTTCGTCTATTAAGATCCCTTCGTTTGAGAGAAAATTTGTATAAAGGCTTTTTTTATTAAAATTTATTGCAAAGTTTATTCTTGTATTTGTCCCAAAATTGAACAGATTTAGTTTTGATTGTTGAAGTTTAGAAAATCCGCCTATGTGTTTTAAGAGCAAAGACAAGAATGTGGCAATATATGCACAAAAATTTGTTTCTGCTACACGAAAGGAGGTCATAATGGGATTTTTTAATTTCGTTAAAACTGTAGGGGAAAAGTTAGGTATAGGGGACCATGAGCCAAAAGAAAAAGACTTTAAGTCCGCGTTTGATCATTTTCAACTCGATACAGAAAAAGTCAATATTCAAGTTGAAGATGGTAAAGCTATTTTAAGCGGTGAGGTTCCAGATAGGGAAACACTTGAAAAAGCTCTTCTGGTTGTTGGCAATTCACAAGGTATTTCTTCTGTGGATGTTGAGCAATTAAAGGTTATCGATACGACGCCTAAAAAAACGTCTCGTTTTTATGAGGTTAAGTCTGGTGATAATCTTTGGAAAATTGCTGAAGAGGTTTATGGAAAAGGGCAAGGGAATAAAAACACATTTATTTTTGAAGCCAATAAACCAATGCTAAAATCTCCTGATAAAATTTATCCTGGACAAGTTTTGCGTATTCCTGAAGTTGACCATATTTAACGCATAAAAGAGGATAGTTTTTTGCTTATGTTATGGCATTAAATAAAATGAAGAAGCGTGAAAAATTTCACGCTTCTTCATTTTGTAAAATGTGTGTTTATAATAATTAGTGAGCAGGAGTGGATTTAGAAGGAGAGGTTGTTTTCATAGCATTTACAGAGAAATCAACATCAATGGTTCCTGCATTTTCAAATGTCAATTTTGCACTAATTTTATCACCTAGCTTGAAGGGTTGTGAAAGCCCCATAAACATAACATGGTCACCGCCTGGCTTAAGGGTTATTTCACCATTTCCCGGAATTTCAATGCCATTATGCAATTTTTCCATTTTCATAATATCATTAACGACGGCCATAGTGTGCATTTCCGTTGTTTTTACGCCGTTTGTGGAAATAGACACTAAACGGTCTGGTGTATTACTGTGATTAATAATATAGAAATAACCGCTACTAACTTTTACACCTTTAGGTGTTTCGCGTGCCCAAGGATTGAGAATTTCTATGTCACCAAGTTTATATTGCTGGGCACTTGCTGGTAGGGTTATACCCGCAAAGAGAAGAGCACATATGATATTTGCGATAACCTTTTTGTATGAATATTTTGCATGTATTGTATTCTTAAAGATGGGATTTGTTATTTTCTTGATAATAGATGTCAACATTGATTTACCCTCCTTCACAAGACTCACAATTTAAATTGTTTTTTTATTTTAGCAGATTTTTTATTTAAAATAAAAGCAAAGAATTACTAAAATAAAATTGATATAATATGAGAACAAAAATCATAGAACTCTTGCATTTTAAATAAAGAGAGTCATGTTTACAAAGACAAAACACCTCTCAACATTTCTGTGTTCATCTCACAAAAGTATTTGTAAATGATAAAAATTTACGATCCACCATTATTTTACTGAATAAAGATACAATAAACAAAGATCATACACTTGCTCAACTCTTAATATTACGACAGCTCTTGGTCCTTTAAAGCGTTTATACAGAGACATTATTATATTACTGTCGAATTTTAGAAGGATACATTCAAGAAAAAGCTTTTTCGGTGCATTTAAAGCACAGCTTTCAAATAGCAATGAACGATGAGGCTATTAGAAGAAGAATTTTTGAAAGGAGATCGATCAATGATACCGTCATCAATATGAGCATTTGGAAAAGCACCGTTTAATACTTGAAGGGTGCTCATAAAAAAATAGGTTCATAAGATATGACGGCTATTTTATATAGTCTTAAGGAAGGTTTATACTATTTTATGATATAAGTTATTCGCTTTTAAGTGATATTTTTTAAAAGCTTTTGTGTCAGTATTTTTTAATTCATAATGAGAGATCAAGAGCGCGTGTTCAATGATTCTTTTTATTTTTATAGACAGATATGTTTGTTGAGAATTGCGGGGAAAATGTATTATGATTTCGAGTCTTTCATAAATATGGTATTTATGAGTTATTAGAGTGCCTATTTTAAAAGAAATTTTTTATTTTGGAGATGTTTCTCTCATTATTCTCTTGTAGCAATAAAATCCTGTTCTTATATACGAGACAGCGAGGCTTGTTGTGACTTGCGGTTTGTTATTATTTATGTTGCTTGAAGCAGAATACGGGCTTTGAGTGTTATGAGGAGCTATCTTAAAAAGATGCTTTATGAAGGTTGAGGTAGCTTGCTGAATGGAGATTATAATATGGCAAAAGTAATTGGTATTGATTTGGGGACGACGAACTCTTGTGTGGCTGTTATGGATGGCAAAAACGCAAAAGTTATCGAAAACTCAGAAGGAGCGCGGACAACACCTTCCGTTGTTGCCTTTACGGATGGGGGAGAGCGGCTTGTTGGACAGCCTGCTAAACGTCAGGCGGTAACAAATCCTGAAGGGACAGTTTTTGCAGTGAAGCGTTTGATAGGGCGCCGTTTTGATGACCCTATGGTTGAAAAGGATAAAGCACTTGTGCCTTATAAAATCGTTAAAGGTGACAATGGCGATGCATGGGTTGAAGAAGCAGGTAAGAAATATTCTCCATCGCAAATTTCAGCGATGATTTTGCAAAAGATGAAGGAAACAGCTGAATCTTATCTTGGTGAAAAAGTTGAGCAAGCAGTTATTACTGTTCCTGCTTATTTTAATGATGCACAACGTCAAGCAACTAAAGATGCGGGTAAAATTGCTGGACTTGAAGTTTTACGGATTATTAATGAGCCGACTGCTGCTGCTTTAGCTTATGGTTTGGACAAAAAGGACGGCAAAACAATTGCTGTTTACGATCTTGGTGGTGGTACATTTGATATTTCAGTCCTTGAAATTGGAGATGGCGTTTTTGAAGTTAAATCAACCAATGGAGATACATTCTTAGGGGGTGAAGACTTTGACATGCGCTTGGTTGGCTATTTTGCCGATGAATTCAAAAAAGAGCAAGGAATTGATCTAAAGAATGATAAACTTGCTTTACAGCGCTTAAAAGAAGCGGCAGAAAAAGCAAAGATTGAGCTTTCTTCATCACAGCAAACAGAAATCAATTTGCCATTTATCACGGCAGATCAATCAGGTCCCAAGCACTTAACAATGAAGCTAACTCGGGCAAAATTTGAATCTCTCGTTGACGATTTAGTGCAGCGTACCATCGAGCCTTGTAAAGCTGCGTTGAAAGATGCTGGATTAAAGGCTGGTGAGATTGACGAAGTTGTTTTAGTGGGCGGTATGACACGTATGCCTAAGATTCAGCAAGTTGTGCAGAACTTCTTTGGCAAGGATCCACACAAAGGTGTTAATCCTGATGAAGTGGTTGCGATGGGTGCTGCCATCCAAGGGGGCGTTTTACAAGGCGATGTTAAGGACGTGTTGCTGCTAGATGTAACCCCTTTATCCTTGGGGATTGAAACATTGGGGGGTGTTTTCACACGTCTCATTGAGCGCAATACCACGATCCCGACGAAAAAATCGCAAGTTTTTTCAACAGCTGATGATAACCAGAGTGCTGTAACAATTCGTGTTTTCCAAGGTGAACGGGAAATGGCCAGTGATAATAAGTTATTGGCTCAATTTGATCTTGTTGGTATTCCCCCAGCACCGCGTGGTATACCTCAAATTGAAGTTACTTTTGATATTGACGCGAATGGTATTGTTAATGTTTCGGCCAAAGATAAAGGAACTGGTAAAGAGCATCAAATTCGTATTCAGGCATCGGGTGGTTTAAGTGATGCTGATATTGAAAAAATGGTGCAGGATGCGGAAGAGCACGCAGCTGAGGATAAAAAACGCCGTGAAGGTGTTGAAGCCAGAAATCAAGCGGAAGCTCTTATTCATTCAACGGAAAAGTCACTCAATGAATATGGCGATAAAGTATCAGCTGAAGAAAAGGGACAGATTGAAACAGCAATATCTGATTTGAAATCTGCGCTTGAAGGCAGTGATACGGAAGAAGTAACAACAAAGATGCAAAAATTAGCAGAAGTCAGTATGAAGCTTGGGCAGGCGATGTATGAAGCGTCACAAACAGCGAGCACTGACACTGAAACAGAGACAAAGAATGATGATGTTGTCGATGCTGATTTTGAAGAAGTTAATGATAAGAAGAAATAGTGTCAGCATATGTGTTGATTAATTTATAAACCCGGCCTTTGAAATATAAGGCTGGGCTTTATTATTTGAGATAAGTTGCAAGTTTGTTGCTAAAAATATAAATTAAAAGCGATATTATCCATAAAGATGGATGATAGAAAAACTATCAGGAATACATGATGAAGGTTGACTATTATGAAATTCTTGGCGTAACTCGTGAATGTGATGATAAAAAATTGAAATCTGCTTTTCGTAAGTTGGCAATGCAATATCATCCTGATCGCAACGCCGGGGATAAAGAGGCAGAGCGAAAATTCAAAGAAATTGGCGAAGCCTATGAAGTTCTTAAAGATCCCCAAAAGCGTGCTGCTTATGACCGATTTGGTCATGCGGCTTTTGAAAATAGCGGTGGTCAAGGGGGAGGCAATCCTTTTAGCGGTTTTGCTGCCGGTAGTGGATTTGCTGATATTTTTGAGGATTTTTTTGGTGAGATGATGGGAAGTGCACACCGTAAGCGTGGTGATGGTCGCGAGCGTGGTGCAGATCTGAGTTATAATATGGAAGTGACTTTAGAAGAGGCATTTTCAGGAAAAACTGCAGAAATTAATATTCCTAGTTCCGTTACGTGCGATGTTTGTGAAGGTTCAGGAGCGAGAAAGGGCTCTAGTCCGCAAGTTTGTGGGACATGTCATGGATCTGGTCGAGTGCGTGCTGCACAAGGCTTCTTTTCTATTGAGCGAACATGTCCTTCATGTCATGGACGTGGTGAAACGATTACGGATCCATGCCCCAAATGTCAGGGGACACGACGCGTAGAGAAAAAACGTTCATTAAGCGTGAATGTTCCAGCTGGTATTGAAGATGGAACACGTATTCGTCTTTCTGGTGAGGGTGATGCTGGTATTCGTGGCGGTCCCAATGGTGATCTTTATATTTTTCTTTCCGTTAAACCGCATGAATTTTTTCAGAGAGAAGGAGCAGATCTTCACTGTCGCGTTCCTATTTCGATGGTAACAGCGGCTTTAGGAGGAGAGTTTGAAGTTTCTGACCTTGATGGTGTTAAAGCACGTGTTAAGATCCCAGAAGGGACACAAAATGGACGTCAATTCCGCCTTAAAGGCAAAGGCATGCCCATGTTGCGTCGTCAGCAAGCAAGGGGTGACCTTTATATCCATATCACGATTGAGACACCGCAGAAACTTACGCAAGAACAACGTGAACTATTGCAAAAATTTGAAAAGCTTTCCAATCATGAGAATTCACCACAATCACATGGTTTTTTTTCACGGATGAAAGAATTTTTTGAAAATATTTCTGGTTAAAATAGGTGAATGTTTTCAGAGTAAATGAGAAAACATTTTAGGAAGGTTATTTTCATTAAACTTTCGATTGTCTTATCATCTTTGAGAAGCATTCTTTTGGTTTGAAAAGAAAAAAGAGAAACAATTAATTTAAGTGTAAGCTCCTGCTGCGCAGAGTTTTTTACATTTTATGGATAAGTCTTTCTTTTGAATGTCTATAACATTTTAAAAAGGGCTTATCCATAGAAGGATGCATTGAATGACTGAAATATTTCCAGTGTTAACGGCATTTATCTTTTTGTGCCATAAAAAATCATCATTTCAGGGGGTAATACAAGCTATGTAAGCCTCTTGTGCACATGAAGTGTTTTTTTAGAAGTGGGAGGTTATGAGGCTTGTTCGTAGAGTCTTATGTGAATAAATCACATGAGCGACTATCAGGTGGAACCAATCCAGTAAGAATCCAGATTTTTTTACAGGCAAAACCTCTTAAGAACCTTTTTCTTTAAAGGAAAGGTCCCAAATTTTGTGTTTATCTTTCTTGTCTGTGATTTTTTACTCAAAACTCTTTTTAAAAGCTCCATAATAAGAAATTTTAAAATGGCAAAATCTTATCAAGTAAGGCTAAAAAAGCTGTTAGGCAATCTATCTTATTTCGAATAATGTAATTTCTCATGATTGATTTTATAGGTTCTATTTTAGATAAGATATAAATAAAGCAATTGAGCGATTTCTATGTCGGTAATTTATTGATTTTATTATTATAAGAAAATTTTAATTTTATCTTATAAAATCAATGCTTGTATATACTTCTATTCATTGTTAATTACCGATAAGGGTAAACTCGTGAGTTGAATGTACAGCGTAGCTTAAAAGTTTTGCTTTTCAACTTTATACATAAGATCATAAAATAGTGGCGTTTTTTTTGCGCTTATTTTGTTTAATTTTTTGCTATTAATTTTATTTGAGGAAGTTGTTTTCTTGTTTCATCTCGTTATTACTTTTTCGTAATTTACAGGGAAATTGATGATTTTCAGGGGGAAAGATAGAATAAAGCTTTGTTTTATTGTTTTCATTTTTCCTAAATTCTACTTAAGAGAGGGTAAAAAATGATGAGGAGGCTCTATTAATGGATGATGCTAAAAACGGGGCTGTAGATGTTTTGGAAAAACAAGCAGCATTTTTATCGTCTGCTTTACCTTATATGCAAAAATACGAAAATGAAACGGTTGTAGTAAAATATGGCGGTCATGCTATGGGTGATCCTGCTTTGGGACGAGCATTTGCGCGTGATATTGCTCTATTAAAGCAATCGGGGATTAATCCTGTTGTAGTTCATGGTGGAGGGCCTCAGATTGCTGAAATTTTAATGAAAATGGGGATTGAATCACGATTTGAAAACGGTTTACGGGTAACCGATGAGCGGATCGTTGAAGTGGTTGAAATGGTTTTAGCGGGTTCCATCAATAAGGAAATTGTTGCTCTCATCAATGCTGAGGGTGAATGGGCAATAGGGCTGTGCGGTAAGGATGGCAATATGGTTTTTGCCGAAAAGGCTTATAGAACTGTCATTGATCCTGATTCGCATATTGAACGTGTTTTAGATTTGGGTTTTGTTGGTGAGCCTGTTGAAGTGGATCGTACATTGCTGGATCTTTTAGCATGTTCTGAAATGATACCAGTTCTTGCTCCTGTGGCTCCAGGTCGGGATGGTAAAACCTATAATATTAATGCTGATATTTTTGCTGGAGCTATTGCTGGTGCATTAGAGGCAAAACGTCTTTTATTCCTCACGGATGTTCCTGGTGTTTTGGATAAACAGGGCAAACTTTTAAAAGAATTGACGGTTTCTGAAGCTGAGAAACTTATCAAAAATGGAACAATTTCAGGAGGCATGATTCCAAAAGTAGAAACTTGTGTGAAAGCCCTTCAAAATGGTGTGGAAGGTGTTGTCATTTTAAATGGAAAAACCCCTCATTCTGTTTTACTAGAGCTGTTTACCGAACAGGGAGTTGGAACGCTTATTGTTTCATAAATTGTGCGGAAAATTGGAGAAGAAGGCCTTTCATGACGAATATAAAACAGTTTAAATATCCTTTATTAAGTAAACCAGAATTGGCAATATTTGCTGCAACAATATTGTGGGGGATTACATTTTTAGTCATTCACATTGCGGTACGCTATAGCGGTCCTCTGTTTTTTGTTGGATTTCGTTTTATTGTTGCATCTCTCATATGTGGAGCAATTTTTTGGCGCTCTATAAAAGGTATAACTGTTTATGAAGTTTTCGCTGGGATGGCAATTGGTTTATCCATGTTTTTTGGTTATGCTTTTCAAGCAGCTGGACTTCAAACGATTATTAGTAGTCAGTCGGCTTTTATCACAGCGCTTTATGTTCCGATGGTTCCAATCTTGCAATGGATTGTTTTTAAAAAACCTCCCCGTTTTGCCTGTTGGGTTGGTATTATTTTCGCTTTTATTGGGCTTGTCCTTGTTTCAGGACAAAAGCCGGGAAGTTTTGATTTTTCAAAAGGTGAAATTTTGACTTTGTTGGGCGCTTTAGCGATTGCTGGAGAAGTCATACTCATCGGAATTTTTGCCAACAAGGTTGATAGTCGGCGTGTGACCATTATTCAGTTATTCTTTAGTGGTTTTTTTTCATTTGCTTGTATGCCTTTGATGGGTGAAAGCATTCCTGCATTTTCGTGGGTATGGTTTAGTGTTGGTATGGGATTGGCATTAATGAGTGCTATTATTCAATTGGCTATGAATTGGGCACAAAAGTCTATTTCCCCTACGCGTGCGACACTCATTTATGCAGGTGAACCGGTATGGGCTGGTATTGTTGGGCGTTTGGCTGGAGAGCATTTATCTCCTTTAGCTTTATTAGGCGGCTTACTGATTTTGATTGGGATCATTGTGGCTGAATTACAACCTTCACAATGGCGTAAAAAAAATAAAGCAATTGAAAAAATTGATTAGCGATGCACCTTTTCTATCATGATTTTATTGCATGCGTTTTTTGCTTGCAGCGTTTTCATTTAAATTGCAAAACAATAATTAATTCATTATAAATCAATGTATTATCCAATTGATCGAAGAGAGTTGATGTTTTTATCTTTAATGGAGGAAGAAAGGAGTTGTACAAAAAATACATAAAAACTCTATACAATAGAGCTTATTTCTACAGTTTTAAACGTTAAAAAGAAGACGATCCCTTTCAACACACACTTATTTTATATAAGATTGCTAAAAAGGCAAATTATTGCATACAAATAAAAAGCATTTCTCGCAAATTTTATCGAAAGTTTAAGTGATATACGCGTTCACCCGATGTTCATGCAACATATTGATTTATAATGATAATATAACATTATTCATATTGAGTTAGAACTCTGAAGACTGTTAAAATTTTCTCATTTCAAATGTTTTTCATATTAAATTAATCCAAATCATTTGCTTACATGTCATAAACGGGAACCATGTGGTTAAAATTGCATAAAAACGGCATGCCTTCTATAAATTCTTTCAAATATTAAGGACTATCGCAACATTGGAGGTTGGCAAAGTGTGTGATGGAACACATACCGGCTTATCCAGCCGATGAGTCATCAAACAAGGTGCAAAAAGATCATTTTAGGTCCCTTTGGTATTTAATTTAGTAGATAAAAGCCTTATTTTTTAGGTTATGAGAAGTTCATGTTTTGAGAAGCTCTTTTGGTTAATATTCTTTTGAAAGGTTCTAGATAAGACATAATTGGTCTTTGCGTTTTGTATTATTCTTTGCTAAATCGCCTTATATGACAATAGATCGTAATTATATTCGTAATTTTTCCATCGTGGCGCATATTGATCACGGCAAGTCCACTTTAGCGGATCGTTTGATTCAAATAACAGGGGGGCTTGACACACGTGAGATGAAAGAACAAGTGCTTGATTCCATGGATATTGAGCGTGAACGTGGGATTACCATTAAGGCACAAACGGTACGTTTGCACTATAAAGCAAAGAATGGTGAAACCTATATTTTAAATCTTATGGATACACCAGGTCATGTGGATTTTGCTTATGAAGTTTCGCGGTCACTGGCAGCGTGTGAAGGTTCTCTGTTGGTGGTAGATGCGAGTCAAGGGGTGGAGGCACAGACATTAGCAAATGTTTATCAAGCTATTGATAATTCGCATGAATTGGTTGTTGTACTCAATAAAGTTGATCTTCCAGCAGCAGAACCTGAGCGTGTTAAAGAACAAATTGAAGATGTGATAGGTATTGATACATCTCAAGCGGTAGAAATATCAGCAAAAACAGGTTTGGGTGTTCCTGATGTTTTGGAGGCAATTGTTACACAATTACCACCTCCACGTACAGGCGATGGTGCAAATCCCTTGAAAGCAATGTTGGTTGATAGCTGGTATGATGCATATCTTGGTGTAATCGTTTTGGTACGAGTCATTGATGGAGTGTTAAAAAAAGGCCAAACCATTCGTATGATGGGGACAGGGGCAAAATATCCTGTTGAGCGCGTTGGGGTTTTTACACCTAAAATGGTGCAGATTGATGAATTAGGCCCAGGCGAGATTGGCTTTATCACTGCTTCTATCAAAGAGGTAGCCGATACACGGGTTGGCGATACGATTACTGAAGAGCGTCGTCCCTGTGAAAATGCTTTGCCAGGTTTTAAGCCTGCGCAACCCGTTGTCTTTTGTGGACTTTTTCCAATTGATGCTGCCGATTTTGATGATTTGCGTGCAGCCATGGGAAAATTACGCTTAAATGATGCGAGTTTTTCTTTTGAAATGGAAACATCTGCAGCTTTGGGGTTTGGTTTTCGGTGTGGTTTTTTGGGACTTCTTCATCTTGAAATTATTCAAGAGCGATTAGAGCGTGAGTTTAATTTGGATTTAATCGCGACGGCACCTTCAGTTGTTTATCGCATGAATATGAATGATGGTTCTGTTAAAGAGTTGCACAATCCAGCGGATATGCCTGATGTGGTTAAAATTTCTTCTATCGAAGAACCGTGGATCCGAGCGACAATCATGACTCCTGATAGTTATCTTGGGTCAATTTTAGAGCTGTGCCAAGAGCGGCGTGGAATACAGGTTGGTTTATCCTATGTTGGAACGCGTGCTATGGTGACGTATGATTTACCACTCAATGAAGTGGTTTTTGATTTTTATGATCGCCTAAAATCAATCTCAAAGGGGTATGCTTCTTTTGATTATCAGATGACGGATTATGCAGAGGGGGATTTAGTTAAAATGTCTATCTTGGTGAATGGAGAGTCTATAGATGCATTGTCGATGCTTGTGCACCGCACGATTGCAGAAAAGCGCGGGCGTTCCATGTGTGAAAAACTGAAAGATCTTATTCCCCAGCATATGTTTCAGATTCCAATTCAAGCAGCTATTGGTGGTAAAGTTATAGCGCGCGAAACGATTCGTGCTTTGCGTAAAGATGTAACAGCGAAATGTTACGGAGGCGATGTAACGCGTAAGCGCAAACTTTTGGAAAAGCAAAAAGAAGGTAAAAAGCGGATGCGCCAATTTGGAAAGGTAGAAATTCCTCAGTCGGCCTTTATTCAAGCGCTTAAAATGAATAAATGATGAAAAAAGAAACATTTTCTCTCATTGATCGCGCTCTTGCTTTTGTCGATGAGTTCAGTTTTTTAAGAACACTTTTAAATGGAGATTGTAAAGTGTTTCACACTTTTGTGTCTTGCGTGATAGTGTCATGTTTCTCACGTAAAACAGAATATTTTAAACAAAATACATTTGTGTTGCACGTTTACGTTCTTGTTTTAAAGAATCATCTCTCACTGTATCAAACTCCGTTTTATAATGGGGACCGTGAAAGGTATAATGCAAAATCGATTGTGAATGATATAAAACCCACCATTTGGCATCACTTTCTTTCCGCCTCATAAAGACACAAGGTTCACCCATCATACTTTTTTCCAGTGCAAAATGTTATGATAATCCTTGGCACTTGAGAGAATTCATTAAAGGCATTTTTGCTTTTTTCTTAAAGTATTTTTTCCCCTACACTAACGGCATTTGTAACGTGCAAGGAAATGAGAATGACTAGATTCATCATGAAAGGATTTAAAATAAGAGAATCCTTGTATTTTATAGTGTTATTCAAGTTGAAAAACAATGAATGATCATTATAAATTAACAGTGTGTCTAATCACGTAAAAGCTCATTAATGGATGTTTTCTCTCGTGTTTTTTGATCAACCCGTTTTACGATAACAGCACAATAAAGATTTGGGCCTGCTTCACCATTTGGGAGTGGTTTTCCAGGGAGAGATCCTGGAACAACAACCGAATAGGCTGGTACTTCACCGATAAAAATTTCCCCTGTTGTACGATCAATAATCTTTGTAGACTTCCCAATAAAGACTCCCATTCCTAAAACAGTCCCTTCACGAATAATACAGCCTTCAACAATTTCAGAGCGTGCACCAATAAAGCAATGATCTTCAATGATTGTTGGATTTGCTTGCAGAGGTTCCAAAACACCTCCAATCCCAACACCACCAGAAAGATGAACATGTTTACCAATTTGTGCACAAGAACCAACGGTTGTCCATGTATCAATCATTGTTCCTTCATCAATAAAGGCACCAAGATTAACAAAGGATGGCATGAGTATGACGTTTGGTGCAACATAGGCAGAATGGCGTACAATCGCTCCAGGAACAGAACGAAACCCCGCTTTTTGAAAATCATCTTCTTTCCAACCAGAAAATTTTGAGGGAACTTTATCCCACCAATGTGTTCCATTGATTCCACCAGCAATAATTTGCATGGTATTGAGGCGAAAAGAGAGCAGAACAGCTTTTTTCAACCATTGATGAACATGCCATTGTCCATTTTTTTGCCGTTCTGCAACACGGATTTCACCTTTATCAAGAAGGTTCAATGTGTGTTCGACACTCTCACGAATTTCACCTTTTGTGGTAGTATTAATAGAATCGCGATCATCAAATGCTTTTTCGATAATGATTTCAAGTTGTGTGAGATGGGTCATGACGAAAGTTCCGTTAAACAAGTTGAAAGCTTCAAGATTTATTCTCTATGACCTACGCGAAGAAATGTTTTCAGTCAATAAAACGATGAGAAAGTAGGACAGGTGCATGAAAAAGGGCTGTAAAGAAAAAAGAAAAGAAGAACGAGAAAATTGGACTCCCCTTCTTCATACGAAGGAAGCTCTACAACAGATCCATAAAGTCTCTAATTCAGCGCAAATGTGTTCTCCGACTTATCGTTTAGCCTATATCGATCAAGATTTTATGATGCGTCCAGAGCTGCGTTCACAACGTATTGGTCTTGAATTTTTAAAGCCGGAAATAACACTTAAAGAATATAATATTCAATCAACAGTTGTTTTGTTCGGTGGTGCACGTATTCCTGAACCTGGGCAAGCAGCGTGGGCTGCAAAAAATGAAACACAAAAGAAAAATTTGTGCGCTATGTCACATTATTACGATGAAGCAAGAGAATTTGCACGTTTGTGTTCCCTCTATTCGGCAAAAACAGAATACCGTGAATTTGTGGTTGTCACAGGAGGCGGACCAGGGATTATGGAAGCAGGAAATCGTGGTGCTTGTGATGTTGGTGCGCCAACGGTTGGCTTGAATATTATTTTACCGCATGAGCAAGAGCCTAATTCATATATTTCTCCGCATTTGTGTTTCAATTTTCACTATTTGGGGATGCGAAAAATGCATTTTTTAGTACGGGCAAAAGCATTAGCTATTTTTCCTGGAGGATTTGGGACTTTGGATGAGTTGTTTGAGACGTTAACTTTAATACAAACAGGACGTATGAAACAGGTACCAATTTTATTGTTTGGCAAAGAATTTTGGAGCAATGCGATCAATCTTGAATATTTGGCTTCGCAAGGTACAATCGCTCCTACGGATGTTAATTTGGTGAAATTTGTCAATACAGCAGCAGAAGCTTTCAAAGAAATTCGTTCTTTTTATAAATTGCCTTAATTTCTTTTGAAAAAGCCATTTTTGTGAGACAGTTAATATTCTACTTTGGTTAAATAAAGTCCTGAAGGGGGAGCAACAACACCACAACGTTTACGATCTTTAGCATGAAGAGCTGCTTCAAGATCTTGAGCTGTCCAACGTCCAATCCCCACTTCCATGAGGCTTCCTGCAAATGAACGAATTTGATGATGAAGAAAAGAGCGGGCTTGCGCATAAAGGAAGATTTTTTCACCTTCTCTTTGCACATCGAGGCGTTCAAGGGTTCGAATAGGGCTTTTGGCTTGGCAATGTGCTGAACGGAAAGTTGTAAAATCATGTTGTCCTACAAGCTTTTGAGCGGCTTCATGCATCGCTTCAGCATCAAGAGGCTTTGGCAACCACCACACACGTTTGGCATTTAAGGCTGGTGGAGAGCGACGATTGAGAATTTTAAAAAGATAATGGCGTTTGATAGCAGAAAATCGTGCATCAAAGTCATCAGGGACATTTTCTACGTTTAAAATTGAAATGGCTTCTCTCTGTTGACGCAAAAGAGCATTGAGCGCATCCCGTACAGTATATGAAGGCCAGTTTTTTATGAAATCAACATGCGCAACTTGTCCTGTCGCATGCACCCCTGCATCTGTTCGTCCTGCTGTTGTTATGGTTAATTGTTCTCCACTAAAGCGAAAAATCGCTTGTTCAAGAGCTCCTTGTATCGTGTGAAGCTTTGTTTGACGCTGCCAGCCAGCATAATTTGATCCATCATATTCAAGAGTAAGTTTAAAACGGGGCATATTAAAAAACAGCAGAAATATGAGCGCCTCGTAAAAAAGTTGCGCTCTCAAGGACTTTACCACCAGATCTTTGTAGATGGGTTATTTCAAGGCGCCCTTGTCCACAATGGACAATCAAAGAATTTGGTTCTATCCGCCCAATTTCAAGAGAAGGACCTTTTATTAAACAACTTCCAAGAATTTTTACGCGTTCTTCTCGTCCACCGATATTCATATTGCACCAGCAGCCAGGAGAGGGAGAGAGCGCACGAATATGCCTATGAATAACTTCTGCAGGTTTTGTCCAATCAATACGGGTTTCTTCTTTTTTAATTTTGGCAGCATAGGTTATGCCTTCCTCTGATTGGGGAGTCAGTTTGAGTTGTCCTTTTTCCAGAGTTGATAGAGCTTCTATCATAAGTTCTGCACCGATATATGAAAGCTTATTTGAAAGTTCATCTGTGGTGGTGGTATCAGTGATGGGAATAGAGCGTGAGAGGGCAATAGGCCCTGTATCAAGCCCTTCATCCATTTTCATGATCATTATCCCCGTTTCCTTATCTCCAGCCATAATCGCACGCTGGAGAGGTGCAGCACCACGCCACCGTGGTAAAAGCGAAGCATGGGCATTAAAACATCCAAAACGCGGTGTTTCAAGAATAGCTTTCGGTAAGAGGAGTCCATAGGCAACCACAACAGCAGCATCAACACAAAATGCTGCAAATTGGGCTTGCTGTTCGGCTGTTTTGAGTGTTTGAGGCGTAAAGATAGGAATAGATTTTTCTTCTGCTGCATTTTGCACGGGTGAGGGGATGAGTTTAAGACCACGACGCCCTGCTGGGCGAGGAGGTTGACTATAAACAGCAACAACATCATGCCCCGCATCCAATAAAGCATGCAAAATGGGAACAGAAAAATTCGGTGTTCCCATAAAACTCAACCGTAATGCCATTACAAAATTGCTTCCTGAGTATTTTTTTCTTTTGCGCGTTTTTTAAATTTTCGTATCACCATATCGCGTTTGATTTTTGAGATATAATCAATAAAAAGACGCCCATCTAAATGATCCATTTCATGCTGTAAGCAAGTTGCCAAGAGGTCATCTGCTTCAATTTCTGTCTGTTTTCCTTCACGGTTTTGATAGCGAATACGCAGGCGTTTAGGGCGTTCAACTTCCGCAAAATAGTCAGGAATAGAAAGACAACCTTCTTTATAAATATTGCGCTCATCTGAAAGCCATAAAATCTCAGGGTTGATAATAACAAAGGGCTTTTTCTGCTTATCTTCAGAATTTCCAGAGACATCTATAACCAACATGCGTAGTGGTATGCCAATTTGAATAGCAGCAAGACCAATACCTTTAGCATTATACATAGTTTCGAGCATATCATCCGCGAGCTTCTGGAGAGCTGTATCGACTTGGTCGATGGGTTTGGATACTTCCCGTAAAATCGGATCTGGTAAAGTCACTAAAGATTTTATTGGCATGCGGAATAGATTAATCAATGCTTTGTTATGGGTCAATATTGAATAACAAATTCTTGCGCTTTTTTATGATGAGGGCGTTATATTACTTCTCATGTTTGATTCGTTTTTTTCTTTTATACTTGCTGATGAGTCGTTTACGAAACTGAGCGCCCTGCTTTTATTGATACTCCTTTGCTTAGCATTTTTTATGTTGATTTATTCTCATCGAAAAAAGGCATTTTTGGAAAGTGAAGTTGCCAAGCGTGCGCGTGAGGCACAAGAGCAGATGGCTACATTGCTCAAAACACAAGCTGAAATGCAAGGGCGAATGCAAACGATGGCTGAAATTTTCGGTCAAAGACAGGCTGAATTGAATAAGTCACTCAGTGAGCAACTCAATGGCATGACAGCCAATATAGGTCAAACACTTCAGGTACAGACAAAATCAACTTATGAGAATTTAAATCGTTTGCAAGAGCGTTTAGCGGTCATTGATGCAGCGCAAAATAATATTCAGTCACTTACGGGACAAGTTGTTCAACTGCAATCCATTTTAAGCAATAAGCAGACGCGTGGTACTTTTGGTCAAGGGCGGATGGAAGCAATTATTGCTGATGCTCTACCACTAAATTCTTATGCTTTTCAAGCTGTTCTTTCAAATGGAAAGCGGCCAGATTGTCTCATTCACATGCCAAATAAAGCGCCTTCTCTTGTTGTGGATGCTAAATTTCCTCTGGAAGCTTGGAATACCATGCGTAAAGCAACAACAGCTCAAGAACGTCAAGAGGCAGAACGCCAATTTCGCACGGATATGGAAGTCCATATCCGTGATATTGCGCAAAAATATTTAATTCCTGGAGAAACCCATGACACCGCTTTTCTCTTTGTACCATCGGAATCGATTTTTGCGACAATTTATGAGGATTTTGAGCCATTGGTACAAAAAGCCAATAGAGCCCATGTGATTATTGTTTCACCGTCTTTGTTGATGCTCTCTGTCCAAGTTGTACAAACCATTATGAAAGATGCGCGGATGCGTGAACAAGCGCATTTAATTCAATCAGAAGTAGCAAAATTGATGGAAGATTTTGGACGAATGGATAGCCGTGTTCGCGCACTACAGAAGCACTTTCACAAAGCAGGAGAAGATATAGAGGGAATTTTAATATCGTCCTCTAAAATTATGAAACGGGCAAATCGCATTGAAACTGTCGAATTAAAAGAAAATTATTCTGAACCAGCAAAAATGACAACATCAACTCAGTCGCAAATATTGCGTTTGGTTGATGAAGAATAAAGTAAATCAAGCTTCTCAACGATCACAAGTTAGGATCATGTTCTTTATTGATTGGTAATAATTTTTTAGTATCTCTATCTTGTTTTATTTCTTAAATGAGAGGAATAGGGAATATGCGACACCTTTTGTTTTTAGGGGCACTGGTGTTTCTGCTAGGGGGGTGTGCAACAACTACTCCCCTCCACACAAACAATGCTTGTGCTATTCTAGCACAAAAAAATGGTTTTTTTGACAATTGGGGTAGGGCATCTCAAAGAGCAGAAAGGCGCTATGGAATTCCTATGCCTATTATTCTTGCGACCATTAATATGGAATCGGGCTTTCGTCGTAATGCACGTCCTCCACGCAAAAAACTACTTGGTTTTATTCCATGGAAGCGTCGATCGACAGCTTATGGTTATTCTCAAGCGCTTGACAGTACATGGGCAATGTATCTGCGCTCTACAGGAAAGTCTTTTGCATGGCGTACTAATTTTGCAGATGCTGCTGATTTTGTTGCTTGGTATCATCGTCAAAGTGTTCAACGCAATGGAGTGAGGTTTGATGATGCCTATAGCCTTTATCTAAATTATCATATGGGGCATGGCGCTTATGCGCGGAGTGGTGGAAATGTTAATGCTGCGCTTTCACAGGCAGCACAGCGCATGGCAAGAATATCGAGGCTCTATGAACAGCAATTAAGGAGATGTGGATGGCATTAGGGAAGATTTTTGAAAATCCCAATTAAGGAATTGATGGGATAAAATTAATTTGAGAGCAAAATTTCTTATAGGGTGATAAGGTTGTATCGTTTGTCCAATTGTCGAAATGAAATAAGTTGTTATTTTTTTAATAAACTAAAATGACAGAACACTTTTGCAGTATACAATACATTTGAAGATACTCTCGATATTTTTGTTCCCCTTTGTTCGAAAAATTTACAATGAACACAATCCTCCATTTGGCACTCGCTTTTGACTCTGGGCGAAATACTAGAGAGCGCTGAAGAAAAATTCTAAAATATAATATCGCTTTTTATTGTCATGAAAGTAAAATTTACAATCCAACGAACAATTAAAAGGGCATTATAAGAGCGTTAAAACACAGGCTATACAACACCACAG
Organism: Bartonella sp. AU55XJBT; assembly: GCF_028618525.1. The sequence goes on along the minus strand of NZ_JAQITC010000001.1, from coordinate 102,196 downwards.
GAAAGGTTACAAAGCACATAAACTTCCCAAATTGATTCTTCTTGATAGAAGAGTTGGTTCTTTTGGTGGAGCTAAGCGGGATCGAACCGCTGACCTCTTGCATGCCATGCAAGCGCTCTCCCAGCTGAGCTATAGCCCCTAAAAACAAATTTTTCCCCAAAAGACAGCCTATAATTTCAATTTTTTTAAAACGATAAAAATTGAAGATCAAGAAGAATTTGCATTTAACAGAAAAGATATTTTCTTTTACTTCTTTTAAGCATCGTCATCATTAGAAACGCCGCCTCCGAGAATATCGGTAACGTCATCATCCTCATCGTCCTCATCGTGAGATAAAAATGTATCATCGTCATCACCAAGATCCACATCACTATCTTCTAAATCAGGAAGATCGTCATCTTTAGAACCGTCATCATCCTCTTCAAGAAGCATAAAAGCAGACTTTTCAAGTGCTGTATCAAGCTCTTCAGTATCTACTTCTTCTTCATTGTTTGCTTCAGCTGCCGCAACCTCAAAATAAGAACGCGGATAAGAGATTCCTGTATAAGGTGACACAATAGGGTCGCGATTTAGATCGTAAAATTTTTTTCCTGTTTCTGGATCAACACGTTTCGTTCCAAGTTCCTGTTTTGCCATAAACCGTGCCTCTTTGATTAATTCTATTCCATTAAAAGATAAATTTTATGGTGCTTAATCGAAAAATAATGCCTTTGTCAAAGATAAATACACTGTTCCACGCAGATTTTTTCATGACGCCCTTTAAAGCATGTGCTAAAGGATGCATAATTTCATAAAGGTTAGATAGAATTAAATAGAATTTCCATGCAAAAAGCAATCCCTATAACGGCCTATAAATCGAGTAGTCTCTCTGGAAAAATTCGAATACCAGGAGATAAATCAATCTCTCACCGCTCTCTTATACTGGGAGGGTTAGCAAATGGTGAAACATATATCCACGGATTACTTGAAAGCGCTGATGTACTCAATACAGCTGCTGCTATGAAGGCTATGGGCGCCTGTATGATTAAGAAAGACGACTTCTGGATCATACGAGGAACAGGGAATGGTTGTCTCTTAGCCGCACAAAAACCTTTAGACTTTGGAAACTCTGGAACAGGTGCTCGCTTGATTATGGGAATGGTTGGTCCCTATCATATGAAAACAACTTTTACGGGTGATGCTTCTCTCTCTAAACGTCCCATGCGACGTATCCTCGATCCACTGCGTCTTATGGGGGTGGAAATTGAAGCAACAGATGGCGATCACCTTCCTTTAACGCTTTATGGTCCCAAAATGGCTAATCCGATTCGCTATCGTGTTCCAATAGCTTCCTCTCAAGTTAAATCAGCGGTTCTCCTCGCTGGACTGAATACCGCTGGCATTACAACGGTTATTGAACCAGTTCTCACACGTGATCATACGGAAAAAATGTTAAAAGCATTCGGTGCTAAACTTGAAATAGAAAGAGATAAAGAAGGTGCGCGTTTGATTCATCTTAATGGTTTTCCTCATCTTACTGGACAAACGATTCATATTCCCGGAGATCCTTCTTCTGCTGCTTTTCCAATTGTTGCAGCCCTTGTTGTAGAAGATTCTGATATCACCATTGAAAATGTTTTGATAAACAATTCTCGAATAGGACTTATCGAAACATTGTGGGAAATGGGCGCTCAAATTGAATTTTTGAATCAACGCCAAACAGGTGGAGAGGATGTTGCCGATCTACGGATAAAATCATCGATCCTCAAAGGTGTTACTGTGCCGAAGGAACGTGCTCCATCGATGATTGATGAATATCCTGCTTTGGCGGTTGCAGCAGCCTTTGCTGAAGGCAAAACAGTGATGCTAGGAATTGAAGAATTGCGTGTTAAAGAATCAGATCGGCTGTCTGCTGTTGCACAAGGATTAAAAATTAATTGCGTAGACTGTGAAGAAGGTCAAGATTTTCTCGTTGTTTATGGGAAAGGTTCTGCTAAAGGTTTGGGGGGTGGACATGTTACCACACATCTTGATCATCGAATTGCTATGTGTTTTCTCATTTTTGGGCTTGTATCAGAAAAGCCTGTTACCATTGATGATAAACGCATGATTGCTACGAGCTTTCCAGAATTTATTCCTTTTATAAAACAGCTTGGGGGAAAAATCGCTTGAAGCCTTTTGTTATTGCCATTGATGGACCTGCTGCCTCAGGTAAAGGGACCTTAGCTCGCAAAATTGCTGCACATTATCATCTTCATCATTTGGATACAGGGCTTACTTATCGTGGTGTTGCTCATGCGCTTTTACAACAAAAATTGGCTCTTAATGATGAAAAAAATGCTATCATTTATGCTAAAGAACTTGATTTTAATAGTTTAAATCCTGCTTTTCTTTCTTCTCATGAACTTGGTGAAGCGGCTTCAAAGATAGCGATTAATCCTGCTGTACGTAAAATTCTTATCGAAAAACAACGTAATTTTGCCAAAACTTTACCTGGAAGTGTGCTTGATGGGCGAGATATTGGCACGATCGTTTGTCCTGATGCTGATATCAAGTTTTATGTTCTAGCCAATGTTCAGATACGTGCCAAACGTCGTTACCAAGAAATTTTAGAAAAGGGGGGGCAAGCAAATTACCATGAAATACTTAGCGATCTTGAACAGCGAGACAGTCGCGATATAACACGCAAACAAAGCCCCCTAAAACCGGCAAAAAACGCCCACTTGCTTGATACGTCAGAATTGAGTATAGAAGCAACATTTGCAATTGCATGTGCTTTTATTGATCCAATCATAAAAATGCATATAATTGGATAAGTTCATTAAGGCAGCTCCCAGCTTGGCGCTAATTTTTCCTCCTTTATTTAAGGAAAAAGGCTAAGGAGTTGCCCATGTTAACACTAACCTAGCGCTCATACCTTACAAGATAAGGTATATATTAGGAGTTCTTATGTCACAATACAATCCCACAACAGCGGATTTTGAAGCCCTTTTAACAGAATCTTTTCAAACCAATGATCTTAATGAAGGATCTGTTGTTAAAGGTCGTGTTATTGCAATCGAAAAAGACATGGCCATTATTGATGCTGGACTTAAAGTCGAAGGACGTATTCCTCTCAAAGAATTTGGAGCTAAAGCAAAAGATGGTTCTTTGCAAGTTGGCGATGAAGTTGAGGTTTATATTGAACGCATTGAAAATGCGATGGGCGAAGCTGTTTTATCGCGTGAAAAAGCACGTCGCGAAGAAAGTTGGGTCCGTTTAGAGGAAAAATTCAATGCTGGTACACGCGTTGAGGGCGTTATCTTTAGCCAAGTAAAAGGTGGTTTCACAGTTGATCTTGATGGAGCGGTTGCTTTCTTGCCGCGCAGCCAAGTTGATATTCGTCCCATTCGCGATGTTTCACCTCTCATGCATAATGCACAATCTTTTGAAATTTTGAAGATGGATCGTCGTCGTGGCAATATTGTGGTCTCACGTCGTACTGTCTTAGAAGAAAGCCGCGCTGAGCAACGTTCAGAAATCGTACAAAATCTTGAAGAAAACCAAATTGTTGAAGGTGTGGTGAAAAATATCACAGATTATGGTGCCTTTGTTGACCTTGGTGGGATTGATGGTCTCTTACACGTTACAGATATGGCATGGCGGCGTGTTAATCACCCATCTGAAGTGCTCACAATTGGTCAAACGATCAAAGTTCAGATTATTCGCATTAATCAAGATACGCACCGTATTTCTCTTGGAATGAAACAGCTTGAAAGTGATCCTTGGGAAAGTATCAGTGTCCGCTATCCGATTGGTAAGAAAATTACGGGTGCTGTGACCAATATTACGGATTATGGTGGTTTTGTTGAAATTGAACCAGGGATTGAAGGATTGATCCATGTTTCTGAAATGAGCTGGACAAAGAAAAATGTTCACCCTGGAAAAATTCTGTCTACATCACAAGAAGTAGAAGTGGTTGTTCTTGAAATTGATCCTTCTAAACGGCGTATTTCTCTTGGCTTAAAGCAAACATTTGAAAATCCATGGGAAGCTTTTGCCAATAAATTTCCTGTCAATTCACAAATTGAGGGAGAGGTTAAAAATAAAACAGAGTTTGGTCTGTTTATTGGGCTTGAAGGCGATGTTGACGGTATGGTTCATCTCTCTGATCTCGATTGGAACCGTCCTGGTGAACAAGTTATTGATACTTACAATAAAGGTGATATCGTTAAAGCTGTGGTCCTTGATGTTGACATTGAAAAAGAGCGTATTTCTCTTGGAATTAAGCAGCTTTCCAGTGATAAGGTTGGAGAAGCAGCTGCTTCTGGTGAATTGCGAAAAGGGGCTGTTGTAACCTGTGAAGTGATTGCTGTTAAAGACAATGATATTGATGTGAAATTGATTGACCACAACCTTGAGACAACCATTCGGCGTGCTGATCTTGCACGTGATCGTGATGAACAACGTCCTGAGCGTTTTGCAATTGGGCAAAAGGTTGATGCGCGCATCACAGCCTTTGATAAAAAAACACGTAAAATTTCAGTATCGATCAAAGCATTAGAAATTGCAGAGGAAAAAGAAGCTGTTGCCCAATATGGTTCTACAGATTCAGGCGCTTCTCTTGGTGATATTCTCGGTGCGGCTTTGAAAAAACAAGAACAAGATTAATCATTAATCATTAACATTGATGGTATTATTAAGGTCACTCCTAAAATGAGTGACCTTTTTATTTTCTAAAGAAATTATTTCCTTAATTTTTAATTATTGCATTAAAAATTATTATAACTGCTTGCAAATAAAAACAAAAAGTTTGTTTTTTGTCTATCAACGGTTCACTATTCAGATAAAATGCTTACAATTTAAATAAAAAGCGATGTAATTGAATAATAATGGGACATTATGGCGTGCACAATACCTTTCATAAAGTACTTTTTTCTCAAAAGAAGAGAAAAGACCATTTTATTAATAGTGATTTCCCTCTTCGAGCAATTTATAAAGTACAAGAAGATCTTTATGACCTAGGGCGTGATATAGCTTCCGGCAAAGAAATTTTACTCCCTGAATATGAAGGAGTAGAAGATTTTCGCAAGAGATTGAATGAAAATGCTAAACTTATCCTTCATGCCTTTCATACCAGTGATTTTGCAGCCAAAAATGATGAAACTATCGCACCGTCTGCGCAATGGCTCATTGATAATCATTACACCATTGATAAAACCATACAACAACTACGCCGTAACTTTTCTAAGTCCTTCATAAAGCAACTTCCTCTTTCTACACAAAAAGCAAGAATACCACGCATTTTTGCTTTAACTTGGCTTTATATTGCGCATACCGATAGCAGCTTTTCACAAGAAACACTCACGGCTATGATCAATGGGTTTCAAGAAGTTTGTGCGCTCACAATTGGTGAATTATGGGCTCTTCCTTCAGTTATGCAAATGCTACTCATTGAAAATGTTCGTCGTCTTTCAGTGCGTATCAAAAAAGCGCGCCAGATGCGCCATCTTGCCAGTCAAGTAGCTGATAAAATTTCTCTTTTAGAAAATAAAACAAATCTAAACTCTCTTTTTACGCAGTACAAATTATTTACTGCTGACCCAACTTTTTCAGCGCATTTATTCTATCGCCTGCGCAGTGCATCTATCGATTCAACCGTAGCGTTAACTTGGCTTGAAAAGCAATTAGAAAGTCAAGGCAGTAGCTTAGAAAGTGCAACAGCCGATGAGCATACCAGACAGGCGGCAGATGGTGTGACCATGGGCAATATTATTTGTGCTCTTAAAGTGATAGATGATGTTGATTGGACCGTATGGTTTGAAACAGTGAGTTGTGTCGATGCTATTTTGCGTAAAAAGAGTGATTTTTCTGAAATTGATCCCCATTCACGCGGTATTTATCGACAAGTCATTGAAAAAATTTCACGCTTTTCGTCTCTTAGCGAGCTGGAAGTTGCACACAAATCTGTAGAAATGGCAAATCCCACTATTGAAGATATGCCTCATTATTCCTCTGTTGGGTGGTATCTTGTCGGTGATGGTCGTGGTATATTTGAAAAGGCTTGTGGATATACGCCGCCTCTTCTCATAAAATGGGCACGCGCTTTTTATTGCTTAAAACTGAGAGTCATTGCCATTCCTGTCTCTTTTCTGACGCTTGCTCTTTTGCTTGCAGTCTATACCTTTTTCCAAATATCTGGCATGACACTCTGGATGTCCCTTTGCTTTACTGTATTGGCGCTTTTTCCTGCTATGGATGCGGCTTTTTCCTTCTTTAATATAGTTGTTTCTTGGTTTGTTCCATCAAGACAGCTCATTGGTTATGAATATAAAGAAGGTATTCCAAAACATGCACGGACAATGGTTGTTGTACCTACTTTGATAACATCACGCGATGATATTGATGCGCAAGTGCACAATCTTGAAGTACACTATCTTTCCAATCCTAAAGGTGCGGTCCATTTTGCACTCATTACAGATTGGGTAGATGCTCCCTTAAGAGAAACGCAAGACGATCTTGATTTGCTTCGCTATGCGCAAAATGGTATTGATAAACTCAATAGTCGTTATCATCGTGATGAACTTCCTGTTTTTTTCCTTTTACATCGCCGACGCCTTTATAATAGCGGTGAAAAATGTTGGATGGGATGGGAACGAAAGCGGGGAAAACTTCATGAACTCAATCGGCTTTTAAGGGGCGATGAAAATACGAGTTTTTACTCTCCTGATCCAAATCTTCCTATGGATTGCCGTTTTGTTATGACACTGGATTGTGATACACGTCTTACCCCTGAAAGTGTCACAAAACTTGTTGGAAAGCTTAATCATCCACTCAATCATCCCATTTTTGATCCGCAAAGTGGAAAAGTTGTCAAAGGCTATAGCGTTTTGCAGCCACGCATTATGCCGTCTCTGACAACAGGAAAAAAAACATCAATTTTCCAACGGGTTTTTTCGACCAACCGTGGTATTGATCCTTATGTTTTTGCTGTTTCTGATACTTATCAAGATCTTTTAGGAGAAGGTACTTTTATCGGTAAAGGTCTTTATCATATTGATGCATTTGAACAAGCACTTGACGGCAAAGTTAAAGAAAATACTGTTCTTAGTCATGATCTCTTAGAAGGAGGATATGCCCGTACTGCTCTGGTTAGTAGCATCACAGTCATTGAGGACTATCCAACGGCTTATAATATTGATGTTATGCGTTATCATCGCTGGATTCGTGGTGATTGGCAACTTTTGCCCTATCTTTTTTGTTCCCGTCAAATAAGCTCCGTGATGCGTTGGAAAATGCAGGATAATTTGCGTCGTTCTCTTACACCATTAATGTGGTTATTTGCAGCGTTTGCAGGATGGGCTCTTTTGTCATTGAAGAGTGCAATCATCTGGCAGATATTTTTGCTGTTTAGCGCCTTCATTGCCCCCATTTTATGTGTATTAAAAACGTTTTTTTCATCCAATATAGATCATTCTTTGCGCGGACATTTTCGATTAATTTGGAATAAAACCGCTCTTACAAGCGCTGATATCTTTCTTAAGACGACTTTTCTTGCTCATTCGGCCTATTTTATGACTGATGCGATTATTCGTACACTCTATCGTATGACGATTTCAAGACAGCATCTTCTTGAATGGAAAACCTCTGCCACAACAAAATCAATGCCTAATAGTTTGCTTTTCTATGTTTTTACAATGGCACCAGCATCACTTATTGGTGCTCTTGCCCTAACACTCGCTCTTTTTTTTGATAGTTTTGCAAGCTTTATTGCTTTGCCTTTTGGGATAGTATGGTTTTTTTCACCTTTCATTGCTTGGGTTGCGAGTCGACCTTCAACATTTCAAGATAGCCTTGAACTTTCTTCAAAAGATGAAAAAATCCTCCGCTCTATTGCACGGCGGACATGGCTTTATTATTCAACCTTTGTCAATGAGCAAAACAATTATTTGCCTCCCGATAATTTTCAAGAAGACCCTGAACCGCTTGTTGCTCAACGTACATCCCCTACAAATATCGGGGTTTATCTCCTTTCTGTTATTGCGGCACGTGATTTTGGCTGGATTGGTTTTGAAGAAACAATTACCCGTATTGAATGTACATTACGCTCTCTTGCAAAAATGGAAAAGTTCCATGGTCACCTCTATAATTGGTATGCAACGGATACACTCAGACCTCTTTTACCCACTTATGTCTCAACCGTTGATTCAGGAAATCTTGCTGGTCATTTGGTAACACTCTCTTCTGCCTTAAGGGAATGGGCTGAAAAACCGCATCTTCTTTTTCAAAGTGATCGAGAAGGTTTATCGGATGTTCTTATTATTCTTGAAGAAACGGTTAAAGAAATTTCAGACCATCAACTCAGTTTACGTGCTTTACGCCAAAGAGTTGAAGAAAATATTGTTCGTTTTCATCACTCTGTCCGTACTTTTGTAGAACAAGAAAATACGATACCTTTTCACATCAAGGATCTTTCATGTGCAGCCCACGATATTGTAGACTTAGTTAATGAACTCGACCAGAAAATTCAAACAATAGAATCGGCTCGTGCGCTTTGTTGGGCTAAATGCCTTATCGAAACTTGCGACGCTTATCATCATGATGCAACGGCTCATTATGATCCTGAAAAATTATGCAAAAAACTAAACAGATTGGCTATAGCGGCAAGGCAAATAGCCTTTGATATGAAATTTGGCTTTTTAGAACAACCTAAACGGCATCTCTTATCCATTGGATATCGTGTTCAAGAAAACAAACTCGATGAAAACTGTTATGATCTACTCGCTTCAGAGGCACGTCTTGCAAGTTTTTTTGCTATCGCAAAAGGGGATATAAAGCCTAAACATTGGTTTCATCTTGGTCGACTCCTCGTCCCCATAGGGTGGAAAGGTGCTCTTTTATCATGGTCTGGTTCTATGTTCGAATATCTTATGCCATCTCTTGTGATGCATGAACCTTTAGGCTCTCTCTTGGATCAAACCAATCGGTTGATTATTCGTTGTCAAATACAATATGCTCACACACGGGAATTGCCATGGGGTATTTCAGAGGCTGCATTTAATGCTCGTGATCATTTAATGAATTACCAATATGCTCATTTTGGTGTTCCAAGCCTCGGACTCCAACGTGGTCTTTCACGCAATGCTGTCATTGCTCCTTATGCTAGCTTTCTTGCAGCACAATATGCTCCTGCTTGCGCTGTTGCCAACTTAAAACGACTCCGTGATCTTGGAGCTTTAGGAACATATGGTTATTATGATTCTGTTGATTTTACCTCTTCACGTGTAAAAACAGGGGAAAAGTACGCTATTGTACGCAATTATTATGCGCACCATCATGGTATGTCTATCCTTGCTCTTAACAATGTTATTTTTCAAGGGCGAATGCGTGATCGTTTTCACCGTGATCCCGTTATTGAAGCAACGCAATTGCTTTTACAAGAGCGCGCTGCCCATCTTATTCCTGTGATTCACACCAAAGCTATTAATCGTATGCGCAATAAGTCTGAAGCATTGGATGCCGCTCCTTTACGCATTATTACAAATCCGCTGCTTAAACCACGGGAAACTTTGCTTTTGTCTCACGGCTTTTATTCTATCATGTTGACAGCGAATGGTTCTGGCTATAGCCGTTGGTACGATTATGCGATTACGCGCTTTATTCCTGATGCGACAGAAGATCAACAAGGGATTTTATTCTTTCTACGCAATACACATAGTGGACGGTGGTGGTCTGTAACCAGCGAACCAACACGCGTTATTGAAGAAGAAGCTGTCAGCATTTTTACGGATGAAAAGGCTGAATATACGAAAATGGTTGATGGTATCAAATCAACCCTTGAATGTCTTATTATCTCTGAAGGGTGCGGCGAAGGTAGACGTATTCAACTGATGAATACAACAAACAAAGACTGTCTTATCGAAGTTACTTCGTATGGTGAACTAGCGCTTGCAACAATGGATATGGATTGTGCTCATCCTGTTTTTTCACGAATGTTTATAGAGACAGAAATTGCTGAGGAAGGCAAAACAATTTTTGCCAAAAGGCGCAAACGCTCACCTAATGATCCTGAAATTTATATTGTTCATTTTGTTTCCAGTACAACAGATACTCTTAGAGAAACAGAAGCTGAAACGGATCGCTCACTGTTTATTGGTCGGGGGCGATCCATTCATCGTCCCGCTGCATTTGATCGAAATGCTCATTTTAGTAATAGTCAAGGTTGTGTTCTTGATCCTATTATGTCACTGCGATGCCGTATAAAAATTCCAGCCCATGGAAAAGCAGAACTTATTTTTTGGACTTTTGTTGCTCATACACAAGAAGCGCTGCATCATCATATGAAACATTATCGACAACCTGATATGTTTCAAAAAGAACTTTCAATGGCATGGACACGCTCACAAGTTGCACTGTACCAGAGCGGAACCTCACTTAAAGAAGCGATTGTCTATCAAAAATATGCAACGCCACTTATCTATCTTGATCGGACATGGCGTCTTCCTTCTGAAATATTAGCAAAAACGCTTGGAAAACAGTCTGATCTTTGGCCCATGTCCATTTCAGGAGACAATCCACTTTGTCTTCTTAGATTAAATAACGAGGGAAATATAACTGTGCTTCGTGAGCTCCTTAAAGCACATGAATATTGGCGTATGCGCGGACTCATTGTTGATTTAGTCATTCTCAATGAACAAGCGTTTTCCTATATACAAAATACACAACGCGCTCTTGAATGGGTATGCGAATCTTATCAACATCACACGCAAGAAACAGATGCACGCCAACATATTTTTACGCTTCGGCGTGATCAAATGAGTGAGCAAAGTTTTAAAACGCTTCTTGCATCCGCACGCATGATTCTTGATGCCGAAAATGGCTCTTTATCTGAACAGCTGAAACGAATTAATGGGAGTGATTTGGATTTAGCAACTCGTAAGAGTCATCAAGAGTTTCATTATAAATTAAATTTCCAAAAAAATAGCGAAGAAAGATATGGAACAAAACAAACCGAACAAAGCCTCTTTTCTTCCATTGGTCTTATCAGTCAACAAAAATCTTTTCCTATCCTCGTTGACGGAAAAGACCTACAATATTGGAATGGTTATGGTGGATTTAATCATCATAACTATTATGTGATCCGTCTTCGAGGACATACCACCACACCCCATCCGTGGATTAACGTCATTGCTAACAAAAGCTTTGGCTTTCATGTGTCTGCTGAAGGGGCAGTTTTTACTTGGGCTCACAATAGCCGCGATTATCAATTGACCCCTTGGAGCAATGATCCTGTTTCCAATCGCCCAGGAGAAGCTCTTTATCTTGTAGACCGCCTGTCTTTAAAACGTTTCTCACCCGTTTCTGCTGTAGAATGTGATGAAAATGTTGTTTATGAGGTTTGTCATGGTTTTGGATTCTCAACTTTTAAATCGACACATTCAGAAATCGCATTAGAACTGACTCATACACTCGACCTAGAGAAACCTGTTCGCTTTTCACGTCTTATCCTCAGGAATGAAGGGGAAAAGCCACGCAGTTTACGCCTTTATAATTATGTTGAATGGGTTTTAGGCAAGACCCAAACAAAATATACCCCCTTCATTGTTCCCTCTTACGAGGATAAATGGGGAACACATTTTATTCAAAATCCCTATCACATTGAAAAATCTCAACAAGTTACATTTTTATCAGCATCCGAAACGCCAACCAGCACCACAACCAATCGCAGCGAATTTATCGGTGCAACGGGAACTGTAACACATCCAAATGTGATCCGTAAAGCTAGTACACTTTCGAATACCATTGAAGCAGGATGTGATCCTTGTTCAGCATTTGCTTATGATATTGACCTTCTTCCAGGACAAACAAAAGAAATCATTTTCTATCTTGGCAGCGCTGAAAATAGACAAGAAGCTGAAAAATTACTCGATCAAGTACGTTCAACTGATTTTGAAACTTTGCTTACACAACAAAAACAATATTGGAGTGATTTTGTTTCCCCACTCCAAGTAAAAACACCTGATCCCTCTTTTGATCTTATGGTCAACCATTGGCTTCCCTATCAAATCTATTCATGCCGTATCATGGCGCGCGCTGCCTTTTATCAAGCAAGTGGTGCATTTGGCTTTCGTGATCAGTTGCAAGATAGTTTGTCTTTATTGTTGCTAGAACCACAATTAGCCCATAAACAATTGTTAAATGCTGCAGCGCATCAATTTCTTGAAGGAGATGTGCAACATTGGTGGTTGCCTGATACAAATGCTGGTGTTCGCACACGCATTTCTGATGATATTGTTTGGCTTGCCTATGCAACGGCTCTTTATGTCAATACCACTGGCGATGATGCCTTTCTTGATACGCTCATTCCTTTTATTGAAGGTGATGTTCTCAAAAGTGGGCAACAGGATGCTTATTTTCAACCCGCCCAATCCTCAAAGGTTGCAACAGTTTATGAACATTGTGCTTTAGCTTTAGACCTTGCCATTAAACACTGTGGACCTCACGGCCTTCCTCTTATTTTAGGTGGCGATTGGAATGATGGCATGAATTTAGTAGGTGCGCAAGGAAAAGGCGAAAGCACTTGGTTAGGGTGGTTTCTTGGGTGCACACTACAAGCATTTATTCCTTTAGCTCAAAAACGGCGTGATAACAGCCGTGTTGAAACATGGAGTGCATATTTTGAACGGTTAAAAACATCCCTAGAAAAAAATGCTTGGGATGGTGCTTGGTATCGACGTGGCTATTTTGATGATGGAACACCTTTTGGCTCTAAAATCAATGATGAATGCCAAATTGATACCATTGCCCAATCTTGGGCTGTCATTTCTCAAATGGCACCGCTTGAGCGTCAAAAACAAGCTATGGCCTCAATGCTTGAACATCTCTATGATGAAAAAGGGAAACTTCTCCGTCTTTTCTGGCCTCCTTTTGATAAAACAACGCTCGAACCTGGTTATATAAAAGGTTATCCTCCAGGTATTCGAGAAAATGGTGGACAATACACCCATGGTGCTATTTGGAGCATTTTAGCGCTTGCTGAAATGAATGAAAGCGATAAAGCCTATCACTTATTTTCCACAATTAATCCTATTAATCATGGACAAGCCCCTGAAACTTATCGTGTTGAACCTTATGTGATGACCGCAGATATTTATGCCGTTGAATCACGGAGCGGACAAGGTGGCTGGACATGGTATACAGGTTCAGCAGGCTGGTTTTATCGCGCTGCAACACAAGCTATTCTTGGAATACAGCGTCAGGGAGATTTGTTGTTTTTAAAACCGCATTTACCTTCTATTTGGCCAAAGTATGAAGTAAAAATGAAATTTTATGAGGCTGTTTATACCATTAAAGTCAAATGGGGATCTGAAAATATACTTCACGTTAATGGCAAAAAATATACCGAAGTTCATACAGGGATAAAGTTACAAAAAACGGGAAAACATGAAATCATACGCATACTTAAATCCTCAAAACAGAAAAGCTAAAGGGCTTTTTTATTCTTGCCCAAAATCTTAGAGTTGTTATAGTTTTTCTCATTCCTATATGGATCTTGTTGGAGCACAATAATTTTAAATTCTATGAAACCGAAAGAAAGAGGATTATGAATCATCCGGATATTGCCAAACGTGTTTACGATCATACTTGGAAGCTTGATCCTATTATTCGTTCACTTCTTGATACGGATTTTTATAAACTTCTTATGGTACAGATGATTTGGGGGCTTTATCCCACTGTTAATGTTACTTTTTCCCTCATAAATCGTTCTAAAACAATACATCTTGTCGATGATATTGATGAGGGTGAGTTGCGTGCCCAACTTGATCACGCTCTTAGTTTGCGCTTTACAAAAAAAGAAATGATCTGGCTTGCTGGTAATACATTTTATGGACGTAAACAAATTTTTGAACCGGATTTTCTTCAGTGGCTTGAGAATTTTCAACTCCCAGAATATGAATTAACCCGCAAAGATAGCCAATATATTCTGAATTTTTATGGTTCATGGGCTCATAGCTCCATGTGGGAAATCCCAGTCCTTGCTATCGTCAGTGAATTACGCTCACGTGCTGCTATGAAAAAACTGGATCGCTTTGCTCTTGATGTACTTTATGCACGAGCTAAAGCAAAAATGTGGAGTAAAGTTGAACGCCTTAAAAAATTGCCTGATATTAAAATATCCGACTTTGGGACACGGCGTCGCCATTCTTTTTTATGGCAGCGCTGGTGTGTTGAAGCATTAAAAGAAGGCATTGGTCATTCCTTTACGGGAACTTCTAATGTTCTTCTTGCCATGGATACAGATTTAGAAGCTCTTGGAACCAATGCGCATGAATTGCCTATGGTTATTGCTGCTCTCAGCAACAACGATGATGAATTACGTAGAGCGCCGTATCAAGTTTTGCAAGATTGGAACCGTTATTATGGTGGAAATCTTCTCATTGTTTTACCTGATACCTTTGGTACAGAAGCATTTTTATGCGATGCCCCAGATTGGGTAGCAGATTGGACGGGTTTTAGACCGGATAGTGCACCCCCTATTGAAGGTGGAGAACGTATTATTCAATGGTGGAAAGAAAAAGGGAAAGATCCACGCGAAAAACTCTTAATTTTTTCTGATGCACTTGATGTCGATACAATTGAAAAAACCTATCATCATTTTCATGGAAAAGTGCGCATGAGTTTTGGATGGGGGACTGATCTTACCAATGACTTTACAGGCTGTGCTCCGCAAGAAATCGCAACCCTTGATGCTCTTTCCCTTGTTTGTAAGGTGACCCATGCCAATGGTCGACCAGCCGTAAAACTTTCAGATAATCCTGAAAAAATGATCGGTGATTCAAAGGAAATACAACGTTATCTCAATTTTTTTAGCAATAAAAAGCGCTTTGCTAGACCTATAAAGATGTAGTTTTGGGCTCTTTAAACGAATAGAATATATTGTTTAAAAATTTAACCTTTATCCTCCTCTAAGGACGAGCATTCTTAACCCTTGTAGGTCATAGTAAATCGTTCCAGCTTCTTGTTGAGTGGACCCCACTTGGTTTCTCATATATGCGGTTTACTGACATAAGGTGCGATAAGCAAAACTTAAAAATATACATGATGCATTTAAAAAACTTAATGTACCAAGAGTTTAGCGAAACTTACATACTCTACAAAAATAAAGCCTTTTAATGAATGTAATTTATCATCGTTTACAAAGCAACTTTTTGTGAGCTTTAAGGGGATTGTACATAATTTTCTTTGCTCATAAAAATTATTTCACAAACATATCATTAATCAAATTTCTTTTAAAAATCTTGTTATTTCACATGTATTTTGAACATGGAGAGGTTATATCTAAAACTTGCAGGAAAAGTCTCTCTTATTGTTCTAACAAATAAGTCAAAGCTAAAAAGAACATCTCTCATAAAGTCTTTTCTATCATTATGAAGATGGACGTGTCACAATATAAATAGCAATCAACGATAATATAACGGCAACGAGTAAAGAAATCCATAAAGGAGGGTGTACCATTACGAAAAAGGATAATCCTCCTCCTGCCATACTCATCACGGCAAAAATTTTAACAAATGGAGAAATAGCTCTTCTTTCTTCCCATCGTTTAAGAGGGGGACCAAAAATACGATGATTATTCAACCAGTGATGAAAACGTGGAGAAGAACGCGTAAAACACCATGAGGCAACCAACAAAAAAGGCAGCGTTGGCATAATAGGTAATACCACACCGATAATACCTAATATAACCATTACCCAACCTGCTATATAATAGCAGAGGCGTAAAGGGTGTGATATCTTGAAATATTTCTTCATTCTCTCGTATTATTTTCCTCCACGTAAAACTTTACACAAAAAATAGTATTTGTTTCACTATTCATATATTTGAATGGATAATTTCTCTCCACCATTTCCCCTCTCTCCAGCATTTCTATATGTAAGTGTCTTTGACTTTCATAAGTTCCTTCAAGATACTAAATAGCTTTGCAATATGATAATTATTTTAAACGGTTTCAAGAAATAAGAAGAGATTTTAGAAAAGTAAAAAAATAAAAAGGCTGCAGAATAAATCAATGCAGCCTCTTAATTAAGAATGCAGCGTTGGGGGGGGGAGAATACGTACTGCATTCATTTGCTAGACATTAGGAGGAAAAATAACCTAGCGACTCAACCTCTAATTAAAATAAGCATGAGAAACAATATATAAAAATGCATGGCTGATATGCATGTTATCACCGTCAAGTTTCTTGAACTGTGTTTTGACGAAAGAAAATCATCATGAAAATGGCAATGAAAATCAACGTTAAGATCAACACAATTGTAGAAGCAGAATCAGATCCGATAAATAAGCTGAGGTAAATCCCTAAAAAACCAGAAAAAGCTGCAACAAGTATCGCGATCATTAGCATAAAAGAAAACCGTTTTGTGACAAGATAAGCAATTGCTCCTGGTGCTATCAGTAAAGAAATAACAAGCACAATTCCAACAGCTTTCAAAGCCGCAACAATTGTAAGAGAAATCATTGTAAGAAGGGTATAGTGGAGCAGTGATATTCGCAACCCCATTGCACGACCTTGTACCGAATCAAAAATATACAGCATAAAATCGCGCCATTTTGCGCCTAAAATAAAAGTAACAATGGCAGAAATGATCGCTGTTTGCGTAATATCAAGCCAATTAACGCCCAACAGGTTACCAAATAGAATATGATTTAAATCTAGGCTACTATAGATAGATGTTGCCAAAACAAGCCCTAAACCAAACATCGATGAAAAAACAACACCCATCACTGTATCCTGTTTGATACGACTATTGCTTCCCAAAAAACCTGTTGTAAGTGCACAAATCATACCCGCAACAAAAGCACCGCAAGTAATCAAAGTCATTGTAATATTCTCTGGACGCATATGCTGGAACCAAGCAAATGGCAAAGAAGCTAAAAACGCTATCACCCACGGTGTTGTCATATAACCAACAACAACACCTGGAAAAACGGCATGGGAAATGGCATCGCCTAACAAGGCCCATCCTTTCAAAATAAGAAAACAAGAAAGCATCGCCATTGGAATAGAAAGGATCATAACAATAAGCATGCCTTTCAACATAAAAGAAAATTGAAAAGGAAGTAGTAATTGATCAATCATGATAACATCACACCTTTTTTTGCCGCATTTATCCGTAAACGCGCAGCAATATATCCGTGTTTAGGAGCAAAAATAAAAGCTAATATAAATAAGAATGCTTGAAAAAGCACGACAACACCACCCGTTTGTGCATTCAAAAAATAGCTCACATAAACACCTAATACGCTTGTAAATGTCCCAATTATAACTGCAATAACCAAGATATTTACAAAACGATCACTCAAAAGATAAGCTGTTGCTCCAGGCGTCACAACCAAACAAATAACCAAAAATGCTCCAACCGTTTGCATAGCAGCAACAGTACAAGCAGCAAGCAGTGTAAAAAAGAGAATCTTTAAAAACTTTACGTTCAATCCAATGGCACGTGCGTGTGTTTCATCAAATAAAGAAACAAGGAGATCTTTCCATTTCAAAAGCAATATGGACAAAGAGAAAACACCAATAAAAGCCAATTGTATAATATCTGATGAACTTACGGCTAAAATATTTCCTAAAACAATCGTATCAATATTAACAGCCATTGGTTTTAATGATTTGAGAAATAATCCAAAAGCAAAAAAGGAAGAAAAAATGAGACCAATAATGGTATCTTCTTTCAGCTTTGTCCGCTGATTAAAAAACAGCATAGCTGCTGCAGCAAGACCACCAGAAAAAAAAGCGCCAAGTGAAAAAGGTAACCCTAAAAGGTAAGCCCCTGCGACACCAGGAACAATCGAATGAGATAGCGCATCACCAATTAATGACCAACCTTTTAACATCAAAAAAGCCGAAAGGAAGGCACAAACACACCCCACTAATCCAGAAACCCACATTGCATTTACCATATATTGATAGCTCAGTGGCTCAAGCAAAAAAGAAATCATGCAACGTGTTCCACTTTTTCAATATTTTCACAAACTGCGGATTGTTTTCTTCCCATGAAAACATTATTTTTTTTAGTATCTTGAAGATCGAAAATATGGTGGTGCAAAGATCCTCCAAAAGTTTTCTCCAGATTTTCCTTTGTGAAGATTTTTTCTGTTAACCCAGAAGCTAAAACAGTTCCTTTTATTAAAACCGTATGGTCACAAAATTCCGGAACAGAGCCTAAATTATGCGTAGAGACCAAGATTACGGCTCCTTCTTTACGGAGATCTTGTAACAAAGCAATGATTTTATCTTCCGTGGTAACATCAACACCTGTAAACGGTTCATCTAATAAAATAGCTTTTGCTTTCTGTGCCAAAGCACGCGCTAAAAAAACACGCTTTTTCTGTCCACCAGAAAGTTCTCCAATCTGGCGCTTAGCAAAAGGCAACATATCTACGCGTTCCAAGGCAACGCGAACAGCTTCATAATCTCGTGCGCTGGCATAGCGAAAGAAATTCATATGACCATAGCGCCCCATCAAGACAACATCTTCAACCAGAACAGGAAAATTCCAATCCACATCTTCACTTTGAGGAACATAAGCAATAAGGTTTTTTTTCAAAGCTACATCAACGGGCAAATCAAACATGCGAATTTTTCCCTTTGATGGGCGTACAAACCCCATAATTGCTTTAAATAATGTTGATTTACCGGATCCATTAACGCCAACCAATGCTGTAATAGAACCCTTTGGACTTTCAAAGTTTACTTCGCGTAAAGCTGTATGCCCATTACGATAAGTTACCGTTACTCCTTGGGCAAATATTCCACATTCCGTCATTGGCTTTTTACTCCCTCTAATAAGGCTTTGCTAATACGTCCACTTGTGACACGTAATAAGTCAATATAAGTGGGGACCTCACCATTTTTCTCACTCAGAGAATCAACATAGAGAACACCACCGTATTTAGCTCCTGTTTCTCTTGCCACTTGTTTTGCAGGTGCTGGAGAAATCGTGCTCTCAGAAAAAACGGCATGAATATTGTATTTTCGAACCATATCAATAACATGCTTAACTTGCTGCGGTGTTCCTTGCTGATCCGCATTAATAGGCCATAAATAAAGTTCTTTTAGATCAAAATCACGTGCTAAATAGCTAAATGCACCTTCACTCGTTACAAGCCAACGTTTATCTTGAGGAACTCCTGCCAATTCAGCTCTAATTGGATCAATGGTGGCGCGAATCTTCTGCTTATAAATTTCAGCATTTTCTTTATAAATAGCAGCATGTTCAGGATCATATTTTACAAAGGCATCGCGAATATTATCAACATAAATCAAAGCAGAGGTCGGTGACATCCATGCATGAGGATTCGGCTTACCACTAAAGGGACCCTCACCAATTGTAATGGGTACAACGCCTTTTGAAACAACGACACTTGGAACATCCTTGATATTTTGAAAAAACTTTTCAAACCAAAGTTCTAACTCTAACCCATTCCATAGGATAAGATTTGCACCTTGCGCACGCATGAGATCACGAGGGGTGGGTTGATATTCATGAATTTCAGCACCTGGTTTCGTGATTGATTCAACATTAGCTGCATCACCCGCTACATTTCGCGCCATATCGGCAATAATGGTGAATGTCGTAACAGCTTTAAATTTACCAGCACATACCGCTAAATTGGGAGTAAGAAAAATAAAACTTCCCAAAATTAGAGTAAAAATTTTTTTTATATTCATTAAATTTCTCTTTATTTTATTGCGAATGATTTGCATTATCATTTAGCAATAACAGTTATCTTTTACATTTGCAATGAAGGATTTTTACAAAAATTAACTTTTCAAGTCCTTTAAAAATAATTTTTTATCGTCTTGAAAATTCATCTTGAAGAAAGCGAATGGTTTTAAAGAAAAATTGCTTTGTTGTTTTGCGAAGCATTCAATAAAAAGCTGAGATATCCTTCTCATTCGTTGCTGGTAAGCTTGTGTTTTATGGCACTTTTTATCTCATAAAACCTCTGACTTTTCTGTTACTGCTGAATCAACAGCTCATTTCAATGATGACACATCTCTCATAAAAAAACAGAACGCTCAAAACAGAGACTTATTATGTTATTCATGCGACTTTTTTTAACAAAACACCTTATATTTATTTCATGGGCTTGAGCTGAAAGATACAGACCCCAAAGGGGCTGAGCTTCATCATTGATTTTACAAAATGCGGTATCATTATTTTATTTTTTAAATCCCATTGTTGCACGATTAATTCCTCATATTGTAACAGGCTTTGGTATTTGAGAGCCTGTGTAAGAAGCATTTTTATTTCTTTTTTATGGTTTCTAAACAACCACTCCACTTTAAGGTATTGAGAATAAAAGATTTTGATTCATTCAAAGAGGGGTTGAAATGATAAGTCCTATAATATTACAGACTTTATAAAAATTATCATTATAAATCAATGTATTGTAATAAAGTTCTCTTTAAAAAGAATTCGATAGATCTTAAACCCTTAAAAAATAAAGGAGCACTCAAAAGTGCTCCTATCTTTATAAAAGTCTTTTAAAAATACTCAATGACGAAGATAAGCGCCTGTCATTTTAGTGACATTTTCTATTACTTTTGCAGCAATTTCTTCTAGGTCTTTATCTGTCAAAGTACGTTCAATCGGTTGAATAACAATCTCAATGGCAACAGATTTTTTATCTGCACCAAGGCTTTGCTCTTCAAAAAGATCAAAAACTTGGACGGAATGAATAAGTTTTTTATCAGCTCCTTGAGCAGCACGGACAATAAGAGAAGAAGCAACTTTTTTGTCAACAATAAATGCAAAATCACGCCGCACCATTTGAAACGGCGATAATTTCAAAGGAGGACGGCTTTTCGTTGTTTTTTTCTTTGGTTCTGGAATTTGATCTAGAAAAATTTCAAAGCCGCATAAAGGACCACTGATATCTAATTTTTCTAAGGTCGCTGGATGAAGCACACCAAAAAAACCAAGAATAATTTTTGAACCAAGTTTTATGACACCTGAACGACCTGGATGATACCAATCAGGGGCTCCAACTTCAATCTGTACTTTCCCAACATCTATATCGCATGCTTCTAAAGCGGCTAAAGCATCTGCTTTGGCGTCAAAAACATCAACGGCTGTTGCATTTCCATTCCAAAAACGCCCAGCACCTTCAAATTTCTCTGTGCCACGACGAATTCCACTTACAACACGTCGTTGTTTATCAGGGGTATCACCTTCATAAATGCTGGAAACTTCAAACAAAGCAAGATCAGAAAAACCACGATCAGCATTTCTCTGCGTTGCCATAAGCAAACCAGGTAAAAGAGAAGGACGCATCACTGACATATCAGCGGCAATAGGATTAACCAATTTAAGCTCTGCTTGACCTCCCCCAAAAGCAAGAGCCTGATTTTCAGAGATAAAAGACCACGTTATCGCTTCTTTCATACCGCGATGTGCCAAAGCCAAACGGGTAGCGCGTGAACGAATTTGCACGCATGTTAAAACTTGATCTTTTCCTTCTGCGAAAGTTTCCAAAGGAATAGGTTTAATTTTATCTAACCCATAAATCCTCATGACTTCTTCCACCAAATCGGCTTTACCCATAATATCAGGGCGCCAA
Organism: Bartonella sp. AU55XJBT; assembly: GCF_028618525.1. The sequence continues at coordinate 80,607 of NZ_JAQITC010000001.1, read as the reverse complement.
GATGGCACTTTTACTGTAACGACATCTCCTTTTCCTTCAACACAAAATCCAAGTTTCGTTAAAATAGAGATGACTTTTGCAGGCTCTATTTCCAAATGTGTCAAACGTTTAATCTCAGAAAAAGGAAAAGCGATCTGTTTGGTTTTTTGTTGCTGATAGCCAACAATTTTTGCCTTGGATACTTCACCGCCACAAAGACGTAAGACCAATTCTGTTGCAATCTCAAGCCCTGTTTCCATAAAAGCCGGGTCAACACCCCGTTCAAACCGATAACGTGCATCACTGATAAGAGCTAATGCTCGCCCTGTTTGTGCGATGCTTTGCGCATTCCAAAGCGCCGATTCAATAATAACGCGCCGTGTTGTTTCATCACAACGCGTTCTTTCTCCACCCATGATACCGGCAATCGAAACAACACCTTCTTCATCTGCAATGACACAATCCTGAACGCTCAAATAATAGATTTTTCCATTAAGTGCTTGAAGTTTCTCTCCTTCACGCGCACAACGTACATACAAATTCCCTTTAATCTTATCAGCATCAAAAACATGAAGCGGACGACCAAGGTCAAAACTAATGTAATTAGTCATATCAACCAGCGCATTAATCGGTCTTAAACCAATTGCACTTAAACGCTGTTGCATCCACTGTGGTGATGGGCCATTTTGAACATTACGCACTTCACGCCAAGCAAAGCCTAAACATAACGATGAATTTTGCGAAAAATCGAATGAAACGTCGAGAGGTGTGTCAAAGGAAACTTCAAATTTTGGTAAAGACAATTCTTTTAATTGCCCGATTCCAGCGGCAGCAAGATCACGTGCAATACCACGAACACCTGTGCAATCAGAGCGATTGGGAGTCAAACCAATATCAATGATTGGATCATCGAGACCAGCATAAGCTGCAAATACTCCCCCAATAGGTGCATCTTCTGGAAGTTCGATAATCCCATCATGCTCATTTGATAATTCAAGCTCTGCTTGTGAACACATCATCCCAAAACTCTCAACGCCGCGGATTTTTCCTACAGATAATGTCACATCAAGTCCTGGAACATAAGTGCCTGGTTGTGCAAGGACACCAACAAGTCCAGCACGTGCATTTGGCGCGCCACAGACAACTTGAACAGGCGTACCAGTTCCCGTATCGACTGAAAGAATTTGGAGTTTATCTGCATCAGGATGTTTTACTGCCGTTAAAACTTTCGCAATAACAAATTCTTTTAAAGAAGAGCGATCATCAACGTGATCAACCTCAAGACCGATAGCTGTTAGTTTCTCACAAATTTCATCCAAAGATGCATCTGTCTCTAAGTGATCTTTTAACCACGACAAAGTAAATTTCATTTTAAAACCTCACATGAAAGCGATGATAAGATCACACATTTCTATTAGGAAAAAAAGCAGGCATATCAAAGCAACGAAAGCCATAATGGTCTAACCAACGCAGGTCAGCATCAAAAAAAGCCCGTAAATCAGGCATACCGTATTTCAACATGGCAATACGATCAATGCCCATTCCCCATGCAAAGCCTTGATATTCATCGGGATCCAAACCAACATTTTTCAACACATGAGGATGCACCATTCCGCATCCTAAAATTTCCAACCAATCCTGTCCTTCGCCAAACTTTACTTCTGAACCAGAACGATCACATTGAATATCCACTTCCATAGATGGTTCGGTAAAGGGGAAAAAAGAGGGACGAAAACGCATTTTTACTGAAGCAACTTCAAAAAATTCTTTACAAAAGGTTTCATGCAGCCACATCATATGAGCAATGGTCGAGGTTTTATCAATGACAAGGCCTTCGACCTGATGAAACATGGGTGAATGTGTTGCATCCGAATCCATGCGGTAAGTTTTCCCAGGAATAATGATCCGTATCGGTGCTTTTTGTTTTTCCAGTGTGCGAATTTGTACAGGCGAGGTATGGGTCCGCAATAATTTGCGTTCTCCCATTTTATCAACATCAAAAAAGAAGGTATCATGCATTTCACGTGCTGGATGCCCTTCAGGAAAATTCAATGCCGTAAAATTATAATAATCTGTTTCAATATCTGGCCCTTCAGCAAGAGAAAAATCCAATTTCGTATAAATGGCGATAATTTCTTCAATCACTTGCGAAATAGGATGAATACGCCCCCGTTCCATAGGCGAAGAGCGAACAGGCAATGTAATATCAACCGTTTCACGAGAAAGACGAGCATCCATTGCTTGTCTTTTTAGAAGATCACGCTTTTGCGCCCATAATTCTAAAATACGATTTTTTAACCCATTAAGAACGGGTCCAACTTTTTGGCGCTCGCTTGCCTCCATTTTTCCTAATGCTTTTAGTTTTTCAGAGATGCTGCCCTTTTTACCCAATGCTGCAATACGCACTGTTTCAAGTGCCTGTTCATCACCTGCAGCTTCTAAAGCTAAACAAATTTCTTGTTCCAGACGCTCAATATCGTTCATATTTTTGCCTATTTTTTTAATAAAAAAAACCCGCACTCGCAATAGCCAGCACGGGACCTCGAATAAATAAATGCTTTAAGAGAACACCACTGGCTTACTTGACAGCGCTTTCAAAAGCGTTAGGTGTTGTGTCTTTTAAATATTCTAAAGCTTTTTTTGCCGAAGCGACTAAAGCAGAAAATGCTTCCGCCTCATAGATTGCTATATCTGAAAGAACTTTACGATCAACTTCAATACCGGCTTTTGATAAGCCATCAATAAAGCGTCCATAAGTTAAACCTTCTGCACGAACAGCCGCATTAATTCTCTGAATCCACAAAGCACGGAAAGTACGCTTTCTATTTTTGCGATCACGATAAGCATATTGTTTTGAACGATCAACGGCTGCTTTAGCAGCACGAATGGTATTTTTACGTCGACCGTAAAAGCCTTCAGCTTGTTTAAGAACTTTTTTGTGCTTAGCGTGTGCTGTCACACCTCTTTTCACACGTGCCATGTTATAATCTCCTCAAAATCAAAAGCGCAAGGTTTAATGACCATTCGGCAAATAATGCTGAATAACTTTTTTAGCATCTTGTTCACACAAAACCATTGTTCCACGTGCATCGCGAATAAATTTATTCGAACGCTTAATCATGCCGTGGCGCTTACCGGCGGCTGCTACTTTAATTTTGCCTGACGCAGTGATTTTAAACCGCTTTTTAGCGGATGATTTGGTCTTCATCTTGGGCATTTTGCTACTCCATACATTAATGAATTCAATCGAATATTCCATCCATTCAAGTGGACCAACACTTGAATAAGCATTAAAACAGCCACGGCATGCCCTGCCGGGCGGTTCTCTAAGGACGTTTTCATAAGCTAGTATACACAAAATAGCAAGAGCATATTACAAAAAAATCGGTGCTCCATTGCCTTGAATTTCAACCAAAGGTGCTGGAATAGCATTTGTTTTACTTGCAGCTTTACATAAATCGGCAATAATGCATTGCCTACATTGTGCTTTACGTGCTTTGCAGATGTAACGCCCATGCAAAATCAGCCAGTGATGCGCATAACGAAGATAATGAATCGGTATAATTTTTAATAATTTTTTTTCAACGATTTCTGGTGTTTTGCCAGGTGCCAAACCAAGACGATTGCTTAAGCGAAAAATATGTGTATCGACCGCCAAGGTAGGCTGACCAAAAGCAACATTCAAAACGACATTAGCTGTTTTGCGCCCCACGCCTGGAAGAGCCATAAGTGCTTCACGCGTATCAGGGACTTGGCCACCATATTGCTCCATTAAACAGTTGCAAAGTGCATAAACATTACGTGCTTTTGCACGCCAAAGACCAATTGAACGGATATGATGTGCTATTTCTCCTTCTCCTAATGCAACCATTTTTTCCGGTTGATCAGCAAGGCGAAAGAGTTCTTTTGTCGCTTTATTAACGCTTACATCTGTCGCTTGAGCTGAAAGAACAACGGCAATCAATAGTGTAAAAGTGTTTATATAGTTAAGATCACTCTTAGGTGTCGGGCGTTGCACAGAAAAACGGCGAAATATTTCTGCAATTTCATCTTCATTGTATAATACACCAGATAAATTTCGCACTTTTGATAATTTTATGTTACTTTGAGCCATGGAACTCTCTTAATCTTCTCTCTTGAAGTTATCATTCACGCTCGCCATATGAGAAGAATGCAGCGAACACTTTGTATAGGGTTTGGTCAAGTAAAGCCGCTTTAAAGAGGATACTCATGAATGACACATGTGACACCTTTCTCCAATCCTTTTCTTTTAGGATTTGAAACCGTAGAAAAAATATTACAACGTATCGGTAAAGCTGATGAGGCTTACCCAGCCTATAATATTGAACGTTTACATAAAAACGACGATGCAAATCATATCCGGATAACTTTAGCTGTTGCTGGATTTAAGATTAATCATCTTAATATTTTGCTCGATGATAATCAATTGGTTATTCATGGTAAACAAACAGACAATCAAAATCATCAATATTTATATCGCGGTATAGCCGCACGACAATTCCAGCGGACCTTTGTGCTTGCGGAAGGGATGAATGTCACAAATGCCGAGTTGAAAAATGGTCTTTTATCAATTAATCTGTATCAACCAAAATTAAAAAAAGAAATAAAACAGATTCCAATTAAAGTCAGTCGTGATGAGTGATAAAAGTTAAGGCGTAAAGGAACAGTGAAATGGGAGAACATAAACAAAGCTTATCGTTTCAGAACACGTCCTACTCTGATGCGGGACAGATTGCTTATTTAAAAAAGGTTTGTACAGATGATTTGGCTAAAAACTTTCCAGATCTTCCACCTATGACCCCAGGCATTACCATATGGGCGCTCTTTGGTGAAACAGGTTATCCGATCATTTTATCCGATGAGCGCTCTATTGCTCTTGCTGGAGCCAATGAGCACGAACTCCAAATTGTCACTCTACATTAGGTTGAGCTTTACGAGAAAAAACTTAAGCTCTTTAATAAATTCTATTTGTTTTTTTTCAATTAAAGGGCAGAGGGCTGTATTTCTCTTTGTATAGTCTTTACCAATTGGTTGTCGTCTTGTTCCAGAAATTACGCAAACAGATAGATGCAATATACGCACTAAATCTAGCATATAAAAGTCTGGAAGAGTTTGTGCTGCGCTGAACCGTTTTGATACTTGTTTCAAACATGCAGTTACGCTGGGATTAGATGTTGATTAACAAGTCATAGAAAAATAAAAGCTTTGTGTCTTTATGAGGAAGTTTATGCAGGGCTTTTAATTTTGTGCTTCAAATGCCTCAGTACAAGGTATTTTTCTCTTTTGAATATTAAAGCTCTTGTTTTTATAGTGAAGTTACAGCACAACAAGCAAAATGAAATTATTTGAGGGGAAAAATAATGCCTTCTTATCGTTCAAGAATATCGACACACGGGCGTAATATGGCGGGAGCTCGCGGTCTTTGGCGTGCAACAGGGATGAAAGATGCGGATTTTGGTAAACCCATTATTGCGATTGCGAATTCTTTTACACAATTTGTACCAGGGCACGTCCACTTAAAAGATCTTGGACAATTGGTTGCACAACAGATAGCCATTGTCGGTGGTGTAGCAAAAGAGTTTAACACCATTGCTGTCGATGATGGAATTGCCATGGGGCATGATGGAATGCTTTACTCTTTGCCCTCACGTGAAATTATTGCTGATTCTGTAGAGTATATGGTCAACGCCCATTGTGCGGATGCTCTTGTCTGTATTTCTAATTGTGACAAAATTACACCTGGAATGTTAATGGCTGCTTTACGGTTGAATATTCCAACAATCTTTGTTTCAGGGGGGCCTATGGAAGCCGGTAAGATTAAATGGAAAGATCAAGATTTAAGGGTTGATTTGGTTGATGCCATGGTCGCCGCCGCTTCAGAACAAAATTCAGAAGAAGAAGTTTCTGAAATGGAACGTGCTGCTTGCCCTACATGTGGTTCTTGTTCAGGAATGTTTACGGCCAACTCCATGAATTGCTTAACGGAAGCCTTGGGGCTTTCACTTCCTGGAAATGGATCAGTGCTCGCAACGCATGCAGATCGACGGATGCTTTTTGAAGAAGCTGGAAGGCAGATTGTTGCATTGGCCAAGCGTTATTATGAAAAAGATGATGAAACAGTTTTGCCACGCTCTATTGCCTCACGCAGGGCTTTTGAAAATGCCATGACCGTTGATATTGCCATGGGTGGGTCAACCAATACGGTACTGCATCTTTTAGCAGCGGCGCAGGAAGGTGAGGTGGATTTTACCATGACGGATATTGATCACCTTTCACGACGTGTTCCAGTTTTATGCAAGGTTGCTCCTGCTGTTGCGAATGTTCATATGGAAGATGTGCATCGCGCGGGTGGTATTATGGGGCTTTTAGGCGAATTGGATGCGGCAGGACTCATTGATACATCAACTTATACGGTTCACGCAAAAACCATGAAAGAAGCTCTTGATCGTTGGGATGTGAAACAAACCAATGAACCAACAGTTTGTACATTTTATCGTGCTGCTCCAGGGGGTATTCCGACACAGATAGCTTTTAGCCAATCTTGTCGCTATGAGACTCTTGATCGTGATCGTGAAAAAGGTGTGATTCGCGATAGGGAACATGCCTATTCACAAGATGGAGGATTGGCAGTTCTTTATGGAAATCTTGCTAAAGATGGCTGTATTGTAAAAACAGCAGGTGTGGATCAATCAATTTTGACCTTTAAAGGTCCGGCAAGAATTTTTGAAAGCCAAGATTCAGCTGTTTCAGCAATCTTAAATGATAAAATTAAATCAGGTGAAATTGTTTTAATCCGTTATGAAGGACCACGTGGGGGGCCTGGAATGCAAGAAATGCTTTATCCAACGAGTTATCTTAAGTCTAAAGGATTGGGTAAGGTTTGTGCACTTGTTACGGATGGACGTTTTTCAGGGGGGAGCTCAGGGCTCTCGATAGGACATGTTTCACCAGAAGCGGCTGAAGGAGGAGAAATTGCGTTGGTGGAAGAAGGGGATATCATAGAAATTGACATTCCAAACCGGAGTATTCATATGTTGGTTGATGACGTTGAGATAAAGCAGCGTCGTGCTAACATGGAAGCAAAAGGAAAAGATGCTTGGCAACCGGTTGAGAAGCGTCAGCGCAAAGTTTCAAAGGCTCTCAAAGCCTATGCTGCAATGACAACATCTGCTGCGAAGGGTGCAGTTCGTAGCATATGATTACGTAAAAGGTCCGGTTTTGGAAAATGAACGGTGTGATAAGAGATTGAGTAAGTATTTTTTAATATTCCAAGCTGATTATTGCACCTTACTCTGGAAAAATATTTTAAACTAGGGTGCAAGGTTTTGCGAGAGAAGTAAAAATACAGAGCTATGATTGTTAGACGTTAGGCATTTTTTACAAGAAAATAAACAATTGGTTTGAGGAAATGTCTATACACATGCTTTCTTTATATCCGTCTCATGCTTTTTAAGAAATTTTGCATGAAAGCGATGATAACAGTGCGCAAAATTTAATATGCGTGAGAACCATCAAGAAAAAATACTGTGTTTTATTGGCCTATAAAGGATTATTTTTTTCCAGTTGTTTGAGGTGATAAATTGCTTCTAAAGCTTGTTTAGGGGAGAGCTCATCGGGATGAATATTTTTTAAAGCTTCGTGAAGTACATCATGTTTGTTTTTCTCTTCGCTGAGGGGAGAGGTTGCCTTAAGAGAAAAGAGCGGTAAATCATCAATGAGTTTATGTCCTTTTCCAGCCATTTCACCTTGTTCTAATTGATGGAGGACATCTGTAGCTCGCGTAATAACAGCTGGAGGAAGCCCAGCAAGCTTTGCAACTTGTACACCATAGGATCGGTCAGCGGCTCCTGGTGTGACTTCATGGAGAAAAACCACATCACCATCCCAATTTTTAACTTTCATGGTTACATTATGCAGTCTGTCAAGTTTTTCGGTCAGGGCTGTCATTTCATGAAAATGGGTAGCGAGAATAGCACGACAATGGTTAACTTCATGAAGATATTCAACGGCAGCCCAAGCAATCGAAAGTCCATCAAAGGTTGATGTTCCACGTCCTATTTCATCAAGAATGACAAGGGAATGGTGGCTAGCATGATTGAGAATCGTTGCTGTTTCAACCATTTCCATCATAAAGGTTGAGCGCCCCCGTGCAAGATCATCGGAAGCACCAACACGACTAAATAGTCGATCAACGACGCCGATATGTGCTGAAGCCGCTGGAACAAAGGATCCCATTTGTGCCATAATCGCAATGAGCGCATTTTGCCGCAAAAAAGTTGATTTTCCTCCCATATTAGGTCCTGTCAAAAGCCAGATTGCTGCATATTGCTGATTTTCTTGCACAGAGAGATCACAATGGTTGGCAACAAAGGGTTCGGCTGCTTGCTTTCGGAGTGCTTGTTCAACAACTGGATGGCGTCCTGCGGTGATATGAAAGGTTAGTGAATGATCAATTTTAGGGCGGCAATATCCTTGTTCTTCAGCAAGATGTGCTAAAGCGACAGAAACATCTAAAATAGCAAGGGCTTCAGCAGCTTTACGAATAAAATCAACGTGTTCAATAATTTCCTGAACAAGCGTATCAAAGATTTCCAGTTCAAGTGTCAAGGCGTGGTTTGCAGCATGGGCAATACGGCTTTCAAGATCAGCAAGTTCTGTTGTCGTAAAACGCATAGCATTTGCCATTGTTTGTCGATGAATAAAACGTGCTTTCGCTTGTGGATTATTTGTAAGGGCAGATGCTTGTATACTGGTGACTTCAATGAAATAGCCTAAAATATTATTATGCTTTATTTTAAGCGTCTTAATATCTGTTTCTTGGGCATATTGTGCTTGAAGTTCAGCAATGACACGGCGCGATTCATCCCGTAAGGCACGCATTTCATCGAGCTCTTGATGATAATTGGAACGAATAAAACCACCATCGCGTTTAAGCAATGGGAGATTATCAGCCAATGCTTGGTCTAAATGGCAATGTAAAGCAACGGGTAGATTTGAAAACACCTTTTGTATATCACTTATTTCTTGAGGCAGGAGCTCATTATTAAGAAGCTGATGAATTTCACGAATGATTTCAAAGCCGCGTTGAATCGTTGCCATATCACGGGGACCTCCTCTTCCAAGAGCCAAACGTGAAACAGCGCGGGGCATATCTGGTCCCCCTTTTAAAGTGAGCTTTATCGCTTCTGCAAGAGAAGTATTACGGAGAAAAAAATCGATAGAATCCAAACGCGTATCAATAGCTGAAGGGGTAGTAAGAGGAGCAATAAGGCGATCAATGAGAAGGCGAGATCCTCCTCCTGTTACAGTGCGATCAATAGCTTTTAATAAGCTTCCATCCCGTTGACCTGATGTTGTTCGAATAAGCTCAAGGCTTAGTCTGGTTGCAGCATCAATAAAGAGGGTAGCGCTTTCATTTTGGCGCTCAGGTTGCATGAGGGGAGGACGATGCGTGATTTGTGTTTTTTCGATATAACGAATAGCAGCCACGATTGCAGAGAGTTCACAGCGTGAATAATCGGCAACACCTTCAAGCGTTGAAAGTTTAAAATAAGTGCAAATATCGCGTTCAGCAGTGAGGGTATCAAAAAGACAAGCCGGTTGAGGTGAAACGATACGATCAAGAACATTAAAAAGTGATTTGTGCGATTGATCATGAAAAAAGGAATCAGCAACAATGATTTCTTGTGGATCTACACGCATAATATCGGCTAAAAGTTTTTCTTGGCGGCTTTCTGTTACACGAAATATGCCTGTTGAGATATCAATCCAAGAAAGGGCAAATTCTTCTCCATCAACGGTTTTTATACGAGAAAGTGACATCAAATAATTTGCGCGTGTTGGATCAAGGAGTTTTTCTTCTGTTATCGTTCCAGGCGTTACAAGGCGAACAACATCACGCCGAACAACAGATTTTGAGCCGCGTTTTTTTGCCTCAGCAGGATCTTCTGTTTGTTCACAAACAGCAACGCGATAACCACAAGCAATTAGTTTTTGCAAATAATCGTCTGCAGCATGAACTGGAACACCACACATAGGAATATCTTGCCCTAAATGTTTCCCGCGTGCTGTGAGTGTGATCCCTAAAGCCTGAGCAGCTTCAATTGCATCATTAAAAAATAATTCATAAAAATCCCCCATTCGGTAAAAAAGAAGGGAATCATGATGGACGGCTTTGATTTCTATATATTGCTCCATCATAGGTGTAAGACGTTCTTGAGAGGAAGCAGAGAGGGAAGCAGGCTGTGGAATTAAATTATTTTTATGGTCGTTTTTTTTATCCATTTTTATGTGGCCTGTTCCCTTTCAGTGAAGCTTTTACTCTTTTTTGTTTACTTCGATATTTATTTATCTCTAAATTGAAACACATCATCAGATTTGCTAAGGCTAAAGAATAGCGATTTCTAACATATGAATCAAATCGAATGATTATACGCATTATCAAGCAAAATTTACACTGTTTTTGGAGAAAATAAAGTGAGATGAAAAAGAGCGAGCAGGATCAGAAAATGTCTCAAACGGTTTACAGTGCGAGCGAACGAGAAGCTCTTGATTTTCATAGTCGTGGTCGACCAGGAAAGCTTGAGATTGTTCCAACAAAGTCTATGGCAACACAGCATGATTTAGCCCTTGCTTATTCACCAGGTGTTGCAGTTCCAGTTAAGGCAATTGCTCAAAATCCAGCGCTCGCTTATGATTATACAGCAAAAGGCAATCTTGTTGCTGTTATTTCAAATGGTACAGCTATCTTAGGATTAGGAAATTTAGGTGCCCTTGCCTCTAAGCCGGTCATGGAAGGCAAAGCAGTGCTGTTTAAGCGTTTTGCGGATATTGATTCCATTGATTTAGAAATTGATATCAAAGATACGGAAAGTTTTATCAATTTGGTGCGTCATTTAGAACCCTCTTTTGGTGGAATTAATCTTGAAGACATTAAAGCGCCTGAGTGCTTTATGATTGAAAGTCGCCTGCGTGAAGTGATGAATATTCCTGTTTTTCACGATGATCAACATGGTACAGCAATCATTGTGGCTGCTGGTGTTCTCAATGCTTTGGCTTTAACAGGACGCGATATGCAAAATACGCGGTTAGTCTGTAATGGTGCTGGTTCTGCTGGGATTGCTTGTATTGAGCTGATTAAAGCGATGGGCTTTCGTTCTGAAAATATCATATTATGTGATACAAAGGGTGTGGTCTATGAAGGGCGCAAAGAGGGAATGAATCAGTGGAAATCGGCGCATGCTGTTCGAACGGATAAACGTACACTTATGGAAGCAATGGAAGGGGCAGATATATTTTTCGGGGTTTCTGCTAAAGGTGCACTGACCGCTGAAATGGTAAAATCTATGGCGCCAAAGCCAATTATTTTTGCCATGGCCAATCCCGATCCAGAAATTACGCCGGAAGAGGTTTTGCAAGTGCGTCAGGATGCCATTGTCGCAACAGGGCGTTCCGATTATCCAAATCAGATTAATAATGTTCTCTGTTTCCCTTATATATTTCGTGGTGCACTTGATGTACGTGCAACGGTTATTAATGAAGACATGAAAATTGCTGCGGCGAGGGCCCTTGCCGATTTAGCACATGAGGAAGTTCCTGACAGCGTTGCAGAAGCCTATCGCGGAAAGCGATTAAAATTTGGTCCTAATTATATCATCCCTGTTCCTTTTGATCCGCGTTTATTCACGGTTGTTTCAAGTGCGGTAGCAAAAGCAGCAATGGAAAGCGGTGTTGCGCAAAAGAATATAGATGATTTAGAGGCCTATGAGCGTGATTTGAATGCGAGACGTAATCCTACTTCTTCAGTGATGCGTGGAGTATATAACCATGTTCGTCAAGCACCAAAACAAATTGTCTTTGCAGAAGGTGAAGAAGAACAAGTCATGCGGGCTGCTGTTTCCTATGTTCATCAAAAATTAGGACAAGCAATTTTGGTTGGTCGTGAAGAGCAAGTGAAAGAAACAGCTATTATCGCTGGAATTGATCTGGAGCGTGAAGGCATTTCAGTGATGAATGCTAAGCTTTCCTGTCGTACAGATGCTTATGCGAATTATCTTTATAAAAAGATGCAGCGTCAAGGCTGGCTGTTGCGCGATTGTCATCGCCGTATCAATAATGATCGAAATTATTTTGCTGCGTGTATGGTGGCACTAGGAGATGCGGATGCAATGGTTACAGGGGTGACACGCAATTATGAAACAGCGCTGGTTGATATACGTCGGGCAATTGATGACAAACCAAAAGAACAATTAATTGGTATTTCAATGGCTATTTGCCGTGGACGAACTGTGTTTATTGCAGATACTGCGGTTTATGAAAATCCTAATGCTAAAGAATTAGCGGATATAGCGGAACAAACCGCTTCGTTTGTACGTGGATTTGGGTATCAGCCAAGGGTTGCGTTTTTAGCGTTTTCCACGTTTGGTTATATGAAAGGGAAGGTTACACAACAAATTCAGGACGCGATTAATATTTTGCATGAACGCAAAGTTGATTTTGAGTTTGATGGAGAAATGAGTGCTGATGTAGCGCTTAATTCTAAATTGATGCAGCAATATCCATTTATGGGATTAACAGAGCCCGCTAATATTTTGGTTATGCCTGGCTATCATGCATCTTCTATTGCAAGCAAAATGTTACAAGAACTTGGAGAAGCAACCATCATCGGTCCTATTTTAATTGGATTGGAAAAATCTGTTCAAATTGTACCGTTTAGTGGAAGCGATACAGATGTTGTCAATATCGCAATGCTTGCAGCTTATCATGCGGCAAAAGTCGTCTAAAGGAAAAAAAGCCCTTTAATATACCAGTAATATATTAAAGGGCTTTATGATAGCAAAAGAACAAATTTTTAAGAAGGTTGTATTTGATTGTCTTTTTGTTCTTCAGCGAGACGCTTTTGGAAGAGGGCTGCAAAATCAATAGGATCAATCCACAAAGGTGGAAAACCACCATTTTGAGTAGCATCAGATATAATTTGGCGAGCAAATGGAAATAAAAGACGGGGACATTCAATAAAGACTAGAGGCATAACATGTTCTTGTGGAATGTTTTTAAGGTGGAAAACACCTCCGTAAATCAGTTCTACATGAAATAAGGTTTCAGTATTATCATTGGCTTTGACGGAAAGAGACAAGACAACATCATAATTATCATCACCAATTGGATTAGCATTGACATTAATATTTATATCAATTTGTGGTGATTTTTCACGCGCACGCAAAGAATGAGGAGCGCCTGGGTTCTCGAATGATAAATCTTTTAAATATTGCGTTAATACAGCAAAAACCGGCTCTCCACCACTGTTGTTCATTTCACCTTCGGCCATACGACGAACCTCTCTCATTTTATAATATGTATATTTATTTTAGATCTAAAGATCGAATTGGTTATCACGCCTTGCAAAAGGTTGCAAGGAATGCGCTCTTTATCTTGATTATTTTTTTTCGTTCGTTACAGATTTTTTAAGACTTTCACTGATTATCATCATTTTTGCGCCAGGGAGATTCTGTCGTATCATGAATTTTGTAATCTTCAGCGTTAAGATCAATTATTTTTTCAGAATTATTTTTTCTTTTTGTATTGGGATTCATTGTGTTTTTTAATGATGAAAAGAAATGCCAAGCAACAGAGCGAATTGGTTTAATAAGAAGCAATATTCCCAAGAGATCACTTACAAAACCTGGGAGAATAAGCAAAATCGCACTAAACATGATGAAAGCATCATTAATAATATTGTTTTCTAATGTGCGTCCTTGGATAAGTTCACTTTGTATGTTTTTTAAAAGGCTAATCCCTTGAATTCGCAATAAAACAACCCCAACTATGGTTGTGAGAATAACCAAACTCAAAGTTGCCAAAATGCCAATTTCTTGACCAACAAAGATAAAACCAGCGATCTCAATTAAAAGAATGCAGAGAAGAATAACGAAAAAAAAACGAGGATTTATAGAATAAAGTTTTATCACATGAAAATTTCCTTCTGGATGAGGTGGGAAGAAATTCTTAAGAGCACTCCTTAATAAAATCTATAAAAATATTTGAATGGGAGGATTCCCTATTTTACATATTTATTGATAAATGATATTGACTGCAATGTTTATTACAGACTTAAAACTTGGAGATTGACAGCGCCCATGGAATTTGACGTTATACTTGTCATCGCTCTTGTTATTATGGTTGTTATTTTTGTGCAACTCCGTAGTGTATTAGGGAAGCGAATTGGGTTTGAAAAGCCTCCTTTTGATCCTTATTCGCGTCGCTCTAAAAAACAAACTGAGGCAGAAACGACGGATAATATTGTTTCGTTCCCTCATCAAAAAAATTTACAAAAAGGTGATTTTAGTGAAATTGATGAGATTGCACCAGAGGGGAGTATTTTGAATGAAAATTTGCGTGCACTGCGTAGAATTGATCCTCATTTTTCTCCTCAATCTTTTATAAAAGGTGCACAAATTGCTTATGAAATGATTGTAACAGCTTTTGCTAAAGGTGATCGCGGTCAACTTAAAAGCTTGCTTTGTCAGGATGTTTTTGAGAGCTTTTGTACTGCTATTGAGCAGAGAGAAATAAACAAAGAAAGAATAGAATTTACTTTTGTTGGAATTAATAAAATTGAGTTTGTTGCGGCGGCCATAAAAGAAAAGAATGAACTTTTAACGATACGTATTATCAGTGAGATGATTTCTGTTACTTATAATGAACAGGGTGAGCGTATAGACGGTGATCCCGATGCTATTGTAGAAATTAGAGATATTTGGACTTTTGTTCGCAATAGCCTATCGCCGGATCCAAACTGGAAGCTTTTTGCTACAGAAGATGAAAATTAAAGTATTTTTTCTTCCATAATTACTCAATAATTTATGAGAAATTAAAATGTCCTCAAGTAAATGGAGACAAAAAAGAGATTTATTAACTTCACAAGATCGCCTTTTATGGGAGAGGGTTTGTCGTACGACAACACCGATTCATGATAAGAGGCTCTCTTCTATTTCAGAAGATATTGCAAATATTACTGATAAAAAACATTGCATAACTCAAATCTCTTTAGGGGTTCAGGAAGATCAACAACGCTCAACAATTATTAAAAGAGAAAAGAGAGTCGTTACACAAGCACATAAGATGCATTTCTTTGATCGTGTTGCACATCGTAAAATTTCCCAAGGTCGTTATCCTCTTGAGGCGCGTCTTGATCTTCACGGTTATATGCAGGAAGAAGCTTATTTTTTCTTAAAAAATTTTTTACAATCCTCTCAACAAAGTGGATTGCGTTACGTCCTTGTGATTACGGGAAAAGGCCGATCTGTTGGGAGTGATGGAGCTTTGTATAGATTTGTTCCGTATTGGTTATCAACACCAGCTTTTCGATATTATGTTCATGCGTTTGAACAAGCCGCGCGTCAGCATGGTGGTGAGGGTGCGCTTTATGTTTGGTTGCGCCGTTTTGTGTCGGGAAAAGGAATGTGATGCTATTGTAGTCGTTTCAGGTTCAATATTGACTTCAAAAGGTCTCATATATTATAGATCATAGAAGAATCATGATAACACATTGATTTATAATTATAATTTTATTATTTTGGTTTATTGCGTAAGAGTTTTGAATACAATATTTCCTTATTTTCCTTTTCTTATGAAGATGTTATTTTACGCTCTACGCATTGCTTAATGCTCTTGTTTATCGTGTGTCTTTTTAGGGGATACACCCCTCACGCAAAACAGAACGCCATGGAATTTCCATATTCATGCACTTAATTTTAAAAAATATCTCTTAAGACTTTCAAGCTTATTTCATGGCAGGGCGCGTGAAATAGTTATCTCGATGAAGTTTATAAAGTTCACTGTATACGATCATCTTTATCTTAGTAAAGGGGCAAGCAGGTATCATTACACACTTTGTCTAATCCTCAGTGTTGCAACATTTCTTTAAGCCTTTAGAATTTGAGAGGATTTATTAGGCGGCAGCCTTTCTTTAAGTGTTTTTACTCCACACAACTCTCCTCTTACTTATGATGGGCAAACCAAAAGATTTTGATCGATTCAATATAAGAAGGCTTAAAGTAAGAGAAATATTCATAGATTTCACTCAGGTTGCCAAACGATAAATTATTTTTATAAGACAGGGCGTTGTGCAATAGCGCTAAAAGATACAACTTCGTTGAATATTTTCATAAAGAAAGGTTTTTATTCATTAAAAACCTCATCAAATCTCTTTCTCATAATAATTTTATCATCGAGATTTAATTATGAGGCACAGAAGGTACAGAATATGAAATTATATCGGCGGATATTATACCCTTATTCGTCGTCTTTCAGATATTGGTTGGAATGCTAACTTAGCATGAAAGGCACAATAGGGACTATTTTCATCAGAATCAGCACCACAAAAATGAAAATCAGCTGATAATGGATCGCCAACCGGCCATCTACATGTATTTTCACTCAATTGTAGCAAATTAAGTTGACGTGATATAGGTACCACAACATTAGATTTCGTGGACATATCAACT
Source organism: Bartonella sp. AU55XJBT (assembly GCF_028618525.1). Next base: position 64,102 of record NZ_JAQITC010000001.1, on the reverse strand, counting down.
TCTTTAACATCTTCTGCTACAAACTCTGTCTTTAAAGTTGTTTCTTCAACGTTGCCAGATGATGTGTTTATTGGCGATACTGTGGATGTGTTGCGACGCGTCCGTGGAGATGATGGACTACTTGCGGGAGTTTTTTGCGCACGTACATTTCCTTGTGCTGTCTTGCCACGTCCTGGCAACTTCAATCGATGTACTTTGCCGATGACTGCATTTCTACTGACCCCACCTAATTGAGCAGCAATTTGACTTGCACTTAATCCTTCACTCCAAAGCTTTTTAAGAAGCTCAACGCGTTCACATGTCCAACCCATATCAGCACTCCATTCCGATTACGTCACTGAGATGCTTCCCCTTTGCATCTTCAAATGTTTCAATAATGTCTTCAATGCGCTGAATGAAAGAATTTTACACTCTAAGTGAGCATAAGAAAATCATCCAACCTGTGGAACTTACAAATCAAAACACATCATTTTGCTTAACTATAGTGCAAATTACAATATGCACTCACTCTATGACAAGAGTCTTTGCCTCTCAAAGAGTTTATTTAGAATGTTTTCCCCAACTTGCAAATCAATCATAGGTTAAACATCCACTTTCGTTTAAGGCTTTTCCCCAAAATGCTTATCTGTAGAACCTTCATTGACTTTTTTTCAATTGGTGTAATGATCTATTCCATAGGTGTAATCATTAATCGAGTGAAATGTTTAAAGCACCGGAATGAGATACGTCATGTTGTTCTATTTGTAGTGTTGCTTTGTATATATATATTGAAAATGTTAAAATATAAAGGGAATTATGATGGATGCCATCTCTATACAACCACTTTATGAATGTTTTGCACGACGAAACTTGCATTTTGAACAGGGGCGTGGGGTATGGCTTATTTCCGATAAAGGAGAACATTATCTTGATTTCACATCTGGCATTGCTGTTAATGCATTAGGGTATGCCCACCCTAAATTGGTTAATACGCTCAAAAGACAAGCTGAAAAACTTTGGCATGTTTCCAATCTTTTTCAGTCTCCTGAACAAACAGCTCTTGCCACGCGGCTTTGTGCAAATAGTTTTGCGGATAAGGTTTTTTTCTGCAATTCAGGCACTGAAGCATTGGAATGCGCCTTCAAAACGGCACGTCATTATTATTATGCTTCGGGTCATCCAGCGCGCACTGAAATAATTACTTTTGAAGGGGCATTTCATGGACGGACACTTGCAGCACTTGCTGCAACTGGACATGAAAAATATCTTGAAGGCTTTGGACCTAAAGCGGGTGGATTTATTCAAATCCCTTTTTGTGATGAAATTGCTTTGCGTAACGCTATTCATAAAAATACTGCCGCTATCCTCATTGAACCTATACAAGGAGAAGGAGGAATACGAACGGTTTCTCATGAATATTTAAGATTTTTGCGTAAAATATGCGATGATAATGGTCTGTTATTGATTTTTGATGAAGTCCAAACGGGCATGGGACGAACAGGAAAGCTTTTTGCTTATGAATGGAGTGATGTCACGCCTGATATTCTTACCCTCGCAAAAGGATTAGGAGGGGGATTTCCCTTAGGCGCTTGCCTTGCAACGGATAAAGTTGCAAAAAGTATGACACCTGGAACCCATGGTTCAACCTTTGGAGGAAATCTTCTTGGAATGGCTGTAGGAAATAGTGTTCTTGATGTTCTATTAGAGCCAAATTTTCTTAACCATGTGCAAAACATGGGGGATAGGCTGAAAAGTGGACTTTTGCATATTCTCAATATCTATCCTGATATTATCTGCGCAGTTCAGGGGATGGGCCTTATGGTGGGTATTCAGTGTGTTGTTCCTGCAAATCTTGTCGTTAATGCTTTGGAAAATGAATATCTCTTAAGTGTTGCAGCCAACAACAACGTTGTGCGCTTATTGCCTCCTCTTATCATTAGGGAAGAAGAAATAGATGAAAGTTTGCATCGTATTGAAAAAGCAATAGCGTATCTTTCACAAGTAAATAAAGAAAAACAAATAGTGCACACCTAATAAAAGCTCTTTGTCATTTCACGGATTTATCCATTTTAATGCCAGCAATAACACGTACATTGCTCGATTATGCAAAAATCCTTAAAGCATCTTTTAAAAAGCAGTGAAAGGTTCAAAATCTTTTATGGGGAAACACGCGTGATGATTTTTGAAAAATCATCCACACGAACCAATATTTCATTCGATATCAGTGTGCACCAGCTTTGGCGGAGATACAATCTAGGCTCATAGGGTCAGAGATGCAGTGTGGTCATAGTAAAATCATAGCCGATACAGTATGCATTTTATCGCGTTTTGTGGATATCGTAATATTGCGAATAACAAAACATAAACATATGTTTGAATTGGCACAATATGCACCAATCCCTGTTATTAATGCCCTTATAGATGATACACATCCTTACAAAATTCTAGCAGATATATAAACCTATGAGGAACATCGAGAGCCAATGATTGACAAAATATTTGCACGGATGGGAATAAAGTGCTCCATTCATTGATTAAAGCTGTGGCTCTTTTTTATTTTCATTTGCGTATGGCCATTTCAAAGGGCAGTAAATCGCAAGAACAATTTATACATCGGGCACATGAATGGGGACACATCTTATCCATAATTCGCAAAAAAAAACGGCTCAAGATACCGATTTGTATTATAACCGATAGAGTCTCCATGAGGCAAGAATTTTGTGCGCGCAGTCATTCTATTTTCAGTCTTATCAAGTGCAGGAAGCTCTCATGAAATGAGCAAAACTTAATGTTTTTTTATACATTGTCTTCCTGCTCAAAAAGCAATTCTTTCTTGGTGTTTACAAGATGCGTTTTTCTCTCCACAATAGCCTCTCTACAATAAATTATAATAAAAGGTAAAATCATGCGTGAACAAGCTAAAGATGAAGCCTCTCTCTACAACATCTCCTTGCATGAAGATGATTGTGTGATTCCTTTTCAAGTTGAAGAGCTTGATATCCGTGGGCGTGCTGTAAAAATTGGGGAAACTTTAAATTCTATTCTTAACAGACATCAATATCCTGAACCGGTTTCTTATCTTCTGGCAGAAGCTTTACTTTTAACTGTTCTACTTGGAACTTCTCTCAAGTTTACGGGAAAATTTATTTTACAAACCCATTCGGATGGACCAGTTAATATGCTGGTGTGCGATTTTTCTCCTCCTTCCAGTTTACGAGGATACGCTCGTTTTGATAAAGAACAGCTTAAACAAGCCATAGATAATAATCAAATTTCTTCAGAAACGCTTTTAGGAAAGGGCACTTTAGCTTTCACGATTGATCAAGGTTCTCACATGCAACCCTATCAAGGGATAGTTGCATTAGATGGATCAAATTTACAAGAAGCTGCTCGTACTTATTTTGGTCAATCAGAGCAAATTCCTACTGATATCCGTTTGGCTGTTGCTATATTAATCAATCGTGATCAACAAGGAAAACCGAAGAAAAGCTGGCGAGCTGGAGGGGTTTTGACTCAATTTTTGCCTCAAGCATCGTCCCATCATCAAATAGATGACCTTCATCAAAAGCGAGAAGAAACAAAAACTCAAACCCAATTAGATAACCAATGGCAAGAAGCTAAAATACTCATAGCAACGATTGAAAGTTCAGAATTAACAGATCCCCAAGTCGGGAGTAAACAGCTCTTATTCCGTCTTTTTCATGAACAAGGTGTGAGAGTTTTTAATCCTTTTTCCCTTGTCGATCAATGTTCTTGTTCGCGTGAAAAAATCAAAGGAATCTTAGAAGGCTTTCCGATTGATGAACGCAATAAAATGGTTAAAAATGAACATATTTCAGTGACATGTGAATTTTGCTCGAAAACGTATCGTTTTACACCGCAAGAATTTTGCGAAGAAAACATAGAATCAACTTCATAAACATGATGATTGCAACAAAAGGCCATTTTATTCGCGCTATAAAAACTTAAAACATAAGCTCATATGAACCTCTTGAATATTTTTTCCTTAGCATTTTTCGGTGTATTCTAATGATCTTTCTTTTGAAATCATGATTCACTCGATATGCTTTTTAAAAAAGAGTGCCCTGTAAAAGCTACTTTCTTCTCTCGAAAGGGCTTCTTTTTGACTATAGTCATATTTTCTTACTCGAATTCATCTTACTTAAGAGTCAAAAAAAGATCATTGGTTATAACCATAAGAGAAATTATCGAGAGAATAAGAACCTATAAATAAAATGGCGTGCATAGAACGATAAAACTTTGTCTTCTTACAAACCTGCATTCTTGTATTTTTCAATTTAAAACATTGTTTATTATACTTATATTAAAAAAATGCACAAAAAGGCATTTTTAGTCTTTTCTTAGCTGTTTTTCTTGATTCAACATAAAAAGATTTGAAAAAATCTCGTAGTATTCGGTGTTTTCATTTAATAGAGAAAAATGGTAAATTATAATTATAAATCAATATGTTGATATTTCATTTTTTCTTCTGTCATGATTGCTTGTTCAATTTTGGGGAGGATTTTTTTTTGATAAATTTGCCATGTTAAGGGACCAACATGTTTGACAATAATGATGCTCTCTTTATTTAAGAGAAAGGTTTCTGGTGGTCCATATACCCCCCAGTCAATGGCTGTATATCCTAAAACATCAAAGCCAATCAATTTAAAAGGATTACCAAAGCGATTTAAAAAGCGCAGGGCGTTTGCTTTGTTATCCTTATAATTAATACCAATTAGATCAAAACGTTTATCTTGTGCAATCTTCATAAGAAGAGGATGCTCTTGGCGACAGGGTAAACACCAAGAGCCCCAAAAATTGACCAATGTGACACGTCCTTTAAACTGTTTTGAATGAAGATAATTTTCCTGATCAAGAAGAGGAAGGTGTGTCTCGGGGGCTGTTTTCCCAGCCAATGCATTTGGGAGAAGAGAAGGATTTTGCGGGTGTTTTTTATCCATAAAGTTGAAAAAAAACACCATAAGAAGGAGAAAAAGCACAAATGGTCCAAAAAGAACAAACAAAACAGGCAAAGATATATTTTTTTTAAGTTTTGGAGGGATATTTTTCATTGTATTTTTCTTTTTGTGACAGCTCTTTTTTGTTTAGCTGTTGGAGAATTTTTTTTTGGTATAGGGCTTTGCAAAGAATATAGCCAATAAGACATAAGAGGGAGATTGCAGAAAGCGTATAGCTTAAAACAACAATTTGCTTGTGTTTAAGGGTGCCAAGGAAAAAATCAATTTTCAAAGATAAGTTTCCTAACAGTCCACTGTGGATGCCATTTAGGTCAAGCATGATGAGGAGTCCTGGTGTTGTGCACGACGGGATTTTTTAATCTGAAGTATTTGGATATGACGACGATTGATTTCATTTCGCATAGCCATCAAATAGAGCGTAATAAACATAAAGATGAAACAAAATAACATAGTTATAAGAGGCAATAACATAGTATTGTCGATTGTTGGTCCTCCAGCACGTAACAGAGAGGCTGGTTGATGCAATGTATTCCACCAATTAACGGAGAATTTAATAATAGGGATATTAACAGATCCAACAAGGGTAAGAATTGCAGTAGCGCGAGCGGCTTTTACTTGGTTGTCAAAAGCACGTCCAAGCAGGATAATGGCAAGATAGATAAAAAGCAGAATTAAAACCGATGTTAACCGTGCATCCCATACCCACCATGTTCCCCATGTAGGGCGCCCCCAAAGAGCTCCTGTCATGAGAGCTAAGGCGGTAAAAATTGCTCCAATGGGCGCACCACATTTGAGAGCTACATCAGCAAGATGATATTTCCAAATCAAATTTCCTAATGCCGCTACACTCATCGTTACATAACAGAATGTAGACAACCACGCGAAAGGTACATGAAGGTACATAATCTTAACAGTCATACCCTGTTGATAGTCATCAGGGGAATGCACCACGAGAATGAGTCCTAAGATAAGAAAACACAATGTTATGCCGGCTAACCAAGGTATAATGATTTTGCTTATTTTCATGAAACGGGCAAAACTTGCAGGGAGTGACCTCATTTTATATGTGTGAGATAGTTCATTCATGAAATTCATAATAGGCAGAGTTTTGCTATGCGGCAATCATCTTTTATTATTCTGATAAAAGCTTGAGCGTTAGTGCGGCAACAAAAGAGCTAAAGAGACTCAAAAAAAGTGAAAAAGCGCTAAGAAGAGCTAGGGAAGTGAGAAAAGAGGCATTTGGATTTGTTGGAGCCGTAGCCGCTGAAACGCCAAAAATCATAATTGGAATGATCCACGGTAAGATAATGATGAAAATAAGAAGAGTGCTATGCAACAATGAGCTTGCAAGTGCTGCTCCTATGGCGCCAATAAAAATAATAGCAGGTGTTCCGCATAAAAGAGTAAGTATTGTTGTAAAAGTTATCGTTACATCTAAGTGGAGCATGAGGGACAAAATAGGCGTAGCAAAAATGAGAGGAAGCATCGTTCCTACCCAATGGGCGATGCATTTGGTAAAGACAATCAGCATAAAACTTTGTCTTTGTTCTGAAAGGATAAATTGGTCGAGATTGCCATCATCACGATCAATTTGAAAAAGTTTATTCAGATTGAGGAGTCCTGAAAGAAGGGCACCAAACCACAATATTCCTGGCCCTATTTGTGCAAGAATTTTGGGATCTGGTCCAATAGCAAAGGGGGTTATGATCACAACAGCGATGAAAAACAATAGTCCTGTTAGCGACGAGGCTTGTGGCGCTAATAATAGTTTAAGATCACGCCAGAACAGTGCTTTCATTTTATTCTCTCCTAGAGAGGTAAAAATTTTTCCAGAGCGATTGTATGGTTTTCTGGAATGCCTAAAGAATTATGGGTTGCGGCGATAATCATACCACCTTGATTGAGATGACGCTGAAGAATACGAGTAAGGCGTTTTTGAGCATGGTTATCAAGTCCCGATATGGGTTCATCTAAAATCCAAATAGGACGATAGGAGAGCAAAAGGCGGGCAAGAGCGACACGCCTTTGTTGTCCAGTAGACAGAGCGTTAAAGGGTAAATATTCAAGATCAGAAAGACCAAGATCGGCAAGGGCTTCATAGGGGGAGCATAGAGGTTGTCCATAAAACTCTGCCCAAAATTGCAAATTATCAATGACAGATAAAAGAGGTTTCATGGCATTTTGAGGACCAAGATAATGACACGCAGTTGTAACAGGGTATCTTTGTTCATAGTCTTTAAGTATGATATGACCTTCAGCAGGTTCAAGAAGACCGACAATGATTCGGAGCAATGTAGATTTTCCAATGCCATTTGGTCCAGTGATTGTTATCAATTGCTGTGGAAATAAACGAAAAGAAAGACCTTTGAATAGAATTTCCTCGTTTCTGTAAGCTGCTAAATCTTTGCCTGATAACACCATGCGATTGCCTATTTTTTTATTTTCCTATTCTTTATTGCATTATAGAATAAAAAAACACGTTTTTTTATGCAATTGTCCCTAGAATAGTTCTAGAAATAGTTCTATAAGAGGTGCGTTACATCAAAATCTGGTGTAGAATGGTTTTTGGCGCTGATTTCCGCATTTACCTATGCAAGGTGGAGGGGGAAGTGGATGGCGGAGGTAATTGCGTCTGCACTCAAGCTGCGACCTTGACTCGTGGTTTGTGTTGTTCATTCCTGGAAATTGGGTAGTTTGTAGTATGAGGGTGGACAGTCATGACTCACATTGATAGCTTTAATTGTCGCAGAACGTTAAATGTTAGTGGCAAAGAATATACTTATTATAGCTTGATCGAAGCGGAGAAGAATGGGCTTGAAGGCATTTCGCGTTTGCCGTTTTCGATGAAAGTTATTCTCGAAAATTTATTGCGCTTTGAAGATGGTCGCACGGTTAAAAAAGAGGATATCCTCAATGTTGCTAAATGGTTAAGCGACAAAGGGAGCGCAGGGGCAGAAATCGCCTACCGTCCTGCACGCGTTCTTATGCAAGACTTTACTGGTGTTCCGGCGGTTGTTGATCTTTCTGCAATGCGTGATGCTATGGTCAAACTTGGTGGTAACGCTGAAAAAATTAATCCTCTCATACCCGTTGATCTCGTCATTGATCACTCAGTTATTGTTGATGATTTTGGCACTCCCATGGCTTTTAAGGAAAACGTTGAGCATGAATATGAACGCAATGGTGAGCGTTATCGTTTTCTGAAATGGGGACAACAAGCCTTTCAAAATTTTCGCGTTGTTCCTCCAGGAACAGGGATTTGTCATCAGGTTAACCTCGAATATTTAGCACAATGCGTGTGGATGAAGAATGAAGAGGGGAGGGAGACAGTTTATCCTGATACTTGTGTGGGAACTGATTCGCATACGACGATGGTTAATGGTTTGGGTGTTTTAGGTTGGGGTGTTGGTGGCATTGAAGCCGAAGCGGCAATGTTAGGCCAACCCGTCTCTATGTTGTTACCTGAAGTGATTGGTTTTCGCCTAACAGGGAAGCTTAAAGAAGGTGTAACAGCTACCGATCTGGTGTTGACGGTGACCCAAATGCTCCGCCAGAAGGGCGTTGTTGGTAAATTTGTTGAATTTTTTGGCCCTGGTTTGGAGCATATGACGCTTGCTGATCGGGCGACGATAGGGAATATGGCACCTGAATATGGAGCAACCTGTGGCTTTTTTCCAATTGATAAGGAGACGGTGCGTTATCTCAATATGACAGGGCGTGATGAAAATCGAATTGCCTTAGTGGAGGCTTACTCCAAAGCACAAGGAATGTGGCATGACGAAGTGGTGGCTAATCCCATTTTTAGTGATACCATTGAATTAGATATGGGAACCGTTGTTCCTTCTATGGCTGGTCCTAAACGTCCTGAAGGACGTATTGCATTGGAAAATGTTGGGCAAGGTTTTGAAAAGGCATTGGTTGAAGACTATAAGAAAACTTCTGGACAAGATGAGCATTATCAGGTTGAAGGAGAAGAATATACGCTTAGTCACGGTGATGTGGTAATCGCAGCGATCACTTCTTGTACAAATACATCGAATCCAAGTGTTCTTATTGCAGCAGGTCTTTTGGCGCGAAATGCTGTGGCAAAAGGTCTCAAAAGTAAGCCATGGGTAAAAACTTCTCTTGCACCTGGTTCACAAGTCGTTGAAGCTTACCTTCAAAATTCGGGATTGCAAAAAGATTTAGATGCATTAGGATTTAACTTAGTAGGGTTTGGGTGCACAACATGTATTGGGAATTCTGGTCCTTTGCATCCAGATATTTCCAAAACGATTAATGACAATGGTGTCATTGCCGCTGCAGTTCTTTCAGGAAATCGTAATTTTGAAGGGCGAGTTTCCCCTGATGTGCAAGCGAATTATTTAGCTTCCCCTCCATTAGTTGTTGCACATGCGCTTGTCGGAACGGTACGTAAAGATTTAACCAAAGAACCTCTTGGTGAAGATTCAGATGGTCAACCGATTTACTTGAGAGATATTTGGCCAACTTCTCAAGAAATACAGGCGTTTATCGAAGAAAATGTCACGCGTAAGGTTTTTGCCGAAAAGTATGCAGACGTCTTTAAGGGTGATGAAAATTGGCAAAAAGTTCAGATCCCTACGGGGTCTACGTATTCTTGGGATGAACAATCCACCTATGTTCGTAATCCACCATATTTCGATGATATGCAGAAAACACCAGATGTTTTACCAGATATTAAGGAGGCACGAATTTTAGGTTTGTTTGGTGATAAAATCACGACAGATCATATTTCTCCTGCTGGTTCTATTAAAGCAGCTTCTCCTGCTGGAAAGTATTTAATGGATCATGGTGTTAACGTCGCTGATTTTAATCAATATGGGACCCGTCGTGGGAATCATGAAGTTATGGTTCGTGGGACCTTTGCCAATATTCGCATTCGTAATTTTATGTTAGGAGAAAATGGACGAGAAGGAGGTTATACGGTTCATTATCCGTCAGCGGTAGAACAAACCATCTACGATGCAGCAATGGCGTATAAACAAGAAGGTATTCCGCTCGTTGTTTTTGCGGGAATTGAATATGGCAATGGATCGTCACGCGATTGGGCCGCTAAGGGGACCAATCTTCTTGGTATCAAAGCGGTAATTGTGCAATCTTTTGAAAGGATTCATCGCTCTAATCTTGTTGGTATGGGCATTGTTCCTTTTGTCTTTGAGGAGGGGCTAAGTTGGAAATCTTTAGACTTAAAGGGAGATGAAAAGGTAACGATTGAAGGGATTCATAACTTGAAACCTCGTCAAAAGACAGTGGCGACAATTACTTTTTCTGATGGTACGGTAAGAACCATTCCATTATTATGCCGTGTTGATACTGAAGATGAGCTAGATTATTTGCATCATGGTGGAATTTTACAATATGTCTTGCGTAAGCTAGCTGTTTAAATACCTTTGTTCGTTGAGGAATATCTTTAAACGATTAAGCTATAAAGTTGCGGATTAGAGAATTTAGCTTCGTTTTTTATGTCTGTCTTTGAAAATTTAATTGACGTTGGCTTTGACATTGCGCTATAAGCTACATGAGTTATAGGAAACTTTATAGTTTTGCTTGGGTTAGGTTTATTTACATTGGTAGAGTTGTTATTGAGAATCATTTTACCAAGGTGTTGAAAGAGAGATTATATTTATGGCGAATACACCTTCTGCTCGAAAAGCGGTGCGCAAGGTTGCAGCACGCACACAGGTTAATAGGGCCCGCCGTTCACGCGTTCGTACTTTTATGCGTAAGTTTGATGATGCTTTAGCAGGGGGCGATAAAGCGTCTGCAGAAATTGCATTTAAGAATTTTGAGCCTGAGATTATGCGTGCGGTTTCTAAAGGCGTTTTTCATAAAAATACTGCTGCGAGGAAAGTGTCACGTTTAGCGAAGCGTTTAAAGGCTCTCAGCGTTTAAGCTTTTTCTATTTTATTAAGAATCAAGCCAGTATCCGTAAGGATACTGGCTTTTTGTTTATCTTTTCAAAGAGTTTCGATTGAAAACAAGAATCGACAACGATTCTCCTCTTGAAAAAGGAGAGAAAGTTTATAGGGGAGGAGTATGGTTATCCACAAGCTTTGTGGATTTTTACAGAGTCTTTTTTGTCAAGCATTTTATTTTTTTTTTTTAATTTGAAGAGATTCTTTAATGATTGGTAAATTCAGAGAAAAAAAATGAATTGAATCAATTATTTTTCTCATTCCTCATTGAAATGAGCATTTTTTTGGAGCTTTTGATTTTATTTTGACCTCTTGCTTTTTACCTCTGCTGTTTTGTATGGTTCTCATGAAGACTAAAAAGTATGAAGGGGTCACATCAGCACATTATCCTATATTTTGTTGAATATAAAATCTTTGGTTTAGGCTTTTTAAAAGCTTTTGTGTTGGGTGGTTTTTTTTGATGGTTTTTTAGTTCTCTTAGTTGGTATGTTTACCATTTTAGAAGGGTGGGTCATATCATGAGTGCAAGTAAATCTTATTGGTCATCTTTGTTAGTGGGGTTGTGATGAGGCTATCCTAGGGGAGGGTGAGTAATCTTATTTGGGGTAGGGCGTTTTGCCTTTGCTAGATTTATTTTAGTGGTTTGGCAGGACAAAATTTTATTTTTATCAGGATGGAAGATGGTGGATAAATTGAACTCTAAAGCTAGTTCCTTTAAAAGGGTTTCGGTGAATATCCTGTCGGCAGAGAACATAATAAAGAATAGAATGACAGAGAGTGATGGGGTTGTTTGTAGAAGTGCTTCTATAGGGCATTCTATTGTTTCAGAGGAGGAGAGTGCGGCGGCTTTTGTACGCGTTATGGCACAATTAAAGGCGCAGGTTGGTGTTGAAGCTTATACCAGTTGGTTTGGTCGTGTGAAACTTGCTGAGTATAGCCATACTTTTGTAAAGCTTTCTGTTCCTACAGCTTTTTTACGTTCATGGATTAATAATCACTATGGTTCTCTTTTGACTCATTTATGGAAACAAGAGAACTCAGCAATTCTTCGTGTTGAAGTCATCGTTCGCGGTATGGAACGGGTTTCAAGAGATGTTGTTTGTAAAACAAGTGCGCCTTCTGTTGTGCTGGAGGAGCCGGCGACTTCATCTTTTGTTGAGAATTCTGCAGAGCATTCAGTCAAAAGTTCTCAAGCGGGAGTTTTTGGATCTCCCCTTGATTCTCGCTACACTTTTGAAAGCTTTGTTGAGGGGGCATCTAATCGCGTTGCTTTAGCAGCGGCGCGTTCAATTGCAGAGGGGCATAAAAGTGCTTTGCGTTTTAATCCTCTTTTTATTCACGCGTCTGTTGGTTTAGGAAAAACACATTTGCTTCAAGCGATTGCGGCTTCTGCATTGAAGCGTTTAACATCTGCACGTGTTATTTATTTAACTGCTGAATATTTTATGTGGCGTTTTGCAACAGCTATTCGTGATAATGATGCTCTTTCTTTTAAAGAACAGCTTCGCGATATCGACCTGTTGATTATTGATGATATGCAGTTTTTGCAAGGTAAGTCGATACAACATGAATTTTGCCATTTACTTAATATGTTGCTTGATAGTGCAAAACAGGTTGTTGTCGCTGCAGATCGTCCGCCAGCGGAATTAGAATCGCTTGATCTTCGCGTTCGGTCTCGTCTTCAGGGAGGGGTTGCCCTTGAAATTGAGGCACCAGATTATGAAATGCGTTTGCAAATGTTGCGCCAGCGGTTGAAAGTGGCACAGCAAGATGATAGCATGATATCAATTTCTGATGATGTTTTGGAATATATTGCAAAAACGGTTTTAGGGTCAGGGCGCGATATTGAAGGTGCATTTAACCAGCTCTTATTTCGTCAATCTTTTGAGTCTGATTTATCTTTAGAACGAATTGATGAGTTATTAGGTCACTTGACTCGTCCTGGTGAACCTAAGCGCATTCGGATTGAAGAAATTCAGCGTACGGTAGCGCGCCATTATAATGTTTCTAAACAGGACTTGTTGTCTAATCGTCGAACACGTACGGTTGTAAAGCCACGGCAAGTTGCGATGTATTTAGCGAAAGTATTAACGCCTCGCTCGTTGCCAGAAATAGGACGCCGTTTTGGTGGACGTGATCATACAACGGTTTTACACGCTGTACGTAAAATTGAAGATTTAGTTTGCGGTGATCAGACCTTGGCCAAGGAACTTGAATTACTGAAGCGATTGATTGGAGAACAGGCTGTATAGCGTTTATCATTTCTTTTTTTGAAGAAACTTTAAGGGATTTAATAAAAGGGTTTGTTTTTTCTTATGCAGGAGTGACTTGCCATTTTAAAAGAGGTTTAATAAACTCCAGCAGGCGATTCTTTAAAAAGAATCTGTTGTTTTAATTCGAAGGAATTCTTATAGTTTTTGGTAAATCATACGGGGCTTTTATGCGCATTACAGTGGATCGGAATCAATTTCTCAAGTCTCTTGGTCGTGTTCACCGTGTGGTAGAGCGCCGTAATACTGTTCCTATTTTATCGAATGTTCTGATTGATGCAGAAAATGGTCATATACAGTTAAAGACAACAGATCTTGATTTAGAGGTTACAGAATCTTTTACAGTTAATGTAGAACAAGCCGGAGCAACGACTGTTCCGGCACATTTGCTCTATGATATTATTCGGAAGCTTCCTGATGGCAATGAAGTTGCATTATCCGTCGATGAGAATCAATCAGGTACAATGTCCGTTATTTCGGGTTGTGCGCATTTTCAACTTCAGTGTCTTCCAAAGGCAGATTTTCCAGAGTCACTTCCTGGGCAGTTTGGTTATCGCTTTTCTCTATCGGCATCAGGGTTGAAACATTTACTTGATTGTACGCAATTTGCCATTTCTACTGAAGAAACCCGCTATTATCTTAATGGTATTTACTTCCATGTTATTCATGATGATGTTTTGAAACTGCGTTTGGTGGCAACGGATGGTCATCGTTTGGCACAAGTTGAGATGGAAGCGCCTTCAGGAGTTGAAGGAATGCCTGGTGTTATTGTTCCTCGTAAAGCTGTAGGAGAGTTGCAAAAACTTCTTTCAGAAGAAAATGATGGTAATGTATGTGTAGAGCTTTCAGAGACAAAGATTCGTTTTTCTGTAGGTTCCGTGATTTTTACATCAAAGTTAATTGATGGAACATTTCCAGATTATCAACGTGTTATCCCTCTTGGAAATGATAAAGAATTAGTTGTTAATAGACAGGATTTTTCTTCTGCGGTTGATCGAGTTTCAACGATTTCGAGTGATCGGGGGCGTGCAGTTAAGTTAACGATTGAGCATGGACAGTTAAGGCTTGTTGTGAATAGTCCTGATTCGGGCAGTGCGGAAGATCAATTATCCGCAACTTACACATCTGAACCACTTGAGATAGGGTTTAATTCACGGTATCTTTTGGATATTGCTGGGCAGCTTTCAAGCGATGAAATGGTTTTTATGCTGGCTGAAGCTGGAGCACCAGCCTTGATTCGTGATAATGATGATGCGGATGTGCTTTATGTACTGATGCCTATTCGTGTTTAGGGGCGATTATTTTGCAATGCATGGCAAGTCATGTGCATAAAGTGTCTGTGAGGCAGCTAAAGCTTTTACGTTATCGCAATTATTCTTTTTTTAATATTCATTTTTCGGGTCAGCATGTGGTTTTCACGGGCCACAACGGTGCGGGTAAGACGAATCTTTTAGAGGCGTTATCTTTTCTTTCTCCGGGTCGTGGTTTGCGACGGGCTGCATATTCTGATATTAGCTTGATAGATGGAGGTGGTGAAGGATTTGTTATCTTTGCCTGTCTTGAATGTGCTCTTTATGGTGAAGTAAAGATTGGTACAGCTTTGGAGGTTAGCGATAACAGTCGAAAGGTCCATATTAATGGTGTGAATGCGCCAAGTGATTGTTTAACAGATTACAGTCATATTAGTATCTTAACACCCTCTATGGATAGTCTTTTTACAGGTCCTTCGCTTGAGCGCCGTCGTTTTTTGGATCGTATGGTTTTGGCCATTGATCCTTTGCATAGGCGCCGCATAGCTGATTATGATAGAGCGATGCGCGCACGTAATCGTTTATTTTTGGATGGCAATGAAGATACTGCTTGGTTTGATGCTTTAGAAAAGCAGATGGCAGAATTGGCGACAGCTATTTCTGCGGCGCGTATTGATGTTATTAGGCTTTTAAATGACATGTTTACACAAATGCCATCTCAGATACCTTTTCCACGGGCTTTTTTGCAAATTGATGGTTTTTTAGAAACAGCTCTAAGGAGACTATCAGCTACTGAAGTTGAAGAGCAATTTTGTGATCAATTGCAGCGTAATCGTGCAATGGATCGTGCTGCTGGGCGGACATTAGAGGGACCACATCGTACAGATTTACAAGTTTTTTATGCGGATAAAAATAGAGCAGCAACATCTTGTTCAACGGGCGAACAAAAAGCGTTGCTGACAGGTCTGGTTTTGTGTCATGCTCGTCTAACAGGTATGATATCGCAAAGGGCTCCCATTCTTCTTCTTGATGAAATGGCTGCTCATCTTGATTCACATCGACGTGCTGCTTTATTTGATATTCTTGATGATTTAGCTGTGCAAACATTTATGACAGGAACAGATCGTCTTTTATTTGATGACTTAAAAGGACGCGCGGAATTTTTTGAGATTAAGGATGGCACTTTATTGCTGTAAAAAACATGCTAAATATTTTTTAATAAGTGATGGTCGAGAAGAAAAGGGTTGCCATGTCTGTGATGATAACGATTTTAAATGGTCCTAATTTAAATTTTCTGGGTCAACGTGAGCCAGAAATTTATGGAACTGAAACTTTAGAAGATATAGAAAAAAGTTGCAAAGAATGGGCAAAGAAAGCTAATTTTATCATCAGTTTTTATCAAAGTAACTATGAAGGTCAGCTAGTAGAATGGATACAAGAAGCTATAGGGCTAAGTTCTGGATTGATCATCAACCCAGCGGCTTACAGTCATACATCTGTTGCTCTTCTTGATGCTCTAAAAATGTTTTCAGGGCCAAAAGTAGAAGTTCATTTATCCCATATTCATCAACGGGAAACTTTCCGTCACCATTCTTACACATCGGCAGGTGTAGACGCTCTCATAAGTGGGTTTGGAAGTGATGGATATCGGTTTGCGCTTGAGTATATTGCAAAACAATTAATAAGTTGTAAAGGTAAAGAGTTAAGCGTTGGATAAGAATAATATAGGCATTGAATTCACTTGATAATTATTTTCAAATCTGTACAATATGAGGTATTATATTTATGGCAATTTTTAGTGCATATGACGGGGGTAAAAGAAGATGAAAAGCTTTGTTCGACAATTAGGAATGCTTGTGATTTTAGGGGGAGCACTGCTTTTGTCTGGTTGTAAAATGGATGTCCTTCAGCCATCAGGTTATGTAGCACGTCAGCAGCTCATTTTGATTGTTGTTTGTGTGCTTGTTATGCTTTGTGTTGTCATTCCAGTCATGGTGAGTGTGGTATTTTTAGCGATAAAATATCGTGCTTCGAATACGAAAGCGAACTATTCTCCTGATTGGGCGCATTCAAATAAAATTGAAGCTGTAATGTGGGGTATCCCAATTGTAATTGTAATGGTTTTGGGTTCACTAGCGGCTTATTATACCTATAAGCTTGAGCCTGCTAAGCCTCTTCCAATAGAGGTTGTGGGTGAAGGAGAGCCGTTGCAGATTGATGCTATAGCTCTTGATTGGAAATGGGTTTTTATTTATCCTCAATATGGTGTTGCATCGGTCAATGAAATTTACGCGCCTAAAGGACGTCAAGTTTTATTGCAATTGACGTCAGAAAATTCTGTCAATGCCTTTTGGGTCCCTAAATTGGGTACAGTTCTTTACGCTATGCCGCAGATGAATGCTAAGTTGCATTTGATCGCTGAAGAACAAGGCGTATTCAAGGGGACCTCAGCAAATTACAGCGGCGATGGTTTTTCAGGGATGCGGTTTAAGTGGCATTCTGTGTCTTCGCAGGATTTTGAAGATTGGATTGTAAAAGCTCGGGCTAATGGTCGAGCACTTGATCGTAAGTCTTATCGTCAACTTTCTATTGCGCCTCGTATGGGTGATATTGCTGCGAAAGAGAAAGATGCTGAGGTTCGTTATTTTGCACCCGTTGAGAAGCGGCTTTACTATCGTATTGTTAATCGATGTGTCGGTGAAAATACGGTATGTAATGAAGATTTAATGAAACGTGCTGCTGCTCAGACACTGTGGGGTGCATTGTGTTCAGTATTTGATCCTGATGTTATTTAAAGGATCAATAGAGAAAGAGCCCTTTTAACATAAGGTTTCTTTTAAACTTGAATTTCATTTGAAATGGGTTGAGAAATGTTTGGAAGACTTACAGATCCTACGGCAGGTGCTTTTCATGCGCTTGCACATGAGCCGATCGTTTTATATACATGTATCGCGATTGTTGTAATTGGTTTAGTTGCTTTTGTTGCTTTAACGGCGCTTGGGTGGTGGGGGATTTTATGGCGAAATTGGATTACAACTGTTGACCATAAACGTATCGGTATTATGTATATAGTACTTGGAATTATTATGCTTGTTCGCGGTTTTGCGGACGCGCTTATGATGCGAACGCATCAAGCTTTAGCTCTTGGGAGTGAGACAGCAGGTTATTTGCCCCCTGAGCATTTTGATCAAATTTTTTCGGCGCATGGCACGATCATGATTTTTTTCATGGCTACGCCCATTTTATTTGGTCTTTTCAATTATCTTATACCGCTTCAAATTGGTGCGCGTGATGTTGCTTTTCCCTTTGCAAATAATCTAGGTTTTTGGATTACAGCAGCTGGAGCAATCTTGATTAATATATCGCTAGGTGTTGGTAATTTTGGTCGTGGTGGTTGGCTCATGTATCCACCTTTTACAGAGTTGCAAACGAGTCCAGATACAGGGGTAGACTATTATTTATGGTCACTTCAGCTTTCTGGTATTGCGACAACTATGGGGGCAATCAATTTCGTTGCAACAATGATTAAGATGCGTGCTCCTGGAATGACAATGATGAGAATGCCTGTTTTTTGTTGGAGCGCTTTTGTCAGTAATGTCCTTATTTTAGTGATTTATCCTGTCTTAACTGTAGCCTTTGCACTTTTGGCCTGTGATCGTTATCTGAGCATGAATTTCTTTACCAATGTTGGTGGCGGAAATCCAATGGTATGGATTAACTATGTTTGGGTTTTTGGTCATCCAGAGGTTTATGTTTTGGTTGTTCCTGCTTTTGGAATTGTTTCTGAGGTCGTATCAACTTTTTCTTCAAAACGCCTCTTTGGTTACACTTCCATGATATGGGCCATGTTGGTTATTTTGATTCTTTCGCTTCTTGTTTGGGGGCATCATTTCTTCACAATGGGTGGCGGTGAAGCTGTAAATACCTTTTTTAGTATCGCAACGATGATTATTGCCGTTCCAACAGGTGTAAAAGTTTTCAATTGGTTGCTCACGATGTATAAAGGAAGGATACGCTTTGAACCTCCAATGCTTTGGTGCATAGGCATGATCTTTACCTTTGTTGGTGGTGGATTAACCGGTGTTTTATTATCGATTGTTCCTGCTGATTGGCAGTTTCATAACTCGCTCTTTTTAGTAGCGCATTTCCACCATACAATTATTGGAGGTGTGGTTTTTGCTTATTTAGCTGGACTTGCTTTTTGGTTTCCAAAAGTTTTTGGTTATAAACCAAATCGTATGCTAGGGATTGCATCTTTCTGGTGTTGGTTTATTGGTTTTTATCTTGCCTTTTTCCCTGTTTATGCCCTTGGGCTAATGGGAGCGACGCGTCGTCTTCAGCATTACATGGAACCTAGTTGGCAGCCGATGTTTATTATTGCTGCTCTAGGTGCTTTTATTATCTTACTTGGTATCCTTTGTTTTGTGTTACAGGTTGTTTTGGCAATTTGGTACGGTATTAAGCATAAAGGTCACTTACCGGTAACGTTAAATGATTCTTGGGGTGATGCACGTACACTTGAATGGTTTACCTCTTCACCGCCTCCTTCCTATAATTTTGCTCTTCTTCCAAAGATACAGTCTGATGATGCTTATTGGAATATGAAGAAAAGTGGTTATCAACGTCCGACAAGTGGATTTACAAAAATTCATATGCCGTCGAATACATCGGCTGGAATTATTGCTGGCTTCTTCTCATTAGTTGTTGGGTTTGCACTTGTTTGGCACATTTGGTGGCTTGTTGCGATCGGACTGGTTGGTTTTATTGCAACGCTTGTGTGTCATTCATTAACAGGTGATCACCATGGTTATTATATTTCAGCTGAAGAAGTACAAAAAACTGAAGATGCCTTTACAGCTGTTCTTAAAAAACAAGGAGTGACAGTATGAGTGCAGTAACAATGAATAATGCGAGTACTGTGGATAAACTTCACCACGATAGTAGCTCGGTCATGACGTTTGGTTTTTGGGTCTATATTCTTTCAGACTTGATCCTGTTTTCGACACTTTTTTCAAGTTTTGCTGTCTTTTCTGCTTCTTATGGGGGCGGTAAAGCGGGCAATGAATTTATAGATTTAAAGTTTGTTTTAGTTGAGACTGCTTTCTTATTGTTTTCATCCGTCACTTATGGCTTTGCAATGGTACAGGCACATAAAAATAACATCAGTGGTGTGCGTTTATGGATGGCCATAACCTTTGCATTTGGGTGTTGCTTCATTGGTATGGAACTTTATGAATTCCATGAATTATTGGGTGAGGTCTTTTATTATGATCCAAATGCTTATGCGGGTATCGATCCTGCAACAGGTTTACAGCTTTTTGGTCGAGAAATTCTCTCTGCTTATTGGTCAGCATTCTTTGCTTTGGTTGGCACCCATGGACTTCACGTAAGTGTTGGTCTTCTTTGGATGGTTGTGATGTTTTTTCATCTCCGTCATAATGGCTTGGATCAGAATAATAAAACGCGTTTAGCATGCCTTTCCATTTTTTGGCATTTACTTGATATTGTATGGGTTGGTGTTTTCACCATGGTTTATCTGTTAGGAGCGTTGTGATGAGCATGCAAAAAGAAACACATGGTCCCAGTACTGGTTCCTATTTGGTCGGTTTTATTCTGGCTGTATTTTTCACTTTAGGTTCTTTTATTCCTGTAATGTATGGAATGATGGAAAGTTGGGCAATTAGTACAAAGGTTGCGTATCTTATTGGGATGGCAATTATTCAGATTATAGTACAAATTGTTTTCTTTTTACACTTGAGCTCTGGTCCAGATGCTAAGTGGAATTTAAGCGCTTTATGGTTTGCTGCTATTTGCGTTTTTGTTATTATTGGGGGTACGTGGTGGGCTATTTCCCATTTGAATTATAATATGATGGGTGGTTCAGGACGTGTTATTGAACCAGAAATATCAAGAATGGATGATTCTTCAGTATCTGGGCAGCTATCAAATAAAGATATATCTGTAAGAAAACAGCCAGAAAAGACGCTGAACTCAGAAATTTCCATGGAGCAAACTCCAAGTATGCAATCTGCTGTAGATCAAGTACCTGGTTCAGAAATGCCTATAGAGCAAGTTCCGAGTATGCAGACTCCTGTAGATCAAGCGCCTGGTTCAGAAGTACCTATGGAGCAAGTTCCGAGTATGCAGACTCCTGTAGATCAAGCGCCTGGTTCAGAAGTACCTATGGAGCAAGTTCCAAGTATGCAGACTCCTGTAGATCAAGCGCCTGGTTCAGAAGTACCTATGGAGCAAGTTCCAAGTATGCAGACTCCTGTAGATCAAGTGCCTGGTTCAGAAGTGCCCATGGAGCAAACTCCAAGTATGCACTCTCCTGTGGAATAGTTGTGAGAAATACCTGTAGAGCTGATGTGGCATGCATAAGCTCTACAGGGGGACTCGCAAAGATTCGTAGGATATGAAGAGGAGGTTAAGGGTAAGATATCAATAGAATGCATATCATGATTTTGGACGTGCTTTTATTTTTAAGAAGACGATCCATTGTGCATTTAGTCAAGCTTTGATTTTTGAGATAGAGAGCTATTTGTAGAATATACAAAGGATGGTATTTGTACAGTTCAATACAGATAAAGAGAGCGTGAAGAACACATTTTTATGTTTATGTGAGATAAAGCTACGAAGAAGTAACATTGTAGTTTTACAAGATTTATATTAAAGAGAGCATTGAAGTTATTTATAATAATAGCGTGCAACTGAAATCGACAATTTAGAGAATAATCAGAAAACTTAATGAAAACCGTTGCAATGACAGTTATTGGTGCTGGTTCTTTTGGTACTGCGTTAGCGATTGCTCTTGCTCGTAATGGTCATAATGTTTTACTTTGGGGATATAATTCTCAACACATCGAGAAATTACAAGAACAACGTTGTAATCAAGTATATTTGCCCGATATTCAATTTCCTGAAAATTTGTTACTTGAAGATTCGCTTGCAACTGCAATAACAGCAAGTGACAATATACTAATCGCTGTTCCAAGCCATGTATTTCATCAAGTGTTGTATAATATTCAGCCTTATTTGGATAAACATTCACGTGTTATTTGGGCAACGAAAGGCTTAGAACAGGGTACAGGACGTTTTTTACAAGAAGTTGCTCGTGAGATTTTAGGTGAAAAAATCCCTTTAGCTGTTTTTTCTGGACCAACTTTTGCTAAAGAACTCGCTATTGGTTGGCCTACTGCAATGACGATAGCTGCTTCTGATGTTGAGTTTGCTAAAGAATTGCAGCAACTTTTTCATTGTGACAAAAGTTTTAGAGTTTATAAAAGCTCAGATATGATTGGTGTTCAATTAGGGGGAGCCGTCAAAAATGTTATTGCTATTGGTGCAGGAATATCAGATGGCATGGGATTTGGGGCAAATGCACGAACAGCTCTCATCACACGAGGATTAGCTGAAATCAGTCGTTTAGGGGGCGCTATGGGGGCTGAGCTTTCCACATTTATGGGAATGACAGGCTTAGGTGATCTGGTTTTGACATGTACTGATAATCAATCACGTAATCGCCGTTTTGGAATACTTCTTGGTAAAGGAATAGGTATAAAAGAAGCGGAAAAAAAAATTGGTCAGGTTGTGGAAGGGTACTTAAATACCAAGGAAGTACATATGTTAGCGCAACGTATTGGGGTGGAAGTGCCTATTGTAGAACAAATTTATCAAATTCTCTATTGTGGTAAAGACATAACTGAAGCGGCTAATACATTATTGAGTCGCACTCTCAAGGATGAAATATAGTAGTATCCTGTATTCTTAAATAATTTCAATCGTAACAAATAGAAATATAAAATAGATTGTGTTGATGATTGTATAAGTCTGTTATATCTCAGAAAATTACAGATTCATATCATTCGATTTTTTTATGAAGTAGAGTTGAAATATAAAAGTTTTGGCTCTTGTTAAGTATCTCTTTGAAAATAATTTATTATTTCTACTTACATATGTTTGTCTAATGTAATGAAAGAGATATTTTAATTTTCTCTTAAACGCTAATAATATTTGAAGAATAGTAGAAAATTTATAGGGGAGTAGCACCTTATTTATATAAAGTTAAGCTAGAAATTTTCTATTATCCGATTTCCAATATTATTTGTGCGTTTAATAGCTTTTATGCAATAGATTGGATTTGAAGGCTTTCCCCATGAGATTTAATCTAGTAGAGAAAGCACTCATCACTATGCAAACAAAGGACTCTACAGATGAGCGATTTTATTTTTGAAGTCGGATGTTTTTTATCCTTCTTGGGAGTCTTCAGTTTTTTTCAGTTCTTCAAGTATTGGCATAGACATGATATTATAGCCTGAATCAACATAGTGAATTTCACCTGTAACGCCTGATGACAAGTCAGAGAGGAGATAAAGCGCGGATTTTCCAATTTCATGAATATCCACGGTACGACGTAATGGGGCATTACGTCGTTGGTGTGAAAATATTGCACGTGCAGCTGCAATACCATTACCCGCTAAGGTTCTAACAGGACCAGCTGAAATCGCATTGACGCGGATATTTTGCGGGCCAAAGTCTGCCGCTAAATAACGGACCATAGCTTCTAAAGCAGCTTTAGCAACCCCCATGATATTATAATTAGGGACAACTTGCTGTGAAGCGCCATAGGTAAGGGTTAAAAGTGCTCCTCCATGAGGCATAAGCTTTTCTGCACGCTGAGCAATTTCAGTAAAGGAATAAGCTGAAATAACCATTGTACGTTGAAAGTTTTCACGCGTTGTAACATCAACGTAACGCCCTTTTAGCTGATTTTTATCTGAAAAACCAATAGCATGGACAATAAAATCAATTGTTTTCCATTCTTTTTCAAGTTTTTCAAAGACCTCATCAACATTTTCAATTTTTTCAACATCACACTCTAGAACTAATTTGCAGCCAAGCTTATCTGCTAGAGGCTGAACACGTTTTCCGAAAGCATCTCCTTGATAAGTTAAGGCTAATTCAGCTCCTGCTTGTGCGAGTTGACAGGCAATGCCCCAAGCAATTGAATGGTCATTCGCAATTCCCATAATAAGGCCACGTTTGCCCTCCATCAAACCTTTCATATTATTCTCCGTAAGACCGTATTTTTTTCAATTACTAAGAACTTTCATTTATACATAGCGTTGAAAAATAAGCGTTGCATTGGTACCGCCAAAGCCAAAAGTATTTGACAATACGGTATTCAGTTGTTGATGATCGCGTCGTTCACGAACAATTGGCATATCAGCAAAAGCTGGATCCAGTTCTTCGATATGGGCACTTTCACAGATAAAATTATGATTCATCATTAACAATGTATAGATTGCTTCGTGAACACCTGCGGCTCCTAAGGAATGCCCTGTTAGAGATTTGGTAGCAGAAATGGGGGGGCATTGATCACCTGCTCCAAAAATACGGCGGATAGCTTCTATTTCAGGAGGATCTCCAACAGGTGTTGCTGTTGCATGGGGATTGATATAATCAATTTTATCGTGGACTTTTGCAAGGGCCATGCGCATGCACCGTTCTGCTCCCTCTCCTGATGGAGCAACCATATCATGTCCATCGGATGTCGCACCATATCCAACGATTTCTCCATAGATTTTTGCCCCACGGGCTTTAGCACATTCTAGTTCTTCAAGGACTAAAACGCCAGCACCTCCAGCAATAACAAATCCATCACGATTGACATCGTAGGCCCGTGAAGCTTTATGAGGGATGTCATTATATCTACTAGACATAGCGCCCATAGCATCAAATAAAACAGAGAGTGTCCAATCCAAATCCTCGCAGCCACCGGCAAAGACGCGGTCCTGTTTACCATATTGGATCATTTCATAAGCGTTTCCAATACAATGATTGGAGGTAGCACAAGCTGAAGAGATTGAATAGTTGACCCCTTTTATCTTAAAAAAAGTTGCCAGTGTTGCTGAAGCTGTAGAACTCATCGCTTTAGGCACAACAAAAGGCCCAACACGCTTTGGACCCTTTTGGCGTGTAATATCGGCTGCTTCTACGATTGACTGCGTTGAAGCACCTCCGGAACCCATAATAATCCCTGTGTGTTCGTTTGATACTTCATGAGGCTCTAAACCAGCATCAGCAATTGCTTGATCCATTGCAATATGATTCCATGCTGTTCCACGTCCATGAAAACGTAAAGCGCGTCGGTCAACGCGTTCTTCTATATTAATATCAGGCTTACCGTAAACTCTGCTACGAAAGCCTAACTCAGCATATTGAGGTGCGTAAGAAATTCCGGATTTTGCTTCACGTAAACTGGTTAAAACGGCTTGGGGGTCATTTCCAATCGCGGAAACAATTCCCATTCCGGTTACAACAACACGACGCATTCATACCTCCTTATTCCATACAGAATAGTAAAAAATTCTTCCTGATGAAAATAAATTCAATCTTCCTTGAATAAAGCAACGCGCAAATCATTCGCTTTATAAATAGTTTCTCCATCTGCTTTGAGCCATCCATCAGCTATTCCCAAGACTAAATTTCCCCGTCGAATACGCTTAAAATCTATTCCATATTCAAGAAGTTTGGTTTGTGGTGTTACCATACCTGATAATTTCACTTCACCTGTTGATATCGCTCTTCCTTTCCCTGGTTCTCCCAACCAACCAAGAAAAAAACCTGTTAATTGCCACATACCATCCAATCCAAGACATCCTGGCATAACGGGATCACCTATAAAGTGACAATTAAAGAACCAGTGGTCTGGTGTAATGTCAAATTCGGCACGAACCATTCCTTTATCGTATTTACCACCAGTTTCACTGATTTGAGTGATTCGATCAATCATCAACATTGGCGGTGCCGGCAATTGCGCATTACCCTTACCAAACATTTCGCCGCGAGCGCAGCTTAGAAGCTCTTCATAAGTGTAGCGAGACTTTTGTTCAGCCATGGTTACTCCATTTATTTGCATATATCTTTATTTCTGCGCTTTTCCCCGACCTACTTTTAGAGCAAATTTTAAAGAGAGGGAAATGATTTTATATCATTTTTAGTGACAAAAGCCCTTTTTTATGTATTCTACATAGATAATTATTTAAAAATGGAATACAAGATTGCACCATACTGTTCCCATTTTTTATATTTTTATCTTATTGAAGCAGGGAGATATTTTGGTTCGTAATATGTCAGGGAATGCAGACAATTTAGATATGAATGAAAAGCAACAGTCCACAAGAGAATGTGGAGAAGGTGTGCAATATTATTCCACTTCTATGTTACAAAAACGTTTGCGTGAAAATGGTTTGCGTCCAACACGTCAGCGATTAGAGCTTGCACATATGATTTTTTCTGAAGGAAATCGTCATATTACGGCTGAAGAGCTCTATGAGGAAGCGGTGAGGGCAGGTGTTCCTGTATCCTTAGCAACGGTTTACAATACGCTTCATCAATTTACTGAAGCGGGATTATTACGGATTATTGCCGTAGAGGGTTCGAAGACTTGGTTTGATACAAATACCTCTGATCACTACCATTTTTATATAGAAGGTGAAAATCATATCCTTGATATTCCTTGCAATTTAGAAGAATTTCCCATTATTGGAAATTTGCCTACACCACCAGAAGGTATGGAAATTTCACATGTTGATTTGATCGTTCGCTTGAAACAAAAAAATCAATCTTGTGATAGGGAATAAGCATATTCAATGAGGAATGAAAATTAAACTTGATGCATTTGAGCATTCACCAACCTTTTATTTTTTCATCAGGATAGATTCCCCATAATTGAGGTTGATGGAGCCATCCATGAACGTTATTAAGAGTGATTTCGCACCATTGTCCATCGCATTGGTGGATATTGCCAATGACATTAGGCTCTACTTCTGCCACTAGTTGTGCGTCGTCAGTGGGTTTGTTTCGTAGCATCAGCCTTTTTGTTTTATCTTTTTGCCATGGAATAGTTATAGCCGTTCGCTTTCCTGATAAAAGCGATTGATATACCCACCCTTCATCGCCTTCTGCATCACGAATTTTGCGCCATTGATCATATTCTTGTATGATTTCAATAGGTAACCCCTTCTTTTTGTAGGTAAAAATAATAGAATAGTTGCTTCCTGGCCCAACGCGTACATTAACACGAGTGGGTTTAATCGAAGCAAATCGCGGAAGGGGTAAACCACTGGGACCTAAATTTTGATTAAAGGTTTGTGCGTGCAACAAACGTGGTGGACCCAATACAATGACTTTTGCTATTAAGATACATGATGCAAGCATTAAAACGCGAAACCAACAAGAATTTTGCACACTGAACTCCTTTATTTCGTCATATATTAGTCATTTAAAATCTGGAAGATAAGATTGGAGACTGATAAAAAAATTATGCCATATCGCTCGTTAATGAGATCTAAACAATGAAAAAATTGTTGGAAGAAGAGCAAAATAAAGAAACAAAAGTTTGAATTTTTGAGTACTTTAGGGTGTTTATGAGGGGATAGTTGTAGATAAATATTGGGTTTTTAGCGATTTGTATGCGTGAGAAAAATATTAAAATAGCCAAGTATCAAGTATATTGTGGCCGGAGCAGTTTTGTATAGGAAATCAGAGCTAAAATTTTGTCTCTTTTTTCCAAGAGTGTTTCTCGAAATAAAAGTACAGTTATGCATGTTATGAATACGAAAACTGTTCAGTAAAAGGATTATGGTTTGGTTTGAGAAGACAGTTTTGAATGGACAAAAGAATACGATGTATGAAGCATTTAAGCGTAAAAATATGAGCAACATTATAGAATAAGTTGATATATAAAGAGCTAATTTTAACAGGATAGTTTTTGTGATAATTTAATATATGAAATTTGCTCTGTAGTGATCTTACGCAATGATAGTGCTTATCCGTATGTTAATAAGGTAGTGCCGTCATTCTATTTCACAGATCTCAATGTAATATTATTCCTATTATTTGGAGCGTTTATAAGAAGCATTGTTATTTTATTTGCATAATAAATTCCGCTTGTCGATGTACAAGCAAGAAAACTTGATTGATTCAATATGAGAGGATGTTGAGAGAATATGCTGTAAGGGATCAATTTAAACTCGTTATTTAAATTGTAAAACCATTTTCATCAAAAATAGGTATATAAGACACTTGCACCCATATTAAAATAAGAGTGTTTTCTTTGTTTATTTTCAATTTTCTTTTATTTCAGCTCAGTATAAAAAGTTTGATGAAAGAAGAGGGATTATTCGATACGCTTATGAGATTAATTACATAAGCAAAGAGACAGAGGACTATATATTTTCATACCCTTCCACACACAACTGCATATTGCGATAGTCATTTGGTTTTGCAATCTGCTCTAAAATCTTCGAAAGATGCAGAATATTTAAGAAGAAAAAAAGAAAATCATCATCAGACGTGCATATAAGAAATAGTTATGTGAGAGATAAAAAGAAGGAGGAGAATTATAGCAAAAAGTGGTAATAAATATCTTACACTCACTCCACATTTTATACAGGAACAAGTCCCTTAAATATCTAAAGTATCGTTATGTTATCTGTTTTTGAAAACCACAAGAGTGAAGAAAACTGCATCTCTATGACAAAAAAATTTAGCTCTTTCAGATAATTAATATATTCATTTATGTAACTAAAACACAACACAATACTGCACAAACAAACACCTTATTACACTTGCTTATGAAGATAAATTTTTCCGGTAACTTATTCTCTATTGCTTATGCAATTCTATGATGCATCAAAAGTGTATCACTTCACCGCAACACTCCGTCCGTTACTAACAAAACCCTCTCTTTGCGCACGCTTACGAGCAAGCTTACGTGTACGACGAATAGCCTCAGCTTTTTCACGAGCACGTTTTTCAGATGGCTTTTCATAATAACTACGCATTTTCATTTCACGGAAGATACCTTCACGCTGCATCTTTTTTTTCAACGCGCGAAGCGCTTGGTCAACATTATTATCACGAACGAGTACTTGCACTATTTATCCTGCTTTTTTCAGTGTCATAAATGATAGGAAAAACCTACGTCCTTTTAAAGACATATCTAAAAGGACAAAGGCTTATATCATATAAATAAGACATTTGTCTATATAACTTTTTAAAATTCTATTCTTTTTGTAATAAAATACTTTTTATAATAAAGGATAGAGTTTATGGTTATAAACTTATGAAAGCCCTTGTATATTATCATTTTCATCAAGATGGATTTTTTCAGCGGCAGGATAATGCGGTAAGCCGGGCATGGTCATAACATCTCCACAAATGACAACAATAAAGCCGGCTCCCGCACAGAGACGAACTTCTCGTATAGGAATTTCAAAATCAACAGGAGCACCATATTGCTTGGGATCAGCAGAAAAAGAATAAGGTGTTTTTGCCATACAAATAGGGTAGGTGCCAAAACCTTCTTTTTCCCAAGATTCAAGTTGTTTAAGAATAGGCGCTGAGATGATAGCGCCACGCCCACCGTATAACTTTGTTATAATACAATTAATTTTTTGAACGAGGGGAATATCATCTTGATAGAGCACTTTAAAATCGGAATCTTGTTTTTCAATTAAGGCAATAAGTTCTTGTGCAAGTTCTATAGCACCTTTTCCACCTTGTTCCCAATGCTTACAGACAATAGCTTTGTGTCCAGTTGCTGCAACTATTTTTTGTAATGTTTTTATTTCAGCATCGCTATCACTGTCAAAATGATTAATTGCTACAACACAAGGGATATCGTAGAGCTCCATATTTTTGATATGTCTTAAAAGATTAGTGGCTCCCTTTTCTAAAGCGGTGATATTTTCTTCTGTCAGATTATTTTTATCCAACCCACCATTCATTTTTAATGCACGAATCGTTGCAACAATCACTGTTGCATTTGGTACAATGCCTGCTTGCCGACATTTTATGTTGAAGAATTTTTCTGCTCCAAGATCGGCTCCAAATCCTGCTTCCGTGACAACATAATCAGCCAATTTTAAAGCGGTTTTTGTTGCTATAACTGAGTTACAACCATGAGCAATATTGGCAAAAGGCCCTCCATGAACGAGAACAGGATTATTTTCAATTGTTTGTACAAGATTGGGTTGTATGGCATCTTTGAGAAGAACTGCCATTGCGCCTTCTGCATTGAGATCAGCCACTGTTATGGGCGTTTTATCATAACGATAGGCAACAATCACTTTTTTGAGTCTTTGTGTAAGGTTTTCTAAATTTTCAGAGAGACAAAGAAGTGCCATAATTTCTGATGCAACAGTAATGTCAAAACCTGTTTGGCGTGGAAAACCATTTGTTATGCCCCCCAATGAAATAACAATATCGCGCAATGCACGGTCATTCATATCAAGAACGCGCTTCCAAACAATACGACGTGGATCAATGTTGAGAGTATTTCCCCAATAGATGTGATTATCGATCATCGCGGCAAGAAGATTATGCGCTGCTGTAATAGCATGAAAATCACCGGTAAAATGTAAATTAAGATCATCCATTGGGATGACTTGCGCATAACCACCACCAGCAGCACCACCCTTTACACCAAAACAGGGGCCTAAAGACGGTTCTCTCAAAGTGGCTATTGTTTTTTTGCCAATGAGATTAAGAGCATCATTTAGTCCAACCGTTGTTGTAGTTTTTCCTTCTCCAGCAGGTGTGGGATTGATAGCCGTGACGAGGATAAGTTTACCATCTGGATTTTTATTGAGCGATTTTATGTATGCAGAAGAAATTTTAGCTTTATCATGGCCATAGGGAATGAGATTTTCATGTGCGATACCAATTTTTTGTGCAATTTCAGTAATATGCTGCTTTTTAGCAGTGCGAGCAATTTCAATATCTGTTTTAGGCATGGAAAAATTCTTTAAACTAAGCTTTTATTAACATTTGGGATCTGTATTCTATGGATTAATGAAAAAAAACCATAGAGAATAGAAAGTATAAGATATCATAGAGGTCAATGATGTGTCGCGCAAGCGATAATACTAAAGAACGGCAAGAGGAGTTTTATTGTTTTTGGGAAAAAAGAATCTCTATGTTTTTAGTTTCGATAAGTTCTTAGCTAGTCTGCAATATTACGCTTAATATCAGCTCATGATGAATATCAGAAAAAAGTCTTTGGATAATTAATTTAAGAACTTTTTACGCAGCGATTTTGATATCTTATATCTGTTATTCCGAATAGTACACTGAAAAAGTTTTAGAGGTCGCTAAACCGCAATTTGTGGAGTCCCTCTTAAGATGGGGCGGACAGAAATGAAATGCTCAGAAATACCCGTTGATGAAAAAGTATAATCTAGAAGAAATCAAAAACAAGCGCATAGCTTGAAAAAAGAAAGCAACAGCACACACCAACTTATGTAATCTCCACGATTATTGCTAATAAAAAACACCTTTGGGCTGGATTGAAGGCCGCACAACATCCCATTCTATCAAAATAGCTAAGAAACGACTCAAAATAGAATGAAATAAAAAGCCATAAGAAGACCAAAGGTAAGCAAAAAATAAATCACATAAAAAAATTCAAAAGGCTTGAATTCATGAGCAAGATATTGAATTTATTGATAGATGGCGCACCCGAAGAGATTCGAACTCCTGACCCCCAGATTCGTAGTCTGGTGCTCTATCCAGCTGAGCTACGGGTGCACACATTGCGATTTTCTACATTGTCTAAGACAATGGGTTCCTAATCGTTTCATTAAAGAAATGCAAGTGAAACTTGGGGCGTCATAAAAAAAATCTCTTTTTTTTGTGAGATATTAAAAAAAATTATAATATATTATGGTTGCAATTGGATTTTTGATAGGGTCATTTTCCTGTTGTGACCTTACCACGCAATATGAACGATAGTTAACTTGACGTTTTCGTCTATGAACGATAGTCAGCCAGAGATGATATATGTTTTTGCGGTGGGGGGTAAGATATATACCTGCTGTTGGGTTTTTGTGTAAAACGCCGATATGACTGTTGAACACTATTTCAGATAAACATGATACAGTAAGGGTAGGTGTATGGCGTTATTAAAAAAGATCTTTCCATTGGTGTTTTTAATTGTTGTTTTAACGGCTACTTATTGGGCTGGAAAACAGAGCACAGAACAACCCATTTCTATAGTGGATAAAACAAGTATATCGTATAAAGATTCAAAGGGAAAAATGGGAAGACCCCCGACGAATGTTGTCGTTGATCTTGTAAAAGTCCAAGATTTTTATGAACAACTTAACGTTCTAGGGAGTGGACAAGCACTTGCTGAGGTATATTTAACCCCTTTATTACCAGGTGTTATTGATAAGCTTTTTGTGTCTGCTGGTACAAAAGTACAAGTGGGAGACGTAATTGCAAAGCTTGATTCTAAAAAGGAGGAAATAGCAACTGCAAAAGCAAAAGTACAACGTGATAATAATGCTTTAACACTTTCACGTATTCTTAAATTACGTGCTGGCAATACAGCAACGGAAGTTCAAGAAATTACAGCGCGCTTAGAGTTGGATAACGCAAATTTTGTTTTGCGTAATGCTGAGGTAGACCTGGAGCGGCGAACAATTCGTGCACCGATTCCTGGAGTTATTGGTATTCTACCCGTTGATGCGGGGAATAACGTGACCCTTAATACTGTAATAGGCCGTATTGAGAATAGAGAACGTATTTTGGTCGATATATGGGCCCCTGAACGATATGTTTCACGAATCCATAAGGGAGATGAGGTAACAGCAACATTAACAGCGCAGCCAGATAAATCTTTTGTTGGTCACATTTACGCGATTGATAATGTCGTTGACCCAGAAAGCCGTACACTTCACGCTCAGGTTGAAATCAATAATGAAAAAGATACACTCATGTCTGGTATGTCCTTTTCTGTTGCCTTACGATTCCATGGTGGATCTTTCCCTGTCGTTAATCCTCTCGCGATTCAATGGAATAGTAAAGGGTCATTCGTTTGGCGTGTGAGAGAAGGCAAAGTAGAGTCTATCCCTGTATCGATTATTCAGCATAAAGCAGATCAAGTTTTTGTGAAAGCCCCTCTGGAAAATGGTGATCAAGTTGTTATTCAAGGGGTGCAAATGCTTTATCCAGGGAGTAAAGTAATAATTATTGATGATCCAAAGTCCCATCAACAGCAATTATCAGCAGTTTATGGAATGGGTATACAATGAGCCAAGAATTGAGCACAAAACAGCCAATGTCACAGGCGGAGCTAGGTGGTCTCATTGCCTTATTTATTCGAAGACCGGTTTTTACTTTTGTTATAAATGCCATGATCATCATTGCAGGATTTGCAGCATGGTTGAATGTTGATGTGCGAGAATTACCAGATGTTGATACGCCAGTAACAACGATTGTGACGATATTTTCTGGAGCGTCGGCGGAAACAATTGATCGTGAAGTGACAAAAGTTATAGAAGATGTCGTTTCTCGTGTTTCAGGTGTTAAGACGATTTCTTCAACATCTTCTTTTGGACGTTCCCGTGTACAGATTAATTTTAATGTCGGTGTTGATTTAAATGTAGCGGCATCTGATATCCGTGATGCTCTGTCTCGCATTGCTTATTCTTTACCCAAAAATGCCGATTCACCTTTGATTATTAAAGCAGATTCGAATGCTGCAGCCATGATGTATTTGGTTGTGACATCACCAACAATGAGTATTGATGATTTAACAACAGTTGTAGATGATCAGATCGTTGATGCCATTTCTGCGGTTGATGGCGTTGGTGATGTTCAGATTGATAGTGCTCGTACAAAGATTTTTCAGATTGATATAGATCAAGCAAAACTTGCAAGTTATGGATTAACTGTCGCAGATATTTCACGTGTTCTTGCTGATATGACAACGGATGTGCCCGTAGGATCATTGCGCAATTCTAAACAAACTTTAGTTGTCCGCGCCACTGCACGTTTAACAACACCAGAATCTTTTGAACAAGTTGTTTTAAAGCCTCATGTATATCTTGGTGATGTGGCGCATGTGACTTTATCACCCGATATAGAAAATGTTATTCTTCGTATCAACGGAAAGACAGGGATTGGATTAGGTATTGTGCGTAAAGCACAATCCAACACTCTTAATATTTCTGCAGGCGTGAGAGCTGTTGTTGATAATCTCAAAAGTGTTGTTCCTTCTTCTGTACATATAGACGTTATTAGTGACGATGCAATTTTTATTAAAAGCGCTCTTCATGAGGTTGAGGTTGCGTTGGTCATTGCTATTTTGAGCGTTATCTTGGTTATTTTTCTTTTTCTCAGAGACATTCGTGTAACGCTTATACCTGCCGTATCTCTTCCCGTCGCTTTGATTGGGACTATTGCGGCTATTTATCTTGTAGGGTTTTCATTGAATATTCTCACATTTTTAGGACTTGTTTTGGCAACAGGGCTTGTTGTGGATGATGCTATTGTTGTTCTGGAAAATATTGTTCGATGGCGCAATATGGGGATAGGTCCTAGGGCCGCAGCGGTGTTAGGAACCCGTGAAGTCTTTTTTGCTGTTGTCGCAACAACATTGACTTTAGTGGCTGTGTTTGTCCCTATTTCCTTTCTTCCTGGACAAGTTGGAGGACTTTTTAGAGAATTTGGTTTTGTTTTGGCAATTTCTATTTTGCTTTCTTCAATCGTTGCCTTAACGCTTTGTCCCATGCTGGCTTCACGTTTTCTCAAAGAACATATTGAGGAGAAAGAGGGAAAAGCCCATCATCACTTTACTTTTTTATATAAATGGGGTGCTTTGTTTCATAAGGCTTATACGTACAGTTTGCATAAGTGTTTAGGAAAGCCTTGGGCTGTTGTTTTTGGTTCACTTGTTTTTGCAGCGCTTTGTGTTGGAGGCTATACGAAGTTGCAACAAGAATTAACACCAGCAGAAGATAGAGCTCTTATCTTTTTGGTCATTAATGGACCACAAGGTATTTCAACACAATATTTGAATGAGCAAGTAGAGCAAATTGAAGAAAGTTTACAGCCATTACGTGATGCAGGTGAGATAGCTAATAGTTACTCTATCGCGGGTATTGGCGGTTCGCCCAATACTGCTTTTTTGGTTTTATTGCTTTCGTCTTGGGATAAACGTTTACGCAATCAGCAAGAAATTGTGAAAGATGTTAATGCAAAGGTTAGGCAATTTCCAGCAGTTTTTGTGTTTGCTGCACAGGGAAATTCTCTAGGTGTGAGAGGAACGGGGCAAGGGTTACAATTTGCAATTCTTGGCAATGATTATGCGACATTACAACCCATTGCTGATACGTTAGTGCGCGCTTTACAAGCTGATCGGCGTTTTATTCGCCCACGTCTTACTGTTGATGCCACACAACCGCAATTTTTTATTGAAATAAATCGAAAAAAAGCCTCCGATTTAGGAATTGATATCACCAATTTGGGCGATACATTACAAGCAATGTTGGATGGTAAAAAGATTGGTTCCATTAACGTGGATGATCATTCTTACGATGTTAAATTGATATCGCGTAAAAATCCCATGAAGAGTCCTAGTGATTTAGAAAATATTTTTTTAAAGACCAAAGATAATCGATATGTTCCTTTATCTGTTATTGCGCATTTACATGAAAAAGCTATCGCCCCCCAATTAAAACGGGAAAAGCGTATGAGCGCTGTCATTTTAAGCGCAAATCTTGCTCCAGATATCACCTTAGGGGATGCTTACCAAACTGTGCAGAAAATTGCTTCTCCTTTATTATCGAAAGGAACCTATGTGGTCCCCTTAGGAGAAGCCGAAACACTTCATGAAACATCTTCCAATTTTATGATTGTTTTTGGCATTGCCTTTTTGATTATTTTATTGGTTTTAGCGGCTCAGTTTGAAAGCTTTATTTCAGGATTCATTATCATGGCCACTGTTCCATTAGGGATTGGTTGTGCTGTGATTGCTATGCTCTTAAGTGATGTGAGTCTTAATATTTACAGTCAAATTGGATTAATTTTGTTAATTGGCGTTATGGCAAAGAATGGTATTCTGATTGTTGAATTTGCAGATCAATTACGGGATCAGGGAAGAAGCGTGCGTGAAGCTGTAGAAGAAGCAGCAAATATTCGCCTTCGTCCAGTTTGTATGACAATGATTTGTGCCATTTTAGGAGGGATTCCTTTGGTTTTAGCCAAAGGTGCTGGTGCAGAAGCTCGTATAGCTTTAGGTTGGGTTATTGTTGGTGGTTTAGGTCTAGCAACGATTTTTACGCTTTATGTTACACCGGTTGTTTATCTTTTTTTAGGGCGTTTTATAAGATCAAAAGCAGAAGAGGATTTGCGCTTAACCA
Source organism: Bartonella sp. AU55XJBT (assembly GCF_028618525.1). Next base: position 28,473 of record NZ_JAQITC010000001.1, on the reverse strand, counting down.
AAGAACTCAATCAAGTTAAATGATGTATTCAGTAGAAAAGATTTGAAAGTTTATTCTTGTAAAAATATCATTTTCAGATCTTATTTTTTACTTTTATATTCCTTCATTTTTTGTGTGAGCAGTGAAAAGAGCAAGCAATCAAGGAGACGTTTTCTACTTTGTTATTGTTTGGACAGAGATTTCATGATCAATAATCATATAGGATAAGCTTATGGCAAATAGCTTTTCGATTCGAAATGAAAAGGCTTTTGAAGCCGCATTAAGAGCTTTAAAAAACCATGCTGTAAAGGATGGAGTCTATGATATTCGTCAGCATTTTGTGGAGGATGATCAGCGTTTTTCCCATTTTTCTCTCAGACTTGATGATCTTCTTTTCGATTTTTCAAAATGTGGTGTAACATTCAAAACATTGCAACTTCTAGATGATTTAGCTGTCGCAGCAGATGTGTTGGGGCGGCGTGATGCAATGTTTTCGGGCCAAGCCATTAATACAACTGAAAAACGCTCCGTTCTTCATATTGCATTACGTTTACCTGCTGACGAAATTTTCATGCTGAATGGTCATAATCTTATTGGCGATATTCAAGACGTCCTTAAAGATATGGAGAGATTTTCTGAAAAGGTACGTGATGGCAGCTATAAGGGAAGTAGTGGAAAGAGAATAAGGGATATTGTCAATATTGGTATTGGGGGTTCTGATCTTGGTCCTGCAATGGTCACATATGCTTTAAAACCTTATCATGATGGTCCACGTTGCCATTTTGTTTCTAACGCTGACAGTGCCCATATTTCCGATACACTCTCTCTTTTGAATCCAGCAACAACACTTTTTGTCATTGCTTCTAAAACTTTTACAACGGCTGAAACAATTATAAACGCTCAAGTTGCACGTCAGTGGATTTGTTCACATTTAGGGGAAAAAGCTATTCACACGCATTTTGTTGCTGTTTCGAGTGCGCTTGATAAAGTGGCGGAATTTGGCATAGATTCCACAAGAGTTTTTAAATTTTGGGATTGGGTTGGAGGACGTTATTCAATTTGGTCCGCCATTGGGCTTGTTGTTATGTTTGCAGTAGGGGGGCGAAACTTTCGCCAATTTCTCAGTGGTGCTTTACAAATGGACCAACATTTTAAAACCATGCCTTTGCATAAAAATATTCCTATTCGATTTGCTCTTTTAGGGTTCTGGCATCGTGTTATTTGTGGTTATTCATCACGCTCTATCATTCCCTATGCACAGCGCTTAATACATTTTCCAGCTTATTTACAACAGCTTGATATGGAATCAAATGGGAAGCAAGTCTCGCTGGATGGAAAACTACTAAATTTTTCAAGTGGTCCGATCGTTTGGGGTGATTCAGGAACAAATAGCCAACATGCTTTTTTTCAGCTTCTGCATCAAGGAACCGATGTTGTTCCTGTAGAATTTATTTTATTTATAAAAGGGCATGAGAAAAATTTACATTCTATGTATGAGATGTTGCTAGCAAACGGTTTAGCGCAATCAAAAGCCTTGATGAAAGGACGTAGTGTTGAAGATGCTCGGCATATCTTAATAAAAAATGGTGTTGATGAACGTGAAGCAGATTATTTAGCACTTCATAGAAGTTTTAAAGGAAATCGTCCCAGCATGACGCTGGTTCAAGATTCATTAACGCCGTTTGCACTCGGTCGTCTCATTGCGCTTTATGAACATCGTATTTTTGTTGAAGGGACTTTAATGAATATTAATTCATTTGATCAATGGGGTGTTGAACTTGGTAAAGAATTAGCAAATGAGTTACTCCCCATTCTTCGTGGAGAAAGTAAAGCGGATAATCGCGATAGTTCAACACTAGGATTGCTCGCCCATATTCAAGCAAGACGCGCAAAATAAATATAATCTGATCGTAGTTTTGACGGTAGAGTGAGAGAGAAATATGAGACAATGCTCTATTTTATTCGGTGCTCCCTTATTTTTGAATTGGATTTTTGCAATAAATCAAAAAAAGAACAAAAAACAGATTTTACAGGTTCCATACAGTGTTTGTGAAATAACTATCCATGTGAAAAAAGGCTTTAAATGCTTTGCGGTCAGAAAGAGATAGATATTTTATGAGAAGATCTTTTGCCTCTAGAGAGGTGTTCTCCGAAATCGTGGGTTAAGTTATCACTTTGGAGCATAGAGGGATTATGAGGGATCATCAGAGAGGATTGGACGGGAAATTTAAAAAAGCTTATCCAGAGAATCTGATTGAGCGGTTATGGGAACTTTAGCAGTGAAGTTGGCTTTGTCTCGTGTTGCTCGAAAATGAGAATCCAATCTTTTTGTGGTTAGTCTAAATTTAAAAGATCTACTTGCTGAAAGTTTTTATAATTATCATAAGAGATAAAAATATTTCTTCTTGTCCTGTGTATAAAGGGGATGCTATTTGTATTTATCATTCGTAGTACCATTGCGCAACATACTTTAGATGGTTGTCATTTGAAATATGTCTTAGAAAATTATTTGGTAAGGGAGTCTCTCCATATGTATTGGAGAGCCGTTTTCTATTCTTTATTTCAATTTATGAGCACAACGTTGTCTCATATAGAATTGATACTGATAGATGACTTGCGCAAAATAAATACCTACAACGCATTTATATTCAAATTTTATGAAAAATCAGAATTTAGTACCGAGCTATATTCGACGATGAAGAAAAGCATAAAACGGCTTAACATTTTGCCTAGAGGTGAGAAAACGATTGCGTAATTCTGTTTTTCTTATGATTTTGATTGGATGTTTGACAAGTTTTTGTGCAAGCGGTGTACTATCTATAGGCCTTTCTTTATTACAATTACAAGATAAAACGGGACAAGCGTCTGCTGCTTTAAATGTTATTAATTTAATCGCAATCGGAATCGCAGGCTTTTGTTTGGGGAATGTGTTAGTCCGCTATCAAGGTTTTATCATTGGATTTTATAGTCAAATTATTTGTGCGGGCTTGTTGTCTTTCTTATTATTCATAAACAACTCAGTACTTATTTTATTTGTGTTTTTTTTACTCGCACTATTGATGGGGGCTGATAACCCAAATAATAACACTGCCTTGAATAAATTGATTCCAGACCCTAAACAAAAAGCCAGTATTTTTGCATTTTATACGAGTTGCTGTCAGTTTTTTATTATTGTGTCTCCATTGCTTATATATTTTATAATTGCACATTTTGGGCATAAAATAGCTATAGCCTTTGTTGTCTTTGTTTATCTTTTAAATGCTGGTCTATGGTTTCATATAAAGTCTATACAACAAATAAATAAGATAAAAGAGCCATCGAAAGAAGCAACCCAAAGAGCTTATGGAGCTGGTTTTAAGTACCTTTGGCGAATTTCTGCTTTGCGTTTTTTGACGATTAATCGTATTTTGAATAATTTTCTCTATACTGGAGCACTCGTTTTATTACCACTTATTCTTTCATCGATAACATCAGATAATATACAATTTACAGCCATTCAAAATTTTATTTTCGCTTTGTTAGCGTTGGGTTTTGTAATCAATGGCTTTGTCTCATCCTATTATTTACGGAAATTTCCATCTTTAATTCGTGTCTTTGTGTGGGGGGCACCGGCTTTTGCAATAATCGCAATTTCTTTTGTTTTATATTTAAATTTCACCCAATATTCTCTCTATATCATGGGCTTTTTATTAGGCATTGGGCAATTTTATTTTAGGGTATCTGGGATAACAATTGGTCAAGCTGTTACACCTAGTGACAATTTGGCGGAGGTGATTTTGATCGGTGATGCCAGCGTGCGGATTATAACAGCTTTATTTTCTATTGTACTTTTATATGCAGCAAACTTTTTTCCATTTTCTACATTATACGGTCTCTGTATATTCATAGGGTTTTGCGCACCTTTATTTATTTTACAAGGACTATCTATTTACTTAAAAAGCTTAGAAATAAAAGAAAGCACTGTATGAAAGATATTCAATTATTACACGCCTTTTTGTGATTATAAGAAGAGAGAAAAATTTAGAATAAATACTCATAATATTCATTCTAAATGCGCACATTGTATGAAAAAAGTTTGAGGGGCTTATTAATATAAAAACCTCTGATGCAGATAAAACGCCTTGAGCCCGTTAATAAACGGAGCCCTATGGTCACCATGGTTTCTAAAACTCTATTAAAGGTTGTGATTGGCAAAAGTCTTTCATAATATTTGAAGAGATATTTTATACCAGATTAGGAAATCTAAGGATCGGAAGAGGAGGAGCCTAGAAATTATAAAACTCGTGGAAATCTAATACCAATTTCTAGGGATGCATAGTGACAGGCATAGATGGGAGCAAACTGGCCAATTGCAAACCACAAAAATCCTGCAAAAGCTGCGCTTTAAGCTATACTATACTGAGCATAGACAAGTTTGTTTTAAGTCAATGGCGGAGAGAGAGGGATTTGAACCCTCGATAGAGTCACCCCTATGCCGCATTTCGAGTGCGGTGCTTTCAACCACTCAGCCACCTCTCCATATGAAGTACAACAAAAATGGACACTATTTAAGTTAAGTATAGTATATGATGGGTAGATAACCTTCAATTGTTTTTGGTACAACCTTTTTTTCTTTTTTATGGGACTTTATTGACAGAGAATAGAAATTCCTTCATATATGCAGGATATGAGCGTGGAGAAATCTGCGTATTTTTGTGTTGAGGAAGGTTTTATCCTTCTTGAAGATTGGTTACGACTGATAAAAAGCAGCTTATTTTCCCTTATTTCAAGGTAGAAATTAAATAAGAGCTGGAGTGAACGGAAGGATAAAAAATGTTCGCAGTCATTAAAACCGGTGGTAAGCAATACCGCATTGTTGCTAACCAAGTGGTAAAAGTTGAAAAAGTGAGTGGAAATGCGGGTGATGTTGTTGAATTCAATGATATCTTGATGGTTGGGCAAGAAGGTAATGCAGTTATCGGAACCCCTGTTGTTGCTGATGCGCTGGTGACAGCTGAGATTTTAGAACAGACACGTGGGCGCAAGGTTATCGCGTTTAAGAAACGCCGCCGTCAGAATTCTAAACGTACGCGTGGTCATCGTCAAGAATTTACAACACTGCGTGTTTTAGAGATTTTAATGGGTGGTTCAAAGCCTAAAAAAGCAGCTGCAAAACCCATAAAAGAGGAAGCAACGGCAGCAAAAGAAACAAAAGATGCTGTTGTTGAGAAGAAGGCTGAAAAAACGGCTGAAAAAAAGACTGCATCGCAGAAGAAAGCGGCTGTAGCATCAAAAAGTAAGAAAGATTAAAGGAGAGCGTCTATGGCACATAAAAAAGCTGGTGGTTCCTCGCGTAATGGTCGCGATTCAGAATCGAAACGTCTAGGCGTTAAAAAATTTGGTGGTGAAACCGTTATCGCTGGAAATATTATCATCCGTCAGCGTGGTACACGTTGGCATGCTGGTGACAATGTCGGCATGGGAAAAGACCATACGCTTTTTGCTTTATCAAGAGGAAAGGTTTCTTTTCAACGGAAAGCAGGTAACCGTTCCTATGTTTCAGTCATTCCTATATTGGAGGCAGCAGAGTAATCTGTAGTATTTTCTCTAACAATCAACGGGGGCATTGGATTTTGTAATTTTACTGAATTGCAGTTGTGGTTTTTAAGTATTAATAAATTTAAGTATTAATAAACGCTATAAGGGAAAGATAAATGTTATCTTTCCCTTATTTTATTGGTAATATGATAAATCTAGAAAATATACGGAAAACAAAAAAGGTAAAATTGAGGAAATGAGTTTTCTCAATAAGGGGAGAGACTTGTGCTGTGTTGTGTTTGTTTTGAAGGTATTGATGTTATGATGGAATTTATTGGTAAATTTGTGTATGATAAATAGTGAGAAGAATTTACTTTCCTCTATACATAAAGAAGGGCCTCGTGACTGATGATGGTGTTTGGGGGCGTTGTGTATTTTGCAAATGTGTGACAGAGGGCATTGTGTGTTTGCGATATTGATTGCAGCAAAGGGTTCGCTTAAAATATATCACTGTTATATGATGAATGGATGAGTATCGTAGGGCGAGTTGGGTAAAATTTTAAAGATAATAAGTTGCATAGAATAATTTTTAAGAGTGTAATAAATTGATAAGAGGGACACAGTAAGTTAAATCAGCTTGGAGGAAGAGTTAAACTGTTAGCTGAGTTACAGATGATTGAGAAGGATGCTTTCTTATAGGGAGAATAATGGTAAGTTATGTTGAATAACTTGGGATAAAGAGAGCGTTTTTAAAACATAGTTTTTCAGGTGATTGGGGCTGTAAAAATTGAGGTTTTGTCTTTGTAAAGTAAGAGTTAAGAGTCAGATTTGCTTATGATGGTTTAAGCAACCCGCGGGATTATAGTATCCAATTGTTTTATCGGTTATATTGAGGTATTTAAGCACCTCACTTAGCTCTATTGAATTGCGTGAAACAAAAAGTCGTGATGATGTGTACCTATTGTATTTTTGAAAATGGGGCTTTGAAATGAAATTTATCAGGGATATTTGTATTTAAGTGTGAGGCAGTTTGAATTCATGATGGGATTTGAGAAAGCAGAAGCAATGAATGTAGATTTTACCGAGAGTGAAATCTTGTCTATCAAATCAGTACAACTTGCAGCTGTTTTTAATCATAAAAATGATGCGATTTATGCTGCTGCTGAATTGCTTGTGCAGGTTGGTGCAGTTGACGAGTGTTATCTGGCAAGTATGCTTGCACGTGAAGAAATAACGAGTACTTGGCTTGGAAATGGTATAGCCATTCCTCATGGATTGGTTGAAAATTGTGATTTAATCATCAAGGATGCCATTGCTGTTATACAGGTTCCTGCTGGTGTTGAATGGCAGGATGGAAAGAAAGCACATTTGGTTATTGCCATTGCAGCGTGCCCAGATCGCTATAGAGAAATTTGCAAAAAATTGACGTCTCTTTTATTTGATAAAAAACAGCTTGAAGTACTTGCGACAACGACGGACAAACAGAAAATTGTTACAACTCTGTTTGATCAAGATATGAAGCAAGAAGAAACTTTTATTGGTGATCTTTCGGTGTGTCAGGAATGGACTTTAGACTATCCAAGTGGTCTTCATGCGCGACCAGCTTCTCTTTGGGTTGATTTTGCAAAAAAGATTCAAAATTCTATTAGAGTTCGCCATGGTCAATATGCCGTTGAAATGAAAAATTTGGTTGGGTTATTACAATTAGGCGCAAAAAATGGTGATGTTCTGATTTTTTCTACAGATGCTATAGAAGGAGCAAAACTTCTCAATGATGCCATTTCTATTGTAAAAAAGGTGAGTGTTAGTGAAAAATGCGTGGTAAGAGAGATAGAATCTCAAACAAAGACTTTTCATGGTTGGTATCCACGTTCCATGCAAAAAGGCATTTCTGGTGTTGCAGCAAGTTCAGGGTTAGCGTTTGGTAAGATTTTTGTTTTAAGGCAAAATGATATTTCCATAATAGACCAGCCAATTGATTTTGCGGTTGGTGCAGCGTGTCTTGAAAGTGCTCTTACAAAAACAAAACAAAAAATGGCATCTGTGATTTCTGATATTACAGTACGTATGGGAGCGGATTCTGCTGCGATTTTTTCTGCACAAATGGTTTTGCTTGAAGATGAGAATCTTATAGCTCAAGCTTGTCGTTTTATAGCAGAAGGTCATGGTGTCGCTTGGTCTTGGGATAGAGCGGTTCGGCAGTTTTCAGATATGTTTTCTAAGGTGGATAATCCTTTGTTAGCAGCACGTGCTGTTAATTTAATTGATGTTGGTCGTCGTGTTTTAGGTGAAATAAATCCATCTTATAGATCCTTCTTTTTAAATGATATTCCAAGTGGTGTTATTCTGGTTACAAATGATCTTTCTCCTTCTGATGTCGCACAACTTGATTGTACAAAAGTAAAAGGATTAGCAACAGCATGGGGAGGTCCACTCTCTCATACAGCTATTTTGGCGCGTACGCTTGGTATTCCGATGATTGTTGCCGTAGGTGATGATATTTTAGCGGTTCAGTCTGATATTCGGGCTATTATTGATGGCGATAACGGGTTCATTTACCTTGATCCTACGCATGAAGATGTTGAAGATGCTCAAAGGCATATTGATACTGTTGCGCAAAAACGTGTCAGTGAGATAAGTGCGTCTCGATTACCAGTGCAAACGACAGATGGTCAAAGAATTCGTATCATGGCTAATGTCAATTATGCAAATCAGGTTCCAGTTGCGTTTGATTTGGGGGCTGAAGGTATTGGACTCATGCGTACAGAATTTTTATTTTTAGAGAATCCGCATATTCCGGACGAAAAGATCCAATTTGATGTATATCGGGCGATGGTTGCAGCTGTAGGAGATAAGCCATTAATTATTCGGGCGCTTGATATTGGCGGGGATAAACAGGTTACGCATTTACATTTATCTAAAGAAGATAATCCTTTTTTAGGTGTTCGAGGAACGCGGCTTTTGTTACGTCGGCGTGATCTTTTGGTTCCTCAATTACGTGCTTTGTATCGAGCAGCAAAAGAGGGCGGAGATTTATGGATTGTGTTTCCGATGGTAATGTCTGTTTCAGAGATTGTTACTATAAAAAAGATTGCAGAAGAAATCCGCAATGATATTGATGCACCAAAATTAAAACTTGGGATTATGATCGAGGTTCCAGCAGCAGCTATTATGGCAGATGTATTGGGCGCTCATGTTGATTTTTTCTCAATTGGAACCAATGACTTAACACAGTATACAATGGCTGTTGATCGGCAAAATCCATATCTTGTGTCTGAAGCGGATAGTCTTGATCCAGCAGTTTTGCGGATGATTTATCAGACTATTCAGGGAGCCGCACAACATAAATGTTGGGTTAGTGTATGCGGTGGTGTCGCTGGAGATCCTTTTGGTGCGATGATTTTGACTGGATTGGGAATTAATGAGCTTTCCATGATATCTTGCGATATTTCCCCAGTAAAGGCGTGTTTGCAAACTCATAGTTTTGAAGAGATGAAAATTTTAGCACAAAAAGCACTACAATGTGAAACTGCACGAGCTGTACGTTCTCTAAGCAAGGATATACAGTGGTAAGAACGTGAAGAGAAAAGAACGCGCCCATTGTGGCAAGGCCTTAGATCTTTAATATGGTGGCTCATAGTCTTTTAAAGCGATTATAGGCAACATATTAATATTTATAGTGATAAATTATCATTATAAATTAAAACTTTGCCTATGAAGTAAAACATAAAAGTGATGAGCAGATAGCTCTCATTTTAAGAGAAAGCAATTTTAAATCAGATTTGTCATGGTTAAGAATCCTCGTTAATAGGCGAGAGAGGTTTAATTATTTCATTGTGAAGAAAACATAGACTGTATGCCAATTTTAAGAGCAGTGTTTTTTCATAAAGCAGAAGGTGCGTAAGTAAGCATGAAAGTTTATGGTTGGGGATAAGCTTTTTATTCTCATTTTTGCATTATACATAACTATCCACGGAAAAAGTTTTTTCTTAAAAAGGAAGGATATGCTTGTTATTCAAAAGGTATAAGCTTTTATTTTAATAAATGAATTTGTTTTTTGAATTTTGAATGTATAATTTGGGCTTGCACGTTATTTCTTTCTGGGTATAGTGCGAGACTTCTGGAGAGGTGGCCGAGTGGTTGAAGGCGCACGCCTGGAACGCGTGTATATGGGAAACCATATCGAGGGTTCGAATCCCTCTCTCTCCGCCATTTATCGTAAAATCAAAGGGTTATATAAAAGTTCAAGGATTTTTATTTCTTTGATTTTGTTGATTTATGTTGTACCCTTAAATAGATTTTTATAAGTTTGAAGGCATAGCTTAAAGTTCAGCGTTTTTAGGCTTTTTTCAATTGATGTTTTTTCTATAAAAAATTACGACGAATTATCCTTTCCAGAGTCGATAATTCATCATCACTCCGTCCCCAAATTGCTATAATGGCTGGGCAGGTATTTAAATCGATGGTCAGGGGCAGAGGCTCATTTTCTTTAAAAAAGAGCATAAAATGAACCACATTTTCCCAAGAATGAAGCTTTTTCTTCCACAGGTTAACATCTTTTATAATATGACCATCGATCTTGTTGATAAGAAAGATAATACGTCCTTTCTTCTTAAAACGGCTTGGTGTTGGCGAAAACACTCCCGCAATAAGGTTAACGGAGCTTTTCAGTAAATCATCTTCATAGCAATGCGCGAACAAGGAGGGTGCAATCCCTCCGTGGAGGCGGGCTCCCACTTCAATCATTACTAGACCGTGAGCGGTTTGCATGATCTCCATATGCGCAGGTCCATATTCAATCCCCACCGCGTGAATGCACTGTTTTGCATAAGAGATCAGAGCGGTATAAAGGGGGGCTTGAGCATCAAGCACATCAAGCGATTCATAAACAAAGGCACTTCCATTATGGATACCCTTTTTATAGCGCGATAAACTACATATCTTTATAGCCTCTCCCTTTACAACGGCATCTACGATGTATTCTTCTCCTTCCAATCTTTCTTGAAGCAAATAAGCCTCGTTAGGTACACCAAAAATATTTTTCTGCCTCCAGTCAATTTCAGAAATCCACGCTGCCACTTCCTCACGGCTAGAGAAAAACAAAACACCATCACTCCCAGCAGAATCGTTTGGCTTTATCACATAGCCGCTGGGGCTTTCAAAATCATTGAGAGCACAATCATCTTTTGTAAGAATCTTTGACCTTATATAGGATAAACCATTTTCACAAAGGCGCTTTTGCATTGCTGCTTTTTTCCGCCGCCAATCGGTGGTCAAGGGGTTATTTCTAGGACAACCATAGTAAGCAGCCAATTGTTCTGCACAATAAATACCTCCTTCGGCACCTGCTATAACAGCTTCTATCGCGCCGATAGGAAAGCGCTGTTTTATCTCATCGATACTATGAAGTTTTGCTTCTGCCATGCCTTCACCCTGATAAGAAAGTATGAAGTGTGAAAAAGGAATTGGTTGAGAGATAACACCGTAACAGGTATAGCCCAATTTTTGCAAAGCAGGGGCATAGAGAGCACCCGTGGAGAAAGGATCGACAATAAGAATGGTTTTGCTCATGCTTTGTCCCGCTGTGATGAAAGAAAAAGAACATAGATAAAGATTATGAATCCTATAAGGGGGAGAAGATAAATGGCTGCTTGAGGTCCCATAAGGGCAGAGCTTGTAAGAAGACCAAGGATAACATAACCAGCCGATTGAGAGAGAGTATAAAGCATGCCGCTATAGCTTCCCACCAGCTCTGCTTGAGTTTCTGTTCGGGTTGCTTCAATCATATGTTTGCGGGCGTTAATCCGCATGGTATTCATTGAAAAGCCAATAAAAAAGCAAAAAATCACAGCCAAATAAGGCGATTGCGTGGTGCTAAAAATAAGATCAGCTAAACCCAACATAAGAGCTGGAAGGATGAATTCAAAGCGCGGGATCTTGATAAAAGCAGCCAGAAAAGCGCCCACACCTGCAACAGCACTGCACAACCCATAATATTCAGAGCCAAAATTTTTCACACTCTGAAAAAGGATAGTTGCCAGTGTATTATAAGCGCAAATGTGAAAGCCAATAAGGCCTATGCAGATGCATAAAAGTTTAAGCTCTAGGGAAAGCCCATCTGCTTGCGGTATAAGCATTGGCTCTTTATCGGTGATAGGCGGCAAGCTGTTTGTAGTGCTGTCGGCATGATATTCATCGCGAAAGATGACATATCCGGCCACAAGGCTTACGATAATGTCAAACACACAAATCGCTGCAATCAAACCATTATAGCCGACTTCAGCTGCTACCCCTCGTGGGCTGGTTGCTTCTAAGAGATAACCACTCAATGCTGCCCCCAAAAAGGCGCCAATCTGCACCACTGTTTGCATAATGCGAGAAGCCTTTTGAGCACTAATATAGCCACTAAGCGCGAGTTTAGTATTATAAGTCTCCAGCGTACTTAAGGTGATCAAAGAGAGATAACCAATAGAGATAGAGACCACAATAAAACCAAAACGGGAGTCGACATAATGAAAAAGAGCAATCAATAAAAGGAGGCTATAGATGATGATCCGTCTTGTGTATAAATCGATCAATCGCAACGATGCTTTAATGTGCACAAAACCACTCTTTTTCAAAAGATAGGGTGTAAGGGTCCCTAAAGCCATGGTTATGCCTAGAAAAACCGATGAGGATGTTATGCGATAAGCATTCCAAAGGTTACTTAAGAAAAGCACCATATCAGAAAGATAGAGCAGAACAACAAGCCCATAAAACCGAAACATTAGCTGTTTGCGCACATCATTCCCCCCATGTCTGCATCTTTAAAAATATGCAGTATTATAATTGGTACACACGCTCATAAACAGTTAGTACATCTATTACGGGATAAGTCAAGTGTTTTCGATAGGGGCATGATATAAATTTGAACGCTGATATTTACTGTAATAATATCCCATTTTCAGAAATTTAAGTAGCGAGGACAACTGGTATTTTTGCTACGTTTTTTGTGGGACACCTTGCCGATAAAGGGGTACTTATTCGATGATGAGCGCAGCTACGCCTAAGAGCCATATTTGGTATTTTAAGGGGTGTCTCTGTTTAATTCAAGGTTGCTGGGTTGTTATTGATTATTGACTGGATAAGCTTGGATTTTGAAGGGACAACAAACCTTAATTATCGGGCAGAAATTATTTATGGCTTCAGATTGAGGTGTGCTAGTACAGCTTTAGGTGGCTCTTTATACAATCAATTTGGGGCGGACGACTTCATTTGTTGGGGGGAGATTATAATGCGTTGAAAGGTAACGGGGATAACCATAGATGTAAGATTATTTCATATAGATGTAGAGTTCACTTCGATACAAAAGTTCCAAATTTCCTTGCACTTCGTATTGTTTTATGAGTGTAACCAATTGCTGCAAATATTCTTCTCCATGGCTGGCAATGGCGCGTTGCGCTTGCGTTGAAGAGCGGCTCATGCCGATAAAAGCTTCGGATGGGATTGTCATTGTCCAATTGTGTGTACGTAAAGCAACCTTTTCTGGGTTTACTCCAAGACCGTCACGCATTTCTTGTAAAAAATCAAAATTGCGATAATAACGGGAATAATTAGGGCTCATCTTCTCTAATAATGTCTCATAAGTGGCTAGAAATTGACTATTTTGAAAATCACGATTGTTTTGAATGACAGCCATGACACCACCGGCGCGAAGTTGACTTGAGACATTGCGAAGCAACAGAGGGCGATCCATCCACTGAAACGCTTGTGCCGCAACAACAAGATCAACCTTGCCGATTTGGGGCAAGAGGCTTTCGGCTTTGCCGTGATACCACTGCACAAAAGGAAATTTGCTTTGTCCCTGTTTAATCATATCTGCTGATACATCAATAGCATGATAGTGGTGTTCATTTCCTAAAAGTTTGACAATTCCCTCTAATGCAATGCCCGTTCCAGCCCCTACATCCACGATAGACAAATGCTTTTTGTCTTTAAAAGGAAGCAGCATGGTTTTAAATAAGGTGAAGGGGTAGCGTGGACGATAACGATCATAATCATCAGCCAGTCCATCAAATTTTTCACTTTGCGGTTGAATAGTTTTTAACATATGGTGTGATCCCCCTTCACGAATTGCACTGTACATAAAGAAGCTCTCCTTTGTCCATTATGTCAAGTAATAAATTCTAAAAGAAAATTGAATGGGAGCTGCTCTTTGACACTTTCTATAGAGTTGATATTTACATTCTCTTCTGCTTCAAATGATGCATTTTGAAAGTAAATTGTTTTTTGAGCAATCAGTTGGAAATTCCATATATTCCTCTAAAAATCTGTCTTACTTCTGGTGCGATTACCTCTTGCATGCCTTTTATGAGCATTAAATTTATAACTTGCTTGCGGAAACGATTATTCTCAAACACTCTATCGTAAAAATGAGATTGCCTATTCGCTTTGTAACTGTACAGCCAAAACAACACATTTCAGCGTCACTATTTTATATCTATAGTGCCAATGTAACGCGCAATGAAAGTAGAAATATTTATTAATCTTCAGTATGTTAAACTTATCCCATATGATATTTAGAGAGTTTTCTTTTCATAAAAAATGTATCACGCTCTAATAAAACGAGGAATTTCATTCCTTTAAATTTAATGAACTAAAATAAGAACTCAATATATATTTTTAAATGTGATTATGTGGCATACTGAATGATGTATGTATGAGGGAATGATTTATGTTCGTTGCAAATTTGAAAGAACGTGCTGCTTTATTTGAAAATAGAACTTTCCTCTATTTTACCTTGAGCGGCTTATTTGCTACATTTGGAAATGGGCTAAATTATATTGCATTATCATGGCTTGCTTACAATCAGACAAGTTCGATCCGTGGTGTAGCGTTGATGATGCTTTTTCTCTGGACGCCTAGCATTCTTTTTGCACCTTTTTTGGGTGTATTGGCGGATAAATACAATCGTAAAATGCAGATTATCACTTCAAATCTTGTCAGAGGTTTGGTGATTGTGGGGTGGGTAATGCTTGGGTATTTTGGCATGGAAATTGATTTAATGATCTTATCTGCTCTATTGGGTATTTTTATTTCTCTTTATATGCCATCAGCTGTCCCTTTAATCCAAAGTATTGTTCCTAAAAAACAGCTCATCAATGCAAATGCAACCATCGATATGGTTTATGAACTTGGCACTATCATAGGTATGGGGCTTAGTGGATTTATACTCGCCTGTGCCGGAACAAAAGGAACACTTCTGATAGGCGGCATATTTTTTATTATTGCTGGTTTGTTTAATTTTGCAATGAAAGTACCTAATGCCCATAGATCTAAAAGTCAAAGTAAGCAAAACTGGTGGAAAAATTATAGAGCGTCCCTTCATTATTTTAAGCAGAATCCGGTTCTTTTTATGCCTTATATAAGCCAGATGATTATTATGACGCTTTTGATGACTATTCCTGTTATTTTGGTGCCTTATACACAAGAGGTTTTAAACGCAGATAGCAGGACTTTTGCAATATTTGAGGCGCTTTATTCCATGGGCGTATTTACTGGTGCGCTTCTTTCTCCATTTTTTTGTAAAGTTTTATCTATAAGGAAAACATTGGCACTTTTATTAGCTGTTATGGCTATCGGTCTTGCCATTCTATCTGTCAATACACACACGCTTGTTGTTTTTCCTGTTTATTTCATGATTGGATTTGGGCTTTCAAGTTGGGCTCTTTCGATTTCTTTATCGCAACTCTCTTGTGATCCCGAATATCAAGGAAGATTGCAGGCAAGTTTTAATGGTTTGTCTGGATGCTTTATCCTCGGAGTCTATCTCATTATGGCAAGCGATAGCAGTAACATATCACCTCAATCGATATATTTTCTTCAAAGCATTGTTGCGCTTGTTGGAATATTTATTGTGCTATTTTATCAACATGAAAAACGATAAATTACATTGAAGTGTAGTAAAACTATACGCTATTTTATAAACATTTATAACGCCGTATATTTCATATTTTGCTTTTAAAGGGGTGGTGAGCAAATGTGAAAGTGTTGGTGCTTTTAATGAAGAAAGCATAAATTAATTTATGCTATAAAATACTCTTTATTTTTTGATGATGACCAAAGAGGATTAATGCGTTTCTTTAATTCATCGGACTTTTGTAAGGAGGCAAAGACGCAACACGTTAAAGTTTCTTAAAAATTTTTTGGTTTAAACACAGCAGAAAGTAAAGTGCTCTCTCATCATATGGGGAGAGTGGTGCGTTATTTTTGTTTTTCAAAATCCATACGAAAAATTGCATCAATTTCATCCTCATTTGAATGAGCATTTCTGCGACGATGCAAGGTTTGTACAATCTCTTTTTTTAAAAGCGTATCTGTTTCACTTAAACGGAGAATACTGAGCTCTAATTCAAGAGATAAAGCTAAATCCACACATAGTTTAAGCTCTTCTCCAATGTCGAAACCACGTTGATAGTCGTCATAAAGGCCAACCAGTGTATCGGATAATTCCTTATCGCATAAAGAGGTCATGCTGAATTCCTCCACGTTGTGGTTTCCTGTGCAGCTTTGGTCTGTTTAAGGATTACTCCACTATCATCACTCAGAGTTGCCATATATACGAACCTCATGGATTTGTCAATTTTCTGCAAAATATGCACTTTTAAATCAATGCCTATTAAAAATTTTATCACTCCAAGATTTGGAAGCGCTCAATTGTAAATATAGATGGCAATGTGTTTACTTGTGTTTACTATAGAACTTATAGCATTTAAAATACATCGCAAAAAGGCTTTTAATTTTCGTAGAGGAGGCGTGTTTTGATGATAAACCAAATACCTTGAAATCTCTATTGCTAATCGCAATTAAATTAGTGCCATTAATATCTACAATAAGCAAGCATGGTTTGTAAACGTTTAGCTTTTTAAGAATGTGTGATAATCTCATTTTTTGTAGAAATGCAATGATTTTGCCTCTTTTATATTGAGTTTTAGACATTGATGAACCTTTTATCCTATAAAAAACTATGGAAAGTGCAAATGCATATTTCTGTAATAGGATTTCAATGGTATATTGCACGGTACGCAATGAAAAGAACCACATGTTTTTTTTACTGCTGTGAGACATATGACTGCGCTTTTTGAGAGAGCCGTTGAGTTGATAAGAACTTTGCTCAACGGGCATACAATTGGCCAGAGCAGGGATTGTTTTTTCATGAGAGGATGCTCAAATGTTTTTGACACTGAAGGTCGATATTTGGTAAACTTTCACGCGTTTTGCTTATGGGGATGAGAGTGAGGGCTTGGCAAAATACTATGGCGGTCGCATTTTTTGTGTAATTGTCATAATTTTCGCTCCTGCTGAAATGGATGCTGTAACATCCGTTTTTGTGGGGTTATGTATGTGATAAATGCTTTTTTCTAAGAGCAGTAACGATAGATATAAATCAATATAATTATTTAGTCAACAATTATATTGATTTTGGAGTAATTTTTTGGCTCGTCCGGAAGCAAAACCTAAAACTGAGTTGGCAAAACGTTTTCGTGAAGTGCGTCACGCTCTTGGTTTCACAGAGCGTAAGCAGTTTGCTGAACATCTTGGAATCACTGCTGGCTCTATAGGAACTTATGAAACGGGTATCAGTGAACCTACAGCCTCTGCGCTCTCCAAATATCAAGAAATTTGCGGTGTTTCATTAGATTGGCTTGTAACGGGTAATGGCGAGATGTTTTCAGATATGGCAAAGGCGAAAGCGGCTGGTTTAAAAGCACAAGCAATCCCTGCTGGTTTGATGAAAAAGCTTGGATATTTAGCTTATACAACATATCATGATGCGAACATAACACTTTCTCCTGAAGATGTTGCGGAATTAGCAGCAGAGCTTTACGGAAAATTGCAAGGGCTTATTGAAAATCTCAACGACATGGAAGAAGTCGAAGCCACTTTGCCACTTTTGAAATTGCATTTAAAGCGCAAAATTGAAGCTGAAAAGGTACATAAAACGCCCCAAGGTATATGAGTTACAGCCTTCTAAAATAAAATTCCTTCTGCTATAAAATCAGTTTGAAGAAAAACGCATTGAGTGATAAAAATATCTATAAAAACAATAAGTTATGCAATATTTTTTTAATTTTTTCAATATTCTATATTTCTTATAAAAATAGGGAACCTCTAGAATAGCTTATCCCATAACAAAGAACGAGGTTTCATAAGGGTCATAATCTACTAGATTATAAAATAAGTCTAAAAAGTTATAATTTTCATACAGATAAGCACAACTGTTATAAAACAACACTTTTTGTATTTCATAAGAAGTATTTTTACAAATTGATAAAAAATTATTTTTTATACTCTTGCCATTTTGCTGATGCGCTTTATTTGAAAGGTAGAATTGCTTTTTAGTGAAACTGTTTTTGTTAAGAGATAAATCGCAGTATTTTTTAATGGAGATTACGGTATATTTTCAAAGTCTTGTATTTTTATTTATTTTTTAGCTTGAATCCCTCTAGCTAAAAGGGTTGGGGACTTTTCTAGATTCGATGTTGTTGCAAAGATTTTAGGATGATGCCGTAAGGAATGCCGGCGTCAGAGGGGGAATTTTATATTGATTTATTGTTTTTTTGAGGTGCGCAAACAAGGGTTTTGCCATGAGTGTTTTTGCGCGTTGTGATGATGTTGAACTCTGTTGGAGGAGATTCTTATGAAAAAAAAATATTCCACACCAAATTTAATTAAAGCTGTCTCGCTCAGCGCGGCAATGGCCACACTCTTATCAAGTGTTTCTCCCGTTTTTGCTGCCAATCTCGCGATAACAGGAGCAGCTAATTTGAGCACAAGTGGCACCGGCGTTTCATATGCATATGGTAGTCATGGCAGTGTTGTTTTGTCTGGTGATGATGACTATTGCGGTGCAGACAACGTTGTTGGTCGTGGCGGTAAGCAACAACAAGGAATTGCTGATAATCAACGAATAACAGTACAACAACAATATGACAGATTTATCAATGGTTACACTGGGGGAAACGGTCGTAATGCTTATGGCACGACCACTGAAAAGGTTACTTGGCAGGGTGATGGGACTCTGACCAACAATGCTACTTATATGGGACCAGTTGGCTCTGGAGGGTTTCTAAATGCTATGCCTGAGGCTTATGGTGTTTATTCTTTTGCAACGGGCTGTGGTTCTGCGGCAACAGGAAATTATTCCACGGTATTTGGTGCAGGCGCGACAGCAAAGGCTGGTGGAGCACAAGCTTTTGGTGTTTCTGCGCTTGCAAGTGGTAAAGCAAGTGTTGCCATGGGCGTGGGATCAGAGGCGTCAGGGGAGTCTACGGTTGCTATTGGAGGGCTTGCGACTGCTTCTGGTTATAATAGTGTTGCGTTAGGGCTCAAAACCAAGGCAATGAAAGATTATACGGTTGCTATAGGTTCGAAGGCTGAGGCGCAAGCTCTTGGTTCTATTGCAATAGGTGGTGGAGAGCCTGCAGACAACGGGCAGGAAAGAAAGGTAATAGCGAAAGGTAAAAATTCGATTGCCATAGGTTCCCATACTTATGCTGAGATGGCTCATTCAGTTGCAATTGGTATAAACGCACAAGTACGTGTTATAGATGGTGTTGCTGTGGGGGGGGGATCTGTCTCTCGTATTGAAGCAAAGGTTGCAGGTTATGATCCTGTAACAAATGCTGCAACGAAAAAGACTAGTCTTGCATGGAAAAGCACTGGAGGTGATTTTAGTGTTGGTAATACTGAGCAGAAATTAACGCGACAGATTACAAATGTTGCAGCAGGGACCAACGATACTGATGCTGTGAATGTAGCGCAATTAAAAGCCTTGAGAGATGTGGCATCAGGAGCTTGGAAGCTGTCTGCTAACGATAAAAATCCTACAGACGTGAATCCAGGCAGCATAATAGATTTTTCAGTGAAAAATGGTAAAATAGGAAAAGACAATTTAAAGATTGAAAAAAATACTGAAGACACTAAGCATAAAATTGAATTTATTTTAAATGATCAGCTTGAATTGACGAAAGTCACCACAGGTCAAAGCACTATGAGTGATGATGGCTTTTTTGTTAATGGTAGTAACAACAGTTCACGCATGACTGTTGATGGCTTTTATGTTAATGATAATGGCCCAAGTATGACTGAGAATGGTATTGATGCTGGCCGTACAAACATTAGAAATCTGTTAGAGGCGACTGAAGATCATGAGGCAGTGAATTTTGGGCAGTTGAAAGAATATGTAAAAAAGAACGGGGGCGGCTGGAAGCTTGCTGTTGAAAATGCAGAGGCTGTAGATATTAATCCAGGCAACGAAGTTCATTTTTTTGCTGTTGAGGCTGTAGATACTGGTCACAAAAATATAAAAATTGCAAATACAAATGGGAAAAACGTCTCTTTTGATTTAGCTGATGATATTAATGTAACGTCTGTCACAGCAGGAGAAAGCATTATGGATGCTTCGGGCTTTCGGTTTGACAGTGCTGATGGGCCGAGCATAACTGTTAATGGCATTCATGCTGGAGATAAAGCGATTAAAGGAGTAACGGCAGGGGAAGAAGATACCGATGCAGTGAATTATAAGCAGTTGCAAGAGGTAAAAACACTTGCAGAACAAGGCTGGAAACTTTCCGTTGATGGTAACAATGCTACAAATGTTGAAGCAGGGAGTACAGTAGACCTTGTTCCAGGTGCTGATGACAACGATATTAAAAACATTAAAATTGTCAAAAGTAATGGAAATAAAGTTACATTTACTTTGAAGAGTAATCTTCAGTTAACAAGCGTCACTGCAGGTAACAGTCTTATAAATAGTGAAGGCTTTAAGTTTATTGATGATAATGGACCAAGCATAACTTTGAAGGGTATTGATGCGGGTAGTAAAAAGATTACAAAAGTAGCAGATGGGTCTGATGAGACTGATGCAGTAAATTATAAACAGCTGAAAGATGTAAGACAGCTTGCAGAAAAAGGCTGGAAGCTTTCTGTTGATGGAAACAATGCTACAGATGTTACAGCTGGGGGTACAGTAGATCTTGTCGCGGCGGAGAGTGGGGACGGAAGCAAAAATATCAAAATTGCAAAAGATAACAGCAATAAAGTTACTTTTTCTTTGAATGATACTCTTAATCTCACAAGTGTCACGACAGGCAACAGCATTATGGATAATAATGGCTTTGGGTTTGTTGACGGTGGTCCAAAGATAACGATGAATGGGATTGATGCTGGCAATAAGAAAATTACGAAAGTGGAAACTGGGACTGAAGATACGGATGCTGTAAATTATAAACAGTTGAAAGACTTTAGAGCAGGAATAAAAACGGGTTGGAAACTTGCTGTTGAAGATGAGGAAGCTACAGATGTTGAAGCAGGAAGTACAGTAAAGTTTGTAGGTATTTCAAGTGAGGCTAATAACAAAAACACCAATAATATAAAAATTACAAAAGGCGCAAACAATGAAGTACAATTTGCTTTAAACGATATTATCAGAGTGGACCGTGTTATAGCAGGAAAGTCGAGTATAAGCGATAATGGTTTTGTAATTACTGATGGTCCTAAAATGACTACTGGAGGTATTAATGCTGCAAATACACAAATTAAAGGAATTGCAAATGGTAGCCATGATAATGATGCTGTTAATGTTTCACAGTTGAAGACGGTAGAAGAGAAAATAAAAGAAGTAGAAGATAATAGTCTTGTTAAATGGGATGATGAAAAACTACTCATTACCATTGGAGCAGAAAAAGGTGGCAAGACAATCAATATTGCCAATAATGGAGATGAAAATCGAAATATTACTGGTGTTGCTGATGGGATTATTTCTGAGGTTTCTACTGAGGCGGTTAATGGTTCACAACTCTTTACAACGCTTGAGCGAATTGATAGGTTGAATGATTATTTTGGTGGTGGTGCAGACGTAATTAAAGGTCAAGCACCCACATATACTGTTCAGAAGGAAACACATCAAAATGTTGGGTCTGCATTTGAGGCGATCGATACCTCTATTACGGATATTTACAATCAGATTAACAATGTAACAGAAAATAGCCTTGTTAAATGGGATGAGAATGAGAAATTTATCACTATTGGTAAAGAAAAAGGCGGTACAAAAATTGATATTACAGGTACTGATGGAAAGCGAACCATTGCAGGTGTCAAAGATGGTAAAATTTCTGACAGTTCAGCAGAAGCCATAAACGGTAGTCAGATTAATAAGATATCTGGAGATATTGCAAAATTCTTTGGTGGTGGTACAGAATTTAATAACGGAGTTTTTTCAGGTCCACAATATAACTTATCGATAGTTTCTACAGATGGTAATGTAAAGCAAAAAACCTTTGAAAATGTTGGTGATGCTTTGACAGGGATTGATGCGAATGTCAAAAATGTTAATAGTCGTCTAACATATGTAGATAATAAATTTGATAAACTCTCTCAAGATGCCTTATTATGGAATGATGATAAACAAGCATTCGTTGCACGTCATGGAGAAGATGGACAGAAAACAAATAGTAAGATTACCTTCCTCGCGGATGGCAATATTTCAGAAGAGTCAACAGACGCGATCAATGGTTCTCAACTTTATAAGATGGGTGATCAGATTGCGAATTATTTCGGGGGGGGCGCTAGCTATCAGGATGGAGAGTGGATAGATCCTACTTTCATAGTTTCTCGACGTAATGAAAACGGTGATATTGTTGAGAAAAAATATAATAATGTTGCTGAGGCTTTTAACGGTGTCGATAATTCTATCACGGATATCTATAGTCAGATTAACAATGTGACAGAAAACAGTCTTGTGAAGCAAGAAAACGGGTCAGGGCTTATCACGATCGGTAAGGCAACAGGTGGTACTGAAATTAATATTGCAAACAAAAGTGGTATGGAGCGTACACTGTCCGGTGTAAAAGATGGAATGATCTCTCAAACATCAACGGAAGCCATAAATGGTTCACAGCTCTTTAAGACGAATGAAAATGTCAAAACTGTTACTGATAACTTATCAAAAGTTGCTCAAAATACATCAAAATATTTTGGTGGCAGTACAGATGTATTGAACGGTATCGAACCTTCCTTCCTTATTCAGGGTAAGCCCTATAATAATGTTACAGATGCATTTACGGGTGTGAATACTTCTATTACAAATATTGATAATAAGATTTCCGATGTGGTAAAAAATAGTCTTGTTAAACAAGACGGAATTTCAGATCCTATCACGATTGGTAAGGATACAGCTGGGACTGAAATCAATATTGCAGGATATGGTAAGGTAGCACGTTCCATTTCTGGTGTTAAAGCAGCAGAGAAGGGTGATGAGGCTGTTAACAAAGACCAACTTGATAAAAGCATAAAGGATATTACGAAAGATATTGAGACAGTAACTGCTGCTGCCGTTCTTTACGATAAGAATGACGATGGTAGTGTTAATTATGGTAGCGTAACTTTGGGCGGTGATAAAAACAACGGACCAGTTGCTCTTCATAACGTCAAAGATGGTAGCATTTCCCAAGATTCCCACGATGCAATTAATGGCAGCCAGATTAATAAAATATCAGAAGATGTTGCCAAGTTTTTTGGTGGTGGCGCAAAGTTTGTTGATGGTGCCTTTAAAGGACTGAAATATACTTTATCTGCTATCGTAGATGGTAAGGTAGGGAAGGCTAATTTTTATGACGTTGGTTCAGCTTTAGACGGTCTTGATAATAATGTTCAAGATGTGAATAAGCGTTTAACGAATGTATCCAATGAGTTTAATCAGAAAATTGAAGGTATCTCAAAAGATGCTTTACTTTGGGATGATGAAGAAGAAGCATTCGTTGCACGTCATGAAAAAGATGGCAAGAAGACAAACAGCAAATTGAAATATCTTTTGGATGGTGAGATTGCGGATGGTTCAACGGATGCTATTACGGGTAACCAGCTTTATTTCATGAGTAACCAGCTTGCGAATTATTTCGGTGGTGGTGCTAAATATGAGAATGGCAAATGGACAGATCCTACTTTCAAGATTTCTAAAGTCGATAAGGACGGCAAGACTGTTGAGACAGAGCACCATAATGTTGCTGATGCTTTTGGTGATATTAATGATGGGATGTCAAATATTAATAACCGTATTGATGACGTCATCAACAAGGTCGATTCAGATGCTTTAAAGTGGAATGATAAAGAAAAAGCCTATGATGCTGGTCGCGATGGTAAGCCGAATAAAATTATCAATGTAGCTGATGGCAAAATTGAAAAAGGTTCAAAAGACGCGGTTAATGGTGGACAACTTTGGGAAACCAATGAACGTGTAGCGGGTGTTGAAAAAGATGTTAAGCATCTTAACAACAGAGTCGATAACATTTCCAATACCATTGCTGATATTGGTGACACAGTTATCAATATTGATGCTAAAGTTGATAATATTGATAATAAAGTTAACGATATTGCTGAGGATGCTGTTCGCTATGACAGAGATGAAAACGGTAAAAAAACCAACAAAATCACATTAGCAGGGGGTGATGCCAGTGAACCAGTTCTGATTGATAATGTCGCTGATGGTAAAATTGAGAAAGGATCAAAAGAAGCTGTAAATGGTGGTCAACTCCATGACTATACTCAAGAACAGATGAAGATTATTCTTGATGAATCCAAGCATTATACGGATCAACGGGTTAATAATATTGTGATTGATGCGATTGACGATGCGGTTGATCGGTCTAAACAGTATACCGATATGAAGTTTGACGTTTTAAACTACAGCATTGAGAGTGTAAAAAAAGAGGCAAGACAAGCAGCGGCTATTGGTCTAGCAGTGTCTAATTTACGCTACAATGATACCCCTGGAAAATTAAGCGTTGGATTTGGTACTGGTTTATGGCGTAGTCAATCTGCATTTGCCTTTGGTGCTGGTTATACCTCAGAAAATGGAAAGTTTCGGTCTAATGTATCCGCAACGACTTCTGGCGGACATTGGGGTGTAGGTGCGGGATTCAATATGACCCTGAACTAATAATCAAAAAAACACATAAAAAATTCTTTTTACCCTTGTCTCGTGAGGCAGGGGTGAATTGTTTTTTACATCTTTAAAAAAGGCGCATATATAAATTAATAAATACATGTTTAAAAAACAGAAAAAACTTATATTCTCACTTAAGCGAGTAAATTTTAAAAAAATGCAATTTTTCCATAAATTACACATTCATTATTTTCTACTTTTAAATTTTACAGCTAAAAGTTTTTGCAGCACTTTATAGGTAGAAAAATGGGATCTCCTTTGCTCTCTAAAAAACTGTAAATTTACTACCAATTTTCTAATGGGAAAAATAGTTCTTTAAAGATATTTTAGTTTTACTAAGAGCAGTGATAAAAATGATATGCAAAATGAGCCAACAATAATTTAAACTTTCGTTCTTGTTATTGTTTGCCTTTTATACGGTATTATTTCATAAATGTAGCTGTTCTTATAGTTTTGTCGAATATTGTTTTACAAGTCTTGGTATGACTGTAGAAGGAGAGAGCATAAATACTTTTACCCTCTGCAAACAAGCAAAAGCCAACATTCAATAACAGTTGAGCAATATTTAATTGACGGTGTCTATAGATTCTGAAGGCATGAAAAATTATAGTGTTGATGACGAAATACCACTTTTTAGCGCTTTCACGCTTAAAGGAGAGGAATGAAATTATAAATGCTTTATTTAGCAAAAAAGTTAAGCAGCACTTAATAGCGGCATACAGCGTACCCCAACATGTATTTGCTTTTGGTATTGAAAACTGTAAAATGACAACACGTACTCTAATTTTTAAAGTTCAAAAGAAAAGCATCAGTGTAAGAAAGAGTAACAACATCTCCCCTTAAAATTTTTCAAGAAAAACCACCCGCCCGCTCATATTGACTTCATTTTACTTGAAAAAACTCCCCTTCATTACTCTAGATTTGCTCATTTCAAATTAAAAGAAAAAACGAAAAACAAAAAAAATAATATTATTCTTGCAAAAAATAACCAAAAAGCCTAAAAATTAAACAAATATTAACTAATATATAAAAAAATAGGTCTTATTTTCTTAGAGAACACAAAAAGCGGGTATATTCACTCTAACATTTAAATACATAATTTTTCTATCTTTTCATCACATAAATTTCGATGTTAAAAAATTAAATCTAGATAAAATTCTAGCGTTTAAATATGTCTTTTTGTGTTTGTCGTTAAAATTTTTTCATTGGGGAATTTGTTATGAACAAATTATATACTAAATTAGCGGGGAGTGAATTAAAATTTTCTCGTTTTCCTTTTATTAAAGTTGTGACAGTGACTTCAATTGCTGCACTTTTGTCAAGCGTTTTTCCAGTTTTTTCAAAAAATCTCTCTCCAAGAGAAGGGGGATCTACAGATATAAAGGCTGTTTCTGTGGTTTCTCCCCAAAGTGTTATCTCTGTTTATGATGATTCTCTTGATGTATCAAAAGATAATTATATAACAGTATCGAATACGACGTTGGCACCAAACGCTCATGTTTTGAATGATAATGCAAATTTTTTAACAAGCCACCTTTCTGATGTGGGAGATGATAACTCTCTTGCAAATACTCTTAAAGCAGGGGGCAGTAACCGATTGAAAAGAGCGGTCAGTACAGAGGAAGAAAAGAAACAAGCTATCATCAGCCCACAATTTTCTATTCTTAATAGTATGTCTTCTCAAAAGTTTGCACAGCATGATGAGAGTCCAGTGATCATTGGTGTATCTGACGCCTCACGTAATGTTTCAACTGCAATAACAAACCGTGATGCCGGATTACAACGTGCAGACACAAATGTTACTTTGGGTGAGGGATCGCAAGTGCAAAAAAAATCGAGTGTTGCTATAGGCTATATGGCTCACGCTATGGGAACAAGCAGTACTGCGCTGGGTGGTGAATATAATGATAAGAGTGAACACGGGGAGAATGATTATACAATTGCTCAGGGTGATTATTCGACAGCTTTAGGCGCGGTTTCTAAAGCTTTGGGGTATGGTTCGACTGCTGTGGGGCATCGTGCATACGCAACGGATAAAGAAGCTGTTTCTATAGGATTTTATTCGAGAGCAAACGTAGATCATGCTATTGCTTTAGGTGCTGATTCTATAGCGAATGTTACTTCTGGTGTTCTAGGTTATAATCCTCTTTTGCAAGGGGTGGCGACAGAGGAGACTTTTGCATGGAAAAGTACTTACGGTGCTGTGAGTGTTGGTGATATTAAGCAAGGGAAAACACGGCAAATTGGAGGCATAGCGGCAGGTACTAAAGATACTGATGCCGTGAATATTGCGCAGTTAAAGTCATTACAAACCTACGTAGACAAGGGCTGGAAACTGTCTGTTGATGGTAACAATGCTAAAGCTGTGGGGATAGACGGTACAGTAGATTTTGCAGCTGGAAGTAACTTTGAAATCATAAAAGGCGACCAAGACAATAACATAAAATTTGATCTCGCGAAAAACATTACACTGGAGAGCATGAACATTATAGATGGTCCTCAAATAACGAAAGATGGTATTAATGCTGGTAGTAAAAAGATCACAGGCGTACAAGCCGGTACGAATGATACCGATGCTGTGAATTTTGCGCAGCTACAAGCGATGCAAGAAACTGTGGCTGTAAAAGGTTTAAAAATTAACACGACTGGCAATAATTTTAAAGATGCTATAGCAGATGGGGAATCTTCAATTGCTATAGGTTCTGAGGCATCTGCACTTGGTATTAATGCTGTAGCTTTGGGGATGAGATCACAAGCAATGGTGAACGGAGGGATTGCTATAGGAGCGTATTCTGTAGCGGATGTTAATAGTGGTATTGCGGGTTATAACCCTTTGACAGGTAATGGATCAGGTGAAATAAGTTATGAATGGAAAAGTACGTTAGGTGCTGTTAGTGTTGGTGATAATACTAATAAGATTTCTCGGCAAATTACAGGGGTAGCAGCCGGTACTGAAGATACTGATGCCGTCAATATTGCGCAGTTAAAGTCGTTGCAAACCTATGTAAACAAAGGCTGGAAGCTTTCTGTTGATGGTAAAAATGCTAAAGCTGTTTCTATAGATAATTCGGTAGATTTAGCAGTGGGAAGTGAGAATTTCAAAATTACAGCAAGCGATAAAGACAGTAAGGTACAATTTGATTTAGCAAAGAAGATTACGCTGGATAGCGTACAAACAGGCACGAATACCTTAGACGCAACGGGTTTAGTAATTACGGGTGGTCCAAAAATAACGACTACAGGTATTAGTGCTGGTGGTCAGAAGATAACAGGAGTGGCAACGGGTACTGATGATACTGATGCCATTAACAAAGCGCAACTTGATCAAGATGTGAATAATCTTTCTGGAAAAATTGAGGATGTACGCTCTGTGGCAGTTTTTTATGATGATGAAGAACCACAAGGTGACAATATATTTATGAGATCAGCGCGTAAAGTTAATAAGAGTAATGTAACTTTTGGTGATCCCAAAGCTGGTACTGTCGGATTACATAATGTTGGTCTAGGTAAAGTGACAGCAGATTCAACCGATGCAATCAATGGTTCGCAGCTTTATTTGATGAGTAATAAGCTTTCCGCATATTTGGATGGTAATGCTGGATATAAAGATGGAGAATGGAAAGAGCCTACCTTTACGCTTAAGACAGTTAAGGAAGATGGAACAGAAGAGGAGCAAAGCTATCCGAGTGTAGCAGAAGCATTTGCTGGAGTTGGCACATCTTTCAAGAATATTCAGAATAAAATTACCAATGATATCACCAACCAGCTTAATGAAACAAAAGGTGATGCTTTATTGTGGAACAATGATAAAGGAGCATTTATCGCTCAACATGGTGAAGGTGAAGGAAAAACCAATAGCAAGATTACTTTTCTTGCGAATGGTGACATAACTGAAAACTCCACCGATGCAATTAATGGTTCGCAGCTTTATTTGATGAGTAATAAGCTTTCCGCATATTTGGATGGTAATGCTGGATATAAAGATGGAGAATGGA